>CAVWYD010000008.1:0-51075 GCA_963759055.1 uncultured Gammaproteobacteria bacterium
CGATGCGCCGGAAACACCAGCGCCGTCGCGTATTCGATCTCACCCAGCAGTTCGATGGTCTGCTTGAAATAACGTGGCGGCTGCCACGGCGGACGCGGGTCCGGCGCCAGTCCGAGCAGACGGTCCAGCAGGCCCGATAATTGCGGCCCGACCCGCCGTGCAAGTTCAGGGCGCGGCAGGGCAAGGGCATCGGCGATACTGTCAAGACCGATATGGCGCATCAGGGTGCGGGCTTTGCGGTCACGGGTCAGACGCGACAGCGGCAGCTCCCCCACTGCCCCCTGCAGCTGCCCCTGCGTCGACACCCGGCAACCGGGGCGGGTGCGGGCCAGCAGGCCGGCCGCGGTCGGTGTGGGTGCGAGCGCATGCTGCGCGCCATAACCGATCTGTTCGAGTTCACGCTGCAGGGTCTCCAGCAGGGCCGGCAGACCACCGAACAGGCGCAGGCTGGCGCCGACCTCCAGCAACAACAGCGAGGGCTCGAAGCTGATGCCCGGGCTGAACTGGTAGGCCCACAGCGCCAGTTCATCCAGGGCTTGGCGCTCGCGCGCCCGATCCCGCAGCTGCACCGAAAGCCCGGCACACAGGCTCAATGCCGCCGGCAGTGAAACCCCGGGGCGAACCCCGTAGGCCTGTGCCGCCACATTGCAGCGACTGATGCGTTCACGCCCGCCAGACTGCTCGACGATCGCCAGCGCGCCGGCCTGTTGCCGGCCACGCACGAAGATCTCGAGCGGTAATTGCGGGAAGTACAGGGCGAGCCAGAGCATGGCGGTTTATGCCGGGCTGGAGGCCCGGCATAAAGGGCCGGGGGCCGAGGGCCGAGGGCCGAGGTGGCGGACATAGTGTTTAACCACGAAGGACACAAAGATCACGAAGGAAGACGCAACCACTGAGCCCGCATGCTCTGAAGCCAGACCACCCGCCTTTGTGAACTTCGCGTCCTTTGCGGTTCTATAAACATGCTCGCTCATCCCCTCGAGCCTCGATCCTCGGCCCTCGGCCCTTGGCCCTCGGCCCCGTGCATCGGAACGATGCATGTACTCCCCCGCCCAGGCGCCGCGCCGCTTGATCACCTCGACCTGCAGCCCAAGCGGTGAGGGGCGCACACGCAGGCGCAGGGCGGCAGGCGAGCCCTGGTTCGCAGCACGCTGGGAGCGAAACAGGATGCCCGGACAGGCACCCTGCTCGGCCGCCAGCTGCAGGCGTCGCAACTGTGCCGTCTGTACCCGCTCCGGCCATACCAGCACGGCACCACAGGCGCCTGACTTGAGCGCCTGCTCGGCAGCCCAAAGACGTTGCTGTGCCGATACATCCTGTATCAGCAGCAACTGCTCGACCCGGATACCGCGGGCCAGCAGGGCCGGCGCATAGGGCACATAGGGTGGCGCGATCCAGACCAACCAGCGCGTGCCCTCACCCAGGCGGGCCAGCAGGGGCAATACCAGGGGCAGGCCCTGGTGAGCGTCGCTCAGCACCTCGACCAGGGCGGCATGCGGCCAGCCACCACCGAGCAGTTCATCCAGTACCGGCCAGCCGCTGGCCAGCACCCGGTCAGATTCCGACATACGGCGACGCCCCTGCCACAGGACCCCGTCGCGTTTCAGTTGTTCGAGATTCACCACCTGCATCGCAGCGCGCACCCAGCCCTGCCCGGCGGTTCCGGGCACATCGATTTCGACAGAAGATAGAGAACCAATATAGAACAAACAAGCCTGATGCACGAGCCCTGTGAACATCGGCAACCAGAGAAAAGATGGACGGGCAATATCAGACCCCTATCTGACCTGGACATAAAGGCGCAGCCGCCGAAGACATTGTCCAATGTGCCCCACTCACCTCAGGCCTCGGAACATTTTCTACTTTTATCAATAAGCTATCAGTGGGAAAAAACCTCGCTCACACGTAAAACCTCTCTCAGAGGCTCTTTATGTCCTGGTTTTGTTTCTGTTTTTCTCGCTTGTATTCCAGATTTTGTCTGCCATTATTCACCTCAACGCGGACAAAACCGCTACACAGGAGAAAATACATGGACAAAATGTTTTCAAACCAGTCGGCAGCCCTGGACGGTCGTTTGTGTATGGCCTCCATCGCCGGCGTCTACTCGCCTCTCGTTCTGATCATCGCTGCGGCCGTCGTCCTTTTTTGACGCGCGCAGCACAACCACAAACCACTACGGAGACTCAGTAATGAAAAAGACCCTTATCGCAATCGCCGCGGCATCCGCGATCACCGCAACCGGCATCGCGTCTGCACAATGCAGCTTCCATGAAGCCCACGGCTACGGTACTGCCGACAGCAACGTTCTGACGCAGATGCCGGCCCGCGCCGGCTTCATCCGCACCGGCGGCTACCAAAAGATGCAGGCTGCCCAGCCTGACATCGTCGATACCGCAGTAGCGGCCGGCTCTTTCAATACGCTCGTGAAAGCGGTACAGGCCGCCGGCCTGGTTGAGACCCTTAAGGGCGACGGCCCGTACACCGTCTTCGCGCCGACCGATGAGGCCTTCGCGAAACTGCCCCCCGGTACCATCGAGGCGCTGCTCAACGACAAGGAGAAGCTGACGAAGGTCCTTACCTACCACGTAGTCCCGGGTAAGCTCGATGCCAAGGCAGTGACCAGCATGAGCAAGCTCGCAACCGTCGAGGGCTCGTACCTGCCGGTGGCCAGCATCGACATTGCATCCACCGACATCATGACCTCCAACGGTGTCATCCATGTGGTGAATGAAGTACTGATACCCCAGAGCTGACAACTCAGACAGGCGGAACGGCTCGACACAAGGCCGTTCCGCCTTTCTTGACCGCGTCCGGGCCACCCGAGAACCATCAGAATGCAACTTTTTCAAAAACTTCCGGGAAGCCGGCGTGAACCTCCTGGAATGGAACGGCGGATCATGGCCAAACTGCCCTTGTTTCTTGCTGCCGGTACCGCGATACCCCTCTTTTGTTACCTCATCGCCAATCTGTTCCCGCCGCCTGATATCACGGCCGAAAAGTACGTCACTGGCGTCGGCATCGCCGCTGTCGCCACCGCACTCACGGCATGGACTGCGGCCTTCACGATTGCAATCGGCTGTCTCGTTGTCATGATCATGAAGGGGCCGGCCTATGTCGCAGACCGCTACCCCCTGAGCGACGCCGAAGAGCCGCGGCAGACGCCCGCACCCGAAGACGAGCCGCCACCAGACCGCTGAAAGACGCTACCGATTACCCGGCTGCTCCGCGCTCAACTCCGCGATCAACTCCCCCAAACGCACGACTGCACGCTCTATCCGCTCGTCCCAGGGGTAGCCGCAATTGATGCGCACGAAGTTGCGGAATTTGCGGGTTGCCGAAAACATCATGCCCGGCGTCACGCTGATGTTTTCACGCAGCGCACGGTTGAGCAGTTCCAGCGCATCGATGCCGCGTGGCATCTCCACCCAGAGGACGAATCCACCCTGCGGTTCGGTGATCCGAGTCCCGCCGGGAAAGTGTTGCGCCAGCATGAATCGCATCTTGTCGACCTGCATGCGGTAGGCGCTGCGCAGTCGCACCAGGTGACGGTCGTATTCGCCACTGCGCAGGTAGTCGGCCATGGCCATCTGCGGCAGGCTGCACATCGCCGACGAGGTCGCGTGCTTCAACTCCACCACATCATTGCGGTAGCGGTCGGCGATTACCCAGCCGATGCGGTAACCGGGTGCAATCGTCTTCGAGAACGAGGAGCAGGTCAGCACCATGCCCTTGCGGTCGTAGCACTTGCCGATCGCCGGGCGCTGCTCGCCGAAATGCAGATCGCCATGGATATCGTCCTCAATGAGCGGGATATCGGCCTGTTCGAGCATGCCGACCAGCCGCTCCTTGTTCGCATCCGGCATCAGCGAACCGACCGGGTTGCTGAAGTTCAGCACCGCAACCACCGCCTTGATGTCCATGGTCTCGATGACGCTCTCCAGGGCATCCAGACAAAGCCCGGTCTCCGGATCGCTGTCGATCTCGACCGCGAGCAGGCCCATGCGTTCCATCAGGCGCAGGACCGAAAAATAGGTCGGTGACTCCACGGCGACGATATCCCCGCGACGCGCAACCGCGTGCAGGCTTAGGGAAAGTGCCTCGCTGCAGCCGGACGTGATGATGATGTTTTCGGGATCGACCGAAAGACCCAGGTCGACATAGCGCCTTGCGATCTCATGCCGCAGATCGAGGTTCCCAGGCGGGAAACAGTAGTTCACCGCGTTTTCGGGCTCCCTCGCTGCGGCCCGCTGGGTCGCGCGCAACAGCCCCTTGACCGGCATCAGGTCGACCGACGGCACAGCTGCCCCCAGCGGCACCACCTGCGGGTCATTGGCGACACTGAAGATCTCCTCGAACAGCTCACCGAAGCGTACCCTGCGCGGCTGCTGGCTGACCGTGGTCTTGCGCGGTACGCGAGAACCCTGCTGCCGACTCACCTGGCCATCGACGAAGTAGCCGGATTGGGGACGGACCCGCAGCACACCGAGTTCCTGCAGCGCCGCATAGGCCTGGCTGACGGTCGAGATACTGACCCGCAGCTGCTTACTCAGGCCTCGCAGCGATGGGGCGCGGTCGCCGGGTTTGAGCGTCCCCTTCTCAACCAGATCAAGAATATGTCTTGTGACCCGATCGTATAGAAAACCATCACCGGCTACGCGTGCGGAAACTGTCATGCTTAAACCCAATCTGTACTGATAACATTTCCTACATTTTGTAACTGTTACTGTAACAGCAGTCCAACTAAAATGACATTCCTATGAAGTCCCTGCTCGAGGACCGACATACCGCCAAACCAGGAGAAACCTATGAGCACTTTGACACTGAGCTACCGCAGATATACCGACCGGCCATGGCAGCCTCCGACAGGCTACCTGGTGATGCTGCTGAACACCTGGTATCAGCGTTCACGCCAGCGCCGGCAACTGGCGGAGCTGAGCGAAGCCCAGCTGAGAGACATTGCCATCAGCCCGACCCAGGCGCTTGCGGAATCGGCGAAGCCGTTCTGGCAGTCCTGAGTCACAGGCGGTGTAACGCCTTTCAACCGGTAAAGGCAAGGGGAGGGGCGCCGGAATGTGCCGCGCACCCTGCCGAAGCGCTGTCTCAGGAGGCCCGGAAGCCGCCGCTGCGCAGGTAACAGGTACCGTCTTCCGAGGCCATGCAGGGCCCATAGGGTGAATCGATATGGCAGCCGACAGAGAACTGGCGACAGTCGGCCGGCTCCTGCTTACCCAGCAGCACGGCCGCGCATTCGCATCCCTCCGGCATCTCGCCGGTGCTCTGTCGCAGTTCACCGCGGTAATCAGGATGGCGGCTGTCTGCATTGACGACGTCGTAGGCAAAACGCAGGCGGAAGGCGGTCTGTTCGACCCGCCCGACACCGCGCCAGACGCCATCGACGATATCGAAAACGCGATAAAGGCGGTCGAGCGCCATGGCATCACCCTCCGGCCGTACCATCGGCTGATAACAATTGTCGACACGCGCCTCGTCCGCACAGCGCTGTCGCAGCACTGCATGAATTGCCGCCAGGATGCCGGTACTGGTATAGGCCGCCACCGCCGCAGGGATATGAAAATTCTGCGTCATATCTTCCCAGGCAGCCGTACCGGTCACCGAACAACGATTTCCGGGTAACAGCAGGGCCTCGAAACCGGGGTCTTCAGAGCTGAGGATCTTTTCGATCAGGGGCTCGACCCGTCTGCCACACAGCAATACGGAAAGGTTTTCGGGCAGCCCCTCCAAAACCATGCCGGCTAAAGGCGCCAGCAGTGTCTCGAAACCGGCGGCGAAAAACACCATCTCGCGCCGGGGTTCGGCCCGGGCGATGAGCACCGCCTCGATCGGTGCGGATACGATGCGCACATCGGCGCCCTTCAGTTTCGCCTCGAGCAGTGTCCGAGGTCCAAAAAAGTGGCGGCCCAGTGGCAGCTGCAGCATATTGTCCGACACCAGCAGGGTCACCGCCTCGCGCTGGGCCAGCTGGATCGCCTGATAGAGATCGGCCTCGGGGCAGATGCTCGCCGCACAGCCGGGGCCGGACAGCAATTTCACCCGGCGCGGAAGAACCTTCCGCATGCCGGCCAGTGAGATAACCCGCTCCTGATCGCCGCACAGATTCAATATCCGAACCGGGCCGGGCAAAGGCAGTGCCTCAATGGCCGCAAGCACCCCGCGCAACGTGTTCATGGGGGCAAGTGGCGACATCGAGGGCCTCGCGGCTGGGGTCTTGTACGGCCGCGGTGGAGCGACGACGTAACAGACATGGACAACAGGTCGTCAGATGCTGACGCAGTATTCGGGACAGCCTCAACCGGTTTCGGCTGCAATACACCGGCAATTCGAGTCGGACCTGATCCGGATCAAATGAGTCGCCGTCAAAAGCTCGACAAGATGCCAAACCGATCAATCCAGCCCGTTCGGCTCGGACTGTTTGCGCCTGACCGCCGATCGCGCCTCCGCAGCCACCGGGGCCATCTCTTCACCCGCATCCGCGACCGAGCCCGCCTGTAAAACCGGCCTGGCTGATGCTGCCCTGCTGTTGGCCAGAGCCACACCGAGCAGGACCAGCCCCCCACCAAGCAGCATGCCAAGGGTGAGTTGCTCACCCAACAGCAAGGCTCCCCAGCCAATCGCGAATACCGGTATCAGGTAAGTCACGGTCAGCGTCCGCGTGGGGCCCACCTCGCGAATCAGCTGGAAATAGATGATGAAGGCCAGAGATGTCGACAGTACCGCCAGGGCCAGCACCGCGGCGATCACCAGGCCGCCCGGTGTCTGCGGCGGTGGAAACGCAGGCATCAGGGGCAACAGGAAGACTGCTGCACCGAGTTGGCTTCCGCTGACAAATACCAGAGCCGGCATTCCGGTTAATCGTCGCTTGGCGAAATTGGCCGCAAACACGTAAGACACGGCCGCCGCCAGCCCGGCGAGCACCGACAGCAGTGGAGGCGGCGCGCCACCCGCGGGCAGGCCGACGAGGACCACCACGCCGACGAAACCCAGCGCCACGCCCGCCACCCGTCTCCCGTCCAGCTTTTCCGCATAGACCGAAAAACCGATCACGGCCGCAAAGATCGGTACCGTGGCATTCAGGATCGAGGTCGAACCGGCGGTCAATTCAAGCGAGGAATAAGCCAGCAGGGTGAACGGCAGGGCCGCGCTCACGAACCCGACCCACAACAACTGCCAGGCATGCTGTCTCAGCAATGCCAGCTGACGACGCTGGGCAATCAGCGGCAGAAGCACGAGACCTGCGATCAATACGCGCAGAGCGATCAGCCAGACCGGCCCAAGGACCGGTGCCGCGATCCGCATGAACAGGAAGGAGCCGCCCCAGAGGGCCGCGAGCAGGAACAGGGCAGGATAAAAAGGGAGCGTCACGGGAATTGCTGCCGAAAAACTCAGGCGTCGAGCACGGACAGCGCCTGATCCACAACCTGGCGCGCACTGCGCGCATCGGCACCGGTGCCGCTGAGCACGCGCAATCCCCATATGGTGGTCATCAGAAAACTGGCAAGTGCATCAGGCGACTTGTCGGGCGCCAGCTGGCCCTGCGCCTGCGCCTCCTCCAGCGCACCCCGGAAAGCGCCTTCGATCTCGGCGAGGTGAGCTTTCACCCGAGCCTGAACTTCGGGATTGTGTCGCCCGACCTCCAGCACGGTGTTGACCAGCAGGCAGCCCCGAATACGCTTTGCACTCCCGCGGTCACTGGCCAGCAGTGCGAAGAAAAGACGAATTCCTTCCAGCGGGTCGGCCGCCTCCGCCAGGACGCCACGCAAACGCTTCAGGCTCTGCCGGGCATAGTGATCCAGCGCAGCCAGAAACAGGCCCTGTTTGGAATCGAATGCCGCATACAGGCTGCCGGGCTGGAGCTGCGTCGCCTCGACCAGCTGGCTGATACTGGTGGCAAAGTAGCCGTTTTCCCAGAACGTCTCTGTGGCACGCTCAAGGACCTGCTCACGGTCAAAACTCGCCGGCCTCGCCATCTTCATTCGCCTGTGTACTGCAATGCGCCAATTATAGCCGCGGCACGGAAATACTTGAACGAACATTCCAGAACCGCTATAAATTATGGAACGATCATTCCATAACCAGGAGCGGACCATGTCCAATCTGCGCGAAAAGATAGCCGAATACGATGCCGCAAAGGCCGAACGGGTCCCCGCCGAGGTCCTCCAGACCATGGCCGATGCGACCAGCCAGCTGGAGGGGTTGGGAATCGTCGACCGCAGTCTGAAGGCCGGCGACCGGGTCCCGGATTTCACTTTGCCCAACCACAACGGCGAGCAGCGCAAGATGTCCGAACTGCTCGCGGAATCGGTGGTCGTACTGAACTTTTACCGTGGCGGCTGGTGCCCTTACTGCAACATGGAACTGCATGCCCTGCAGCAGGCCCTGCCGGACATCAGGGCCAGCGGCGCCACGCTCGTTGCCATCTCGCCCGAGCTGCCGGACAAGGCCATGGATACCCAGGCACGTCATGCGCTCGAATTCGAGGTATTGAGCGACCTGGGTAACAAGATCACCGAGGCATTCGGCCTGACCTTCGAGCTGCCCGAGCAGTTGCGTCCGATCTACACCAAGCTGGGTATCGATATTCCGGCTTTCAACGGTGACGACAGCTTCGTCCTGCCGGTGCCGGCAAGCTACGTGGTCGACAGCGACGGCATCATTCGCCATCACTTCGTCAACGTGGACTATACCCGGCGCCTTGAGCCGGACGATCTGCTGCGCGTGTTGCGCGGTCAGTAAAAAATCACGCCCAGTCGAAGCGGTCCAGCGGCAATCCGGTTTACTATTCCCCGTGTTCGGGGGCGCGCAAGCGTCCCCTGTTTTTTGCCGGACATTTAGCCGGGGAGCTGCTTATGGCCATCTGGGTTGACGCCGATGCCTGCCCACGCGTGATTCGAGACATCCTTTTTCGTGCAGCTGAACGCTGCGGTGTCGAGGTCACCCTGGTGGCCAACCAGTCGATCGAGATCCCCCGCTCGCGCCACATAAAAATGCTGCGGGTTTCCTCGGGGTTCGATGTCGCTGACAACGAGATCGTGCGGCGCGCCGAACCCGGTGACCTGGTGATAACCGCAGATATCCCGCTCGCAGCCGAGGTGATCGAAAAACGGGCACAGGCTCTCAGCCCCCGCGGTGAGCGGTTCACCCCGGACAACATCCGCGAACGTCTGAATATGCGCGATTTCATGGATACCATGCGCTCAAGCGGTTTCACCGGCGGCGGACCGCCCCCGCTGTCCGCCACCGACCGTCAGGCATTTGCCAACGGACTCGACAGTTATCTGGCCAGATCGACGGGGACATAATTGAGTTGGCATCCGCTTGATCCGGCACACCTGGGGCCTTAAAAACGGCCTTACACTGATCGAAGGATGCAAGTGACGAAACCACGGTCTCTACCCGGAGCAGTTCTTAAGCCTGAAGCCTGCCAACACCGCTCACCATTGGTGCGTCGTCGCGGTTTAAGAGCAGCACTGTCATTATTGATTGCGCTCTCGTACGGCCTGGTCGTTTTGCTGCATCTGATCGTTGGCATGTTCGACACCCTGCCTGGCATCGTCAAGCATGCCCTTGTACGAATCACCGAGCTGGCCGCCGAAGGTTTTCTCCTGCTGGGGTGCGGGCTCGTCCTGGCCGCACGCGGAAAGCAGAAGCACCAGCCCGACCGATATCATGATTCTCGCGTTCATCATTACGCCTTTGGCCGGCCATGCCGGCAAGTATGAAGTTGCAACTCCAGGGAACCAAAGCAGGTTAACGGCAACTGACACTATAAGTTAATTCGCACACATGCTCACCAAACCGACATTGCCCGTTCTCGAGCGCGCGTACTTGGCGATGCCAGTATTTCCGGTAAACTTTTCCCATCCGATGTAGATGAATTCGTAGCTGATGAGACTGAAAAAGTACGGTGTTGTTGTTGAATGCGAAAGATGCAAATGCGTTTCGGACGACAGACAGGGCTGCTTTGAGGTGACGGTACCCCTTAGCGATATCGAAACCGACATCGAAGGGGTAGCCAGGTTGCGATGCTCTGTGTCTCCGGAACACCACAAAGTAGAACTCGAAGAATGGATTGACGCATCAGGCCGGCCCTTGAGACCTTCAAAAAAAATGGGGATCCGTGTGCTGTCGGCACTCAGCTTCGTCGAGGAACGCCGTGTATGCGGCAACCAGGCGATCTGCCCCTCCGAAGTGGTCAGGATTGTTGAGAAACACAGCCGGTGTTAATTGATCGGCCTTTCCTGAAAGGCTCCCGGTTTTGCCGGGCAATGGCTACTCACGGTCGTTCAGATTCATGCTCGCCAGTCTGGCCGCATGTTTAACCTCGCCAAGAAATGCTTTTGCGTCTGTCCGATCTGTGTCGAGCAGAAGGTTTTAATTGTAGTAGTCGGATCAGAGTCCGCTCTTCGGTCCTTTTTTTAAAGTCAGGCGTTTCTTCAGCGGCTTGTCTCCGGCCACTTTGGACTTTTTCTTTCCCTTGAAACCAACCGGCTTGCCACCGGGCTTCGTCGCAGCGGGCTTTGCATCAGGCTTGCGGCCAGGACGCTTGGTCGCCGCGCTTTTGCGTTCTCCAGGACGACCCTGCCCACCCTTGCCATCAACCGCCGATCCCTTAAGCGGCTTGCCTGCAGAACTCTCTTTGCGCGGCTTACGCGCCGGCTTCTCAGTGCGTTCGTGTTCAGCGCCTGGCTTCGCCGGCCGGCGCGCAGGTCGTTTCGGGTCGCTGGCTGCAGCCAGACCAGAGTCCTTCAGGCGCTCGATCGCCAGCCGCTGCTGGCACACCCAGGCATTACGCAGGTCACGCATCGTCTGTTCCGGCATACCCGCCGGCAGATCGACGGTAGTGAAGTCATCGAATATCTCGATGTGACCGATGTACCTGGCCTCGAGATCGGCCTCATTGGCGATCGCACCGACGATATTCCCCGGCTTGACCCCGTGCTGGTAACCGACTGCTACCCGGAAGCGCTCCATCTCGATATCGGGAAACTCCTTGAGCGGCAGGGCCTTGGTCTCGACCACCTTTTGCGGATGTGAGCGCGGGCGCTCAGGCCTTGCCGGCTTGCGCTCGCGGCCACGATCTTCTGCTTCGAAATCACGCTTCGCCGGCAGTTTGGGTTCGGCCTTCGGATCGAGCAGCAGGGGCACATCACCCTGGGCAAGTTGCGCCAGGGCGGCAGCAATCTGCAGGGCATCGAGATCGTCTTCCTGCTCGAGCTCGCTGACCAGCCGGTAGTACAGCGCCAGGTCATCGCTGGCGATGGTCTCCCGCACCCTCGTCTTGAAGCGCTCGGTGCGTTTGGAATTGATGTCCTTGACTGACGGCAGCTCCATGGGGTCGATTGGATGTCCCGTCGCCTTTTCGATCGCGCGCAGCATGCGTCTTTCACGCGGAGCAACAAAGAGTATCGCCTCGCCTGCGGCGCCCGCTCGGCCGGTGCGCCCTATCCGGTGTACATAAGATTCGGTGTCATGGGGGATATCGTAGTTGATCACGTGCGTTACCCGCCTGACGTCCAGCCCGCGCGCCGCCACATCGGTCGCCACCAGGATATCCAGCTTGCCGTCCCGCAGCCTGCCGACCGTGCGCTCGCGCTGCACCTGTGCCACATCGCCATTCAACGCCTCGGCAGCAAAGCCACGCGCACTGAGTTTTTCCGCAAGCTCGGTCGTCTGGGTCTTGGTACGGACGAAGATGATCACGCCGTCGAAGGTCTCACTCTCGAGGATTCGTGTCAGCGCATCGAGTTTGTGCAGGCCGCCGATCGGCCAATAACGTTGGCGGATGTTCTCGGCCGTGGTCGTCTTCGACGCGACCTTGATGTGTTGCGGATCATTGAGATGACGCTCGGCAACCCTGCGGATCTCGTTCGGCATGGTCGCCGAGAACAGGGCGATCTGACGGGTTGGCGGCGTATGCTCGAGGATCCACTCGACATCATCGATGAAGCCCATGCGCAGCATTTCGTCGGCCTCATCGAGCACCAGCGATTGCAGACGCGAGATATCCAGGGTGCCACGGCGTATGTGATCCATGACCCGACCAGGCGTCCCCACCACCACCTGAACGCCACGGCGCAACCGATTGAGCTGCATCCCCATACCCTGCCCGCCGTAGATCGGCAACACGTGGAATCCGGGCAGGAACCGCGCGTAGGTCTGCATCGCCTCGGCGACCTGCAGGGCCAACTCGCGGGTCGGGGCAAGCACCAGCATTTGCGGATAATTGGCAGAGGCGTCGATGCGGGCCAGCAGCGGCAGTGCGAAGGCAGCCGTCTTTCCGGTACCTGTCTGCGCCTGTCCCAGCAGATCGCTACCGGCCAGGAGCAACGGAATTGCCTGGGCCTGGATCGGCGAAGGTTCCTCGTAACCGACCTCTGAAACGGCGGCCATCAGTGGGCCGGGCAATCCCAGCGAGGCGAAGTCGGTAATCTGCTCAGACATGATGGGGCCAGTGGCGGTTGCAGGAGCTATAAACATATAGCGGGGCGCGGATTATACGCGCTTGTTGTGTGGCCGTCGCCGATTTTTCCGGTTTTCCAGGTGCTTATGGTGAACTTCCATGCGCCAAACCCCGACAGATCCACCTGAATCCGACGTCGATCTCTGCCATTATCTGCACCTGAGCGAGTCCCAAGAAAGCGTCAAGTAAAGAGAGACCCATATGCTGAAGAGCCTCAACGACTTCCTCCGCCTCGAGTCTGCAGGCGGGATTGTCCTGGTTGCGGCCGCGGTCGCTGCAATGCTGCTGGACAACTCGCCGCTCTCCGGTTTTTACGACAGATTTTTGCATCTTCCGGTAGAGGTCCGGATCGGCCCGCTGCACATTGCCAAGCCGCTGCTGCTGTGGATCAACGACGGGCTGATGGCGGTGTTCTTTTTCCTGGTCGGCCTGGAGTTGAAACGCGAACTGATCGAGGGCGAATTGTCGGAACCGAGCAACATTGTCCTGCCCGCGGTTGGGGCCGTCGGGGGGATGCTGGTTCCAGCGCTCATCTACAGCATCTTCAACTGGGGAGATGAGATTGCGATGAAGGGCTGGGCAATCCCGGCTGCCACCGATATCGCATTCGCACTGGGCATCCTCACTCTGCTGGGCAAGCGCGTACCGACATCACTCAAAATATTCCTGGTCTCGCTGGCGATCTTCGACGACGTCGGCGCCATCATCATCATCGCGCTGTTTTACAGCAAAGGCCTTTCCACGGAAGCACTGATCGTTGCCTCAGGGGCAATCGCGGTGCTGTTCACTCTGAACCGCCGCGGGGTCAGCGAGTTCGCGCCCTATGCATTTGTCGGCCTCGTGCTGTGGATCGCGGTGCTCAAGTCGGGTGTGCATGCCACGCTCGCCGGCGTGGTGCTGGCGATGTTCATACCCATGAAGCACCGCGACAATCCCGACTATTCGCCCCTGCGCTCTCTGGAACACGATCTGCACACAGGGGTGGCCTTCGTGATTCTGCCGCTATTCGCGTTCGCCAATGCGGGCATAAATCTCACGGGGGTGAGTATGGATTACGTCCTGCACCCGGTTCCGGTTGGCATCGCTCTTGCCCTGTTCTTCGGCAAGCAGCTGGGTGTGTTCGGGTTCTGCTGGCTCGCAATCAAGCTGGGCGTCGCCAGGCTGCCGGACGGAAGCGGTTGGAGCGGTGTCTACGGCATTGCACTGCTGTGCGGGGTCGGCTTCACCATGAGCCTTTTCATCGGCGCGCTTGCTTTCGAGGAGCTTGGCGACCCGGGGTTCGATGAACGCCTGGGTATCGTGATTGGCTCACTGATTTCGGGTGTTGCCGGCTATCTGGTGCTGCGAAAAACCTTCCCGCGAACCAGCCAGGCCAAGGCCTCTGCCGAGCCGCATACGAGCGCGGACTGACCCTGCCGCCTCTCGCCCAGGGGACTGTCATAGACTAACTAAAGGTGCGGGTGCTCGAAGAAGATATAGGGCGTCGAGTAGTCACTGAACTCGAAATATACCTTCTTTTCACCCGAGTCCTTGTGCATGTTCAGATTTTCGTCGAACACGCCGTAGCCGAAACGATAGGGGCGTGATTCGCTGCCCTGGGTCGCATCCGCGGTACTGAGCTTGTCGATCTGGATGAACCGGCGCACCAGTTTGTCGCCGGCATAGATTTCGAGCACCCCGTTGGTGCCGGTCCAGTTCTGAATCGCACGACCAAACTTGTTTTGGGTCTCCTGGGTACAGGCACTCAGCAACAGCGATACGAAGACACATAAACCCCATTTAGCAGTCAGTTCCATTGGATACACCCTCTAAGTCGATTCAGACCCTTGATTTTCGCTCACTCCGCGGCGCATCGACCACTTGAGTAGGGAAGGAGCGATCACCGTCGTGATCACCACCATCAGGACGATGGCCGAAAACAGCTGACTCCCGATCACACCCAGCCCCTTGCCGATCGCGGCGAAGATAAGACCCACCTCGCCGCGCGGCAGCATGCCGATTCCGATCGCCAGCCGATTCAGGCCGCCGCCAGCGGCATATCCACAGACGATCTTGCCGGCGATGGCCGCCACCGTCAGGCCGCTCGCGAACAGCAAGACCTCGGTATTCAGGAAACTCTCCAGCTTCACCTGCAGCCCGATCAGCACGAAAAAGATCGGCACCAGGATAGCCTCCAGAGGATCCATCAGGCTCCTGATGGTCTCGCGGCCATACTTGGGGTCGCTTTTCCAGCCGCTGAAATACTGGTCGTTCATGATCAGACCAGCGGCGAAGGCGCCAATGATGGTCGCCAGTCCGACCAGGTCGGCAAACCAGGACAGTCCCATGACGAAGATGAAGGTAACGAAGATCTTGGCCTCGTGGGTCTGCAGACCACGCATCATGGCAATCAGAGCACGCAGGATATGCGGCCCGGCGTACATGACCGCGAGGATGAACAGCGTGGCATGTGCGACGATCTCCAGCACCGCTGCGCCCTGGATGCTGCCGCTGATGACGATCCCCGAGACAATGGCCAGCGCAACCAGGCCGAGCACATCGTCGAAAATCGCCGCACCCAGGATCACGCGGGCCTCCTGGGAGTGCACCACATTCAACTCATCGAGCACGCGCGCGCTTATCCCGACACTGGTGGCGCCCAAGGTTGCACCGATGAACAGCAGCGACCCGACCGAGTTGTCCGGCAGCACCAGCCAGGCCACCGCCAGGCCGAGCAGAAAAGGCGTCACCATCCCAACCAGGGCAACCTTGAGCGAAGGCATGCCGGCACTGCGCATCTCCTCCACGCTGCTTTCCAGGCCAACCAGGAACATCAGGAAGATCACCCCGTAGCGTGAGAACATGTCGACCGTGTGGACGATGCTCAGCAGCTGCATGCCATCGGGGCCTTCAACAATCTCCACGATCTTTTTTGCGAGCACAGGGTCGGGGAAGATCTGCGCGGCAGCGTCTTGCATACTGGCCCCCGCGAAGGTGAGATCGATCATATCGAACAGCAGACGGCCCTCACGCACAACGAGGATGAAGTCCCCGCCGAACAGATAGACGAGGTTGCCCAGCGCAATGCCGATGATCAGTTCCCCGAGCACCGAGGGCTGTCCGAATCGACGTGCGAGATAGCGGCCGACGACGGCGCAGACGAGTATGGCGGTGACGCCGAGTATGACAGGCGCCACCGGATCTGCATGCGCGCCCTCTGTGGCCGCCAGGGCCGTGGCCGGGAGCATCAACAGAGACAGAAAAAGGATATGACTTTTAGTCAACGTTTTCGCCATGGCGCCCTCAACCAGCCGCCAGACTGTTGCGGATGTAGACGGCAATCGCCTCGGCCTCTTTCTGCGACATGGTCGAAAACTCGGGCATACGCGAGTCGTCGGCACGTCCATGGCCACGGATGTGATCGGTCATCTGGCGATACGTCATCGATGTGTCTTTCAATGGAGGCACCCCCTGAACAAAGGCACCGTCCCCCGCATCCTGGTGACAGGACGCACAATGATGAACGTACAATTGTTTGCCAGTCTTCAGCTGCGGATGGCGATGGTCGTCATCCCGACTGCAGGCGACCAGCACGAAAACACCCAATGCGGTCACGAAAATCAGGCGCATGCCAGGTCCCTTACAATTCACCACACTTTGAAAGGCTATCACAAGAGCCGTGCACGGCCTGACAGCCGCCGGGGAAATCCCGCGGCAGGCAGTGTTATATTTACGGGTCAGCAGCCAGCCTCGCCTCAGCACCCTCAGCCATGACACAGCCTGCCCCGGATCTGTTCGCATATAGACGCCACTGGGCACACAAATTCGGTCCGGCGCCTTTTCTGCCCATGTCGCGCGAGGAAATGGACCTGCTCGGCTGGGACAGCTGCGACATCATCATCGTCACGGGCGACGCCTACGTAGATCACCCCAGTTTCGGCATGGCCGTGATCGGTCGCGTGCTCGAGGCGCAGGGTTTCCGGGTCGGAATCATCGCCCAGCCGGACTGGGGTTCCGCCGATGACATCGCCCGCCTGGGCCGGCCAAATCTGTATTTCGGCGTGACCGGCGGCAACATGGACTCGATGGTCAACCGCTATACCTCGGAACGCCGGCTGCGTTCTGACGACGCGTATACACCGGGTGGCGAAGGCGGTGGGCGCCCGGACCGGGCCGTTATCGTCTACTCGCAACGTTGCCGCGAGGCCTACCGGGATGTCCCGATCGTGCTGGGCGGCATCGAGGCCAGCCTGCGTCGCATCGCACATTTCGATTATTGGCAGGAGAAGGTACGCCGCTCGGTCCTGATCGATGCCAAGGCCGACATGCTGCTGTTCGGCAACGCCGAACGCGCGATCGTCGAGCTGAGTCATCGGCTTGCGGCCGGCGAACCTATCGAGCAGATTCGCAACCTGCGGGGAACGGCATTCGCTCTAAAGGCACTGCCGACGGACTGGACGATTATCGATTCGACAACCATCGATCCACCGGGAGAGATCCAGGCGCATCCGGACCCCTACGCGTCAGGAACGAGGAACGAGGAACGAGGAACGAGGGTTGCTGCATCCCGGGCCGCGAACCTCGAGCCTCGAACCTCGAACCGCGAACCCGGCCCTGTGAGCGTCACCCTGCATACACGCCCCAAAGGCCAGAATCGCGCGCATCAGGCCGTTCGACTGCCGGGTTTCGAGGCTGTCCGTGACGATCCGGTCTTGTACGCGCACGCCTCGCGCGTGCTGCACCTCGAGTCCAACCCGGGTAACGCACGCGCGCTGGTACAAAGTCACGGCGAACGTGTTGTCTGGATCAACCCGCCACCCATTCCGCTGCGCACACCCGAGCTCGACCGGGTGTTCGAACTCCCCTATCAGCGCGTGCCGCACCCGGCCTATGGCGACGCCCGGATTCCCGCCTACGAGATGATCCGTTTTTCGGTCAACATCATGCGGGGCTGTTTTGGGGGTTGTTCCTTTTGTTCCATCACCGAACACGAGGGACGCATCATCCAGAACCGCTCCGAGCAGAGCATACTGCGCGAAATCGAGAACATCCGTGATCACACACCGGGTTTCACCGGGGTTATCTCTGACCTCGGCGGCCCGACCGCCAACATGTGGCGCCTGCACTGCAAGGACCCGAAGATCGAATCAAGCTGCCGACGTCTGTCGTGCGTGCATCCGGGCATCTGTGACAACCTCAATACCGATCAGATGCCACTGGTACGCCTGTACCGCAAGGCGCGCGAACTGGCTGGCATCAAACGCGTGTTCATCGCCTCGGGGCTGCGCTACGACATTGCGGTGGAGACACCGGAGTACGTGAAGGAACTGGTCAGTCATCATGTCGGCGGCTACCTGAAGATTGCGCCCGAACATACCGAACAGGGCCCACTGTCGAAGATGATGAAGCCCGGCATGGGCACCTATGACCGCTTCAAGGCGATGTTCGACAAGTACTCGAAGCAGGCCGGCAAGGAGCAGTACCTGATCCCCTACTTCATCGCCGCGCACCCCGGGACCAGTGATGAAGACATGCTGAATCTCGCGCTCTGGCTAAAGGCCAACGGTTTCCGCGCAGACCAGGTCCAGGCCTTCCTGCCATCACCCATGGCGATGGCCACGGCGATGTGGCACAGCGGCCGTAACCCGCTCAGAAGGATCACGCGGTCTTCCGAGAAGGTCTTCTCGGCCAAAGGTCTGCGCCAGCGACGCCTGCACAAGGCCTTCCTGCGCTACCATGACGCGAACAACTGGCCTCTGTTGCGTGACGCCTTGAAGGCCATGGGTCGAGCCGACCTTATCGGTAACGGCAAACGTCACCTGATCCCGAGCTTTCAGCCGGCCGGAACAGGCGGCCGCCCGGAGGGTGCCCGAACGCCCGGTAATCAGCCTGCCGCGAAAGGCCGTTTCCGCACCCAGCAGACGCATGGCCTGAAAAAAAAGGCCTCAGGACGACGGGGTAAGCGCCGCTGAACAACCATGGAACCATGCGGTCAAACGATCAGACCGGCACAGCAGAACGGCGTATGAAGTTTCAGAGTCCGTTGTTCGCGGCAAGGGGAATAGCGCGTGCGCGTTAGCGATTACATGATCCGCAAGGTACTCACGGCAGCGCCGGAAGACGGGGTTCGCGAGACCTTCTTTCGCATGCGCGAAGCCGGCATTCGCCACCTGCCGGTGCTTGAGGGCGCGCAGTTGGTCGGCATGCTCAGCGACCGCGACCTGCGCCGGCCGGATTGGGTCGATGAGGCACCCGATCTTTCATACGACTACCAGCTCGACGACAATCTCTCTGTCTCGGACCTGATGAGCCGCAACCCGATTGCGGTACATACCTACGATGATCTGGCCAGGGCCTGTGAACTGATCAACCGGCATGGCTTTGGGGCCCTGCCGGTCCTGGACAAGGGGAACCATCTGGTCGGCATCGTCAGCAAGGCAGACCTGGTGCGGGCCTTCGGAGAGGCACTGCAATCGCAGCATGAACATTTCGGCTAGCAGCCTGTTAAAGCTCGGACTGCTGGGCGGCATGTTCTGGATTTCCGCCACCCTGGCAGCCCCCGTCAGTGTTCGCACCCTGCCGCTTGGGGAACTCCTGGATGAGCCGCAGTTCAGCGCGCCCGCAACGGTGATGTCGCGCAACCAACCCCAGGTCGCGGCCGAGATCGATGCCCGTGTGATCGCCCTCCCGGTAGAGGTCGGCGATCGTGTGTCGGCAGACGCAATCTTGGCCCGACTCGATTGCCGCAGCCATGAATCGCGTCTTGCGGTCGCGCGTGCGGAACTGAAGGTGACACTCGCGCAAATGAACTATGCGCGTGCGCAGTTGACGCGTGCGCGCAATCTCAAGAAGAACAACAGCATCAGTGACGAGCTTCTGGACCAGCGCCGCACCGATCTGGAGGCGCGGCAGGCAGAGGCAGATGCCCGACGCGAGGCGGTCAACCTAGCCGCCATCGATGTCGGACATTGTGAAATCAAGGCACCATTCGATGCCGTGGTGACTGAACGGCTGGTCAGCGTCGGCACCTTCGTATCACGCGGCACGGCCATTGCGGGCCTGCTCGAGATGGTTGGCCAGGAGATAAGCGCGTCCCTGCGCCAGAATGAGATCACCAGGCTTCAAGAGGCCGAAGAACTGGCGTTCGAGGCCGCTTCGGTTCGTTTCCCAGTCAGGCTGCGTGCACTGCTGCCGGCCCTGGACACCCTGGCAAGAACACGCGAGGCCCGACTGGCCTTTGTCAACGAAGCGGCGCTCCCGGGTACGGCCGGACGGCTGGTCTGGCAGGTTGACCGGCAACTGTTGCCGGCGGATTACCTGGTAAGACGGGACGACAGGCTGGGTGTATTCGTCCTCAACGGCGAAAGGGCACAGTTCATCGCCATTCCACATGCCCTGGAGGGTCAGCCCTGCGAGGTCGACCTGCCTTCCGACACCCGCCTGATCACTGACGGCCGACAGAGTCTCGTGGACGGCCAGGAGGTGACCGTATCCCCACCGCGAGAACAGCCTTAGTGAATTTCTACCGGTCGCTGCTGCACAACCACGTTCTCGCCAATCTGACCTTCATCCTGGTACTTGTGGTAGGCGCGCTGTCTTATCTGGCACTCCCCCGTCAGCAGGACCCGACCATCAATTTCAACTGGATCATCATTACCACGGTACTGCCCGGCGCCTCGGCCATGGACGTGGAGAAAAAGGTCACCGATCCGCTCGAGGATGCGCTGCGCCAGATCCAGGACGTGAAGTTCATGTCATCCAACAGCCGCGAATCGGTATCCAGCATCCTGATCCGCTTCGAGGACATCGACGACCGCACCTTCGACAAACGCATCTCCGATCTGCGCCGCGAGATCCAGAACAAGCAGGATGAGCTGCCCGATGCAGCCGAGGACTCGCAGATCCTTGAGATCACCAGTGCCAGCGGCTTTCCCTCGGCCACCATCGCGGTTGTCGGTCCGGGTATGGACGAAAATCTGCGGCGTCAGGCACGTAATGTACGCAAGGCCATGGAGCGCCTGGAAGGCGTCGACCGGGTCGATGCCATCGGACTGCCGGATCCGGAACTGCAGGTACGCTTTTACCCGGAAAGGCTGGAGAATCTGCGCCTGACGCCGGGCCAGGTGGCAGACACCGTCCGCGCCTTTTTCCAGGACATCGCGGCCGGGGACAAGCGCCTGGGCGATCAGAACTGGCTGATCCGCCTGGTCGGCTCTGACGCCGACCCCACCGGCCTTGCCTCCAGGACCATGGTCGGGGCCGGCAGTGAGATAGAACTGGCCGATATCGCCCGTGTGGAGCGCGCACGCGCCGAGCCGGATCAGCTGACGACCCACGAGGGCAGACCTGCCGTGCTGCTGGCGGTGATAAAACAGCCGGACACCAACACCATCGAACTGATCGAACGACTCAAGGTGTATCTCGAGGGCCGCAATGCGCTGGGCGAAAGCACGGGCGTCGAGCTTGTGCTGATCGACGACCAGACCATAACCACCCGCAATGCCATACGCCTGATGCAGAACAACGCGATGATCGGCCTGCTGCTGGTTCTGCTGGTGACCTGGATGTTCCTCGGCTCCAGGATCGCGCTGCTGACCTCCATCGGCATCCCGTTCATCCTTGCCGGCACCTTCTGGCTGCTCGCTATTATCGGCGAAACCCTCAATGTGATGGTGCTGCTCGGCGTGGTCATCGTGCTCGGGATGTTGGTCGACGATGCCGTGGTCGTGGTCGAGGGCATCTATTACCGTCTGCGCAAGGGCATGGGCGCAATGAACGCCTCGATCGATGCCCTGCGCGAGGTGGCCGCACCGGTAACGACCGCGGTACTCACCACCATGGCGGCTTTCGCACCGCTGATCCTGCTGCCGGGCATCCTGGGTGATTTCATGCGGGTCGTCCCTACCGTTGTCGTCATCGCCCTGGCCATATCGCTGCTCGAGGCCTTCTGGATGCTGCCGGCCCACGTGATTGCCGCCGGTGTCAGTTTCGAACGCCCTTCCGCCCTGCAGCGTCACCGTGAGCGCTTCACACACTGGATCCAGCTGAATTACGTACGACTCCTGGTAAAGGCGCTTCGCCATCGCTGGCTGACCCTGCTGCTGGTGTTCTCACTTTTTCTTGGCGCCGTTGGCTCGTTCGGGGCGGGCCTGGTACGCATGGATTTTTTTGCCGCGGACACCATCCGCCTGTTTTACGTCAACCTGGAGATGCCACCGGAGACGCCGCTGCAGGTCACCCTGGCCAAGGCGCAAGAGATCGAGCGCGTCGTGCGGGCGGGAATGAAGGAAGGTGAGGTGCGTGCCATCCTCAGCTATGCCGGCAGCATGTTCAACGAGACCGAGCAGCGACTCGGGGATCATCTTGGCCAGGTGATGGTGGGGCTGAATCCAAAGACGGCAGAGCTGCGCACTGTGGAACAGATGATCGAGGGGATGCGGGCGCAGGTCCTCGCCGTGCCGGGACCAGTGCAAATCGCATTTCTCCGCCTGACCGGGGGGCCGCCAACGGCAAAGCCGATCAGCATCAAGGTCCGCGGTGATGCCTACAGCGATATTCGCGCTGCAGCCGATCGCCTCAAGGCCATCATGCAGGGAATCGAAGGCCTGAAGGACATCGGCGACGATGCCGACAAGGGCCGTCCGGAACTGGTTCTCGAGTTCGATACCGATGCCATTACGCGTGCCGGGCTCGACCCCGCAGAGGTCGGGCGAACACTGTTGTTGCTGATCGACGGCCTGGTGGTAACCGATATGCGCGATGCCGGTGAAAAACTGGAGGTGCGGGTCAAGGCAATCGATACGGATTCCCAGGACATCGCCGACATCCTGCAATTTCGTATGCCGATCCGCGATGGCGGCAGCATCGCGCTCGCAGACCTTGCCCGAATCACCCGCCGGCAGGGCCTGGGCAATATCCGGCACTACAACTTCCGGCGCGCGATCACTGTCGAGGCCGACATTGACGAGGCCCTGATCGATACCGTGACCGCCAACGCAAGAGTGGTCGAGGAATGGCAACAGCACCACGCCGAGTTCCCTGCGATCGACCTGGACTTCTCCGGTGAACTCGACGATATCCAGGAAAGTCTGGATGCCATCGTAATCCTGTTCGTGTTCGGGATCGGCGTCATGTACGCCATCCTCGGCACCCAGTTTCGCAGCTACTGGCAGCCGTTCATCATTCTTTCGACGGTGGTCATGGCATTTACCGGTGTCACCTACGGCCTGCTGGTATCGGGCAATCCGCTGAGCCTGTACACGATCTATGGCGTAGTGGCCCTGGCCGGTATCGCCGTCAATGCGGCCATCGTCCTGATATCCGCGGGCAACCAGCGTCTGGCAGCCGGCATGACCGTCCTGCATGCGACCATTTATGCCGCGCGTCGGCGGGTAATTCCGATCCTGATCACTTCACTGACCACCGTGGCCGGCCTTTTTTCACTGGCCACCGGCCTCGGCGGCAAATCTCTGATCTGGGGGCCGGTGGCCACCGCGATCGTCTGGGGTCTGGCCTTTTCCACGATACTGACACTCATCGTAATCCCGCTGCTCTACCGCCTGTTCATGAGCCGAAGCCATCTCAACGGCTCGAGAGTCCTTAAACAGCACGACGAGCTGCAGACCAGGGTCTGAAAAAGTCTGCCCCGCCAGGGTTGCGGTTTGGTGCCGGCTGCAGGTGGTTCCTGCCCTCCCGTCTATGATTGAGTCACGGCCGGTAAGACCATCTCGGTGCAAGAATCTGTCACCGCTGCCGGTCTAACAGGAAGAGCGAACACAGCGGAAAAATTCTATGCAAGACATGTCTGAGAGATTCGGCAGCTTTCTGATAGCCAGCCTGGAGCTGTTTGCAGTGGCGTTCATCCTGGTCGTCGGCTCGGTGGTTCTGTGGGCGATCGTTGCCTATATCCTCGATGTCACCCAGACACGGCATGCGGTCCGGCGGAACTACCCGGTGATCGGGCGCTTCCGGTATTTCTTCGAACATCTGGGCGAGTTCTTTCGCCAGTACTTCTTCGCCATGGACCGCGAGGAACTGCCTTTCAACCGTGCGCAGCGCTCCTGGGCTTATCGCGCCGCCAAAGACCTGAACAATACCGTGGCCTTCGGCTCCACCCGAGACCTGCGACGACCGGGCACCGTCATGTTCGTGAACTGTCCCTTCCCAACACTGGGAGAGGATGCCGTGCCACCGCGCCCGGTGACCATCGGTGCCGCCTGCCGCAGCCCTTACACCACGGCCTCTCTGTTCAACATCTCGGGCATGAGTTACGGCGCCATCTCCAGGCCGGCCGTGCTGGCCCTGTCGAACGGGGCCAAGAAGGCCGGGTGCTGGATGAATACCGGTGAAGGCGGACTTTCGCCCTACCATCTCGAGGGCGGCTGCGACATCGTGTTCCAGATCGGTACCGCCAAGAATGGTGTGCGCGACCTGGAGGGCAACCTGGACGATGGAAAACTGCGCGAGATCGCCGCGCATCCGCAGGTGAAGATGTTCGAGATCAAGATGAGCCAGGGCGCCAAACCGGGTAAGGGTGGCATGTTGCCGGGTGCCAAGGTCAACGAGGAGATCGCGAAGATCCGCGGTATCAAGGTTGGCGAGAACGCCTTCAGCCCAAACCGCCATCGCGATATACGCAACAACGCGAACCTGCTCGACATGATCGCACGGGTTCGCGAGGTGTCGGGAAAACCAACCGGCTTCAAGACCGTGATCGGTTCACCGGCGATGCTCGATGAACTGTTCGGAGAGATCTGCAGACGCGGCATCGATTCGGCACCCGATTTCATTACCGTAGACGGCGCGGAAGGCGGCACCGGCGCTGCACCCATGCCGCTGATCGATGCGGTCGGCCTGCCGCTACGTGAGGCCCTGCCGATCGTGGTCGACAAACTGACCGAGTACGGACTGCGCGAGCGGGTCAGGGTCATTGCCTCGGGCAAACTGATCAACCCGGAAGACGTCGCCTGGGCACTGTGCATGGGCGCCGACTTCGTCAACAACGCACGCGGGTTCATGTTTGCGCTGGGCTGCATCCAGGCCCTGCAGTGCAACAAAAACACCTGCCCCACCGGAATCACCACGCATGATGTGAAGCTTCAACGTGGCCTCCATCCGCCGGACAAGGCCGAGCGTGTCGCCGCCTATGCCCGCAACATGGTCAACGAGGTCGGCATCATTGCGCATGCCTGCGGTGTGCGTTCCCCCAGCGAACTCAACCGCGGCCATGCGCGCGTGGTTCAGGACAATGGCCTTTCGATCGGACTGGATCAGTTGCACCCGATTCCGGAGGTGGCCCCAGGTGCCTGTCCGCCCGAGCACCCCACCCAGGTACACAACTGACATGGAGATCAGCCACACCATCATGATGCTGGCCGGGATGCTCATCCTGGCCCTGATGCTCAGGCCGGTCGCCGAACGCCACAAGCTGCCGTTCGCCGCGGTGCTGGTCCTGACGGGCTTTCTCGGCTCGGAACTCCTGCTGATATTCGACCTCGACACCGGCGTGCGTCACCAGTCTTTTCACGACCTGATTTTTTATGTCTTCTTACCGCTGCTGGTCTTCGAGGCTGCCTTCAAGATCGATGCACTGATGTTGAGAAGCAACCTGTTTGTCATCCTGCTGTTGTCGGTTCCGGTGCTGCTGTTGTCGATCACCGTTACCGCGGTATTGGTTTATTTCGGCATCGGCCACCCTGAAGGCTTCCCCTGGATAGCAGCCTTTCTTACAGGCGCAGTCCTTTCGTCAACAGATGCATCGCCCATCACCACCCGCTTCCCCAAACTGGGTGTACCGCGCCGACTGCGGGTATTGATGGAGGGGGAGGATCTTTTCAACGATGCAACCGCGATCGTGACCTTCAGCATATTCCTGTATATCGCAATGAATCCCGCCGAAAACATCACCTTCGGCGATGCAGCAGTTGCATTCATGGCAGTGTTCTTTGGCGGGATACTGATAGGGCTGATGGTGGGGCTCGGCTTTCTCCTGGTCTCGCGACTCTTTCATGATTCCATCCAGCAGGCCCTGGTCTCCCTGATCTCTGCCTATACCGCCTTCCTGGTCGCAAACGAGGTTTTGCAGGTCTCTGGCGTCATGGCTGTACTGGTGACCGGACTGATCATGGGACGGGTGATCCACAATGACTTTCAGGACGAACGCGGGAGCTTTGTCGATACCTTCTGGGGCTTCAACGTCTACGTTGCAGAGGCCCTGGTATTCCTCCTGATGGGGGTCACTGTCAGCCTGAATATGTTCGCGGAACGGTGGCTCGCCATGCTGATCGGCATTTTGGCGATACTCGCCGCCCGCGCTCTGGGGGTATTCGGAACCTCGCCGATGATCAGTATGCTTCCCTGGGTGGAACGACTCCCGATCAGCTTTCAGCAGGTCCTGTTCCTGGGCAGCCTGCGCGGCGCCGTGGTGCTCGCGCTCAGTCTGTCGCTTCCGGTGAGTTTGCCCTACTGGTGGACCATACAGTCGATCGCATTCGGCGTCGTAATCTTCAGCCTGTTCGTGCAGGCACCGCTGATCGACCCGGTGCTGCGTCGCAGCAGCCTGGTCGGTAAAGAGAACGACTGAGCTTTTGGCGGGGCCCTCACGTCCAATTTCTCGCGCGTGGTCTCAAGCGATGTGCCGGCAAATAAAGCCAGCGGCACTTCCACCAGGGTTCGAGTCAGACAATGGATGGGGGGAGCCGATGCTCCCCCGGGTAGAAAAAGAGACGTCAGGACTTGTCGTAATGTTCCGCGTAACTGCGCAGGCGGTCTGAAAGTGCCGCAATGTCGTCAGCAGCTTTTTCCAACTGCTCCAGCGCGGCTGTGCTGATGGCAGCCTCGACCAACATGGTGAGTTCGCCACGGTCGACTTCACTGATGCACGACTTGACCTTCTCATCGAGCAGATTCATGAAACCATCGATGACCTGCTCGGCGTGCTTCTCGTAGTGTTTGCTCATTTTTGTTTCCTTGCCTAATCCCTGAACACGTTCGCTCGGCGGTCATTCACCCAGTTGGGTGTGCTCACCGTCTTCGTAAATGTCGGAAGCCGAGCCGACAATCAGTGGGTCAGGCGGACAGGCAATCTTGGTGTCCTTATTATCGTAAGGGATGGCGTCCAGCAGATAACGGATCGCATTGATGCGTGCGCGCTTCTTGTCGTCCGACTTAACCACAGCCCAGGGCGCATCCGCTGTGTCGGTATGGAAGAACATCGCCTCCTTGGCCTTGGTGTAATCGTCCCATTTGTCCAGTGAGGCAAGGTCGACCGGGCTCAGCTTCCATTGTTTGAGCGGATCGTGTTCGCGCGACTTGAAACGACGCAGCTGTTCACCGCGGCTGACCGAGAACCACATCTTGAACAGGCGGAGACCGCTACGTACGAGCATACGCTCGAGTTCCGGAGTCTGGCGCATGAACTCGAGATATTCCGATGAAGAACAGAACCCCATCACGCGTTCAACGCCGGCACGGTTGTACCAGGAGCGGTCGAACAACACGATCTCGCCGGCACTCGGCAGGTGGTCGATATAGCGCTGGAAATACCATTGCCCCTTCTCAAGCGGCGTGGGCTTTTCCAGGGCCACGACACGCGCACCACGCGGGTTGAGGTGCTCCATGATGCGTTTGATGGTGCCACCCTTGCCGGCCGCATCCCTGCCTTCGTTCAGGATCAGTATCCTTTCCCCGGTCTCGCGTACCCAGTTCTGCATCTTCAGCAGCTCAATCTGCAACTCGAACTTGAAGGCTTCATAGTCCTTGCGGCTGATCTTCTTGGAGTAGGGATAGATGTTCTTGCGAAACAGTTCGCGACGCGCGACCTTGTCCAGCTTGCTGAGGTCGCCTTTATAGACCTCCTGCGACTTCATTTTCTTTTCCTCAAGGTCTTTGTCGTGACCATTGTCTTTCTTATTAGTACCTTCCTTCTTGTGCGAACTGTCTTTCTTATGTGCGCCAGCATCGGTGGCATTTTCTGCGGCTGCTAGTTTGTCCATGTTCTCCCCCGGGAATGGAACTCAAGCGATCATTGTGTACCACATTTTGCCACTAATCAGCTGACGCACATCAAGAAACGACAAATTCACCAACACAGCGAAGGCCCTGGAAAGACCGCATTTGCAGAAAATTTATGTTTGAATTCAGAGACAACTGACTTCGACCCGGATACAGAACGACATAAAGCCACATTTCTGTAACAGACCACGCTGCAACCGAAGAGTATTGAAATCCATACGAATAATTCGCACGCGCCCTCGGTCAGCGGCAAAAGACCTGCCGATCGCCAGGCAAACCCCCGATCAACGCCCGGGCCTGAACAGACCACCCAGGCCCATATCATCCAGCGCACCCTCCATGAAACGCCTGACCTGCTGGGCATCCTCCATGCGCAGTGCCGCATGCACCATCTGTCGCGCTCGCGACACGCTGAAACTGCGAACCACCCACTTCACCTTCATCAGACTGCCTGCACTCATGCTCAGGCTGTCGATACCCAGCCCCATCAGCAGAATCGTGGCAAGCGGATTACCGGCCAGTTCCCCGCACACCCCGACCGGCCGATGAAACACCCGTGCGCCTTTTACAATCTGTTCAAGCGCTCGCAACACGGCCGGGTGCAGATCATCGTAGAGCTCTGCGACCCTTGAATTATTGCGGTCCACGGCCAGAAGATATTGGGTAAGGTCGTTGGTTCCGACCGAGACGAAATCGACCCGGCGGGCAAGCTCCTCGATCATATAGACCGCCGACGGCACCTCGACCATCACGCCGATTCGTGGCATGGATACCGCGTAGCCTTCCTCGAGCAGTTCGTCGTGTGCCCGGGTGATCAGCATCTTCAGTTCATCGATCTCGGCCACGCCACTGATCATCGGCAGCATGATCTGCATGTTGTCCAGATCGATCGCAGCGCGCAGCATGGCGCGCACCTGGGTCAGAAAGATCTCGGGATGCGACAGAGAAATTCGTACGCCGCGCCAGCCAAGGAATGGATTCTGCTCGGCGACCGGGAAATAAGGCAGCGGTTTGTCGCCACCGATGTCCAGGGTGCGCAGAATGACCGGGCGCGGTGCAAAACCCTCCAACACGTGGCGGTAATTCATCACCTGTACAGACTCGCCCGGAAAACGATCGCGCACCATGAAAGGCAGTTCGGTGCGGTAAAGCCCAATACCGGCAAACTCATCATTGCCGGGATTGTCTGTCTCGTTGACCAGGCCGGTATTCAGAAACAGCGGAAAAGCGATCCCGTCGGTCGATTCCGCAGGCAGGCCGCGCAGTGTCTCGGCCTCAGCGGTGAGGGCGCGCTCTTCCTCTGCCAGGCGCTCGTATTCCATCCGTACCGCTGGCGTCGGAGAAATGTAGACACGCCCCCGATATCCATCGGCAATCAGCTCGAGATTCTCCATCCGGCTGACCGGCAGATCGGTCACACCCATTACCGCCGGGACGCCCATTGCCCTGGCCAGAATGGCGACGTGGGATGAACTGGAACCGGTTGCCGAGACGATACCGACCAGACATTCAGACGGGACCTCGGCGAGTTGCACCGCACTGACCTCTTCGCCAACCAGAATCGTGTCCGCCGGGTACTCCTGCTTCCTCGGGCTATCACTTTGCAGATGCATCAGGATGCGCCGACCCAGGTCGCGTACATCGGATGCACGCTCGCGCAGGTACACGTCCTCCATGCTATCGAAAACCTTGGCATGCGCCCCGATACTCTGGCGCAGGGCACCCGCCGCCCATTGCCCCTGTTTAATCAGCTCCACCGTATGGGTGACCAGGGTGTCACCACCGAGCATCAGCAGCAGGGCGTCGAACAGAACGTGGTCTTCCGCCGGAATCTCACCACTGAGCCGGTCCTGCAGCCTGCGCAGTTCATCCTCAACCGCCATCACCGCGGCACGAAAAGATGCACACTCGGCCTCGACATCATCTGTGGGGCGATCCGGAATCGCATCCAGATCCGCCATGCGGTAGGCGACCACACCGTGACCAATCGATACGCCGGTGCTGCCCGGGCGCCCCTCAAGGTAACGCGCCGCCCGATTGGGTGTGGTGAGGGTATCCAGCTCACCACTGGCCTGGGCGTGCGTGATCGCACCTGCCAGCTGGGCCGCAAGGGTGAACAAAAAGGTCACTTCATCGTCGACAAACTCGCGCTTGAGCTCCTGACGCACAACCAGGACGCCGAGCACCTTTCTGTTCTGAATGATGGGGACCCCGAGAAAGCCACGGTACTGTGTCTCACCGGTCTCGGTGATTCGCAGGTAACGCGGATGCGAAGGCGCATCACTCAGGTTGAGCGGCTCCGAGCGCTCTGCAACCAGGCCGACCAGGCCGCGCCCCAGAGGCAAGGCCACCTTGCCGACGGCCTCCTGGCGCAAACCATCGGTGGCGGCCAAAACATGCGCGCGGGCCTCAGCATCGGTGAGATAGACGGAACACACATCACAGCCGATGGACTGCTTGACCATGGTCACGATCGTGCTGAGCGCCATCCCCAGATCCGGGGCGGCGTTTACCTCTTTGACGATCCGATGCAATGTCTCAAGCACGCTCATATACACCTTTGAGGTGCAGGGTGCCGTCCTGACGGACACCCCCTGCAACAGACCCTGGATTGGAAAACGGAAACGCTCAGCGACGCTGCTGGCGAAGATAATTGGTTTGCGGCCGCGAGGGCACCCCGTCGGGGAACAGGATTGGTGCCAACTCTTCCAGCGCACGCTCATACACCCGGCGCTTGAAGTAGATCACATCTCGCACGGGCTGCCAGTATTTGACCCAGCGCCAGCTGTCGAATTCCGGTTTATTGCACGAGTCGAGGCAGAAATCGTTCTCGCTACAATGCACCCGCAAAAGAAACCAGCGCTGCTTCTGTCCGATACACACAGGGTGTGAATGGCGGCGAACGAAGCGTTTTGGCAGCCGATAACGCAGCCAGCGGTTGGTTGACCCCAGCAGGTCAACGTGCTCGGGCAACAAACCCACCTCTTCCTGCAATTCACGGTACATCGCCTGCTCTGGCGTTTCATCGGACTGGATTCCGCCCTGCGGAAACTGCCAGGCATTCTGGCCCACCCGACGCCCCCAGAAGAGGCGGTTCTGGTCATTGCAGAGGATGATCCCCACGTTCGGCCGGAAGCCGTCGGTATCTATCACATCTGGAACCAATTCTAATTTTTAACTGGTTTGATTTTTCCACAGCGGACAGTCTTCCCGCAAGCTCAGACAAAGCATAAGCTATTGCTTATAAAAGAATTACTGTATAGTTGGCGGCCGTTTCCGATGCTCCGACAAAGCCTTCAACTGCATGCCGCTCGCCATCTTCGATCTCGACAACACCCTGCTCGCAGGTGACTCCGACTACCTCTGGGGACAGTTCCTCGGTGAGTTGGGCATCGTGGATCGCGCCAGCTACGAGCGCGAGAACGAACGCTTTTACCAGGAGTACCTCGAAGGCCGGCTGGATATCATGGCGTTCCTGGCCTTCTCGCTGAAACCGCTTTCAGAGCACCCCCTGGAGCAGCTCGACGCCTGGCATGCCCAGTTCATGCGCGAAAAGATTGAGCCCCTGATCACGGCGGCCTCGCAGCGCCTTGTCGAACATCACCGCAACGCCGGCGACACCCTGATGATCATCACGGCCACCAACGCCTTCGTGACTGCCCCGATTGCCGCACGGCTGGGCATTGAGCACCTGATCGCTACCGAGCCGGAAAAAGCCGACGGGCGCTATACCGGCAGGGTATCCGGTACGCCGAGCTTCCGCGAAGGCAAGGTCAGTCGTCTCCGGGAATGGTTGTCGCAACACCACGATACACTCGCTGGCGCCTGGTTCTACAGTGACTCGCACAATGATCTGCCGCTGCTCGAGCTTGTCAGCCATCCAGTCGCCGTTGATCCGGACCAGGCGCTTTCCAGGCGTGCGCAGGAAAGGGGTTGGCCGGTAATCAGCCTGCTGGACGGCCAGCCTGCAGCCGACCACCGTCACGTCTGATCCGGACGCCACCGCCCAGCCGATGCGAGCGCGACGCCGCAACCTCCTCCTGCTGCTAAACCTTCTGTTGGCCGGAGCAAGTCTGTCGCTCTCCCTGATGATCGGCAGTGTGGACATCGCGCCCGCCGAGATCTGGTCCCACATGCTGAGCGACGACGGCAGCATCAACGACCGGATTGTCGACCAGCTGCGCCTGCCGCGCGTACTCACCGCCTTCGCTGTCGGCGGCCTTCTGGCCCTGGCCGGCGCCCTCATGCAGGTACTGCTGCGCAACCCGCTGGGCGACCCCTACGTGCTCGGTGTTTCCGGTGGCGCTGCGACCGCGGTCCTGACCGCCATGCTGCTGTCATTGCCCAGCGTTTGGTATACGCCGGCGGCAGCCGTTGGCGCGCTGTTCAGCACGCTGCTGGTGTTCGGCCTGACCCGTAGTGGCGACGACTGGCACAGCGACCGGCTGCTGCTCACCGGGATCGTGGTGGCCGCGGGCTGGTCCGCCCTGATTAGCTTCGTCCTCAGTGTGAGCCCTGCCAGCCAGCTCCCCGGCATGTTGTTCTGGCTGATGGGTGATCTCGCCGATGCGAACAAGCCCGGCCTGCCCCTGACCCTGCTGGCCGTTGGGCTGGCCCTGGCTTTTCTCAGGGCACGCGATCTCAACATCGCCACCCAGGGCCTGTTGCAGGCTGCGGCGCTGGGAATCGACACCCGCCGCCTGCGCCTCGAACTCTACTTCCTTGCCGCCCTGCTCACTGCAGCGGCCGTTACGGCCGCCGGCGCCGTGGGCTTCGTAGGCCTGGTCACGCCGCACCTGATACGCCGCCTCGGTGGCTACGACCATCGCGTCCTTCTGCCCGCCGCGACCCTTCTCGGCGGCAGCCTGCTGGTGCTGGCCGACACGGCGGCGCGGACCCTGATCAGCCCTATGCAGCTGCCGGTCGGCGTGCTCACCGCGATGATCGGTGTACCGGTGTTCCTGTTCCTGCTGCACCGACGGGTGCGCCGATGAAGCGCCTGCTCGAGACCAAGGGTTTGTCGGTGGATATCGCCGGGCAGCGGGTGTGTACCCGGCTCGATCTGGAGATCGACGCGGGTGAATGCTGGGCGCTACTGGGACGCAACGGAACTGGCAAGACCACCCTGCTGCACCACCTGGCCGGCCTGCGTCAGGATCACTCTGGCGCCATACTGCTCGGCGGTACCGAGCTTTCGACACTCACACCACGCCGGCGCGCGCAGCATACTGCCATCCTGTTGCAACACAGCAGCCGCGGGTTCGGTGCCAGCGTACTCGATACCGTACTCACCGGGCGACATCCTCACCTGGCGACGCTGGCCTGGGAGAACGCGTCTGACCTCGCCATCGCCAGACAGTGCATCGCGGCGCTCGGTCTGGAGGGCCTCGCCGAGCGCTCGCTCGAAACCCTGTCAGGCGGAGAACTGCGGCGGGTGGAAATCGCGCGCCTGCTCGCACAGCAGAGCCCGCTGTCACTTCTGGACGAACCGATGAATCACCTGGACCTGGCGCACCAGGCAGCCTGCCTGCGCACCCTGCACAAACAGTGCGTGACGGAGCAAAACGCGATGTTGCTGGTGGTTCACGATCTGAACCTGGCCTTTCGGGCCTGCGACCACTGGCTCATACTCAACGGTGACGGCAGCTGCCAGGCCGGTCCACGTGAAGCCCTTTGCGATCCGGAACTGCTCAGCCTCGCCTACGGACACCCGATCTCCCGCATCGAAAGCGATAGCGGCCCCCTGTTCCTCGCCCAACTGTAACTGCCCGGCTGCGGCACACAGTGACCGCGAACGATGCAGGCTGTTAACATCCCGGGCATGGCGAGACAACGCGACCGCACGAATATCTACATACTGCTGCTGGCGATCCTGGTCGCCACGATCGCCGGATATTATCTGCCGACGAAACGGCCGGAGACCGGCACCTCGCTGACGCCCAAGGAGTACATCGAGCTGGTCGAAAAGAAGAAAGCGCAGCGACTGCAATATGCGAAAGAGGAAAAAGCCGCGCAGCAGGCCGAACCGCCGACCGGGCAATAGTGTTCAGTCCATCCCGTCCGGCCGGTGGCACAGCGGGCGCCCGTCGGGATTCTCGACGGCATCGACGATCGCGTTGACGACCCCGCAGGTCTCGTCATCCTGCAGTTCCTCGACAGGAACATCACGGGCACGCAGAAAATCGGCGAAGCGCTGGCGCGGACGCGGATCGAAAAAGACAAACTCAAGCATTCAGATCCCCGTGGGCTCGCAGTCCGGAGATGGTCGGAAAGAATGGCCCTGGCGGCAGATAGGGACGGATTTTCCTGACCGGGGTCAATTGTTTACCAGTTTGCATCCAGAATCCCAGACAGTTTTGTTAATACTGGCCGGAAGGAAACTTTCAGCGCATGTTTTGCGCCGGGAAGAGACATGGACACATCCGAAATCGCCAAACTGCGCAGCGCGGTACGGCAGCAAGTGAGCGCATCGCGGGAGCAACGCTTCTGTTACCGCGCATTGTGCGTTCTGTTGATTGCCGAGGGCCATCGTCCCAACCAGGTGGCTGAATGGCTGGGCGAACATACCCGTACCCTCGAGCGTTGGCGCAAGCGCTTTCTGGATAACGGCCTCGATGGCCTGGTGGACGAAACCAGCCCCGGGCGCCCGCCCAAACTGTCCGGCGATGAATGGAAACGCCTGCGGATGGAACTTGGTCAGCCGCCGGGCAATTACGGCCTCGAGGGCAAGAAATGGCAGGGCAAGGTGCTGCAGCATCACCTGGCCAGCCACTACGGGATCGATTTCAGTCTCAGGCAATGCCAGCGGCTGCTCAAACAGCATCGCCAGCGCCCCGCGGAAGCGGCCCGTAAAGAAAGCGCCGGACGCAGCTATATTTCCAGTGTCGGACGCGTTGGAACGGAGTAGAATTTCAGCATATACTAACAGATGCCTGGATGCGGCTTGATTGAGATTGAACACGCCGGGACCCGAGCGGTGTCGGCGGCGGGTGTGGTCGCACCCTCGGTGTTGCAGGAACCGGGAACGAACCGAACCATTAAACAGAGGGACTATCGATGAAAGACACACGCAAACTACTGCTGGCCGGCCTGATCGGCGCAGCGACCATCCTCGCCACTTCCAGCGCCAGCGCATTCTTTGGCAACTGGGGCAACTGGGGCGGCAACAGCTGGGGCGGCGGCCCTTGGGGCGGCAACAACTGGGGCGGCGGCCCTTGGGGTAACAGTTGGGGAGGCAGCCCATGGGGCTGGGGCGGCGGTTACCCGGGCTACGGCGGCTATGGCGGCTACCCGGGCTATGGCGGCTATGGCGGCTATCCCTATGGCGGCTACGGCGGTTATGGCGGTTATGGCGGCGGCTACCCCTACTACGGTGGCGGCTACGGCGGTTATTCCCCGTACTCTGGTGGCTATGCTTACCCGAGCACCACGACCAAACCCGCTCCTGCCAAGAAGGCCGAGAAAAAGTAAACGTCAACTTCGGGTTGAAAGAGAGCGCGCCCCCGGGCGCGCTTTTTTGTTTCCGGCATAATGCCGTCGATGCAGGAAAAGATGTTGAAATGAAGGGCGCCGTCGCTGCGGGCCATGCGAAAACCGCCGATGCGGCGATGCGCATGTACGAATCGGGTGGCAACGCCTTCGATGCGGTACTTGCGGCACTCGCCACTGCATGCGTCGTCGAACCGGTGCTCACCTCGCTGGGCGGCGGCGGATTCCTGCTTGCCAGAGCAGATGGTGACGAGGCGGTTCTGTACGATTTCTTCGTTCAGACACCGCGCCAGCGGCGCACCCAGTCCGAGTGTGAATTTTATCCCGTCATCGCCGATTTCGGCACCGCGCAGCAGGAGTTTCATATCGGAGCCGGTTCCATCGCCACACCTGGGACCATCCGCGGGCTGGTTGCAACGCACCGGATCCTGGGTAGTCTGCCTCTGCGCGAAATCCTCGCCCCGGCGATCGAATACGCCGCGCAGGGTGTGGGCGTAAATACCCTGCAGGCTTATATCTTCAGTATCGTGGCCCCAATCTACCGCGCGACGCCTGCCGCCGAGGCCCTGTATGGTGGCGAGGCCCTGAAGGGCGAAGGCAGCGTCTTTCACCAGCCGGCCCTGGCCGAGACCCTGGCCTGGATTGCCGAAGAGGGGGATGCCCCCTTCTATCAGGGGGAACTCGCCCGGCGGCTTGTCGATCATTGCACCGAGCACGGCGGACACCTTTGCCTGGATGACCTCGCAAACTATCAGCTGATCAGGCGTACCCCATTGCTACACCGCTATCGCGGCTACCGGGTGGCCACCAATCCGGGGCCGTCTTCCGGCGGCACCCTGATCAATTTCGCGCTCTCAGCATTGAACCATCACGATATCGCGGCGGCCCGGTTCGGCACTCCAGAGCATATGAAAACCCTGGCGAACGTGATGGCGCATACAAATCTGGCGAGAAGTGACGGCCTGCTCACACGCTCAGAGCGCCACCAGGAACTGCTCGACGCGTACATTGAAACGGTGGCGGGTCACCCGGTCAACAACCGCGGAACGACGCACATCAGCACCATCGACGCGAACGGCAACAGCGCGTCTCTGACACTGTCGAACGGTGAAGGCAGCGGCCAGCTGCTGCCGGGCACGGGCATCATGCTGAACAACATGCTCGGTGAAGAGGACCTGAACCCCGAGGGCTTCAACCGATGGCCTTGTGATGTGCGTGTCAGCTCGATGATGGCACCCACCTTGGCGGAGAATCAGCGCCGACTGATCGCGATCGGTTCGGGTGGTTCCAACCGGCTGCGCACCGCCATCCTGCAGACCCTGAGCAATATGATCGATTTCGGTATGCAACCCGAGCAGGCGGTCAATGCACCGCGTATCCATTTCGAGCACGATGGCCTCGACATCGAGCCCGGCCTCGCGCCAGCCACGGTCGATGCACTGCGGGCGGAATACGCCAAGTTTCGGGTCTGGAAATCGCACAACCTGTTCTTTGGCGGAACCCATACCGTCTGTTGGGACGGGAGCACATTCACCGGCGCCGGCGATCCGCGACGCGGCGGCGTGTTCATGAGTACCCCCGCCTAGTGGGTGGGAAGCTGGCCGCAAAGCAACCCGCGGGGCGGATAAGAGAATTCACCACGAAGGTCACGAAAGACACAAAGCGCGTGCAAATAAGGTTATTGCGGCACCGCCGACCTTTGTGCTCTTCGTGCCCTTTGTGGTCAACCCATCGATCGACGATCAATCGACCAGCTCACCCTCGATGACCGCACCCTCTTCGTCTACGTCGACATTGCTGCCGCGCGAGAAGGTCAGGCCGTCACTGGCGACATTGACGTGGATGACGTCACCGGCACCGAACACCCCGGCAAGGATCTCCTGTGCCAGCGGATTTTCCAGCTGTTGCTGAATCGCGCGCTTGAGCGGACGTGCACCGTAGACCGGGTCAAAGCCGGCCTCACCCAGGCGGTCCAGTGCTCCGCGACTGACTTCCAGGCCCATGTCGCGGTCGGCCAGGCGCTGGTGCAGATAGCCGATCTGGATCTCGGTGATCGCGCGGATCTGCTCACGACCCAGCGGATGGAACACCACTGCCTCATCGACACGGTTGATGAACTCCGGACGGAAATGCTGCCCGACCACCTCCATGACTGCACCCTTCATCTCGTCATAACGCTCTTCTCCGGACAAGGTCTGGATCAGATCTGAACCGAGATTGGACGTCATGACGATCACGGTATTGCGGAAATCGACCGTACGCCCCTGGCCATCGGTCAGGCGGCCGTCATCCAGCACCTGCAGCAGCACGTTAAAGACATCCGAGTGGGCCTTTTCGACCTCGTCCATCAGGATGACGCTGTATGGCCGGCGACGCACCGCCTCGGTCAGATATCCACCCTCTTCGTAGCCGACATAACCTGGCGGCGCACCGATCAGGCGGGCCACGGAGTGTTTCTCCATGAACTCGGACATGTCGATGCGCACCATGGCCTCTTCGGTATCGAACAGGAACTCGGCCAGCGCCTTGCACAGCTCTGTCTTACCCACCCCGGTAGGACCCAGGAAAAGGAAAGAGCCGTTCGGCCGGTTGGGATCGGAGAGGCCCGCACGCGAGCGGCGTATGGCATTGGACACCGCGGTAACCGCCTCGGTCTGCCCGACCACGCGTTTTGCCAGCACGCCCTCCATGCGCAGGAGCTTTTCCTTTTCGCCTTCGAGCATCTTGGACACCGGGATACCGGTCCACTTCGATACCACGCCGGCGATCTGCTCTTCGGTGACCTTGTTACGCAGCAGGTGGGTCTCCTTGACCTCGGCCTGCCCCGCCATGTCCAGCTGACGCTCCAGCTCGGGGATGCGGCCGTACTGCAGCTCAGACATGCGCTGCAGGTCGCCGGCCCGACGCGCGGTCTCGAATTCCTGGCGCGCCTGCTCCAGCGACTCCTTGATATGCGTGGTGCCCTGCACCGCGGCCTTTTCCGACTTCCAGACCTCTTCCAGGTCGGCAAACTCACGCTCCAGTTCCGAGATCTCGCTCTCCAACAGGGCCAGGCGCTTCTTCGAGGCCTCGTCGGACTCCTTCTTGAGCGCCTCGCGCTCGATCTTGAGCTGCACCAGGCGACGATCCAGCCGGTCCATCTCTTCGGGCATGGAATCGATCTCCATGCGGATCTGCGAGCCGGCCTCATCGATCAGGTCGATCGCCTTGTCCGGCAGCTGGCGGTCCGCGATGTAACGGTGCGACAGGGTGGCCGCGGCCACGATCGCCGGATCGGTGATCTCGACCCCGTGGTGGACCTCGTAACGCTCCTTCAGGCCGCGCAGGATAGCGACCGTGTCCTCGACCGTGGGCTCCTGTACCAGCACCTTCTGGAAACGCCGTTCGAGCGCGGCATCCTTTTCGACGTACTTGCGATACTCGTCGAGCGTGGTGGCGCCCACACAATGCAACTCGCCACGGGCCAGCGCCGGCTTCAGCATATTGCCGGCATCCATCGAGCCCTCGGCCTTGCCCGCGCCGACCATGGTGTGGATCTCGTCGATAAACAGGATGATCTGCCCTTCCTGCTTGGACAGGTCGCTGAGCACCGCCTTCAGGCGTTCCTCGAATTCGCCACGGAACTTGGCGCCGGCGATCAGCGCGCCCATGTCGAGTGAGAGCAGACGCTTTCCCTTCAGCCCCTCGGGCACCTCGCCGTTGATGATGCGTTGCGCAAGACCTTCGACGATCGCGGTCTTGCCGACACCCGGCTCACCGATCAGCACCGGATTGTTCTTGGTACGGCGCTGCAGAACCTGAATCGAACGACGGATCTCGTCGTCGCGACCGATCACCGGGTCCAGCTTGCCCTGCTCGGCACGCTCGGTCAGGTCGATGGTGTACTTCTCCAGCGCCTGACGCTGATCTTCGGCGTTCGGGTCGTCGACGGACTGACCGCCGCGCACCTGTTCAACCGCTTTTTCCAGCGCACCCTTGCTGGCACCGGCCTTACGCATCAGATCGCCGATAGCGCCCTTGTCCTCGACCGCGGCCAACACAAACAGCTCCGACGAGATGTATTCGTCCTTGCGCTGCTGGGCGAGCTTGTCGGTCTGATTGAGCAGTCGGCTGAGTTCGTTGGAGATATGCACATCGCCGGCGGCACCTTCCACCGAAGACAGGCGGTCCAGCGCCTCGCCCAGCCCCGAGCGCAGTTGGTTGACGTTCACATCCGCCCGCGCAAGCAGGTGACGCACTGTGCCACCCTCCTGGTCCAGCAGCGCTGTCAGCAGGTGAGCCGGCTCGATGAACTGATGGTCGCGCCCTACCGCGAGGCTCTGGGCATCCGCCAGGGCCATCTGGAATTTGCTTGTCAGTCGATCCATCCGCATGGGAGAAAACTCCGAAATTTCTATGGTTACCCTCCATATGGGGTAACGCGGCGATAAATCAAGAGACTCCAAAGGCTGCCCGAAGCACCCTGCGAGAGCGCGAATCCGGCACCGGAACTGCGTACCTGCGCGGCACGGACGGGTCACAAGCGCTAAAATCGGCACTCAAGCTGACAAGGATCATTGTTGAATGCAACGCCTTTTACTGCAATTCGCCGATCGGCCATGGATCTGGCTGTCACTCCTGCTTGTCGCATCCATCCTCGCTGCCACACAGATTGGCGAACTGCGCGTCCGGGTCTCGGCGAACGAGATGCTGGTGGCCGACGACCCGCAACGGGCCTACTACGAGGAGGTCAAGGCGACCTTTGGCGAGGAGCAGGTCGTCCTGCTGATCGTGGAAGACCAGGAGCTGCTGGCGCCGGACAAGCTGCAGGTCCTGCAAAGCGTGGTGACCGGTCTGGAGGCCCTGCCTTTCGTCGAGCGCACGGAAAGCCTTTTCAGCGTCCCGCATGTCAGGAGCATCGACGGCTTTCTCGACAAGCAACCGTACCTGGCGAAGCTGCCGGAGACGACAGAGGAAGGCCGAGACCTGCTCGCGCAGGCGATCGCCAATCCGCTGATCCGCAATGTACTGGTTTCGCACAACGGCCAGGCCATGGCCGTGGCCGTCGTCCTCGCGGACACGGAGATGCCCGTAGACGATCACCTGGTCACCAGTGCGCTCGAACGCGCCACCCTGCCGCTGCAGCAGGTCTACAACAGGGCCTATCCGATCGGATTCCCCCAGGTGCGCACCGAGATCGGCGAACGCATCATGGCGGAGCAGAGTGCATTGATGCCTCTGGCCGTGGGCGCACTGCTGGTCGCCCTGTTCCTGCTGTTGCGCCAGTTGCTCGACATATTGACGCCCCTGCTGACGGCCGGAATCAGCATCCTGTGGACCTTCGGACTGATGGGCTGGCTGGGCATCCCGATCAATGTGGTCACCTCGACGGTACCGATACTGCTGATCGTGGTCGGTTCGACCGAAGACGTGCACCTCCTGGCGGAATTCAGACATGCACAGCGACGTGGCGAAAACACCAGGCTCGCACTTGAGCATATGTCTCGCAAGATGGGCCGGACCGTCCTGCTCACTTTCATTACCACCTATGCCGGCTTCCTGTCCGTCGGTCTGAGCGGGATCGAGGCACTCAGCCAGTTCGGCCTGGTCGCCTCCACCGGGCTGCTGTTCAATTTTATCGTTACCGTGATTTTCATCCCGGCCGCCCTCTCACTCGCCGGCCGATGGCAGCTCGATGGTCGATCGCGCCTGTTCGAGGAACGTACGCTTCAATGGTCGGCCGCTTACTGGCAGTTCCTGACAAGGCACCGCTTGCAGGCCTTCATTGCACTTGCGCTTCTGGCAGCCGTTGCAGCCTCCGGTATTCCACGGATCCAGGTCAATCACAATCCCATCGACAGCCTGGGTGAGACATCTCCGGTTGCAGAGAATATTCAAAGCCTGAATCAACAGTTTGCCGGCCTGGAATCCGTGTCCGTGGTGATCGAATCCGGTATTCAGGATACCTTCGTGCATTCGCGCTACCTGGATGAGTTGGTCAAGGTTCAGCGTTTCATCCAGGGAATGGACAGCTCCATGTCGGTGACCTCGTTCGCCGATTATCTGACACTGCTCAACAGTGCCTTTCAGGAGCGCGAAGATGCCGGTGTGCCGGCATCCAATGAGGAAATCGCCGAGCTCATGATCTTTCTCGATCATGATCGGGTGAGTTCCTACGTAACCGAAGACTATAGCCAGACCCGCATTCTGGTCCGCCACGATATCGCCGCGACCGATCGGCTCAAGAGCATGCGGGCAGAGCTGAGAAAATTTCTGGACGAGCAGCTGGACCCCGGGCTGACCGCAAGGATCGCAGGGGATTCAATACTGACGCTGTCGGCAACCAGAAGCATGATCCTCGGGCAGCTTCAGTCCGTCCTGCTGATCCTGACCTTTTTCATCCTGATCATCGCTTTCCTGTTCACCGATCTGCGTGTCGGCCTGATCGCCGCGCTGCCCAATATCTTCCCGGTGATCATCCTGTTCGGCGTGATGGGCTACGCGGGGATCCCTCTGAACATCGGTACGACCATGGCCGCAGCCATCGCGATCGGTATCGCGGTCGATGACACCCTGCACTTCATGCTGCGCTACAACCAGGAACTGCGCACATCGAGGAGCCAGACCAAGGCCATGCAGAACACCCTCTATGAAGAGGCACTGCCGGTGGTATCCACCTCGGTCGCCCTCACCGTCGGTTTTCTGGTCTTTGCCCAGTCCGGCTTTGCACCCGTCGCCCAGTTCGGCCTGCTCAGCGCCCTGGTCATTAGCACCGCACTTTTAGCGGATTTCGTCATCACGCCATTGGCGATATCGTCCCTTAGGCTGGTCACGCTGTGGGACCTCCTGTCCGTACGCGTGCGTAAGCAGGTTATTTTGAACAGCCCCCTGTTCCGCGACATGCGCCCCTGGCAGATCAGAAAGTTCGTACTTTCCAGCACCCTGCTCAATTTCAAGGCCGGCGAGACGATCTATCGCCAGGGCGACAACAGCTCGGCGCTGTATCTGGTGATGAAAGGCGTCGTAGAGATCACGGTTCCACGCCAAGATCGACAGGGCAAGGCCCCCGTCGTCGATCAGTTTGGCTCCGGGAAGATATTCGGTGATGTTGCCCTGCTCGCCAACGAGCCGCGTAAGACGGATGCTGTCGCATTGAGCGACACCACGCTGATGGTCCTGAGTCGTGAGGCCATCGCCAATGTGACCCTGTTTCACCCGTTCATAGCCTCCAGGCTGTTCCTCAACCTTGCGCGTGACGTAAGCTGCCGTTGGGTGGCATTTATCGGGCGCGTCAGAAGTGCGAAAGGCGACCTCATCGAGGAGGATGAAAAAAAATGAATCCTATTATTTCCGCATTGCATCGCTTCGCCGGCTGTAAAGCCCGCAAATATTTTCAACGATGCACAAGCCGATGCCTTGCCGTCGCCTTGTCGATTGGTATATCCGCACTGCTTGGCGCTCCAGGCGTGGTCGGCGCGGGAGACGCGCATGAGGCGTTCTTCTACGAGCCGGGAAGCGGCAGGAGGGTCACGCATTACACCCTCGAACTACCTGTCAACAGAGAACAGACGCAATCGTTCCTGATCCCGGATGATTGCGATGCGGTGATGCAGGCCATCAATGAAGGAGCCACCCGCTGGGGCAGCATCCTCGACCACCGTTTATGGAAAAAGCTGGAGGGCGACTGCCGTCACCATCGCATCCTTCATCGCCTTCCGCAGCGGGTTATCGAAGACCATGTCTCCGGCTATGATTTCATGAATGCCAAACTGAGCGATCTGCCGATAGACCCCCGTTGCATGAGCCCGGACCGGGCAGACTGCAACCCATTGGCAACCGATGCATTTGGCATGCTGCTTTATTTTCCGCTCACCCAGCATGTCACCGCCCCGCCCGCCGGCGTCGAATGCACGCAGTGCGAGTTCAAGGACGGCCTGTTGCGTGGCCGCATCTTCAATGACGAGGACGGCATAAGCTGCGAGGCGGTTCCCTACGGCCCCAGCCTGCGCCTGATCGCGGTGGACTTTGCCGATATCAACGGCGACGGGTTTCTGGATGCGGTGCTGCGGTTCGTCCCGGTGGGGCCGGGTTCAATGAGGGCGCCCCTGACCCTGCCGCTGACCCGGTTCGATGAGTCCGGACCCTTCACGGTGCCGGAAACGACGATCCCTCCGCCGCCGGGCAGTCGCTGATAACGACTCAAACTGATGAGTGCGTTGACCGGTTGTCGCGAGTGAGCTTCGGGCTGACTGTCACTTGCCGCCTTTCTGGTAAACCTTGCGCTTGAACAGATCGGTACGCCGGCTGACCACCCGGTCGACGAACAGCATGCCGTCGAGATGGTCGATTTCGTGTTGCGCGGCACGCGCCTCATAACCCTCCATATCGAACTCCAGCGGCTCGCCATGAGGGTCGTTCGCCGTGAGGTGGATGCGCGTTGCCCGAATCACATTGCCGGTATAGTCAGGCACTGACAGACAGCCTTCCCGCCCCATCTCGTAGCCTTCCCAATGCGTGATCTCCGGGTTCACCAGGATCAGATGGCCGTGATTCGGCACCGGTTTGCGCGTATTCGAACAATCGAGGATAACCACCCGCCTGAAATAGCCCACCTGGGGTGCCGCGATACCCACTGCGGCCGGACCGTTCGCACGTGTCTCTTCGAGGTCGGCAATGAACGCACGCAGCTCGTCATCAAACGTACTCACCGACTCCGAAACCTGTTTCAATGCATCGTCAGGCAGGGTCAATATTTCCAGGATTGCCACGCTGTGCCTCAGCCTATGTAGGTTTCAATCGCGCTCACATTCACGTCCACACCGTCCTGGCGCAGTGGCTCGAGGGCCCGCCCGATGGATTCCACCGGGACATCGGCAACACCGGCGATTTGCATGATGTACACCGGTTTTTCCTCGGTGCCGGCGACATCCGACTCGAGATCGAGGATGTTGAAACCCGCTTCGGCCAACGCCGTGGTGACCTGGGCAACGATACCGGCGCGATCTGCGCCGGTCACGGTGACCTGAATATTCGGCACCAGGTGCTCATGCAGGTGGGCCTCGATCGGATTGATATTCAGACACATGCCCTGCGCCTCGATTACGGGTTTGAGTCGGTCACGCAACGCGGCTTCCGGATGGTCGCCGCAAACCATCATCATCACGGTGAAATTTCCGCCCAGACGCAGCATCGAGGTCTCGCCGAGGTTCAGCCCGAAGTCGAACAGGGCCTTGGTGATTGCCGCAACGATCCCGGGTTTGTCTTCGCCAATGAGGGTCAGCATGTACCAATGATTTGCCATGGTGATTGTCTCGTGTTGTTCAGGGTGCCAGCCAGATCAGGCTCGCCATTCTGCCGGTAACACCGTCGCGACGGTAGGAAAAGAAGCGTGTCGGATCACTGAAGGTGCAAAGACCACCGCCACTGACCCGCTCAATGCCGACCCCTGCGAGCCTGTCCCGCGCCAGCCCATAAAGATCGGCCAACCAGTGGCCCTCACCGTGAGGCCGGAAATGTCTGCCGCTGGTCGCGCGCTCGGCGGCGAAGGCATCACGGACCTCATCACCGACCTCGAAGGCCCCGGGGCCGATCGCAGGCCCCAGCCAGGCCATGATCTGATCGGGAGAATCGTCGAATGCCGCGACCGTCTGTTCCAGCACGCCGGCCAGGAGGCCGCGCCAGCCGGCATGAGCGGCGGCAATGCGGGTGCCGGCCGAATTGCAGAACAGAACGGGGAGACAGTCCGCGGTCAATACCGCGCATACCCGCCCCGGTCGATCGTCAAGACAGGCGTCGGCACAGTGCAGCGGTCGGTCCGGCAGGCAGACCCCGGTGCCATGCACCTGTCTCAGCCATTGCGGCTCGGCCGGCAGTCCGAGCTGATCCGACAGGCGGGCCCGATTTTCTGCCACCGCCCGAGGGTCGTCGTCGACATGGTCGCCGAGATTGAGACCGGACCAGCATCCCTGGCTGACACCGCCGATGCGGGTCGTGGAGCAGGCCCTGACCGCCTCCGGCGCCGACCATTGTGGCCGGATAATCTCAATCTTCGTCTTCGCCATATTCATCGAAGCCGTCGTTGTCATCGAATCCCGCATAGTCCTCGTATCCGGGGTCCTGCCAGTGGATATTTGCGTCCCGTGCCAGTGCGTCGATCACTGCACGCATATCGGCGGGAATCGCACATTCGAACCGCATCGGCCGGCTGCTTACAGGATGCAACAACTGCAGGCGTTTCGCATGCAGCGCCTGACGCTTGAATCCGCGCAGTACCTGTTTCAGCTCGTCCGACGCACCGCCCGGCAGGTGCAGGCGCCCGCCGTATACCTGATCGCCGAAAATCGGATGGCGCAGGTGTGCCATGTGGACCCGGATCTGGTGAGTGCGACCCGTTTCAAGGATTACCTTGAGCAGGGTATGACCACGGAAATGTTCCAGGACACGAAAATGCGTCACCGAGGGCTTGCCCATCGGGTTGACGGCCATGCGGGTCCGCTGCGTCGGGTGCCGCCCAATCGGCTCATCGATGGTCCCACCCGCAGGCATGCTACCGATGACCAGCGCCCGATACTCGCGTTTCACCTTGCGCGCTGCAATCGCTTCGACCAGGCGCTTGTAGGCTGCCTGGCTGCGCCCGATCACCATCAGACCGGTCGTATCCTTGTCCAGCCGGTGCACAATGCCGGCGCGCGGCAGCTCGATCAGTCCCGGGTCATGGAACAGCAGACCGTTTTGCAGGGTCCCGTCCGGATTGCCGGCGGCGGGATGCACGACCAGGCCCGCCGGCTTGTTCACCACCAGCAGGTGTTCATCCTCGAACACGATGCTGAGCGGAATTTCCTGCGGAACGCAGGCGACCTGGTTTTCGGCGACCGCAAGTATCTGCAGGCGGTCACCCATCGCGACCTTGTCGCGCGGACGCCGCTGGCGGCCGTTGACACTGACCCGTCCCTCGCGCGTCCAGACCTGCAGCCGACTGCGTGAATAGTCCGGAAACAGGCTGGCCAGGGCCTGATCCAGCCGCGCACCAGCCAGGTCCGCACCAACCATGGCCTGCAAAAGGTTCTCGTCCTGTTTCTGATCCGTCAAGTCGCTTCCGGTATAATCAAGGGCGGATTTCAAGAATGCGGATTATCACCCATGTCGCGCACAGTCTGGCCAATTTTGCTGTTTGCCCTGTTTCTCTCCGGTTGCTCCGTTTTTGAAGAGAAGGATGAGACCCTCGGCTGGAGCCAGCAAAAGCTCTATACCGAAGCAACCGACGAGATGAACTCCGGGAACTATCAGAAGGCGATCAAATACTACGAGATCCTGGAATCGCGCTATCCGTTCGGCAAATATGCCCATCAGGCCCAGCTCAACGTCGCCTACGCCTATTTTCGATTCCAGGAGCCCGAATCCGCGCTTGCCGCAGCGGACCGCTTCATCAAGCTGCACCCCGGTCATCCGGCAACGGCTTATGCCTATTACCTGCGTGGTCTGATCAATTTCAACCGCAGCCTGGGATTTCTCGATCGCTTTGTGCCGACCGACACCTCACAGCGTGACCCCGGAGCTGCGTTGGACTCGTATAAGGACTTTTCCGAGGTCGTCCGGCTGTTTCCGGACAGTGAGTATGCGGAAGATTCAGTTCGCCACATGCTCCACCTGCGCAACAACCTCGCACGCCACGAGGTCAGGGTGGCCGGCTACTACATGCGCCGAGGGGCATTTCTGGCCGCGGCCAACCGTGCCGAATACGTCGTTCAAAACTATCAGCGCACGCCCGCTTTGCGTGAGGCACTCGAGCTGATGATCGCCGCCTACACCGAATTGGGCATGGATGAACTGGCGACCGATACCCAGCGGGTACTTGCCCTGAATGAGAATACCGGAGCCCTGATCGACGATCCGCAGGAACTTGCGGACAAACCCCTCACCCAGGACATCTGGGATTTCTTCGAACTGGAAGAGAACTGACCGCGGACCGGTGCCGTTCTGCTGCCGCGGGATCTGTGGGTGAGAAGACCCCGCGATACGGGGTCTTTGTGGAACAGGCCGGCGTACGCGATCAGATTGCGTCGTGGTCCTGCTCGCCGGTACGGATACGCACGACCTTCTCCACGCTGGATACGAAGATCTTGCCGTCACCGATCTTGCCTGTGCGCGCGGCAGCGGTGATCGCCTCGATACAGGCCTCCACCTTATCGTCGCTGACGACCACGTCGATCTTCAACTTGGGCAGGAAATCGACGACGTACTCGGCTCCGCGATACAGCTCGGTATGCCCCTTCTGACGGCCAAAGCCCTTCACTTCACTCGCCGTCATACCAGTGACCCCGATATTCGACAGGCTCTCACGCACGTCATCGAGCTTGAATGGCTTGATAATGGCCTCGATCTTCTTCATGACTGACTCCCCCGATCATTTGTCATTTCGGCAGTGGCGCCAAAGCAAAACATTCTAAATCAGAATCCGTTGACGATGGGATATCGGCGATCCCGCCCGTAGGCACGCCGCGTTATCTTGACCCCCGGCGGCGCCTGTCGGCGCTTGTATTCGCTGCGGTCCACCAGCCGCGTAACCCGCTCGACCACCGACCGCTCGTAACCGGCCTCGACGATTGCATCCACGGATTGATCCTGTTCGACGTAGAGGGCCAGGATACCATCGAGGATCTCGTAGTCCGGCAGGCTGTCGGTGTCTTTCTGGTCCGGCCGCAGCTCCGCAGACGGCGGCCGGTCGATCACCCGCTGCGGAATGACCTCCGCTACCCGGTTGCGCCAGCGTGCCAGACGGAAGACCAGGAGTTTCGGCACGTCTTTCAATGGGGCGAAGCCGCCGGCCATATCCCCATACAGGGTTGCGTAACCCACCGACATCTCGCTCTTGTTTCCCGTGGTCAGCAGCATCCTCCCGCGCTTGTTGCTGATCGCCATCAGGATAATGCCTCGACAGCGCGCCTGGATATTCTCTTCCGTGATATCGGGCCGGGTACCGGCAAAAGTGTCCGACAGCATATCGAGAAAGGCACTGAACGCAGGTTCGATGGGGATTGTCTGGTAAGCCACCCCCATAATCTCGGCCTGCCGAGCGGCATCGAGATTGCTGATGTCGGCAGTGTAACGCGAGGGCATCGACAAGACCTCGACGTTTTCCGGCCCCAGGGCATCGACCGCAATCGCCAGCGTCAGTGCCGAATCGATACCGCCGGACAGACCCAGCACCACCGAACCAAACCCGTTCTTGGTGACGTAATCCCTGGTACCCATGACAAGCGCACGGTAGACCTGCGCATCTTCGTCGACAAACGACTGCAATTCGCCCTGCTTGGGCACCCCGTCTTCAAGGGTAACCAGAAGCTCGCTCTCCTCAAAGAACGCCGCTCGCTGGCGGACGGTTCCTTCACGATCGACGGCGAAGGAGCCGCCATCGAACACCAGTTCGTCCTGTCCACCGACCAGGTTGACGTACACCACCGACACCCCGAAGGCAGCGGCGCGCTCAGCGACCAGGGCCTCGCGTTCGGCCGCCTTGCCCTGGTGGAACGGCGATGCGTTCAGGTTCAACAGCACATTGGCGCCGGCCGATGCCGCACGCTGGACCGGGGTATCGAACCAGATGTCCTCGCAGATGGTGACACCGAACTTCACCCCACCCTGCTCGAACACCACGGCATTGGCCCCGGGTTCGAAATAGCGCCGCTCATCGAAGACGCTGTAATTCGGCAACCGCATCTTGCGGTATTCGACATCGACCACACCGTCACGCAACACGCCGGCGGCGTTGTAACGGATACCGTCACGCATCGCCGGATAGCCGATCACCAAGGTCACCCCGACAGCGGCGCGCGCGATATCGCGCAAGGCTTCCGCCACCCGCGTATCGCAATCGGGGCGCAGCAACAGGTCTTCGGGCGGATACGAAGTCAGCGTCAGTTCGGGGAACACGATGATGTCGGCGCTGCCACGCAGGCGCGCGGCACATTCGATGACACGCCGGGCATTGCCGGCGATATCTCCGACCATCAGGTTCAGTTGTGCGAGTGCAACGGTTGTCAACTTAGACGGGTCTCCTGACCATCATGGCCGGCGCGGTGGCGGTATGGAAAACGCACCCAAGGTTACACCAAGACGGGGGAGAAATCGGACAAAAGGCAAGCTAATAAGCTCGTCGGGCGCAGCCCGACCTACAGGAGACAAGTACGGCAGGCTCGGCGTGCCGATGGGCGAAGCGGGTCCCGCGATACGAAAACCAAAAATCTCAGCGTCCTCTGCGATACTCCGCGCGCTCTGCGTTCCTCTTTAAGCAGTCCAGCTTTAGTCCAAAAGTTCCGCCATGCGCGCACCGATCTGTGCGGGTGAGCGCACGGTGGCCACCTTGGCCGCCTCGAGCGCGGCAAACTTGCCGTCCGCGGTTCCCTTGCCGCCGCTGATAATCGCACCGGCATGCCCCATGCGCTTACCAGGCGGGGCCGTCACGCCGGCGATGTACGCCACTACCGGCTTGCTGACCTTCTCGGCGATAAACTCGGCCGCGTCCTCTTCGGCACTGCCGCCGATCTCGCCCACCATGACGATACCCTCGGTCTGCGGATCCTGCTCGAACAGTTCCAGGCAGTCGATGAAGTTCATGCCATGAATCGGATCGCCGCCCATCCCGACACAGGTACTCTGACCCAGCCCCTGGACCGAGGTCTGGAACACCGCCTCATAGGTCAGGGTGCCGGAACGCGAGACGATGCCGACCTTCCCCGCCTGGTGAATGGCGCCGGGCATGATCCCGATCTTGCACTCACCGGGGGTGATCACACCCGGACAGTTCGGTCCGACCAGGCGCACGTCGCTGCCCGCAAGCGCCGCCCGTACCTTGAGCATATCCAGCACCGGGATGCCCTCGGTGATGCACACCACCAACTTGATACCGGCATCCGCAGCCTCGAGGATGGCGTCGGCCGCAAAGGCGGCGGGCACGTAGATCATGCTCGCATCGGCGCCGGTTTCGGCCACGGCATCGTGCACGGTATCGAACACCGGCCGATCCAGATGGCTCTGCCCACCCTTTCCCGGCGTAACGCCACCGACCAGGTTGGTGCCATAGGCGATGGCCTGCTCGGAATGGAAGGTCCCCTGCTTGCCGGTAAAGCCCTGGCAGATAACCTTGGTGTTCTTGTCGATCAGTATGCTCATTGATTAGATTTCCAAATCGGGAACGCGAAAAGACGCAAAGACCACAGAGCATGTTGATACTTAGCCCCAGTTTTCTTCGCAACCTGTGCGTAACCTCTGCGTCCTTTGCGTTCCAAAGATTTCATGCGGCAGCCGCCACGACCTTCTCGGCGGCCTCGGTGAGGTCGGATGCGGTCTCCAGGGCCAGGCCACTCTCATCCAGCAGCTTGAGTCCCTGCTCGGCGTTGGTACCCTCCAGTCGAATGACCACGGGGACTTCGATACCCACCTCGCGCACCGCCGAGATGATTCCCTGGGCGATCAGATCGCAGCGTACGATGCCGCCGAAGATGTTCACCAGCACGGCCTTGACCTTGTCGTCCGACAGAATGATTTTGAACGCCTCGGCCACGCGCTCCGCGGTCGTGCCACCGCCGACATCGAGGAAGTTGGCCGGCGAACCACCGTGCAGTTGGACCAGATCCATGGTGGCCATGGCAAGCCCGGCACCGTTGACCATGCAACCAATATTGCCGTCCAGGGTGATGTAGTTGAGATCATGCGCGGCGGCGGCTGCCTCGCGCGGATCCTCCTGGCTGATGTCACGCATCGCCAGCAGGTCCTTGTGTCGGTAAAGGGCATTGCTGTCCAGGTTGATCTTGGCATCCAGTGCCAGCAGGTCACCCTGAGGTGTTACCACCAGGGGGTTGATCTCGACGAGGCTGGCGTCTTCGCTGTGGAACAGCTTAATCAGCCCGAACAGGATCTTTTGAAACTGTTTGACCTGATCGCCATTGAAGCCAAGCGCGAATCCGAGCCGCCGCGCCTGATAGGGCTGCACGCCTGCCGCCGGATCGATCAGGGCGGTGATGATCTTTTCCGGCGTCTCGGCCGCCACCTCCTCGATGTTCATGCCACCGGCACGCGACGCCATCACCAGGACACGGCGGGTCGCCCGGTCCACCAGGGCGCTGATGTACAGCTCTTCTGCG
>CAVWYD010000009.1:0-166956 GCA_963759055.1 uncultured Gammaproteobacteria bacterium
GTTGAAGGGTTTCTTCTCCGGTTCCGAGATCGCCATGGTGAATTCGGACAAGCTCAAGCTGCGCCATCAGGCGAAGACCGGTAATCGCGGCGCGGCACTGGTGCTCAAACTGTTCCGTACGCCGGATGTCATTCTGGGGACCACGCTGGTGGGCACCAACGTCGCCACGGTGACCATATCGACGCTGGGCGCACTGATAGCCATCGATCTGTTCGGGTCGGCGGGTGATCTGATCTCGGTGCTCGTGCTCACACCGGTGCTGCTGATTTTCGGCGAGGTGGTGCCCAAGAGCATCTTTCAGCAGAAGGCGGATACGCATCTCCACCCGGCTGATCTATGGTCTGCGCTTCTTTTCGTATCTGTTCTATCCGGTGATCTTTGTTTTCAGCCGGGTGGCGCGTTTTATCACCCGGATCGTCGGCGGCGGCAGCGATCCGCAGACCATGTTCATCACCCGCGAGGAACTGCGGGTGCTGCTGGATGTGTCCGAATCGGCTGCGAACCCCTCGACGATCGACCGCAAGCGTATCCGTCGGATCATCCGCTTCGGCGACACCACGGTGGGTGAGGCAATGATCCCCCTGGCTGACGTGGTCGGGGTCAATCGAGGCGCGTCCGATGAAGGAGGCGGTGCGCACGGTAATGAAGTACGGCTTCAACCGCCTGCCCGTCTACCGCGGCAACATGACCAATATCAAGAGCATCATGACCCTCAGTTCGTGGGATCTGATGGACCCCGAACTCAAGAACAAGCCGGTCAGTGACTACATGAGCTCGGTACTCTTTCTGTCACCCAAGCAGACCATCGATCGTGCCCTCCCGCAGCTGCAGGCGCGTGATGACCACATGGCCGTTGTGGTGGATGAGTTCGGTTCTGCCGTGGGCATCCTCACCATGGAGGATGTGTTCGAAGAGGTGGTGGGCGAGATCGACGTCGGTTACGACTTCGATGAATACAATCCCAGGCAGCGGCTCTATATCGAGCACGAGAGTGAGGACAGCCACCTGATGAGCGGCAGGATGCCGATCTCAGAGGTCAACGATATTCTGTACGTGCATTTTCCGGTGGAAGAGGCCCATACCATTGGCGGCCTGATCATCAGTCGCCTGCGTCATATCCCGAAACAGGGCGATAACGTGACGGAAGAGGGTTACAGGCTGACCGTGCTGGAGGCGGACGAGCGCTCCGTGCTGAAGGTGCGGGTCGAACGTAACTGATCGACTGCCGGGATACGCAGATGTCTCGAGTGCTTGGTGCGGTTTTGTTCATCGTTCTGCTTGTCATCGCCTGGCAGGCCGTTCGAACTCCGTTCCCGGAACATGAGCGCGAAATCAGGTCGCAGGTCAAGTCGACGGTCGAATCCATCTTCCCCGAGCAGGCAGAGCAGGCGAAGGCGCGTTTCGGCCTCGTCCGCCTGCATGAGCCGCAGGCCGGTATGTCCGATGTCGTGCTGGTGCACGGCCTCGACGACCCGGGCATGGTGTGGATGAATCTGGCGCCGGCACTGCATGCCGCGGGTCACGGTGTCAGTGTCCTGAATTACCCCAATGACCAGCCGATCCGCGATTCGGCGCGGCTGTTTGCCGATGAACTGCAGTCCATGTTCACCGGGCAAACCGAAGAGATCACGATCGTTGCGCACAGCATGGGCGGGCTGGTGTCACGCGAGATGTTGAGCAATCCCGCGCTTGCGCTGTGACGGCCCCGACTGCCGGATGCCACGGGTCGCGCGCCTGATCATGGTCGGTACGCCCAACCATGGGTCCTATCTGGCCCGCTTTCGCGGGCTCGGCGAACTGCGGGAGCAGCTGAGCCGCATGATCGATGGTGAAGCCGGCTGGCTGGATTCAATCTTCGACGGCTCCGGTGAGGCCGGTCTGGATCTGATCCCCGACAGCGCGTTTCTTAACGAGCTCAACAGCCGGGCCTACCCCGAGGGGACGGCGATGTACGTCATCGCCGGGGTGATCGCGAAGGAGGAGGCAGAATCACTGGCCGGCCTGATCGAAAGCCTGGAAAGCGACGCCGGCGGGGCATTGGTGGTCCCGCTGGTGGAGCAGCTCGGCGACGGACTGGTCAGCGTGGAGTCGGCCCAACTGGCCGAGGTGCCGTTGTTGCGCGTGTCGGGCAACCATCTCTCGATCATCCGTAATATCAGTTCCGGCAGTGAACGTATCCCGCCCGCGATTCCGATCGTGCTGCAACTGTTGCGCGAATAACCAGAATCCCATTGAAGGGCACCCTCCCGTAGGAACCGGATTCCTTCTGCATCGGCGACAACGATTTATTCCCGAAAAGACCACCAGACCGGCACGGATAAGGATTTTCGATGGTCGGTAGGCAAGCTTCCCGGCGTTAAGAAAACCCCCCGCCGGCCGTTATCTCCAGTGCGTAATTGAAAGCCTGGTTACCTATGTCCGCTACAAACGCCGGTTCTGCTGCTGTTTCGATCGACCTTCCCGGGGCATCGGCAGGTGTCCGTGATGAGGCTACGGAAATTCGCACGGCCACTGACACCGGCAACGACCGAAAAGCCGAAATCGGAAACAAGAGCCCCCTTGACACCGGTAGATCATTGGCTCGACTGGCAATGTCGCATGGTCTCGGGTGTGCACTGTGGGGCCGTGTTCCTGATTCGCAGCGCCGGATATGGCGGATTCCGTCCGACTGCGGTCTGGCCGGACCAAGAGTTTGACTCTTCTGCGCTGCGTCGTGTGGCCGAGCATGCGATCAGCGACGGCACCCGGGTTGTGCAAAAGGATTCGGCAAACGAGCTGCCCGGTGCCGAGGTCGCTGATTTCGTTGCGTACCCGCTGTTCAAGGGCGAAGAGGTCGTCGGCGCGGTGGCTCTGGCGCTCGCGATCCGTTCAGAATCACAGCGCCAGGCGGTATTGCAGCTGCTGCAGTGGGGCATGGTGTGGCTGGAAAATGCGGTAAACAGCGAAACCGCCGAACGCAGCGCGGCCTCCGTAGCCGCGTTGGAGGCAGTCAGCCTGGTTTCGCGCGACCTGCCCCTGGCCGTCGTCGGTCATGAGCTATGCAACTTTCTCGCGGAGCGCCTCGATTGTTCACAGGTTGCCCTGGGTACCTGGGTCGGTTTGCAGGTGCGTGTGCTGTCAATCTCGCATCAGCTGCAGTTCGATCGGCGCGTTTCTCAAATCGGGCAACTCGAATTCGCCATGGAGGAATGCCTTGACCAGGGCGAATTAATCGTCCTGCCGGCGGGCTCCGACCAGGACAAGTTACCCACCCAGGCGCACGAGCAGTTGCTGCGCGTGGACGGTAACGGTTCGGTGTGTACCCTGCCACTGGAGGCCGATGGTGAGTCGGTGGGGGCTCTCATACTGATCCGGGATCGCAACAACGGGTTCGACGAGATCACTGTGGATCTGATGGCCGGCATCGCCGATCGCTTGGGACCCCTGATTCACCTCAGACAACGCGAGGCCCGCTCCGGATGGGGTCGGTCCGCGCAGACTCTGACCGCGTGGCTCGGCCGACTGTTCGGTGCTGGGCCACCTGCGACTGAAGGTTATGGCCGCATCGTTCGTCCTGGTGCTGGGCATGCTTACGCTGATCCAGACAGACCATCGGATTTCAGCGGTTTCATCGGTGGAAGGGGCGTTGCAGCAGGCGGTCGTCGCGCCATTTGCCGGCTATCTTTCCAGCGCCAACGCAAGGGCCGGAGACCAGGTCGAGGAGGGCCAGGTGCTGGCCATTCTCGACGACCGCGATCTGTTGCTCGAACACGAAAAATGGTCGAGCGAGCGTGACAAACACAGCAAGGAGTATCAGCAGGCGTTGGCGGTTCGCGACCGTGCCAAGGTCAGCATGATGTCCGCGCGCATCGCCCAGGCGGAGGCCCAACTGCGACTGGTCGATGAGCAACTTCAGCGCACCAAGCTGCGCGCACCCTTTGCCGGCGTGCTTGTCAGCGGTGATCTCAGTCGTGCACTGGGCGCACCGGTGGAGCGCGGTCAGCTGTTGTTTGAGATTGTCCCCAGCGAGGGCTACCACGTCACCCTCGAGGTGGATGAACACGATGTGGCGGCGCTTGAAGCCGGGCAGCAGGCGAGCCTGCGTCTGACCGGCATGCCTGATGAAACCATTCCGCTGCGGATATCGCGCATCTTTCCGGTCGCCTCGGCCGATGAGGGGAGCAACCATTTCCGCGTGGAGGGTGAACTGGAGACCACGCCGGAGGGCCTGCGTCCCGGGATGCAGGGGGTGGCCAAGGTCGTGGTCGGGCGTGCGAGCCTGCTGACGGTTTGGACCTCTTCGCTGCTTGACCGGCTGCGTCTCTGGGTCTGGTCATTGGGGATCTGAGGCATGGTGACGGGTTACCCGGCATGACGACGGCCGAAAACGAAGGGCTTTGGCAACATGTCGCCCCGCTGCGACCGAGTCTGCGCAAACATGTGCGGGTCCTGGCGCAGGACTACCGCGGCGAACGCTGGTATCTGCTGCATGATGAATCAGCCGGGCGCTTTACCCGGTTCAATGCAACTGCCTACGAGGTGCTGGGCCGCCTCGATGGCGACCTCACGGTGCAGGAAATCCTCGAACTGGCCAACCTGGGTCGCGACCCGGACCATGTTCTCGAGCAGGAAGACGTTCTGCAGATATTTGCGCAACTGCACGCCGCCGAGGTGCTGCGTGGCGGCCTGCCGATGGGCGCGCAGGATCTTCTCGACCGCTACAACAAGTCACAACGCTTTCGCAAACGACGCGCCCTGAGCAATCCGCTCGCGCTGCGCATACCGTTGTTCGATCCCAACCGCCTGCTGGACCGCCTGGCCCCCCTGGCGCGCATGCTGTTTTCCTGGACGGCGGCCTGGGTCTGGCTGTTCGTCGTTGGCCTTGCGGCCCTGCTGGCGGTGGCGAACGGCTCGGAACTGGCGGCGGCCATCGGCGCCAAGACACTCAGCACCTCGGAGGTGCTGATCTTCTGGACCCTTTACCCGATCATCAAGGCGCTGCATGAACTCGGTCACGGGCTGGCAGTGAAGGCCTGGGGCGGGGAGGTGCACGAGACCGGCATCAATCTGCTGGTGTTCATGCCGGTGCCCTATGTCGATGCGTCGGCCGCCTGGGCGTTTCGTGACAAGCGCAGGCGTGCGATGGTGGGTGCGGCCGGCATCCTCGTTGAACTGTTTCTCGCGGCCCTCGGGATACTGGTCTGGTTGCTGGTGGAGCCTGGGCTGGTGCGTGAACTGGCACTGAATGTCGCGCTGGTCGGCGGTATATCCACCCTGTTGTTCAACGGCAATCCGCTGCTGCGTTTCGACGGCTATTACGTGTTGGAGGACCTGATCGAGATACCCAATCTGGCGTCCCGGTCGAGCCGTTTTTATCTCTATCTCATTCAGAGATATGTACTTGGCCTGCCGGATGCCCGCTCTCCGTCGACCGCGCATGGCGAACGTGCCTGGTTTGCGTTCTATGGCCTGGCCGCACCGATCTACCGTCTCTTTGTCCTGGTCGGGATAGCGCTTTATCTGGCCGGCGAGTTTCTGATCGTCGGCGTGGTGTTGGCCGTTTGGGCCGTCCTGATGCAGGTGTTCAAGCCGCTGTATCTGTCCCTGCGTTTTCTGTTCTCCAGTCAGCGCATGGAGGCACGGCGGGTGCGCGGATTCGTGACCCTTGGCTTGCTGGTCGTGCTGATCGCTGGACTGCTGGTGCTGCCTGCACCCCTGATCACCCGGGCCGAAGGAGTGGTCTGGCTGGATGACAAGGCACGGGTACTGAGTGGCGCCGACGGTTTCGTGGCGGAGGTGGTAGCGACATCCGGTACCACGGTTGCAGCCGGTGATCTGCTGATCCGTCTGGAAGACAGGGAACTCGATGCCAGACGTGCCGTTCTGCAGGCGCGCTTGCGCGAGCTGCGCATACAGGAGCTCGCGGAACGCGAACAGAGTCGCGTGCGCGGTGCCATCGTTGTCGACGACATCGAGGCGGCTACCGCCGAACTGACAGCAGCTGGAAGAGCGTCTCGCAAGCCTGGAGGTACGCAGCGCCGTCGCCGGGCGATTCTATGCACATGACCCGCATGAATCACGCGGGCAGTACGTCCGACAGGGTGATGTGCTGGGCTATGTCATCCAGGAAGAGCGCCCGATCGTGCGTGCCGTGGTGAACCAGGACCGCGTGGGTCTGTTGAGATCAAGGCCGGTTTCTGCCGAGGTCGTCCTGGCCGACAATGTGGCCGAGCCGCTGCCCGCCACGCTGCTGCGTGAAGTACCTGCCGGCAGCACCGAACTACCCAGTGCCGCACTTGGGTGCCATGGGTGGTGGTGATATCGCGGTCGATACACGCGACGAGACCGGGCTTACCGCGGTGAGCAAGCTGTTTCAGTTCGACCTGGCGCTGCCCGAAGGAACCCGGACCACGGGCATCGGCGGGCGCGCCTATGTGCGTCTCGAACACGGTACCGAACCGCTATGGCGCCAGTGGTCACGCAGCCTGCAACAGCTGCTGCTGAGTCAGTTGAAGGTCTGATCAGCCCGACCGGATAAGAATCCGGTTCCCGAATCGGACCACCTCGCGTCTCCACGCTGAAACGCTGCTCAGACTCCGGTTGCCGGGAACAAAATTCCCGCTGATCTGCCCGAGCACATATTTTCCGCGCCGAATGCCATTTTTTGCAGCTAGGCATCTAAAGCTTCTACCGTCTCGTCCGTTAAACAGTTCTAGTTGCGTCCAACGAGAAAAAAAGGTTTTCCGTGCCATCGTGAACCATACGCGTCTCTCTTCACATCTTGTTTGCTTGCTGTCGGCAACGCTAATGACGTTGTCGGTCTCCGTTGCGGCCGCGGAAAAGCGCGACGCCGCGATCGAACCCCTGGATTGCGTGATCAACCCCAGTGTGGTCGCCGACCTCGGCAGCGGTGTGCCGGGAATTCTCAGCAAGGTTCAGGTCGACCGCAGCGACTTCGTCAAAGCGGGTGATGTGGTCGCCGAACTGGAGTCATCGGTCGAGAGCGCTGCTTTGGAGCTGGCGCGGGCACGTGCCGCGCTGACGGCCGAGGTGGATCTGCGACGCGTCAATGCCGCCTTCGGTCAGCGTCAGAACAAACGCACCAAGGATCTGTTCAGTCGCAAGGCGATCTCTACCAACGACATGGATCAGCGCGAGACCGAGTCCCGCCTCGCGCAGATTCAGCTGCGCCAGGCGCGTGACAATAAGGATCTGGCACAGCTGGAAATGCTGCGCGCGCATGAGATTCTCAAGCGTCGTACCATCACGAGCCCGATTGACGGCGTGGTGATGGATCGTTTCAAGGTAATCGGTGAATACGTCGAGGACCAGCCGGTGGTGCGGGTCGCTCAGATCGATCCCCTGCACGTCGAGGTCATCGTGCCGGTCGAGCAGCTGGGGACGATCCGCAACGGTATGTATGCCGAGGTGTGGTCCGATAACGTGGAAGGGGAGAGCTGGCACGCGACCGTGAGCCGTGTCGACCAGGTTGCCGATGTTGCGAGCGGCACCTTTGGTGTCCGCCTGACCATGCCCAATCCTGACCAGAAAATTCCCGGCCGGCCTGCGCTGCCGCATGCAGCTGGTCGAAAAGCCGGTGGTGCCGGTCGAAGAGACGACTGCCGAAGTTGTCGATTCGGGGCCCGAAGAAACGCTAGCCGATGCCTCCGATGAACCGGCGATCGAAAAGCCGGTCGTCACTGAAAAGCCGGTGGAACAGAAAACGGCCGTACAGCTGCCGGCCGGTGTTACGCCGATCCGGCGCGCTGTGAAAAGCGATGCCAAAAAGGTGGAACCCAAAATCGATGTCACCGAGGTGCGCACAGTGGCCTCGACACCAAAAGTGATCAAAAAGCGGGTCCCGCCAAAGGTGGCCAAGCTCTGCGCCTGCCGCAATCAAGCCCATTGAGCGTGCTGTGAGCAGCGACACCGAACCAGCCGAAGGCAAGACGACGATCGCCAAGGTCACTGCGCCAATCTTGCCCCCCGAGGCGGTGCAAGCAGTTGCGGAAACTCCAGTCGTCGCAGCTGTTGTTGAAAAGAAAGAAACAGTCGCAGCAGCCGTATCGGTGCCGGAAAAAGAAGAGACGAAAGACGTCGAGCCGGTCAATGCCTTACCGAAGTGTCGCCTTGCAGGACCCTACAACGACGAAGTACAGGCCACCAAGAAGGTCGTGACCCTGCGTCGGGCCGGTCTCTATGTCGACATCAAGTCCGTTCCGGCATCGATATCGTCGGGCTACATGATCGCTTCACCCGTCCTGCGCCAATCGTGCCGAGGCAAAGGCATTGGCCGCGAGACTGAAAGCGGCGGGCATCACACGATTACTATGTACCGAGGAAATCGAGCAAGCCGATGCGCGTCTCGCTTGGTCTGTACAACAGCAAGAAGATCGCGCAGAGAGAGATCGATAAACTGGCGAAAAAGGGCTTTACCGCCGAGCTGTTGCCATGGAAGAAGAAGGGCTCCCAACACTTCCTGGTTATCCGCGGTGCACCGTCTGAAGCCAATGGCGAGTTGCTGGCCAACCTGCCCGTGCCCGATGGCAATAACGAGTCCACCCACGGTTTCTGCAACCATCTCGCAGGCCGCTAAATGTAGGTCAGGCTGCGCCTGACATTCATTCGGCGGCTGGAACCCGCCCTACGATCTTCTGCGTCATTCCGAAAACTCCCAGGGCACTCGCCGATAGTCGCTTTTTTCTCAAGATTGGCATTCTCGTCAAGCACTTAGCGCATATGCCGCTAACCAATGCGTGGTTGTGTGTACGCACAACTCGTGCGTGATCGCCGTTAGTCGATCGCTGGTTTTCGGGTGGCAAATAAGTGTCGAAGAAGAAGAATCTGAAGACAGTAAGCAGAAACGCCAGGCGCCGGTGATCGAATCACTGGAGCCGCGGATACTGCTGTCTGCCGATCTGCCCGGTCTCGACGTCCCTGACTTCGATCCCGACGACCCATTGAATGCCGATGTCGACCAGATCCTGGCGCGGGCCTACGAGGCTTTCGAGGCCGCAGCGGAAAAAAGCAGTGGTGATTCAATTGAACCGGTGCAGGAGCTACCTGTTGTCGGCCCGGTTGATGAGCCCGACGTAGCTTTACCATCAGACGAGGCATCAGAAGATGTCCGCCATGAACTGATCATCGTCGACCCCAGTGTGCCTGACTACGAGATCCTGCTTGCGGGTGTCAACGCAACGGGTGGTGAAGACACGCGACTCGACGTCGTCATGCTCGACCCACAACGCAGCGGCATCGAGCAGATCAGCGAGATTCTGGCCTCGCGCAGCAACCTCGACGCAATCCATCTGATCAGCCATGGCAGCGACGGCACTATTCAGATGGCCGGCGACAACATCGATCTCGCGTTGGTGCAGCGCGAGGCGAATACCTTCCGCGCCTGGGGCGAGGCGCTCAGCCGGGATGGCGACATCTTGATCTACGGCTGTGACCTCGCCGCCACGTCGGCCGGAGAAGCATTGGTCGATACACTTGCCCGGCTAACCGTCGCCGACGTCGCCGCCTCCGCAGATCTGACAGGGCATGCGAGCCTGGGTGGTAACTGGGAGTTGGAGTACCGTGCCGGGTTGATTGAAGCCGATGTCGCCATCGATGCAGCGACACAAGCGGCATGGCAGGGAAGCTTGGAACAAACGCTGTGGCTGAGTACCGACAGCAATGTCGCGGGACCTGGTGCGGACGGGCTGCCGGGCGGATGGACCGAAGGTCAGGTACTGAATTTTGGCGGGCCCGATCTTGCGCATGGAGCAGCTACCGATGGTGATCTGTCACTGGTCATCGATTTCGATACCTTTACGACGGATGCAGTCGATGTCGGCGCAATGCATTTTGTCAGTCGCGATATCACGGTTGGCGGTGGGGCCAATACCTTCGACCTGAAGGCCGGCGACGTGCTGGTTTCATTCCTGCAAGACGAAACCATCCTCGCTGCCTACTCATCAACCGGCTCGAACATGCCGGTGGACGATCAGGATCTACTGGTCTTTCGTCCGACCGCTTTCAACGATTACAGCTCGGGTACCTTCACTATTCTGTTGGACGATGTTGTCGCGGACGACCTCAAGGGCGTGACCCTGATCGAACAGGACACCAACATCGGTGGTACAGATGTCGCGGCCGGTAGTTTTCTGGTTATTGCCGAAGCGTCCGGCACGACCTCAATCGATCTTTTCGAACCCACCGGAGTTGGATCGGGTACCACTACAGGTTCGACAACGCCTTTCATCGATCTGAGCAATCTTGGTATCGACGCAAACAGGCTACGCGGTATCGAAGTTGTCGAGGCCGCAACCACAGTCGGCGGCCAGGCGCTTGCCGAGGGCTCGTTGCTGGTGACCTTGAATGTCGATGACAACGTGTCGGGCGTCGGCGGCAACAACCTCCTGGTCGATATGAACGATGTCTTTGTGCTGAACTTGACCTCAACGGGCATCGGTACTACCGCTGGCACGGCAACCATGTTCCTGGATGGGAGTCTTGTCGGCCTCGATAACAACCGCGAGCCCAGGAGAACCCTTATGCACTCGCGCTCTCACAACTACAGTCAGCTGACTGTCGATACCACGAGTGATGTCTCGGACGGCGACACCTCATCGATAGAGAATCTGCTGCTGAACAAGGGTGCTGACGGAAAGATCTCGCTACGCGAGGCGATGGAGGCGGCGAACGCGACACCCAATGGTGATGTTGCCGATGTCGATCAATTTTGAGATCCCTGATCCGCTCGTCGGTGGCGTGCACACCATATATGTTGGCAACGCAGCAGACGGCAGCAATGGTGCGCTCCCAACCCTTGCGGACGCCGTGATCCTCGACGGGACGACCGACAGCGACTATGCCGGTATCCCAATGATCCAGCTCGATGGCACTGACGCCACAGGCGCGTCTGCAGGCCTGTGGCTGCGCACAAGTGACTCAACCATTACCGGTTTCATCATTCACAGCTTTGAGGATGAGGGAATCGAGATCGACGGCACGCTGGGGCCGGCCAACAACAATGTCGTCAAGAATAACTGGATCGGAATCGATGCGACAGGGGCGGTATCTGCCAACGCTGGCGAAGGCATTCTGATCACTGATGGTGCATCGGGCAATGTCATTGGTGGGACTGGCCCCAATGACGGCAATGTCATTTCGGGTAACACTGGCGCCGGTGTGCTGATCCGCGACAATCTGATCCCGGGTACCACGAACAACACATTGCAGGGCAACCTGATCGGCACGGATTCCACCGGGACACTCGACCGTGGCAACACCGGGGCCGGTGTACGCATCGAAAGCGGTGCAGACAGCAACACGATTGGAACGGCGGGTGCGGGTAACGTCATCTCAGGCAACACTGGTGTCGGCATCGTGGTGGACGGTGCCGACAACATCACCATTGCAGGAAACTATATCGGTACGGACGTCACGGGAATGCTCGACCGGGGTAACGATCTGGCAGGTATACTGCTCACCAATGGTGCGAGCAATAACACCATCGGGGCTTGACGAACGCCGACCGCAACGTGATCGCCGGCAACAACGACGACAACATCAAGATCGAGGCCACCGCGGGCAGTGGGAATACTGTTGTCGGAAACTACATCGGTGTCGATGCCCTGGGAACATCCATACTTGAAACGGATCCACCGCCGTCAAACGGCGGCTCAGGCATTGATATACAGGCGGATGGCAACACCGTGGGGGGCACGACGCCCCAGGCGCGCAACATCATCTCCGGTAGCAAATACAACGGTGTTGTTGTGTCCGGAGACAACAACACCATCCAGGGCAACTACATCGGCACCGATGTCACCGGAACCGTTGACCTGGGGAACGGCAGAAACGGTGTCTGGATCAACGGCGGCAGCGACAATCTGGTCGGTGGAACTGAGAGTGGTGCAGGCAACCTGATCTATGGAAACGAGCGTAACGGTGTACTCGTCTCGAATGGCGATACCCGTCGGGAATACCATCCTGGGCAATGCGATCGCCGAAAATACCTGGATCGGGATCGACCTCAGCAGCACCACCGATGGTGACGGTGTAACTAGCAACGACCCAAATGATGGGACGGATAAGTTTTCAGAATTTCCCGGTCATCACCCAGGCCGATCTGTCCGGCACCGATCTAACGCTGAGCGGCACGCTGGATACCGACGGGCTGAGCACCCAGTACCGGATCGAGTTTTTCGGTAATGCGTCAGGCACTGAAGATCCTACGAACGGCGAGGGTCGTTTCTATCTCGGTAGCACGACGGTTACCACGGACGGCAGCGGCGATGCGACGTTCTCCAACGTCACGCTGTCGGGGTGACTCTGGCCGCGGGTGATTCTGTCACCGCCACTGCTACCCGAATCGACGCCCCAGCCCAGGTCGGTGTCGATGATGCCCTGGCTTACGGCTCGACATCGGAGTTTGCTGCCAATGTTGCGATAAATCCGAGGCCCAGCCGCTCCAACTCAAGTCAGTAACACGGGGCTGACGGTTCCGAAGGTTCGACAACCCTCATCACCAACGCTGAACTGCGCTACGACGATGCGAACCAGCCGGCTTCGTCTGTGGTTTATTCGATTACGACGAGCCCGGTCAACGGCCAACTCGAACTCACCACCAATTCCGGATGTGGCGATCACGACATTCACGCAGGCGCAGGTCGATGCCAGCCAGGTCGTCTACGTCCACGACGGCAATGAAACACTATCGGACGGCTTCAGCTTTACCGTCGACGACGGACAGGGATTTTACGCCAGCGGGCCTACGCTGCTCGGCCTTACGGAGTTGACCAATATATCGAACGGCGTGGCGGACGAGAAGCATCCGGCCTGGTCGCCCGATGGCACCCGGATCCTGTTTTTCAGGAACTTCGACATCTACGTGATGGACGCCGATGGCACCAACACGATTCAACTGACCAGCGACCCCGGCAGCGATTTTCAGGCCGCCTGGTCACCCGATGGCACGAAGATCGTGTTCGCATCGACGCGCGACGGCAATCACGAAATCTACGTGATGGATGCCGACGGATCCAATCAGACCAGGCTTACCACCGCTGTCGGTGACGACAATGCCCCGGTCTGGTCGCCCGATGGGACCAAAATCGCCTTCAAGTCCGAGCGTGATGGTGACGGCGACAAGGAAATCTTCGTGATGGATGCAGACGGCTCGAATCAGACCCAGCTGACATTCAACACGGCCGTCGACGGAGGTCCCGAATGGTCGCCGGACGGGTCACAAATCGCCTTCCAGTCGACGCGTGACGGCGGCGACTACGAACTGTATGTGATGGACGCAGATGGCGCCAACCAGACCCGTCTCACCAATGAAGCCGGCCTGGACGCCCTGCCAAGCTGGTCGCCCGATGGCTCGAAGATACTGTTCTATTCGTTCCGGGATGGCAATAACGAAATCTACATCATGGATGCGAACGGTTCCAACCAGGTCCGCCTCACCGACAACCTCGACGACGACCAGGAACCGGTGTGGTCGCCGGACGGTTCCCGCGTCGCTTTCGTGACCGATCGAGACGGCAACTATCAAATTTACACGGCAAGTGTGGCCTACGAAAACACCTTTGCGATAACCGTCACGCCGGTCAACGATGCCCCGGTAAACCTTCTTACGCCGCAGCCCGAGACGGTGGCCAGCAGCAGTATCGACGGCGTTACCGATATCCATGCGGCCGACCTCAATGGGGACGGTGACATAGACCTGGTTTCGTCCTCATACGGCGATGATCGCATCGTCTGGTACGAGAACGATGGCGCTGGCAATCTGACAGCGATCGATGTCGCGACCGGTGTCCTCGGGGCGAGGGAGGTGTTCGTCGCCGATGTCGATGGGGACGGCCACATGGACATCCTGTCGGCCGCCTACGAGCAGCAGTCGGTCGTCTGGTACGAGAACGAGGTGCCGGGCCTGTGGGTACACCGACCTTTACGGCGCACACCATCGCGCTGGGTGAGGGACAGGCCTCGACGGTATATGCGACCGACCTGGACAACGATGGTGATACCGACGTGCTCGTCGGCTATCAGGATACCGACGAGGTCGTCTGGTACGAAAACGACGGCCTGAGCTTCACCCGCAATGTGATCACCAATTTGACCAACGGCGTGAAGTCTGTCGTCGCTGGAGACCTTGACGGCGACGGCGATGTGGATGTCGCCGCTGTGTCTTATGTGGGGGACACGGTCGACTGGTTCGAGAACGACGGTGCGGTCGATCCGGCGTTCAGTCGTCATTCGGTAACCACCACGCTGCTGGGCCAGATGTCGATGGAGATCGCGGATGTCGATGGTGATGGCAACGACGACCTGGTTGTGGCGTCCTACTTCGACGGCAAGATCGCCTGGTACCAGAACGATGGCAGCCCGGTGGTGCCAACGTTCTACCGAGAACATCGTGTCGACATCCGCCGCCGGGGCACGGGATGTTGAGGTTGCGGACCTGGATGGCGACGGCGATGCCGATATCGTCGCGGCCTCCTACACGGAGAATCAGTTCTCCTGGTACGAGAGCGACGGTGCGGCCTCGCCGTCGTTCGTTGAACGGGCCATCACGCTCGACGCTGGCGGTCCACGTGCGGTTGCCGTGGCCGACATGGACGGTGACCTGGACCTGGACGTGGTCGGTGCCGCCTATACCAGCGACTCGGTCGGTTTCTTCGAAAATACCGACGGCAGCATGGGTATCCAGGTCACGGCTGAGGATACCCCGCTGACCTTCAACGCCGCCAACAACAATCTGATCTCGATCGGCGATGTGGACGCCGGTGCTTCTGAGATGAAGGTGCGCCTTGAGATCACCAACGGCACGCTTTCGCTGTCGGGCATTGCCGGACTGATCCTGGATGTCGGCACCGGTACCGATGACGCCATCGTCGAGTTCCGTGGAAGCCTCACGGATATCAACAATGCGCTGAACGGCATGGTATTCACGCCGACCCAGGACTATGTCGGTATCGCCAGCGTCCGCATAATCACGGATGACCAGGGCAACAGTGGTTCCGGTGGACCACTTACCGATGACGACACCATCAACATAACGGTGACCCCGGTCAACGATGCCCCCATTGCAAAGCCAGATGGTGTCCATCTCTCCTTTGACGGGGATGACTTTGTAGAGATAGCGGATCACGCCAGCCTGCAGATGACCAACAAGGTCACCATGGAGGCATGGATCAATCCCGCCGGGACGGGCACTGGCTCGCAGCTCATTCTCAACAAGGAGGGTGAATACGAACTGGGGATCATTGCGGACACGGGCGAAATCCTGTTTGCGGTTGCCCAGTCTGATAACACGTGGGCCTGGCATTACACCGGACAGTTCGTCACCCTGGGCGAATGGAGTCACGTTGCCGTTGCCTACGATGGTGTCGCGGGAGAGGCGAAAACCTATATCAATGGTGAGTTGGTCGATACTTTTTCCCAGTCCGGCGCTATCGGCGATGTGTATCCGGCCTTCAATGACCTGATGATCGGCGGGCGGGGCAATGATACGGCAGAACGTTTCGAGGGCCAGATTGATGAAGTACGCGTCTGGAGCACGACGCGCACGCTCGGTGACATTCAGTCCAGCAAGGATGGGCAGCTGACCGGTGCTGAGATCGGCCTGGTAGGAAACTGGCGACTCGACGAGGCCGCTGGTGGTGCGGTTATCGATCAGTCGGCATTCGGCAACGACGGCGTCCTGGGTGGCAGTGAAGGTGCCGCCGCGACACCAAGCTATCAGGGGTATATCACCGACCAGAACACGGTGTTGAACATAGCGGCAATTGCCGGCGTTCTGGTAAACGATTCCGATATTGATCTCGATACGCTCTCGGTCACCAACCTGGATACCACCGGGATGTTGGGTATGCTGACCTTGAACACAACAGACGGCAGCTTCGACTACGATCCGAACGGTGCCTTCGACTACCTGGATGTGGGCGAACAGGCGACCGAGACATTTACCTACACCGCCAACGACGGATCGGTTGATTCGAATACCGTTACGGCAACCATTACGATAACGGGCGTCAACGATACGCCCACGACCTCTGGCATCGCGAATGTGACGGTCACGGAGGATGACCCGAACACCGTGGTCGACCTGTACGCCGCCTTTGCCGACGTCGAGGACCTGGATCCGGCGCTGACCTACAGGATTACCAACAACACCAATGCCGGGCTGTTTACCTCGACCAACATTGCGGGCGGCAATCCTGACCCTGGACTATGCGCCGGATGCCAACGGCACGGCCGATATCACGGTCAGGGCAACGGATACCGGTGGCCTGTGGGTGTCGAGAGCACCTTCACGGTGACGGTCAATCCGCAGAACGACACCCCGACCACGACGGGCCTTGCCGATGTCACGGTCACGGAAGATGATCCGAATACGGTGGTGGATCTGTACGCCGCCTTTGCCGATGTCGAGGACCTGGATCCGGCGCTGACCTACACGATCACCAACAACACCAATGCCGGGCTGTTTACCTCGACCAACATTGCGGGCGGCAACCTGACCCTGGACTATGCGCCGGATGCCAACGGCACGGCCGATATCACGGTCAGGGCAACGGATACCGGTGGTCTGTGGGTGGAAAGCACCTTCACGGTCACGGTCAATCCGCAGAACGACACCCCGACCACGACGGGCCTTGCCGATGTCACGGTCACGGAAGATGATCCGAACACGGTGGTGGATCTGTACGCCGCCTTTGCCGATGTCGAGGACCTGGACCCGGCGCTGACCTACACGATCACCAACAACACCAATGCCGGGCTGTTTACCTCGACCAACATTGCGGGCGGCAACCTGACCCTGGACTATGCGCCGGATGCCAACGGCACGGCGGATATCACGGTCAGGGCAACGGATACCGGTGGTCTGTGGGTGGAAAGCACCTTCACGGTCACGGTCAATCCGGCCAACGATACGCCGACGACGTCTGGCATCGCGAATGTGACGGTCACGGAGGATGATCCGAACACGGTGGTGGATCTGTACGCCGCCTTTGCCGATGTCGAGGACCTGGACCCGGCGCTGACCTACACGATCACCAACAACACCAATGCCGGCCTGTTTACCTCGACCAACATTGCGGGCGGCAACCTGACCCTGGACTATGCGCCGGATGCCAACGGCAGCGCCGACATCACCGTGCGCGCCACCGATACCGGTGGCCTGTGGGTCGAGAGCACCTTCACGGTCACGGTGAATCCGGCACCCGATGCGCCCGTGATCGGCGGCGTGAACACGGGCGCCGTGACCGAAGACGTCGATCCCGACCTGGATACCCTGCTGGAAGCAGCAGGCGCACTGACCATCGCGGACCCCGATGCGGGTGAATCGAACTTCGTTGCTGGCAGCATAGCCGGGTCCCACGGCAATCTCATCATCGATGCCTCCGGCAACTGGGACTACGAGGCGGACAATACGCAGGCCTCTATCCAGCAGCTGGATGCCGGCGAGAGCGTCGACGATGTCCTGACCGTCACCACCGCTGACGGCACCAACCACAACGTCACCGTGACCATCAATGGCAGCGAAGACGCCCCGGTGATCGGCGGCGTGATGGCAGGCGCGGTGGTCGAGGACGGCATCCTGGTTGCCAATGGCACGCTGAGCATCACGGATGTCGATACCTCGGACAATCCGGTCAGCTTCCCGGATGAGGCCAGTGTGCCGGGTGACAACGGCTATGGCGACTTCCAGCTCGCCGGGGGCAGCTGGAGCTATACATTGAACAACGGCCATGCCGCGGTCCAGGCCCTGGGGGCCGGCGGCAGCCTCGCCGATACCCATACCTTCACAGCATCCGACGGTTCGACCCAGCTTGTCAGCATTACGATCGCCGGTGCCGCAGAGGCGGTGCCGCCGCCGGCCGTCGAGCCCCCGCCGCCACCCGGGCCGACCCCTGAACCCCCGCCGATCGAGCCACCACCGGCGCCTGAAGGTCGGATCGAACCTCCGGTGGAAGAGGAACCGGATCCGGAAGAGCCGCCGCCCGCAGGCAGGACGGACCCCACTGCCGGTGAGCCCGAAACGGGCGAACCGTCAGGATACGGCCAGAATCCCGCAGTGCTCGAGCCGCTGGAGCCGAGTGAGATCCTCCTCAGCGTCATCAACGATGCGCGGCCGAACGACGCCTCGGGCATTCAAAAATCGACAACCGCTGCCGCTAAGCCTGACGTGGAGGCGGCGCAGACATTCCTGCAGGAATTGAAATCCTTCTGGCAGGATGACAGCACGTCGGCGAGCGTCGAAATGTCAGAGGCCCGTTTCAGCCAGGAGTTCTGGAATGGGCTGGACAAGATGGCGAACGACCTGGACGAGTCGGTCGAGGAGCAGGAGAGGAAGATGCAGCTCAGCGCCGAGGCTGCGGCGGGTGTAGGGATCAGTCTGACGGCCGGATTCGTCAGCTGGGCCCTGCGCGCGGGCTCGATGGCCGCGAGTTTCCTGGCTGCGATGCCGACCTGGCGGCATTTCGACCCGATGCCGGTCCTGGCGGAGGACAAAGGGCGAAAGGATAAGGCCGTTCGTGACGCGGAAGACGATGAATCGCCGGATGGCGCCGACAAAGACACGAGCGTCGATGACCTGTTCGAGCGCTAGTTTGGCGCTGGACCGGATTAACCTGGAGTTTAGGGAAAAGTAGTTTGCCCAACGTATCGCCCATTATCCGTCTTTCCATTGGACTGATCCTGCTTACGGTCAGCCTGCTGCTCGTGGGCGACATGCTGGGTCTCACCCCGGACCCAAAGCGGGCGGAGCTCGCGGCACGCAAAGCCATCGCGGAGGCACTGGCGGTGCAGGTGTCGCAGGACCTTGCCGAGGGGCGCATCGACTCGGTTAGCGAGACGGTCGTTGCCCTGCAGGAACGCAACGAAAACGTGCTTTCGGTTGGATTGAGGGCAGCCGACGGCAGGCTGCTGGCCATGGCGGGCGATCACCTGCAGCATTGGGAACCCCCGGGCGACGATAAATCGACTTCATCCCACATCCAGGTTCCGATCCACGGAGAAACCGGCCGCTGGGGCGTCATGGAGGTCAGTTTCCAGCCTTTCGACAGCATGGTTTTCATGTTCTTGCGCGGGGGCTCGATAGCGAGCGTAATCCTGTTTATTGCGGTAGCCGGCTTCGGCGCCTACTGGATATTCCTCAAGCGCGCCCTGAATGAACTCGACCCGAGCGCGGTGGTGCCCGATCGGGTGCGTGCCGCACTGGATGTACTGGCCGAGGGGCTGGTCATACTCGACAAGGGCGGCCGCGTCGTTCTTGCAAACAAAGAATTCGAGCGAAAATTCGGGCAGGTTTCGGAAGGCCTCTTGGGTACCGAGTTGTCTGCACTGGACTGGCGTTTGCCCGATGGGGTGGATGAAAAGGTCAGGTCTGATCTGCCGTGGAAGCCGGTCTTGGATGGCGGCGAGGTGCCGCCCTCGAAACAGCTCAAACTGCGCACAGCGTTAAAGGAACTGATCAGCTTCGCGATCAATGTGGCGCCGATAAAGTCGCCGGACGGATCGGTACGCGGCGCGGTCGTGACCTTTGATGATGTTACCGAGCTGGAGCGTAAGAATACCGATCTCGAGGGTGCGCTCGGTCGACTCAAACAGAGCCAGCGGGAGATCTCGCGTCAGAATCGCGAGTTGCAGGTTCTGGCGACCCGCGACGCATTGACCGGTTCACTCAACCGCAGATCTTTGTTCGATGGTCTGGCGACCCTGCTGGGAGAGGCGGCGGCGGAGGGTGAGCCCATCAGCTGCATCATGGCCGATATCGATCACTTCAAATCGATCAACGACCGTTTCGGGCACGCGACCGGGGACAAGGTGATCAAGTTGATGGCCGGCATCCTCACTGATACCGCGCGCGCCGAAGACCTGGTTGGTCGTTACGGTGGAGAGGAGTTCTGTGTCGTTCTGCCCGGCGCGACCGAGGCTGAAGCGGCCGAAGTCGCCGAGCGTATGCGCGAGGCCATCCATGACGGTAAGAGTGCAAGATTCACCAGTTCGCTTCGCATATCGGCCAGTTTCGGTGTGTCCACCGATACCAGTGGGAAAATAACCCCGGGTTCGCTGGTCGATCTCGCGGACAAGGCCCTGTATGTCGCCAAGGAATCGGGTCGCAACCGTGTCGTGCGCTGGTCCGAGGCGAAAGAACACACGGGCTTGGTAGAGGGAGAGCAGAGCCCGGCATCTGCAGAGCCCGCTGCAGCCAGTGTGCGGGAGACAACCTCAAGTCAGCCGGCTGTCGATGTTGTCGATGCAGTTGAACAGCAACGGCTGCGCGACCGAATCGTCGAGCTCGAACTCATGGTACGTGAAACCTCGGTCAACAGCGCCAAGGGGACCGATGAGACCACCGGTCTGCCGAACCGGGTTGTGTTGATGGACAGAATCACCCAGGGCCTCGAGCGCGGTCGACGTTTCGGTACCCGCCTCGCCGTCCTGTTTATCGACATCGATACCTTGCAGGTGATACGGAATACGCATGGCACTGTCGCAGCGGAGAAGTTTCTGAAACTTGCCGCAATGCGGATCAAGAAGACCCTGCGCGCATCCGATACGGTTGCGATCGACGAGGACCGCAATATCGGCGTCAGCGTCTCGCGCGTCGGTGGCGGCGAGTTCGTGGTTCTGCTGACGGATATGAAAGACGAAGAGTCCACGACCTGGATTTCGCAGCGCATGTTTGCCGCGATGCGTGAGCCGATGCAGCTTGAAGGGCATGAAGTGGTGCTGGATACGCGCATCGGTGTCAGTCTGTATCCAGCCGACTCCGAGGATCCCGAAACCCTGCTCGCAAATGCCGGTGCCGCCCTGCGCGAAGCCAAGGCCGCGGCCGGGCGCGATGTCTGCCTGTTTTTCAGCAGCGAAATGAATGCACGTTCCGGTGAGCAATTGCGCGTAGAGGGCCATCTGCACCGGGCGGTTGAGCGCAATGAGCTGTTCCTCGAATACCAGCCTTTGGTCGACATGCGAAGTGGACGAATTGCAGGTTTTGAGGCGCTTTTGCGCTGGCGTCACCCGGAACTGGGTCTGGTGCGCCCGGACCGTTTCATCCCGATGGCCGAGCATGCCGGTCTGATGGACGATATCGGTGACTGGGTTTTACAGAACGCCTGCCAGCAGCTCAAGGCGTGGCACGATGCCGGATACGAAAAGCTGATGATGGCGATCAATTTTTCTGCCGTGCAGCTGCGCCGGTCGGACCTGCCCGAGCGGGTGGTTGCAATGATCGAGAGTGTGGGTGTCAGGCCGGGCTCGTTGACGGTGGAGATCACGGAGTCGGCACTGGTGCAGAATCTGGAAAAGGCGGCATCGATCGTGGATGGCCTCAACGAGGCCGGTCTGCGCGTGGCGCTGGATGACTTCGGGACCGGTTATTCCTCGCTGAGTTACCTGAAACGCTTCCCGATCGACGTGGTTAAGATCGACCGTTCTTTCATACGTGATTTCCCCTCGCATACCCACGATACGGCGATCGTGAGTGCCGTGATTGCGATGGCGCACAGCCTGGGCCTGCAGGTGGTGGCCGAGGGCGTGGAGAACAGTCGCCAGTTGCAGGTGCTGCAGAATCTGCAATGCGATGAGATTCAGGGCTACCTGTTCAGTAGGCCGGTATCCCGTGAACAGGCAACCGCATTGCTGGCCAGTCCGGCAGACATCCGTCGCCTGGTTCGTGCCGCCAGCCAGGCCGGTCTGACCGCCGCGCAGGACGTGGATTCGGTCGTCGCGGGTGTGCTCAACGAGCCGCCACCGCGCAAGGTTGCCGGTTAGCTCTTTTCTCGTAGGGCAGGCTGTGCCTGCCGAAACACGTCGGGCGCAGCCCGACAGGTATTTCCTGAGGATTCTCAGGCCGCGGCATTCAGCAGCACGTGGGCGATATCCTCGGTCAATGCCTGGGCTTCCTGGTCGATCTCCTCCAGCTTGGCGATCGACAGATCGGTGATATCCCAGGCGTCGTTGTTCAGCCGGGGCACCAGTTCGTTCAGGCTCTTTCCATCGGCCCGGGCAGCAGCCAACTGGGTGGCTATATGCAGGATTCCGGCCTCGAGCGGGAAGTCCTGCGCAGCAGACGGTCGGGTGTGGCCCCGTATCGGTGCCACCAGCTCGGGTGGTAGCTGCCAGGAGGAAAACAGCTTTGCGCTGAGCTGCGCATAATCGAACCCCATGCGTGCACGCTGCAGGGATGCGATGTCTTTACCAAGCGTGCGGGCGTCTTCAAGGATCGCTCGCATCTGTTGCGGCAACTCCTGGCAAAGGATCAGGGTGCCCACCGGGGCAAGCAGACCGCCCACGAACAAGCGCTCACTGTCGAGGATGCCGCATTGGTCGGCGAGCAGCTTTGCGGCCGAGGCGCCGAACAGGCCCGAACGCCAGAAAGCCCGCCGCTCTATAAGATCGGACGAAAACCCGTCAAACGCATGAATTACCGCGGTGGCCAGGACGAGATCGTGTATCTGCTGCGTACCGAGCAGGCCCACCGCGCGCGAGACCGTGGCGATGGTGCCCGGGCGGCCATAGAAGGCGCTGTTGGCTATGCGCAGCAGGCGAGCGGACAGGGCTGGATCGGTGGAGAGGGCGTCGGCCACATTCGCATGTGAAGAGGTTGGGTCGACCAGGATGTTTTTGATCTGCAGATAGATGTCGGGGAGGGTGGTGAGTTCGCGTGCTCGCGCCACCAGGTCCGCTGCAGTTACCTGCACCTCTGGATCTTGTGTCATTTGACTGCCTTGGCTGGCTCGTCAGCCGGTCTGTCTCAAGAACGTAATTCGTTAGCCGATATTCTAGTTCATGCAGGCCCGTCGTTGTTGTTCGACGGCGGGGTTTCCGTTGTCCTGGGGAATGGCGTGATCGTCTCCGAACCCTTCATCAAAACCTGGTTTGACCTACAGCGCAGGTTGATCGTCGGCCTGCAGGTCGCCCATATCGACCTGCACGGCGCCGGCGTGTCCGAAGGGGCCCTTGTCGTCAACTATCCGGAGGGCGCCGAACACCAGCCGGATCTCGCGCTCGCGGCCGAACTGGCGCGGCGTTCGGGTGCCCCGGTCACCGGCAATGCCGCTCCAGCCGAAGATGGCGAGCCGACGCTTCGGATCGCCTATCCGCTCCAATTGGGTGAACACGCCGAAGGTGCGGTGGTGATCGAGGTTGTAGCGCCGTTGAGGCGTCAGGCCAAGATCATTCAGCTGCTGCGATGGGGTGAGGCCTGGCTGAACCTGGCGATCAGGCAGGCCGGCGACACACCGGATCAATTGGTCTTTGGCGCCCTGATCGAGGCCGGGCTGGCCCAGGACGATTACGCTGCTGCGGAGACCGCGGTGCTGGCGCTGCTGCCGGACAGGGTGGGTTGCACACGCGTCGGTCTTGGGGTCAGCAAAGACGGCAGGGTGCGCCTGCTCGCCGTGTCTGATGTCTCCGAACTGGCAAGGCGAAGTGCGCGCGCAAAGGCGGTCGAGTATGCGATGCAGGAGGCCGCGGATGCCGGTCAGACACGGCACTGGCCGCAGGATGTCGAGGCGGATGCATCGAACCAGGCACAGCGTGACCTGGTCGAGTCGAGCGGTCTGACGGGCGTTTGCAGCGTGCCCGTGATTGCAGGCCTGGCGCGTCCCCTGGTCTTCGTTTTCGAGTTTGCGGAGGCAAAGCACTGGAGCGGGCAGGCCAGAGCCCGCTGCGAGGAGGCGGCGAGGGTGGTCGCCCCCCTGCTCGAGTTGCGACGGGCGCGCGATGCGCCCTGGATGACCCGGCTCCGTACGCTATTAAACGAAGGTCTGCAGAAAATATGGGGGCCGGCAGGCCGCGTGCGTCGCGCGCTGCTGACCCTGCTGGTGTTGTTGCTCGTGATCCTGGGTCTGAGCGGAGGCGAATACCGGGTTTCCGCACCGGCGGTGGTCGAAGGTGCCGTGCAGCGTGCGGTGGTGGCACCGTTCGAGGGTTATATCGAACAGGCCGGGGTGCGCGCGGGACAGAAAGTGAAAAAGGGCGATCTGCTGGCCCGCCTCGACGATCGCGACCTGCAGAGTGAACGTCGCAGCCTGGTCGCCGAAGAAAGTGAACTGGCCAAGGAGCATCGCCAGGCCGTCGCGGTGCTGGACCGCGGCAAGGCCAAGATGTTCGAGGCCCAGCTGGCGCGGACGCGTGCCGGTCTGGCCCTGATCGAAGACAAGCTGGCCCGCACCGAGTTGCGCGCGCCACTCGCTGGCCTGGTGATCTCCGGCGACTGGAGCCGTTCGCTTGGTGTGCCGGTATCGCGCGGTGAACTGCTGTTCGAGATTGCGCCGCTGGATGACTACCGGGTTGCCATCCAGGTCAGCGATCGCGAGATTGCCGGTCTTGCCGCGGGCCAGCAAGGCGAGCTGATCCTGTCGGCCCTGCCACGCCAGCCCGTGCGCCTGTCGGTTACCGACATCACCACGCTGGCGGCGGAAGAACCGGGTGAGCCGACGTTCCGGGTCGAGGCGGAACTGGCCGGTGACGCACCGGAGCTGCGACCGGGCATGGAGGGTGTGGCCAAGATCACGCTCGGCGAGCGGCGGCGCTGGTGGATATGGACCCATGCGTTGACTGACTGGTTACGACTTCAGTTCTGGCGGTGGCTGCCTTGAATCAGGCGCCTGCACCGGTTGATCCCTCTACGATGCTGTGGGAGCGCATGGCCGGATTGCGCCTGCACCTCCGCGACACGGTATCCGTGCATGAACACCGTTACCGCGGGCGCCACTGGTATCTGCTGCGCGACACCCTGGGTAAACAGCAGTACCGTTTGAGCCAGGGCGTCTACCAGCTGATCGCCCGTTTGGACGGTCGCCAGACCCTGGCCGAAGCGTACGCGCGTTTCACCGCCGGCCGGCCGGCGCCCGTGGATCCACAGCCCGAGCTGCTGACCACGCTGACCCAGCTGCATGCCGCCGGCCTGCTGGCTGCCGACTCGATAAAGGATGTCGGCCCCCTGATCACACAGCAGCGGCAGCAGCGCCGCAAACGCAAGCTCTCGCGCTGGCTGCGCCTGCTGTCGCCGCGCATGCCACTGGTCGACCCGGACCGTTTTCTCGGACGCACGCTGCCCTGGGTCGGGTGGTTTTTTCACCCCGCCGCACTGCTGGTCTGGCTGCTGCTGGCCGGTATGGCCGGGCTGCAGGCCCTGATGCACTGGGATGCGCTGGCACTGTATGGGGCGCAGCGCCTGGATGACCCGCAGAGCTGGCTGCTGCTGGTCTGTGTCTACCCCCTGGTCAAGGGGCTGCACGAACTCGGCCACGGATTTGCTGCGAAATCTTCCGGCGCCGAGGTGAACGAGATGGGCATCACCCTGTTGGTGTTCCTGCCGGTGCCCTATGTCGACGCCTCCGCCGCCTCCGTACTGGAAAGCAAGTACCGGCGCATCCTGGTCGGTGCTGCGGGGATCATTGTCGAACTGCTGCTTGCGGCATTGGCGATGTTCGCCTGGCTGCAGCTGCCCGACGGCCTGCTACGCGAAGCGGCCTTCGCGGTGATGCTGATCGGTGGTGTGTCGACGCTGTTGTTCAATGGCAACCCGCTGTTGCGCTTCGATGGTTACTACGTGCTTTCAGATGCGATCGAGATCCCGAACCTGGCAACGCGTGCCGCGCGCTATTACGGTTACCTGGCGCGCCGTTACCTGTTGGGGATTGACGCCGAGCGCGCACCGAACACCGCGCAAGGCGAGCGGCGCTGGCTGCTGTTCTTCGGCGCGGCCTCGACCCTGTATCGGCTGTCGATCACCATCGGCATTGCCCTGTTCCTGATTGCGGTGGTGCCGACATTGGGCGTGGTGATGGCGGCCTGGCTGGTGATTGCACAACTCGCGCTGCCGGTCGGGCGTCAACTGCATTTCCTGTTGTTCAGCCCGGTGCTGGTCGGGCGACGGCTGCGCGCGCTGATCGTGGTCGGCGGTCTGATTGCGACCGGCCTGCTTCTGCTTGCCCTGGTGCCGGTCTCATCGAGCACCCAGGCAGACGGCGTGGTGCTGTTGCCCGAGCGGGCGATCGTGCGCGCCGGTGTGGATGGTTTTCTCGAGCGCCAGCTGGTCGCTCACGGCGGCGGGGTGCGACGCGGCGATGTCCTGTTCGTCCTGAGCAATCGTCAGCTGGAGGCAGATATCGCGATCCTGGAGGCGCGTATCGAGGAGCTGGGTGCGCGCCATGACGCGGTGGCCTTCGATGATCGTCTGGCGCGCGATATTCATGCCGAACGTCTGTACGAGGCGCGCCGTGAATTTTCCGAGTTGCAGGAGCGGCGCGACCGACTGACCGTTTTGAGCCCCGGTGACGGTGTGCTGCAAGTGCCGCATACGGACGACCGGCTGGGGCGGCTGGTATCCCAGGGCGACCTGCTGGCGTATATCGCGGATGAATCGGACGCCAGGGTGCGGATCGTGGCGACCCAGGAAGACGCATCCCGTATCCGCGAGTCGATCGAACGTATCCGGGTGCGCCCGGCGGGTATCGGTGCAGCAGTCGTCGATGGCCGGCTGCTGCAGGAGATGCCGGCTGCTTCGGATACGTTGCCCAGCGCGGTGCTGGGCAGTCGCGGCGGCGGCGCCATCCAGGTCGACGCACGGGACGAGCGCGGACTGAAGACGCTGCACAAGGTGTTCGCGTTCGATATCGCCGTTCCGTTCAATGCGGCCACGCAGTATGTCGGCAGCCGTGCCTATGTACGTTTCGAGCACCCGGCAAGACCGCTGCTGGCACGTTGGTACGACAGTGGACGTCGATTGTTGATGGAACAGATCGGCGAGTAGGTGGTCGGGCTGCGCCCGGTTTTTTTCGGCGGGTGGAACCCGCCCTACGACGGGGAACGCAAAGTGCGCGAAGTTGGCGCAGAGACCGCAAAGGTTAAATCTCAAAAAATAGCTCTGCGCCCTTTGCGAAGCCTCTGCGACCTCTGCGTTCCCATGGACGTTGAACAGCGGTGTAGGTCGGCCTTTGCCCGACATTCTGCCGTCCTGTGCAGCCCGCCCTGCGGTTTTTCCAGAATTAACATCCCCTTAATAGATCCTGCCATTGGCCGACACAGATTGTGGACTCTTACTCAATCTGAATCAGTCATGCAGAACAAAATTCCTCTTTGTCACATAGCGGCCATAATCGCCCTTGGTTTGATCAGTGCGGCCCCCGCGTTTGCAGTCGAACCCCAGGCGGAAGGATTCCATTGCGTCATCACGCCGTCGCAAACGGTCGAACTGGGCAGCCCGGTACCCGGCCAGTTGCACGAGGTGCTGGTCGATCGCAGTGATACCGTAACGGCCGGACAGATCGTCGCCAGCATCGATTCGCGCCTTGAACAGGCCAGCCTGGAGATCGCCCGTTTCAGGGCAGAGACCGACACCGAGGTCAGCCTGCGCAAGGCGGCCTATGCGATAGACCGCAGAACGGCAAAACGCCTGACATCGCTGGCGGCGTCCAAGGTGGCCTCGGCGCAGGACAAGGACCGCGCGGCGCGTGAATCCCGCCTGTCCGCCTGGCGCCTGCAGCAGGCCAAGGACGATCTCGACCTGTACTCACTGGAGCTGGCACGGGCCGAAGCGGCACTGGATCGGCGCAGGATCCGCAGCCCGATCGACGGCAGGGTCGTGGCCCGCCTGCACAACCCCGGCGAATACATCGAAGACGAGCCGCTGATGCGGATCGTCAAGCTCGACCCCCTGTACATCGAGGCAATCATGCCTATGCGCCTGTTCGGTACCGTGAAACCGGGCATGCAGGCCGAAGTCTTTCCCGAACTGGAGGATGGAATATCACATGCGGCGACCGTGGTGCTGGTCGACCCGATGGGTGATGCCGGCAGTGGCACCTTTGGTGCGCGACTGTCATTGCCCAACCCCGACCATCAAATCCCGGCCGGCATGAAATGTCGGGTGCAACTCAAAGCCAAGAGCCCGGTACTCAGCGAACTCAAGGGAAAGTCGGACAACTCGCCACGGCTGGCCGCGTCGAAAACCGTTTTGCCCTGAGCAGAGCGGTGAGCGGCGAAGACGGCAGATAAATGTTCGGGCGGTGCAAGCGTAGCAGGCAAGCGGAGCTCGATGACTACACCGTCGAGCCGATGGAACCGCGCGTTCTGCTCTCAGCCGATGCGCTCGGCGTGGACGCCGGCGTTCTCGACCATGATACGGCCGGACAGGCCGACTGGGATCTGAAAGACGCGGATGACTGGTCCAGGTCGCTCGCCAGCCATGACATTGCAGATACCGCGCCCCTTACCCCGGTAGGCGACGACACAGACAGCCGCGTCGAGATCGTCTTTCTGGATGCCGGGGTTGAAGATGGCCAGCAACTGCTGGCGGATCTGCTTTCACAAAACGGGTCAACGATCACCCAGGTCCACCTGATTGACTCGAATTCGGACGGTGTTGATCAGATCGCCCAGGTGCTGGCAGGCCAGCAGGGCATCGATGCGATTCACATCATTTCTCACGGCGCCGCCGGACAGATACAGCTCGGCAGCGGCACACTTTCGACCGACAGCCTGGATGGCTACGCCGGTCAACTGAACGACTGGGGTAGCACACTCGCCGATTCGGGCGACATCCTGATCTACGGCTGCGATCTCGCGGCTGACACTCAGGGGCGGGCGCTGGTCAATGCCATCGGCATACTGACCGGTGCAGATGTCGCTGCCTCAGTCGACCAAACCGGCCATGCCGCCCAGGGCGGCGACTGGGATCTGGAATACCAGGTCGGGAGGTCGAGACACAGTCCTTCACGATGGTCGATGTGCCGGTTTGGCAGGGCACGCTGGCCACAGCGACGCTCAACCCCGTCGCAGATACCTGGCTGGATGAGTTCGACACGAACGTCAACTACGGCGACCAAGCCGTCCTTCACTTCGATGAGCAGGGCGGCGACTATGGCCATGGCCGCGTGCTGCTGGCGTTTGATCTCACTACGCTGCCGGGGGGTGCCACTATTACCGGTGCCACGCTGGAGCTGAATGCCACCAACCCGAACGGTCACCAGTTCGACCGACATACATGTGCTCGAGGTTACCGAGGCCTGGGACGAGGGCACCGGCAGCGGCGACGGTGCGACCTGGGATGATCGCCAGACGGGTCGTGGACTGGAGTTCGCTCGACCGACGGCGGCACACTTCGATACCAGTCCAATCGACACCCTGACGACCTCATCGGCCGGTTTGCACACCTGGGACGTCACCTCGTTGGTCCAGGACTGGTATGCCGGCACCAAGACCAACTATGGTCTGATGCTCGCCAGTGACGACACCGGTGATCGCGAGTTCGATTACGACAGCAGCTGAGAGTGTCGGTACGCCGCCGCAGCTGGTTGTGACCTACAACACCGCCCCGTCCACGCTTTGGATGTCCACGACCGGCAACGTCGGTCGACAGCGGTGCGCCGGGACTGAACGCGTGGCAGAACGGGGAAGTGATCGAGTTGGGCGGACCCCGACCTGGAGTTTGCCCCGGGGACGACTGACGGTACCTTCTCGTCTGCCGCGAACCTTGAAACACTTGGCCGGCACCAACCTCGATGTCGATGGGCTGCACTATGTGACAAGCGACATCACGCTCGGCTCGACAAACACGGTTGTTCTGCAGCGTGGTGACGTGCTGTTCTCCACGAATGGGTTCGAGATGATCACCGGGCTGGGGGACGTGGAGAGGGACGACGTCATCCGCTTCCGACCCGATACCGCTGGCGATTACAGCAGCGGAACCTTCTCCTACGTGCTGGGCGAAGTGTTGGGTGGCTTACCCAAAGACCTGAAGGCCTTCACACTTATCGAACAGGATACGCCGTTTGGCGACACCACGCTGAACGCCGGTGACTTCCTGTTGGTCGACGAAGACGATCCGAGCAGCGTTTACCTGTTCCGCACCGCGAATGCCGGCAATGCCACCCAAACCAACGGCACAATCGAACTCCTGATTACCGGAAGCGATGTCGGCATTACCGCGGCGATCGACGGCCTGGAGTTGGTCGAAACGAACACGACCCTCGGTGACGAGACCCTCGCGGCCGGTGAACTGCTGCTGTCGGTCGATGCCCTGGACAGCGGCATCGGGACGAGCGATGTCACGGCCGATGAGCAGGATGTCTTCCGCCTGCAGGCGGTCAAGACGACGGCGGTGACCGGGACGTCGGTAGCAGATGCCGCCATTTTGCTTGATGGGACGTCGCTGAGTCTCGATACGGCCGGCGAGGACCTCGATGCGTTGACCATGGTGTCCAGTGGTACCGCCACCGCGGCGCCGACCAGCACCCTGACCGTCACGACCGAAACAGACGTTGACGACGGCGATACCTCTTCTGTTTCTGCGCTGATCGCCGATCCGGGCACCGATGGTGAGATCTCGCTGCGCGAGGCCATTACCGCCGCGAATGCGACGGCTGGACTCAACACGATCAATTTCGATATTACGGGAGCGGGGACGCACGTGATATCACTCGATCCAATTTATGGAGCACTGCCGTATATCACCGGCACGGTGATTATCGACGGGACCAGCGAGCCCAACTACACGAATGCGCCGGTGATACAGATCGATGGCACCGCATTGAGCGCAGTGATCGGCAACAACTACGATGCCTTCCGGCTTACTTCCGGCAGTGACGGCTCGGTCATCCGCGGGCTAAGCATCACAAACTTTACCGACAGCGGGGACTGGGGGGATGCCTTCGACGTCCGCTCGGACTACAACACGATCGTCGGAAACTACATCGGTATCGCGCCCGACGGCACGACAGCCGATGGCAACGAGGTCGGCATCAAGCTGAGCAATGGAGCGGATTTCAACACCATCGGCGGGGCGACCTTGACTGATCGCAACTACATCAGCGGTAACAGTTACGCCGGCGTCGTAATCAAAGACAACACCACGAACGACAACCGAATCACCGGTAACTGGATCGGTCTCGATAAGAACGGCGATGTGGTTTCCGCGGGCGACCACGGCGTCGTTATGTGGGATGGGGTCTACAACAACCAGGTCGGCGGCGTGAACCCGGGCGAGGGCAACCGCATCGCCGGGCACAACAACGGGGTTGTCGTCGACAACAACGGTGCCGATTCACTCAATAACGCCATCCTCGGCAACGAGATCTTTTCCGTCAACGAGATGGCGATCGATCTCGACAACGAGCAGGTTACCGCCAACGACGCCGGCGACATCGACAGCGGCCCCAACGACCTGCTCAATCATCCCGTACTGACGGTCTGTCGACCAGGACGGCGCCGACCTCGATATCGACTTCGATCTCGACGTGCCGGCCGGCGACCTACCGCATCGAGTTCTTCGAGAACCCGGCCGGCATCGGTGGCATCGGGTTGGGCGAAGGGCAGGTCTTTCTCGGTGCGGTGACCGTGACCCACACCGGGCGGCGGCTCGCAGTCGTTCAGCGAGACCCTGACAGGGGTGACCGCCGACGGCGATCGACAGCGTGACGGCGACGGCGACCGAGGACCTGGGCAGTGGCAGCTATGGCGAGCACCTCGGAGTTCAGTGCCCCGATCGGCCAGCTTGCCCCGGAACTCGATGGTGCCAATGACCTGACATCGATCGATGAGGACCCTGGCAGCAACCCGGGTACCCTGGTCTCCGCCCTGATCGCAGGGCAGGTCGACGACCCGAACGCCGGCGATCCGGCGGGCATTGCCGTGACCGCGGTCGACGATGCCAACGGGACCTGGGAATACAGCATCAATGGCGGGACCGACTGGCTGGCCTTTGCCGCGGTCGATGCGTCGAGTGCAAGGCTGCTCGCCGCGGATGCCGATACTCTGGTGCGCTTCGTCCCGGATGCCGAATTGGAGCGGCACCGTCACCGACGGCCTCACCTTCCACGCCTGGGATCAGACCAGCGGCAGCAATGGCGGTACCGCAGACATCTCGGCCGGCGCGGACACGGTGCGCGACGACTTCAGTACTGTTGACTACGGGAACAACAATGGCTCTGCAAGCTGGGCTGGGTCTTGGGTCGAATCGGGCGATGACAATCAGCCGGACTCGGGCCAGGTCCAGATCACGGGCGGAATGCTGCAGCTCGACAACCAGGACGCCTTCGTTGACGGCAATTACGAGGAGCGCGTGACTCGGGCGGTCGATCTCTCTTCGGCCACGACCGCCACCTTGAGTTTCGATTTCCAGATGCTCGGCGTTGTCGAGGACAACGACAAGGCGCGAGTGCAGATGTCGTCCAATGGTGGAACGGACTGGACCACGCTGGAGACATTCGCCGGTGACGGGCCGTCTGCCGGTTCGAGAAGCTATGACATTTCTTCGTATGCGACCGCCGATACCCAGATACGCTTCCGGATCAGCAATGGATTCGGTGGCGCAGGAGAATTCTTCGCGGTCGACGACGTCGAGATCGCCTATTCGAACGAAAAGACGGGTGGAAACACCGCCTTCAGTACGGCCTCGGCGTCGAGTTCCGTCACCGTCAATCCGGTCAACGACGCACCCACGCTTACCACATTCGTCGACGTGGTGGACACGACCAGCGAGGACACGGAGGTCGAGATCAGCTTCGGTGATCTGGCGGTATGGGGCGACGAGAACGACATCGACGGCACGGTGGATGCCTTTGTCGTCAAGTCTGTCACCAGCGGCACGCTGAAGATAGGCAGCGACGCCGGAAGCGCTACGGCCTGGGTGTCGGGCAGCAACGATGCCCTGAACGCAACGACCCACGCCTATTGGACGCCCACGCTGGCCGCCAACGGCACCTTGGGCGCGTTCGAGGTTGTTGCAAAAGACAACGACGGCGCCGAGTCGCTGGTCAATGTCCAGGTCGAGGTGGAGGTCACCAGCGTGAACAACGCGCCGACCCTCGGCGGAGGCCCGTCTAACCTGCCCGGCACCGACGAAGACACCATCTCCACGGGAGTACAGGTCTCGACCATCCTTTCCGGACTGACGACCTTTGATGGTGATGGCGATACCCTGGGGCTCGCCATCGAGGCGGTGACCGGTAACGGTGCCTGGCAGTACTCGACCGATTCCACGGACGGCAGCAATGGTGGCTGGGTAGACTTCGGGCTCAGTGAGTGAAAGCAGTGCGCTGCTGCTGTCGAACAGCAGCTGGGTGCGCTACAAACCCGACTTTCTGAACGGCGAGAGCGTGGATTTCACCTTCCATGCCTGGGACGGTAGCACCGATAGTGCATCGACAGCGCTGACCCAGGTCTACGCCAACCCCGGTGCCGGCGGCGGCAGCACGGCCTATTCCGATACGGCGGCACAGGCCAGTCTTGTCGTAAGCGACGTGGACGATGTACCGGTGATCACCGGCGATACCAGCGGCAGCGTGAGCGAAGACGATGCCGCGACCCTGACGGTGAGCGGCGATCTGGATGCCACAGGTGGTGACACGGGTGAGGACCTGTTCAATGCCGAGACATTGACGGGCAGCTACGGTGACCTGACGGTTACGTCCGCCGGTGGCTGGACCTACAGTGCCGACAACAGCCAGGCGGGGATCCAGGCACTGGCCCTTTCAGATACGCTGACCGAGATCTTCACGGTCACCAATGCCGATGGCGCGACCACCCAGACAGTGACCATCACGATCGCCGGTGTCGATGATGTGCCGGTGATCACGGGTGACATTAGCGGTAGCGTCAGCGAAGACGATGCCGCGACCCTGACCGTGAGCGGCGATCTGGATGCCACCGGCGGCGACACCGGTGAGGATGAATTCAACGCCGAGACCCTGAGCGGGACCTATGGTGATGTGTCGATCCTCGCGGACGGTAGCTGGACCTATACCGCCGACAACAGCCAGGCGTCGATCCAGGCCCTGGGTGCGGGTGAGAGTCTGACGGAGACCTTTACGGTCACCAACGCCGACGATGTCACCACGGCAACGGTGACGATAACGATAGACGGTGTAAATGATGCCCCGACCGTCGTGGCCATCAATCTGGGCAACATCAACGAAGACAACAGCCGTCTGATCACGCAGGCCGATCTGCTCGCCGGCAGCTCGGATACCGAGGGTGACACGCTGACCGCGATCAATCTGACGCTTTCCAGCGGCAGCGGTACGCTGACCGACAATCGGGACGGCACCTGGACTTTCGATCCGACGGCTGACTGGAGCTGGCGCTGTCGGCTTCACGTTCGACGTCGATGACGGTACCGATACGACCGCGAACACCGCCGCACTGACGGTCGATCCGGTCAATGATGCCCCGACCGTCGTAGCCATCAATCTGGGCAACATCGATGAGGACAACAGCCGCCTGATCACGCAGGCCGATCTGCTCGCCGGCAGCTCGGATACCGAGGGTGACACGCTGACCGCGATCAATCTGGCCCTGGCCAGTGGCAGCGGTACGCTGACCGACAACGGTGACGGCACCTGGACCTTTGATCCGACCGCTGACTGGAGCGGCGCTGTCGGCTTCACCTTCGACGTCGATGACGGTACCGACACCACGGCGAACACCGCCGCGCTGACGGTCGATCCGGTCAACGATGCGCCGACCACGACACCGGTCACCCTGGTGGCGATTGGCGAGGACAGTGGTGCACGCACGATCACCCAGGCCGAACTGCTGGCGAATGCCAGGACACCGAGGGTGATGGCATGACCGCGACCGGTCTTACGATCAGCGCCGGTGCCGGGACCCTGGTCGACAACCTGGACGGGACCTGGGATTACACCCCGGCCTGAATGACGACACCAACGTCAGCTTCAGCTACACGATCACGGATGGTAGCGACAACGATCGGCAGCCTCGGCCACGCTGGATATCACGCCGCTCAACAACACGCCGACCCTGGTCAACCCGATCCCGGATCAGTCGGCCACGGAGGATGTGGCGTTCAGCTTCCAGTTTGCCGCGGGGACCTTCAATGATGTCGATGCCGGTGACACCCTGAGCTACACCGCACAGCAGGCGGGTGGCACACCGCTGCCGGGCTGGCTGAGCTTTGATGGCTGCGACGCGGACCTTCTCCGGCACACCGCTCAACGCGGATGTCGGCGCGCTGAATATCGAGGTGACGGCAACCGACGGTGCCGGTGCGACGGTGACCGACACCTTCGATCTGACGATCAGCAACGTCAACGATGCGCCGGTGCTGGGCAACAACCAGATGACCCTCGACTCGGGCGACATCGTGGTGCTGACGCCGGCCATGCTGTCTGCGACCGATGTCGACCATGCGGCAGGCGGCTTGCAGTTCACGGTCTCGGCGGTTTCCGGCGGCCAGTTCGAACTGACCAGCGCCATCGGGGTCGGCTATCTCCAGTTTCACCCAGGCCCAGGTGGTCGCCGGTGACGTGGTCTTCGTCGATGACGGTGACAATGTTGCACCCGCCTACAGTGTGACGGTGGGTGATACGGTCGACAGCGTCGGGCCCGGGGCCGCGACCATCGTGTTCAATCCGCCCACGGTCGTGACGACGGTCACACCGGCCCCCGAACCTGTTCCGGTGATCGATCCGGCGCCTGTACCGGCCCCGGACCCGAAACCGATTGTCCCGGATCCGCCCAAGCCGGATCCCGACCCTGAGCCGGATCCCGAACCTGAGCCCGAACCCGAACCCGAGCCAGAGCCGGATCCAGAGCCCGAAGACGAGCCGGTCGTCGGTGGTGGGGACGATGACCCGTCAACCTCTACGGCGGCAGGGGGCAGTTCCGTTGGTCCGGCGGCGATCGTCGACTTTGACTCGGGTAGCGAAGGTGGCTCTATCGAGGGGCTGCTGAAGAATCTGTTCGTGCGTCCGGCGGCCCTGACCGCGATGGCCCTGCAGAATTCCCTGCCGGGGTCGTTCGAGATCGATGCCCTGGCCAAAGAGGTGCGCGACGTATTGGCCTCCACCGAGTTCAATTCCAGCCTGGACCGCATGCGTGACGGCGTATCGGATGCAACGATCTTTCATCAGAGCGTGGTCGGCTCCAGTGTCGCGGTGACCACCGGTCTGTCGGTGGGATACGTGGCCTGGCTGGTGCGCGGCGGTGTGCTGCTCAGCACGGCGCTGTCATCCCTGCCGGCCTGGCAGTTCATCGACCCGCTGCCGGTGCTTGCGCGCACCCGGGACGGCGAAGACGGTGATGACGACTCGTTGCAGTCGATCATTAAGGAACAGTCCGAGCGGGCCGCTAACAGGGCGAAGGAAGCGGACGAGAAAAACGCTGCTGATGGCGCCTTGGGGCACAGCGGATAGAGCCATGATCAAGTTAAATGCCAAGTCAAGAATCGCGCTGGGCCAGGTGGGTCTGCTCGCGAGCGTATTGCTTGGCGCCAGTTTCTTCGGCCTGATCCCGGATCAGCGCATGAGCATCCGTGAAGGGCGCGCGGCACTCGCCGAGGCGCTTGCGGCCAATAGCTCTGCGTTGGTCACCGATAAGGATCTGCGGCGGCTCGAAAATGATCTCAATTTCGTCGTCGAACGCAACGAAGATCTGTTGTCCGCCGGACTGCGGACGAAGGAAGGGCAGCTCATCGCCACTGTCGGACCACATGAGGAAAAATGGCGACGCCTCGAAAGCGATCTGTCGACCGACAGTCAGGTCAAGGTGCCTATCTGGGCCGGTAGATCCGAATGGGGCTATGTCGAGCTGCGATTCCGTCCCCTGATCGTCGAGGGATGGCTGGGACTGGTTCTGGACCCGTTGGTCATATTGATCGGCTTCGTCGCTGTGTTCAGTTTCGTCGCCTTCTATTTCTATCTCGGCAAGATGCTCAAGCATCTGGACCCGTCGCAGGCGATACCGGGCCGGGTGCGATCGGCGCTGGATACCATGGCGGAAGGCCTGCTGGTGCTCGACAACAAGGAACAGATCGTGCTGGCCAACCGCGCCTTCGGTACCCTGTTGAACAAACCGGCTGATGAACTGCTCGGCGTGAAGCTGTCCGCGCTCCCCTGGAGCGATGCAGACGGTGAGCCGCTGACGGAGGACGACCGCCCCTGGCGGCGCGCGCTGCGTAGCGGGCAGGCCGAGGTCAATCAGCGTGTCCGACTGACCCTGCCGGATGAGTCGCGTCTGACCTTCATGATCAACTGTTCTCCGGTGCTGGGCGGTGGAAAGTCGCATGCCGGCGTGTTGGTGAGTTTCGACGATGTGACCCTGCTCGAGGAGCAGGAGGTCGAACTGGTCAGGTCGAAAGAGGAGGCCGAAGCGGCCAACCAGGCCAAGAGCGCCTTCCTGGCGAATATGAGCCACGAGATCCGCACCCCGATGAACGCCATCCTGGGCTTCACCGAGTTGTTGCGGCGCGGCTTCACCCAGGACGAGGAGGAAAACCGCCGACATCTGGAGACGATCCATTCCAGCGGCAGACACCTGCTTGAGTTGATCAATGACATCCTCGATCTGTCCAAGGTCGAGGCCGGCCGGATCGAGGTCGAGGCGATTGAATTCGACCCCTATCGCGTGATCCAGGAAGTGGTCAAGGTCCTGGGAATCAAGGCCAGGGAAAAAGGCATTGCGCTTGAACTGGATATCCAGGGCGAGGTTCCGGTGGCCATCCAGAGCGACCCGGCGCGGTTGCGCCAGATCGTGACCAACCTGGTGGGCAATGCGATCAAGTTCACCGAGCAGGGGGGCGTCGAGGTCCAGATCAGGGCCGGATCCAGTGATGGTGTCATCGGATTCGACATGGACGTGGTCGACACCGGCGTCGGTATGCCAGCCGATGCATTGGACAGGATCTTTGAGGCCTTTGTTCAGGCCGACACCTCGGTGACCCGAAAGTTTGGTGGCACCGGTTTGGGTCTGGCGATCAGCCGAAAGTTTGCGCGGGCGCTGGGTGGCGATATCACGGTCGACAGCGAGTTCGGCAAGGGCAGCCGCTTCAAGGTGCATCTGGCCGGTGGGCCTGCAGCGGATGTCGAATGGATTGAAGGCGAACAGGCATTGTCGCAACTGGGCGAGGCACAGATCGATCAGTCAACAGGCTGGTCCTTCCCCGATGCCCATATCCTGGTGGTCGACGACGGTCCCGAAAACCGCGAGCTGGTCAAGCTGGTTCTGGAAAACTATGGGCTCCGGGTCGACGAGGCTGAGAATGGCCAGGTGGGCGTGGATATGGCCACGGCGACACAGTATGACGTCGTCCTCATGGACGTACAGATGCCCGTCATGGATGGCTTCACGGCCACCCGGACCTTGCGTGACAAGGGCATGCAGGTGCCGATCATTGCGCTTACCGCAAATGCCATGAAGGGCTTCGAACAGGAGTGCCTCGACGTCGGTTACTCCGATTACTTTACCAAGCCCATTGATATCGACAGCTTCGTGGCCAAGCTGGCCGAGATTCTCGGGGCGCAGGCAGTCTCGCACGAACAGGCAGAGAAGCTCGCCGCCAGCCGCAGGCGCAGTCCACGATCCGTTGAACATACGTCTGAAAATGCTCCGCCCATTGTCTCGAAACTGGACGCGAAAGACGGCCAGTTTGCCCTCCTCGCATCGCGCTTCGCCGAGCGCCTGGGAGGCAAGCTGGATGAGATGGGCGAGGTATGGCAGCAGCGTGATTATCAGGCGCTGGCTGACCTGGCACATTGGCTGAAGGGGGCGGGCGGTACCGTCGGGTTTGATGAATTCACTGTGCCGGCACGCGCACTCGAATCGGCCGCCAAGGCCCAAGATGACACGGGCATCGGTGCTGCCCTGGGGCAGCTGCATGACGTAGCAGGCCGAATTCCGGGGGTGACCCTGTCGGACAGGCCGGCAGAACTACTGGCGCCGGCGGAACAGAGCAACGGGAAAAATGCCCCGGCGGAGGCTCAGCTTGATGAGCCTGCGGGTGAGCCGATTGTCTCCCGACTGGCCGGACATCCACGCATGCAGATCCTGATCGATAGCTTTGTATCACAACTGCTCGAGGCGGACGGTGTCATGCAGGCCGCGTGGCAGGCGGAAGACTTCGAATCGCTGGCCAAGCGCGCGCGTTGGCTCAAGGGCTCGGCCGGCACCCTTGGTTTCGATGTGTTTACCGAGCCTGCCGAGGAACTGGAATCCTGTATTGGAACCCTTGATCGGAACCGCATTCCGGAATTGCTGGATCAGATTCACATTTTTGTAACACGGGTTCAGAAAGGCGCAGAGCCGGTCGATACACAAACTGACGCGGCAGCTGCCGGCGTTGTCGGTGGATGAGTATCCAAGGGACATAGATGTTAAACCTAGACCAATCAATGCTGGCGCCAGATGAACCTGCAGACGATGATCTGCAGTCGGTTCGGTCCGACCAGGGTTACAAGCTGGGCGATGACTTCGAACAGATGAAAAACGCGACCATCATGATGGTCGACGATGAGCCGATCACCATGGAAGTGGTTCGGACCTTTCTGGAAGACGCGGGTTACCGCAAATTCATCCTCGTGGAGGATTCCACGCAGGCCATGGACAAACTGCGTGAGCATCGGCCCGACGTGCTGCTGCTCGATGTCGTGATGCCCAAGGTCACGGGTTTTGACATTCTCGGCATGTTGCGCGAAGAACCCGAATTTGCGCATATGCCGGTGATCATTCTCACCTCATCCTCGGATGCAGTGACCAAGCTGGAGGCGCTCGATAAGGGAGCATCAGACTTTCTTTCGAAGCCGGTCGACCCGAGTGAACTGGCACTGCGGGTGCGCAACACCCTTGGGGCCAAGGCCTACCAGGACCAACTGGCCTATTACGATGTTCTGACCAACCTGCCCAACCGACGGCTGTTCGCGGATCGTACCGGCTGGGCGATCGAAACCGCGCAGCGCGAGGACAGCCGGGTTGCGGTCCTGCATGTGGTTTTCGATGAGTTCAAGCGTGTCACCGATACCCTGGGCCCCAAGATCGGGGATGAGGTGTTGAAGCAGCTGGCCCAGCGCCTGGTCGAGAACGTCAGAGGATCTGACTCCGTAAGTCACGATGCTTCAGATGCCGAATCCTGGTTGGACGTGTTCAACCTGGGTGGCGCCGATTTTTCGATCCTGGCACCCAACGTGAAGAGCCTGACAAGTGCTGCCATTATCGGTCGTCGTATTATCGAGGCGATGCGGGAGCCGTTGAATGCAGACGGAACCGATGTCTACCTGAACCCCAGCGTCGGCATCGCCGGTTACCCGGACGATGGCCAGGACGCGGCCACCCTCTTGAAACGGGCAGTGGCTGCCAGCGCCCAGGTAAACAACGGCGAGCGTCTGAAGTTCTATTCCGCTGATATGAACCAGGCCGCTCTGGCGCGTCTGCGTCTCGAAGCCGACCTGCGGCATGCGTTGGAGCACAACGAGTTTCGACTGCTTTATCAACCCAAGGTAGATATGTCGACAGGCAGGATTATCGGCGCCGAGGCGCTGGTCCGCTGGGAAAGGGAAGGCGGGGTAATCGTTCCCCCCATGGATTTCATCCCGGTGGCCGAAGAGACCGGCCTGATCCTGGAAATCGGCGAGCGAGTCTTTGGCGAGGCCTGCAGGCAGCTGGCACGCTGGCGCGACAAGGGGATGGACCTGAGTGTATCCGTCAATATCTCGGCCCGTCAGTTCTTCGAGGGTGATCTTGTCGCACTGGTGAGCTCGACGATGGCCGAGACGGACATCGATCCCTCGCGGCTGATCATCGAGGTGACCGAGACGCTCCTCATGGATCGCGTCGATGTCGCCATAAATACCCTGCATGAGCTGCGTAAGCTCGGTCTTGGAATCTCCATTGATGACTTCGGGACCGGTTATTCCTCTCTAAGCTATCTCAAACGTTTCAAGGTTGATGAGGTCAAGATCGACCGCTCGTTCCTCATAGATGTTGCGAGATCGCGTGAGGACAGGGCGCTGATTACTGCCGTGACCTATCTCAGCCATAAACTCGGTGCCCGGGTTTGTGCTGAGGGCGTCGAGGATGAGGCGCAGCTCAAGTTTCTGAAGAAAGTGAAGTGTGACGAATACCAGGGCTTTATCTGCAGCCGCCCGGTCAGCCCAGGTGCGTTCGCAGATCTGTTCAAAAATATCAACAGCAAGGCTGACTGAGCCTTCTTTTCTATTCAGAGTTGCAGGGCAGGCTATGCCTGCCGATGTCGGGCGCAGCCCGACCTACACCCTCTGCATTTCCGTCGATCCCCTCAGCAGGTCTCAAAAAACCATACGATTCTCACCATCGCCAGGGTATCCAGCTGACAGTATTCCCTTAACTGATTCGACAGCTTGCGTCGTTGTTCGGCCGGGGTGTCTGCATCGATAAGTTTTTCGTAGGCCAGTTGAGCACCGACACCGTCTTGCACATCGCCCATTCCGTCGTAGCTGAGTTCGGGCGCTACCGTGGGCAACACGGCCTTGAGTGAGTAAGAACCTTTCATTGCCGGGTGGTAGTAGTGTGCTTTTATCAGGGGCAGCAGGTCGAACAGGCGCTCGGCCAGCCCGTGCAGCTGTTCTGCCAGGTCCGGGAAGCGCGCGGCCAGTTGATGGATGACAGTTCTTTCATAACGGCTGTAGGTGAATATCGGACCTTCACTGCCCAGCGCGTCGACCAGGGCCTCGGCGCACGCGCGCATCGGTGCCTCTCCGCTGCTGTCGAGGAACTCGGCGTGCTGCAGTTGACCGGGAGCCGATTCGATGTGACCGGACCACTGAAACGGAAGCTGCTGGTAAGGGCGGGTGCCGGCCCATCTTGGGATGGCGAACTGGATAGCCTCGAAATCGAGGTAATAACGCGGGCAGGGCAGGGATCTCAGAGCGTTGCCGAGTTCGGGCGCGATGTAGGGTTCGCCGCTCAGCGTGGCCTGACGCACGCGCTGCTGCAGCGGTTTGTGCAGACGACCGTCGGGGATATCGCGTATGTCCTCTATGCCTTCCGCCAACAGTTCGTTGATGATGCGGCCCCCGCCCGGCAAAAGACTGATCGGGTATTCTGTTGCCGGCGGGCTGCAATGCGCGATGAATGGACAGGAAAAAGGCCGGGTGCAATGAGGGCCGGTCGCGATATCGGGTTCACTGGCCAGGGACAGGGTTTCCAGCCCCTCATCGATCCATCCCGGGACCGCCGGCACAAGATCCGCGATGCGTTCGGTCACATCCACGTGTTTCAGCAGCCCCGAATAATCGCCATCACCCCGGTAAACGAAACGCGTGTCGATATGCGCCAGCAGGGTTCGCTGCACAGGGTGTCCGGCCTGCGAAATCACCCAGCTCTGTACCGCACAATCAACCAGGTGGTGCGGTTTGAGCCGGGTCGAGGATTTCACCTCCGTGAGTTCGAAACCGTCTTGGGTTTTTCTGAAGATGTCGGCACGCACCGATACCCGATGTGAGCTGAAGGTGGCCTCGAACAGCGGGCTATGCGGGCTGCGGGCGAGGTGTGCGCCGGTAAAAGCAATCGCATCCTGCAATGCCAGTTTCTCGTCGATGAGCACGCCATCAGGATACAATCGGCGAATCAGGGCATTGAGCTGCTGACCCTGGGCAAAGCGCTGTAGGGTGCTGGCGCCGTAGATCTGCAGGTCTGGCCGGTTGGCCTCGAGCCAAAGTCGTCGTCGGCATTGACGGACTGCGATGAGACGGGATTTTGAGAGCATCTGGGGCAAGGGCTGTATCTCTTCCTGTCATGGCCAGGCTGCGAAATGCATGAAGGTGGACACGTGTATCGAGGTTGGTGCTACCCAGGAAGGCGATTGACTGAATCCTGCCGTTATTTTCGCAATCGTAGGGCATGCTGCGCCTGCGGTTCGGCGTCGGGCACAGCCGGACCTGCACGTTTGCAGTTGCGCCCTGATTACCAAAAGATCGACGGCGTTGCTTGAGCTTACTCCAAAGGAGCGAGGGAGATTTAATTGAATCCGGAAGAACTGTCCCTGTTGGTCAAGGCGACTGCGTTTGCCGCCAGAAAACACAAGGATCAGCGCCGCAAGGACGATGCATCGTCACCTTATATCAATCATCCGGTCTATTTGGCCGATGTGTTGGTGCACGAGGGTGGCGTGACCGATCTGCACACGATTGCTGCTGCGCTGCTGCACGATACCATCGAGGATACCGAAACCACGGCAGACGAGATCGAGGAACACTTCGGCGTGACCGTGCGCACTATCGTGGAGGAGGTCTCTGACGACAAGTCGCTGGGCAAGCGGGCGTGCAAGCAGATGCAGATCGAGCGGGCGCCCTCTTTGTCGACCCAGGCGCGGGCAGTCAAGCTCGCGGACAAGATCTGCAATCTCCGGGATGTCGTGGTCAATCCGCCGACCGGCTGGGAGCTGGAGCGTCGCCAGGCCTATTTCGACTGGGCAAAGCAGGTCATCGACGGCCTGCGCGGAGAGCATGCGGTATTGGAGGAGCTGTTCGATCAGGCTTATACACAGCGTCCCGGTAAAGAGTAGTTCGGGCTGCGCCGGTTTTTTGGGCGGGTGGAGACCGCCCTGCGGGGCTGGGAACGCAAAGTGCGCAAAGTTGGCGCAGAGACTGCAAAGGTTCAGCATGAAAAGAAACATCTGAGTCCTTTGCGAAACCTCCGCGTTCCCATGGACATTGAGCAGCAGTGTTGGTCGGGCTGTGCCCGAGGTTTTTCGGCGGGTGGAACCCGCCCTACGATAGGCTGTGTAGGTCGGGCTGTGCCCGACATTGTCTGGCCGGCTGGAGAAGATCCGTATGAGCAGGAAAATCATCATAGATGCCTTCGATACCGTGGCCTGTCCTCACTGCGGCAAGGATTTCGTGTTGCAGGATGCGATCACGCGACAGCTGATCGAGCGTTATGAATCGGAATATGAATCGAAGCTCGAAGGCGAACGTCGGCAGCTGCGTGAGTCTCTGGTGGCTGATGCCGAGCGCGCAGCGGCGAAGCGGTTCGATGCCCAGATCGCCCAGCTGCAGGACCAGGTGGCACAGGGTAGCGCCGCACAGGCCAAGATGAAGGCGCAGCTCGAGGCAACGGCGCAGCGGGCTGCCGAGGAGGCGCGCCGCGAGAATGCCGAACAGGCCGAGGTACTCAGGGCCGAGCTGGCCTCCAAAGAGGAGCGGATCGCCGCCTACCGTGAGGCGGAGCTGGCCCTGCGCAAGGAAAAATCCGAGTTGGAAGAAAAACAGAAGGAGATGGCGCTGCAGATCCAGCGCGAGGTGGATGCCCAGCGCAAGCGGATCGAGGAAAGCTCTGCCGAGTCCTACCGCCTGCGCGAGGCGGAATGGCGCAAGAAGATCGATGACGCGCAAAAGGCCAACGCGGATCTCAAGCGCAAGCTCGAACAGGGCTCGCAGCAGCTTCAGGGTGAGGTGCTCGAGCTCGAGATCGAGGAACTGCTGGCGGCGGCCTTTCCACTGGACGGAATCGATCCGGTGAAGAAGGGCGCCCGTGGAGCGGACGTGATTCAGACGGTGCGTCTGAGGTCGGGTGCCCTCTGTGGCAGGATCATCTGGGAGACCAAGCGCGCGGAAAACTGGTCGAATGCCTGGGTGCCGAAACTCAAGGACGACCAGCAGGCCGCAGGTGGCGAGCTGGCGGTACTGGTGAGTACCGCTTTTCCCGCCGGCATCGGCGAGCCCATGGCGATGTATGAAGGCGTCTGGCTGGTACGCCCCGACCTGGTCCGCGCCCTGGCGGAGGCCTTGCGCACGGTGCTTATCGAATCACAGCGCCAGAAGGCGATCTCGGCCGGCAAGGGCGAGTCGATGGAGGCGGTCTACAACTATGTCACCAGTGCGCAGTTTGCGCAGAAGGTAAGGGCGGTGGTGGATGCCTACCAACAGATGCGCGAAGACCTGGACAGGGAAAAAAGCGCCATGCAGCGGCTGTGGAAGAAACGCGAGGGACAGCTCGAGCGCGTCACCAGCAATATGCTGGGTATCTGTGGCGAGCTTCAGGGGGTCTCGGCGGAGGCCCTGCCGCAACTCGACGATATCGGGCTGTTGCCATCCTGATCAGCGCGCACAATCTGTCAACCGCTGGGCGGATATAGGGGCTGCAGAGGCTCTTCGTTGGTTTTTTTCGGGACAGCGCGTTCATTCCAGGCGTCCTTGACCGAAGCCCACAGGTCGGCACCGGTCCAGGTGGACGCGTCGGCGGCATAAAGCGCGCGGTCGAGCATTGTGATGTGTTCCTGGCCGCGTCCGAGCCGGGCCGCCAGTTGTCCCAGGCTGTGCGGTGGATCATTCGGCCAGCGCGCGCGCCCGAGTTCCAACAATGCCTGCGCCGCTTCTCTCGCATCGTTGACCTCGCAGGCACGTTGCAGTTGCGGCAGGATGTTCGCGATGTTCGATACGCGTCCGGGCTGTTTTTCGACCGGTTCCGATTTGACCCCTGTGGTCTCTCGGGTCCGGCGGTCAAGCCATTTTTTCGACAGCCACACGAGCGCCACAGCCAGCAGCGCGAGCACCATCCAGTGCCAGGGGAATGCCTTTATCGGTTCGAACCAGCCCTCGTCTGGCTGTTGTGGATCGGGCCTGATTTGTTCTGCGGGTACTGCCGGCCGACTGTCTCGTACCGGCGCCGCGTTCGTCCGGCCTGGCGTGCCGGTGGTGCCGGGTTCGACCTTGACGACCCATTGGGGCAGGCTGGCGGTGGCCTGTTCGTCGCTGCGCGTATTCCACCAGTGCAGTTCGACGGCAGGGACAGTCAATTCGCCGGCCTGACCCGGGATATAGGTGAAGGTCTGTCGGCTGACTGCATAGACCTTGTCACCATCGGTGTGGCTATCATTGACGGGTGTCTCCGGATACACGCGGGTTTGTTCCGGCGATGCAATCTCCAGTGCCGGTATCTGCGTGCCGGAAAGGCCGGTGGCCCGCAGCGAAATGGTGCGCGAGACGGGCTCGCCGGCGCGGAACTGTGGTGGATCGGTCGCCCAGCTATCGTGCAGTTCGAGGTTTTCGGCGGGCAACCAGCTTGTTCCGGCGGCCGCCGGGCGCGGCAGTACGTCGATCGTGATTGCCTTGCTGCTGATGCGGACGGACCTTCCCCCGCTGCCGAAAGGACTGTTGCGGAAAAACTGCTGCCTCAGGCTGTTCAGGGGTGACGATCTGCCGGGCCCCTGCTGGGCGGTGCTCAACTGTCCGCTGAAGGTCGCCGGAGGAATGCGCAGTTCGCCGCTCTTTTCCGGCGAGATCGTATAGCGGCGTTCGACCACCTGGTAGCGCCGCTTGTTGCGGGTAACGGTATAGCGCCGTTCGTCGCCGAGTTGCCGGATCAAGTGCATCCTGAACCTGCGGTGGCCGCAAGTCGCCGTTGGAGAGCGGTTCGGCATGATACAAACGCAGGGTATAAGGGATCTGCTGTTGGACGTAGGCATGATCGCCGGTGTCTGCCTCCGCTTCCAGGAAGAGGTGTTCGGACTGCTGTGCCGCGAGTTGCTCGGGGATCTCGGTCACCTCCAGTTCGAGTGCCGCGGTCTGTTCGGTGCCCACCTGGATCGGCGGTATCCGCAGCTTGCCCTGCTGCAGTGGCCCCAGTTGCACGGTCCAGGTCGTGCTGTTGGAACTGCGGCCATTGACAAAACTGAACTGGGTACTGGTGCCGGTCCCCAACACCCTGAAATCCTTGTTGAGGGGCGACAGGTCGGGCTCGCCGGACGAGCTTCCGCTCCTTTCGATGACCAGGGTAACCGGATCACCCACGTAGACCTTGTCGCGGTCCAGGCGGGCGCGCACATCGGCCGCTGCCGGCATCGACAGTATCAAAGCCAGAAGACCGGTCAGCAGACCACTGATACAAAGGTGGTTGGCGGATCTCGTTTGCATCGTCTTCATAATCATCAAACCCGGTCCGTATTACCAGCCCTGCTGACTGCCGCCGTCGGGACTCCCGGCCCGCTGCCGGTACTGGTACAGGAACTTGCGACGCAGCAGTCCACCCGGGTCATCCGGTATGCGCCGCAGCCATCGCTGTGCGGCCATCTGTTCTTCACTGTTCAACGCCTCGGCCTCAGCCGACGGCTCCGGGGTCTGCCGTCTCTGGTCCGTCGACGGCGATTGTTGCGCGACCTCGTTTTCGGTGCCCTGTTGCCCGGGTTCAGGTTCCTGCTCGGGCGGACCCGATTCCTGTTCAGCCTGCTCGTCGTCGCGGCCTTTGTCGAGTTCCCTGTTGGCGTCGGCAAACTGGTTTTCGGACTCGCTCTGCTTTTGTTCGGCATCTTCCTTTGCCCCCGTCTGCGTTTCCGAGTCCTCGCTGTCATCTGACTGTGGGCGGCTTTCCGGGTTCCCGCTGCTGCCTGCATCGGCCTGTGCGTCCTGCTCCTGTGGAGCGGATTTTTCCTCTTCGCCTGTCTGCGCCTGTGACGCCTGTTGCTCATCCGACTGCGAGGGGTTTTCCTGATCCCCGCTGCCACCTGAATCGGCCTGTGCATCCTGATTCTTCTGGCCCGCGTTTTCCTCCTCGCCTGTTTGCCCCTGTGATGCCTGTTGCTCATCCGGCTGTGAGGAGGCTTCCTGATCCCCGCTGTCGTCGGAATCGGCCTGCTTGCTCTGCTCCTCCTGCTCGGGATCGTCTTTAGCGGAAGATGCCTGCTGCTGCTCCTGCTCCGATGACTGATCTTGATCGTCCTGTTGATCCGACGGCTCCTGGCTTTTTTGCTGCTGATTCAGCAGGGCCTCGACAGCCGCCTTGTTGGCCAGCGCATCCTCCATGTCCGGTCGAAGCTCGAGCGCCTGGTCGTAGGCCGAGATGGCCTCTTTGTATTTACTCAGCCTGGCCAGCGCATTGCCGCGGTTGTAGCTGGCATCGGCACCTGGCGCACGTTTGAATTCCTCAACCGCCTTTTCGTAATCGCCCTGTCTGTAGAGCGCGCTGCCCCGATAGGCCGGATCCTCGGCGAGTCGGGCGGCCTGTTCGTACTCGCCTTTGTGCAGCGCCTGTGCGGCCTGCTGGTCCTTGCGTTGCCACAGCTCGTCCCAGCTGAACGCCATGGCCGGTTGCGTCGGTGCCAGCGTACCGGCACATAACATGACGCTGAGTACCCAGCCACGTCGAAAAGCAAGTGCCGCAAGAGGCAGTATCAGGACGGCAAGCAGCGGGCCTTGCCCCTTCCATTTTTGCGCCTGCAGGTCGTCCGAATTGACGCTGTCGCCATCGGCGATCCTCGGTCCGGAGAATGATGTCAAGGTCGCTCTGGTCACCGTGAAGCGCGCTGTAATGTCCGCCACCGGCCTTTGCGACGGCTGCCAGCGCCGCGTTGTCGAGCGCGGCGAGCAGGGGCTTTCCGCTGTTGTCGCGCAGCGTGCCACCGCGCCCATCGGGTATCGGCGCCCCGGCCGGCGTGCCGACACCGAGTACGGAAACGTCGTATCCGGCTGCGCGCAGGCGCCCGGCTGCGCCGGCCGCCTGATCGCCCTCGACGCCGTCGGCAATGAGGATGACCTGACCGCGCTTGACCTCGGCCTGTTGCAGCAGCTCCTGTGCCTTGAGCAGACCGAGGTCGGCGCGGCTGCCCTGGGACGGCATGATGGCTGGATCCAGGGCCCTCAACTGGGCCCTGATGGTGTCTGCATCCCGGGTCAGCGGCGAGACCGTAAAGGCGTCGCCGGCGAATACGACGAGACCTGTCTGGCCTTCCGCGTCGTACGCGAGTATGTCTTCGACCTTGAAGCGGGCGCGCACCAGGCGAGAGGGCTTCAGGTCTGGCGCGAGCATGGAACGCGAAAGGTCGAGCACGATGACGCGTGACGTGCCCGTCTGCCGGAGCGGCTGGGGTTGTTGCTCCCAGGCCGGATCGGCGAGTGCCAGCACGGCCAACAGCCAGCCGAGGGACAACAGCCAGAGGGGTATTTTCGACCTTTGGGTTTTCTGTCGGTCCAGCAGCAGGGGTAACAGCTGTGCGTCGACGAGTTTGCGCCACGGGCTGTTCACCTGGTGGTGCCGGGTGATCAGCCACAGTGTGACGGCGAGCGGCAACAGGGCCAGCAGCCACAGCGGTTGGATAAAGTGAAAATGCTCCAGCATCTTAGGGCCTGACCCAGACCCGGCGCCAGTTGCCCAGGGCGGGGAGGCTCGCCAGCAGGCTGAGCAGCAGGGCGAGGCCCAGCGGCCAGGCGTACAGTTCTTCGACCGGGCGGTAGCTCTGCTCATCTTCCGACACCGGTTCTATCTCATCCAGCAGGGCGTAGATCTGTTGCAGGCTCTGGGTGTCGCGTGCCCGGAAATAGCGCCCGCCGGTCTTCTTTGCGATGGCCTGCAGCGAGGCTTCGTCAAGTTCTTTGCCGGCGCCGAGCAACATGCGGAATGGGCCCGGCATCATATCGTCGGCGCCGACACCGATGGTGTAGATGCGCACGCCTTCGCTGGCGGCCAGGTCTGCCGCCTTCAAGGGGTCGACGCTGCCGGCGGTATTCGTGCCGTCGGTGAGCAGGATCAGCACGCGGTTCTTTTCCGGCTGACCGCGCAGGCGTTTTACCGCCAGGCCTATCGCATCGCCTATCGCTGTTGATTTGCCGGCCAGTCCGATCGCCGCCTCGTTTAACAGTATGTGCAGGGTTCGACGGTCGAATGTCAGCGGTGTCTGCAGATAGGCCTGGTCCCCGAACAGGATCAGGCCGAGCCGGTCACCTTCGCGTTGCTCGACGAATTCACCGGCGACCATTTTCACCGCGGTCAGACGCATGACCGGCCGCCCGTTGATCAACATGTCCTCGGTCTGCATCGAGCCCGAGATGTCGACTGCCAGCATCAGGCTGCGTCCGGTCACCGGCAGGTGGATGGTTTCTCCGATCCATTGCGGGCGGCTTGCGGCGACCACCAGCAGAAGCCAGGTCAGCGTGGCGAGCGTCAGGCGCAGGCGCGATCGGCGTGGAACCGGGCTGCCCGCGCCCCGCTGCAGGACGCCGAAAAACGGGAAGCGCAGTGCGGCCTCGGGTGTCGTCCCGGCGCGGGGCAGCAGACGCGCCGTCAGCAGGGGCAGAAAGAAAGCGGCAAACATCCACGGCCAGGCGAACTCGAAACCCACGTCAATTCCCCGTATTCCGCTGGATCCACTGGCGGATCACGGTCGTCAGGGCGCGGCTGTCGACCTCATCGGGCAGTTCGCGCATGTAGGGACCCTGCGCGAGCACCTTGCCCGGCCCCTGCGAAAACTGACCGTTGCCGCCGGAGCTGTCGAGAAACTGCAGCCATTTGATGCCCGTCAACGAGGCGATCTCCTGGCGCGGGAAACGCATCAGGGCCAGCCGTCTCATCAGGCGTGACAATTGTGCAAGAAACTCCGGTGTGGCCGCCCCGTTGGTTGATTGTTCCATCCGCTCGAGCAAGGCCAGTATGTGTCTGCGCTGGCGGCGGATCCTGAGCTGCCGCCAGAGCAGTACACCGGCCCAGGTCGCCAGGCCCAACGCGATTGCGGCCAGGACCCACCAGCCGGGTGCCGGTGGCCAGAAATCGGGCGGCCCGGGAAGATGGATGTCGCGCAGCTGCAGGGTCGTTTGTGCAGGCGTGTTCATGCTGCCGCCCCGCGCGCCGCAGACGGTCTCCTGCGGCTGCCGAATTTGGCCTGCAGCGTCGCAACCACGTCATCGTCAGTAGACAGCTGCAACAGGCGGATGCCCCTCTGGATCATCAGTTGTTGCAGCCGCAGCTGCTGTCCCTGGAAAAATTCCCGATAATGCCGCTGACCTGCGCCGGAACCGGTATCCAGTATGCCGACCTGATCGCCGTCGCTGACGCCATAGCGACCTGGCGGCGGTGCGGTCAGTTCGATCGGATCGGTGATCTGCAAGGCGACGATATCGTTGTGCTGGCGCAGGCGCAGAAGGTCGTCGGCACTGCCTTCATCCAGCGTACGAAAATCACTGAGACAAATCACGAGACTGCCCGGACGTACGATGCGCCGCAGCCGGATCAGTGCCTCGCTCAGACCGTCGGCCCGGGGGCTTGCCGCCAGGCCCCTGATCGGATCGCTCTGTTCGACGACGGTATGAATCAGCTGCAATACGCCGCGGTGCCTGCTGCGCGGTTTCAATTCGTGGTGGCCACCGTTGAACAGTAGCGCGCCGATGCGATCGCCCTGGGCCGCGGCGGCCCAGGCCAGCAGAGTCGCCGCGCGTGCCGCAATGACCGACTTCAAGGCTCCACGGGTGGCAAAGAAAAGGCTGGGGCCGAGGTCGATAAGAAATATCACCGGCCGCTCGCGTTCCTCCTGGAACAGCTTCGTGTGCGGACGCCCGGCGCGCGCGGTGACCCGCCAGTCCATATTGCGGATGTCGTCACCCGGCTGGTAGGTGCGCGATTCCTGGTAGTCCATGCCGCGGCCGCGAAAACGTGATGGATGGTTGCCGGCGAGATGGGCACGGGCCGGCTGCTGACGTGACAGGTCAAGCTTTCCCGCGTGACGCTGCAGGTCGAGAAGCTGTTTTAAAGTGACCTGGGTCGAGGGGTTGAGAAGTGCCTCGGCGGGCTGGTTCTGCGCCACTTTTTCTGTACGTGAGCGCCAGCGATCGAACATCAGGCGACCGGTATCAGTTCAAGTAACTGGCGGATGAAATCGTCCGGGCTGAGTCCTCCTGCCTCGGCTTCGAAAGAGAGCAGGACCCGGTGCCTCAGCACATCATAGGCGATGGCTTGTACGTCCTCGGGCGAGACATAGTCGCGGCCCTGCAGCCAGGCGTGCGCACGGGCACAGCGGTCGAGTGCGATGGTTGCGCGCGGACTCGCACCGTAGTTGACCAGGCGCGCGAGGTCGTTTTGGTAAGGTGCCGGATCACGCGTGGCCAGCACCAGCTGGACCAGGTACTCCTCGACCGGTTCGGCCATGTGCAGCGCCAAGCACTTCCTTTTGTGCGGCAAACACCTGTTCTCGAGTGATCGTCGTGACGGGTTGATTGTGTTCCTGGTAAGAGGCCACGGCCTGGCGACGTGCCAGATGGAGGATGCTGCGTTCGGCGCTTGCCGAGGGGTAGCCTATTCGCACGTGCATCAGGAAACGGTCGAGCTGGGCCTCGGGCAGGGGATAAGTACCTTCCTGCTCGATGGGATTCTGCGTTGCCATGACCAGAAACGGACGCGGTAGTGGATAGGTCGTCCGGCCGACCGTGATCTGGCGCTCGCCCATGGCTTCGAGCAAGGCCGATTGCACCTTGGCCGGGGCGCGGTTGATCTCATCGGCGAGGATGAGATTGTGGAACAGCGGACCCTGCTGAAAATGAAAATCACCCGTCTCCGGGCGATAGATGTCGGTGCCGGTGAGGTCGCCGGGCAGCAGGTCGGGCGTGAACTGCAGACGGTGAAAATCGCCATCGATCACCGCTGACAATTCCTTGATGGCCGTTGTTTTCGCGAGTCCGGGTGCGCCCTCGACCAGGAGGTGTCCATCGGCCAGAAGGGAGATCAACAATCGATCGATCAGGCCGAGCTGGCCGATGATCTTCTCACTCAGGTTTCGTCGCACACCTGCGAACGCCGACTGGGCCGCGCTGGCGTTGTGGTCATTTGTCTGGCTTGCTGTCTGTGTGCTCAATCTGTGCGTATCCCTTGCATCGCGCATTCAGTTGTTGGTTTTTCTGCCTGGTAGCCGAAGATTATTCGTCCGACGTCTAGGACAAACAGAGGCCGCCGCTGGTTCCCGCCCAAGTATGCCGGTGTGGTCAAGCCACGGTCGACACACGAAGGCGGCTTCAAAAAACTCTTCACCGCATCGGGCCCTTCTGCCTGCATCTTGCGCCCGAAAAGCCGAATCGGCAAAGACGCAGCTGTCCGTGCGGCCCTGTTTCACTCCTGCGCGGGACCGGACGGTCGCTTGAGTGCAACGGTGGCAACCCCCCTGCATCTGGGCTGGACGTCAGCCATCGATATAACGAGTGTCAGATCCGGCCCGGTTTTTGCTTCACTTTGTACAGGTTGATCCCTGAGCGTGATTGGGCCGTGATTTTGGCGGCTGTGCAGGTTCGCGTCAGCCGAGACACGGTGCGCCAACGGCGGGCGTCCGCACCGCACCAGGCGGAAATCTGTCGGCCGGGGAATGAGAGGTATGAAGCGAGACAATGCGAACATGTGCCTGATCGCTGCCAGAGACGGCTGGTACGCGGCCCTGACGGCGGCCTGCTTATGGCTGTTCGCGGCTGCAGCGATGGCCACCGGGCCCGCAGATGCAGCGGTTCCCCTGACGGCAGCAGAACAGGCATGGCTGACCGAACACCCTGTGATACGCCTGGCGCCGGACCCGGACTTCCCGCCGATAGAGTTCATTGACGAGCAGGGTCGCTATCAGGGCATTGCGGCGGACTATGCCGCCCTGGTTGAACGCAAACTCGGAATCAAAATCACCATCGTCCCCCTGAAAACCTGGGATGAAGTGTTGCAGAAGGCCCAGAGCAGGGAGATAGACATGCTTGGGGCTGCGTCAAAATCGCCCCAGCGTGCCGGTTATATGACATTTACCCGGCCCCATATCCAGTTGCCGGGGGTGATCATTGTGCGCGAGGAAGTCGATGGCCGGCTGCAGCCGGAGGATCTGCTCGACAAGAAGGTCGCCGTTGTTTCGGGTTACATCTGGCAGGATCTGTTACTCAATGATTATCCCGACCTGAGCCTTCACAAAGTACCGGATCTGAAGACGGGATTGAAAGAGACCGCTTTCGGTTCTGTCGATGCACTGGTGGCCAATCTGGCCACGGCGAGCTGGTATATCCAACGCGAAGGGATCACCAACCTGCGGGTTGCCGGTGAGACGGGCTATTTTGGCCGCTACGCGTTTGCAACGCGCAAGGACTGGCCGGAACTCAACAGCATCCTGGAAAAGGCACTGGCCGCCGTGACGCCGGAGGAACACCAACAGATCCTGCAACGCTGGGTTGCCGTGGATGCCACATCGCCCTGGCTGAACCGGACCAGCGTTGGGGCCATCGCTGGAATCGTTGTGCTGTTGCTGGTGATTCTGGCATGGAACAGGACCCTCAAGTCCCAGGTCCGGCAACGGACCCGCGACCTCGAACAGCAGCTGGAGCAGCGTCACGAGGCCGAGCGCGCACTTGATCGGGTGAACAGTGAACTCGAAAGGCGGGTTTCGGAAAGGACGGCCAGGCTCGAGCAGTCCAATGAACAACTGCGCGACGAGGTTGCCGAGCGCGAACGTGTCCAGGAAGACCTGCGCCGTTTTCAGATGACACTCGATGAAACCCTCGACTGTGTATTCATGTTCGATGACAGGGATTTGAAGTTCTTCTATGTCAACAGGGGAGCGGTCGACCAGGTTGGATACGGCCGGGATGAAATGCTGGGCATGAGGCCTTTCGACATCAAGCCGGAATTCACCGAGGAACAGTTTCGCGCATTCATAGCGCCGTTCCTGGAAAGGCGCGAGACGGCGTTGACGTTCGAGACCGTTCACCAGCACAAGAACGGTAAGCTGATACCGGTTGAAATTGTTCTGCAATACATTGCACCGGAGGGCGAGGCACCGCGTTTCGTTGCGATCGTGCGCGACATCAGTGACAGAAAACGGATCGAGGCCGAACTGAACTGGAAGAACCGTCAGGTGGACATCATAAGCCGGGCGCAGTCGGCCTTCATTGCCCATACGGATTCAAGGGCGTCATTCGAAACCTTGCTTGCCGGACTGCTCGAGCTGGCAGACAGCGAGTATGGTTTCATCGGCGAGGTGTTACACACGGCGGACGACACGCCTTATCTGCGGACCCACGCCATCACCAACATCGCCTGGGATGAGGCAACGCGCAGTTTTTATGCGGAGCATGCGCCACAGGGTATGGAATTTACCAATCTGGATTCCTTGTTCGGTGCCGCCCTGAAGACGGGCGAGCCGGTGATCGCCAATGACCCGGCCAACGACAGTCGCAGTGGTGGCATACCGCCAGGGCACCCACCACTCAATGCGTTTCTGGGCATCCCTCTATATGCCGGCAGGCAAATGGTCGGCATGGCCGGCATTGCCAATCGGGCCGGTGGCTACGACGCGAGACTGGTTGAGTCGCTGGGCGCCTTCAGCACCACCTGTGCCCACTTGATCATGGAATATCGCATCGAACAGCAGAGGATCGCAGCCGAAGAACAGGTGAAGCACAACGAGCAGCGGCTGCGGGCGGTTCTGGATAACGTCCTGGAGAGCATCATCAGCATCGACCGACGGGGGATCGTACAATCGGTCAATACATCCAGCGAGGAGATCTTTGGCTACAGCGCCGATGAAATGATTGGCCAGAACGTGAAAATGCTCATGCCGGAGCCACACCGCAGTGCACATGACCAGTATCTGAAGCATTATCACAACACCCGCGACGCAAAGATCATCGGTGCGGGACGTGAGGTCGAGGGCCGGCACAAGGACGGGACGATCTTCCCGCTGGAACTCAGTGTCACCGAGGTCGCCACCGGTGGCCATATACTTTATGTCGGTGTACTGCGCGATATCACCGAGCGCAAGCAGACCGAGGTCGCGCTGCACCGTGCACGTACCGAATTGCAGCAGGCCAACGAAAAACTGCTCGAGCAGGCGCGTACGGATGCGCTCACGGGGATTTCCAATCGCCGTCACTTCGATGAAGCCCTTGATCTGGAGATTCGGCGTGCCGGGCGCGCAGTCGATGCGCCCCTGTCACTGATTTTGTGCGATATCGATCACTTCAAACTTTACAACGACGTCTATGGCCATATTGCCGGCGACGAATGTCTGCAGAAGGTTGCGGCGGTGATCAGGTCGGTCTTCGAGCGGGCAGGCGATCTTGTCGCGCGTTACGGCGGCGAGGAGTTCGCGGTCATCATGCCGGCAACCAATGCCGAAAATGCCGGTAGCGTTGCCGAGCGGATGCGCCTTGCTATCTCGGAACGCGCCATACCGCATACCGCTTCACCCGTCGCCGATCGGGTGACGCTTAGTATCGGTGTCGCGACCTTGAGATCCGGCGAGGTCATGACGGCGAAAAAATTCGCCATGCGCGCCGATGAGGCTCTGTACATGGCGAAGGCAAACGGCCGCAATCGGGTGGAACAGCATTTTGAAGACACGGCACTGGCAACCAACGTCAATGCCAACTGAACGGAAACAGGCTCGCCTGAATTTTACTGGCTAGTTGTCTGCGCGATAGTGTCCGAGAGAAGCTTCCAGTAATTGGACGACCTCCGCGCGCAGGCTCTCCGGACTGAGTACCTCGACATCAGGTCCGTGTCGCAGTACCTCCATGGCGAGTTCGCGGCTGTGTGCATAGGGCACGTCGAGGATCAGGTAGTCGTCGTCCCAGCTTATTGTTTGTTGTGGGTGCCATACCTCGTCGGAGATCCAGCGCGCTGCGGTGGGCGAGAATCGCAGTCGGGCGCGATGCCTGGCCATGCCGCCAAAGATGCCGAAACCACTGCCCATGGCCTGGTCCAGTTTCTTTTTGGCCACTTTTCTGGCTGATTGCTTGAGCAGCTCTGCATGGCGGATGGCGTCAAGTGCAAACAAACGCAGTCCATCCACCTTATGGCACCAGGCCAGCAGGTACCAGTTTTCACGATAGTGCAGCAGTCGTTGGGGTGACACCTCACGGCGCGAGGTCTGATCCCGGCTGCGGGTGTAATAGCTGATCTGCAGCCGCCGTCGTCTGATGGTGGCACGGGCTATCACCTCGAACCACGCGCTCGACTTGCGCCGGGTCGCCGAGTGCAGGATGCGGAGGTACGAGAGTACATCACGGGGGTCGTCCTCGGCGGTACCCAACAGGTGCGTGATTCTTGCCAGCAGCGATTGCGACTGTGCCGATACCAGTCCCGGTTCCATGCTGCTGGCCAGTTGATGCATGGTCAACAGGGCATGTATCTCGCTTTGATTGAACCACAGACCCCGGATCCCGAAGCCTGTCGCGGTCTGCTCGCTGTCACCATTCAGCAGATAACCCGCTGGTCGGCCTTGGCCGCCACGCTGCCATTCGATCGGGGCACCCAGACGATCGCGCAGATACTCTATGTCGCGCTTGAAAGTGGCGCGTGAGACCTCGAGTTCATCCAGAAAACGCCCGATCGGCACCGGATGCCGGCTGATCTCCAACATATGGACAATCTGGTGAATTCGTTCTGTCTGGCTCATTCTGTGAGCCACTATAGCCCGCATGATAACAGCGTCAAAGTCCGGGGCAGGCCACATGGTCAAGCTCCGAAACTGGAAATCTTATATCTGAGGCATATGGTTATGGCTGACTGGCAAGAAAATCTCGAGACTGTGGGTGCTGAGATTTTCCAGACTTATCGTAAGCGTTTGATGCAGCCTGGTATCGCCATGGAGATTCGCAGGGCCTATCCCGGGCTTTCCATGGTGGACGTGCTGATCCGGGTGCATGCCGGGCGGCAGATTATCCAGGTTGGTGATGACTTCTGCGCTTTGCAGGCCATCCGCAGTGGCCGGTGGCAACAGACCCGCCAGGAACGAGAGAACCGTCCTGTGGTTGCCGAGGGTCGTCGTGACCAGGTGTCACGGATGCTGGTCAACCTCGGTGGCCTCTTGTTCGCCGGGTTCTGTCTGCTGTCTTTGCTGGCCGCGGTGTCGGATGGGCCCGGCGGGTGGCTGATCGGCGGGTGTGGGACTGGGGTTTGTCGTTGCGCTTCTGAGGTGGCGCATTTTCTCGGGTGGACAGGGGGATGGATTGTCATCGGGATGCCGCACGGGATTGTCGTAGGGCCGGCTGTACCTGCCGATGGGCATTGCGTGCAGCCCGTACCTACGGCTCCAGGGCGACCACGCAGTCGCGCCCCTGGCGCTTGGCAGCGAGCAGTCCCTGGTCGGCCCGATTCAGCAGTTCCGAAATCGTCTCGGTTTCACCGATGATCTCGGCCACACCGAGGCTGATGGTTACATGCAAGGGTCCAACGCTGGTCTTGACCGGTTCCGCGCTGACCAGTTCACGTAGCCGCTCTGAGATGTTCAGGGCCTGTTCCAGTGATGCATCCGGCATCACGATGGCAAATTCCTCGCCGCCGTAACGCGACAGCAGGTCGTCATCGGACAGGCCGCGGTTTATGCGACGTGCGACCGCCAGAAGCACCTCGTCACCCACGGCATGGCCATGCTCGTCGTTGATCGGTTTGAAGAAATCGATATCGATCATGATGGCGGCAAAGGATTGTGCCACACGCCTTGCTTTTGCCAGCTCCAGGGCTGCGCTTTCGTCAAAGCTGCGACGGTTCAACAGGCCGGTGAGCGGGTCCTCACTGGCCTGACGCTGCAGCGTATTGATGGGCCTTAGAACGATGAGCCCGATCAGGACGGCGCCGGTGATGGTCAGCAGGCTCATTGCCACACCCAGGAAGATACTCTCGCGCTGGCCCTGGCGAATCTTTTGTGCCATCTCGTCTTCGGGGGCATAGACCCCCATCACCCATTGTTTCCCGCCGCGATTGAGCAGCGGGACGAACATGCTGAGGTAGCGCTTCCCATTCAATTCGAAGGAATCGAAGTGGGTGTAATTGAGCGCAACCAGATCGGGGAAGCGCTCCTTGAGACGGGCGCCGGCACGGGCGGTCAGCGTGTCGAGTTCACTCAGCGTCTTCAGGCGCAGCTTGCTCTCATCTTCGCGCTGGGCGAGTTCGGTGGCATAGGGATGCGCCAGGACATCGCCGTTGCTGTTGACGATGAACGCGGCCCCGGAGGTGCCTACACGCTGCGTGGTGAGAAATTCCGACAGCGCGGACAATTCGATGTCCGCACCTATCACGCCCAGCAGGCGGTCGTCCTCATCGCGTACCGCGCGCGCCACGGTGAGGCCAGGCAACTGCGAGGTATAGAAGATGTAAGGGTCGGTCCAGACTTCTTTGTCTGGCAGTCTGCGCGAGTTCGAACCAGGGCCGTACACGCGGATCGTAGCTGTCTTCCGGGTCGAACTTGCGCGAGGTCTCGACCATGCACTCGGTACGGTTGACCAGGGTTACCCGACTTGCCGGCGGCTGCGAGGTCTGAATGATCTTGCTGAAAAAACCCTTTTCGGCCTGTTGCGCCGTCACGTTTGCTGAAAACGAAGTTTCCGGCGGTGTCCCCGAAATACAAGGCGTCGATCTGCGGAATGACTCGCAGCTGTTCGAGAAAGTAACGTTCGAGTCTGTCCGGGTCCTCCCCGGACAGGAGCGTCGCCTCGAAGATCCCGACGGCCAGCGATACGCTGTCCTGCGCCTGCTGCAGGTAGCCGGCGGCGTTTTCCCTGGTTTCGTCGACCACGTTCTGCAGCAGTTCATGGGTGTGCTCATGCAGCGCGCGGTCGGTCGCGAAACGCTGCGAGGCCAGGACAGCAAACACAGTGAACAACTCGACCACGATCAACAGCGCCAGCAGGCTGAACAGCAGGCCGTTTTTTCGGCGCGGGCGGTCGTCGGGGCTAGTGGTCAGGGGCTTCATGGCGTTTCTTTTGTTGAATATTCGCGCATCGGTACCTGTATCGAACCGAGGAGTCTGCGGTAGGGCGGGGGCAGCGTCAGGACACCAGGATCGGATGAATAAACTCTATGCTGCTCAATGGGCGGTTGCCTCCCGGTGGTGCGAAATGCATCAGCGTTCCATGCACGTCGGGTGGGATGGCACCTGCGCGCGCGGCCAGGGCAGAGGCATCGATACCCTGACGCACGAGATACAGTACATAGGTATGCCAGAGCGAGAGCGCATTGATGCTGCCTGGGTCCGCGAGCTGTGCTTCGCGTGCACAACTCACCAGACGCTGGTCCAGTTCTGGCAGCGGCAGTGCCATCTTTGAGCCGGCCATCTCCGCGAGTACGGGCTCGAGGCGTCGCCAGGCACCCTGGCCGACTGTGATCTCGCGCCGACTGGCACCCGGTACCTCGATCCGGTCGCCCGAGCTGTCGAAGCAGGCCGAGTGCAGCAGCGGAAGTTCGTAAGGGGAGATGCCGCTCAGCAGCAGCGCCGCGTAGCCCGCGGTCAAGGGGTCTGCGACCGCCATCAGTGATTTAAGCTCGGCCCCGGCCAGTTCGCGCGGCAGGATCGGGAGATTGGCCGGGGCGGGCGGGGCGGCCGCCGCCGTCGGGTCGTGGTTGAGCTGGTTATGCACCTGCGGCGCAGAGAGGGTTTGAGTCCGACCGTCCGGATAGATCCGTACACCCAGATAGGGCGTTGCGTGTGAGGGGCGTGACCGTTCGCTCAGATACTCGACCAGCCAGGTGACAAACAGGGCCAGCCCGAGCGCTGCGGCCAGGGCGATCATGAGGTCACGTTCGTAATCCGGATAGATCGGACGGCTGGGAACGCGCGCCCATTCCACGACCTGGATGGGCGGGTATTTCTTCAGGTTTTGCGCCTCAATCTGTGCCAGTCGTGTCTTGTTTTCGTTGACCAGTTCTTCCAGCCCGGCCAAGCCCTCTTCCATGGCCTTGAATTCCTTGAAGCGTTCGGTGAATTTCTGAACCTTGTCCTGGTGCTCGATCAATTCCCGCTCCAGGGCTGTGACGGAGGCCTCGGCCGTTGCCACATCCTGTTGCGCCTCGTCCTTCACGGTTCGCTTGCCCAGCTCCAGCGCACGCACGAGTTCGCGCTCCATCTCGGTCAGCATTCCAGGCAGGTTTTTGAGCACGGGGTCGCGGTCGATATAGCGCTGGGTGTATTTCTGTTTGAGATCCGCTACGCGCGCGCGAGTCCGCTCGACGTCGAGCTGCATTCTCGTCATGTCGTTTTTTTGCTCGCTCGGTATCACGGTCTCGCCCTTGGCGATGGCTTCATCGATCGCCATCTTGCGTGCACGTGCCTCGACAAGAGTTTCACGCGCCTTGTTGAGCGAGTTGTTCAGGCCCTTGAGTGTCGCCAGGCTTCGGTTTTCGTCGCGTTCCAGACTGACGATGTCGTGTGTCTCCCGAAAACTCAGCAGCTCCGCACGCGCGGCCTCGATCTTCAACTGGAGCTGTGCCTGCTCATCGGTCAGTTCGGCCGTGGTGCGCCCGGTCGCCACCTCGATCTCTTCGGCACGGAAACCCTCGTACGACTCGGCCCAGCGGTTTACCGCCCGCTGCAGCTGTTCCGGATATTCGCCCTCCGCCCGGAGTTCGAGCAGGTTGGTCTCCGGTACCGGCACCACAGACAGCATGCTGCGCAGTTGGTCCAGTCCGGCAATGTCCTCATCGCCTTCCTTGGCGAGACCTTGAGCCAGGCGTCCGAGCAGTTCCTCACCCAGCAGCAATCGACCCTGGATGGCGACATGTTCGATATCGGCCTCCTCACTGCGCCGGTCTACCGCCTTGGGCTTTACGGTGAGTATCGAGGCCGCGGAGCGATAGATCGGATCGCGACCATAGACGATCGCCAGACCTACCGCGGATGCGAGCAGCAGGACACTGAAGAACACTTTCCAACGCCGCCAGCGCGCCGGGCCGGTCGGCTCCGGCGGTGGTGAGCCCTGGATCAGTTCGACGCTGGGGAGTTGCGCTGTGTTCACGGCAGAGATTCCTTGATTATTATTTGAGAATTCCTAATTACGCGCATCGGCGGACCATCTGCGCATGGCAGACGATCGGGCCGGCGGAATTCGTATTTTGGCCGAAATCCATGTCGCGCAGTTTACGCCTCCGGCCGCGTCTCTGTAGCGCAGTATAGTGATCCTGCGAATAGGACTCCTTGGTTTCAGCGCGTGCCGGAATGGTTATCGGGGTGCCGCCTGCGCGCAGTGGCTTTCGCGGTGCTGAACTCAATAATCGATATGTTTATGCATATAAAACAATAATATAAGATATATACATCAAGTAAAATATGCGGTAGAAGTCGGCGCTACGAGGGTTCCTGTTTCAGCAGGGCGTGCATGAGGTTGTTCTGAAATATGGGGTTTCCGGTAAGAAACTGATGTCGCTCGCATAGAAATACGGAGTGCGAGACGGACGGCTGCGGGATGGCGTGGAAGCCCGGCATCAGTTCGTCCTCCCAGCGCCCCATAAGGGAGCTTCGGGTAACCACGGAGTCGCCCGGGTCGTGGATTAGATCCTGATAGTCCAGACCCGCGACCGGTTTCGTCATCTTGCTCGGGTGCTCCCTGGCGCGCATTTTTTTGCGCACCTTTTCCACCACCAGGCGTGCGACGGTGGCATCGCAATCACCGCCGAACACAAAAGGCAGGACATCCCGCTCGTCGGTCTCCCGGGACATCAGCAGCATGAAATTCCTGCCCCGGTTCATTTGCCTGCTGAGATAGGACTCCAGCGTGCGCAGGTAGCGTTTTCCGGCCCGGCCTCCACCTTTACGTCGGATGGTTCGTTCGCGTACCTCGGGGTCGAAGATCGACCACTGGAATTCGCGCCAGGTTTCTGTATCGAAAACGTCCCTGACGATGATGTCCCCCCTGCGGTCAACCAACCATGGGAGGGCCGGGTGTGGCATCAGCTGCGGGGCGCCCGAGATCGTGGCGATAATCTCGGCGGGGATTTTTCGCAATCCCATCTCCTCTCCGCGAACGTGTGAAAGCACCGGCTGCATGGTGCCGAGGTTTGGCGTGCCGACCATCAGCAGGCGTCTTATTGCCGGGGCGCCGGCATAGGAGGGTATGGCATCACCGTTATCCAGATGGTCCGAGGTGCCGAAGCGCGCGTAGTAACGCGCCAGCAGGCCGCCGTTGGAGTGTGCCAGGATGTCGACCTGCAGATCGGGTTGACCGTAGTCGGCGCGAATCTGTTCGATCAGCTGGTGCAGGCCGGGCAGCGCTGAAACATTGTCCAGTCGCCAATCGTACAGGTAGACGTAGTAATTCCTCTGCCTGGGTTCGACCGGTTCACCGGGCTGACGTCGTGAGTAACCGCCCGGGCCTTCGAGGGTGTCGAGTATCTGGCCGTAAAAATCACGACCGAGACCCTGTCTGAATACGCCGTAGGGTCGGATGGCAGTGTCGACCGGGTCCAGGGTGGATTCATCGATGTCGACCTCGAGCCCCTTGTAGCTGCTGAACAACAGCTTGGCCGAGGATCGGGGCCAGATTTCACGCCCGCTGTCCGTATCCAGCAAACGCGAGCCGAAGGCGCCGGGAATAACAATCAATGGCGGCTGATCGTCTCGCCCGACCTGGTCATAAAGGTCGTCCAGTGGCGGTTCTTTGCCCCGCCTGGTTGCACAACCGCCACCGAGCGCCAGCGCAGCCAAAAGAAGGTCCCTGCGGGTAAGGCCTGAGATGATCTGTCCCTCCATGTGGCCCCTTGTTCAGCGGCCACCGTTTCAGGTGGATCGCTCAAGGGGTACAAACCTGTTTTTTATTTTACAGATGATCGGCAAGCTGTTCCTTCAGATAATCGAACCAGCTGGCAGGCAGTGGTTCGGTCAGCTCGACCGCGCGTTCGAAATCGGGGTCAAAGACATGCTCAACCAGTGATTCGACGGCTGCCGGGTGCGAGGTGGCAATATTGGTCTCCTTGTTGAGGCGCAGGCTGAGCCTGTCGAAGTTGGCGGAACCCAGACAGGCCCAGCCGTCATAGATCGCGGCTTTGAGATGCGACATGCCGGGATAGATGTAAACCCGGATGCCGTTTCTCAGCATAACGTTGGCCGCCAGGACGTTGCTGCGGTTTATCAGTCCCGAGTCGTTCCGGTAGGGCATGATCACCCGCACATCCACGCCGCGCCGTCGTGCTTTCACCAGTTCGTAGAGTACGGCGTCGCTGGTCAGGTACGCGTTCTGAATCCAGACACGATTTTGGGCGCGGCGCATGGCGGCGATCTGAGACTGCAGTATCTGTGAGCGGCCGGTTTTCGTGTATACCAGGCGCAGCGGGTAGTCCTGTTCCCCCGGTTCGCGGACGGGATGATCGCTGCGTTGAAAGGTAGCCTGCAGGTCGCCGAGCAATCCGGCCTGCGCTCGCGCATTTTCAAAGTCCCGGATCAGCACATCGATCACCGGTCCCTTGACCTCCACCATAAGGTCATGCCATTCGTAACGATACTCGCGTCCTATGTTCATGCCACCGAGAAAGGCGGATTTGTCATCAACGATGATCGTCTTGGTATGATCACCCTGCATCCAGGGGTTGGAGAGCATACGCACACTGATGTCAGAATCTGCCCGCAGGTAGTTGGCGATGGACAGCGGACCCCGCGGCGCGTGTTCCGGCGTGTACTCGGGCTTCGCCATGCCGCCGGCAATGGTGCCGAAGCCGTCCAGCAGTATCTGTATCGAGACCTCTTTGGAGCGCCTCTTCAGCAGGTCCGCTATCTTTACCGCGTAGTCGTCATTGTCGAAGATATACATGCGCATGCGGATGGAACTGCGTGCTGCGTCGATCCCATGAATGAGGGCCGGAAAAAACGCCGGCCCGTCCACCAGGTAACGGATCTGACCGTGGGTACCGTCGCCAAGCAGTTCGTCCAGTTCGCGTTCCCAGGCCTCCCGGTTCATGAAGTCTGAATCGCTCAGTGGTGCCAGTGGAGAGGGAGGGATTGCCCAGGTGGGTGTTGGTTGCAGCGTGTCGAGTACCGTGGTGCTGAGGCTGGACAGAAGTCGGGCGAAGGATGACAGTGGCCGCGTGTAGACGCTTTCCGCCTGACTGCTTATGGCATGAAAGGTAGCCTGTGCGGTTCCTGCCGGGCCATACCCCAGCAACTGGTTTTCTTCCGTCCATCGCTGGATGAAATACACGCGATTTTCTTCCAGGTCCATGAACACGAATGGGTAACCGGTGTCGGGAAAATCACCCGTGTTGAACAGCATGTAACGTCTGTCATTGTTTTGCAGCCGCAGCGAGTGCCGCACGCTCTCGGCAGCCTGCTGCAGCAGGCGGGTCAGGGTGATGGCTTTTGCGGGTTCCATCTGCGGAGGTTTCTTTTCGAGTGGGACCGCCTGCAGTTCGCCGGATTCGTCGACATAGAGGAAGATTTCTTCCTGACGCAGAACGTCCAACACCACGCCCCGGCCAGGGACCAACGCCGCGATTTCCCGCTCGAGTTGACGAATCAGTTCCCGCCAGGCCTCCACCGGCCGGATGTTCACGGCTGTGCCCGTTGTTTTTTGACCGGCAGGTTCGGCTTGAAGCGCCTGGAAACGAATGATCGGCGGTATCAAGTCGCGCAGGGATGGGTCTGTGGAGCCCGGGGCAAGCAGGTCGCCGCTAACCGGTATTTCCCGGTCGCCGTCCATGTAGCTGATATTCAGCTGGCCCCCGACGGAGACCTCGGCCTTTGTCGCAATAATTGGACGCGCACTGCTCGATGCGAGGTACGCCAGTTGCGAAGCCGGTAACTTGTCTTTGTCATCAGGCCCGCCGGCGCAGGCGCTCAACAGGCCTATTATTAACCCGGCCACCCAATATGCCGGGTTCATAGCAGGCAGCACTTAAACATCCGGCCTCCGGCACGTATCCATCCCATCGCCGGCCGTCAATTCTGATTGCGGCATCGCTTGCGAATCACCGCCTGTGATGATCCGAGATCTTTACGGCCGGATATCGGCATTGTGGACGGACATCGGTCCTGCTGCCCTGCTCATCCGGCAGATCCTCGATGCAGGGAACGACGATACAGTTTGAACGCCAGCAATACCCAGGGGGCGGCATGCATGACCAGGTCGAATATGTCGATCGGTCGGGCAAGTTCGCCGGCCGCAAGCATCCTGAGTTTCTCCAGCAGGTGCGGCTCCGGGACGAAGGGCGCCAGCCCCAGGGTGAGCGAGGCGATCACGAAAAGTATCAATGGTTGTCGATCAATCCAGTTCAAATCGGTTTCCTGAAAAACAGGGGTTGAGTTTCAACCTCCGCGTTGATCCTGGGTCAAGTTTACCCCGACGGAACGAGCCGATCATTCGCCCGACCCGTTTGCACATTCGATCTCTGCAGTCGAGGCCAGTTGTGGGAAGCGCAGAAGGTCTTCCGGTTTATCGACGTCATACTTTATCGGAAGCTCCGTAAAACTCCATTGCAGGTATCGCAGCCGAAGGCGCGTCGCGGCCAGAACCCTGTTTGTCCCCCAGGGTACGCGGTGGAAAAGATGCGGATCCGCCTTTCTCAATCCGATCAGGACGTATCCTCCATCCGCGGCAGGCCCCAGGACCGCATCGTTTTGCTCGAGCGCCTGAAAGGCTGCATCGAGATAGGGCGGATCGTATTCCGGGCAGTCGCTCCCGATCAGGACGGCGCTGTCTGCATTTCGCAGGGTTTCTGCAAAGGCGGCATGCATGCGCGAGCCGAGGTCGTCGCCGGATTGTGCATGGACTGACATTCCAAGCCGGTTGGCCATATCCGCCACAAGCGGATGTGGATCCGGCTGGTCGATCCAGAGTTCGCGACCGTGTGCAAAGACCTGTGAGCAGGTCGCCAGGGTGTCCTCGAGCATGCGCCGGTACACTGCAGTCGCGGGCCCCAGCCCCATCGCCGGGATCAGCCGTGTCTTTACGCGGCCCGGTATGGGGTTGCGGGCAAAAACCAGAAGATGGCGCCTGTGCCGCGAGGGAGTCATCGGTAGCGTTTTGCCAGATCCCGCGGTTCCGCGCCCAGTGCGTAGGCCAGGCGCAGGCGCCACATCAGGACGATGGTGCGGACGATACCTTTATGTTCCCAGCGTCGGCTCGAGGTCTGCAGCCTCGGTCGTCGGATACAGGCCGGCGCCGAGCCGCGTCGCAAGGCCTTCGACAGTGCGATGTCCTCCATCAGGGGTATTTGCGGAAAGCCCGAGACAGAGTCGAAAGTTCTGTGCTCGACGAATATCCCCTGATCGCCGGTTGCCAGCCCGGTGGCGCGCGAACGCAGGTTCATCAGGCGTTCGACGATGCGCAGCAGCCATTTCGAGCCTGACAGCGAAATGTCGAACCGGCCCCACAGCCGGCCATTGCTGCAGGCCTGCAGCAGCTGTTCGGCAGCCGCTGGAGGTACACGCGTGTCGGCGTGAAGAAACCACAGGATATCGCCCTTGGCACGCTCGGCGCCTGCATTCATCTGAGCGGCGCGACCGCGAATCGAATGCAGAATGCTGTCCACCTCCGGGCTGGCCACTTCGGCGGTCCGGTCTTCACTGCCTCCATCGACCAGGATGATTTCGTGCCCCTGCCGGCGCAGCGGGGCAAGGTCTTCCAGCAGACCCGTGATGGTGTCCGCCTCGTTGAGTGCAGGGATGATGACGGAAATACGCAGGGTGCGGCTGATCGCACTCATGCGCTGCCCTGCAGGGCTCCTCCGCAACTCGAACCCTGGCCGGCGGTACAGCCGTAGCAATGATCTGCGACCAGGATCGGGTTTTCCGCCAGGGCCAGCGAGCGCAGGTCCCGCAGGTGCGCGCGCCCTGTGCTGCCGGTCTGGATGCCCAGTCCGAGCATCTGGTTGAAATCGCAGTCATAAAGGTAGCCCTGCCAGTCGACCGAGACCATACTGCGGCACATCACACCCGACAGGTTTTCGTCCTGGTGGGCCTGTTTGAGCAGGTTCATGTACTCATCGAACTGGCCGAGCGAGAGCAGGGTGCTTCCAAAGCGCTGGATCGGCAGATTGGCCAGCGCCAGGAGCTGGTTGAAACGGATCCCGTAGTTGTCTGCCAGTATCCTGCGGTAATCGGCCTCCAACCCGGATTGCGGTGGCGGCAGTGATGGGCCCTGTGGGTTATAGACAAGGTTGAGTTTCAGTCTGCCCTGTGGCGCGCCATAACCGAGGCCGTTTAGTTTCTCGAGCGCCCGGAGACTGCTCTCGAACACCCCCTTGCCACGCTGACGATTTACATTCTCCGCCAGGTAACAGGGCAGGGAGGCGACGATCTCGACCTCGTTGTCGGCGAGGAAGCAGGCCAGGCCCTCCTGTCCCGGTTCGTTCAGGATCGTCAGATTGCAGCGGTCGATAACCCGCACGCCGAGGCCACGTGCCTGCTCGACCAGCCTGCGGAATTCCGGGTTCAGCTCCGGCGCACCCCCCGTCAGATCCAGGGTGTCGAATGGCAGGGCGTGCAGATTTTCGATCACGAGATCCACGATATCCGCTGTCATCACCTCGGTGCGGTTTGGACCCGCGGCAACATGGCAGTGCAGGCATTGCTGGTTGCAGCGATAACCGAGATTGACCTGAAGTGTCTGCAGGCGGGCGCGACGGATCGCCGGAAAATCGGAAGGTCGCAGCTTGTCGAGAGTATCCAGCATGAGAAAACCCGGTAGGAGTCAATGTCGTGTTCCGGCCCGCCACATGGCGACCCCTCTCGAATGCTACCGGATAGCGGGTGCTGGGTTCCATTCATTGCGTCTTCAATCGCCGCGTGTTTCCTGGTGTATTTCATACGGCTGCCTGGCCGCAACCGGTTTGTTTTTCCCGATTCCGGAGAATTGGCGCAGGGGCGCTGATTTCACTCAGTTTTCTGCTGCGTAGGCCGTTACAGGCTTAGCAAGGGACTGAATCTTCCAGCCGGTAGGTTGGGGACGATTCTGTTGTGGCAGTGACGAACGGATCTGACAGGGACCAGGGTAGACATTGACGTGAGTGTGACAGACAGAGATATTGCATCGGCGGAAGTGGAGTCGCATTCACTGATGTTCGACGTCGACAGCGCCGAACAGGCGGCCGAGTATCTGCGCCAGGCCCTGGGTCTGCTCGGCAAGCTGAGCGTTGCTCCCGCGCCCCTTTACTACACCCTCGTGTATAACTACATCGCCGGAAAGAGTGTACGGCTAAACAAGGAATTGGATGCACTTATCGAGGAGGGGGGCGCACTCGACAAAGAAGGCGCCATAGCACTGTTTCAGCGGTTTCTCGGTGCGGGTGGCGAGAGCCTGATCGAGGATATCCGTGCAGAGTTGGTGACCATGGTTGCCCAGGTGATCGGGGCGCTGGTGGATATTGCCGGCAAGACTTCGCTCACCAATGCCGCCATATCGGCGCAGATCGATCGCCTGGCCGATACCGGCAGGCCCAAGGAGGTTATCTCCGCTGCGACCGCGATACTGGCCGAGACACGGGAATTCGTGACCGAATCCAGGCAGTTCGAGGCGGAACTCCTGTCCTCGGTCGAGGAAATGCACAAGCTCAAGCAGGAACTGTCGAATGCAAAGCGCGAGGCGTCGCTAGACGGGCTGACCGGGCTGTACAATCGGCGTTCGTTCGACCGCAGACTGGGTGAGTTGATTGCAGCGGCGGATGGCCTGGACGACGGTTTCTGCCTGCTTTTCCTGGATATCGATCATTTCAAAAACGTCAACGACAGCTTCGGTCATATGGTCGGAGACAAGGTTCTGAGCGAGTTTGGCAGGCAGATAGGCAAGCTGACCCGGCGCAGCGACTTCCTGGCCCGATATGGTGGCGAAGAGTTCGCGATCCTTCTGCCGAGCACGCGTATCACCAACGCTTTCACCGTGGCAGAGAACATTCGCGGTACGCTGCAGCTTGTGCGCCTGCGCCGGTCCAGCTCACGGCAGTCGCTTGGGGCGGTGACCGTCTCGCTCGGCGTTGCATGTTATCGGATGGGCGAATCTGCGGAAGATCTGATCGGGCGTTGCGACAAGGCGCTTTACCGGGCGAAAAGCCTCGGTCGAAACCGAACGGTTCTTGCTGATTGATGCCATCTGCCGGACCGTCCTCGTCCCGGTTAACACCATGTGCCCGGTATTTCGCTCCTGCCAGTCATCGAGCCATGCCCTGGCGCAACCGGCCATGGCGGCAGTTTGGTGCCTGGTCCGTCCATTCTGCAAAGTTTTGACTACCCTTTCATCAGGAGTCGCACTGTGCAATCTCTGACTCCCGGCCATTGGGGGAAGCATGTTCAGAAAAAACAATAACCGCCTGATCCGCAGTTTGAGCAAACTGCTCGCGGACACCCCTCCGGACGGCACCCGTCCCGTGGAGGCCGGTCAGCTCGAACAGCTGCTGGGCGTTTATTACCGGCATATATCTCCAGCTGATCTCGAGGAGCATGATCCACACGATCTGCTCGGGGCTCTGGTTGCGCACTGGCGATTGATGCGCAGACGCCGACCCGATGAGGCAGTGGTCCGGGTCTACAACCCGGAACAGGAAGAACACGGCTGGCGCAGCACTGACACCATCGTCGAGGTTGTTGCGCAGGACATGCCGTTTCTGGTGGATTCGATATCCTCCGCCCTGAACCGGAAGGGCATGACCATCAGGCTCACCATCCACCCGGTGTTCGGCGTCAGCCGGGACTCCAAAGGCATTCTCACCGCCGTGCACGAAAGCAAAAGCGGCGAAAAGGTCACTTCCACCGAGGCTGTTTTGAGGTTCCATGTGGACCGCCAGCCTTTGCATACACTTGCCGGGCTGGAACGCCTGGTGTCCGGCGTGATCGCAGATATCAAACTGGCGACTTCAGACTGGTTGAAGATGAAGGGTCAGGCAGAAAAGATCCAGTCTGAGCTTGGCAGTCGTGCGCCGCAGGCAGCCTGTCCGGATGTCGATGAGGTCAGGGCTTTTCTGAACTGGATGATCGCTGACCATTTCCTGTTCATTTCGACCTGTCGCTTTGTCTTGCAGGTTGATGGCGAAAAAGGCGTTCTGCGCCTGGCCGGGGATTCCTGCCTGGGTGTATTGCGCGGTGGCGTCGAATCAGGTCGGCGCGCAGAGGACTGGATATCGGGCCTGGGTGTGGATCTGCGTGCATTCCACTACGATCTGGTGATCACCAAGGCAAACGCAAGATCAAGCATCCACAGGCCGGCCTATATGGACTGTGTGGCGGTCAAGCAAAGGGACGAACAGGGCAAGGTGGTTGGTCTCTATTGCCTGATCGGGCTGTTCTCCTCAGGCGCCTACAGCACACCGCCGCGGCAGATACCCCTGTTGAGAAAGAAGGTCGACGAGGTTTTTGCAGCGGCGAAGATTACACCCAACAGCCATTCCGGGCGGGTGGTTGCCAACATTCTGGACAACCTCCCCCGCGATCTGCTGTTTCAAATCGGCACCAAGGATCTGTTGAGTACCACGCTGGGTGTGCTCAGCCTGCAGGAACGCCAGCGCACCCGGCTGTTCATCATCCAGGACCCGTTCGGTCGTTTCTTTACCTGTCTCGTCTATCTGCCGCGAGAGCACTACAGCCGTGACGTCCGCATCGCGGTGCAGAATATCCTGGCCCAGGCATTGGGCGGCACCGACGTTGTCTTTGACACGCAGTTTTCCGAGTCGATACTGGCTAGGATCTACTACGTGATCAGGGTCCCGGTGGGTTCCCAGCCAAGTTTTGACATCGACGATCTGGAACAGCAGGTGGTCGAGGTTACGACGACCTGGCAGGATGGCCTGCGCGCCGCCCTGTTCAGCGAGGTTGCCGAGTCACGGGCGACAGGCTACCTGAGTGACTATGCAGACGCTTTCCCCGGAGGTTATCGCGAAGACTGTCACCCGCGTATCGCGGTAAAAGATATTCAGCGTATCGAGCGTGCGCGTCGCGATGGTCGGCTCGTGTTACATCTTTATTACCCGATCGCTGAAAACGCCGAGCAGTTACACGTCCGCCTCTATTCGATGAGCAAGCCGGTTTCGCTGTCGCAGGTGATACCCATCCTGGAGCACATGGGGCTCAGCGTCTTCGGCGAACGCCCGTATCGTATCCGGCATCCTGCCGGCGATGCCTGGATACATGACTTCGCAACACGCCGTTCGGTCGGCAGAAAAACGGTCCCGGCCAGGGTCAGGACGCTTTTCGGGGATGCCTTTTTACGTGTCTGGGAAGGCGACGTCGATGACGATGGGTTCAACGGACTCGTCCTGCGTGCCGGTCTATCGTGGAAAGAGGCCCTGCTGTTCAGGGCATACAGCCGGTACCAGCACCAGATCAAGGTACCGTACACGCGAGCGTATTCGATCGCGGTTCTGAACCGACATCCGGAAGTGGTGCGCAAGCTGAATCGCCTGTTTCGTCTGCGTTTCTCACCGGATGAAGCCGATGCGGGGACACAACAGGAGAAGAGACTCCAGGAGTTCGAGAATCTGCTGGAGAATGTGTCGAGCCTGGATGAGGATCGGATCCTGCGCGGCTTTCTCAATCTGATCCAGGCGACGCTGCGCACGAATTTTTATTGTCTCAATAGTGACGGCACGGACAGGACCTACCTGTCGTTCAAGATCGACCCCAGCCGCATACCGGACGTTCCCCTGCCATTGCCGATGTTCGAGATCTTTGTCTTTTCGGCACGTATGGAGGGGGTGCACCTGCGTGGTGGGCGCGTCGCACGCGGCGGTTTGCGCTGGTCCGACCGGATGGAGGACTACCGCACCGAGGTCCTCGGCCTCATGAAGGCCCAGATGGTCAAGAACACGGTCATCGTGCCGGTCGGCTCCAAGGGCGGGTTCGTGGTCAAGAACGGTACCGCCCAGGAAAGCCGTGAACAGCTCATGACAAAGGTGGTTGCCTGTTACCAGACCCTGTTGCGCGGCATGCTGGATGTCACGGACAACCTGGTCGGCGACGAGCTGGTTCCGCCAACCCGTGTTGTTCGTCATGATGAGGACGATCCCTACCTGGTCATCGCCGCGGACAAGGGCACGGCCACATTCTCCGATATCGCCAATCAGGTCGCCGCCGAGTACGGTTTCTGGCTGGGCGATGCCTTCGCCTCGGGCGGCTCCGTTGGTTACGATCACAAGCTCATGGGAATCACCGCGCGGGGCGCCTGGGAGTCGGTCAAGCGCCACTTCCGCGAACTGGGTCTGGATACCCAGTCTCAGGATTTCACCGTCATCGGCATTGGTGACATGTCTGGTGATGTGTTTGGCAACGGGATGTTGTTGTCGCGACACATACGCCTGCTGGGGGCGTTCAATCACCAGCACATCTTCCTCGATCCGGATCCCGATGCCGGGAAGTCATACACGGAGCGCGAACGGCTGTTCCGTCTACCGGGTTCGAGTTGGTCGGATTACGATCGTCAGCTGATCTCGCAGGGTGGCGGCGTCCATGCACGCACGGCGAAATCGATCGTGCTGACACCCGAGGTGCAGGCGATGCTTGGACTCAAGGTGGACAGATTGACGCCGAACGCGCTGATCCACGCCATGCTGAAGGCATCGGTCGATCTGTTGTGGAATGGCGGGATCGGCACCTATGCCAAGGCCTCGTTCGAGACGCATGATCAGGCCAGTGACAAGACCAACGACGGCCTGCGCGTCGATGCCCGGGATCTGCGCTGCCGGGTCGTCGGTGAGGGGGGTAACCTGGGTTTCACGCAGCTGGCCCGGGTCGAGTATGCCCTGCGTGGCGGTCTGATCTACACCGATGCCATAGATAATTCAGCCGGTGTCGATTGTTCCGACCATGAGGTCAATATCAAAATCCTGCTCGACAAGGTGGTCGCCAATGGCGATATGACCACCAAGCAGCGTAATCAGCTGCTGGCTGAAATGACGGATGATGTGGCGCGTCTGGTTCTCGCAGACAACTATTCCCAGACCCAGGCGGTAAGTATCGTCGTTGCGGGCGGCGCCCAGAAGCTTTACGAGCAGGCACGGTTCATGGATCTGCTGGAACACACGGGCAGATTCAACAGGCTGCTCGAGGGCCTGCCCGATAAAAAAGCGATCACCGAGCGTCTCGCGTTGGCCCAGGGGCTCACGAAGCCGGAAGTCGCGGTACTGCTTGCCTACAGCAAGATGAATTACTTCGAGGCAATCGTTGCCTCGGATATCCCCGACGACCCGTTCGTGCAGGATCGTCTGTCGCAGTATTTCCCTCCCGTACTCGGTAAACGCTTTGCCGAGGAGATAAAGGGACACCGTCTGCGACGTGAAATCATCGCGACCTCGATTGCCGGAAGCATCAGCGACCATGTCGGACCGGGGATCGGGTTTCGTGTGCGCGAAGAGGTGGGTTCGGATATCGCCGGGGTAGTGCGCGGCTATATTGTCGCGAGTGAGATTTTCGACACCAATACGATCTGGGGGCAGATAGAGGCCCTCGACAATCAGGTCGGCGCGACGGTGCAGATCGAGATGTTGTCTACCGTTGCGGGGTTTCTCGAACAGACCCTGACGGCCGTGCTTCGTTCGTACAAAGACTGTCTGAATATGGAAGTGCTGCGGGAGCGCTTCCATGACGGGGTGGCAGAGCTGGCGGGCGCCATGCCGAATCCACTGGCGGCAGATGAAAAACGTGAGTTCGACCGGCTTGTGCGCCACCTGGTGAGGGCTGGCGTGCCGCGCGAGCTCGCACAACAGGTGTCAGCGTTGATACCGCTGTCGGCCGCGCTGGACATCGTTGAGGTTGCCACGTCGACAGATACGAAGATCGAGACCGCAGCCTGGGTTTATTCGGCGTTGAGCCACACCCTGGATCTGGATTGGATCGAGCGCCAGATTGCGGGTCTGTCGGTACAGACGCACTGGCATCTCCTGGCACGGACCAAACTTCAGGCCGCGCTGAATGCGCATAGACGCAGTTTGACCGCCCAGGTCCTGCGTTCGCGTCACAGGGAAAAAAGTGGCCGCGGCATACTGGAGCGCTGGGTGCGGCAAAATCGCTCCATGCTGGATCGGCACGATGAGATTATCGCCGAGTTCAAGGCCGGTGCCGTATTCGATTTCGCGATCATTTCGCTGATCGTCGCCGGCGTCGGTGAGCTGCTGCCCTCCGGCCTGGGAGTCGAGACGGAGTCTCGAGCGCAAGTGCTTAAGGTCTTACCACCAGCACCGAGCATGGGGCCTGGTTGACCACGTGCGAGCTATTCGAGCCCAGAAAGACCTTGCTGATGTCGTTTTTGCGTGCAGGCATTACGACCAGGTCTATGTTGTGCTTTTCAATATACTCGACGATTACTTTGCGAGGGCTGCCTTCTCGTACTGCACAGTGGACATCGGCCGGTTGCTTGAAGTGTGCGTCGACAAACTTTTTGAGTTCCACACAGGTCTCTTCGTGGGCATTCTTGATCGCGTCTTCCGGGAAATAGCTGGCCACCAGAGAACTGCTGAAATCAGGTATCGCGGTCAAGACGGTGAGATTTGCACCATAGTGTTCGGTAAGCTCCTGCGCGGTCTCTATCGCCCGCCCGATGAGCTTGGTTTCGTCCATGTTGATGGGTAGCAGAATTTCCTTGAACATGATGTGCCTCCAGATCAGGCGGTTTGCGGTACCGACTTCGACGGGCCGTAACGGCGACGCTGAATCCAGGCGATCAATGCGAGTAGCGCAAGGGCGGGAATGAACATCAGGTGCTTGGGCGGACGCTCGGCCTCGACCTGCATGTTGACGATCTCCCAGTCGAAATCAATGCCGACATTCTGTGCCTCGCTGCCAAACACGACGTTGTCGGCCAACACCTTGTCACCCTCTACCCGCACCTCAAGGCCCGCATCCGCCAGACGCTGCGCGCCGTCTCGCCGGCTTGCCGAGCGGCAGCAATACAGTGCGCGTGGTGAATTTGCCATCCAGAGTCTCGCCCTGCACCACCATCTGCAGACTTGCCTTCCGCTGGCACCTTGGCGGCCTGCTCGACGATTCGGGTCGCCGGGATGATCTCGGTCGGGGCATAGATCTCGTCCCACCAGAAGCCCGGGCGGAACAGGGTGAACGCAACAAGCAGCAGCGCCAGCGATTCCCAGAGGCGGCTCTTGACCAGCCAGTAACCCTGCGTGGCCGCGGCAAACAGCAGCATGGCGATGGTCGCCGAGGCGATGACGATAATCAGTTCAAACCAGCCGTCGATACCGATCAGCAGCAACTGGGTGTTGAAGATGAACAGGAACGGCAGGATGGCGGTTCGGATGTCGTACATGAAGCCCTGGATGCCGGTCTTTATCGGATCGCTCTTGGCGATGGCCGCGGCGGCGAAGGCCGCCAGACCGACCGGTGGCGTGTCGTCCGCCAGGATGCCGAAATAGAAGACGAACATGTGCACCGCGATCAGCGGCACGATCAAGCCATTGGCCGAGGCCAGCGAGACGACCACCGGCGCCATCAGGCTGGACACCACGATGTAGTTGGCGGTGGTCGGCAGGCCCATGCCCGAGGATGATGCAGATCATCGCGGTGAAGATCAGCGCCAGCATCAGGTAGCCGCCCGAGATGAATTCGACGAACTCGATCATCACCTGGCCGATGCCGGTCAGCGTGATGGTGCCGACGATGATGCCGGCGGCCGCGGTGGCAACGCCGATGCCGATCATGTTGCGTGCGCCATGCGCCAGGCCGTCGATACATTCGGTAAAGCCGCGTTTCAGCTGGCCGTGCAGATCGCGTCCGCGGAAGAAGGCCAGCAGCGGTCGCTGGGTCAGCACGATGAAGATCATCAGCACGGTCGCCCAGAATGCGGACAGGCCCGGGCGAGAAGCGTTCGACGATCAGGCACCACATCAGCACCACGATCGGCAGCAGGAAGTACAGACCGGCCTTGACCGTCGGCCCGGTCTCCGGCAGCTCCAGCACCGGGTCGTCCGGGTCGTCCATCTGCAGTTCGGGATAGGTCGTTGCAAATTTCAGCAGGCCGACATAGGCGACCGTTACCAGGACGCCGACGATGTAGATGGCCGCGTCGCCGGCGACATCCTTGATCCAGCCGATGCCGTAGTAGACGGCGAAGCCGATCACGCAGATTCCGCTGACCACGGCGGCGAATGTCATCAGGCGCTGGGCGATGGTGGGGTGATGAAGCTTGGGCAGACCCTGCATGTCGGCCTTGAGGGCCTCGAGGTGCACGATATAGAAAAGCGCGATGTACGAAATGACCGCGGGCAGGATGGCGTGCTTGATGACCTCGAGGTAGGAGATGCCGACATACTCGATCATCAGGAAGGCCGCGGCCCCCATGACCGGTGGGGTCAGCTGACCATTGGTCGAGGCCGCCACCTCGACCGCCCCGGCCTTGGTGCCGGGAAAACCGACCCTTTTCATCAGCGGGATGGTGAAGGTGCCGGTGGTCGCCACGTTGGCGATCGACGAGCCGGAGATCAGGCCGGTGGTGGCCGAGGCGACCACTGCCGCCTTGGCCGGGCCGCCCTTCAGGTGCCCAAGCAGCGCAAACGCGACCTTGATGAAATAGTTGCCGGCGCCGGCCTGTTCGAGCATGGCGCCGAACAGTACGAACAGGAACACGAAGCTGGTCGATACGCCGAGCGCGATACCGAACACGCCTTCGGTGGTCAGCCACTGGTGCGACATCACCTTGTGCAGGCTCTGGCCTTTGTGCGCAATCACGTCCGGCATGTATGCGCCACCGAAGGTGTACACCAGGAAGACGATGGCAACCATCATCAGCGGTGGTCCCGAGCGCCCGTCGGGTCGCCTCGAGCAGCATCAGCATGCCGATCACGGCGACGACCAGGTCGTACGTCGTCGGGGCGCCGGAGCGGCCCGACAGCTCGGTATAGAAGAGATAGATATAGGCCGCACTGAATGCGCCCAGGGCGGCAAAGATCCAGTCCTGGATCGGGATGTGGTCGCGCGGCGAGCGTTTGAACGCGGGAAATGCGGTGAAGGCGAGGAATATCGCGAACGCCAGGTGGATCGACCTGGCCTCGGTGTTGTTGAACACACCGAACTTGAACAGGAAGGGCAGGGGTGACGCGTACCACAGCTGGAACAGCGACCAGGCAAGGGGTACACCGAACAGGAGTTTTCCGGGAATGCCCGCCGGATGACGTGCGCCGGTATCGACCTGTGCGACCAGGTCCTCGGCGTCAGTAGCTGACGGTTCGGGTTTGTTGTTTTCTGCCACGGCTCCCCCCTGGGAAACGCTCACCGATTGCGCTTCGTCTGGCCTCCTGATCGCCGGTCTTGTTGCAGCTGTCTCAACTGTGCAAACGCGGCCGGTACAACCTTTGGTATGAGAACGCCCGGCGCCGGCAGCGTTCATGCGCCGCCGGGCCGGGCAGGCCGTCTTACATCAGGCCGGCTTCCTTGTAGTATTTCGTCGCACCGTCGTGCAGTGGTGCCGACAGGCCGTCCTTGGTCATCTCTTCCTTGGTCAGGTGCCCGAATGCCGGATGCAGCTTGCGGAAGTCGTCGAAGTTTTCGAACACCGCCTTGACCACCTGGTAGACCGTTCCTTCCGGTGTGTTGGTCGATGATACGAAGGTGGCGGCGACACCAAAGGTGCTGACGTCATCCGGGCTGCCGGTGTACATGCCGCCAGGTATCACCGCCTTGCGGTAGTAGGCGTTATCGGCGACCAGTTTATCGATCTCCGGGCCGCTGACTGACACCAGTACCGTGTCGCAGGAGGTCGTGGCCTCCTTGATCGAGCCGTTGGGGTGGCCCACCGTATAGATCATGGCGTCGATCTTGTTGTCGCAGAGTGCCTGCGACTGTTCGGCGGCCTTGAGCTCGGATACCAGCGTGAAGTCATCGTTGCTCCAGCCCTTGGCGGCCATGACGACCTCCATGGTGCCGCGCTGACCGGATCCCGGGTTGCCGATGTTCACGCGCTTGCCCTTCAGGTCATCGAAAGTCTTGATGCCGGAGTCCTTACGTGCGACCACGGTAAAGGGTTCCGGATGCACCGAGAAGACTGCGCGCAGCTCCTTGTTGGGGCCCGCCTCTTCGAACTTGCTGGTGCCGTTATATGCATGGTATTGCCAGTCAGACTGCGCGACGCCCATGTCGAGTTCGCCGGCACGGATGGTGTTCAGGTTGTAAACAGATCCGCCGGTCGACTCGACCGAGCAACGTATGCCGTGTTCCTTGCGGCCTTTGTTGACCAGACGGCAGATCGCGCCTCCGGTCGGATAGTAGACGCCGGTGACGCCGCCGGTGCCGATCGTGATAAACGAGTTGGCGCTGGCTGTGCTCATTGCGCCGAGCCCGAGTCCCGCGGCTACGGTCGCGCTCAATACGAGTTTTTTTCCAAACATGGGTATTCCTCCGGATTTGTTGCGTTACGACTGAATTCGTTTTTTTCGCCAGGGTGCGATCTTCACACGCACCTCTCTCGATTACGACAAGACTTGCTTACGACGGTTCGCATACGCGGCGAGGATAAATTACCCATCCATCGGGTGGGATGCGTTGATTTCTAACAGATATTTGCCGCTTTTGCGAGTCTGCGGCTGCAGGTCCGCCGACATGATCGACAAGTCTGCATGTAAGCATGTTCTGATGTGCCGGCCGCCGGGGTGCATTCCGCGCATGGGGTTCGCCTGGATCACGGGCCCGAGCACAGGCATAGATTTCCCGGATTTAACGCAACTGTTCAAGTGCAAAATTTATGCTGTCGGTTTCGTTGGATAACCAGATCTCACCTTCCTGTATGGTGCACTGCAGATCCATATTGCGCTGTGCGAGTGTCGCCAGTTGTGCGCCGATTCCATCAGGCAGTTTGAACACCGACAGCTGATCGAATCTTTTGAGCCGCTCCGCGATCTGTTTCCACCAGACGGCAGCTGCGCGGTGCTGATGGCAATAGATCAGGACACGCCTGGATCGGGAGCAGGCCTTCTTGATACGCTTTTCATCCGGTTGGCCGATCTCGATCCAAAGTGTCAGCTCGTCGCTCAGAGAACGTTGCCATAGCTCCGGTTCGTCATCCTGACTGAGTCCGCGTGTGAAGCCAAGGCCGTCATCGGCGTTCAATGCGAATGCCAGCACGCGAACCATCATGCGCTCGTCAGTTTCGGAGGGGTGGCGCGCGATCGTCAGTTGATATGTCTGATAGTGGGCGCGATCGAGATCCGACACCTGGAGTGTGCATCGGTGAATGGTTGCGTTCAGCGCCATGGGCTGATTGAGATATCCTGTGCTTGAAACCGCGGATGGCCGGCCGTTAAATCATGTGAGTAACGACGCGTCGATGTAAGCGGTGTGCCGTCACAGGCTCAGCATGGGCGAGACCGCCGCAGCTGGCAAGTGTCGTTTCCGTAATCATGGTCCGGTCGAAGCCGGCGAGTTCAGGGATATGCAATTCAAACGTTTGCAGCAGATACGTGCTGGTTGGTCAGAGCAGTTGGACGAATCGCGCATTCGTCTGGCCCGCCCGGATGCATTGGTGCCGCTGGCAGTTCTGGGGCTGTCGACGGGGATCCTGGCGGGAGGCGTAATTGCTCTGTTTCGTCTGTTCGTTGAGGGTATCCAGGACGGTGTCCTCCCCGGTGACGGGCCAGAGAACTACGAGTCCTTGCCGGATTGGGCCCGTCTTCTGTTGCCCGTGCTGGCCGCCGTGTTGCTCGCAGTGATGTTTCGCTGGTTCGCAAAAGGCATTCATGTCCTGGGTGTGGCGCGGGTGATGGAGCGTATGGCGTACCACCAGGGCCGGTGCAATCCGCGCGGATTTCTGTTGCAGTTTTTCGGTGCCGCAATAGCTATCATCGGTGGCCACTCGGTCGGTCGCGAGGGGCCGCATATCTTTCTCGGTGCCTCTGCCGGCAGCCTGCTGGGCCAACGCTTGTCCCTGCCCAATAATGTCATTCGTGCCCTTGTCGGCTGTGGTGTCGCTGCCGGCATCGCTGCGTCCTTCAACACCCCGTTGGCCGGTGTGGTGTTTGCGCTCGAAGTGGTGATGATGGAGTACACGGTTGCCAGCTTCATCCCGGTGATTCTCGCCGCGGTCAGCGCGACCACGCTTTCGCGTATGGTGTTCGGCGATGACCAGGCATTCGCGGTGCCCATGATGGCGATGGGTTCACTGCACGAACTGATGCTGGTCCTGGTTCTGGGGGTGCTCGCCGGTGCTTTTTCGGCAGGCTTCATCCACATCGTGCAGACCGTCGCGGGCCGTTCACGTGAGCTCGCGATCTGGTGGCGCATGCTGCTTGCGGGCATCCTGATGGGCGGGGTCGGAGTGCTGTTGCCCGAGGTGATGGGCATCGGCTACGACTCGGTGGAAACGGCCCTGAACGGCGGTTTCGCAATCACCCTGTTGGTCGTCCTTCTGGTCGGTAAACTGCTGGCAACCTCGATGTGCATCGGGCTGGGTGTGCCCGGGGGCATGATCGGGCCGGCGTTGTTTATCGGCGCAATGCTCGGTGCATTGGTCGCGGAACTCGCTACGCTGGTTTCCCTGGGGCCGGAAAGCCAGGTCGGCTTTTTCGCCTTGCTGGGAATGGGCGCGATGATGTCTGGCAGTCTGCAGGCACCCCTGGCGGCCCTGACCGCCATGCTGGAACTGACCGACAATCCGGAGATCATTTTGCCGGGCATGCTGGCAGTGGTGGTTGCCGGGATCACGGCCAGCGAGGTCTTCGGCAAGGAGTCCCTGTTTCTCACCATGTTGCGCGCCAGCGGCCTCGACTATGGCACACAATCCCGTGTTTCAGGCCCTGCGCCGTGTCGGCGTGGCCAGTGTCATGGAGCGCAGCTTCGTTCAGGTGGGACAACAGCTCTCGCGCGAACAGGCGAACGAGATCCTGAACGACAATCCGGCCTATCTGCTGATCGGCGGTGACGATGCAGTGCAGGTACTGATGCCGGCGGTCGAGCTGGCAAAGTTTCTCGAGTCGCCCGATCACGAAGATAGGGAAGCGATGATCGACCTGTTGCGGATTCCGGCGGCAAGGCTGGAGGTCGCCAGCATCCACCTTCAGGCCAGCCTCCAGGAGGCCTGGACGGCCTTTGAGGAGTCCACGGCCGAGGCGTTGATCGTCGAGCGGATGACCGCGCCGGGGATCCGGCGAGTCTACGGTGTGCTCATGCCCGAAACGGTGGAAAAGTCATACCGCTTCTAGCCGATCGGCAGGCACAGCCTGCCCTACGAGACCTGGCCGGTTAGGCTGCAAATCCGGATCCCGCATGCAGGCTCAGGTCTCCAGCAGTCGCGGTATGAGTTCGACCAGGTTGCAGGGGCGGGTGCGATAATCCAACTGATGTGCGATCAGTTTGCTCCAGCCATCCTTGCAGGCGCCGGATGAGCCGGGCAGACAAAAGATGAAGGTGCCGTTTGCCACACCCGCAAGGGCGCGCGACTGCATGGTCGACGTGCCGATCAGGTCATAGGAGATCATCCGGAACGTCTCGCCGAATCCCTCGATAACCTTGTCCAGCAGGGGGCGCACTGCCTCCGGCGTGCCATCGCGTCCGGTCAGGCCCGTGCCGCCGGTGGTAATCACTGCATGCACGCCGGGGTCGGCGATCCAGCGCGAGACCGCAGCCCTTATCTGGTACATGTCATCGCGAACGATGCATTGCTCCCGAATATGATGGCCGACTTCGGTAGTCATGCGATGCAGCACGGCGCCGGATTTGTCATCCGCCTCGGTTCGGCTGTCGGAGATGGTCATCAGGGCCAGGTTCAGGGGGATGAATTTGCGTTCTTGGCTCATGTTTCACTCGCTGGTTTTAGAAACAGCATAGCCGCTCGGACGGGGCCTTCAGGCCGCAACTTCGACGCCGTTGGACAGCCAGATCCGGCAGGCACCTTCGTCCGAGACCATGCAGGGTCCGATCGGGGTGCGCGGCGTGCAGGCCGTGCCGTATAGCCTGCATTGGTTTGGATAGACTTTGCCCAGTACGACGCGGGCGCAATCGCAGCCGGGTGGCATCTCGCCGGCGCGGCGTCGTTGGTCTTCGCTGTAATCGTGGAAGCGCACGCGCGCGTCGTTCTTTGCATAGTCTGGGTGTATGGCGAAACCGGAAGCCGGGATCTCGCCGATACCGCGCCAGTTGGCATTGCTCACGGCCATGGCGGTCATCAGCTGGGCCTTGGCGTCAGGGTTGCCGCCGGGTCTGACAGCCGCCTGATAGCAGTTGTCCAGAAATGCGCGTCCTTCGATGTACTGGCGCAGGACGGAGTAGGTGGCGGCCAGCAGGCTCTCGGTGTCGAAACCGGCCACGGCCGCGGGAATCCCGTGATCCTCGGGTACGAAGTTCCATTCCTCGGGTCCCATGACGGTGGCCACGTGGCCCGGTGCGATCAGGCAGTCAAACCCGGCCTGTTCGGAGGCGAGCAGCATGGCCACCGCGGGCCAGGTCAGGCGGCCTGAAAGCAGTACGGAAAGATTGTCAGGGACGCCTTCGACCAGCATGGCGGCCACTGGCGCCGTGGTGGTCTCGAATCCGGCGGCGAAGAAAACGACCTGGTTCTCGGGGTTCTGTTCAGCAATCAGGCGGGCTTCCGTCGGTGATGCGATCGGTCGCACATCGGCCCCCGCCGCGCGTGCCTCGGCGAGCGAGCGGATATCACCCTTCGGCACGTTTACCGGGACGCGCAGCATGTCACCGAAGGCGACCAGGATCACGCCGTCCTGTACCGCGAGCTGGACCGCCTGATAGATATCCTCTTCCGGACAGACGCATACCGGGCAGCCCGGTCCGGGGATGATCTCGATGTTGGCGGGGAGCGCGGTGCGCATGCCCGAGAGTGTCACCGAGCGCTCGTGGCCGCCGCACACGTTCATGATGCGCACCTTGTGCTCGAGGGGCAGGGCACTGATCCGCTCAAGCCACAGACGTGCCTCAGTCATGTGAAGGGTGGCTGTGGTCGTGCGGATGTGCGTGCAGCAGCTGTCCGTCCGGCTGAATTTCCGGACGCAGGGTCTCGCCGCGGGCCACGCGCTCGACCGCGGCGTTATGTTCGGCACGCAGCCAGCCGAGCCAGGCGTCCATGCCCTCACCGCTGCGTGCCGACAGCGTAAACACAGGCGCGGTGCTGGCCAGTTCCCGCAGGTGCCTTTCGGCCTTTTCCGGCAAAAAGTCATCGAGCACCGTGAGCAGATCGGATTTGCTGACTAGCATCAGGTCTGACGCACGAAACATCACCGGATATTTTGCCGGCTTGTCGTCGCCCTCGGTCACCGACAGCAGGGTGATGTTGCGGTGCTGGCCGAGATCGAAACTGGCCGGGCAGACGAGGTTGCCGACATTTTCGATAAACAGGATGTCCACATTGTCCAGATCGAGCTGATGAAGTGCCTTGTGCACCATGTGGGCGTCGAGATGGCAGGCGGTGCCGGTGGTTATCTGAACGGCTTCCACCCCTTTCTCGCGGATGCGCCGGGCGTCGTTCTCGGTTTCCAGGTCACCCTCGACCACGGCAATGCGCATTTCGTCTGCGATGGCCGAGATGGTCTCCTCCAGCAGGCGTGTCTTGCCTGACCCGGGGGATGACATCAGGTTGATCGCCAGCACACCATGTCTGTCGAAGTGTTCGCGATTGTGTGCGGCGATGCGATCATTCTCACTCAGCAGCCCCTGCAGAACAGAGATCGCCTCTTTGCCCGACTCGGTCTGCGCGAGTTCGCCGTCGCCTTCGATCAGGTGACGGTTGCCTTCGGTGACGTTGCATCCACAGGTCTTACACATACTAGGCCCTTGATTCCTCAGGCGCTCCGGCGCCTTTCCAGTTCGACGCTCATGAGCAGCATTTCATCGCCGCTCAGGAGCTGGGTCCGGTAGTCACCGCATGCACCGCACAAAAGACGGTTTGCCGTGGCTTCGGACTCTGCGCCGCAGCTCAGGCATTTAACCTTGACCGGCGACTGCTCGATTGACAGTTCGGCGTCTTCTGCCACCGTACCGGCGGCCGCGATCGGGAAAGCATCGCTGAGCAAGCTCGCTTCGACCCCCGAGAGAGGTCCTATGCTGAGCAGAATTCGGCTGATGCGTTCGGCATTCTCGCGCTGCGCGATCTGCTCGATCTGGCTCATCAGGCCCTGGCAGACCGCCAGTTCATGCATGCTGCCCACTCTCCGCCGCCAGCATCTCGTCGTAGATCTCCCAGGCTGTGGCGGCCTCTTCGGGAGATACCTTCTGAATGGCATAACCGACGTGCACGATGACGAAGTCGCCGTCTTCCAGCGGTTCATGCTGCATCATGAACAGACTTACATCGCGTTCCACGCCTTTGGCTTCGCAGCGCGCGTTGAAGCCGTCGATGTGTTTGATTTGCATTGGGATGCCAAGACACATGATCTGCTACTTTAAGCCTCTGAGTTAACTTCTTCCGTTCAAGGTCACCGAAACTTTATGCGCACTACGCTCATCCTCGGCATCGGCAACAATCTCCTGACCGACGAAGGGGTCGGGATACATGTGGTCCGCCACCTCGAGGAGCGCCATGATGGCGAGCCGGGTGTCACCTTCCTCGATGGCGGCACACTCAGTTTCACCCTGGCCGAACCTATTGCGGAACACGACAACCTCATTGTCGTCGATGCCGCCCGGTTTGGCGAACCTGCGGGTACGGTTCGTTGCCTCGAAGGCGACGATATGGACCGCTACCTGACGGGTAACAGGGCCAGTGTGCACGAGGTGGGGTTGATGGACCTGTTTGATATCTCCCGCCTGTCCGGCACTTTTCCCGAGCATCGTGCGCTGATTGGTGTGGAACCCCAGTCCCTGGATTGGGGCGAGTTCCCGAGCTCCAAAGTGGCGCCCAAGATCGCCGAGGTGGCCGCCATGGCAATCGCGCTCGCACAGCGCTGGCGTCATTAATTATCCACTAATATACTGTTTTGACTCTTGATGCAGATCATAAGGGTGAACCGGGTACAGCCATCGCTGTGCCGAATCAGAAAGGTGGCGGTGATAACCATGAGCGGGTTGGATTCGATTCCGGTGATTCTCGGGGGCCGATCGGACGGTGATCTTCGTACCCAGAATCTCAGGCCTCTGTTGCTGCAGGTCATCAGGAGACATTTTTCCGGCATTTTGCAGAAAAGCACGGGAAATGGCCGAAAATTGAAGATAAGCGGTTGATTATATAGGCAAATTCAGGTTTTTCAAGGACGCTAATTTGCCCTTGTTGTCCCTGGGTCAAACAAAGTGGAACTAACGGAAGCCAGGGTGGTTCTGCACCCCGTCTGCTGGTGCTAGATTGAACACAAAAGGAGAACCAATTTTCCTTTCTCACTGATCGCAGAATCGGGAGGCGCAAAATGAGGATGGAAGAAGCAAAGGGCCGGATAGCCACTCCGGAGTCCCGGGAGCATGCGTTAATCGAAGTCGAAGGGCGCTACATTCAGATCGATCAGGAGGGATACCTGGTGGATCCGGACGATTGGACAAAGGCCGTCACCGAGTATATGGCCGAGATCGACGGCGTCGAGCTGGTGGATGACCACTGGTTGCTGATCGATTTTCTGAATCGCTTCTACGCGGAATACCAGATCGCACCGGAGATGCCGGTGTTGGCGCGTAATCTGTGCAAGGACCAGAACGATTGCCGCTGGACCCGAAAGTACATCAAGCAACTGTTCCCCGACGGTGCCAGGACAGCCTGCCGCTATGCAGGTTTGCCGGCTCCGGTAGGCAGGAGTTGTGGCTGAGCATCGGGCTCCGGGTGTTATTGCCCGGCCTGATCGTTGCTGATCTGCGCGACCTTCGGTGCTGCAGGGGATTCTTCGATCCTCTGCGCTCGCGGTCGCGCGCCGCAATGTTCCGCACCGGAAATGGGGTGGCAGAAAGCGACCGAACGCGGGTTTGTCATGCTCCCGTCGACGCCATCGATAATCAATTAAGCAAAAGCTGATATAAGTCAGTTCAACAAGCCTGTCCGCAAGCTATTATGTCGCCAGTACGGTAATGCCTGTCTATCCTATTATGGAGCCGAGACGTGTCAGGTTTGGACGCAATTGACGTCAAAGTCGTTAAGCCCATGGGCCTCACGACCGGCAATGCGTTACCGATTCTGCACGAGATCCGGCACGCGCTTGAAAGGCTCGCATCGACCGGCGAACCGACGACAATTGATCTGTCGTCCATACCGCTTTCCTCCGAAGACCGCGACCAGCTGCTCGACATCCTCGGAAAAGGTGAGGTCGAGGCCAGGCTCGACGCCTTCGGGCCTTCGAATATTCGGGAGACCGCGTATCCCGGTGTCTGGCTGGTACAGCACATGAATCCCCAGGGTGAGGAGCATTCGTCCCTCATCGAGATCACACGTTTTCCCTCTCTGCTGCTTACCCCCGAGGCGGATGTGAACGATTCCGCGGCGGCGCTTGCAGACTGGCTTACGGCGTCAGGACGGGAAGATGCGGATTGAACACTGAACACCAACTCGCTTTGAAGCAGGAGTAATCAAAAGGTGGATGACCTAACTCTCAGTGAACGTCTGCGCCAACGCGGCGTATCGCGCCGCGGCTTCATGAAATTCTGCGCCGCCACCGCGTCCATGATGGCGCTGCCGCCGATCATGATCCCGAAGGTGGCCGCGGCGCTCGAGCAGGCGCGAAGGCCATCAGTGATCTGGCTTTCGTTCCAGGAATGCACGGGCTGTACAGAATCATTGACCCGCAGTCATGCCCCGACGATCGAAGGCCTGATCTTCGATCATATCTCGCTTGACTATCACCACACGCTGCAGGCGGCTTCCGGTGACGCCGCAGAACATGCCCGCGATGAGGCCATGAAGAAGAACTGGGGCGAGTACCTGCTGGTCGTCGACGGCTCGATTCCTCTGGGTGAAAACGGCAACTTCTCCGCCATCGCGGGGATAAGCAATCTCGAGATGCTGAAAGAGGTGGCTGAGGGTGCTGCGGCGATCGTATCAGTCGGTACCTGTGCGGCCTTCGGCGGTCTGCCCATGGCCAACCCGAATCCTACCGGTGCGGTATCGGTCTCGGACATCATCAAAGACAAGCCGATCGTGAACGTTCCGGGCTGCCCACCGATTCCGACGGCGATTACCGGCGTGCTGGCACATTTCCTGACCTTCGGCCGACTGCCCGAACTGGATCATCTGAATCGCCCAAAGGTGTTTTTTGGCCAGAATATCCACGATCGTTGCTATCGTCGTCCGTTCTACGAGCGTGGCCAGTTTGCCGAGACCTTCGATGACGAGGGGGCGCGCAAGGGCTGGTGTTTGTTCAAGCTGGGTTGCAAGGGACCGACGACCTACAACGCCTGTGCCACTGCCAAGTGGAACGAGGGTACGAGCTTTCCAATCGAGTCCGGGCACGGCTGTATCGGTTGTTCCGAACCGAATTTCTGGGATGCCGGTGGCTTCTACCGCGCCTTGTCCCTGCCTCACACGAATGTCGGCGACACCATTCTGACCGCGGGTGCCGCGGGTATCGCCCTTGGTGCGGCGGCAGCCGTCCTGAACCGCAAGCGCAAGTCTGACGCGGTGGACAACCGCGAAACCATCACCATCAAAGACCTGAGTAAGGAGTCCTAAACCATGGATGCCAATGAGCTACTCGCCTGGGCTCGGGGTTCGGGGTTCGATATCGCGCTGACCATCTTCGTGGCCGGTATGTTGTTGCGGCTGTTGGAGGTCCTGGCTCTGGGCAATAAACCCGACCTGTCTGCGCCGCGTGGCAGTGGCCCCAAGGGGGGCGTGCAAACCTTGTTGAGCCGCAACCTGCCGCGTAAGGCGGTCTTCGAAAAGGAACCGCTGCGCATCATCAACGGCTATGTGCTGCACATCGGTTTTTTCATCGTCCTGTTTCTGTATGGTCCACACATCGTGCTGTTCGAGTCGTTCCTTGGATTTGGCTGGCCGGCCTTGCCTTCGGGGATGATCGATGCGGTCGGTGCCATCACGATTCTTTCGCTGATCGCCGCGCTCGTGTTCCGGCTCAACAACAAGGTGATCCGCTTCATTAGCACGAAGGACGACTATGTCGCCTGGACGGTGACCCTGTTGCCGCTATTGACCGGATACATGGCCTATAACCATCTGGTCGCCTCGTACACCATGATGCTTGCCTTGCACCTGCTCAGCGTCGAACTTTTGCTGGTGGTCGCACCTTTCACCAAGCTGACCCATATGTTCAGTTTCGCCATGGCCCGCTGGTACCAGGGTTATCAGGCCGGCCGTAGAGGAGTGGAATCATGAGTGCGCCCTCTGTCGAAAAAGGTATTCAGGCAATCAAGGGGCAGATCGACGCACCGGTTGCGAGTTTCTTCAGCGCCTGTGTACATTGCGGCCTGTGTGCCGAGGCCTGCCTTTTCTATACCGAGACCGGTGATCCCAAGTACACGCCGATCAACAAGGTCGAGCCCATGCGTCGCATCTGGGAACGCGAGTACACCCTGTTCGGCAAGGCCAAGGCCGCCCTGGGACTGTCGAAAGAGGTGGACGCGGACACCTTCGCCGAGTGGGAGACCCTGGTCTACGACGGTTGCACGCTGTGTGGACGATGCTCTCTGGTGTGCCCGGTTGGCAACGACATCTCCGGCATGATCCGCAAGATCCGCGAGGGTTTTGCCGCGGCGGGTTATGCACCCGAGGGCCTGATCGGTGCCAGCACGAGGGCGGTGGAGATCGGTAGCCCGATGGGCGTCAAGCTGCCGGCTGTGCAGGCGCAGATCAAACACCTGCAGAAAAACACCGGCCTGGACGTCCCGATAGATGCCAAGGGTGCGGAGTACCTGGTGCTTTTGTCGTCCATGGAAATCATGAACTTCCCGGAATACCTGGAAGCCATTGCGCGCATCATGCATCAGGCCGGCAAGACCTGGACCATAGCCTCCAAGGCGTTTGAGGCGACCAACAGTGGCATCCAGATCGGTGTATCCGATATTGCGAAGCTGCTGGTCAGCCGGGTTGTGGATGCCGCCGACGAACTGGGCGTGAAGACCGTGATCAGCCCGGAGTGCGGTCACGCATTCACCGCCATCCGCTGGGATGGTGCGAATCTGATCGGAAGGCCTTATGGATTCGAGGTCAAGCATATCCTCGAGGTGCTGGATGAGTTTGTGAAAAAGGGCCTCATCAAGACCAAGGGCATGGAAGACGCGAAACTCACCTACCACGACCCCTGCCAGATCGCGCGCAAGGGTGGTGTGGTGGAACAACCACGTAACCTGCTGAACAAGATCGCCAGCAACTTCGTCGAGATGGAAGAGGCAGGTGAAATGAACTGGTGCTGTGGCGGTGGCGGCGGTGTCAGCGCCAATGAGCGCGCAGACGAACTCAAGCTGACCGCATTCAATCGCAAGAAGGCACAACTCGAGGCGCTGGGTGTGGACACCCTTGTAACCGCCTGCGCCAACTGCCGTCTGACGCTGGAAGAGGGATTGGAGGAAAACAATATGGATATCCCGATCGTCGGTCTGACCGAGATGCTCGCAGAGCATCTGATTGAGGACGACAAGGAGCGGGCATGATGGGCAGCATCAGCAATGACAAGCAGTTCCGTGATGCGCTGAACGGCCTGAATGCTCAGCGACAGCGCCTTGTAGGTGCGCTGTTCGTCGAGAACGTTCTGGGCCTCACTGAGGATCCGCGTGTGGCCCGGTCTTTGATTGCGGCCAAGGACACGCAACTGGGCGAGGAAGCCCTGAACCTGGCCCGGCGCAGCGCCAAGGCAGCCAGCCTGGAGGCGCATACCCGCTGCGGCTCCGATGGCGAGTGGACCGATCAGGCGGGCTATTTCGTTGCACGTGCTGCTGAGGCCTGCCTGGAACCGGAGGGCCGTTCGCAGGGCAAGGGCGCGGCCTGGAAGGCGGCGATGAGTGCGCGTATGGCGCGTACCTGCCTGGCCGCCGACAGCGACGAGGATGCGCATGACACGGAAAGCCAGGCGCAATATCAAATCTTGACCAGCTATCTGGATGCATGAGGACCAAGCCATGAGTGAACGCGTCGTCGTCGACCCCATCACACGAATCGAGGGGCATCTGCGCATCGAGGCGCAGATGAATGGCAACCAGATCGAGTCTGCCTATTCTTCGGGCACCATGGTCAGAGGAATCGAACTCATCATGCGCGACCGCGACCCGCGTGATGCCTGGGCCTTTGCGCAGCGCATCTGCGGTGTCTGCACCCTGGTGCATGGCATTGCCTCCGTGCGCGCTGTAGAGGATGCGCTGGATTACGAGATTCCGGCCAACGCCCAGTTGGTTCGCAACCTGATGATTGCGGCTCAGTATGTCCATGATCATGTGATGCACTTTTATCACCTGCATGCCCTGGACTGGGTGGACGTGGTTTCGGCACTCGGCGCCGACCCCAAAGCGACTGCAGAGCTTGCACAAAGCCTCTCGAGCTGGCCGAAGGCCTCACCGGGCTATTTCGCAGACATGCAGAAGAAGCTCAAGACTTTCGTCGAGGCCGGCCAGTTGGGTATCTTCGCCAAGGCCTATTGGGGACATCCTGCCTACAAGCTGCCGCCTGAGGCCAACCTGATGGCGGTCACGCACTATATTGAGGCACTCGAATGGCAGCGTGACGTGGTAAAGCTGCATGCCGTCTTCGGTGGCAAGAACCCACATCCGATGTTCCTGGTCGGCGGCACGCCGAACCCCATCGATCTCGAATCGGATTCGGCCGTCAATGCGAAGAAGCTGGCCCTGGTTCAGTCGATCATCGACCAGATGCGTACCTTCGTGGATCAGGTATATGTGCCGGACACACTGGCGGTCGCCGGGTTCTACCCCGAATGGTTCGAGCGCGGTGAGGGTCTGGGCAATTTCCTGGTCGTCGGTGATTTTCCGTCCGCCGAGGCGGGTTCCGATCTGCGCGACCCGATGAGCTGGTGGATACCACCGGGGGCGATCCTTGGTCGTAATCTGGATGAGGTGCATGAGGTTGATCTGCGCGCCGACTCCGAGATTCAGGAGTTCGTCTCGCACAGTTGGTACGAGTATGAAGAGGGCAAGGACAAGGGACTGCACCCCTGGAAGGGCGAGACCAGCTTCGACTACAAGGGTCGCGGTGGACCGGATACCCCCTACAAACAGCTGAATGTCGAAGATGGCTATTCCTGGTTGAAGGCACCGCGGTGGAAGGGGAATGCGATGGAGGTGGGTCCCCTGGCACGGGTCCTGCTGCTCTATGCGAAGGGTGATGAGGCCACGCAGGAACTGGTGAACTCGACCCTGAGCACACTGGGTGCGGACAAACGCGCACTGTTCTCTACCCTGGGCCGCACCGCGGCACGTACGCTCGAGACCAAGTTGATTGCGGACAAGATGCAGACATGGATGGACACCCTGATGGCCAACATCAAGGCCGGCAACACACGCACATTCAACGAGAAAAAGTGGGATCCGTCCGGCTGGCCGAAGGAGGCCAGGGGCGTCGGCTTCACGGAGGCGCCAAGGGGTGGTCTGGCGCACTACATCGTGATCAAGGACCAGAAGATAGACAACTACCAGGCCGTGGTGCCGTCGACCTGGAATGCCGGTCCGCGTGACCCCGAGAACAAGGCAGGCGCCTACGAGGCCGCATTGCAGGACAATCACCAACTGCACGACCCCAAGCAGCCGGTCGAGATCCTGCGCACGATACACAGCTTCGACCCCTGTATCGCCTGTGCGGTGCATCTCACGGATGAGGATGGCGACGAGATGCTGCAGGTCAAGATCAAGTGATCTGACCGGGTCTGGAATGGCGGGCACAGCCCGCCTACCGAGCGGGTAGTCATTTATAAGATATGTAGGTCGGGCTGCGCCCGGCACGAATCGGCAGGCAAAGCCTGCTCTCCGATAGTCTCGATTCTCCGGAGGTGTTGGTGCAGGACACCCATATCAGCCTGGCCCATGGCAATGGCGGGCGTTTGATGCGCGAACTGATCAAAGACATCTTCGCGCGTCATCTCGGTACGGAGCAGCTCGACGTCCAGGTCGACGCAGCCAGAATCGCGCTTCCACCGGGGCGCCAGCTGATCACGACAGATGGCTTCACGGTCCAGCCATTGGAGTTTCCCGGTGGTGACATCGGCACTCTGGCAGTCCACGGGACCTGTAACGACCTGGCCGTATCCGGCGCTACACCTCATGTCCTGACGCTCAACGCCTTTATCGAGGAAGGCCTCGAGGTCACTCTGCTCGACCGTCTGGTTGCGTCGATTGCGCGTGCGGCCGCCGAGACCGGCGTCGCCGTCGTCGCCGGCGACACCAAGGTGCTTCGTCGTGGCGAAGGCGGCGGTCTGTACCTGGCGACCACCGGTGTCGGCGTGGCGCCACCCGATCTCGATCTCTCGATGGCGAACATCAGGCCGGGCGACAGGATCCTGGTCAGTGGTCCGGTCGGTGATCACGGCATCGCGGTGATGCTCGCGCGCGAGGAGTTCGGAATGCGCGGTGATCTGCAATCGGATGCGGCCAATGTACTGCCCCTGACGCAGGCCGCCGCCGCTTTTCCCGGCCTGCGCTTCATGCGCGATCCCACGCGCGGTGGCCTGGCTACCGTGATGCATGAGTTGATGCATGTGACCGGTCTGCAGGTCCGGCTGCGGCAACTGGATATACCGGTACACGACGCCGTCAACTCGGTGTGCGAGATGCTGGGTTACGACCCACTGTACCTTGCCTGTGAGGGAAGGGTGGTGGCGGTCGTCGAAGCGGGTGCCGCTGATCGGCTGCTCTCTAGCTGGCAGGCCCTGCCTGGCGGGCGGGAAGCGGCCTGTGTGGGTGAATTGGTCAAAGGGCGCGAGCGCGTGATCCTGGTCACCGAACTGGGTGGCGAGCGCATTCTCGAGGAGCTTGAGGATGATCCGCTGCCGCGGATCTGCTGATATATCAGAGATTGGGCGACGTTCTGGGAACGCAGAGGACGCAAAGGAGCGCAGAGATCGCAGAGGAAAGATTTGCTGTGACGTCCGGATATGGCACACCACGCTTGTCTATCGAGAAACGGATCGTTATTGAATTCTGGCGATAGTTTACTTTGCGGACTTTGCGTTTCTCAGCGTCCTTTGCGTTCCAAGTCCCAGCACATCAGTAGAACAAAAAAGGGGCCCCGAAGGGCCCCTCGAACTTTCCAGTGGAAAGACTTGGTTGGGGATCAACCCCAGCTGTCGTTCTTGATGTTTTCGAACCAGCTGTACGCGTAGTTGACCTCGCGGGCACGCATCTCGGGGCTGCTGTCTTTCGGTGTCAGGCCACCGGAGCCCTTGACCTTGCTCAGCTTGCCTTCCTTCAGGTCATAGACCATGGCAACCGAAATGGCGTCGTTCGGACCGACGATCGAGTAGCAGGTGTTGACCAGCGAAGGATCACCGGGCTCTTTGCCATTCAGCAGGGCGACGACGGCGGCAGCTGCGGTCTTGCCTTCCGAGTTTGCGGCGTAGCCGGACTTCGGCAGCGGCGAAGCGATCGACGCATCACCGATGACGTGAACGCCCTTGTGCATGGTCGACTCAAAGGTGCGGCCGTCGATCGGGCACCAGCCCTTGTCGTTGGTCAGGCCGGCCTTGATTGCGATCGCACCGGCCTGCTGTGCCGGGATGACGTTCGCCACATCGACCTTGTGCGCGGTATCACCCACGTACAGGGTGTTGCTGGCCGCATCCACTCGGGTGACCTTGCCGCCGGCTTTTGCAGCAACCCACTCGATGTGGTTCGGGAAGTGCTTTGCAAAAGCCTGCTGGAACAGACCGAACTTCGAGAACTTGTCCTTGCTGTCCAGGATCATCACCTTGGACTTGGGCTTATGCTCCTGCAGATACATGGCGATCTGGCAGGCGCGCTCGTATGGCCCGGGTGGGCAACGGAACGGGTTCGGTGGCGCGGCGATGGCGACAACACCACCGTCTTTCATGGCCTCGAGCTGCTTGCGCAGGAGGACGGTCTGCTCGCCGGCCTTCCAGGCGTGCGGCATGGCCTCCATTGCGGCGGCATCATAACCTTCGATGTTGTCCTTGAAGGAAATGCCGGGGGCAACAATGCAGCGGTCATAGGCGAAGCTCTGACCGCCGGCGGTCTTGACCATTTTGCCGGCTGCATCGATATCGGTGACTGTGTCGTGCACCACATTGACACCGTGCCCCTTCAGGCCGTCGTAGTTGACCCGGATGGTATCCATCTTGCGGTGACCCGACAGGACCTCGTTGCTCAGGAAGCAGGTGTAGTATTCCTTGTTTGGCTCGATCAGCGTGACGTCGATCGAAGAATCGGCCATGCGGATGTACTTGGCAGCCGTTGCGCCGCCGACACCGCCGCCGACTACGACGACCTTCTTGCTGGCCGCACCGACAATTGCAGGGAAGCCCAGTGCGCTTACGGCGGCGATGCCTCCGGTGGCCTGGATGAATTTTCTACGTGTGAAATTTGCCATTGTTTTATTCCCCCTGATTACTGCTGGCTGGCGAAGAAGTTCAGCACGGCGTCGATCTCTTCGTCACTGAGCTTCTCGACCTGCTTCTTCATCTTCTTCGTCATCTCGCGATGACCGCTCCGGTAGTCGGCCATGGAGTACTGCAGCCACGGGAGCCACTGACCGGCCAGGATACCGGCGTCGTCGTCCGGCAGGGCGCCGTTCTCGTCGTGACACTTGGCACAGCCCTTGTCGTAGATGGCGGCACCGGCCTTTGCCTTGGCCGCATCATGCGGGACTTTGGCCTTGTAGACGGGCATTTTGGCAAAGTAGGCACCCATCTGTTCGATCTGCTCGTCCGTGTAGCCTTTGGCGATACGGTTCATGATGGTCGCAGGACGCGCGTCTTCTGCGTGCTCCGCATCTTTCGGCAGCTTCTTGAAGCCCTCCATTGACTCGATGAAGTAAGCTTCGGAAATCCCGGCCAGGTTCGGCGAGGCGGGGCCTACGCTTTTACCATTCGTGCCGTGGCAGCCGGCACAGGTGTCGGCCATTGCTTTGGCACTGGGTCCGGCCAGCACCTGGGTGGTGCCGACCATGAAGACAGAACCGATCAGCGCGACAAGCGCTTTTCTGTTGCAGCCCATAATTCCTCCTAAGTTTCTCTTTGTGTTGGAAGGGTTTCTTGGTCATCGGCCCTAGCGGCCGGGTTATCTTTCTTATTTCCGAGCGGATCAATCTATCTGACGCCCGTGCGTCAGTATTTGACACAGATCAATTCGAAAAGGCCTGGAACAGGCCGCCACCGCCCGGTTTGCCGCCTAGTCTAGCGTAATACACAGCCAATTCCTCAATTTCGTCGCGGGTTAACGATTTCGCGATGATACGCATACGGCTATAGACATCGTTTGCACGCTCTCCCTTGGCGTAATCCTTCATCGTGTTGACGAAGTATTTGACGTTCTGGCCTGCAATCGCCGGGACATCGATGATTGCGCCTTCGCCACGGGCGCCGTGACAGGAGGCGCAGGGCTGGATCAGGCGGGTCTTGTCGCCGCGAAACACCAGTTTTATGGTGTCTTCGCTGACCGTTTCGTCTTCGTCAACCTCCACTTTGGGAATCGGTTGATCCGCATACCAGGCGGCCAGTGCCGCGAGCTGCTCGTCGGTAAGTCGCTCCACGGCTTCACTCATCTTTCTATTTTCGCGGCTGCCGTCCTTGTAGTCGCGCAGTTGCTTGAATGTATACGCAGCGACCTGTCCCGCGAGGGTCGGATGCTTGTCCCGATCCGGCTCAGCGCCCCGCTCGCCGTGACAATCGGCGCAGGCATTGACGTCCTCGGTCTCGACCATCTCAATCTCGGAGCCGATTTTTGGATCTCCCTTTTTGACCAGACTGTGGGTCTCCACTGTCCAGGCGACGTTGGAAGATGGTGCGGCCTGGGCCAGACCGAGCGGCAGAAGTGCGGAAACAAGTATGATCAACCTACGTGTTTTCATTTTTATCAGTACCCCCACGGCATCGAACCAGGTGCATCCAAAATCAATAGCTGGACGATGGGTATGCCATATGCCACGACCATCCAGACCGCCACGATGCCGTTCCACAGAGCGAAGCCGTTCATCGGCTTGGGAACGCTCATCGGCGGATAGACCGCGGTGGCCCAGTCGCCGTGAGTGACGTCGTAGATTCTCTTTTTGAGGTGCGACATCAGCAGATTGAGCACGAACAGCAGCGCCGAGACCAGCAGGATGGCGCCACCGACGATCATCGCCAGCTCGTGCGGGTCCCACTGCGCTACCAGGGGTGAGTCATAGGGCGTGGAGGAGATGCGGCGCGGCTGGCCCAGCAGGCCCAATACGTGCCAGGGCATGGTCAGGACCAGCATGCCGATGGTCCACAGCCACAGCTGCAGCACCGCCATGCCGCGCGATGCGAGCGGACGGCCGGTCAGCTTGGGCCACAGGTGGTAGGCAACGGCCAGGTACATGATGACCGTGGTGCCACCGAAGATCAGGTGGAAGTGCCCGGTGACCCACTGGGTGTTGTGCACCAGGGTGTTCATCTGGTAGCTGGCGTTGATCATGCCGCCGAAGCCGCCGGCGATCAGCATGAACAGGGCCAGCATGCCGGCGACCACCATCGGCTCTTTCCAGTCCAGCGCGCCGATCCAGCCGAACAGACCCTTGCCACCGCGCAGGCGCCCGGCGCCTTCCAGCGAGGCCAGCACCGTGAAGCCGGTCAGCAGGGTCGGAACGGCGACGCGCGAAGGTGCCCAGCATGTGCAGGAACTTGAAGCCGGCGGCCTGCTGCGGGTCCATGTACAGATGGTGGAAGCCGATCGGCACGCTGATGACCAGCAGCATGATGAAGGCGATGCGCGCCATCTCGTCGCTGAACAGACGGCCACCGGCGATCTTGGGCAGGATGGTGTACATCGCGATGTACGCCGGGAACAGCCAGAAATAGACGATCGCATGCAGGGTCCAGGAGAACAGGGTGCGCGCCAGGCCCGGGTCGACGGTGTCCATCAGGCCGAGCGACCAGGGGATCAGCTGGAACAGCATCTCGATGCCGACACCGGCGCTGGTCCACAGCCACATGATGGCATTGGCCGTGGTGCCGTACATCGCCAGCGGTACGACCTTGCCGGGGTTGTCACGCTTCCAGGTGACCGTCGACATGATCATTTCCAGGCACCAGATCCACGAACCGACCACCAGCAGGGTGGCGCCGATGTAGAACATCGGGTGGGCCATGAGCGGTGGATAGAAGGTGTAGAGTACCGATGCCTTGCCGGTCAGCAGCGGGATGGCCGCCATGACCGTGCCGCCGAGCGCGACGAAGAAAGCGACCCAGGCCAGCCCTCTGCTCCAGAGTGGGCGCTTCAGGGTCGAGGTGGCCGTGTAGTAACCGAAACCCATGATGAAGAAGGTGGTGAGCACGAAGCCCATCAACACGCCGTGGGTGGAGACCGACGCGAAGTACAGTTCGTGCGATTCGATCTCCGGGAACAGGCCGCTGCGGTTCATGACCTGGTACAGGCCAAGAATGATAGCGACGAAGAATGCGGCGAACGCGACCCAGAGATTCGCGACCACTAACGATTTGGATTTGTCGTGCATATTGTTTTTCCCGAATGCGTTGTGTCAGCGGCGATCAGCCCTTGGAAACGACCTTCAGCTTGGACCACATGTAGTCGTGGCCAAGGCCGCAGTATTCGTTGCACAGGAACTGCGACTCACCTTCGCGTGAAAACCGGGTGGTGACCTCCGAGACATAACCGGGGATCACCATGGTGCTCATGTTGGTGAAGGGCACGTGTACGCCGTGCACGATGTCGGGGCTGGTGATCCGGAAGGTGACATCCGTGTCTGCCGGGACTTCGACCATCTGCGGGTAGAACGAATAGCGCGCAGCGATCATGCGCACGGTGATCGAGCCATCGGGGTTGGTGGTCGCGCCCAGGTTGTCCTCAGCAAACTCACCGGACAGGTGCAGCGTCTTGGGGTCGATGGTCTCGACGTTGCTCGGCGGGTGCATGTTCATGAGCACGGCCGCGTAGGTCATCGAGCCGATCATGACGACCGTGATGAGCCCGATGACGTACATCCATTTTTTTTCCAGCGGATCAATATGCATCCGAATTTCCTCCTTTACTAGGCCACCGGCCCGTGCGACATAAACAGACCGAAGAAGAAATACAGCCAGCCTGCCAGCATGGCCATGCCGACGACCAGGATCAGTGCCCAGGTGCCCCTCGGTGGCGCCTCCAGGATGCGTCTTTGTTCGTCTTCCGACAGCTCGGTCATGTGCATATCTCCCGTTCTCAATAGTTTGCAAACGAGCTTCGCCGCCAGGCAAAGCCTATACCTTCGAATGCCGGAGCAACGATCGGCGAAGCAGATCTGTCGCGGGTTCGAGCGGAAAGTGAAGCTCGACACGGAGTGCGTTAGCGTTGTTTTTGAAGGCAACCCCAGGCCGACTGGGGAAGGAACGATATACTGAACCGCGACTCTTTTGAAGGGGTTTGTTTTTCTATAAGTGATTGGTTATGAACAAATTAACCTCGATTAAGCCGCTGGTCCGGGACGCGACGTGGACGATTTGGCGACAAAACATCGAAAGATTAAGTCGCCGGCCGGCCAGCCGGTGATCTGCGTCCTGGAAACCAAGCTCTGAAACGACACTTGAACGACTGCGGGTTCGTCGTTCCGGCTGGCACAGTTCTGGACCGGATCGTTCATCGCGCTCGGGTCCTGCGATGCGTCAGAATTGCATTCGGATACGACTTTCCAGCGACGGCCGTGCTCATTGTCGCGGCCGGTATTGCTGCGCATCCAGCTTCGGGCCTCGTTGACGTCGTCAAACCCGAGGTAATCGCCGGTTTGCGGATCGCTGACAAAAGCCCAGCCGAGCACGCCGCGTTTCTCGACGCGGTAGGAGTCGGTCTGCTCGTTGTGCACAATGCGGTACATGGCTTCTTCTCCACAATATTAAGGAAACACTAATATACAGATTATCTTGGCCAAGTCAAGCTATCTGCTTGACGGGGTTTTCTTTCCTTAGTTGGGGGCTGAGGTTCCTATTCATCCCCGGTCGCCTGCTCGCGCAGGCGCAGCGCGTTTGCCACCACCAGCAGTGAGCTGAGCGACATGCCGATCGCCGCACCCCAGGGCGCGATCAGGCCCATTGCGGCGGCAGGCACGGCGAGGAAGTTATAGCTGGCGGCCCAGATCAGGTTCTGATGGATGATGCGTCGGATCTTTTCGGCCAGGATACGCATCTCGCCGATCACGCCCAGTTCGCTTCCGAGCACCAATAGCCCGCTGTTCATCTGCGCCAGTTCGGTGGCGTGCGCAAAGGATACGGAGACGTCGGCCGAGGCGAGCGTCGGCGCATCGTTGATCCCGTCGCCGACCATCGCAACGCGCTCGCCCCGGGCCTGACGTTCGCGTATCCAACGCAGTTTGTCCGCGGGTTTGAGATCGCCCAGGGCCTCATCGAACGAAAGTCCAGCGGCGAACCGGTCGACGCTGGCCTGATTGTCGCCGCTGAGTAAAGCGATATGTTTCACGCCGTGATTGCGCAGGGTCTGGATGAGCGCGTCCGCGCCCGGTCGGTTGCGGTCACTCAGGGCGAACAGTGCGCCGGCCCCCTGTCGGTTGCCCAGTCCAATGACGACATACCCTGCGGCCCTTAGTGCAGACAATCGGGTATCCAGTTTGTTCAAAGGATTCTCCGGTGAGGGCGAACCCGGGAGTGCCGATTCTCCAGTAATCTGTCTGGATCCTGCCCTCGATGCCTTCGCCGACATGATTGTGCAGTTCCTCGACCGCTGCGACCGGGCCTTCATGTGCCAGCCTCAGTGCCCTGCCGATAGGGTGTTCGGAGTGCGTTTCCAGGGCAGCGGCGATAGCCTGCGCCTGCGCGCCGACCATGCCGCCAAAGGTTTCGATCTGCTCGATCTGGAGTTCGCCGGCTGTCAGCGTGCCGGTCTTGTCGAAGGCGAAGGTATCGCATTGCGCAAGGATCTCGATCGCATCGCTGCGCACCGTCAACAGGCCCATTGTCGGCGAACCGTCCGACGCCGATCGCGGCCGCGACCGGAGTTGCCAGTGCGAGCGCGCAGGGACAGGTGACGATCAGTACCGCAACCGTGTTGGGCAGGGCAGCTGATGGGTCGAGCCATAGCCAGATGCCGGCGGTGACGACCGCGATGACCAGCACGACGGCGACGAACCAGGTGGCGGCGTGCTGGGCGAGAACCGCATAGCGTGGTGCCTCGCGCATGCCGCGGGCGAGCAGACGATGGATCTCTGCGACTGTGGAGTCGGCGCTGTCCTTCTCGATCTCGATCACGACCGCCTGGTCGACGTTGCAGGTGCCGCCGATCACGAGGTCACCGGCCGTGCGCGTGACCGGCAGTGGCTCGCCGGTCAGCAGCGACTCGTCGAAGCTGCTGTGCCCTTCCAGCAGACGACCGTCGGTCGGGACGATCTCACCGGGGCGCACCCGTGACCCGGTCGCCGGGTGCCAGTTCGGTGACCAGCACCTCGCGTTCGCCGTCTTCCTCGAGGCGGATCGCGAGGCGCGGGCATGATCCTGCCCACCCGGTCGAGCGCATCTGCGGCGCGTACCCGGCCGCGCAACTCGATCCGCCTGGCCAGTAGCACCAGAAAGACAAACATCGCAATGGAGTCGTAATAGACCTCGCCGGTCTGTGTCCATGTCGTGTGTATGCTGCCGAGATAGGCCACGCTCAGGCCAAGCACGATGGGCACATCCATACCCAGGCGACGGTTGCGCAGGTCGCGCCAGGCGCCGATGAAAAATTCCTGGCCCGGGTAGACGAGCAGGGCGGTGGTGGCGAACAGGCTTGTCCAGCGGCCGATCCGCACCCACAAGGCGAGTTCGCCGGTCTCGTCGCCGAGCCCCATGACGTAGCCGGCAATTGCGAAATTCATCACCACCATACCGATGATGCCGGCGAAGATCAGGCGCTCGGTGCTGCGTTTTTGCTGCAGGGCATTGAGTTCCTCGCGCCGTGTGGCGTCGTATGGATGCGCTACATAGCCGATGTTGAGGATGCTTTCGAGTATCTCGCTGAGCTTGATGCGCTCGGGGTCCCAGCGCACCCTGGCGTGATGGCTGGCGTAATCGAGGTCGACGTCGATCACCCCGTCGAGTCCGCGCAGGACGCGCTCGTTCAGCCACAGGCAGGCCGCACAGCGGATATTCTCCAGTAGCAGCGATGCCTCGCGGGTTTCCTCCTTTTCACGAACGAACGATTTCTGCACGTCCGGATGATCGTAAAAATCGAGTCTACGGATGATCTCCGGCACCACGTCCGCTGTAATCGCCTTCTCGCGGCGGTGCTCGTAGTACTCTTCGAGGCCGGCATCCACGATGCTGCGTGTCACCGCGAGGCAGCCGTTGCAGCAGAATGCGCGTTGCTTTCCAAGGACAGGGAACTCGTCGTGAAACTTCGGATCCAGCGGCAGCCCGCAGTGGAAGCAATTGTCGTCGACCAGTGCGGCGCTGTCGGCTGGAGCGGACGCGGCATCTGTCGGGATCTGATTGGGTTGCTGCGGGGTTGCGTCGGAGTCAATGTCTGGGCTTTGCTGTCAGGGCACACACGGTTCCCGTTAGTTAAGCCATAACCGGCGTCAATTTGCCAATCTGCCCGGTGTTTGCGGTCCTTTCGGGGGTTGGCGGCACTCAAATGGTGCCTTTGCCCGAAAACTGGGAGAATACGCCGGACTGAGTCTTGCCAGACATAAATCAATTAAATAAGGACGTGTCACAAGTACGATCGGCGGATGGCTCGGTGTGGGGTTGCCGCATCCCGGCATTTGACTAACCAGGCGAACGGGGGTTGGAGATGAAAAAATTATTGAGAACGTTGGCAATTGGCCTAGTGGCTTCGATTGCTGTGATCCAGATGGCGCATGCGGGCGAGGCCGATCAGCAGGGTGCTGCGGAAGTTCCGCATATGCTGCTGGAAAGGCACAGTCCGCTGGGATTCGAAGAGACGCTGGCGCGCATCGAGGCAAACGCAAAAGAACTGGGCTGGAAGGTGCCGAAGAAATGGAAGGTGAATTTCCGCGGCAACATGAAGCGGGCGACCGGCAAAGATATCGGACCGAACAGGGTGCTAAAGATGTGTGAGCCGAATGCAGCGGTCGAATTGTTGCTCAAGGATGAGTACAAAATGCTCACCGCAATGATGCCCTGCACGATTGCGGTATACGAAAAATCTGATGGAAAAACATATGTTTCCATGATGAACCTCGACCTGATGGGCAAGATGTACGGCGGGGACGTCGCGACCATGGCGCTCAAGACTCGCGCCGCAGATGGACCAGATGCTGACGTTTGACTGAGTTGGTTGCCCGGGGAGGCCAGCAAACATGGCGGATCTGACCGGCCTGGGCCTGCTGCGCAACGACCCTGAGGTGGCCGCGCGCCTGATCGCTGCCGCTGAAGAGGGTGACATGGATGCCCAGTATGCCGCCGGCCTCGTCTATGCGGAGGGGCGCGGGGTTGAGCCGGATCTGGTGCAATCCTATTTCTGGCTGACCCTGGCGGTAGAGCAGGGCGACGTCGATGCCGAAAAGCTGCGTCGTTACGTGGCCTCGCAGATGAGCGAGGCCGAGTTTTCGGATGCGCGCAGACTGGTTCGGCTGGCTGCGCAACTGAACGTTACTCCCGGTGTTTCATCCGCGAGCGGCCAAAAGCACTGACGGGCAGGATGCGCCGCGGCCCACAGGCGTTCATTGATTTGACCAGAAACGCAATTCTGTTAGAATTCGTGCGCTGTCAAAAGGCTGCGAGGTCTTGAGGCGGTGGCGGTTCGGACAGGGGCCGCGTCCTGGAAAACCCCGTTGACGGGGTTTTTTTGTATCGGAAGGCATCAGACGCCGGTTGTTTGGTGCGAATGATTCAGGAATGGGCCTAAGGCCCATTTTTTGTTTTTGGGATTATGCACAAGGCACCACCCCATCTGACGGAACTGGTACGAGGAGCTGTTGAGGCACTGGGGTACGAGCTCGTTGGCGTGGAGTTGCTGACCCGCCCCAAAGCTGGTCATCTGCTGAGGATCTACATCGACAGCGGAAACGGGATAGGGCTGGCTGATTGTGAAAAGGTGAGTCACCAGGTCAGTGGCGTGCTCGAGGTGGAGGACCCGATAAAGGGCGAGTATGCCCTCGAGGTGTCTTCTCCCGGAATGGATCGCCCTCTGTTCGAAAAGGCGCATTTCGAGCGGTTCGTGGGCCAGGTGGCCCGGGTGAAAATGAACGTGGCGTTGGAAGGCAGAAGCAACTTCAAGGGCACGATCGTCGAGGTGGATGGTGACGATGTGGTGCTGCAGGTGGAAGGGGAGTCCGTAAGGCTGCCAGTTGCACAGATGTCTTCGGCGCGGCTGGTCCCTCAGTTTTAGGTGAAAGGCGGAACGATGAACAAAGAAATCTTGCTCGTTGTAGATGCAGTGTCAAACGAGAAGGGTGTCGACAAGGACATCATCTTCGAGGCAATCGAGGCTGCCCTGGCGTCGGCGACGCGGAAGAAGAACGGCGGCGAGATCGAAGTCAGGGTTTCCATCGACCGGGAGACCGGCGACTACGAGACCTATCGCCGCTGGCTGGTGGTCGACGATGCCGAGACGCAGGTGCTGGAGAATCCGATCGCCGAGATCACTCTTGTCTGCGGCGCGGGCGGAAGAGCCGGACAGAGATATGCAACCCGGCGACTACATCGAAGACCAGATCGAATCGATCTCCTTCGGCCGGATTGCTGCGCAGACGGCCAAGCAGGTCATCGTGCAGAAGGTGCGCGAGGCCGAGCGGGCCAAGGTGGTTGAAGCCTTCCAGGACCGGGTTGGCGAGTTGATCACGGGCATCGTAAAACGGGCGGACCGTGGCTCCATCGTGCTCGATCTGGGTAACAATGCCGAGGCGCTGGTGCCCAAGAGCGAAATGATTCCCAAAGAAGCTGCGCGAGCGGGTGACCGGCTGCGTGGCTACCTGTATGACGTGCGATCCGAGCAGCGTGGTCCGCAGCTGTTCGTTTCCCGCACCTCGTCGGATCTTCTGATAGAACTGTTCAAGCTCGAAGTGCCTGAGGTTGGCGAGAACCTGATCGAGATCGTGGGCGCGGCGCGTGATCCCGGCTTGCGCGCCAAGATCGCCGTGCGAGCGCACGATCCGCGAATTGACCCGGTGGGGGCCTGCGTCGGGATGCGTGGCTCGCGTGTGCAGGCGGTTTCGAACGAGCTGGGTGGAGAGCGGGTCGACATTATTCTGTGGAATGACAATGCGGCACAGTTTGTCATCAACGCCATGTCACCGGCAGACGTCACTTCGATCGTGGTCGACGAAGATGCGCACAGCATGGACATCGCGGTGAAAGACGAGAACCTTTCGCAGGCGATCGGCCGCGGCGGACAAAACGTACGCCTGGCCAGTCAGTTGACCGGCTGGGAACTCAATGTGATGAGTGAGGAACAGGCGGCCGAAAAGAGCGAGGCTGAGGCCCAGGCGCATATCGAGCATTTCATGGAGCAGCTCGACGTGGACGAGGAGGTCGCGGCGATCCTGGTCCAGGAAGGTTTCACGAATATCGAGGAAATCGCCTACGTCGACGATGCCGAGATGGCTTCGATCGAAGAGTTTGACCAGGACATCGTCGAGGAACTGCGCAACCGGGCCAAGGATGCACTGCTGACCCGTGCGATCGCGAAGGAAGAGGTGCTCGGGGACGTGGAGCCTGCCGAGGATTTGCTGTCGATGGAGGGCATGGACCGCAAGCTGGCGTTTGAGTTCGCATCGCGGGGCGTGGTGACTATGGAAGACCTCGCGGAGCAGTCGATTGATGAACTGCTCGAGATAGAAGGAATGGATGAGGAGCGTGCCGGCCAGCTGATCATGACCGCGCGCGCACCCTGGTTTGAAGAGAGTGCCGAGTAAAGGGGATCGAAAATGAGTGAAGTCACGGTCAGCCAACTCGCCTCCGATGTTGGGATACCGGTCGATCGACTGCTGAAGCAGTTGAGCGAAGCCGGCGTTTCGAAGCAGAGCGCGGAAGACATTATCACTGAGCAGGAAAAAATGGACCTGCTCAATCACTTGCGCCGCAGCCATGGCAAGAACGAGGCCGGAGGTGCCTCCGGGGCGCGCAAGATAGCGCTCAAGCGGAAGACCACGACCGAGCTGCACCAGCCCGCGAGCGGCCGTGCGACTGCTCGCAGTGCGGCAACTCGCGCTGCCAAGACCGTCAGCGTTGAAGTGCGCCGCAAACGCGCGGTGACCAAACCCATGGGCAGTGACGAGGTCAAGCAGCAGGAACTGCTGCGCCAGGCCGAAGAGGCAAAGCAGGCGCTGGCTGAGCAGGCGGCGCAACGCAAGCAGGTAGAAGAAGAGGCTGACGCGCGACGCCGGGCCGAAGAGGCGCGCCGCGAAGCCGAGCAGGATGTGCAGCGTAAAGCCGAGGAGGCCCGAATTGCCGCCGAGGAAGAGGCCATGCGTCAGGCAGAGGAACCGACACCGCTCGAGGTTGTGGCGCCGCAGGCGATTGCTCCGCCGCCGGAGTCCAGAGGGGCCGACAAGCCGGGCAAGAAAGCCAAGCGCGGCCGTGACGATGATTCAGAACGTGGGCGTCATGGACGGCGCGAACTGCACGTAGCGACCGGCAAGCGCGGCCAGCGTTCCGGAAAGGCTGGACGTAAGGCCGGACGACGTGTTGCGGCGGCCGCCAGCGGCGATTCGCAGCATGGTTTCCAGCGCCCTACCGCGCCGGTGATCAAAGAGGTGCCGATCCCTGAGAGTATTTCGGTCGGTGATCTTGCCCAGCGGATGTCGGTCAAGGCCGGTGAGGTCATCAAGGCCCTGATGAAGATGGGCATGATGGTGACGATCAATCAGGTGCTTGACCAGGAAACGGCGATGCTGCTGGTCGAGGAGCTGGGTCACACCGCGGTGGTGCAAAAGGAGGAAGACGTCGAGGAAGAGATCCTGACCGCCTCCGATGACGAGCAGGAGGGTGAACTGATGCCACGTGCGCCCGTGGTCACCATCATGGGCCATGTCGATCATGGCAAGACTTCGCTGCTCGACCATATCCGGGCCACGCGTGTGGCCGCAGGCGAGGCCGGCGGGATCACCCAGCACATCGGTGCTTATCACGTAGAGACAGACCATGGCATGATCTCGTTTCTGGACACCCCGGGACATGCGGCCTTTTCCGCCATGCGTGCACGTGGCGCACAGGCCACCGACATCGTCATCCTGGTGGTGGCCGCCGATGACGGCGTCATGCCGCAAACCAAAGAGGCCATACAGCATTCCCGTGCGGCCGGAGTCCCGATCGTGGTTGCGGTCAACAAGATGGACAAGCCGGAGGCGAATCCGGAGCGTGTCATGCAGGAGCTTGTAGCCGAAGAGGTGGTTCCTGAGGAATGGGGTGGCGACATCCAGTTCGTGCAGGTTTCCGCCAAGACCGGTGAGGGCATCGACAAGCTGCTCGAGGCTGTGCTGTTGCAGTCAGAGGTGCTCGAATTGCACGCCGTTCGTGATGGACTTGCGCGCGGCATCATCATCGAATCCAGCCTGGACAAGGGACGTGGCCCGGTGGCCACGGTACTCGTTCAATCGGGGACCCTGAAGCGCGGTGATGCAGTGGTTTCGGGTACCGAATTTGGTCGCGTGCGGGCCATGTTCGATGAGAACGGTCGTTCGGTGAAGGACGCGGGGCCATCCATTCCGGTCCAGGTGCTCGGTCTGTCTGCGGCACCTTCCGCCGGCGATGATCTGGTGGCCCTGGCCGACGAGCGCAAGGCGCGTGAGGTGGCAGAGTTGCGTCGCGTGCGCCACCGTGATTCACGTCTGGCCGAACAGAAGGCCGCCAAGCTGGACCAGCTGTTTTCGCAGATGGCCGAGGGTGAGGTTGCTTACGTCAATCTGATCGTCAAGGCCGATGTGCAGGGCTCGGTCGAGGCACTGCGCGAATCGTTGCTCAAGATCGAGACAGACGAGGCCAAGGTGCGGATCGTCGCATCGGGTGTTGGTGGTATTACGGAATCCGACGCCAACCTCGCGGTGACCTCGAATGCGATCGTGATCGGCTTCAATGTTCGAGCCGATGCGACTGCGCGCCGGGTGATCGAGGAACACGGTCTGGATCTGCGTTATTACAGCATCATCTACGAGGTCATCGACGACGTTAAGAAGGCCATCGTGGGTCTTCTGTCGCCGGTCATCAAGGAAGAGATCACCGGACTGGCAGAGGTCAAGGATGTGTTCCGCTCGTCCAAGCTTGGTGCCATCGCCGGTTGTATCGTTGTCGAAGGGGTCGTGAAGCGGCACAACCCGATAAGGGTGCTGCGGGACAACGTGGTCATCTACGAAGGTGAGCTGGAGTCCCTGCGTCGCTTCAAAGATGACGTCACCGAGGTCAAGGCGGGCGTCGAGTGCGGTATCGGCGTAAAGAACTACAATGACGTCAGGCCGGGCGATCACATCGAAGTCTTCGAGCGCATTGAAATTGCGCGCGAGCTCTGATCGACTGAGCCAGAGGTCCTCCGCAGATGCAGGAATTCGGTCGTGAAGAACGCGTGGGCGCAGAGATTCATCGTGAACTTGCGCTGTTGCTGCGGGATGAGGCGAGAGATCCAAGGCTTACCCGGGTGACTATCCAGGAGGTGCGTGCGGTCCGTGATCTGTCGCATGCGAAGGTTTATTTCACCCTGATGGACTCGGCGCAGGCAAAGGCGACCGAGGCTGCGCTGAACAAGGCCGCTGCATTTCTGCGTCGTCGTCTGGCGGAAAAGATGAACTTGCGGGTGGTGCCGCGCCTGTCGTTTGTGTATGACAAATCGATTGAGACCGGCGCGCGGCTGTCTTCGCTGATCGACCAGGCGGTTGCCAAAGACGAAGGGCGAGACTGAGCATGGGGCGACGCGGTCGTGCGCGCGGTCGTCCGGTCAGCGGTATCCTGCTGCTGGACAAACCGCTCGGTTTGAGTTCCAACCATGCCCTGCAGCGCGTTAAGCGCCTGTACGACGCTCGCAAGGCAGGACATACCGGCAGCCTGGACCCGCTCGCTGATGGCATGTTGCCAATATGCTTTGGCGATGCCACCAAGCTCTCGGCTTTTCTGCTCGATGCCGACAAGCACTACTGGTTTCGGGTGAAGCTGGGAGAGACGACGGCGACGGGTGATACCGAGGGCGAGGTCTTGAAGGTTCGCCCGATCGATGACGTCACGCCTGATCAGATCGAGCAGGTTCTGAAGAAATTCGTCGGAGAGATCCAACAACTCCCACCGATGTATTCGGCCCTCAAACACAAGGGCAAACGCCTTTATGAACTGGCGCGGGAAGGCGTCGAGGTTGAGCGTGAGCCGCGCAAGGTCAGGATACATTCCTTGGCCTTGGGCGAGGTGAATCTGCCGGAATTCGAGTTGCGGGTGCATTGCTCGAAGGGCACCTATGTGCGCACCCTGGCCGAGGATATCGGTGAGGCGCTCGGTTGCGGGGCACATGTCACGGCATTGAGACGCACCGGTGTGGGACCCTATACCGGGTTCGAGATGTACAGCATGGAGATGCTGGAACAGACTGCCGAGCAGGGAAAGCCGGCTATCGATCGGCTGCTGCTGCCAATCGACACGGCCCTGTCGGACTGGCCCGAGGTACGGGTGAATGCAGATACGGCCTTCTACCTGAAACAGGGCCAGGCGGTACTGGTGCCCAGGGCGCCGACCGAGGGCTGGGTGCGGATCTACGAGGGCGAGACGTTCCTCGCCGTAGGGCAGGTGCAGGAAGACGGGCGCATTGCGCCGAAACGTCTGATGACCGGAGGCTGACAGCCGGGCCAAATTAAGAGAGAATACGCGACCTTAAATTCATGCGGGGCCGATAGCGGTCCCGTTGATTCAACCGCCGAAGCCGCCTGGACTCATTGTTGGGGGCTTCATGAAGGCAAAATGACAGGAGAAATGTCATGACAATGAGCGCAGAGCAAAAACAGGCAATCGTCGATGAATATGGCAAGGACCCGAAAGATACGGGTTCGACCGAAGTGCAGATCGCACTGCTGACCGCCCGCATCTCCGATCTGACCCCGCATTTTCAGTCTCACAAGAAAGATCATCATTCCCGCCAGGGTCTGGTGCGTCTGGTCAACCAGCGCCGCAAACTTCTCGACTACCTCAAGTCGAAGGATGTGGAACGTTACCGCGAGCTTATCGCCCGTCTGGGCCTGCGCCGCTAAGCGATCACCTACCAAAGGTTTGAGGATTTCCAAGTGAACCCGATTAAGAAAACGTTTCAGTACGGCGAACACACAGTCACGCTGGAGACCGGCGAAATCGCCCGTCAGGCCGATGCGGCCGTTATGGTCAACATGGCCGACACCGTGGTACTGGTTACCGTGGTGTACGACAAGAACCCGGACAGCGGTCGTGATTTCTTCCCGCTGACCGTCGATTACCAGGAAAAGACCTATGCGGCGGGCAAGATCCCCGGCGGTTTCTTCCGTCGTGAGGGGCGTCCCGCCGAGAAGGAAATCCTGACCTGCCGCCTGATCGACCGCCCGATCCGCCCGCTGTTCCCGAAGAACTTCAGAGCGGAGACCCAGATCATCTGTACCGTCAAGTCGCTGAACCCGAAGGTCGATCCCGAGATCCCGGCGCTGATCGGCACCTCTGCCGCCCTGTCCATCTCCGGCGCGCCTTTCCAGGGCCCGATCGGTGCTGCCCGCGTCGGTTACAAGGACGGCAGCTACATCCTCAACGGCCGCGACCGGACTGGAAGAGAGCGATCTCGATCTGGTCGTCGCCGGTACCGAGAATGCGGTGCTGATGGTCGAGTCCGAGGCCAACCAGCTGTCCGAGGAGATCATGCTCGGCGCGGTCCTGTTCGGTCATGAGCAGATGCAGATCGTGATCGATGCCATCAAGGAACTGGCTGCCGAGGTCAACAAGCCGATCTTCGCAGATGCCCGAAATCGTGGTGAACGAAGAGCTGAAGGCCGCGGTTGAGGCTGCCTGTGGCGACGCGATGCGCAGTGCCTACACCGTTGCCGACAAGATGGATCGCTATGCGGCCACCGACGCGGCAGCCGCGGCAGCGAAAGAGCAGCTGTGCGGTGGCGATGAGCCGGCCTTCGATGAAGGTGAGGTGGTCGGTGCGATCGAGAAACTGAAAAAGTCCATCGTGCGCGGTCGCATCATCGCCGGCGAGCCCCGTATCGACGGTCGTGACACCAAGACGGTTCGACCGATAACCATTCGTACCGGTGTATTGCCGCGTACCCATGGTTCTGCGCTGTTTACGCGCGGTGAGACTCAGGCGCTGGTGATCACCACGCTCGGTACCGAGCGCGATTCGCAGATCATCGATGCACTTGAGGGTTCATTCAAAGAACCCTTCATGCTGCACTACAATTTCCCGCCGTTCTGCGTCGGTGAACTGGGTCGTGTCGGCAGCCCGAAGCGGCGTGAGATCGGTCATGGTCGTCTCGCCAAGCGCGGTGTCCTGGCCTGCATGCCGGATATCACTGAATTCCCATACTCAATCCGGGTCGTTTCGGAGATCACCGAATCCAACGGTTCCTCGTCGATGGCCTCGGTCTGTGGCACCAGCCTGTCGCTGATGGATGCCGGTGTGCCGGTCAAGTCGCCGGTGGCTGGTGTTGCAATGGGCCTGATCAAGGAAGGTGATGACTTCGCCGTCTTGACCGATATCCTGGGTGATGAAGATCACCTCGGTGATATGGATTTCAAGGTCGCCGGCACGGTCGACGGTATCAATGCCCTGCAGATGGACATCAAGATCGACGGGATTACGCGCGAGATCATGGAAGTCGCCCTGGGGCAGGCCAAAGACGGCCGTCTGCACATCCTCGAAGAGATGAACAAGGCGATCAATGCGCCGCGTGAGCACATGTCCGAGCACGCGCCGCGGATCGTCTCGTTCAAGATCAATCCGGACAAGATCCGCGACGTCATCGGCAAGGGTGGTGCAACCATCCGTTCGATCACCGAAGAGACGGGTGCCACCGTCGATATCAGTGACGACGGCACGGTCAAGATCTTCTCGGTCGACAAGAATGCCGGTGACGAGGCGCGCAAACGGGTCGAGTTGATCACCGCTGATGTCGAAGTCGGTATGGTCTACGAAGGCCGCGTCGCACGCCTGATGGACTTTGGTGCCTTTGTCACCATTCTGCCGGGCAAGGACGGGCTGGTGCATATCAGCCAGATCTGCGATGAGCGGGTGGAGAAGGTCAGTGACAAGCTGTCCGAAGGTGATGTCATCAAGGTCAAGGTCCTCGAGGTCGACAAGCAGGGGCGTATTCGCCTGAGCATGAAGGCTGTGGCGGAGAGTGGTGCTGAAGCCTGATCGTTTAGCTTGATCGTTGCGATCGAAAGGGGCCCTCGTGGCCCCTTTTTTGTTGCCTGGGGTTTGGTTCATGTGCGCTATCGCGGACCTGTTTTTGATGCGCTCGGCGGAGCGCGCCCGCGTTACTTTTCTTTGCTTTTTCTTTGGACAAGCAAAAGAAGAAGGGCTGGCGCGCTGAGCCCAGCGCATCAAAAACAATCCGCGCGATAGCGCACATAACAAAGCCCGCCAGCCCAGGACGAAAAACACTCAGGCGATATTGTGAGTCTTCAACGGATAACCATGCTCGCGATAAAACCGAAAACGCTCACGGCCTGCAGCCTTCACGCCATCATCATGATCGACACATTCGATCAGACGCTGGAAGCGGCTGAAAAACATCGGTACTTCGGGGGCGAGATTGATCAGCACTTCGTGTTCTTCGGTGTCTGAACTTCCATCGCCGATCAGGATCGGGTTGATCTGCGCGTTCGTCTTTGCCCAGCAGGCCATGTGGGATGAAGCTCTGTTCCCACAGCGTCCAGAAAAGCATGTCGACGTGCCTGGATTCTTCGGCTATCGGGGTATGGATGAGCACGCGGCGACCCGCACGACGCGCTTTTTCTGCGATTCTGCACGCGAGGTGATAGCGGTCGCCGCCGGCATTGCTGTCGAGTATGTAGAAGTCGACCTGTGTCATGGTCCGGGAGTCGATCTGCCCCTACATTTTTACCTTGCTGCGCCGCAGCAGAAATTCGGCGAGCAGGGGGACCGGGCGCCCGGTTGCTCCTTTATTTTCGCCGGAATTCCAGGCTGTGCCCGCGATATCCAGGTGTGCCCATTTGAACGACTTGGTAAAGCGTGACAGGAAACAGGCGGCGGTGATGGTCCCTGCACCCTTTCCTCCAATGTTGGCCATGTCCGCAAAATTACTGTCGAGCTGGGCCTGATATTCTTCCCACAGTGGCAGGCGCCAGGTCCGGTCGCCACACCCGGTGCCGGCCTCCTGCAGTTCATCGGCCAGCTTGTCGTCATTTGCCATCAGTCCGCTTGCCTGATTGCCGAGTGCCACGATGCAGGCACCGGTGAGCGTTGCGATGTCGATCACCGCTGCCGGATCGAAACGTTCCGTGTAGGTCAGTGCATCGCAAAGGATCAGGCGACCCTCGGCATCGGTGTTCAGGATCTCGATTGTCTGACCGGACATCGATGTGACGATGTCGCCCGGTTTGTTGGCGTCGCCATCCGGCAGGTTCTCGGAACTGGGGATGACGCCGACCACATTGATCGGAAGGTCGAGTTCGACACAGGCCGCGATAGCACCGAGCACACTGGCTCCACCGCACATATCGTATTTCATCTCATCCATGTTGGGTGACGGTTTGATCGAGATGCCGCCGGCGTCGAATGTCAGACCCTTGCCCACCAGTGCGACAGGCTTGGATCCGGCTTTTCCTCCCTTGTATTCGAGGACGATCAGTTTGGCCTCCTGACGGCTGCCGCGTGATACGGAGAGCAGAGAGCCCATGCCAAGCTTCTGCATCTGGTTCTCGTTGAGTACGGACACCTTCAGCTTGCGTTTGCCCCGGCCGAGTGCCTGAGCCTGCTCTGCGAGGTAAGTGGGTGTACAGACGTTGCCAGGCAGGTTGGCGAGATCCCTGGCCAAGCTGCTGCCGATCCCTATCGCGCGACCGTGTTCGGCGGCACGTGTTCCGGCGTTCTGCTGCGCCCGTGACTGTGCCAGAAAAGCCACCCGCTTGAGCGGACGTTTCGGTGGTTTCGATTCGCTCTTGCATTGATCGAAACGGTAGGTGGCCGATTCGGCCGCCTTCACGGCCTCGCGGACCAATCTGTAGGTGAGGTCATCGTCGGCCTTATTCGGCAGCAATACGAGACAATCGGCGGCGCCTGATGTCTCCAGTTGCGCAAACGCCGGCAGCAGTGCGAGTCCGAATTGCGTCGCGTTGAACGATTTGGGTTCGCCCAGCCCAACCAGGAGAATGCGGACGGCTGCGCAGCCCTCCAGCTCGTAAAGCATCTGAGTCTGACCGATATCGCCGGCAAAATCCTGGCGTTTCAGGATTCTCTTGATCTGCCCGCCAAGCGCCTCATCGAGTGAATCGCCCAACGGAGTGAGGTGGTTCTTGCTATGCACCCCTACCACCAGGCAGGCGGCTCTCAACTTTTCTGCAGCACCGAGTTTGCAGCTGTATTCCATGGGTTCCCTCGAGTGATCGGATTACGCAGCCAGCAGTGCTTTCGCTTGCTGTCTGTTGGCGGTATGGTTCGACGTTGTCGTCCGGACAGAGTGTAACGAATCGGGAGAGCAAAGGAAGTACATGGGGGTCATCGACCGACTATTGCTGCGCGAGATTCTCAAGACCCTGTTCGTGGTTTTGCTTGTTCTGGCCGTGGTGTTGCTATCGAATACCCTCGTGCGCTATCTCGGTATGGCTGCCAGCGGTGCGCTGGGGACTAACGTGCTGTTGCTCGTCGTCGGTCTGGAACTGGTCAAGGCGCTTGGTCTGATTATCCCGCCAGCCTTTTTCTTTTCGGTGCTTTGGGTGCTGGGGCGGATGTACCGGGACAGCGAGATGGTCGCTCTGGCGGCGTCCGGATTTGGGCATGCACGTATCTTCCGAGCGGTGCTTTTTGCTGCTGTCCCGCTGGCCCTTCTGGTTGCGGTGCTGGTGATGGAAGTCCTGCCCTGGGCAAAGGGTCGGGTGTCGGCGCTGAAGGCCGATCAGGCCAATTCTGCAGACATCTCGGGTGTGCGTGCGGGGCGCTTCAACGAATTCAGTCGCGGTGGGCTGGTCGTGTATACCGAGCGGCTGTCGGAAGACGGTTTCAAACTGGAAGGGGTTTTCGTTCAGGACCGTCAGCAGGGCAGGCTGGGTCTGGTGACCGCAGAGAACGCCTATCAGACCACTGATCCGGAAACGGGCGAACGCTTCGTCATCCTGACCAATGGCCACCGTTACGAGGGGACGCCGGGCGAGCTCGAATACACGGTGGGCCGCTTTGAGGAATATGCGGTCCGGATACCCGAAATCGGAGCACTTGGTTACGAACTGTCGCGCAGCGCCAAATCCTGGCAGGCGCTTCTGGCTTCCAACGATCCGCAGGATCGCGCCGAATTTCAGTATCGCTTGTCGGTACCCCTCGCCTTGCTGGCGTTCGCGGTGCTGGCGGTGCCGCTCGCCCGATCGCCACCACGGTCTGGCATCTATGGGCGACTGACCTTCGCCGTGTTGCTGTATTTCACCTTTTTCAATCTGCAACGCGTCGCAGAACGCTGGCTTGAAACCAATGTGGTTCCTGCCTGGCTGGGCATGTGGTGGCTGCCGATGCTGATGCTTGTGGTAGCAGGCGCCATCATGGTGTTGGATTCCAACTGGTTCTGGGTTCACCGGCCTCGCTGGATGGTGCGACGCGCATGAGACTGACACTGTTCGAACGCTATATCGCGACCACCATGTTCAAGGCCACCACCATGACACTTGTGGTGTTGGTCATTTTGCTGATTTTCTTCGGTCTGATTGACGAGATGGACGACGTCGGCCGTGGTGACTACGGGCTTGGTGATGCCTTCATGGTCGCCGTTTTGTCCGCCCCGAGGTATATCTTCGAGGTTTTTCCGGTTGCCGCCCTGATCGGCAGCCTGGTTGGCCTGGGTTCCATGGGTGCGCATGGCGAGTTGATCGCCATGCGTGGCTCGGGTTTCTCGTTACGCCAGATCGTGCTTGCGGTGATGAAGGCCGGTCTCGTCATGATGCTACTGGTGTTTCTGTTCGGTGAACTTGTGGCACCGGCCAGCGAACAATGGGGTGAACAGCATCGTACGGAAAAGATGCAAAAGAAGGTCACCCTGAAATCCCGTTACGGCTTCTGGGCCCGCGACGGTCGCGCCTTCGTCAACATCCGCAGCATTCTTCCCGGTGCACGTCTGGAGGATATCTATGTCTACGAGTTTGACGAGAGCAAGCGCCTTACCCTGGCAACCCACGCCGAACGCGCGGAGCATCGGGGTGATCATTGGTTGATGTTCAGCATCCGTCAGAGCGAGATCGCTGAGACCGGTATCGGTGAGCGCCAGCTGGACCAGGCGCGCTGGGACTCGTTGCTGGACCCCGGTTTGCTGAGCGCGATCGTGATAGAGCCGACCATGCTGCCGATCAATGAGCTTTACAATTACATCCGCGTGATGCGTGAAAACGGCCAGTCCGCCACCGACTATGAGGTCGCCTTCTGGGGCAAACTCGCGACCCCCCTGGCGACCCTGGTCATGCTTTTTATCACGGTGCCATTCGTGCTGGGTCACCAACGATTCGTGAGCATGGGTCAGCGTATCTTTCTTGGCGTCATGCTGGGCATGGCGTTTTATATGCTGAACCGCGGGATGTCCTACGTGGCGGTGGTCTACGATCTAAACCCGGTTGTAAGTGCGCTGATACCGGCCGGCGCTTTTCTGGCGATGGGCCTGTATATGCTCAGAGGAGCTCGTTGAGCCGGGCGGCCCTCAGCTTTTTCTCACCATCACCAGTCGTGTGTTGCTGATGCGGTCGTGCCAGGCGAGACCATCGCGATCGAACAGAATCCATAGGTACCCCAGGCCAAGCGTCAGCATGGACAGCATCGCCGCGAAGCAGCGGGTCAATGACTGACGCAGAGTCACCTCGGTGCCCGCACCGCTGAGCAGTTTCAGTCGCCATGCACGCATCCCGAGCGTCTGTCCCCCGTGCATCCAGAACCAGCTGAAAAAGACCATGGGCGACAGTATTGCGTAGAGCTGCAGCATCAGGTGACTGCCCTCGCTTCCGGCCCCGACGAACGTGTCAACGGTGACTCCCAGCAACCACAAAGCCGCAACCAGCCAGCTGTCGTAGAAAATGGCGGCCAGTCGGCGCCAGAGTCCGGGGACTGCCGCGTTGTCGATATTGCTTTGCATGTCTTTGGAGGGGAAATGCTGCATGACGCGTGAAGTGGTTGTCAGATTTCGTGATCGTGCGCTCGACCGAAGGTCGGTTACGCCATTTCAAATGACTGATTTATATCGATTTTAATGTCGTTTTCTAGGGAAATTACCCGGAACCTTCAGGATTGCTCCTAATAGCTGCGCTTGTGCCGGGCGACATACATTCGGTCCCAGTAGCTCCAGCTGACAAACGGCGCAGACCGTATGCAGCGGGCGAAATCTACTGGAGGGAAGAATGGAGCAGACACGCAGTGGGCGCAAGGCGATTTCACTGGATGCGGTGATTGGCTGCGCGCGGTTTGGTTTGATTCGGGGGCGGATTATCGAGCTCGGGCTGAATTCGATCTATGTCAAGGCGGCGACCAGTATCGTGCCTATCGGCGCGGAGGTCACGGTCACCTTTCAGCCGGGCGATGGGGTCTGCAGTGACTGTCTGAGCGTGAAGGGTCGGGTGACCCACCAGAGCCCGCAGGGCTTCGGGGTCGAGCTTGATTCGCCTGATCCAAAGTGTCGCGAGTTTCTGAGGCGGAATTTGCTGGTGTTTCCGCGCCGGGCGCGAATGAAGACTGCGGCCGAATTGCGAGCCATTTGATCATTGCTTCGGTTTTCCCGGCCCTTCAGGGGGCGTTGAGAGCCGGCTATTCTTGCTAAGTTGGTGAAACGCGTATTCCGGGGCGATAATTCGCCCAGGTTTACCACCGGGGCAAGATCTATCAGCAAGCGGTCGCTGTCACGAAGACTCCTGCGCAGGATACCCATACCTGTGTTGGCGCTCGCCTTTGGTCTGCTGACCGGCCTGGTCCTGTGGGTCGTGGTGGATAGGATCCAGACCCGCGCACTCAGTCATATCTTTGATCAGGCACTCGAGAGCCAACTGGATCAGCAGGCCCGCGAGTCTTTGATCCGTTTCGACGAATATCGCCGGTCTTTCACCTATTTTGCGGGCCTGATATCAACTCATCGGCGCATGGCCGATTATCTCGACCCGATCATCTGGAGCCGCCGATCGCAGCAGATCGTGCGCTACGATGCCCGCAATCCTCCGAGTTGGCTGCCTGAAGACCCGGTTTGGCAGGGCGGGGTCAGTCCGGGACATTTTCTGTTGACGGATCGGGCGGGAGGGGTTCGCGAGCATTACAGCCCGTTGGGCCAAGATCTGCCAGAGAGTTTGCGTGGCGAGCCCAAAGGACAGCTGTCGGTAGGGGCGGGCCGCTCCTATGTCACGGTTCTGAACAACGAACCCTGGCTGATCGTGTCAGAAAACACCGAGGACAATGCACGTACCCCCATGGGCAGCGTGGTCCTCCTGGTTCCGCTGAACAGCGCGTTTCTCGCCGCCTCGCAGCAGTTCGTCAAATCGACTAACAATGTGGTCGCTATCCTCGACCCGGAGGCTCAGCGCATCCTGTCCAGCAGCAGTTCAGACGCGGTTCCGGCCGGGCTGGCTCTGGCGGCCCTGCAAAAGGGTTATCTGGTGACTGCGCAGTCCTTTTTCGATTATGAGGATTTCGATCTCAACCTGTTGTTTGCGACTCTGTTGCCGCGCGCTTCGTTTGAGCAGACTGGGCAGCAGGTACTTGAGCTCGAACGCCGTCAGCGTCTGATCGGGGCTGCCGTCATCATCGTCGCTTTCGTTCTGCTTTTTTTGTTGCTGTCGAGTCGAATCAGCCGGCTGCTCAGACGCATATCCAACCTGTCCAGGAGGGCCCTGGAGATACCCGGCGCGGAACTCGACCAGCGCGGTAACCAGCTGCTGATACTGGAAGACTGGATCCGGGACTTCCTCAAACTGGTGATGCGGGCACGCGAAGAGATGCGGCGTCAGCACGAGACTGAACTGCTCGAGACAGAAAAGCTCAGGGTGGCGGTGATGGAGGCATCCCTGGATTCAATTGTTACAGTCGACGGACGCGGCGCCATTATCGACTTCAATCCGACCGCGCAGGAAACCTTCGATTATCGCCACGAAGAAGCGGTGGGGCGTTCCTTCAGCGACCTCGTGGTCGCACCAAAATGGCAGAAGACCTTCGAGCGCCTGCTGTATCTGTCTCTGGCGGGGGCAGAACAGGGCGCGCCTCTGCAGCGCATCGAGATGCAGGCCGTGGCCCGCGACGGACGTATCTTTCCGGTCGAATTGTCTATCAAGCCGGTGTCTCTGGAGGAGCGCATGGTTTTCACGCTCTATCTGCGGGATATCGCGGAACGCAAGGTGCGCGAGGCCGAGATTCGCAGTCTGGCAGCTTTTCCCAGCGAGAGTCCGATACCGGTGCTGCGTATCAACGGCCGGGGTGTTATCAGTTATGCCAATCAACCGAGCGCGCCACTGCTCAAGCACTGGGGATGCCGGCCCCTGCAGACGCTGCCGGTATACTGGCGCGACCGTGTCGAAGCCGTCCTCGCCAGCGGTTCGACGAGCGAACTGGAGGTAGCGACCGACGACGGTATTTTCTCGCTGCTGATGGCGCCGGTTGCAGAACTGGATTATGTGAACGTCTATGCGCGTGATATCACCACTGAGCGGGTTGCCGAGGAAGAGCTCAAACGGCGTCAGAATGAGCTGGTGCACGTGACCCGGTTGAGCAACATGGGTGAGATGGCGACCGGCATAGCCCATGAGCTCAATCAACCTTTGTCCGCCATCGTCAATTTTGCGAACGGTTGCGCGCGGCGCCTGCGTATGGACATTGGCGGCAAGGACGAACTGCTGCACGCCCTGGGCCAGATATCTGCACAGGCAGGAAGGGCAGGCGAGATCATCAAGCGGCTGCGCGGGATGGTCACCCGACGTCAGCCGGTACGTGAGGTCGCCGACCTGAATGTGTTGGCGCGCGAAGTTTGTTCGTTCATCAGCCATGACCTGACCCGGCAGGAGTTGGCGATCGAGCGCCGTCTCTCGAAGCAAGCATTATGGGTGCGCGTTGATTCCGTCCAGATCGAACAGGTTCTCCTAAACCTGTTGCGTAATTCGTTGGACGCATTGACCGAGCTGCCGGCACAGGAGCGCCATCTTGTCATCGAGTCCGGCGTGCAGCCGGATGGCATGGTGTTCGTCGCGGTTAAGGACAATGGCCCAGGTATCAGTACTGGCGCCATGGAACATCTTTTCGATCCATTCTTCAGCACGAAGGAGAGCGGAATGGGCATGGGACTGGCCATCAGTCAGACCATCATGACAAACCATCATGGTAAGATCAGGGCAGACTCCTGGCCGGGGAAGGGAAGCGCATTCACCATCGAGCTTCCACCGAGTGTAGAGGCCGTTGTCAGCGCTGCATCATGAACCATGACTGATTCTCCTCTCACAAAAGCTACCGTGTTCGTGGTCGATGACGATCAGGCGATGCGGAATTCGCTCAAATGGTTGATTGAATCGGTTGGCGTTTCGGTTGAGAGCTTTTCATCCGCCGACGATTTTCTGGTTCAGTACCAGCCTGGCCGTGCCGGTTGCCTGGTGCTGGATGTGCGCATGCCGGGAATGAGTGGGCTCGAATTGCTGGAGCACCTTGCGGAGCGGAATGTACATATTCCAGCCGTCATTATTACCGGCCATGGCGATGTGCCAATGGCAGTGCGTGCGATGAAGAGCGGCGCCATCGATTTCATCGAAAAGCCATTCAATGACGAAGCCCTTTTGGACGCGATACGCCGCGCGATCGTGTTTGAGGAACAGCAGCGCAGCCTTCATTCGGAACACGTACAGATCCAGGATCGCCTGTCACACCTGACGCCGCGCGAGCATGAGGTGATGGCAATGGTCACAGAAGGCAAGTCCAACAAGGAGATTGCCAATACGCTGGGCGTTTCCGCCAAGACCATCGAGGCGCACCGCGCGCGCGTGATGGAGAAGATGCAGGCTGGATCGCTCGCCGAACTGGTGCGCATGGCTCTGGCCACGAACGGTAACGATCATTAACCCGGCATATTGGGTGGCCGGGTTAATACTGCCCGAAAGCGCTACCCGACGGCACGCGCACCGTTGACGGACCCCTGGTCATTGTCGTGCTCGGCATGTCTTTTGCGCTTATGCTCGTACATCAGGGTGTCGGCTTCTGCCATCAGTTGCGCCATATCCGCGTGGCGGGCCGCATCGAAAGCTACCGCGCCAACACTGAAGACAATATCGTAGCCCCGCTGGGCCTGCCGGTTGTGGTCGTCGACCGACTGTTGCAGGCGATCCAGGGTGCTGTTCAGTTCGTCGCTGCCCGAATTGGTCAGCAGCACGGCAAATTCGTCCCCGCCGAGTCTCGCCACCACATCGGATTCACGAAAACTCTGTTTCAACAGCTGGGCAAAACTGGTCAGCGCGCGATCCCCTTCTGCATGGCCGAAACGATCGTTGATCTGCTTGAACCAATCGAGGTCGAAAAACAGCATTGACGCGGGCTTGTCAAGCCGCCGGCACAGGTTTAGCGCATGTAGCGAGAGCGTCTCAAAACCGCGTCGATTCGACAACATCGTCAATTCGTCCATGGTCGCCAACTGCACGGCAGCGAGTTCCTGCTCGGCCATGCGCGCCAGGTCGCTCAGCAATGCCAGGTCGTCCTCGCTGAATTCACGCGGCTCACGGTCGATAATGCACAGCGTGCCAAGCTTGCTGCCGTTGGGCACGGTAAGCGGGCAGCCGGCATAAAAGCGGATATGTGGGTCATTCGTTACCAGGGGATTGTCGTTAAACCTCTTGTCTTCGGCTGCGTCGGGCACCAGGAAGACGCCGTCACCCAGAATGGCATGGCCGCAAAATGAGATGTCACGCGAGGTTTCGGTGGCACTCAATCCCTGACAGGATTTGAACCATTGGCGATTTTCATCGACCAGACTGACCAGGGCTATGGGTACGCCAAAAAGGCGTTTCGCCAACCGGGTCAGTCGGTCGAAGCGTTCTTCGGGTGATGAATCCAGGATGTTCAGCGTGCGCAAGGTCTCTATACGCGTCGCTTCGTCTGCCGGTTTTTCGGGGGTCTGCATTGTGATCCTCAACCTGATTTAAGCTTTGGCACCCGCAGCTCCCTGCTATCGGCTGTCATTGCTGATGTTCCATTTGGCCGAATGACTCGCATCCGATGTGGCGTGTGCAATTTCGTCCGGCCTTGCGTGTAGATCGTCAGGCCGAGCGAAAACTTGAGGTTCAACTCTGTTGGCGCGAACCGTGTTTGTCGCGCGAAAGACCTTGATATTTATGGGGATAAGCTGAAAATTGCGGGGTATCTGTCGGGGCTGAATTTCCATGTCCCGAGCTCGCTGTGGCGCGTGCGACCCGCCTCAGAAATTCGCCAGCATAAGGGGGATCAGCAGCGCGTTCACCAGATCGATGAAGAAGGCGCAGACCAGGGGCAGTTGGAGCCCGGCCTCTTCCAGTCCCTCGTTCAGCAACATGCCGGCGATCGCGCAGACATGAATGGCGAGAATGGCATCGACAAAGTCCAGATGGCCAATACCTGTCTGCGTTGGGTCTCTGACAGACCCACGTCCTGGGGTTCTATCTTCTCCGGCTGCAGTTTAAAGAGGGCGCACCTCGGTTATCGGACCGGGGTTCTTCGCCTCAACCTTGCTATAGAGGTCATATAGCGCCGCTTGCAGGGCCTCTTCGATCACCGGATGGTAGAAGGGCATCTGCAGCAGGTCGCCGACCGTCAGGCCCTGTTGAATACTCCAGGCCAGCAGATGCCCCAGGTTTTCCGCCTTAATGCACACCATCTCGGCACCCAGCATCTGCCCCGTCTCCTTGTCGGCATAGACCCGGATCAGGCCCTTGTTCTTGGCCATGATGAGCGCACGACCGACCGGTGCCATCTGAACCTCGCCGACGGCTGCCTTGTCGAGGTCCAGCGATGCATAGCTTTGACCGACCTGGACGATATTGGGGTCACAGAAGGTGATGTTCAGCGGGGTCTTGCGTTTGTAGGCCGCTACGTGGTCACTCACCGCGTTCTGGCCGGCGATCCGGCCCTCATCCCCGGCCTCGTGCAGCAGAGGGCGCTCGCCTGTCACGTCGCCGGCCAGGAAGACCGGCAGGTCACCGACCTGCATGGTGTTGGGGTTGTAGACCGGGATGCCGTGCTTCCCGATCGGCGCACCGATCTTTTCAAGGCCGAGTTTCTCAACATTCGGCTGGCGTCCCAGACTGGCGAAGACGCGGTCCACCTCGATGCTGTTATCGCCAGCGCTTACCCGTAGTCTGCCGTTGCTGCCCTCGCTGATCTCGGCCGGATGGCCCAGCCACATCGGCATTTCCTTGCCAATGATGTCAATCGCGGTCTTGATCACCTCGGGGTCGGTGAGCCCGCCAATGGCCTCCTGCATGTCGACGCCGATAACCTCGCAGCCAAGCCGTTTGAGTGACTGCCCGAGTTCCAGACCGATGACGCCCAATCCAAGCACGGCTACCGAATCGGGGACCGTCTCCAGTTCGAAGAACTCGTCGGTGGTGATGATGCGGTCGCGAAAAGTCTGCCACGCAGCAGGGATGATGGGTCGAGAACCGGTCGCGATGATGACTTTTCCGGCCCGGATGCGTTGTCCGTCTTCCATTTCAAGCACACCGGGTTCGACGAAACGGGCGTAACCTTCGACGAACATGCCCTCGGGCATTTTGTCGGTGCTGTTGGAGATCACGCGCTCGACGAACATATCGCGCAGGTCCTGCACGTATTCCATCGCTTCGCCGACGTCCAGGCTCAGGCCTTCGTGACCCTCCAGGCCGAAGCGCTTGAACACGCCTCGGCGATGAAAGTCCTCGGCGACCTGAATCACGGCCTTGGAGGGCATGCAGCCGACACGGGCGCAGGTCGTTCCCAACTCGCCGCCGTTGATCAGAACGACGGATTTGCCGGATGGCCTGACCCGGCTCATGGCGTACAGACCGGCGCTGCCCGAGCCGATGATTGCGACATCTACCTGGCGTTCTTCCACTTCGAACCTCGAAAGAATAAAAAATCAGGCGCGTATTCTAACCTTTCGGTGTCCCCGCGTTTACAGGGAACCCGAGCGGTAATCGACGGGGCGCCATCGCATTTTTTGGTGTCGTGGTCTGGGCAGGATGCTCTGCTGCCTCGCTACGTGCCGGTTCGGCATGATCGGCGGCAGCCGGTGGTACATGGGCCGGGCGTACCTGTTGACGGGATAAGGCGCAGGGCGCGCGTAGTTCTTGTTGCCCGATCCCATTAACAAACAGAAAAAGGCATTTGCAGTCTGTGGCAGAAACAAGGCGCCGCACAGCAGGGTGACGCAGCTATATCGAAGCGTACTGGCGGCCGGGATTGAGAATCCCTTCCGGGTCGAAGGTCTTTTTGAGTCCGCGGTGCAGGCGTTCGCGCACGCTGTCGAGGGGGTGGAAGACTGGGGTTTTTCCGTCGCCATGGCGGAAAAGTATGGCATGTCCGCCGACTTTTGCGACCTCTTCGCGGATGTCCATCGCGCTGCTGCTAGTGTAAACCCAGCGCTGGGAACCCGCCCAATCGGTCAGGACCTGGTGTTCGCAATCGAGGCGGGGAGTGGCCGGCGGTAGCGAAAGTCGCCAGAGGGGACGCTCAGATCGGAAGAATCGGAGACGATGGTTTCGCAGATGCTGCCAGAAGTCTTCACCATCCCCGGCATCGCCACCTATCTGCTTTTCCCAGGCGGCAACACTGGCCGAATTGCCAGACAGGCGCAGGTGCAGCCGGTCGTCCAGATGGCAGGCAGCCGAGAGTGGCGCCGGCTGTCTCGCCAGTTCGCGCATTTTCTGCAGGGCGCGTTCGCGCGACAGTTCGAGGACCAGGCTGCGTTCCGCCGTCGGTGCAGGTAAGACCTTGATGGAAACCTCGAGCAGGGCGCCGAGGGTACCGAGCGCGCCGGCCATCAACCGTGAAAGGTCGTATCCGGCGACGTTCTTCATTACCTCTCCGCCAAAGTGAAGGATACGGCCGCGACCATCCAGAAGGGTTATGCCAAGCAGCTGGTCGCGTGGTGCACCACCCCAAGGTCTGCGTGGGCCACCCAGACCGCTGGCGATGGCGCCACCGAGTGATGCCGTATGGTCAAATCCCGGCGGTTCGAAGGTCAGCATCTGACCGTTCTCGGCCAGCGCGGCTTCTATCTCCGGGATAGGTGTGCCGGCGCGGGCGCTGAGCACCAGCTCGGTCGGCTCATACCGCGTGATGCCGCTGTGTCCGCTCAGTTGCAGCGGCTCACCCTCGACGGGATGACCGTAGAAGCTCTTGCTGTTTAACCCGATCAGTTTTAGCGGCCGGCCCCGTTCAGCGGCATTGCGGACCTGTTCGGCAAGCGCCTGAGCAATTTCTCCTTCTGCCATCAGAACCGCTCCAGGTGGGGGAAGCGGAGATCACCGGCCTTGACATGCATGGCCCCGAACTCGGCACAGCGGTTGAGTGTGGGAATCGCCTTGCCCGGATTCAGCAGTCCCTTCCGGTCGAACACCGCCTTTACATCGTGGAACATCTGCAGTTCCTCGGGCGGGAACTGGGCGCACATCTGGTTGATCTTCTCCAGTCCGACCCCGTGTTCGCCGGTGATGGTGCCACCAACCTCGACACACAGTTCCAGGATGCGACCTCCAACCTCTTCGGCCAGCTCCAGTTCGCCGCTGTTGTTTGCATCGTACAGAATCAGCGGATGCAGGTTGCCATCGCCGGCATGGAAAACATTGGCTACCCGAAGACCGGATTCCTGCGAATATTGCGCGATCTCACGCAGCACGCGCGGCAGGTGCTTGCGCGGGATGGTGCCGTCCATACAGTAATAGTCCGGCGAAATGCGGCCGACCGCGGGGAAGGCCGCCTTGCGCCCCGCCCAGAACCGCGCGCGTTCTGTCTCGTCGCTGGCGGTGCGCACCTCGCTGGCACCGGAGTCGAGCAGTCGCTGGCGCACCTTTGCGATGTCTTCCGATACCTCTTCGCTACCGCCGTCGACTTCACACAGCAGGATGGCCGCGGCGTCGGTAGGGTAGCCCGCATGCACGAAGTCCTCCGCCGCGCGCAGCGACGGGTTGTCCATCATTTCAAGACCGGCCGGGAGGATCCCCGCGGCAATGATGTCGGCAACTGCCTGGCCAGCAGTCTCGACCTCATCGAACGCGGCGAGTGCCACCTGGGCGCGTTGAGGGATGGGCAGCAACTTGACCGTGACTTCGACAACGATTCCGAGCATGCCCTCGGACCCGGTAATCAGCGCCAACAGATCGTAGCCAGGACCGTCGAGCCCGCCGCCGCCGAGGGTGACCCGTTCGCCCTCGATGGTGATCATCTCGACCGACAGCAGGTTGTTCACCGTGAGTCCGTATTTGAGACAGTGCACGCCGCCGGCATTTTCTGCCACATTTCCGCCAATCGAGCACGCTATCTGCGACGAGGGGTCGGGCGCGTAATACAGGCCGTGTGGTTTCGCCGCCTCGCTGATTGCGAGGTTACGCACCCCGGGCTGCACCCTGGCGCAGCAGTTTTCGGGTTCGATTGCGATGATGTGGTTCAGTCGTGCAAGACTGAGCAGGATACCGTCTTCATTCGGCAAAGCGCCCCCGGAAAGACCGGTGCCGGCGCCGCGAGCCACCACCGCGATACCCTCCGCGTGACAGATGCGCAGCACAGCCTGCACCTCAGCGGCCGAGCCGGGCAGCACCACCAGCAGCGGCACCACGCGGTACGCGGCCAGTCCATCGCACTCGTAGGGTTTGAGTTCCTCGGCCAGACTCAACACATGCGGCCCGTCGACCACCTTCCTCAGCTTTGGTGCGAGGACCTCCCGCCGCTTGTTGCGCTCAATTTCGTTCATCCGCCGATTGTTGCAAAAAAGCGGGTTGAACGCGCACAAAAAAAACGAGGGCATAAACCGGAAGGGTCCCGCAGCCACCGGATATCGAAGCTCTGCTAATATCCATCGGCCCGGCGTTTCGGCCGGTTTTCTGCAGGACCTCCCAAGAGACCGGCATGCCGAATTCTTCACGCACCTTGTTCATCATCTCAGACCGCACAGGAATCACCCTTGAAAATCTGGTTCGCACACTACTGACCCAGTTTGATGATCTTTGCTGTGACCGGATGGTCCTGCCTTTTCTGGACACCCCCGAGAAAATAGAGGCCGCAATAAGGGAAATCGAATCGGCGGCCAGAGAAAGCGATGCGCGGCCTGTGGTGTTCTCCAGTATCGTCGATGAACCCATGCGGGCGCGTCTCAAGGAGGCCGACGCTGAGGTATTCGATATCTTCGATACTTACCTGCCGGCGCTTTCGGCCGCGATCGGTGTTCCGCATAGTGGGCATATCGGTCTCAGTCACGGCATGGGAGACCAGGCCGGATACGACAAGCGCGTGGCCGCTGTGAATTACGCTCTCAGCTTCGACGACGGTGCGCGGCTCAACGGGCTTGGAGATGCCGACATCGTTCTTGTCGGCGTTTCAAGAACCGGCAAAACACCCACCTGTCTGTATCTGGCCATGCAGTATGCGGTCAGGGCCGCCAATTTTCCTCTGACTGAAGATGACTTCTTGATGGGAGAGCTACCGGCCCCATTGCGTGAACACAGGGGTCGTCTTTTCGGTCTTTCGATCGCACCCGATCGTCTGCATCGAATACGCGAGGAACGTAGTCCGGGTTCAGACTACGCGAGTCTCGCGCAGTGCCGCAGAGAGATCTCGGCCGCGGAAGGTCTGTTCCTCAGCAGTGACATCGCCTTTCTGGACAGCACCACGGTTTCGATCGAGGAATTGGCTGTTGCCATCATGCAGCGGATCGGTATGCAAAGAAACTACTGAGTCAGCGAGGTCAGAACCACCGTCGCCATGGGCAGCGAGGAGGGCGTTCACAACAGCTGATTGCTGAGGCTTCCGATCCCCGGTATCTCGACGACGATAGTCTGGCCGTTTGCCATCTCGGCTGCGCCCACCGAGGTTCCACAGGCGATGACGTCACCAGGGTAAAGCGCGATCTCGCGCGCAAGCTGCCATACGATCTCCTGCGGCGAAAAGATCATGTCGCTTACCGGGTAATCCTGTTTCACTTGGCCGTCGAGTATCCCGCGTACACGCAGCGGAGAAGGATCGATGCCGGTGGCGATGACAGGGCCAATAGGCCCGAACCCGGGCAGGCTCTTGGCCCGACACCATTGGTGGAACTCTGAGTTGTAAAAAAGGGATTCGGGGGCAGTAACGTCGTTGACGCAGGTATAGCCAAAGATCGCCTCGTCTACCTGGTCGCGTTCAGGCTGAAAACAGGGACTGCCGATGACGATGCCCAGTTCGGCCTCGAACTTGACCTTCCCGCTTAAACCCGGCGGCCGTGTGATCGGCCGCTGATGGGCAGACAAGGATTCGCCGAGTTTGACGAAAAACAGGGGGAAATCCGGTATCCGGGTATTTTCCCGCTGCTGGCGCTCGTGAAAATTGTTCCAAAGGCCAAGGAATTGGCGTGGTTCAACGGGTGGCAGCCAGATGGCTGTTTCCGCATCCACCATGGCGCCGCTGGCGACAGGGTTGTCGAACAGGTCGCCCTCGTACAATGCGATCCGGTCGCCCTCGAGGCGCCCGAGCCGGGGTTCGCCCTGTATCTCAATCCTGCACCATTGCGCTGTACTCATTGGCTGCCTCTTCTTAGGGCCCGTTCACACTGCAACACGGCAGCAACGCTGGCGTGTTTCTAGGTAATGACGTCCGGCTCGGCGCGGCCGGTTCTTGTTTCGATCTCGGCGAGCCTGTTTGCGGTAGCAATCAGGGTTGCAAGCGCCGTCTGCGGGTCCATCTGCTGTCGTGTGGGGTCGGGTTCGAAGGACTCGAGATAAACCCTCAGTGTTGCACCGACGGTACCCGTACCCGACAGGCGAAAAACGATCCTCGACCCATCCTCGAAGCCTATACGAATCCCCTGGTGTTGACTCACCGAGCCGTCGATCGGATCCGTATAGCTGAAATCATCCGCGTAAGCGACAGACTTGCCGTCCAGCGTCGCGCCCTGCAACTGTGGAAGCCGGGCGCGCAGCGCGTCCATCAGCTTGTCCGCGGCCTTGCTCTTGATACCTTCGTAGTCATGCCGGCTGTAATAGTTGCGACCGTAGCTTTGCCAATGGCCGGTCACTATATCGGCGACCGACTGACCGCGCCGGGCGATGACGTTGAGCCATGCCAGTACTGCCCAGATGCCGTCTTTCTCGCGCACGTGATCCGATCCCGTGCCAAAACTTTCCTCGCCACAGAAGGCGATGCGACCGGCATCCAGCAGGTTACCGAAAAACTTCCATCCGGTCGGTGTCTCGAAGCATTCGATGCCCAGGGTCGCAGCGACATGATCGACCGCCTGACTTGTGGGCATGGACCGCGCTACACCCGGTATGCCGTTGCTGTGCGCCGGGATCAGCGTTGCATTGGCAGCCAGGACGGCAAGGCTGTCGCTCGGGGTCACGAAAAAATCCCGCCCGAGGATCATGTTGCGGTCGCCGTCACCATCCGAGGCAGCGGCAAAATCGACACCGTCCTGACCCTTGGTCATCGCCACCAGCTCGGCAGCGTGGACCAGGTTAGGGTCGGGGTGGTGGCCGCCGAAATCCTCCAGCGGAACGCCGTTGATCACCGTACCCTTCGGTGCGCCGAGTTGTCGTTCGAGAATGCGCTTCGCATAGGGTCCGGTGATGGCGTGCATGGCATCGAAGCGCATGCGAAAACCGCTCGAAAGCAGTCCGCGGATCGCGTCGAAATCGAAGATGTCCGCCATCAACGCCGCGTAGTCCGCCACCGGGTCGATGACCTCGATCTGCATCTCATCGAGCTTATAGCTGCCCAGGCTGTCGAGCGGTATGTCTTCACCACCCACGTTGCGGAAGTCTGATATTTCGAGCGTTCGGGCATAGATAGACTCGGTCACCTTCTCTGTCGCCGGGCCACCGTTGGCCATGTTGTACTTGATCCCGAAGTCGCCGTCGGGTCCGCCCGGATTGTGGCTGGCTGACAGGATCAGGCCACCGGCGGCCGCGTACTTGCGGATCACGCACGAGGCGGCGGGGGTCGACAGCAGGCCGCTCTGGCCGACCAGTACCCGGGCCAGACCGTTTGCCGCGGCCATCTTCAGGATGATCTGAATGGCCTCACGGTTGAAAAAACGGCCGTCGCCACCCAGGACCAGGGTGCCGCCGATGAGTTCGCTCTGGGTGTCAAACACCGCCTGGACGAAGTTGTGCAGATAGTTGCCCTGGCGGAATATATCGACCCGCTTGCGCAGGCCCGAGGTGCCGGGTTTCTGATCTTTGAAGGGATGGGTGGAATAGGTGGTGAATGGCATCTTTGGAGAGGTCCTGCGGAAAGTGGGCCGATTTTTACCACAGCCGGCCCTTGAAATCCTACCAAACCGCCCCCATTTGCGCGTGCATCGCAAAAATCTCCCGGAGGAAGTCAGACAGATGACCGCTACAGCGCAGAAGGAAACCCTGGATTTTCAGGCCGAAGTCAGCCAGGTGCTCAACCTGGTCATACGTTCACTTTACTCGAACAAAGAGATCTTTTTGCGCGAGTTGATCTCGAATGCCTCGGATGCCGCGGAAAAACTGCGTTTCGAGGCACTCAGCAACGACGCACTGTACGAGGGCGATCCCAACCTGAACATCCGGGTAGCAGTGGACGCGGATGCCGGTACGGTGACAGTTGTGGACAACGGCATCGGGATGAGTCGATCGGAGGTCAACGAGACCATCGGGACCATAGCCAGCTCCGGCACCAAGAAATTTCTCGAAAATCTGTCCGGGGACAACACCAAGGACAGCCAGCTGATCGGCCAGTTTGGCGTTGGTTTCTATGCCGCTTTCATCGTTGCGGACAAAGTCACCCTGACAACCCGTCGGGCGGGAATGCGTCCTGATGAAGGGGTGCGCTGGGAGTCCACAGGCGAGGGCTCGTACACGGTCGAAAATGTCGAACGTGAGGCCCGCGGTACCGAGATCGTCCTGCATTTGCGTGAAGACGAGAAAGAGTTTCTCGACACCTGGCGCCTGCGCAGCATCATCAGCAAGTTCTCCGATCACGTCGCGATTCCGGTCGAGATGCTCAAACAGCCCGAGCCGGCCGCTGAGGGTGAGGAGCCGGAGCCACAGACGGAGTGGGAACAGGTCAACAAGGGCACGGCGCTATGGATGCGCAGCAAGTCCGAGATCTCGGATGAGGAGTATCAGGAGTTCTACAAGAACACCTGCCACGACTTCGAGGACCCTTTGATCTGGGCGCACAACCGGGTGGAGGGTAAGAACGAGTACAGTTCACTGCTGTTTGTCCCTTCGAGGGCCCCGTTCGATATCTGGGAACGCGAACAGAAGCATGGAGTGAAGCTGTTTGTCCGCCGAGTCTTTATCATGGACGAGGCCGACAAGCTGATGCCCCACTACCTGCGCTTTGTCAAAGGGGTGGTCGACTCTGACGACCTGCCGCTGAATGTGTCGCGTGAAATCCTGCAGCACGACAAGAAAATCGACAGTATTCGCAGTGCCAACGTCAAGCGTGTGCTCGGCCTGCTGGAGAAGCTGGCCAAGGACGACGAAGAGAAGTATCTGACTTTCTGGGACGAATTCGGCAGGGTATTGAAAGAGGGGCCGGCCGAGGATTTCGCCAATCGCGAGAAGATCGGCGGCCTGCTGCGCTTCGCATCCACCAATTCGGAGGGCGACAAGCAGACGGTCTCACTCGATCAGTACATCGAGCGCATGGTCGAGAAACAGGAGAAGATCTACTACATCACAGCCGATACCGTCGCGGCAGCGCGCAACAGCCCGCACCTGGAAGTGTTCAAAAAGAAGGACATCGAGGTCCTGTTGCTGACCGACCGCGTCGACGAATGGCTGGTGTCGCATTTTACCGACTACAAGGGAAAGCATCTGCAGTCCGTGGCCAAGGGCGAACTCGACCTGGGCGAGCTCGAGGACAAGCAAGACAAGGAGAAGGTCGAAAAGGCGACCGAGGAACACAAACACCTGATCGAACGCGTCAAAACGGCGCTGGGCGATGTGGTGAAAGAAGTGCGCGTATCCAGTCGCCTTACGGAGTCGCCGGCCTGTTTGGTGGTCGATCATTACGACATGAGCCAGAACCTGGCGCGGGTGTTGAAACAGATGGGTCAGGATGCACCGATGCCGACACCGACCGTGGAAATCAATCTGGAACACCCGCTGCTGCAGCGTATGGACGCCGAGACCGATGAAGACAAGTTCGCCGAACTCGCCAAACTGGTGTTCGACCAGGCGCTTCTGGCCGAAGGTGGGCAGCTGGAGGACCCGGCGGGCTTCGTGCATCGACTCAACCGGCTGATGCTGGATATGTCGGCTCTGATCCGAGCGGGGGCGGCGCCGGTTTGTGCCGGATTTCGCTAACCACGAAGGACGCGAAGGCCGCTAAGTTTTTTGTGTGCGATGTCGCGGTATATCGTCAACGCCGTTTCCGCCTAGGGCGTTGACGATGCTGCGCAGCAGACTTGTGGCGGTCGCCTGTCTTTGCGTTCTTGGCGCCCTTGGCGGTTGAATCGTGCTCGGTTCATGGCATTGCGCACCGGATTGCTCAGGGTGCCGATGCCGTCGATGGTGACCTCGATGGTGTCTCCGTCGGCGAGATAGACGGGCGGCTTGCGTGCGAATCCCACGCCTTCGGGGGTGCCGGTCAGGATGACGGTGCCTGGGAGCAGGGTGGTGTCGCGGCTGATGAAGGCGATCAGCTCGGCAACCGGGAAAATCATGTCGCGGGTATTGCTCGATTGCATGGTCTGACCGTTCAGCACCGAACGAATGGGCAGGCTCTGTGGATCGGGTATCTCCTCAGCATCAACGACTAGCGGTCCGAGTGGACAGAAGGTGTCGAAGCTCTTGCCCCTTATCCACTGGCCGCCGCCGGCGTGTTTCTGCCAGCGCCTGGCCGAGACGTCATTCGCACAGGTGTAACCGAAAACGTGGTCGAGTGCGTCTTCCACGGCAACGTCGCGCGCGCTCTTGCCGATAATAACGGCGAGCTCCGCCTCGTAGTCGACCTCCGGCCCGTGTTCGCAGGCGGCCGGCAGCAGGATCGGACTACCCGGATGTGTGACAGCAGTGCCGGGTTTCATGAACAGGACGGGGCTGTCGGGCAGCTGCGCTCCCGTCTCGGCGGCATGGGCCCGGTAGTTGAGCCCCACGCCGTAGATGGCGGCTGGATTCAGCGGTGCCAGCCAGTGTTCTACCTCCACCTCTTCATCGCTGGGCCGCAGGCCGCTGAACAGGTCTGTGCCTTCAAAGGCAAGTCCGCGCGTCCGGCCGAGAGGTTCAACCCAGAGGGTGCGTCCCTGGCTGTCGATGCATCGGGCCAGTTTCATCATCTGCTCCTTGTGGGCCGGGATCGGCGTTGGATGCAGATTGTCGGCGAAACGACCGGTTTTTGACACTACAAACTTTGAGCCCTGATGGTCATTCGGCCCGGTGTGGGCAGGCTTGCCCGGCGAGCTTTGGGGACGATTCGGCTTCAGTTCAGGGCGGATGGTGTCGATGATTAGGAATGCATGATCTGTTCATGCAGCGAGGGGGAAATGTCGAATATCCACAGCATCCTGTCCGATCCAAGGCTGATCGAAGCCGGCATCGCCGAGAAACGCCTCTATGAAAGCGGCGACTCGATCATTGTCGAAGGGTGCAACGATCGCCGGGTCTACCTGATAGAAAGCGGCACCGTTCGGGTCGCCGGCCGGATAGAACTGGAAGACAGTCGGCACATCCAGCCTGGTCTGTGCGATCTCGGTGCCGGTGATGTGTTTGGTGAGCTCAGCCTGTTCGAATCCGGGCCCCGCAGTGCATCGGTGGTCGCGGTCGATCGGTGCGAGCTGCGGGTGTTCCAGGCGCAGGCCCTTGCAGACTATTTCGACCGTCATCCGGAGCATGGTTACGTCGTGCTGAAATGGCTTTTTTCGGTACTCAGTGGTCGACTGCGTCAGGCCGACCGGCGCCTGGGTTCGCTATTCGCCTGGGGTCTCAAGGCACACGGCATCGATCGCCATCTGTGAGCGCCTGAAGCGGCTTCATCAGCAAACATTGATAAACCCCCTGAATCGACCTATTCAGACGCTCGTGTAGTGACTTCTGCGGCCCATGTGGCAGACTGCCGTCCCTGAAAACTCAGCAATACACATCGAAGGGGGCAAGTTACATGCGCGTAATTCTTCTCGGCGGCCCAGGTGCCGGCAAAGGTACTCAGGCCAACTACATCAAGGAACGCTACGGTATTCCGCAGATCTCGACGGGCGACATGCTGCGCGCGCACGTGAAATCCGGCAGTGAACTCGGGGTGGCTGCGAAGAAGATCATGGACGCAGGCGGCCTGGTGTCCGACGACATCATCATGGGCATGGTTCAGGAGCGCATAAAGCAGGACGACTGCAAGGCCGGTTACCTGTTCGACGGCTTTCCGCGCACCATCCCCCAGGCCGAGGCGCTGAAAGCCGCCGGAGTGCCGATCGACGCAGTTGTCGAGATCGATGTGCCGGATTCGGAAATCATCAAGCGCATGTCCGGTCGCCGCGTCCACCTCGCTTCCGGTCGGACCTACCATGTGGTGTTCAACCCGCCGAAAGAAGAAGGCAAGGACGACGAGACCGGCGAGCCCCTGATTCAGCGTGATGATGACCAGGAAGAGACCGTCAAAGCACGCCTGAAGATCTATCATGACCAGACCGAGCCGCTGATCAGCTTCTACAGCAAGGAACCCTGTAAATACGTCAAGATCAATGGGGTCGGTAGTGTTGACGATATCCGCGAAGGTATCTTCGCCGGTCTGAACGGTTGAGCCCGAGATAGGTTCCAAAGCTTGAAAAGCCCGGTTTTCCGGGCCTTTTCGCGCCTGCCCGGCGGTTCTGCTGTGGTAGACTGATGCGCTTAGCAAAGCATTTTTTCGGAGGCCGGCATGGCTGTCGTCGAACTGACGAAAGACAACTTTGAAGAGGTTGTCACCAACAACGAGTTTGTAATCGTCGATTTTTGGGCGCCCTGGTGCGGACCATGTCGTTCGTTTGCCCCAACTTATGAAAAGGTATCGGAAGATCATCCTGACGTGGTGTTTGCAAAGGTAAATACCGAAGATGAGCAGGAGATCGCCGGACACTTCCAGATCCGTTCGATCCCCACGCTGATGATATTTCGCGACAAGATCATCATCTTCAGCGAAGCAGGCGCATTGCCCGAATCCGGTTTCCGCGAGTTGGTGAACAAAGCCGGTGAACTGGACATGGACGAAGTGCGTCGTCAGGTGGCTGAACAGCAGTCTTCGGAACAGAATCAGGCCTGAGAGATCAGGGTTGGGCGAAATGCGGGCCCGGCGTATTGGGCGTTTCGTCCTGCGCGAAGCCTCCTGTTGACCCGCTGCGTCTATACTGGGATCTGGCAGTCTTCCGGACGGGAATATGCAGGCCCAGTACAGCGAGCGAATCCACAATCTGTTGGTCAACGGCCCATCGGTGGGGGACCTGCTGGAACTGTGCGAAGAGAACTACCGTTGCCTGCACAGTCTGGTCCCGCAGCTGAAAAGGCTCCAGGGCAAGCACTGCTCCAGCCGCCCCGACCATCAGGATCTTCACCTCACCATCCTGGAGCAGACTCCGTATACGACCCTGCTTCGCCTCACCTATGAGTTCCCGAATGCCGATGGCGGGCTGTCGGACCCGGATGTCCTGTTGCGTGTCTACCATGACGCCCGGCAGGTGGAGGTGGAAGACTTGCGCCAGCAGAATCTGCCCACCCGGCGGCTGTATGAGGCTCCTGGCCTCATGAACAAGTGGCGTCTCAACCTTTTTGTCTCCAAGTGGCTGGCATTCTGTGTGCGTCAGGGGCATCTGTTCGTCGATGATGTTGCGGCCTTGCGGCAACCCGCCTGCGATTTGTCCTGAGGCCGAAAAGCTTCATTTCGCAGGGTTTTATCGTGGTTTTGTCAAGGCAATTCTTCAGAAGGCACGGTGTGGTGCTCCAATTTGGAGCGGTCGTGTCCATGTCAACCTCGACACAAGCACAACAAATTATTTCTTGACCATTTTCCTCGGTTACTGCTAGTTTATTACCTGAGCGATTTACTAGGTATTTGCACGCGAGTGCTGAAAACGAGGAATTTAATATGAGACTCTCCACCAAAGGCCGTTATGCCGTAACCGCAATGCTTGATCTGGCGCTGAATGGTACCCAGGGTCCCGTCACGTTGGCCGATATCTCTGAAAATCAGGGAATCTCCCTTTCCTATCTTGAGCAGCTTTTTGCCGCTCTTCGCAGCAAGAACCTGGTACGCGGTGTGCGTGGCCCCGGCGGTGGTTACTACCTCGGGCGTGAAGCGGACCAAATCTCGATTGCAAATATCATCTGTGCAGTGGATGAGTGGGTCGAGTTCACGCGCTGCAAAGGCCGACAGAACTGCCACGACGGGCAGCGCTGCCTTACTCACAGCCTTTGGGATGATCTCAGCCAGCAGATTTTCGATTTTCTCGGAGATATTACGCTGCACGACCTGGTTCAGCGGGGAGAGATTCGCGAGGCTGCACGCAAGGAGCAAAAGGCGGCTGCAAAGGTCCTTGGTCTCAAAGACCAGGCGGCATAAAGTCCGGGAGCCCAGGTTGGCAGGTTTCTAATCCGGAGCCGAGTCTGCTCGCAGTCGTCTGAACGATTGGAAGGCAGTGCGGTTGCTGAAAATGCCGTGAACTCCTGGCCGTGGTTCGGTCTTGGCATGGACTTGTGCCGGTCGGAAACGCCGGACTGGGGCAAAGCGCTGTGAAGGCGTCAACTCGCTTCCGCAGTAGTCGCCGGCATGTTTCCGACATTGCTTGTGTGGAGCGTGACGACGATAAGGTGTAGCCTACCGCTGCGGTGGGTTAATATAGCCGTCTCGAAACGAGTTTTGTGCGGGTTCTCCCGCTATTCCCCTGGCGCTTAGTGGTCCGGTCGCCGGAGAATTTCTTGTCGACGGACCACAGGGTTGAGAGCATTCTAGAATGAATATATATGTTGGTAATCTGGCTTACGGCGTCACTGACGATGAGTTGCGTGAAACCTTTTCTACGTTTGGTGAGGTTGAGCGTGCAAGCGTGATCATGGATCGCGATACGGGTCGCTCGAAAGGGTTCGGCTTCGTTGAAATGCCAGATGACTCGCAGGCTAAAGCTGCGATCGAAGGGCTGAACGAAAAAGACCTTTCCGGTCGCGCAATCCGCGTGAACGAGGCGAAACCTCGCGAGGATCGTCCACGTCGCCCGCGCTACTGAATCTGGGTGGTGTGCCGGTAAATTGCCCGGTCGAATTCGGCCGGGCAATTTCAAAACATGAGAGGAAACGACCATGGCCTACAGCGAGAAAGTCATCGATCACTACGAAAATCCGCGCAATGTCGGCGTTCTGGACAAGGATTCCATCAGTGTCGGAACCGGGATGGTGGGTGCGCCGGCCTGTGGTGACGTGATGCGTCTGCAAATCCAGGTCAACGACGACGGTGTCATTGAGGATGCAAAGTTCAAGACCTACGGCTGTGGTTCGGCGATTGCGTCCAGCTCGCTACTGACGGAGTGGGTGAAGGGCAAGACCCTGGACGAGGCCTGCGCAATCAAGAACTCGGAGATTGCTGAGGAACTGGCCCTGCCACCGGTCAAGGTCCACTGTTCGGTTCTGGCCGAGGACGCAATCAAGGCGGCTATTGCCGACCTCCAGTCAAAGCGGGGCGGTTGACCCGCGGCGGGAGAGTTTCATGGCTATCACACTCACCGACGCAGCGGCGACCCGCGTAAGGAATTTTTTGGACAGTCGGGGAAATGGCCTGGGCGTTCGACTCGGTGTAAAGACTTCGGGTTGTTCCGGCCTGGCCTATGTGCTCGAGTTCGTGGACGAACTCGGAGAGGACGATGAAGTGTTCGAGGATCAGGGCGTGAAAGTGATCATCGACCGAAAAAGCCTGGTCTATCTCGACGGAACCCAACTTGATTACGGCAAGGAAGGCCTCAATGAGGGCTTTAAATTCAATAACCCGAATGTCAAGGATGAATGCGGTTGCGGAGAAAGCTTCAAGGTTTAGCGACTGGCTGACCGCCGAAGCACCGACGCCCGCCTCACGCGGGCGTCATCAATCTGGGTGTCCCGATGTTCGATTTTTCCAAGAACTATTTTGAGCTGTTCGGCATGCCGGTGGGCTTTCTGCTGGATGTCGCGGAGCTGTCGGTGCGCTATCGCGAACTGCAGAAGGTGGTTCATCCTGACCGCTATGCCGCATCCGGTGAACAGAGTCGAAGACTCTCCCTGCAGAGCGCGACCATGGTCAACGAGGCCTACCAGACACTGAAAGACCCGTTGAAGCGGGCTCGATACCTGCTGAGCCTGAAAGGCATCGACACCGATGCCGGAAATCAGACGCTGGATGACCCGGCTTTTCTGATGCAGCAGATGGAGCTGCGCGAGGCGCTTGCCAACGTGCGTGGGGCCCCGGATCCGCAGGCGGAGCTCGATCGCCTGCTGCGCGAAATCGGTGACATGATCAAGGCCCAGATCGCCCAGCTGGCCGTCCAGTTCGAGGAGTCGGGTCCGGAGCAATTGAGTGCTACCGCCCAGACCGTTCACAAGATGCAGTTCCTCAACAAACTGCACGCTGAGGCCGAAGCGGTGGAAGCCGACTTGGCGGAGGCCTATTGATGGCCCTGTTACAGATAACAGAGCCGGGCCAGACAGCGGCACCTCACCAGCACCGTCTTGCGGCCGGAATCGACCTCGGGACCACCAATTCGCTGGTGGCCACGGTTCGGAGCGGGTTGGCGGAAACGCTGCCCGATGCACAGGGTCAGCACCTGTTGCCCTCTGTCGTGCGCTACACGGCCAAGGGTGTCGAGGTGGGCGAGGCAGCACGCCTGGCGGCGGCGGGTGATCCGCTCAACACGATCTCCTCGGCCAAACGAATGATCGGACGGGCCGTCGGCGAGCTCAAATCGCTTGGGACCGAGTTGCCCTACGAATTCGTTGCACCGGAGGGTGCGGTCCCGCGCATACGGACCGCGGGCGGCGATGTGACGCCGATCGAGGTATCCGCCGAGATTCTCAAGGTGCTGGGCCGGCGTGCGGAAGAGACCCTTGGTGGTGAATTGGTCGGAGTGGTGATCACCGTGCCGGCCTACTTCGACGATGCGCAGCGCCAGGCCACCAAGGATGCCGCCCGCCTGGCCGGTTTGCATGTTTACCGTCTACTCAACGAGCCCACCGCGGCGGCAGTTGCTTATGGCCTGGACAGGGAAGCGGACGGCGTTCACGCGATTTATGACCTCGGTGGCGGTACGTTCGACGTCTCGATCCTGCGTCTCAACAAGGGTGTGTTCGAGGTCATGGCGACGGGTGGAGACTCTGCCCTTGGCGGCGATGATTTTGACGCCGCTGTCGCCGGTTGGTTGCTGGGACAGGCGGGCCTGTCTGCGGATGCGGATCGGGGCACCCTGCGGTACGTGCTTGACCAGGCACGCGCGGCCAAGGAGGCCCTGTCGGTCCAGGCATCGGTCGGCATCCATTTCGAGTTGCCGCAGGGCGGCAGCTGGCAGGGCGAGTTGTCCAGAGAACAGTTCGCAGAGCTGGTCGATCCGTTGATTCGCAAGACCATCAATACCTGTCGCCGGGTCGTCCGTGATGCCGGTATCGGCGTCGACGAGATCGAGGATGTCGTGATGGTGGGAGGTTCGACCCGCAGCCTCCGAGTGCGTGCGATGGTGGGGACGTTTTTTGGCCGAGAACCGCTGGTGGATATCGATCCTGACCGCGTGGTCGCAATCGGTGCAGCAATTCAGGCGGATGTTCTGGCCGGAAACAAGCCGGGTGAGGACATGCTTCTGCTGGACGTCAACCCGCTGTCGCTCGGTATCGAGACCATGGGGGGGCTCACCGAGAAGATCATCCCACGCAATACCACCCTGCCGGTGGCGCGCGCCCAGGAGTTCACCACTTTCAAGGATGGCCAGACCGCGATGGCTATCCAGGTGGTGCAAGGTGAGCGTGAGCTGATTGCAGATTGTCGCTCGTTGGCGCGCTTCGAACTGCGGGACATACCTCCGATGGTTGCCGGTGCGGCGCGTATCCGCGTGACCTTTTCGGTCGATGCCGATGGGTTGTTACAGGTCGAGGCCAGGGAGCAGACCTCGGGCGTCTCTGCAAGCGTTGAGGTCAAGCCTTCGTATGGGCTCAGCGATGACGAGATTGCCGGGATGCTGCAGGCCTCGATCGAGCATGCGCAGGACGATATGGACGCTCGCCGACTGGTGGAGGAGCGGGTCGAGGCGCAGCGCGTTATCGAGGCACTGCACGCGGCATTGGCCGGCGATGGTGATGAGCTGTTGTCGGCGGACGAGCGGGCGGGTGTGGAGCAGGCCCTGCAGGACCTGACAAGGCTGGCGGCTGAATCGCAGGACCCGCGCGAGGTGGAAGCCGCTATCGTGCAGTTGGAGAAAGACTGCGAGTTTTATGTTGAACGGCGAATGAACAGCGGTATCCGCAAGGCCATGGCGGGTCACCGGGTCGACGAGTTCGTGCAGGAGGACGGCCGCGAGGCCGATTGAAGTCTTTATCATGCCCCAGATCATTATTCTTCCGAACGAAGACATCTGTCCCGATGGTGCCGCATTTGAGGCGGAACCCGGCCAGACCATCTGCGATGCCGCGCTCGCCAACGATATCGAGATCGAACACGCCTGTGAAAAATCCTGCGCCTGTACCACCTGTCATGTGATCTTGCGCGAGGGCTTTGATTCGCTGAACGAATCCACCGAGGAAGAGGACGATCTTCTCGACAAGGCCTGGGGCCTCGAGCCCGAGTCCCGCCTCAGCTGCCAGGCGCTGATCGGTGATGCAGACCTGGTTGTGGAAATCCCAAAGTACACAATCAACCATGCCAAGGAAAACCACTGAGTGACCCGGCGAACCTGGTGCGGAGGGAATTGAAATGAGCCTGAAGTGGATTGATGTGCTCGACATTGCGATCGAGCTGGATGATGCGCACCCCGACGTGGATCCGACCCGGGTAAATTTCGTCGATCTGATGAACTGGGTTCTGGCCTTGCCCGATTTCGATGACGCCAAAGAGCATTGTGGTGAAAAGATCCTCGAGGCCATCCAGGCGGCATGGATCGAGGAGAGAGACTAGCCAGCATCCGTGATGCCGGTGACGGATGCGGGCTAGGCCTTTTGGGAACGCAGAGGGCGCAAAGGAGCGCAGAGGACGCGGAGTCTTTTACTTTTAAGGCATGGCGCCAACCGCGGACCTTTTGAGATGTGATCAGTTCAGCTGGGAGTCTCATCGGCAGAGTTCGCAGACCTCTACAAACTCTGCGTCGAGTTGTCTTGTTGTTAGAATGCCAGATTCACGTGCCGATTCGTCTCGAAACAAGAACACACGCCGTTTTCCAGGAGGAAGCATGTCCCTGATCAAACCTTTCCGTGGTCTGCGCCCTGTGCCCGGTCGTTCAGACGATGTCGTGGCGCCGCCCTACGATGTGGTTGATCGCGCTGAGGCGAAGGCCCTGGTCAAGAATCGTCCCTGGAGCTTCCTGCACATCTCCCGACCCGAGATCGATCTGCCCGATGCGACCGACCCCTACGACCCGGCGGTTTACGCAAAGGGCAGGGAGAACCTCGACCGTATGGTTGCCGAAGGTATCTTGGTGCGTGAAGACAGGCCCTGCTACTACGCCTATCGGCTGACCATGGGTGAGCACATCCAGACCGGCATTGTTGCGACGGCATCCGTCGAGGCTTACGACCGGAATCGGATAAAGAAGCACGAGTTTACGCGTCCGGTGAAGGAAGATGACCGTGTGCGACAGATCGACACGCTCAATGCGCAGACCGGGCCGGTGTTTCTGGTTTATGCCGCTGATCCGGTGGTGGACGGCATCCTGCGCGAGGTCTCTTCAGTGCCTGCAGACGTCGATGTGACCGCCGGGCGTGACGGCGTTCGGCATGAAATCTGGAAGATAGACCGCGTCGAGACGGTCGAGGCGCTGACCGCCGCCTTTGATGCCATGCCGGCGATCTATGTCGCCGACGGACATCATCGCTCGGCCGCGGCGTCGCGGGTGGGAAATGCACGACGCGAAGCGAACCCGGCGCACACCGGTGAAGAGAGCTACAACTATTTCCTGACCGTGATCTTTCCGCATGACCAGATGCAGATCCTGGATTACAACCGGGTGGTGCGTGATCTGAACGGACTGGGCAAAGACGGGTTTCTTGCCGCGGTCGGCGCGGCTTTCGACCTGGAATTGAGCGATCGGCCGGTAAAGCCAGCGAGCTCGGGTGAGTTCGGCATGTATCTGGACGGGCAATGGTACCGCCTGCGTATCCACGAGGAGCGGATCCCCGAAGAAGACCCGGTGGCGCGCCTGGATGTCAGCTTGTTGCAGAACAACCTGATCGAACCTGTTTTGGGCATCGAAGACCCACGTCGTGATGACAGGATCGATTTCGTGGGCGGCATTCGTGGCCTGGAAGGGCTCGAAAAGAGGGTGGACAGCGGTGACTGGGAGCTTGCCTTTGCGTTGTTTCCCACCACCATGAAGGCCTTGATGGATGTTGCCGATGCCGGTGAGGTGATGCCGCCCAAGTCGACCTGGTTCGAACCCAAGCTCGCCGACGGCCTGATCAGTCATGTGCTCGATTGATTGCCGCCACATGAAAAGGCCCTAGTCAGGGTCTGGTAACAAAGCGCATGGTCTCCCTCGTATCAATTCTGCCGAAAGAAGGCATTGTCAGCGAACAGCAGGTTGAAAACTGGCTGAGCGGGCTTCTGCAGCGCAGGCCTGCCGGCGACGTGGCCCTGTTGCGCGAGGCCGTCGACATCGCGCGGGCGGTCAATGAAAAAGAGGAGGCGGCCGATGGTTTCAACCTTTTTCTGTCGCTGTTGCATACGGTCGATACCCTGGATGGCCTGAAGCTCGATATCGAGCCCCTGCTGGCCGCGATGTTGTCCGAATTACCGGGGCGCGAAAACTATGAAGCGGCACAGATAAAAAAGAAGTTCGGTGGCGCCGTTGCGGCGATGGTGGAACAGGTATCGCGGATACGCGAGCTGTCCGCCAGTGGTTCCGAGAATGTCGATGAGAGCGGGGTCGAAAACCTGCGCCGGATGCTGCTTGGTATCGCCAACGACGTGCGCGTGATCCTGGTGGTTCTCGCCAAGCGTCTGCAGTTGATGCGTCGCCTGAAGCTTTTGTCTCCCGAAATTCAGCGCCGGGTCGCCCGCGAGACCCAGTTGGTACATGCACCGCTCGCGAACCGTCTGGGTGTATGGCAGTTGAAGTGGGAGCTCGAAGACCTTTGCCTGCGCAGTCTTGAGCCCGAGCAGTACACCAGCCTTGCCCGGCAACTGGACGGCAAGCGTCGGGAACGCGAGGCCTTTGTCGCTGACGTCATCAAACGCCTCGAGGCTGAGTGCGCCGATGTCGGCATTCCGGTGGAGCTGTCTGGGCGGCCGAAGCACATCTACAGCATCTGGAAGAAGATGAAGCGCAAGCGCGTGGACTTCGAACAGGTATTCGATGTACGCGCGGTCAGAGCCCTCGTGGATACGGTGCCGCAGTGTTACGAGGTTCTGGGCATCGCACACAGCCTGTGGCGACCTGTTCCGGGCGAATTCGACGACTATATCGCGCATCCCAAGCCGAATGGCTACCGTTCACTGCATACCGCGGTGGTCGGAGACGACGGCAAGCCGCTCGAGATCCAGGTGCGTACGCGGGAGATGCACGAGCATGCCGAACGCGGAGTGGCCGCACACTGGCGTTACAAGGAGAGCTCCCGAGAGGATGAGGAACTCGAGCGCCGGATTGGTTGGATGCGTCGTTGGCTCGAGCAGCAGGACGAGGATTCGGAGCCCGGGGATCCGATGGAGGAGGACAGCGAGTTCGAGGCACGCCGGATCTACGTTTTGTCGCCACAGGGCAAGGTGGTGGAACTGCCGAACGGGGCCACTGCGCTCGATTTTGCATACGCGATCCATACTTCGGTAGGACATCGCTGTCGTGGTGCCAAGGTGGATGGTCACATCGCGCCGCTGGCGCAGCCGCTCAAGAGCGGACAGAAAGTCGAGATTCTCACGGTGAAGCAGGGGGGGCCGAGCCGCGACTGGCTGAGCCCGCATTCCGGCTATCTGACCACCAACCGTGCCCGCAATCGGGTCAGACAGTGGTTCAAGCAGCAGGACTACGATCAGCATCTGGCGATCGGTCGTGCCAACCTCGAACGCGAGGTGGCGCGCCTGAGTGTGCCCAAGCCTGATCTGGACAAGCTGGCGTCGCGTTTTAACCTCAAGACCAGTGATGATCTGCTGGCCGCGATCGGTCGCGGCGAGATGTCGGCGATCCAGATCGCCAACACGCAGCTGGAACGTGGACACCGTGATGCCGCGGAACGCGCGGATAAGGAGATCCCGGCAAAGATCAGCCGGCGGACGCCCACGCGGGCGGCCGGGGGGGCCGGGCAGGTCGTGGTCGATGGGGTGGGCGATCTCATGACCCAGATGGCCAAGTGCTGCAAGCCGGTGCCCTATGATGCGATCGTCGGTTATATCACCCGGGGCAGGGGGGTGACGGTTCATCGTCAGGACTGCTCGGTAATACGCAAGATGGACGCCGCCAACCGCGCCCGTCTCGTGGATGTGGCCTGGGCAGACGCACAGCCGGATTCACGTTTCCTGGTCGATATCCATGTCCTTGCGGCTGATCGCAAGGGACTGCTGAGAGATATATCCTCGGTGTTCGCCAATGCCGAAATCGACGTGCTCGGAGTAAACACCCAGTCGGACCTTCGCAACGATCGCGCCAGCATGCGCTTTACGGCCGAGGTGACGGACATGACCCAACTCAGCTGGGTGATCGACCGCCTGGCGCAGATACCGGACGTGATCGACGTCCGACGGCAACTCTCCTGATTGCCGCGCTTGGCATTTCCACCTCTCTGAGGCTAAACTAAGCCACGGTTTTAAAAGAGAAAATCTGTTACTCTTAGAGCTGTTTCGAGTCGTTGCGTCGCTACCACAGAATGCGAACAACCGGCACAGGCTCAACACACCCGGTTTATTGATTGTGCGGCATCACCCGGATGCCCGAATTTGTTTATTTGTTGTTTGATCTTATTGGAGTTTTGAATGGCCGTAGAACGTACGATTTCCATCATCAAGCCTGATGCTGTGGCAAAAAATGTCATTGGTGACATCTATAACCGCTTCGAGAAGGCGGGGCTGCGCATTGTGGCTGCACGCATGCTGCATCTGTCGCGCGAGCAGGCTGGTGAATTTTACGCCGTGCACAAAGAGCGCCCCTTCTACGGCGAACTCGTCGATTTCATGACCTCCGGCCCAGTCATGGTGCAGATCCTCGAGGGAGAGGATGCGATCGCCAAGAATCGTGAGCTCATGGGTGCGACCAATCCGAAGGAAGCCGCCCCGGGTACGATTCGCGCGGACCATGCCAAAACGGTCGACGAGAATGCGGTGCACGGTTCGGACGGCCCGGATACGGCTGCAGTCGAAATGGCTTTCTTCTTCCCCGAAGGTGTTTGCGAGCGCACTCGCTGAGCGGCTGTGGATGTCTGACGCACCCAAAATCAACCTGCTGGGCCTGACCAGGTCGGAGATGGAAGTCTATTTCGCGGATCTTGGCGCGAAGGCCTTCCATGGTCGCAATGTGCTCAAATGGATACACAAGCACGGGGTGCTGGATTTCGATGCCATGACCGATGTGCCGCAGAAGCTGCGCGCTCTGCTGATGGAAAAAGCGGAGATCCGCGTGCCCAGGATCGCCCTGGCGCAGCCTGCAGGCGACGGTACGATCAAATGGGTGCTCGAGCTCGCGGATGGTCAGCATATCGAGACGGTGTCCATACCGGAGGAGAACCGCAGTACCATCTGCGTGTCTTCACAGGTGGGTTGTGCGCTTGACTGCTCCTTCTGTTCGACTGCCCAACAGGGCTTCAACCGCAACCTGACGGCGGCCGAGATCATCGGCCAGGTGTGGCTCGCGACCCGCGAACTGGGACGGCCGCCGACCAATATTGTGCTGATGGGTATGGGCGAGCCGCTGGCCAATTTCGACAATGTGGTCCGGGCGATGGAACTTATGCAGGAAGATCTGGCTTACATGATCTCCAAGGTGCGGGTGACCATCAGCACCTCTGGAATTGTGCCGGCCCTCGAGCGTCTGGCCGAAGTGAGCGACGTGAGCCTCGCGGTTTCGCTGCATGCACCCGACAATGCCCTGCGCGACCAACTGGTCCCGATCAACCGCAAATACCCCCTGGAGAAGCTGATTCCCGCATGCAGGGCCTATGTGTCCAAGGACAAGCGCCGCAAGATCACCTGGGAATATGTCATGCTTGACGGAGTGAATGATTCGATTGCACATGCCAAGGCATTGATACGGCTACTCGAAGGTGTGCCGTCCAAGGTCAACCTGATCCCTTTCAACCCGTTTCCCGGCACGGACTACAAGACCTCGCCGGCGGATCGGGTGGAAGCATTCCGGCAGCGGCTCAAACGTGCGGGCATCATGGCCATGACCCGCAAGACGCGCGGTGATGATATCGACGCGGCCTGTGGTCAACTCGTCGGTAAGGTGAATGATCGCAGTCGTCGACACCTCAAGCGTATTCCGGTTTTGCAGGAGTATCGTCCGTGATCGAACGTTCGCCGTATTTCTTGCTGGTCCTGCTGCTGGCGCTGGTGCTGACGGGCTGTCAAAACCGGGCTTTGCGTGATGATGCGGGTGACGCCGATCCGACCGGCAATATTGGCTCGCCGTTGGTGGCCCCGAGTCCGGCAGACGTTTATATCGACCTCTCCGGTGCCTACCTGCGCGAAGGGCGCCTCACTGAGGCATTCATGAACGCCAAGAAGGCGGTCATTGTCGATCCGAGGTCGAGCAATGCGCATTACATCCTTGCATTGGTGTATCAGCGCCTGGGTGAGCTGGGTTCCGCAGACGCTTCGTACCAGAAGGCGATTTCACTGGATCCCCGCAATCCGGCCGCGTTGAACGCCTATGGCCTTTTTATGTGTGAGCGCAAGGATTTCGACGGGGCGGACAATTATTTTCGCCGCGCGCTGAACAATCCACTCTACAGTACTCCCTGGATCGCTTCTCACAACGCGGGCAGCTGTGCGGAAAGGTCGGGCGACCTGGAGCGCGCGGATCGCGATTACCGCACGGCCCTGCAGGCCAACCCACGATTTGCGCCCAGCCTGCTCAGTATGGCGGAGGTCAGCTATCGGACAGGAAACTACCTGTCGTCGCGTGCCTATCTTCAGCGTTATGCTGAAGTGGCAACGCATACTGCGCAGAGCCTTTGGCTGGGCGTGCAGACTGAGAACCAACTGGGTGACAAAGATCAGATGGCCAGCTACGGCCTTAAGCTCAGGAACAAGTTTCCTGATTCTGAGCAAGCCAAATTCCTTCAAACGATCGAGTGAGCTATGAGCGCCGTGATGTCGGATCAATCAAAAACTAACGTGGCAGAGTTTTTTTCACCGGGTCCCGGCGAGCGTTTGCGTGCCGCACGGCTGTCGATGGGTTATGACCTGGCAAAGATCGCCAGCGAGCTTCATCTGACCGCCAACGTGGTCGAGGCGCTGGAGGCGGACAGTTTCCAGGATGTGGGTGCGCGGGTATTTGTGCGTGGCTACCTCAGAAACTATGCCAGGGTTGTCGGCATGCCGGTCGAATCCGTGCTGCGGCAATTCGATGAGAAATGGCCCGATGATGGGGCTTCGCACTCCATGGTCAGAGAGTCGCCGACCCTGCCGGCCGACGGCGGTCCGAGCAGGGGTTGGGCGGGTGCAATAACCTGGCTGATGATTCTTGGGCTGGTCGTACTGTTCCTGATGTGGTGGCGAGGTTATCTCGACGAGATAGTGCCGGAACAGATACGTTCGACCAGTGTGGTCGATAGCATCAATGCATCGATGCCGTCGCAAGAGGAAGCGATTTCCACGTTGCCGCTGGACGATGCGCCGATATCCGCAGATGGTGGTTTGCTACTTCCGGCCCCTTCGCTCGAGGCACTGTCCGACAATGAGCCGCCGGCTGCGAATGACGCCGCGCCCGGGGATACCTCGGAACAAACGGAGCCCTCATCCGGCATGGCTGAGCCGCCGGCCTCTGATGTTCCGGCGGCCGCGGGTCTTCCGGCAGCAACAGGTTCTGACGCTGCTGAGCCTGCGGAGAGTGTCTCTGTTGCGGCGGACGGCGCAGCTGCCGCAGGCGTGGAAGGTGCGCCGGTCGTGGATGGCACCCAGCAGATTGTATTGACCTTCAAAGCACCCTGCTGGGTGGACGTGCGTGACAGCGAACGCAAGTTCAAATTGTTCGGTGAGTTCCCCAAGGGTTCACGCAAGGTCCTGGGAGGTCAGCCGCCTTACAAGCTGGTGATTGGCAACGCTGAGGCGGTATCGATCACCGTGAATGGCAAACCGTTCGATCTGGCTGCATATGCCAAGGGCAATGTGGCTCGTTTCACCCTCGACCCCTGAGGGCGTGGTGAACATCCTTAAGTCGGGCAACCCCGCACAGCGGGGCTTCGGTTTTATACAAGACGTTTCCAATGGCAAAAAGCATCCAGGCAATCCGCGGTATGCGCGACGTGCTACCGCAACAGAGTTCCTTGTGGCAGTTTCTGGAAAATCGTGTCGCGGCGGTGCTCGCAGCATACGGCTATCGGGAGATCCGCATGCCGATCCTGGAGATGACAGAACTTTTCAAGCGTTCGATCGGCGAAGTGACGGATATCGTCGAGAAGGAGATGTATACCTTCGAAGATCGTAACGGCGACAGCCTCACTTTGCGCCCGGAAGGAACTGCGGGTTGCGTGCGTGCGGCGATGGAGCATGGCCTGCTGCACAATCAGACCCAGAGGCTCTGGTACCAGGGCCCCATGTTCCGACACGAACGACCGCAGAAAGGCCGATATCGGCAATTCCACCAGATCGGTGTCGAGACCTTCGGTATGGCCGGGCCCGATATAGACGCTGAAGTTATCCTGATAACGGCGCGCATATGGGCAGCTTTGGAGATTCCGGGACTGGAGCTTCAGATCAATACGCTCGGCAGCCCCGAAGAGCGGGCTGCGTATCGTACAGAGCTGGTGGCCTATTTCGAATCGCATGGTGAAATACTGGACGAAGACAGCAGGCGTCGCCTGACCACCAATCCGCTGCGGATCCTCGACAGCAAGAATGAGAACATGCGCGAGATGCTGGACGCGGCGCCGGCCCTGATGAATTACCTCGGAGAGGAATCGAGGTCTCACTTCGAACTGGTCTGCAATACGTTGCAGAAAGCCGGTGTGCCGTATGCGGTCAATCCGCGCCTGGTGCGCGGACTCGATTACTATTCGCGCACCGTATTCGAATGGGTCACCGATCGCCTTGGTGCACAGGGTACCGTGTGTGCAGGTGGTCGCTATGACGGGCTGGTCGAACAGCTGGGAGGCAAGCCGGTTCCTGCGGTCGGATTCGCGATGGGCCTGGAGCGCCTGGTCGCGATATTGGAGGAGACGAACCCCGCAGCTGCGGAATCGGTGGTCGACGTCTTCCTGGTCTTGCAGGGTGATTCGGCAATGCGCGAAGGCCTGGTCCTTGCGGAACAGATAAGGGATGCACTGCCCGGGATTGCACTGGTCAGCAACTGTGGCGGTGGCAGTATGAAGGCACAGTTCAAACGTGCCGATCGCAGCGGGGCAAAGTATGCCCTGGTGCTGGGCGATGCGGAACTCGCGGATGGAGCCGTTGTGTTGAAACCTTTGCGCTCGGATGAACAACAGATTTCAGTAAAACGCGACGAGCTGTTGGTCGCACTGAACAGCCGACTTGCTGGCTGAACAGGCTCAATTTTTTCGGAGAAGTCAGAGATGAGTACTTACCAGACTGAAGAGGAACAGGTCGAAGCCATCAAGAAATGGTGGAAGGAAAACGGCAAGTCGGTCCTCGGCGGTATCGTGCTTGGATTTGCGATTATCGGTGGCTGGCAGGGCTGGCAGGGCTATCAAAAGAAGCAGGGCGAAACCGCATCGGCTTACTTTGACGCCATGCGCCAGGCCGTGCGTACCGGTCAGGCTGATAAGGCCATGGATGACGGCAAACGCCTCATTGGTGAATTCGGCGGGACCGCCTACGGAAGTTTTGCTGCCCTGGAGCTGGCAAGGCTTGCCTACCAGCGTGGTGAAAAGACGGTAGCGCGTGATCATCTGAAGTGGGTCAGTGATTCGGGCGCAGACGCGTCGATCCGTGAACTGGGGCGTTTGCGCCTGGGCCACCTGTTGCTGGACATGAAGGATCTGGATGCGTTGCAGGCCCTGATCGCCCAGCCCGCTTCGTCTGCCTTTGCTGGTGAGTATGCAGCCCTGCGCGGTGACTATGAGCGCGCGAGGGGCAATGAGGATGCTGCTCGCGAAGCCTACCAGGAGGCGCTGATAAAGGGCGTGGAGGACGAAAACCTGCTGCGCATGAAGCTGGTTGACGTCGGCGCCGGGGCCGCTTCTTCCTGAGGAATCTATGATGCGACCTTTACCTTTACTCCTGATTCTTTCGCTGGTGGTGCTGTCCGGCTGCGGTACATTTGCAGATCCCACAGAGTGGTTCGCGAGTCCGGATGTCGTCGAGCCGTCACCATTGCTCGATCTAAAGAACGAGGTGCAACCGCAAGAGCTCTGGTCCCGTGATGTGGGCTCCGGTACCGATGATCAGCGACTGAATCTCCAACCCCATGTTGTTGGGGATACGGTTTATGTCGCTGATGGCGAGGGCCAGGTTCAGGCACTGGCGACAGAAAACGGCAGCCGGCGCTGGAGTGTGGATCTCGATGTTCCGGTCTCTGGTGGTCCCGGGGTGGGAGAAGGTCTGGTAATCGTCGGTACCAGCGATGCCGAGGTGATCGCTCTTGACCCGGGGACCGGTGAGGAGCGGTGGCGCGCGAGGGTGTCGAGCGAGGTGCTTTCGACACCGGCGGCGGGCAATGGTGTCGTCGTGGTGCACACGGGCGACGGCAAGTTGTTTGGCCTGGAATCGACCAATGGGAACGAGCGCTGGCTTTACGAACGCGAGGTCCCTGTGCTGACGCTGCGTGGCAGTGGCTCGCCGGTTCTTTCCAGCGGGGCGGTCATCGTCGGTATGGCGGGCGGCAAGCTGATCGCCCTGCGGGTAGACAACGGAAATCTATTGTGGGATCTGAACGTGACGGTGCCTAGCGGGCGTTCCGAACTGGAGCGTATGGCAGACATCGATGGTGACCCCATCGTTATGGGCGGTGGGGTGTTCGTCGCCACTTACCAGGGCGAAGTTGCGGCAGTCGAACAACGCAGTGGTCGTCTTGCCTGGCAGCGCAAGATGTCTTCGTACAGCAGTATGGGCGCTGACCGTCAGGGGCTCTATTTAAGCGATGCCGATAGCGTGGTCTGGGGGCTGGACCCGCGTTCGGGATCGGCACGCTGGAGTCAGGATGCGCTGAAAAACCGTAAATTGTCGAACGTGGCCGTACTCCAGGACCTGGTGGTGGTTGGTGATTTCGAAGGTTACCTGCATTGGCTGGATCGGGATGACGGGCGCCTGGTCGCACGAACCCGCGTGGGCAGTGATCCGATTACGACCGGTCTCCAGGTTGTCGACGGTGTTCTGTATGTGCAGGGCGACGGTGGTGAGCTGGCCGCCATAAAGTTGCCGCGCAGCGTTAGGAACGGTAATGCTTCCGGTGATCGCGCTGGTTGGACGTCCCAATGTTGGGAAATCCACCTTGTTCAACCGGCTTACCCGATCCCGTGATGCCCTGGTTGCCGATCAGCCCGGGTTGACGCGTGATCGCAAGTACGGCGTAGGGCGCCTGGGCTCGCAGCCCTACGTGGTGGTCGATACCGGCGGGATAAGCGGTGACCGGCAGGGCGTCGAAATGCTGATGGAACAGCAGGTGCAGCTGGCGATCGGCGAGGCGGACCGGGTGCTGTTCATCCTCGACGGGCGCGAAGGGCTTACGGGCGGCGACCAGATCATCGCAGAGGGACTGCGTCGCACCGGTAAACCGATCACCATCGTGGTCAACAAGACCGAGAGCCTCGATTACGACAGCATCAGTGGTGATTTCTTCTCCCTGGGGCTGGGCGAGCCGGTCCCGATTGCCGCCGCGCATGGCCGCGGGGTACATGGTCTGATCAATGGAATTCTGGAAACGCTGCCGGTGTCCGATGAGCCGGAAGGTCCGGGTCACGAGCAGGGTATACAGATCGCGGTGGTAGGCCGGCCCAACGTGGGCAAGTCGACCCTGGTGAACCGGCTCCTCGGTGAAGACCGGGTGGTGACATTCGATCAGCCCGGTACGACCCGAGACAGTATCTATATCCCTTTCGAGAGCAATGGAAAGCGATACACGCTGATCGATACGGCGGGTGTGCGCCGTCGCGCGCGCATCAGCGAGGTGATAGAGAAGTTCAGTGTGATCAAGACGCTGCAGTCGATGGAGCAGGCCAACGTCGTGCTGTTGGTACTCGACGCACAACAGGGTATCTCGGACCAGGATGCCGGGTTGGCCGGGCATGTGGTCGACAGTGGTCGGGCACTTGTCGTCGTGATCAACAAATGGGATGGTTTAAGCGGTGACGAAAGGGACCACGTCAAGAGCGAGATGCAGCGCCGGCTTGCCTTTTCTCGATTTCGCCGATTGGCGTTTTGTCTCTGCCCTGCATGGCAGCGGCGTTGGGCATCTGCTGGCCGCGGTGGATGCGGCTTATGCTGCGGCCACCTGCGATCTGAAGACCCCGGAACTGACCAGGATCCTGGAGGATGCGGTTGCCGAACATCAGCCGCCACTGGTGAATGGTCGACGCATCAAGCTGCGCTATGCCCACCAGGGAGGCAGGAATCCGCCGATCATCGTCGTCCACGGCAACCAGACTGCCGGGGTGCCGCCCGCCTATCAACGCTATCTGGTCAATCGTTACCGCAGTGTGTTCAAGCTGCGCGGCACCCCGCTACGTATTGAATTCAAGACGGGAGACAACCCTTATGCAGGCCGGCGCAACAAGCTGACCGACCGGCAGCAAAAGAAACGTGGCCGGTTGATGAAATTCGTTCGCAAGCGAAAGTAAATCGAGCCCCTGCGTTCAGCCGTTCTTGTCTTTGCCCGACGTGTGCTCGAGGCCGGGCTCGACCTTGTCGACCCGCAGCTCCGCTCTGCCGTCTGCCAGCAGGGCGTGGATCCGATCGCCGTGGGCAAGCTGTGCGGCCCGCGTGATCACTTTGCCATCCTCGGCTCCGCGCAATACCGCATAACCTCTTTGCATCGTTGCCAGCGGGCTGACAGCATTCAACTGTCGGCCGGTCGCCGCCAGGTGCTCTGCGCGTCGCTGTCGGTGGTGATGCCATGCGTTGTTGCAGACGCTCGGGCAGCCCGGCAAAGCGTTGTTGCAAAAGTAACAGTCGGCGCTCGGGATTGTGCGTCTGCAGATGGCGCGACTGAACGCCGAGTTCCCGCTGTCGTACCGCCAGTATATTGCGCATGATCCGCAGCAGGCGCAGATCGAGGCCATCGACTCGTTGCTGCTGTTGACGCAAGAGACCGGCCGGTGCACCCCGTTGCAACCTGCCCTCCAGGCGCGCCAGGTGCTGTTTCTCCAGCGCCAGGCGTCGCTGCATATTGCCTTGCATGCGTTGCGACAGTTTGGCGATGGTCTGCAGCAGGACCGGGGTGTCCGGGCTGATCAGCTCGGCGGCCGCGGATGGTGTTGGCGCCCGTCGGTCGGCAACGAAGTCGGTGATGGTGAAGTCGATTTCGTGCCCGACTGCGCTGACGACCGGTATGTCCGCTGCGGCGACCGCGCGTGCCAATCGTTCGTCGTTGAATGCCGAGAGATCCTCGATCGATCCCCCGCCACGGGTCAGCAGCAGAACATCGCAGTCACCCCGTTGCAGCGCGATATTGAGCGCATCGATCAACTCTTCGGCCGCCCCCTTGCCCTGTACCTGGGCCGGGAATATGGTGACCGCAATCTGCGGTGCCCGGCGGCGCAGCACCTTAAGGACGTCGCGTACCGCAGCCCCCGAGGCAGAGGTTATGACTCCGAGGCGTCTCGGGAAGGTCGGCAGGGTCTTCTTACGCCCGGTATCGAACAGCCCTTCGGCCTGAAGACGTTTCTTCAGCGCCTCGAATTCACGCTGCGCGGAACCGGCGCCGGCCGGCTCCAGGTGTTCGATGATGAGCTGAAAGTCGCCGCGCGGCTCGTAGAAACTGATGCGTGCCCGTGCCAGTACCTGCTGGCCATTACCGGGCTCGAAGCGCAGCAACTGTCTTTTTGCCCGGAACAGGGCGCAGCGCACCTGGGCATGGGCATCTTTGAGGCTGAAATAAAGGTGACCTGAGCGGGGGTTGGCCAGATTTGAGATCTCGCCTTCCACCCACAGCAGGGGAAAACTGCCTTCCAGTACGGCGCGCGCCTCTGAGTTGAGGCGGCTGATGGTAAAGATGTCGCGAATGTCCTGATCGGCTGATGTCATGTCCGGACAATCCCGCCGTTGGCTGCGCAATGGGTGCCCGATCGCCATTTCCTGACCCGCCGGGCAGATTCGCCGCCTGGCGGCGTTCGCAGGCCGCAAGGTGCGGATCCGATGCGGGTGGTCGGATTGCCCGCCCTGGATCTCGCGCGGTAGATTTGGCTGCATTTCACGGGCTTTTCAGTTTACCGGGTTTCCGGCAAATCCTATAATGTCCGGCTTATCTTCAAACCCAATCTGGAAAAGCCCATGCGCCTTGCCCAAGACCAAGAAGCCCTGACTTTCGACGACGTGCTACTGGTACCGGCGCGATCCGAGGTGATGCCGAAAGATGTCACCCTGGCGACAAAGCTTACACGAGCGATCGACCTGAATATCCCGCTGGTTTCGGCGGCGATGGATACCGTCACCGAGGCCCGCCTGGCGATCGCGATGGCCCTTGCCGGAGGGATCGGCATGGTGCACAAGAACATGACCGCGGCCCAGCAGGCGGCCGAGGTGAGGACGGTCAAGCGTTACGAAAGCGGTGTCATTCACGATCCTATAACTATTTCTCCGCACACCAGCATCGGTGAAGTGCTTGAATTGACGCGTTCCAACCGGATTTCCGGCGTGCCGGTGGTGGATGGCAGCGAACTGGTCGGCATCGTGACCGCGCGTGACCTGCGCTTTGAGACCCGCCTGGATGAGAAGGTCAGCTCGATCATGACCCCGAAGGACCGGCTGGTGACCGTGCGCGAGGGCGCGAGCCGCGAAGAGGTGGAGTCGAAGCTGCACCAGCACCGGATCGAAAAGGTGCTCGTGGTCAACGACAACTTTGATCTGCGCGGGCTCATCACGGTCAAGGATATTCAGAAGGCGACCGATTTCCCGGATGCCTGTCGAGATTCGCAGGAACGACTGAGGGTCGGTGCCGCAGTCGGTGTCGGCGAGGGGACCGAAGTTCGGGTCGAATTGCTGGTGGAGGCCGGCGTCGACGTGATCACCGTCGATACCGCCCATGGACATTCGCTCGGCGTGCTGAACCGGGTTGCCTGGATTAAGGAGCATTTTCCGGATGTCCAGGTCATCGGAGGCAACATCGCGACCGGTGAGGCGGGACTGGCTCTGGTTAATGCAGGTGCCGACGGTGTCAAGGTCGGTATTGGCCCGGGTTCCATTTGCACGACCCGCATTGTTGCCGGTGTAGGGGTGCCGCAGGTGACCGCGGTCGACAATGTGGTCAACGCGCTGCAGGGCACGGGTGTGCCGGTCATCGCCGATGGCGGGCTTCGCTACTCCGGTGATATCGCCAAGGTCCTTGTGGCCGGCGCGCATTCCGTGATGATAGGCGGCCTGTTCGCGGGTACCGACGAATCGCCGGGCGAGGTGGAGATCTATCAGGGGCGCTCGTACAAGTCATATCGCGGCATGGGTTCCCTGGGCGCCATGGGCGGACAACAGGGCTCGAGCGATCGCTACTTCCAGGAAGACACCAAGAAAGACAAGCTGGTGCCCGAGGGTATCGAGGGTCGCGTCCCCTACAAGGGCCCGCTGATCAATGTGATCACGCAGCTGATCGGCGGTGTTCGCTCGAGCATGGGCTATACCGGCTGCGCGACGCTGGACGAGATGCGGACCAAGCCGGTGTTTGTGCGTGTGACCAATGCGGGTATGCGCGAGTCGCATGTGCACGACGTTCAGATCACCAAGGAAGCACCGAATTACCGTCGCGACTGAACCGTCCCGGGGAATGATTGGGTTGCAGGGGACAAAGCTGGGGGCTTGCCGGCCCCGGCAGGTCTCACGCGTGCTTTACGCCTTTTATGTTTTGCCGTTTTCGGAACCGTTGACATGACCACTGATATCCACGCCCATCGAGTCCTGATTGTTGATTTCGGCTCGCAATACACCCAACTGATTGCTCGCCGCGTGCGAGAGGCAGGCGTGTATTGTGAAATCTGGCCGTATGACAATTGTGAAGATGCGTTGGAAGCACAAAAGCCGGGCGGAATCATACTTTCCGGTGGGCCCGAAACGGTGACCGGTGAGGATGCCCCGCGCGCGCCACAGGCGGTGTTCGAGATGGGCGTGCCCGTGCTGGGCATCTGCTACGGCATGCAGACCATGGCTGCACAGCTTGGTGGGCGGGTTACTGCCTCGGACAAGCATGAGTACGGGTACGCGCAGGTGCGCGCGCGAGGCCATTCACGTCTGCTGCGGGATATCGAGGACTCGACCAGTAACGAAGGCTGGGGTCTGCTGGACGTTTGGATGAGCCATGGCGACCGGGTCGACGAGTTGCCGCCCGGCTTCACCGCGATCTGTACCACGGACAATGCTCCGCTCGCCGGTATGGCGGACGAATCACGCAACTTCTACGGTCTGCAGTTTCACCCCGAGGTCACGCATACGCGCCAGGGCGGGCGCATCCTCGAACGTTTCCTTTTCGAGATCTGCGCTTGCGAGGCACTGTGGAATCCCAACAGCATCATCGACGACGGCATCCACAACATGCGTGAGCAGATCGGCGAGGGTCGTGTCGTCCTGGGCCTGTCCGGTGGCGTCGATTCGTCGGTGGTAGCCGCCATGCTGCATCGTGCCGTCGGTGACCGCCTGACCTGTATCTTTGTCGACAACGGTCTGCTGCGGCTCCACGAAGGCGACCAGGTCATGGCGACCTTCGCCGAGCACATGGGCGTGAACGTGATCCGGGTCAACGCCGAGGACCGCTTTTTGAAGGGGCTCAAGGGTGTCTCCGACCCGGAACAGAAGCGCAAGATCATCGGTAATCTTTTCATCGATATCTTCGAGGAAGAGGCGGCCAAACTGGAAGACGTAACCTTCCTCGCACAGGGGACGATCTATCCCGACGTGATCGAGTCCGCGGGTGCTGCATCGGGCAAGGCGCATGTGATCAAGTCGCACCACAATGTGGGTGGTCTGCCGGATTACATGAAGCTGGAACTGGTCGAACCATTGCGGGAGCTTTTCAAGGACGAGGTGCGTCGCGTCGGCGTCACACTCGGGCTGCCCTCAAAAATGATCTACCGGCATCCTTTCCCGGGCCCGGGGCTGGGTGTGCGTATCCTGGGTGAGGTGACCAAGGAATACGCTGACATTCTGCGCCGGGCCGACGCAATCTATATCGAAGAGCTCAACAAGGCCCGCCTCTATGACGACGTCAGTCAGGCCTTCGCGGTCTTTCTGCCGGTGAAATCGGTCGGCGTGGTCGGTGATGCGCGCCGCTACGAGTACGTGATCACTCTGCGCGCGGTGAAGACGATCGATTTCATGACCGCCAGTTTCGCTCACCTGCCGTTGGAGTTCCTGGAGCAGGTCTCCAGTCGCATCATCAACGAGGTGAACGGCGTATCGCGCGTCGCCTACGATATCTCAAGCAAGCCGCCGGCCACGATCCGGATTTGAGCCGCTTGGATACGAACTGGCGTAATTCATCCATGCGGCCTTTTCCCTGGCGTAGCCCTTCCTCCGCTATCTCCATGGCCTTCTTTCTTTCACCGGCCTTCCAGTGGAAATCCGCCAGGTCGTAATAATCGCTTCCGGTTGCCAGTTTGCGCTGGCGCAGCTCGAGATATTTTCCACGGTCGCCGAGGCGGCGATAAATGCGGCGGGCATGGTCGAGTTTCCAGTCCCCGCCCATGGTCTCAAAGGCTTCCGCCAGTGCCCGCCAATCGTTGTCGGTGTAACAGGCCGCATAGGCCAGATCGTAGAGATCGTCGTCAAGGCCGGCATTGCCGCTCTCGATATAGGGCAGGACGTTGTCGAGAAGTTTTTGCCGGTAGTCTGCATCGACCTTTTTCCGTGAAAGCGCCTGTGCGATCTCCTGCAACAGGCTCGAAACATGGATGTCGGCATCATAATCGCCGCCACCGTATGCATCCAGCTCGTCCAGATCCGGTGCGAGTTCGGCCCACAGGGCCAGCAGTTTTTCACCCTCGGACTGTTTCTTCCGGCTGGGTGACAGGGCGGTGTGCCTGTTCAGGTAGTCGAGGCATTCATGCCGGACAGCCGGGCGTGTGCTGGCCACGCGGACGAGCAGATCAACCAGCTTCGCTTTCGATACTGTTTCGAGCAAGGTTGCCAGAAGATCATCCTGTTTGTGTCTTTTTACCACGAACTTTTACTTGGGAAGCTGAAATTGAACGATCTGACCCAGTAACGGCAAGGACTTTACCCGGTACTTGTGACACAGGAGTTCGTCGGAAACCGGCTCCACCGTCGCCAGGCCCAGAAAGCCTGCGAAATGCACCAGCGAGCGCCAGGTGTAACCGCGGCGCACTGTCTCATCGGGGGAAATTACCTGGCTCGGTGGCACTTCATCCAACAGCCGCGGAAAGGCGCCCAGGAAGGCATCTTCATAAAATACCTGCGGTCGCCAGGCGTCACCGTAGTGGGTAAGCAGGTAAAGTGTGAACAGGAAGGCGCTCTGCATGAATCGCAACTCAGGATAGCCGTCCCTGTATGCCCAGTTGAACTGTTCGACATAGGCCCTGAACAGTTTGAGATAGATGGTGGTCATGCCGTCCCCGGCCAGCAGCCGGCGACAATCGCGGCTGAGGATGAACCGGCCCTTGTATTTGCGAATCAACCCCGCCAGTTCGGCCACAAGGCGGGTGACATGCAGATCGTCAAAATCCTCCTCCCGATTGATGCCGCCATAACGGGTGTTTTCCTGATATCGCTGCTCACCCCAATAGACCAGCGCGGCCTCGCGGCAGAAGTTGCGCGGCAGGTTGCCCTTGGCGGTCGGTTTGAGGCCCTGCTCGCCGATCGCGTCCGCCAGTAGCTTGAACAGGGTGAGTAACGGCGCGACCGGGTTGGCGTCGAGCACATCCTCAAAACGCACCAGTCCCTGTGATGCGAATGGGAAATTCAGTATCTGGTGCATCTGCTCGGGCGATAAACCGTGAAATTCGTCCAGCTGCCGACGGTTTTGCTGTTGGGTGATTTGGTCTAGAAATACCTGCGCCTCTTCCGGCGAGTTGAATTGCCGGCCTTCGAGTGCTTTGCGCAAGGATTCGGACATGCCCGCCGCGCCGTGGCTGGATGCCGTGCTGTTCTCCTTGCCCAGGCAGCAGTGCTTGAATTTCTTTCCGCTGCCGCAAGGGCAGGGATCATTGCGTCCGATGCCCGATGTTTTCATATCACGATCTGCTCAGAGTTGATTTCATACCACGGTAGTACACTGACATCAGAGCGTATCTGTCGGCTGTCACCGCCGTAAACCAGCCACGCCTTTCCGGCGGTTTCACCTGCCAGTTTTTTCAAAAACTCCAGCCCCTTGAAGTAATCCTTGTTGATGGTTTGCCCGGATTTGATTTCCAGCGGTGACAGATGGGTTCCATGGTCAATCAGCAGATCCACCTCGTGCCCCGAACGATCACGCCAGAAGTAAAGGTTCGAGGTTTCGCCCTCGTTATAACGGGCCTTAAGCAATTCACTTATGACCCAGGATTCGAATAATGCGCCTCGTTGAACATGGGTAGCCAGTTGCTCGCTGTTTTGAATGCCGAGCAGCCAGGTGGCAAGACCCGTATCCAGAAAATAGAGTTTGGGCGTTTTGACCAGACGTTTACTGAAGTTCTGGTGATGCGGCGGCAACAGATGCACGATATAGCTGGCTTCCAGCACGGATACCCAGGACTTGACTGTGTTATGCGTAATGCCGCAGTCGTTGGCTAGCGAGGAAAGATTGAGGAGTTGACCGGTCCGGCCTGCGCACAATTTCAGGAAGCGTTGAAAGGTTCCCAAATCCTGTACTTTGATCAATTGCCGGACGTCTCGTTCCAGGTAAGTGCGCACATAGTTTCCATGCCAGGGATGTGGTTCAAGTCCGCGGTCGAAGATGGGGGGGAAGGCACCATCAAAGAGTATCTTATCGAGGTTCCGGCTAACTTTGTCTGCGCGCTGTAACTCGTCGTAGGTCATGGGTAGCAGTGTCAGTAATGCAGCTCTGCCTGCCAGACTCTGTGTGATACCTGATAACAGGCCAAACTGCTGGGACCCCGTCAGGATAAATTCGCCGGGTTGTTGCCTTTCATCGACGCGTGTCTGAAGATAGGAAAACAGGGCAGGGCAACGTTGCGCCTCATCCAGGATGGCGCCCTCGCTGAACTGGTTCAAAAAGCCACGAGGATCCGTATCCGCAAATTCCCTCTGGTCGAGATCTTCAAGCGATACATAACGATGCTCGGGAAAGGCATGCCTCACCAGAGTGGACTTGCCAGACTGGCGAGGCCCGGTGACCACAACCACTGGATAGCCGCTGGCGAAGTGTTGAAGCCTGGATTCTGCGTTCCGGGGGATGTAGGTCACGGTGGTTTCTGGTTGCTTTAAATGCCTGCATTACGCGCAAAAAATGGCTAATTGTCAATGTAATTATCAATTAGCCTGTATATGGCGCCTGTTACGGTGATCCATTATCTGCAGGAGCAGGAGGGTATACACCTGAAAGTCAGAGCCCGGAAGGTTGCCTAAGATGCTGTGTATCAGTGTTCAATCGACAAATTTTTCGATAATTTTGAAGGAATTTCTGAGCAGGGTATTTTACATGGTATTACCGTTTAGCAGGATAATAAGCCATTGAATATAAAAGACAAAAATGGCTTATTTACAATGAGTGGGAGTGACGGAAATTTATAACCTATTGAATTATAATGATAAAAATCATTCAATTGATAATACAATCTGCATCATCAATGGTATTTTTCATGGTATTTCCCGCCCGCTGTGAGGCGAAAACCAGCGATACCATAAGTGGTAAATTGGCGGAGTGTGGTATTCACGTTCGACGCTCAGATGTCTCTTTTCGAACGAATGTGGCGTGATTTAGAGCTATAAACACGCCAATAAAATCTATAAAGTGGCGTGAATAAGTGCTAGAATCACGCTATGAGATGGATATGGCAACAATCCGATTGGCCCGATTTCCGCTATGACAAGCTTGCGCTCGAACACCGGGAACTTGAGTTTCGCCTGAACTCGGAGCGCCTGGCGGGCAGCTTTGATGCGCTACCAATGGCATCTCAAGAGGATGCCACGATCGACTTGATGCTTTCCGAAGCAATCAAAACCAGCGCCATTGAGGGAGAGTATCTGGATAGGAAATCGGTCAGGTCGTCGCTACTCTCTTTGATAACATCGGATTCGCTACCGGACAACTCAGACCAGAAAGCAGCGGGGGCAGCTTCGCTGCTGGTGGACGTTCGCAAGAACTGGCACGCATCGCTGACAAATGAACTGCTGGGCAAGTGGCAGTCCATGGCTGTCCCGGAGCAGCGCTACACGTCTATTCTGCGAGGCGCATACCGCAACGATCCTTCACCGATGCAAATAGTGAGCGGGCCTTACGGGCGGGAAAAAGTTCACTATGAGGCCCCGCCAGCGACTCAAGTCCCTGATGAAATGGCAAAGCTTATCGACTGGTACAACCAAGCCAGTCCATTGAGCGGGGACAAACCAATACACGGGATCGCAAGAGCAGGTATTGCTCATCTCTGGTTCGAGGTAATTCATCCCTTCGATGATGGTAATGGTCGAGTCGGCAGGGCAATCGCTGACCATGCGCTTTCCCAGTTTCTTGATTATCCAACCATGGCCTGTCTTGCCACGGCGATAGAAGGGGATAAAAAAACCTATTACCTGCAACTGGAGAAAGCGAGTCGTGGAAGCCTGGATGTTAATGTTTGGCTTAATTATTTCGCAGACACAATAATCAAGGCACAGGAAATTGCCAGGGAGGAAGTGGACTTTGTACTGGCCAAGACACGATTCTACGAAGCCTATGGTGACCAGCTGAATGACCGGCAGGCCAGGATGGTGTCGCGGGTATTCGCTGAAGGTCGAAAGGGCTTTGAAGGCGGAATAACGACTAAAAAATATGAAGCGATTACCAAGTGTCCGAATCGAACGGCCAGCCGTGATCTTTCTGACCTGGTCGCCAAGGGTATCATCATCCCGCTACCGGGTGGTGGCAGAACAACCCGATATGAGTTGACGGTTGTGGAACCGGCTCAGTCTGGTCTGATGAGGAAATGATTCTCTTCGCTCTGGAGCGAGCGATTTTATCTGCACAAGCCTGAACGATTTAATGAATTCCCATTTTGTCCTATGAACGTCGATACACTCAAAGAAAAACTGGCTGATATCGATGCAGATATATTGCGGAATTTTATATTCGACCTTTACCTCCGCTATCCGGAGTTGAGCGACAAGATCGAAGCATTGACATTGGCAAATGATCCGGTCGCCCTGTCCAAGGTGCTGCGCAAGCGTATTGCATCGCTGAAACGAGGGCGGAGGTTTATCGATTATCGGGCGAGTTTTGATTTTGCACGCGAACTGGAAGCGGCCCTCGCCGACATTGAAAGCGGACTGCTGGAGCGCTCACCGGAACATGCGTTTGATTTGGTCGACCGGTTCCTGGCGACGGCAGAATCGGTGCTCAACCGTGTCGATGATTCTGGCGGAGCAGTGGGCGAGGTATATCGCCAGGCCGTACTGTTGTGGTTGATGGCGGCTAAAGGCTGGCGGGATGCCAACGTCGACTGGCTCGAGCGGATATATCAGCTGTATCAGCAGAATGATTATGGTGTGCTTGATCCGCTATTGCCAAATGCCCAACTGCTGTTGACGCCGGATCAGCTGAAGCAGCTTGCCTGGCGGTACGAAAATGCGTTGCGCAAGGCGTTAAAATCTCCCGAACAACAAGACAAACTCAATCTCGTGGCCTTGCATAGCGGCGTGGCATTAGGACAGATCGCCGATGCCTTGCGCGATCCTGCCTTATACGAGCGATCGGTATTGATACATTCGCCACAGCCAAACAATCTGCAAATGAAATCGATTTGTGAAAAATATTTGCAGTACAGAGCAGCCCGAGATGGTAATGCGTTATCTGAACCAGGCATGGGAGGACCGTTTTGAGCATGATCGTCTGGAATTGCTGGATAAGGTCTGTGTGAAAACGGGCGACCGGAAGCAGCTTAAAGTGATTCGTTCTCGGCTGTTTCAAAGCGAGCAGAGCTACGCCAGTTTCACGCGATATCTGGAGGCCTTGGACGAGGATGAGAGAGAGAAAGCGTGTAGTGCAGCAATCAAACAAGCCGAACAGGGCGGTAATATCGTAGTTAGCGCAGATCTGTTATTGAACCTGAACCAGACGGAGCGAGCCCAGGACTTGGTTTTGGCCAGGCATCAGGGGTTGGCGGAGTGTTTTTATGACAGTCTGCTGAGGCTGGCCAAGGCGTTTGAAAAAGCGGATTGCAATCTTGCGGCCACGGCTTGCTACCGCGCCTTGTTGCTGGATATCCTGGCACAGGCGCGCAGTAAGGCTTACGGCCATGGTGCTCGGTATTACAAAAAGCTGGAAGCGCTGGCGAAGCGGATCAAGGAATTCAAACCACTGCCAACACATCACGCCTTCGTGCAGCAATTGCACGCGGCGCATGGGCGAAAAAAAAGTTTTTGGGCGCGACTGGAATCATGATGTGCCGAAGCCTGCAGCACAGCATGGGGTGGCTTCTCGACATTTCCGGTGAGTATTAACAGCAATTTCTGAACATGGTATTTTTCATGGTATTCCCGCTTATATACAAAGTAAGTCATTGATGTGAAGGCTAAAAAACGGCTCGTTTACAATCGAGTGGGAATAGCAGGCACTGGCAGGCAATGTCTGGCACTGGTTGGCAACGGCAGGCACTTAACCGATCGTTCTACGAACCCCACAGTGTGGAAAGGGGGGCAGCCGATATATTGCTACCCAGAGGCAGTGTTTCATCACCACCGTACAGCAGCACACCTGCTGTAAACTGATGCCTTTCCACGAATGAGGACGATTTGGGAGACCGGCGCGATGTGGTCCTTGTTTATTCGGGCATGATTGAGAAACATCGCGATCCCGCTCGACCCTGAGCAGGGCGTTGCCCGAGGTCGTTTTGATCCTCTATCGGTCGCGTTTGACCTTTCTTGCAGCCTGCTCCGGCGTGAGTTTCGCCACTTGAGTCAGCGCATCGTGAGTGCGTTGGCGCAGATTGAGTGTGCCGCTGCCGTTTTCCCAGTTGCTGACGGTAGGCGGGCTGACGCCAACCAACTTTGCGAACTGTGATGTGTTCATCCTAAAGCGCTTGCGTAGCCTGGTGACCGCCGCTGCCGTTGGAGTGAATGCTGTTTTCTTCTTCCGGGTCGCTTTTTTGCCAACGGCACGTCTTTTGCGGCCGGGCTTTACCGGCGCTTCCATGTCCACGCCAAATACGTCGGAAAGATCAGACTCTGCCAGCCGGCGCCGTTTTCCCTTTTCGGATGTGGCCGACTGCAACTCCAGCTCCTGGCTGATCAAGGCTTCATGGTCGACATTGCGCAGCAGAAAAAGGAGCTCTGGCTGCTGATCCAGCCTGGCGCCCACGCCGTACAGCACGGCGGCAATGTGCTTGCACATCTCGGCCCAGTCCGGGCAGTCACAGGCAAGTCTTATCTCGCTGGGTTTGGGGAACAGGCCCTTGTTCTTGTCTGTCACTATCCCCATCACGTTATCGGAGAAACGTCCCTGCAACAGTTCCAGCATGGAACCGATCTGACCGGCGCACTGTTGGCGTATGTCGTTCCATTTGCGCGCAGAGAGCGGCGTAATGGTTATGTTGATGCGATAGAGTGTTGAGCCGCTGACGATGGCCTCGACCTTGCCCTTCGAGATGGCCAAATGACAGACCGAACCGTTGCGCACATAGGTTCGCCCCCTTGGTAGGCGATTCTCGTAATCACTGAACTTCTCCAGATGGCTACACCAGGCCTGACCCCAGAAGGTACTGGATATCTTTCGCCCATGGACCTCGATGGGCTCGATCTTCATCCCTTTCTTTCTGAGTTTATCGATCTCTTTGGCCGCATTGGCACGCCGTTTGGCTACCGGAACGTATGGGGCCCATCGGCCGTAATTCATGATGTTTCGCCTGTCATACCCGTGTTTTTTCAATATCGAGTGATACCAGATCGAGCAGCGTCTCGTTGTCCATCTCTGTAAGCAGCGCGTCGGCGCCACCGCTCAGCAGATCATTGGCGAGGGCCGTTTTCTCGTTGATCAAGGTATCGATCTTTTCTTCAACCGTTCCCTGGCAGACAAACTTGTGAACCAGTACATTCTTTTTCTGCCCGATGCGAAAGGCGCGGTCCGTGGCCTGGTTTTCCACGGCCGGGTTCCACCATCGATCGAAATGGATGACATGGGATGCCTGTGTCAGATTGAGACCGGTGCCTCCCGCCTTGAGGGAGAGCACAAAGAAGGGCGGCCCCTCTTCGTCCTGGAACTGTTCAACCAGTTTCTGCCGCTGCTTGACGGCAGTGCCGCCATGCAGCACCAGACCGTGCCGGCCAAACTGCTGAGCCAGAAAGTTCTCCAGTGGGCCGGTCATTTCACGGAACTGGGTAAATACCAGCATTTTCTCCTGGCGTGACGCGATTTCTTCACACAGTTCGGCCAGGCGCTGAAACTTCCCACTCTTTTCGGGAGCGTACTCCTCATCTCCCAACAGTTGTGAGGGATGGTTACAGATCTGCTTGAAGCGCAGCAGGTAAGACAGCACCAGGCCGCGACGTTTCATGCCTTCAAGATTCTCAATGGCCTTCGCCATCTGTTTTGCGGCGCGCTGATAGTGTGCCGCCTGGGCCTTGCTCAGACCGCAGTATGTAGTGACCTCGGTCTTTTCCGGCAAGTCGCTGATGATCGATCGATCGGTCTTGAGACGGCGCAGGATATAAGGGCCGACCAGATTGCGTAACGGCGCATATTGATCGCTCTCGCGCTCGGACAGCGATTTTGTGAACCCCTTGAATCGTTTGGCCGATCCCAGCAGCCCGGGGTTGAGGAAGTCGAACAGGGACCAAAGATCCGACAGCCGGTTTTCCACCGGCGTGCCGGTCAGGGCGATACGGGATTTGGCGCTGAGCCTCTTGACCGCTTTGCTCTGTCTGGTGCCTGGGTTCTTGATCGCATGGGCCTCATCCAGCACCAGCAGTTGCCACTCATGCTGTTGAAGCCATTCTTGACGCATGAGCGTGCCATAGGTGGTCAATACCAAATCGATGTCCTGCAAGGCAGCATGGTCTTGTGCCATCGCATCCATGGTCTTTTTGTTGAGCTGAGAGCTGTGTATGAACAGGCAGCGCAGGGAAGGGGCAGAAATGCTCCAGCTCGGTTTTCCAATTGCCGATCAGAGAGGCTGGAAGCACCAATAAAGAGGGTTGGTCTCGCCGCTTTCTTTTCAGGACAAGCAGCAGCGAAATAACCTGCATGGTCTTTCCCAGCCCCATATCATCCGCCAGGCAGGCCCCCAGTCCCAACTGTGAGAGCAGCCACAACCAGTTCACACCTGTTTGCTGATAGGGTCGCAGGGTCGCTTTGAGTGCCTTGCCGGGGTCGGCCGCCTTCGCCTGAGCTGGCGTGCGCAGCTCATCCAGCAGTGCCGCCAGCCATTTTCCCGGTTGGACAAAAGTCCATCGCTGGCTCTCTTCGAGGACATCCTCACGCAAATCGGCGGGTGCACCCGCGAGCAGGCGCATCCCTTGTGCAAAGGTGAGCCCGTCCACCGCGGTTTGTGCCTCCACCTTTTTCCAGTGGGCGAGGGCCTGACCCAGTTTCTCGCGATCCACCTCGACCCACTGTCCCTTCAGGAAAGTGAGGCCATCATCCGCCGCCATCAGCGCGTCTAGCTCGGCCTCGCTGAGCGGTTCGTCACCCAGCGAGATCTGCAGTTTGAAATCCAGCAGTGCATCGGCATTGAAGCCTACAGATTTTGCCTCGCCGATGATGATGCCGACACGCGGCCTGCTGCGCTTTTTCCACCAGTCAGGAAGCCGGACCACGACCCCGCATTGCTCGTATTGCGGTGCATCCTTGAGAAACGCATAGGCCTCCTCAGGCGACCAGGCCAGGGGGTGGTAGATGTCGCCGCTATCGACCAGGTCCTTGATCACCGCGCTGGATTCGGCGGCCAGTTGTACGGGGGACAGCAGGCGGATCAATGCCTTTTTGTTTTTCGCTCCGGCGTATTCCTGCAGGGCGCGGCCGAGCGGTCGATGACGAACACGCCCCTGTTCTGAGAGCTCCGGCGCATAGGTCGCCATGAAGGCAAAGGGAAAGTCTG
>CAVWYD010000010.1:0-67719 GCA_963759055.1 uncultured Gammaproteobacteria bacterium
CGCTGGCCGATTCCGGCGGTTCCCAGTTTTGTCCGGAAGCCGCCGATGGGAATGACGGTGGTGCGGCGAGGATCAACTATGCGATGAGGATTCTACCGGTCGCTGGGGCGTGCGAGGCTCAGCCCAGTAGCACTCTGACGACTGGCGATAAACCGATCACGTTCTTGGCTTGTATGCGCTTATCCAAACATCCATTCCCTCATCATCGCCTGGTAGTTCCACGCCCAGAGACGGTGGGCGCCCCCAAGGACTAATCTCAAACATCAGTGGCGGGCTTTGGATTTCTGCGAGGATGCGCTGCCTGAATTCTCCTTTGCGCTGGTTCCAGGTGAGTTCATCTTTCTGCATCTCCCGGCTTTCTTCTGGATATAGATTGTTGACTGCCCGACGCCGACGCAACCAAGTCTCGCTGTCGAGGGCTTCGGGGGCAAAGTGCAAAGCCGCCCGCTCGATGTTGGCTTGTGTAGGCTGGACACTGGACGAGGTCGCCACAATTTTGTTTTTGGCAGAAAATGCGGGCGTGGATCACTGATCGAGGGCTTGTGTGTTGGTCGCCTCCAGCCGAGCGAGAAGACCCTTGGTGGGCACGCCGTCAATCTTAAAAGCTTTGCTGTCTTTGAAACTGCTCAATGCCGGACTTGGTGCCCTTTCCATAGATGCCGTCTGCGGTTCCAACGCTGATGCCGATACCGTTTATCTGGATCTGGATCTGCTGCACCAGTTTTCGGTCATAGACTGGCTGAGCTGGCTTAGATGCTGTCTTATATTGTGCGGGTGGAGCCGACGATTGAGCAGCGGTGCCTGACCCATCTTCTGCACCCAATGTTGCGTCCAAAGCCTTTTCATAGGTTTCCTGAGTTGTCTGTTTTGCCTTGTCAACCAACTCATCAAAAAATCCGCCCCTGGCGGGGGAAATCGACATCAGGGTGATCCAAACCAACCCTGTCAAAGCCAACGTTGCGCGAGACGCGTCCATTTTCATCCTCCGCTTTCCGGACTCTGTTCGGGAATCTCATAATTAAACAACGAGTAGGGCGGATTTCAACCCCAAAGCGAAAAAATGACGGCAATGCTGGTTTTCTCTGGAAAGCCAATATGAGGCTGTCAGCTATCGTCTGTCGCCCGACATTTCGCCGCAGGGTTTTAGACTGCTTTCTGGATGCAGGTAACTAGACTGGCTGTAGGCGCAAACGACCGCCGTTGGCGGTAGCCTGGCCTGTTCGGAAGGTCCGGTGTTTAGCGACGCACCCGAACCCGATAGCTGACGCAACGATTGTGCAATGCAGTAGTCTGGAGTCGACCGATGGTGTGTGAAAACCCCGCAGCGACATGTGCGCAAGAATCAATTCGAATCTCCACCTCGAGAGGCAATGGGCAGCCACAAAGTATCCTATCGAACTATGGCCGGGCTATTTGCTTTCATTAAGATTTTCGCGGACTGAGAAACGATTTCAGAACCCTGTTTTTGAGTTTTCACACGGCCTGGGTCGGTTGCTGTCGTTCATCCTGGCTGACACTCGAATGCGACCATCTCGTGCCGCTAAAGATTGCAGTCAGCGACAGGCCGCCAATTTCTGGTGATCCATGCTTCTCTCGATGTTTTTCATACGAAACGTCAACCACGCCCCTTCGACGTTTCAAAACGCGAAAGGAATCAAACTCCGGGTTTTTGGCGCCGTTTCAGCGGGCCCGCTCCTCACTCTGGAAAAACGTCCACGCGAACGCGGTAAAAACACTTGCGGTCAGCTCGTCCTCGAACAAGGGGCTGTCGTCGTTGGTAGCACCGCTGTGGATACCCAGCCGGGTGCCCACGATCAGGCGAATGTTCTTGTCAACGCGCTTTGACACACCGAAGGTGATGTCGGTGCCAAGATACCCCGCATCGGCATCATAGCTGCGACGCGAAAGCGTGGCATATTTGGGTTTTACCGTGTAGAAATAGTCCATCAGCCTCTCAGTCCCGAACAAGGGTCCGATACTGGCGGATATTCTTAGATCCTGCTTGCTGAAATGCTCCAGGGAGTATTTCAACCTGGGGTTGAACACGAAGCCGCGATGGTCAAGTGACGAGAAATCCGTCGAGTAGATCGCGCGTGCTTGCAGATTGAGATTCAGCGTTCTTTCGCCAGGCTCGTTGATCAATTTGATTATCAACTGCGGCCCGATACCGAAAAGAAAATCAAGGTCCGGCATACCGCGTCGGGCCTTGTTGTTGTCGGAATCGACCGGAAATGCCCCGCTGACGGTGACATCGAATTCGTAGCGATCGGTATCGATAAAGCGGCCGCTCACCGCTCCCCTGTTGTCCTCGGTGCCGACACGCAGAATGTCGCCCCGATAAATGATGATCGGAACCGGGAGCGCACGAAAGGTGTTTTGTCCAGCCGCAGGGTAGTCCGGCAGCGTGCCGGCAAACCCTCCGATACCGACCTCCCATAACGGCTTCCCGCTACGGGGTGTCTCTAAGTCCTGGTTTTCGGCGTGCACCGGTAGGATGCCAAGTACCACCGAGGCGAGTCCGGCGACAAAACAGTGCATTGAGACTAATGCAGATGAGCGTTTCATGGTGACGAATTCGACTGCCATTCAGATCAGAACTGGCCCAATTTTAATCGGTACCGCTCATTGCTGACCGCATGGTTAATCGGGTTAATCGGATATGTAGAAGGCGAAACCCGCATGGCTGGAAATTGCTGATCCGACCGGCAGCAGTGTGTCAATACTGTTGAAAAACTCGGTACTTCTGAAGCGGCACGGAACCGCCGTCAATTTTGCTGCACGACAGCACTTTCTGACGGCCCCCAACGTGAAAATTTCTGTTTAACGGAACTGTCGTGCAGATTTATTTTTCTCTCAGCCCATAGCTCGGATTTTTTCAACAGAATATGTCGTCTTCTGCCATTCGGCCCGATCTGGCCGTAAAGCAATTTAACACCCCGACAACCACATCGGGGAATGTCGCTTGTGGGTTGTGTATTCATGCCTGAGCTAATTGCTCAGGCTCTGGCCTGCGACCTGCCTCTTCGTCTCAGTTCGGTGATAACCGGCCACTTGCCGACCGTGCTGGTCGGTCGTCGGTATCGTGTGTTTCTCCAGGACCGCTAACCGGTGCGCTCTGCCAAAAGCCGACTAATTTACGGATTCGCTTCTGGGTGACGAGGCCAGTATCGGGTCCGCTTTCTTCTTAAGCAATTCTGAAAACAACCCCAGACGTTGCGAGACGGTGGGCGACTCAAGTAGCCGCTGTTTGCTAGCGATATCAAGATTCACGACCAAAACAAGGTTATTGACGACCTGTTCTATCGGTAGCTTGTCCAGAACTTTCCAGTCCACCTGCATATTGTGCCGATCGAAGTAGTTTCGGAGAGTTTCTTTGAAGCCTGCGATGATCCCGGATTCGACGTCTTCGGTCTCGTAATCGTTTTCAAATTCACTCCAGTCGACCGTGGCTATGGTGTAACCATCTTTGTGGCACACCTCCTCGACTATCCTGTAACGGCACACCCCCGTTAGCATGATGTTCAATCGACCGTCTTTTCTCTCCCGATATTGCCTAATCCTGCCGGCACAGCCTATCTGATAGACCTTCCGTTCTGGACTGCTTCGCTGGGGTTGCACCATGCCGATCAATTGATCGGTTCTGAGCGCGCTTAGGAATAATGCCAGATCGTCAGGCCGAGAAAGTTCCAGTGGGAGTTCGCCGCCAGGGAGCAGCGCATTTTCCAGAGGATGGATGGGGAGTTGCTCTGGCAACTCATAAAAAGCCTGAATCAATGGGTATTTGGGTTTCATGACGACAAGTTTGCCTGAATTGTGTCGAAACCGCCCCATCAGTCATGATCGGGTTAATGACGGCAAAGTGCCGTCTCCTGCCACCCAGAAACACTGGATTTGAAGCAATCTGATACTCCGACCATGGTGCTGGGGAATGTCTCTTTGGGGTCGTCTACGGTCTATTGCGCCGCACAAAACGAGGGTCGGCTTTTGGATATGAGGACTGGGGTGGACAGCGAACCCTCGGATCGCTCCACGCTACAGCCGCGACCGGCCATGAACCGGACGCTCCCTGACCGATCCAGTCGACCGCCAAGATGGGTTGCAGCACCGGGTCAGCCTATTGGTGCTGTCACTCAAGAGCAGACCCGTGATGCTCAGGGCCGGGTATCGCGCTACAAGCGCATAGCGGACGTGCGCGTTGTGCGGCGCAGCAGACGGCAGGCTCACGTATCAGAGCGCGCATTCCCTGATAGTGGGGTTGCTGGTGTTGGTATGAATGTTCGAAACTACATTTGGATTATTTCCTGCACCAAAGTGGGTAAGGGACTATGCCAGAACGCAGTACCATTGCTACCACGTTCAATGTCGGTGACTGGACGATAGAACCAGCTGCCAATCGGATGTTTCACTTGGACCAAGAGGTTCGCCTCGAGCCCAAGGTGATGCGAGTGCTGATCTACCTGGCCGAACGTCAGGGCGATGTGGTCTCACGTCACGACCTCGAGACTCACGTCTGGTCCGGCATGATTGTGACCGATGATGCGGTCACCAATGCCGTAATCAAACTGCGCAAGGCACTCGGCGACAATGCACGCAATCCCAGGTATATCGAGACCATCGCGAAGACGGGTTACCGGCTGATCGCCGAGACCTCGGCGGTCGAGACCGTGACCGGCAAGCAGCAGCCAGGTTTCGGGGGGCGGCTCGAGAGACTATGGCGCAAGACGCTGATAGCGGCCCTGGGGCTTCTTCTTGGCGGCAGCGTTCTGTGGTGGGCTACGGCCCCTGAAGAAACGCAGATCCCAATCGCGGAACGAGTGGTCGACAACACGCCCGTAATCGCGGTAATGCCGTTGGAAAACCTATCCGCTGACCCAGAGCAGGAGTATTTCGCCAACGGGATCACCGAGGACCTGATAACGGACCTCTCCAAGCTGGCGGGACTGCGTGTCGTCGCACGTAACTCGTCATTTGCTTACAAGGACAGCGGCGAGACGGCAGCCGAGATCGGATCGCAGCTGCATGCGCGCTACCTTCTCATGGGGAGTGTGCGCAAGGACGGAAAACAGTTGCGTATCAACATCCGGTTGACTGATACCAAAGACGGCAGCAACCGTTGGGCGGAACGTTATGACCGCAAGGCCACCGACATCTTCCGTCTTCAGGATGAGATTACCAACAACGTCGTAAGTGTCTTGCAAGTCGAACTCTCAACCAGGGATCGTCAGCGTCTTTTAAAGGACTATGCAACCGATTTCGAGGCCTACGATCTGTTTCTGCAAGGCCTGGACCACTTTGGTCGTCGCTCGGGTGAAGACAGTGTGCTGGCCAAGGAGTATTTCGGAAAAGCGATTGCGATCGCGCCAAAATTTGCGCGCGCCTACGCAAGTCTTGCCCTGACTCACACGCGTGATGTCTTCCGCGGCCAAGGAAATTCGCCAGATGCATCGCTGGCGATGGCCGAATCCCTGGTTAGCAAGGCACGCCAGCTGGATGACAGCCTGCCGCAGGTGCATTTCGTCAGTGCCGAAATCGCAATGTACCGGGGCAATTATGCCGCTGCATTAGACCATGTGTCCCGGGCGATCGAATTCAAGCCCAGCTACGCGGACGGCTACGCTCTGTTGGGCTGGATCCTGCACTGGGCCGGCAGACCTGCAGACGGACTTCAGGCGATAGATAAAGCATTCGAGCTCAATCCGCGGGTGCCCGGTATTTATTACCTGGTGAAAGGGGCTTTACGGTATGAACTGGACGAGATTGCCGAGGCCACTCAATTACTGGAAACAGCGGTCGAAATGAATCCGAACAACCATGTGGTGCGTTTCTTCCTGGCGGCTGCCTATGCGGCCGGCGAAAACCTCGACGAGGCACGCTGGCAGGTGGACGAGATATTGGTGCTGAATCCAGATTTCACACTCGCCCATGTTGAGCGGGTGGCACCGATCCGCGATCCCAATTACAGAGATCGATTTCTGCGCGACCTGCAGCGTGCCGGCCTGTCTTACTGACCCGGCACGCGCTTGGGTTTCAGGCCGTCCCTGGCTGGATGCGGCTACACATCACGACGTGGAAGTTGTCCGCTGTACATTTGAAGCGAGCTTGATCGGATAACAGAGACTCTGTCGGCTAAGTGCCGGAGGGCTAAACCGCTAACGCGGTAGGACTTTGATCTGACCGCGGAGAGCGACTGAGATCGAGGGTCTGTTTCCTATGTTGAGGAATGAGGCAATTCGCCTCGTTCTGAGACAGGAGCAGACCGATGACCGAAACCATTGAACGCATTAGCCCGTTATGCGGTCATTTGCTGCATGCTGTCAGGACAAGAGCTTTCCTGCGAAATACAGTGCCGCAATCACGACGGCCGCCATTACGCACGGAAACCAAATCAACCAGAATTCTTCGCGAGAATCTTGCATCCCGAATCGCTTTCGATGTTCAGTGCCGGAGGTCATCCGAATCCACTATCTTGCTCACTTTGAGCATATTAGTAGACCACTAAATACCACTGCCCGCACTGCAGCAGTCGGCCCAGAAGCCGACTTGTTGAATTGCATCAAATATTGACCCACCTTTGCATCTAACCTCGATCCGACCGCGAACTTCTATTTGTTTGACACCTTGAAGAAATGCATGGTCGGAGGTGGTTCACGCACAAACGCAAGGCTGGCTCATTCCGGCGTGCAAATCAACAGCCACCAAAGGGTGGTCGAGTTCGAGCAACACCCCTCGCGAAAGGCAGCAAACTCTAACCGGCCATCCGGAAGCCCAAGCCCACCCACCAAGCTACAAACAACACGAAGCATTCCTTGTTGCGACAGGACCACTCTGGCGAGACAATCGCTCTGATGCATGTTCCCGACCGAAGTCGCTAAACGATAAGGAATAAACATGAGACCTACTTTTCTAGCGTTATGCTCAACACTACTCGTATCTCAACCGGGAACTGCGTCGACCAGCGATGTTGAGACGGTTTTCCCTCAACAGATGAATGCCAGAAAACTGATGACTTTCTGCGCCTCCAGTGCCCTGACGGCAAAAGGTCGAATCCAACGTCGGTACTGTGACGGATTCGTGAGCGGCGTTGAGGAAGGATTGCGCCTGTACGAGTACTCATTCCCAGTCGCACCCCGCGTATCGGTTTGTGTGCCAGCCGGTACGAGCTCGCGCGAGCTGTCTCAAGCATTCATTCAGCATGCCACCTCAAAGGGCGCGGGCCTTGACCAGCCGGCCGCTGCCGTCGTCCTCGAGGCACTGCAGAAAAAGTTCGCATGCTAATCTTCACGAAATCGGTATCTGGTTGACCAGGCCCGCGCTGACCAAGCCGGATATTCGTACGCTGCGAACTGACCGACGATTTCCCACGTACGGCGACAGTCGGCCCAGCCTGTGTGAAAACTCAAAATGCGGCCGCTGAAATCGTTTCTCTACTGGAGGATATTTTGATCAAGACGAGCGGACGGATCACAGTCGGCTAGCAATGCTAGCAGCCGCACATGACCTATAGCATCACACTTTCCAGTTCACCCTTGCACGTAAGCCGCTGCGGAGTTTTCACACGGCCTGGACCCAAAGCCGACAACGTTCTGGCTGAATTCAAGAATTAACCGACTTTGCCGCTTCTGACGTTAGCAATGGTATTGGTTGAGCCTCGGTGTCCCGATTGCTTGTCTGATGCCGCACGAGGGGAAGGAACTGCGGTGCATACGTGGAATGAGACCAAGCATCTCTCGGATCGTCCAAAGATCGCGCATCTGAGGTACGCCGAGCGCCTTCAGTCACTATCACTCGTCGGAGTGGCCGTTGTCACGGGCGTCGTCCTGACCGGCTGGCTGATACCCGGGTTCGGGGCAATTCTCCCGGATGGCTGGACATTGATGAAGGCGAATACCGCACTCGGACTGCTACTCTGTGCCTTCGGCGTGACTTTAGCGCAACGCCCCCAGACGCAAACGGCCAAAGTGATCACCATGACGTCGTGTGTCACCGCTTCGGTCCTCGCGTCATCCGCATTGTTTGGGTACGCGACGGCGCAACCAGTTTGGCTGGACTCTTGGTTGGCCCCAGATGCAGCCTCGCCAATTCCCGGTAGGATGCCGATATCGACAGCGATGTACCTGCTACCGACCGCTCTTGCAATCGCCACCTGGTCATCGAAGATCCGAGGAAAACTGCCTGTCGCGGATGTCTTCGCCACGCTGATGCTGGCACAGGCGTTAATAATCGTGGGCGCCTACCTCTACGGCGCCTGGACGTTGGTCGTGACCGGTGAGGCGATTCTCACATCACCGCAGGCTTTGGTCTCGATCGTGATGATGACGGCCGCCGTCATGATCAGCCATCTCAGAAACGGCGTGTATGCGCTCGTCATCGGAACGGGTATTGGCAGTTCGTTTCTGCGCATCGGCCTCCCGTCAATGTTCATCATCCCGTTCTTGATAGTAATGTTGGCTATGGAGGCCGTCGATCGCGGCCACCTCGATATTCGCTTGGCGGCAGCACTGACAGCGGCGTTGGCTTCGTTGGTTACACTGTTGTTCTCCCTAGTCGTTGCCAAAAAACTGAACAGATTGGAAGCCGAGCTTCGATCACTTTCACTGACCGATCCCATGACGAGCCTTCACAACCGGCGCGGCTTTGAAGCGCTGGGCGAACAACGTTTCCACGAGGCTCAGCGAAACGGGGATAGGGTCGCATTGTTGTACTTTGATCTGGATGGTTTGAAGCATGTCAATGACTGTCACGGCCACGATGTCGGCTCGTCACTGATACAAGACTTTGCCAATCTGTTGCACAACAACTTCCGCCACAGCGATGTTCTTGGTCGCCTTGGGGGTGACGAGTTCGCGGTGCTCCTGCATGACGGCGACGACGCCGATGCGTGCTTGAGGCGGTTGGAGGAAGCCGCCGTTATAGCCGATGCCAAGAGTTCGCAACCTTATTCAATTCGTTATAGTGTTGGAGTTGAGTACGCCTCACCCGCTGAGGGCGACACCTTGGCTGATCTCGTCAACCGTGCTGATGAATCCATGTATCACCACAAACGAGCCAAACGTAGAGCGGCTGGTCAGCTGGAAGAGGCTCCGGCCGTTTGCTGATCAGAAATCTGCCGCGCAAGGCGTCCGCTTCTGGGTGAAAGCGCCAGTTAGCCGACGTGGTGCCGTAAGCCATCCGGGGCCTCGGGCAGGTCAGTATGGGAATGACCGCAGTCGACTCCGGCTGTTCCCAGTTTTCTCCGAAAGCCGCCAGTGGATAGATGAAGGTTCGGCGAGGGTCAGCTATGCGGGACCTATCCCCAAAGACAGCACCCGGCCAACTTCAGAAGATGCCGAAGCTCTGATCACATCATTGCGGGTTGAAATGCTGGCAGGGGTCTGACAGCAGTTTGGGATGGGAGTGCGCCATGCCGGACTCGCCGGGTTATCGCACGACGACAGCCTGAGCCTGAAAAAGGACAACCATCGTCCTACGCGAAAGGCTCTGCTGCAGCTGCAGCCGCTGCAAACAACGCGCTGAGTCGAGATGCTCTGCACTATGCGGATCAGGTCTCTGAACGCGCTGGCTGTCCTTCAGCGTGCAGCACAAGCAGATCGTAGATTGCGCGATTAACCGGCGTTGGTATTAAGACTTCCTTGCCACGCGCCACTACATCGCCACTCAGCCAGGCAACCTCGAGGCGATTTCCCCGTTCCAGATCGAGATGCATTGAAGAGGTCATTTCCGTCGGTAATCCGTCGCAGAATTCTAGTCTGTCTTGCGCGAAATCCTCCGCAAGCTGCACCCCTTGGGCCCTGCCCACCGCTACTACCTCGCGCATTGCGTCGAGCAGAAATGCGCGTGTCTGGGGATGCGAACGGATCGCGCCAATCGGCAGGCGAATTGTTGCCGTGGTGCCCGAAAGGCCAACCAGAAAGACAAATTTTTCCCAGATGGTGCGCCGAATGTCGCCATGAATCTCGGCATCAATGCCGGCGTTGTGACAGGCGTCGAGGAACGCGCTGGCGCGCCGTGAACCCCCTTGACCATACTCGCCAAACACGAGTTTCTGCATCTTCCCGGTGTGACGGATGACCCCGGGCTCGGCGATCGTTGCCGCGATGTAACATACGCCCCCCATCACCGCCGTGTCGCCTAGAATGCGGCGCAGTACCTCATCCTTTTGTACACCATTCTGAAACGAAACGACGGCGGTTTCAGGGCCGATCAGCGGTGCGATGGCGTGCGCGGCAGTCTCGGTATCCCAGAGTTTTACACCGAGCAAGACGATATCTGCCGGCTCCAGCTGCGTCGGGTCGTCGGTGGCGATGGGCTCGGCAACATGCAGGTCGCCCAACGAACTCTCAACGCGCAAGCCGTGCTTCTGCATGGCGGCCAGGTGCTTGCCACGCGCCACGAAACTGACCTCGTTCCCGGCAAGTGCAAGGCGTGCGCCAAAATAGCCGCCTACGCCGCCCGATCCCATAATTGCGATGCGCATCAAGTTGTGTCCTCTGAGTTGGCTTTGTTGCCGCAGCATAGGCCATCCCAACTCGGAAATGTCGTGGGGCAGCTGACAGGAACCAGCCAGGAAGAGACCGTTCGCGTGCGGTCGGCGACCGGCAGCAACTAAGCGCATAGCGGACGAACGGATAGCCGAAGCACTCTAATGGGTCGTTGACGCACCCAAACCGGGCAATTTGCGCATGATGGTTTTGGCGGCGTTGGGATGAAATCGTGCGGCGGTGTCCAAAATTCATCCTTACTGCGATTTATCATCGTCATAAAACAGAATTTCCGAATATTCTAATAACTGGTACAGGGTTTGCATGTGCTTGCATTGTCCGGGCGCAATCGCCCGATTTAAGGAGTCGTAAAATGGGTACGGAAATACGTGAGATCCGATGCGAATTGCTAGCGATTCTCGAAAAAGAGTATCCGACAGAGATTGCGGTCATCCGCGAGATGCTGGCTGCCATTGAGGAACACTGCTTCGACGAAGCGGCCTGACCGAGCAATCGCTGGGTAGGTGGTTGGCCAGCGTATTACGTCCTGTTAGTGCACAAGTCTCGTTTATCTCTTTCATGGAGCAGTTGCATGATGAGAAATCTGATCAAGGTCTTGCCCTTTTTTGGGTTGTTATTCACAGCCGTCGCCGCCGCGGATGCCAGATCCAACTTGGCTCCCATCGGCGGCTTCAACGGGCTCTCGTTCGGGCAAACCCCGCAGGAAGTCGATTGGCTAGCGGCTGCGGACTGGATGCCGTCCGGCTGTCCTCGGGAACGGTTCTACTATCTTGCGGATGTGGATCGACGCAATTTCCTGGCGAATGTCAGGCTTGTTTGGCCAGGGTTGCTCTACCGGTTTCTCGATAACCGGTTGTACGCCATTCAGGCGGAGTTCCCACCCGGTGACGGAGCGTTTGTAAGGCTGCGGGATTACCTGACGAGGAAGTATGGTGCGCCCAGCATGTCCGAGTCGTGGCAAGGCGCGCCCCCGGATACCTATGTCTACCAGCACAGGTTGATTTCAGTGGGATGGTACGAGCCGGACGGGGCGCGGTCGATCTGGCTGACTAACCATGATGGTGGCGGCGCCATCATCATGATCGATAACACCATCGCCGACCGGGGTATCCAGCAGATCAGTGAACGCTGCTCAACGGTCCGGACTGACATCGCGGCTGCAGCCGCAAGTTCCTTCACCAGTTCTTTGGCAAAGGAGTGACACCATGAACTGGCGCATTGTTTACAACAATCAAACCCATCGCTACCGGATCGAAAAGAAACGCTGGTGGGGCTGGGATTTCGTGGCTGACGATTCAGCCGGGGACTACATTAGTTTCTCCGATCTGGCAGCGGCCAAGCGATGGGCCTGCCAACACCTTGGACAGCAAATCCAGCGGCCGTGCCGTTGGCAGATCGTTGATGCCAGCGGGTGCCCTTAATCAGCCGGGCCAGATAAACCAAAAAACGACTCATGTCCCGTGAGTCTAATTTTCACCCCTAAGCGGAGCAGTACCATGTTTAGGAACACATTTACGTTACTTTTATTCTTTTCACTGACCAATATCGTCTTCGCCGAAGATCATTCCACAGATTCGCTCAGCCAGGAAGTCACGTCGAGCGGCAAGAAAGAGGCGCTCGAGATAATGCAGGATCATATGCGCTCTCAGATGGATTGGCGGTCGTATTTTACCCACCGTATGGACATCCGACGCCGCGCAAGATTGTCAGGTGAAAAACTGCGGGGAGAGCCAAGCACAGCTAGTGCAGATCAGCCGCGGTGAGATAAAGATAGTCAGTGAATGCCATCCGCTGGCTATTTGCGTAACTTGTCGCTACGGCTTTTCATGCTGCCGAGTCGAGGTTCTCCTTATCAGTCTGGAAGGACCACTTCCGGCTGATCTTGGGATTCGCTTGTCTGAGTGAACACGTCCGCTTCTCGCGGTGAAAGTTCTTTCGCGCCGACGACTCCTTGGGCAACAAGGTGTCGACTGCTGCCTTTCACCCTGACTGATCTGCCCGACCGTGGGGAAGGTGTCCCGCACTTGGCCGCCTAACGAGCGCTTTCGCTCAACATAAACGGGCATCTTCAACGATCAGCGAACCAAAAAAACGCCGCCTCAGGGAAACCATGGGGCGGCGTTCGCCGATTAGGCAATACTCACAGAGAGTTTGGAGGGAAATCACCGCGAAGCGATTTCGGTCTCAACGCAGCATATGCTGTGCCAATATATGTTTGTTTTTTAATTACAGTCAGTTAGGCATTCCTGGTCTTCTCGACATCCATGCAGGACCTGCGAAATTGCACCACCTCAGATGCGCAGCATCGTCAATTGCACCATGGCCGCGCACTATTGCTCTGGATGCGAGCTGATTTCGCGACATCCGTTACCGGGTTCAAATATCTTCGTGTCACAAGAAACACGCGCAGGACAGTACGTCATGAAGGTACGGTTTTTTCAGTGGTCGGTGCCGGCCGGTGACCCTCTTCACTAAAGGTGGGCTCGGTGTTGATTGCACGCCCGCACGTCAACACTGAAGGTCCGCAAGATGTTAGCTGCTGCCATCCACGCTGACTGATCCGTCAGAACGAAGGGAGGCTGTTCGGCATTTGGTCGACTAACTGGCGCTTTCACCCCCATGAGCCGACCCTCGTTGAGCAATCAACTCCGGGTGAAGTCGGCCATGAGCGGTTCCAAGATGATGTGCGTTGTGCCGTCTCGGTATGGCGTCGTCAGTCGGGGCGCTGCTGTGCATCCATGCGCGGCAGCCAGCCACAGGGGCTCGCATTCCAATAACGCGTTTGGGTGCACACCACATCCAATGCCTGATACATCGCCCCCAACCCCCAGTCGAACTGCATGCGCAAGGAGTCTTCGAACGCACCATGCATCAGCAGGAACACGTTGTCGAACGCGTCGAGCGATGGTCGCCAGGTAACGTCATCACCAACCGGCAGTTCGATCTCGACAGCGATCACGCCGGCGCTGTTCTGCCGCTCGACGGTCCGACCCGCGTGTTGAATCAGTCTGTGCATACCGATGTTGTCTGCAAGGTACTCGAACCTGAGGCGCTCGAAACCGCGCTCCTGCGCGGCCTCCACCAGGCGTTTCAGCAACAGCAGCCCCAGTCCTTTGACCTGCAGTCGGTCGGCGATCGCGATGGCCACCTCGGCACAACGCGGTTCACCGGCGAGTCGCACGAACCGCCCTACCGCAACGCCGTCGCATTCTCTGCCCCGGGCATCGAGTTCCACCGCGCCGATCGCAAAGTGATCCACCTGGTCGATCTCGGTGAAGTAGCGAAGTTCGGCTTCGCTGAGGACCTGTTTGCCACCCAGGAAGCGCCTGGCGCGCGACTCCGCCGACAACTGCCGGAACGCGGCCAGCAGGCGCGCCTTGTCGTCCGGCTGAATCAAGCGCAGGCGTACGCGCTCACCGCCCGGGAGCCCGATCCGCTCCCGGTAATCGCCGTCAAGCTTTAACTCCGCGTTCATTTTTCACCACCCAATGAACCTGTTACCGCACCAAATGTTAGCTTATACGCGCAAAAATGCTGCACTGCAACAATTTATTGAGGATGGATTTCCAAGGTTCCCCAGCAGCGGGCCGCCATCCACCGGCCTGCCACCCGGCCTTTAGAATGTGCGGCAGATAACGCCCCATCGTCCACCGACACCGAAGGTCCGGAAAGTGTTTTGGATTCAACCGATCGCTCAGGAAATCAGAAAGCCGCCGCTCAGGGGGATTCCCCGGTTGATGACCGGTAACCAATCCATAGCGGAAGCCGTCGGATCAATCCTCGAGTGGCAGCTTCGGCCGAGGACGCTAGCAGAGCGACCGGTTCCGGATAGGTTACCCGCCGTTCACGCCCGCCGATTTTTACGGCTGCTATCTCTTCCTGGCCTGGAGCACCCGTTAGCAGTCTCGATGGAGTACACCATACTGACAGCCGATCCGCCCTATGACTGACTGCGGTCAAGTTCACCGCAACATTCGCGTTTGTGCGGAAGGCAGTGGCCGCCGTAACTGGCACAAAAAAGCCCGCATTTCGCGGGCTTTCGATGAGCTTGATCAGCTCGTGGCAGAAACTCAGTTGTTTTGTATGACTATGTTCGGGAATTTCGCCGCATAGCTCTTGGCCTGCAGCGCGAGCTTGGCCGCCGCCTTGCGCGCGATCTCGCGATAGATCATCGACGGGCGCGAATCCGGCTCGGCGACAACGGTCGGCTTGCCGGAGTCGGTTTCCTCGCGGATGCGCATCTCCAGCGGCAGCGCGCCGAGGAACCGCACACCATACTGCTCTGCCATCAGACTGCCCCCGCCCTCGCCGAAGATATGTTCTTCGTGGCCGCACTTCGAACAGATATGGAGTCGACATGTTCTCGACGATACCCAGGATCGGCACTTCGACCTTCTCGAACATCTTGAAGCCCTTGCGTGCATCCAGCAGGGCGATGTCCTGCGGCGTGGTGACGATGATGGCGCCAGACACCGGCACCTTCTGCGCCAGGGTCAGCTGGGTGTCGCCGGTGCCCGGCGGCAGGTCGATGACGAGGTAGTCCAGCTCGTCCCAGTTGGTATCGTTGAGCAACTGCTCCAGGGCCTGGGTGACCATCGGGCCACGCCAGATCATCGGGGTCTCTTCGTCGATCAGGAAACCAATCGACATGGCCTGAAGGTGGTAGCTCATCATCGGCTCGAGGGTGTTGCCGTCCTTCGACTCCGGCTTGCCCGAGATGCCCAGCATGCGCGGCTGCGACGGGCCGTAAATATCCGCATCCAGGATACCGACACGCGCACCCTCGGCCGACAGGGCCAGCGCCAGGTTGACCGCCGTGGTGGATTTGCCAACCCCGCCCTTGCCGGAGGCCACGGCAATGATGTTCTTCACGTTGTCTATCGGCTTGAGCGACTTCTGCACAGAGTGGGCGACCACCTTTGAAGAGACGTCGACCTCGCAGCTGCCTACACCATCTATACCTTCGACGGCCGCCTTAACTGCCGCTGCGACATCGCCGAATATGCCCTTGGCCGGAAAACCGAGCACGACCTGGACTTTGACCTTGTCGCCGTCGATGGTCACATCTTTCACCGACTTGGCACTGACCAGATCGGTCTCGAGGTTGGGTTCGATATAGCCCTTGATGGCTTCTTCGACGATTTCACGGGTGACTTCGGCCATTTCCTAAACTCCTGAGGTCCCTGACCGAACAATCTCTGCGGTCGCGGAACACATGAACTGAGACAATTTGCGGCGCGATTCTACACGACCCATTCTGCATTCCCAACCAAATCAGTCGGGTTTTGCCGGGACGGGCGTTTTGGCGCCGCCGGGTGTTAGCTGCGCTAACGATGCAGGGTTTTGGCCCGTTGATAAACCGGTACTGCCTGGGGAAACCTCGCCCTGGCACGCAGGCACCCGGGCATCTGTGGGATAATTCCCGGCCATTTCACACCCAATTCGGCGATTTCGATGACCAGCCAACAGCGCAAGATCCTGATTACCAGCGCCCTGCCCTATGCCAACGGCTCGATCCACCTCGGCCATCTGGTCGAATACATCCAGACCGACATCTGGAGCCGTTTCCAGAAAATGCGTGGCCACGAATGCTACTACGTGTGCGCAGACGACGCGCATGGCACGCCCATCATGTTGCGCGCACGTGCCGAAGGCATCGAAGCCGAGGAGCTCATTGCCCGGGTGTGGAAAGAACATACCAAGGATTTTGCCGGTTTCCATGTCGGCTTCGACAACTATCACTCGACCCACTCCGACGAAAACCGTGTCTGCGCGACCACCATCTACGAGCGCAACCGCGATGCCGGCCATATCGTACGCCGCACCATCTCGCAGGCCTACGACCCCGAGGCAAAGATGTTTCTGCCAGACCGGTTCATCAAGGGCAACTGCCCGAAATGCGGCGCCGAAGATCAGTATGGCGACAGCTGTGAGGTATGCGGGGCCACCTATGCACCGACCGAACTCAAAAACGCGGTGTCGGCAGTGTCAGGTGCCACCCCCATCGAAAAAGATTCCGAGCACCTGTTTTTCAAACTCGGCGACTTCGAGAAGATCCTCAAGGACTGGCACAAGGCCGGTCATGTACAGACCGAAGTGGCCAACAAGCTCAACGAGTGGTTCGAGGCCGGGCTCAACGACTGGGACATCTCACGCGACGCGCCTTATTTCGGCTTCGAGATCCCAGACGCGAAAGGCAAGTATTTTTACGTCTGGCTGGACGCGCCGATCGGTTACATGGCCAGCTTCCGCAACTTCTGCGACCGCACCGGGGTGGATTTCGACGCCTATTGGAAGGCCGACTCCAAGGCCGAGGTGCACCATTTCATCGGCAAGGACATCATTTATTTCCACGCCCTGTTCTGGCCGGCCACCCTGCACGGTGCCGGCTTCCGCAAGCCGACCGGGGTCTATGCACATGGCTTCCTGACCGTCGACGGCGCCAAGATGTCGAAGTCGCGGGGCACCTTTATAAAGGCCAGCACCTATCTTAAACACCTGAATCCCGAATACCTGCGTTACTACTTTGCCGCCAAGCTCAGCTCACGGGTGGACGATATCGACCTCAACCTCGAGGACTTTGCCGCGCGCGTCAACGCAGACCTGGTCGGCAAGGTGGTCAATATCGCCAGCCGATGCGCCGGTTTCATCAAGAAGCGCTTCGACGGCAGACTCTCGCGCAGCCTGGATCAGCCCGAACTGTTCGGCACCTTCGTCAAGGCGGGCGACGAGATCGCCGACCTGTACGAAAAACGCGAATTCGGACGTGCCGTGCGCGAGATCATGGCGCTGGCGGATCTGGCCAATCAGTACATCGATGAAAAGGCCCCCTGGGTGGTGGCCAAGCAGGAAGGCCAGGACGAACAGCTGCACGCCATCTGCTCGATGGGGATCAATCTGTTCCGGGTGCTGATCGGTTATCTGAAACCGGTCCTGCCGGTGATGGCCGAGCAGGCCGAGGCCTTCCTCAATGTAGCGCCGATGAGCTGGAATTCGCAGGCGGAGCCATTGCTCGATCACGCGATCAACAAGTTCAAACCGCTGATGACCCGGGTCGACAGGGACAAGATCAGCGCGATGATAGAAGATTCGAAAGAGGATCTGGTTGCAGAGGCCAAGACTTCATCAGGCAAGCCCGCTGCAGCCTCTCCGCTGGACCTGGATCCGATCGCAGAGACCGTCGAATTCGCCGACTTTGCCAAGATGGACCTGCGCGTGGTGCGCATCGTCAAGGCCGAACACGTCGAAGGTGCCGACAAACTGCTGCGTCTGACGCTCGACCTCGGCGGCGAGACCCGCAATGTTTTTGCCGGCATAAAGTCTGCCTACAATCCCGAAGACCTGGAAGGCAGGATGACCGTCATGGTCGCCAACCTGGCACCGCGCAAGATGAAGTTCGGGGTTTCCGAGGGCATGGTGCTGGCTGCCGGCCCCGGCGGCAAGGATATTTTCGTGCTCAACCCGGATGCAGGCGCCCAGCCCGGGATGCGGGTGAAATAGGCAGACCCAGCTTCAGTGCGTCTTCTTCTTTGGCCTTCGCTGCGCGGGCGGCGGCCTCGCTCATCCAGCGCCCGAAAGCCGCCGGCAGCGGTGTCGTCTCACCGGTCTCGGACCAGCCGCGCTCGCGCGCCAGCTCACCGATCGCCTCCAGGCGTTGCTCGTCGAGCGGGTGACTGCTGAAAATGGCAGGCATCTCCTCGCGGCCTGATTTGTCGCGTTGCGCATGGATGACATTGAACAGGTCCTGGGCACCGCCGATATGACCGTACAGGCGCTGGACCGCCGCCAGCGCCTCAGTATCGGCCTCACGCTCCATCTCACGCGTGTAATGCAGCTGCGTGTAAAGCCCTGCGCTGCCGAGCACGGCGAGGTTGGGATCCCCGACCAGCAGGCCCAGCATCACCTGGATCGCCGCACCCTGCCCGATCCCAACGATCGGATCACGGTGTTCCACATGCGCCATCTCGTGTGCCAGCAACATGGCAAGTGCATTCTCGTGCGGCAGCTGCTCCAGAAGACCCCGATACAGCAGGATATTGCCGCCCAGGGTTGCGAAGGCATTGAAGGTATCGTCGCCGCTCATCTGCAGGTGGACCTGCATGCCGTCCGGCAGCGCCATCTCTTCGCTCAGCCGACCGCCGAGCTGCTCGAGGTAGGCCTGCAGTTCAGGCCCGGCGTCGTTACGCAACAGCGAAACGGGCGCCAACGCGGCCTCATGCTCGAACGGCAGCAGGCGCGCCAGTCGACCGCCGAACTGACCGAGCAGCCAGCTCAGCAAGATCAGCAGCAAAAGGGCACCACCGGCCAGGACGAACAGCTCCTTCAGCGGATGCCGATCGCTGACGTTGATGCCTTCGGGAATCTGCGGGTTGCGATACTTCATCAACCGCGCGGATCGATCAGTGCCGTGCCGTAGGCCAGGACCTCGATGCTGCCGATGGAGTTGCCACGCCCCTTGGAGATCGAGGCCGTTTCATACTTGACGTTGAACACCATGGCGGCACCCAACGCGGCGGCCTGCTCCTTCATGCGCAGCAGCGACTCACGGCGCGCCCGGTCCAGCAGCGACTCGTACGAGGTGACGCGGCCCCCGAACAGATTGCGCAGGGCCGCCAGGAAGCGTTTGAAATAATCGACCGAGATCACCGTACTGCCGGTAACCAGCGCCTGCTCGTAGTGCGGCTCGAGCGGCGGATAACGCGAGGCTATCGCGGGCAGGGCATTGAACCTGCCCTCGCGCTCGATGATGGAACGGTAGTGCCGGCGCTCGGCATACTGACCGACGCCGTAGCCCAGCGAGAGCAGCACCAGGAAGATGATGAGATCGTACATCAGTCGAGAATCACGGCCGTGCCGTACACATAGATCTCCGCTGCGCCCTGGGCCACGCTGGACGTGGAAAAGCGCACGTTCAGGATCGCGTTGGCGCCCACCGCCTCGGCCTGCTGCTGCAGGCGTTGCATGGCCTCTTCGCGCGACTCCTGCAACAGCTCGGTATAGCCTTTCAGCTCGCCGCCAAAGATGTTCTTGAGACCGGCCATGATGTCGCGACCGACATGCTTGGCACGCACCGAACTCCCCTGCACCAGGCCCAGGTGTTCGATCACGCGACGCCCCGGTATCAATTCCATGTTACTGATCAACATGCCGAAATAACCTCAATTGTGGAAAACGTTATCGCAGGTCATTCGGGCGGCTGGGCGAGGCCGCGCCCTCATCAACCTCGCGTGAACTGCAGCAACTGCACGCTGAACAGCGCATCATCATCCAGCCAGACCGCCTGCTGGCGAAAACCCGCGCGCATCGCCAGCTCGCCGAATTCCTTCACCGTGTACTTGTAGGAATTCTCGGTGTGAATCCCCTCGCCCGGTTCGAATGAATAGGTCCTGTCTTCGATACGGATCTGTTGCCGCAACCGGCTGATCAGGTGCATCTCGATCCGACCCGGCAAGGGACTGTAGAACGCATAGTGTTCGAAGGTATCCGGATCGAGATCCGTATCCAGCTCGGAGCGGATACGCCTTAACAGATTCAGATTGAACGCTGCAGTGACCCCCACGGCGTCGTTGTAGGCCGCGTTGAGCACACCGACAGGCTTTTTCAGGTCGACGCCGATCAGAAAATGGCCGTCACGACCGACCATTTCGCCAACGTCGGCCAGCAGGCGCACCGCGTCGTCCGGATCGAAATTGCCGATACTCGAACCTGGGAAGAACCCCACCTTGTGTGCCGACAGATCACCATGCGGGATCTCCAGGCCGGCACTGAAATCGACACAGGCTGCATGCACCTCGAGCCAGGGATAATCCCGGGCCAGCGCCTGGGTCGAGGTCAGCAAGAACTCTTTCGAGATATCCACCCCGACATAGGCACTCGGACGCAGCTGCTCCAGCAGCAGACGAACCTTCTTGCTTGCACCACTACCCAGTTCAACCAGCAGGCATTCGGCACCGATCAGTTCTGCCAGTTCCGGCAGGGCACGTTGCAGAATCGCGGTCTCGGTGCGCGTCTGGTAGTACTCAGGCAATTCGCAGATCTGGTCAAACAGCTCCGAACCGCGTTCGTCGTAGAAGAATTTCGGCGGAATGGCACGCGGCTCGGCGGACAAGCCGTCAAGGACCTCGCGGCGCAGATCGGCCACACCCGGATGCGCATCGAAGAGTTCGACACCCCGGGGACTCATCGAAACATCTCCCGAGACAGCGACCCGGCCGGTACGCAGGGGGCTGTTCGGGAAAAAGTGAGCGAAAATCAGGCCGCACAGGATCCTCGGGGCATGGTTCGGGTGCCAGAACGTCACCCTGCCCCAGACCCCAGACGGGGTCAAGACGCAAAAAAGCCTCTCTCGAAACGGGGCTTTAGCCGGCCAGCGGACCCGACAGGGGAGGCTGGGATTGGTAAACTGCGCAATTCGGATCTGCATCCCGGCCATTGCAGCTGGATTTGCGCAATCGCAAGGCACAGATGCTCCCGATCGGTTAAACAGACGGCCGGGTTTGAACAGGCGCGCGGACTCGTTCGGCCCCCAGACCCGATTCATTGACGCGAAGGCCCGATGACTGAATACGCACTGATACTGGTCAGCACCGTCCTGGTGAACAATTTCGTCCTGGTGAAATTCCTGGGCCTGTGCCCGTTCATGGGCGTTTCGCGCAAGCTCGAGACCGCCATGGGGATGGGCCTGGCGACCACCTTCGTGCTCACCCTGTCTTCTGTCAGCAGCTACCTGGTGAACGAATACATCCTGGTGCCGCTTGGGGTGGCCTACCTGCGCACCATCGCGTTCATCCTGGTGATCGCCGTGGTGGTGCAGTTCACCGAAATGGTGATGCACAAGACCAGCCCGCTGCTGTATCAGGTGTTGGGCATCTTCCTGCCGCTGATCACCACCAACTGCGCCGTGCTTGGCGTGGCGTTGCTCAATATCCAGGAGCAGCACAGCTTCGTCGAGTCCGCGCTGTATGGCTTCGGCGCCGCGATCGGTTTCTCTCTGGTCCTGGTGCTGTTCGCCGCGGTGCGTGAACGCGTGGCTGTTGCCGATGTCCCGGAACCCTTCCAGGGCAATGCCATCGCGCTTGTGACCGCCGGCCTGATGTCGATGGCGTTCATGGGCTTCGCCGGACTGGTCAGGGGATGATCGCCGCAATCCTCACCATCGCCGCCCTGGCCACCGTATTCGGGCTGATACTCGGCTACTCGGCGATCCGCTTCCGGGTCGAGGGTGACCCTATCGCCGACCAGGTCGACGCCCTGCTGCCGCAGACCCAATGCGGTCAATGCAGCTTTGCCGGATGTCGCCCCTACGCCGAGGCAATCGCTGCCGGCGAGGCCGAGATCAACCGCTGCCCGCCCGGCGGCGAGGCGACCATGATCGCACTGGCCGAATTGCTTGGCCGGGACCCGGTTCCGCTGGAGGACGAGGAAGCCGCCGAAAAGCCGAAATCTGTCGCCTATATCGTCGAAGACGAATGTATAGGCTGCACCCTGTGTATCCAGGCCTGCCCGGTGGATGCCATCCTGGGTGCCGCAAAACAGATGCATACGGTGATCATCGACGAATGCACCGGTTGTGAACTGTGCCTGCCGCCCTGCCCCGTCGAGTGCATTCACATGCACCCGCTGGAGGCTACCCCCGAGACCTGGAAATGGCCCTTCCCGGAACACAGACCGGCGGAGGCCGCCAATGGCTGAGCAGCACACCATCTGGTCGTTTCACGGCGGCCTGCACCTGGACGATCACAAGGAGGAATCCAATCAGCGCCCGGTGCAGGATCTGCCACTGCCCCGTCGCCTGATCCTGCCGCTGCAACAGCATATCGGCCAGAGCGCCGAACCCGTTGTGGAGGTCGGTGAGTCGGTAAAGAAAGGCCAGATCGTGGCCCGAGCACCCGATTACGTCAGCGCCCCGATTCACGCACCGACATCGGGTCGCGTGCTGGAGATCGAGGCCATGCCGATCGCCCACCCCTCCGGCCTCAGCGACACCTGCATCGTGATCGAACCCGACGGCGATGATGCCTGGGATGAGCTTCCCGAGCCGATGACCGAGTTCACGGCGCAATCCGCCGCAGACCTGCGCGAACGCATCCGCTGGGCCGGCATCGTCGGCATGGGCGGCGCCGCCTTCCCGACAGCGGTGAAAGTGAATACGGGTGGGCAGACCGGCATCGACACCCTGGTCATCAATGCCGCGGAGTGCGAACCCTACATCACCTGCGACGACGCACTGATGCGCGAGCGTGCCGACGATGTCATCGACGGTGCCGCCATATTTCGCCACCTGATCGGCGCGCGCCAATGCCTGATCGGCATCGAAGACAACAAGCCGGAGGCGGCCTCGGCACTGCGCCAGGCGATCAGCGACAAGGGTGACCGCGAGACCGAGGTGGTCGTGGTGCCTACACGCTACCCAAGCGGCGGTGAAAAGCAGCTCATCAGGCTGCTCACCGGTCGCGAGGTCCCTTCAAACGGCCTGCCGGCCGCGATCGGGGTGCTGTGCCAGAACGTGGCGACCGCCGTGGCGGTGGCGGATGCGGTACTGCGCGGCCGCCCACTGATCGACCGCATCGTCACCCTGAGTGGTCAGGGTGTACGGCAACCCGGCAACTTCCGCGTTGCCCTGGGTACGCCGATCGACTTCCTGATCGCACAGGCGGGCGGTTACAGCGACCAGGCACACCAGCTCCTGCTGGGCGGACCCATGATGGGTTTCGGACTGCATACCGACCAGGTGCCGGTCACCAAGGCGGCGAACTGCGTGCTTGCACTGTCAGCTGCGGAGGCCCCCGAGCCGCCCGCGGAACGCCCGTGCATCCGCTGCGGCGAGTGCGTCCAGGTCTGCCCGGCACAACTCCTGCCACAACAGATGTTCTGGCATGCGCGTGCACACGATTTCGACAGGATCCAGGAATATCACCTGTTCGACTGCATCGAATGCGGCTGCTGCGCCTATGTCTGTCCGGCGAATATCCCGCTGGTGCATTACTACCGCTACGCCAAGACCGAGATCTGGACCCAGGAACGCGACCGCGAGAAATCCGATCTGGCACGTCGGCGACATGAGGCTCGACAGGCGCGGCTGGAACGGCTCGAGCAGGAGCGCAAATCACGTTTGCGCAAGAAGAAAGAGGCCTTGGATAAAAAGTCCGGCGGAGGCGCAGACGACTCGAAAAAGGCCGCCATCCAGGCAGCCATGCAGCGTGTGGCCGAGAAGAAGGCCGCACAGCAGGCCGAATCACAAACCTCGGACAGCGATTAAGGTCCCAGTCATGCAGTTTGTCACCCACAGTTCGCCGCACCTCGTCGGCCCAAAGAACGTGACCCAGGTCATGGGCCTGGTGCTGCTCGCCCTGGTGCCCGGCACGCTGGCACTGGTGTGGTATTTCGGCTGGGGTGTGTTGATCAACCTGGTGATCGCGACCCTTACCGCAGTCGCGGCCGAGGCCGCGGTGTTGCGCCTGCGCCGGCGCCCGGTCGGTACCACCCTGATCGACCTGAGCGCGATCGTCACCGCCTGGCTGCTGGCACTTGCACTGCCGCCCCTGCTGCCCTGGTGGCAGACCGTTACCGGTACGGTCTTCGCCATCGTCGTCGCCAAGCAGCTCTTCGGCGGCATCGGATTCAACCCCTTCAACCCGGCGATGGCCGGTTATGTACTGCTGCTGGTGTCTTTTCCGGTCACCATGACCCGCTGGCTGCCGCCCGACGTAATCAGCGGCAATGCAATCTCACTGGCAGACTCGCTGCACATGATCTTCAGCGGTACGCCGCCCCTCGGGCAGACCTGGGACGCCATCACCAGCGCCACGCCACTGGACCAGATGCGGACCGAGCTGTCGCAGAACCGGATGATCAGCGAGATCCGCCAGAGCCCGCTATGGGGCGACTTCGGTGGTCTCGGCTGGGAATGGATCGGGAACTGGTTCCTGCTCGGCGGACTGTTTCTGATCTGGCGTCGCGTCATCAGCTGGCGGATCCCGATCAGCATGTTGGGCGCACTGTTGCTGATCGCCGGGCTGTTCTGGATGATCGACCCGGAGACCCATCCTTTCCCCGCGTTCCACCTGTTCAGCGGTGGCGCCATCCTCGGCGCCTTCTTCATCGCCACCGACCCGGTCTCGGCCAGTACCACGCCGCGCGGCCAGCTGGTGTACGGCGCGCTGATCGGCCTGTTCGTGTTCATCATCCGCACCTGGGGCGGCTATCCCGACGCGGTGGCCTTCTCGGTGTTGCTGCTCAATATGGCCGCACCGACCATCGACTACTACACGCAGCCGCGTGTATTCGGCCAGCCCGGGGACCGGGATGCGTAGTCTGCCCGTACTGATCTCGGGCGTACTGCTCGGCCTGTTCGGCGTGCTGGGTGCGGGCCTGGTCGGACTCAGTCACGAAGGCACCGCCGAGCGCATCGCGCGCAATGAGCGCGAGGCACTGCTGCACCAGCTCCATGTCCTGGTGCCAAAGGAGCAGATCGACAACGACATGCTCAATGATGTGATCGAGGTGTCTGCACCCGAGGCTCTGGGGGCCGAGAAAACCCTGGTCTATCTCGGCCGCCGCGAGGGCCAGCCCGTTGCAGCCGTGTTGAGTCCGGTGATTACCCAGGGCTACAGTGGCCCCATACAGATGATCGTGGCCATTCAGACCGACGGCCGCCTCGCCGGGGTCCGCGTCCTGTCGCACCGTGAGACACCGGGTCTGGGAGACAAGATCGAGGTCGAGCGTTCAGACTGGATCCTGGACTTCGCCGGCAAATCACTGCTGCAGCCGGCGCCCTCCGCCTGGCAGGTGAAGCGCGATGGCGGCGCGTTCGACCAGTTCACCGGCGCGACCATCACGCCGCGTGCGATCGTCGGTGGCGTCAGGGCCGCGCTGGAATACTTCGGCGAACACAAACTCCGGCTGTTCGACAAGGAACAGCCGCAAGAGGAAAAGACCAATGGATGACGGTTACCGGAATATCGTGCTCGGCGGCCTCTGGAACAACAACCAGGCGCTGGTTGCACTGCTCGGCCTGTGTCCCCTGCTGGCCGTTTCCAACACCCTGATCAACGGCCTCGGCCTGGGACTGGCGACCACCCTGGTGCTGGTCCTGTCCAATGTCTCCGTCTCCACCATCCGCCACTGGGTACGCCCCGAGATCCGTCTGCCGGTATTCGTCCTGATCATTGCCTCTTTCGTCACAACGGTCGAGCTGGTGATGAATGCCTACTTCCACGGCCTGTACAAGGTGCTCGGCATCTTCATCCCGCTGATCGTCACCAACTGCGCGATCATCGGCCGCGCCGAGGCCTTCGCGTCGCGTAACCCCGTACCCCGCGCGCTGGTCGATGGCCTGTCGATCGGGATCGGCTTCACCCTCGCGCTGGTCGTACTGGGCGGCGGCCGCGAACTGGTCGGCCAGGGCACCTTGTTCGACGGTGCCCAGCTGATGTTCGGTGAAACCGCCAGAAGCTGGCGTTGGACCATCAGTGAAGACTATCCCGGCGCGCTCCTGGCCATCCTTCCACCCGGTGCCTTTCTCGGGCTCGGCATGATGATCGCGTTGAAGAACATCATCGACAAACGGCTCAGCCGGCGCGAAAAGACGCCGGCGGCGCACGCCGAACCGGTCTCTGCCTGAGTCGGCTTCAAGGACTCCAACTTTGCGCACCACCCGGGCCGGCCACCATGAACAAGGCAAAACGCCAGGAAATCTTCGAGCGACTGCGCGCCGCAAACCCGCATCCCACGACCGAACTCAACTTTTCCAGTCCGTTCGAGCTGTTGATTGCGGTCATCCTGTCTGCACAGGCCACCGACAAGGGCGTCAACAAGGCAACCGCCAGACTGTTCCCGGTGGCCAATTCACCGCAGGCGATCCATGCGCTCGGTGTGGAGGGCCTGAAGGAATACATAAAAACGATCGGTCTGTTCAACAGCAAGGCGAAAAACATCATCCAGACCTGCGAGATACTCATCCGCCGGCACGACGGCGAGGTACCTGCGGACCGGGCCGCTCTGGAGGCCCTGCCGGGTGTCGGGCGCAAAACCGCGAACGTGGTGCTGAACACCGCTTTCGGCCAGGCGACCATGGCGGTCGATACACATATATTCAGGGTCTCCAACCGGACCCGCATCGCGCCCGGGAAAACCGTCCTCGAGGTGGAAAAGCGTCTTTTGCGGCTGGTGCCGGATGAGTTTCTGATCGATGCCCACCACTGGCTTATCCTGCACGGCAGATACACCTGCCTCGCACGCAAACCCCGCTGCGGCTCCTGCCTGATCGAGGACCTGTGCGAATACCGGCACAAGACCGAATAATCCAGATGCGACGAACCACCGGGCATAAACTGTGCGGAAATTCACCTTTCGGGTCTTCTAGCCACTGCCACCTGTGTGGCACCATGCCGCTTCGACCAATCAGGGACCACCGAGTTTGATGTTCGGACAGAACCGCGAACAGCTCCGACGCTTCTTTCAGACCAGCTGGGAGAAGCGACTCAAAGGCCAGGCATTGCAACCGCTTGAACACCTTGTCGTCCAGGTCATCGAACAGCACCCCGAGTACCATCGTCACCTCGACGATGCCGAGCAACTCGATCGTGACTTCACGCCGGAGCAGGGAGAAACCAACCCCTGGCTGCATATGGGCATGCATATCACCCTGGCCGAGCAGATCGGCTCCGACCGCCCGCAGGGTATTCGCGGCAGTTACCAGCAGGTGGTGGCCCGCTTCGGCGACAACCATGCCGCCGAGCACGCCATGATGGACTGCCTCGGCGTCGCCCTTTGGGAGGCCCAGCGCAGCGGTGCTGCGCCCGACGAGCAGCGCTACCTGGAGTGTCTGAAAAAACTCGGAGGCTGAAATAAACCCCAAATGCGCCCCGGTCTATTGAGTTGAACCCTGGCCGCAGACAGGCGTCGAAGATGCTGTACCGCATGCCAGGTGAAAAGAAATAATCTTATATGAATCAACCGCTTAGGTGATAGATAAAAAGACACTGGGCGGGCGATTGAAGACCCACTGGGGACTCACCGGCACCTAGTCACCGGCGTCCCAGACAACACCTACTCATGAGGAAAGTGAAGATGTCCAAGACAAACCATGAAACCCGTTGCCGCTGCCATTGGTGCCGCTTTCGTTGGTTCGATGATGCTGGCAGGTGCCGCCAATGCCGCCAGCAATCCGTTCGGCCTGGCCGAGCTGAATGGCGGCTACGCACAGATCGCCGGCAGCCACATGGAAGGCAAATGCGGCGCCGGCAAGTGTGGTGGAACCAAGGCCGCTGAAAAGACGATGGAAGGCAAGTGCGGTGCCGGCAAGTGCGGTGGTCCAGGCCTGAAAAGCATGGAAGGCAAGTGCGGCGCCGGCAAGTGCGGCGGCCAAGGCCTGAAAAGACGATGGAAGGCAAGTGCGGTGCCGGCAAGTGCGGCGGCTCCAAGGCCACTGAAAAGACGATGGAAGGCAAGTGCGGTGCCGGCAAGTGCGGCGGTTCCAAGGCCGCTGAAAAGCCGATGGAAGGCAAGTGCGGTGCCGGCAAGTGCGGCGGCGCCAAGTAATCTGAGCAGCGACTGAATGCAGGCGTCTGGCCTTGTGGCCGATCGCCTGCTGTATCGAGTAACAGGCCCCGGTAGCGGGGCCTGTTCGTAAGCGCTGACGGGAACGCGATATGAAAAACACAAGCCAGCCTCTGCAGCACAGGCGGTATCCGGTGAGCGGCGCCGGCCTTGGCCTGCGTCACGACCTGATGGCGGAGTTGCAGGCCGATCCACCGGAACAGGTGGACTTCATGGAGATCGCGCCCGAGAACTGGATCAGGGTCGGCGGGGCACGTGGCAAGGCGCTGCGCAGCCTCAGCGAGCGTTACCCCCTGGTGTGCCATGGGCTGTCTCTGTCTATCGGTGGCCCGGCCCCGCTGGACGATCAGTTTCTGCTGGACCTGAAAGACTTTCTCAACCGGCACGACGCAAAAGCCTATACCGAACATCTGTCTTACTGCGGCGACAGTGGTCAGCTGTACGACCTGATGCCAATCCCCTTTACCGAAGAGGCGGTGCACTACGTCGCCGCCCGGATACGCCACGTCCAGGACGTGCTCGGGCGCCGGATCGGGATGGAAAATGTGTCCACCTACGCCGCGCCCGCCGGTGAATTGAACGAACTTGAATTCCTGAATGCCGTGGTCACGGAGGCAGATTGCGGCTTCCATCTCGACATCAACAATATCTTCGTCAACAGCATCAACCACGGTTTCGATGTCCGCGAGTACCTGGCCGGCATCCCGGCCGAGCGCATCATGTACGCCCATATCGCCGGTCATTACCGCGAGGAAGACAACCTGCGGGTCGATACCCATGGCGAAGACGTATTGCCCGAGGTCTGGGACCTGCTCGACGAGGCCTATGCACGCTACGGTGTCTTCCCCACACTGCTGGAGCGCGATTTCAATATCCCGCCGCTGGCCGAGCTGTTGGGTGAAGTAGACCAGATCGTTGAACTTCAAAACCGACACCGGGAGGCGAGCGGTGCAAACGTCGCCTGACCAGACACTCCCGCGCTTCCAGCAGCAGCAGCTGAGTTTCACGGCGCACATCCGCGACCCGGAGAACACCCCGCTTCCGGACGGCGTCCCTGCCCGCCGGATGGCCATCTACACAGAAATCTTTTTCAACAACATCAATGACCAGCTGGCGGGAAACTTTCCCATCCTGCGCCAGATCAGCAGCGATGAACGCTGGTATGCGCTGGTGCGCGATTTCATGGTCAGACACCGCAGTGTGACCCCATTGTTCACCGAGGTGGGCCAGGAGTTCCTCGAGTACCTGCAACAGGAACGCGAACCACAGGCGGCGGACTGGCCGTTCATGCTGGAGCTGGCGCACTACGAGTACGTGGAACTGGCAGTCGCTATCAGCACGGCGGACGAACAGCTCGGGGACTTCGACCCCAACGGCGATCTGCTGCGCGGACGCCCCCTGGTTGGCCCCACTGCCTGGAATCTGAGCTACCATTGGCCTGTACACACCATAGGCCCGGAAAACCTGCCGCAGGAGCAGCCGGCGGAACCTACCCACCTGGTCGTGTATCGTGACCGCGCCGATGATGTCCACTTTTTGGAGATCAATGCCGTCACCCAGCGCCTGCTGCAGCTGCTGAAAGAAAACCCCGAGCATACGGGTCTGGATGTACTGAAGACGATCGCGAAGGAGCTGAACCACCCGGATGCCGATACGGTGATCGCGGCGGGCAAAGAACTTCTCGACGATCTGCGCCAGCGCAATGTGATTCTGGGCACGCGGGCCTGAAGCCCAACTGATTTCGAACACCGCGCGGCAACAACATACGAAAAACGACCTGGGGAACGTGATGATCGGATTACTGAACCGCCTGCAGGACTTGCTCGACAGCTTCCGCGCTCTCGATTTTCTCGCACCTCTGGCCATGCGCCTGTACCTGGTGCCGATTTTCTGGATGGCCGGAACCAACAAGCTCGGCGACATGGAGAGCACCATCGCCTGGTTCGGCAATCCGGATTGGGGCCTTGGTCTGCCGATGCCGGAACTGATGGCCTGGGCAGCGGCCCTGACCGAGGCCGGCGGCGCCATCCTGCTGCTGATCGGCCTGGCCACGCGCTGGATCTCGATCCCGCTGATGATCACCATGGTGGTGGCCGCCGTGACCGTGCACTGGGACAAGGGCTGGGCGGCCATTGCAGAGACCCCGGAATCCGCAGAACGCCTGGCAGCAGCGAATTCACTGCTGCAACAGCACGGCAACTTCGAATGGCTGACCGGTTCGGGTGAATTCGTCGTTCTCAACAACGGGATCGAATTCGCGGTTACCTACTTCATCATGCTGTTGGCCCTGTTCTTTATCGGCGCGGGCAAGTATTTCAGTGTCGATTACTGGATTGCCCAGGCTTACCGGGACTGATCGACAGTGTTCCGGACATCGAGGCCCGCTTTGAGCGGGCTGGCTTGATGTCTCGGCACACCGCCTGCTCGTCTGAGCGCGGGGATCTGAACCGCCGCGCGAACGAAAACAAGATACCGCGTACGAATCAGCGTTTCTTCAACCCAAGCGGATCATCCGGATCAATCCCGTCCATGAAGGGCTTGAAGCCGATCACGATGGGTAAGCTGATACACCAGACCGACCCAGTTACCAATCACCGCATGCGCGGTATCGCGCCAGGTATTGTCCAGCCCCCTGATCAACAGTTCATCCGGGAAATCGGGCATGCGACTCTCAGCCGCGACCGCTTCGTCCACCCGGATCCGATACTCACGCAGAATCGCCTTTTGTTGCTCGGTGAAGTAATTGTCGACAAAGGGCGGATACAGCCTGCACCTCGCCGACTGCGTAACGCATGACCTCGCGCTTGTATTCCTTCAACAGCGAGACGGTGTCGTACTCCGGATGTCCCTGGAAGAAAACGAATCGGAAGCCGTCGGGACTGGTGGCCAGATGCACCCCAACGTCACTCTCGGCCAGCACGTGCAGACCGGCAGCATCGAACTGCGCACGAGACACGTCGTTCCAGCGCGAATGCGGCACATCGAACCGCGTATTGGTGTCGTAGACCAACGGGTGATTCTTGTCGACAAGTTGATGCGGAAAAACCCCCCAGGTCTTGGGCGGCCGGGGCACCCGGCGCTGGCCATAGCGAAACTCCAGTACTGCATGCGTGGCCAGACAGCTGCACAGGGTCGATGTGACATTGTCGAAGGACCAGTCGATTACCTCGATCAGCGGCTCCCAGAACGGCTGCTCCGAGAGCGCCGAACCAACGACATTCGCGCCAGTGATGATCAGTGCGTCCAGCCCCTGTTCGCGCACCTGTTCGAAGGTGTCGTAGTACTTCTCCACATGCGCGGTCGCCGCCTCGCCGCGTGCCAGATGCGGCAGCGTGAACGGATGCACATAAAACTGCGCGATCGGATTACTGTCACCCACGAGCCGGAAGAACTGACGCTCGGTCGCCGCCAGCGCCTTGTCCGGCATCATGTTCAGCAAGCCGATGTGGAGCTCACGGATATCCTGATGCAATGCCCGGTCAGGCGGCAGCACGTTGACGCCTTCCTGGCGAAGACGCTCAAAGGTCGGCAGCGAATTATGCGCAACGATCGGCATGATTACTTACCCGGCACGCGCGATGGCGTTTTCCATCAGGGCCAGAAAATCCTGCTCGTCCCGCACCTGCGCCACCTCACGGGAGGTCACGGTATATCCCTGTCTGGCAATCTGTTCATAACGGGGCACCCTGGAACGAAACAGGCGCGGGAAAACCCAACGGGTGAATTCGTCCGGGTCCATCTGCGCCGCATACTGCAGGCCGGTCTCGCTGAGATACGCGTCCAACTGCTCGAGCAGGAAATCCGGACGGTAATAAAGCGGCTTGGGATCACTCTGCGCACGTGCGATCAGCTTCTGTTCCTCTTCCTGGTCGGTCACCTGGATGTACAGCATCAGGGTGTGCTCAACCAGCAGATCGATCACGCCCGGCTCATCCAGCTCACATAGAGAGCCACCCACATCATTGACGAAGTGCGGGTAGCCGTATATCTGCTGCCCCTTGTCGATAAAGGCCGGCACATCAAGCATAGCCGCAATCTCGGCATCCCGATATTTTGCCTGGCGGCGCTGGAAATCCTCCAGTGGGACACCGCCGAGTTCCGGATTCCCCAGTTTGCCCACAAATGACAGAACCGGGCCCAGATCGGAGATCTTGATATTGTTGCGGATGTAGATCCAGTCGTTGCGCAGGAGTTCGCTGATGAACGGAACCTGCATCACCTGCTCTTTGACCAGGTCAAGGATGCTCTCATCGAGATAGCGGGTACCGATCCGGTAATCGCCCGAATAGTGGTACCACTGCTGCTTGCGCAACATCGCGGAGATATGGGTCTTGCCGACACCGGACATGCCCAGCAGGGTGACCCTTTTCGACTTCCAGTTACGGAATTCTTCGACAGTAAACTTCACGATGCGCTCCGGCTGCTCGGTTCAAGCCGGGCATTATCCGTCATGCGCAGCACCGGTGGAAATAGGCGCCCGCCGCTGCCCATCGCAGAAGTGCCCGGCAGCGCATCGAAACCCGCAGAAAACCCACGGCATCAAGATTGATTTATTTTCACCACGGCGGCGCGGGGCGCCTCCAAGGGCACCGTATACTCCGCCTTTCACTGCCGCCATCGGAAGCTGAATGGGCATTCGCAACCTCGCCATCGTGGTCTACTGCACCATCGTCGGGTTCGCGATCCTGTACACCACCCAACCGCTGTTGCCCCTGCTGGCGGAGCAGTGGGGACGGCCCATTGGCGATACCGCCCTGTTGACCACGGCTACCATGATCCCGTTGGCGCTGGGTCCGCTGTTGTACGGCTATGTGCTCGAACACGTTTCAACCAAGCACATGCTGACAGCCAGTTTCGGCGTCCTTACCCTGGCTCAGTTTGCCCTCGGCCTGGGGCCGGACTATGCCGTTTTCTTTCTGCTGCGCACCATCCAGGGACTGATGCTGCCGGCCGTTTTCACCGCGTTGATGACCTACAGCTCGGCCGCCGGTGGCCAGCAGAAAACGCGCAAGAACATCACGATCTACATCGCAGCCACCATCTTCGGCGGCTACAGCGGGCGGGCGCTGAGCGGCCTGCTGACCGATCTTCACAGCTGGCAGGCGGCGTTTCTGTTCTGGGCCATTGCCGCTCTTGTCGCCACATGGCTGACCACGCGACTGGCCTCCGACCCGCGCCTGCGACTGGGCAAGGTGCATCTGGCCGAGATTCGCAAGCTGGCACGGCGACCCGTCTATGCCGAGGGGCTGGCAAGCGCATTCCTGTTGTTCTTCGTGTTCGCCGCGATGCTGAACTTTCTGCCTTTCCACATGCGCGACAACGATCCGGGTATCTCGCAGAGTGCCATCGCCCTGGTATATACCGGCTACCTTATCGGTGTCGTGATCGCCCTGACGTCCCTGCGCCTGATCAACCTGTTCGGCGGTGAACGCCGGACGCTGGTCGCCGGCAGCCTGGTTTACCTGGTCGGCACGGCGGCGTTCGCGCTGCCCGGCAACCAGCTGGCCTATGTATCGATGCTGATCTTCGCCGCCGGCATGTTCACCCTGCACAGCGTGCTGTCGGCCTTTCTCAATCACCTCGAGACGGAACGCAAAGGCCTGATCAATGGTCTGTATGTATCAGCGTATTACTGCGGGGGGGCGCTGGGTTCCTATTTTCCGGGCTTCATTTATCAAAGCATCGGCTGGTCTGCGTTCATTGGTTTCCTGCTGCTGTTACTGGTTTTGCTGACCATATTGAGCCTGATGCTGCGCCACGCGGCGGAACCCTGGCAAACGTGAAATGATCTGGAGAAACACTACAAACGGATACGGCCTGATGCACATCGTCCTGCACTGGACGGTGGCGGCCATGATCGCCCTGATGCTGCCGCTGGGCCTTTGGATGACAGGTCTCGACTACTACGATCCCTGGTACAAGAAGGGCCCGGACCTGCATCGTTCCATAGGCGTTCTGCTCGGATTCATCATGCTGGTTCGGATTGCATGGCGTCTTGGCAATCTGCGGCCGGCCCCAGTGTTGCCCCCAGGCCGGGAGCTCAGGCTCGCACACGCCGCGCACCTGCTGCTATACCTGCTGCCCCTGCTGCTGATCGTCAGCGGTTATCTCATCTCCACCGCGGACGGCCGCGCGGTCGACGTATTCGGCTGGTTCGAGATATCAGCCACGCTGCAGGGGATCGAGGGGCAGGAGGATATCGCCGGAGAGGTGCATTTCATCCTGGCGATGATCCTGCTGACGGTGATCGCCCTGCACGCCGGGGCCGCGCTGAGGCACCACTTCATACTCAAAGACGACACCCTGCGTCGTATGTACAGACCCCAATCCAGCCCAAGTAACGAGGAAACCTAGCATGAACAAAGTCACGATAAAACGTCTCGCAATAGGCCTGATCCTGCTGTTGTCCGGTACCGCCCAGGCCGTCGACTACGTGATCGACACCAAGGGCGCACACGCCTTCATCCAGTTTCATATCAAGCATCTGGGCTACAGCTGGCTGGTCGGCCGTTTCAACCGCTTCGAAGGCGAGTTCAGCTACGATTCGAAAAACCCGAACGCCGCCAAGATAGAGGTCACGATCGACACGGCGAGCATCGACTCCAACCATGCCGAACGCGACAAGCATCTGCGCGATGATGAGTTTCTGGACGTGAAGAAGTTTCCGGAAGCGCGCTTTGTCAGCACCTCTTACCGCGACCTGGGAGACGGCAAAGGCGAACTGCAGGGTGAGCTGACCCTGCACGGCATAACCCGGGCGCTGACAATCGATGTGACACACATCGGTGAGGGCATGGACCCCTGGGGCGGCTACCGCCGTGGCTTCGAGGGCCGCACCAGCTTTGCCCTGGCCGACTTCGGCATCAAGCGCGACCTCGGTCCGGCGTCCAAGGAGGTCCATCTATGGCTGGGGATAGAGGGGGTTCGCGAGAAAAAATGGCATCCGGCGACTCGGAAGCCGTAAGGGTTCAAGCCAAGGTGACCGGTGCCGACTATGCTCATAGGCAGGCAATCCGGTTGATCCTATGGCTTCGACAAACGGCTGGTTGAGAAAAATCAGAAACGCGCTCCTGGTTGCGGTTACGGCAGCAGGATTGAGTGGTTGTGGCACCTCACCCGTCAGCGGACCGACCTACACGGGCGATTCCGGCCATCAGGCGGTCTCGCCGACACGCCACGAGGTGGTGCGTGTTGCCGGGCAGATGATCGGCACGCCTTACCGCTATGGCGGCAACAACCGTAAAGGTTTCGATTGCAGCGGCCTGGTGCAATATGCGTATCGCAAGGCCGGCGTGCATGTACCCCGCACGACCGCATCACAGTTGGCACAGGCGCGCGTGCCGGAACGTAGCAATCTGCTACCCGGCGACCTGCTGTTTTTCGAAATCGACTGGCAGAAGAGCCGGCATGTGGGTATCTACGAAGGTGACGGTGTGTTCATCCACGCACCGTCAAGCGGCAAACGGGTTTCGCGCGCCTCGCTGGAAAATCCGTTCTGGGGCAAGCGACTGGTAGCGACCAGAACATTTCTCTGAGCACTCCCCCAATGAAACCAGATGAGGATAAGGCGCATGGCTGAGCGGAATCGACCCTTACAACCGACGCCGCCCAGCAATTCCCCGCCGGCCGGCACGGCGAAACCCGGCGGCATGAGCCTGAGCATGCATGACGGGGTCGAGGTCTGGTGTGACTGCTGCTCGTGTGAGGCGGAGCCCTATTGGGTCGATGCTTTCGACGAAGCATGCGGGGGCGCAGAAAACTGACAGTTGCTGGCAGGCGCAGCCTGCCCTACGTAACTATGCGGCCTCAGGCTTGAGGGGGTCTGGCAGGGTTTGCGGGCAGGCCGGGAACGCAAAGTGCGCAAAGTTGGCGCAGAGACCGCAAAGTTCAATTAAAAAAATGACTCTGCGCCCTTTGCGAAACCTCTGCGGCCTCTGCGTTCCTATGAACACTGTCGGGCTGCGCCCGATAACGCTTACCAGGTTTTCGGCGGTATGCGGATCTTCTGCCCCGGATAGATCAGGTCGGGATCCTTGATCACTTCCTTGTTGGCCTCGAAAATCTTCGGATAATCCATTGCATTGCCATACTTCGCTTTGGCGATCTTCGACAGGGAGTCGCCACTCACGATGGTGTAGTACTCGACCTCGGGCTCGGGCTCGGGCGCGTCCATGCCGTCGATCTTCACCTCGGTCACGCCCTTGACATTACCGGCCATCAATACAGCCTTTTCCATCGCCTCGGCCGAGGCCGCCTTTCCGCTGAGATGCACCACGCCGTCCTCGAAGGTCACACCGAGATCGTCGACCCCCGGGTTTGCCGCGGCAATGCTCTCTTCAATCTTCTGTGCCGGATCATCATTGGATCCGAACAGCTTCTTCCCCAGGTCTTTGGCAAAATCGAACAGGCCCATAGTCATCTCCTCATTTTTTATGTGTATCCAGGGGATCCAACACGGCAATCCGCTGCAATTGGCCCCATCGGCCGGACAGTCTATCCGAAATTGGGGCACCCGAGTGTTGGCGCTTACGCAGAATTGCCCGTGCGGGTGATCTGCCTGCAACCAGATTCAGTCCAGGAATCCACGGAAATGCCCGCGCAGATCCACATGCCTGTCTGCAAAGGCCGCACCCACCTGCTGAATCTCGGCGATGTGCTCGGTACTGTCCATCATCCGCACATGCTCGGCATCCACCTCGGACAGACCGAGCGCGGCCAGTCCGGATGCGGTCACGTCCGGATCGTAGCGGACGTAGGAAAACAGCTTGCCGGTGCTCTCAGCGGAGCCTGCGGGATCGACGACCATGTCTCCAAACTCACGGTCCACCTCGGCACCGAAGCGGCATTGACCGATGGTACGGCACGCCATGTCCCAGCCATCGCAGGCCGCATTCATCAGCGCGGCGGGAATGTTCTTGGCATGATCGAGCAGCCACAGGTCACCAGCCTCGAGATCGAGCCGGGCATTGGCCGCCTTGCCGGTACCAACCGATACGATGAGCATCTCCTCGGTGCCGGTCTTCCAATTGATTCCATAGGGTTCGGCGGTCGCCATCTGATACGCGAGGAATGCCGGATTGTTGTAGGTGGTTACACCGCCGTCGACGAACACGAACTGGTATTCACGCTCGGTGCCCTCGGCGAAGGTCACCACCTCCGGGGGAAAGAACGTCGGTGCAGCCGTACTCGCGCGCACCAGCTGCCACAGTGGCAGATCCAGGTTGCAGTCCAGCCTTGGCGTACCGTCATCCCGCACCCGCTGGTTGTATTTGCCCGCTGGATTATTGCTGACCGGCCAGGGCGAATCCGTGCTGTGGTTGCGCATCACCATCATCAGCAGTGTGCGCAGGTTTTCATCACCCAGGGTGGCATCCGGCTGCCCTGACGAAGGCTGATAGCCGAGCGCCCTGTTCAGTTCCGCCTGGAGCTTCCTTGCCAGGGGCTCGTCGTTGTAGCTGTAACGCAGGCGCTTGAGCAGTGAGGCCTTGTCGAACATGTCCTTGCCGCTATCGAGATAAAAGGCGCGTATCTGGTCAATCGACATACCACAGGAAATGCAGGCGGCTATGATGGCCCCGGTGCTGGTGCCACAGGCGAAATCGAACCAGTCTGCCAGGACAAGGTCATTGTTTCCGGTCAGGTCGCGCAGTTCCTTCTCAACCCTGGCGAGGATTTCCACTGACATGAGACCGAGGATGCCGCCACCATCGCAGGCAAGGATCCGCTTCTGGCCCGGCGCCCTGATTCGTTCACGTAGCTTTTCTTGCATCGCGTGCTCCCTGGTCGGTTGTTGTTCAGTGTCCCGGCAGTTACTCAGACACGAGTTCGCGGGTGTCTATCCAGTGCACCTGTCCGGTCCGCTTCGCCACCTCGTCATACATGTGTGCCGTCCCGCCCGGGCCGTCACCACCACCGCCATTCCACAGGCAGACAAAATGTACCCGCTCGACGCCCCAGGCCAGTGCCGTGTAGAGCAGCCAGCGGTTGCAGCGCTCATAAGGGTAGCCGTCCTCAGCAAACGGCGGAGGGTCGCCCAACTCCTTGGGTGCAGACAATATCGCCTGACCGACCCCCTGGGCCGCCGCCAGGTAGCGCGATCGCCAGTGTTCACCACATCGAACGACCGAGCGCTGCATGAACTCGGGCTCGTCAAAGGGCTGCAGCCAGGAGACCTTGATCCCCAACGCCTGGCAGGCCTCGGTAAACAGCAGGTCGCCGCCGCAGGCTCCCTGCGTCAGCGCCAGATCATCGGGACCGGCGTCGAGTTTCGCCAGGACGGCGGCGATCTTCTCTCCGGCCGCCGCCACCATATCTTCGGTAAAGCGTGGGGTATCCCTCCCCGGTGCATCCACCATATGCCCGCTGAACAGGAAAACATGCCGGGGCTCCCATTTCCTGCTCTGCAAAGGCAGTCGGCGCAACGCTCGATCAAATACCGCGATACCGGCAGCAACATTCTGTGGCGCGAAGTCCAGTTGCTGCAGCAGCAGCAGTTGCTGGCGACTCGAATCCAGGGCAAAGCTGTTGCCGTGGTTGATCGCTACGGCTTCTTTGAATGCGGATTCTGTCGACTCAGGCGTACCGATCAGGACCTGAAGATCACCGAGTGATGCCCGCGCCCAGTACTTCTGCTCCTGGTCCTCCTCGCATTCGGCGGCAAACCTTACCGCGCCGGCCATGGTGTCCATCAATTCTTGACGGCTGCGGTCGCCGGTCAGGTATTCGAACAGATGCATCAGGGTCAATGCATTGATGCCGGAATAGTAATGTTTGGGATCGGATCGAAAAGCCGTTTCGTAACACTCGATAGCCGCCCGCAGCAGGGCATCTTCGTAACGTGCATCGTCGATCTTCTGTTGTGGCGAGGAATCAGGCAGGCACCAACTCAAAGTCCAGGCATCCTTCTCGACACGTCCGTGCAAGGCCCAGGTCTCGGCATCGTTGAAACCATGCTGATGCATACCCCGGTAATGACTGCGTGCCATTTCGATCGGGTAGCCGCGACGCCGCTCTGCGGCCAGACGCTGCAGGCAGATGCCCTTTTCGTGCAGACCGTCCCGGTTCAGCGGCTCTATCGCCAGTCCTTTCTCGAGCTGCTCCAGTGCGAAGTCGTAATGACCGGCCCGACGCAGTGCCTTGCCTGCCCGGATCCACGCGCTGGCACGGAATGCCGCCACCGGCGCCTCGTCCGCAAGGACCAGCATATCGCCGACGCGGCCATGACGACGGGCCCGGCTTATTCGCTCCTCCCATTGGTCATATGATTCCCAGAACTCACGCAGATTGCCGACCCGCAGTGTCCGCCAGTCAGGCTCCATCAGGTTGGGGATCAGCTGATAGACCGGGCTCATCTTGCGCCCGTGCCAGGACTCCATGGTGGCGGCAACCATCTCGCGCAGTCGCTCTCTGTCCTTGTCGAGGCTGTCAGGATCCGGACCGTCCCCGCTGATACCGTAACGCAGTTTTCTGTCCGTATAGACATCGAATGCCTTGGTTGAATGGCCGCCGGAAATCAGTACAACACCACGCGCGCGCAGGGCGTGCCGGACACCGAGCTCATACCAGACGTTCGGATTGTCGATGGTCAGATCCACGACCACCAGGTCTGCGATCAGCAGCTCCTGAAACATATCGACGCGGATATCCCCCGGTCGGACCTCCTCATCGGCGCGAAACGCGGTGAGCCCGGCCTCTTCAAGGGCAGGCCTGATCAACTCCGCATAGATGCGGTTGAAATCCAGTGGTTCGCCATCCGGCCCCGGCTTGGTCCCGAAAGGCATGGCCACGAAGGCATGTGGTTTGATGCTCAATGCAAGATATCCCCGCGTTCCCACCCGACCGATGGAAAAAACTTACCATCTGAGCATAGCACCGCGCCCGGCAAGTCAAGCGGGGGCCCATCGACGCGATCGATCCTTCGTGAAATGAGTGCGGCATTGAGCATTCATCGAACACCTCTGCGGGGTACTATGTGTGCAACGTAATCTCCCCCGCTTTAACGGTGATGAATCGTCAAACCATCGCTTTTCCCGGCATCCTTCTAACGATACTGTTCCTGGGGTTCCCGACATGGGCCGCACCGCCGGCCACAGGGCCCAGAATTTCAATGCGCGCGCCGGCGCAGGTCCCGCAGATATCCGAGCTTGCGAGACACTTAATTTCAGCCGGCCAGGACCAGCAGTGGGAATTCGCCGCCATCACGCTGGACGTCCTGCTGGATGCCTACACGCGCGAACTACAGACCTCTGCAGATGACAGTGCGAGCACGCCGGCGCGACGCGCCAAGCTGGCAAGGTGGCAGCGCGCCACGCAGGGTCTGATAAGTCAACTCCAGGGCGCCCGTACGAGGCTGGGCCAGGGTGCGCCTTTCAGCCTGTATGTCGATCTCCGCCACCAGGTTCTGATCATCGTCGAGGGGCAGGCGATCGTGGTCTCGGGACCGCGCTCAGGTACGGAAAAAGAGATCTCAGCCCCAGTCGTGCAACATTACTGCGCCTTCAATGACTGCAGTTTCCTGCAGACCGAAGTCGCCGCGGAAAAGGAGACCAAACCAGAGGTAGCAGGCAATTGGGCTCTGGATCAGCGAATGCGCCCGGCCTACGAGATCGGTGATGCGCTGCGCTGCGAGTTTGACACCCTCGCAGACAGGAACCGGAAGGCGCAGCTCTGCAGCCAATTGGGTGTCGAACTTGAGCGCCTCGTCGAAGCGCTGCGGCGGGCGTTCAGCCAGGGGCACACGATCGACTGGGAACGGTTGGCAATATCCCCCCCGAACATCGGGATCCAGGTCTTCCGTCATTGTGAATGAAGGAGGCGCATATCTTCAGATCGAACTGCAATTACTCAGCAGGGCCGAAAAACATGAATGGCAGAATATGCGAGACTGGCTGAAGCAGAGACTCGATGGTCATATCGGGCAACTGGTCATTTCTCAAACCGGACACTATCTGTCGGATTGAAACACGCACCGGACACAATGAGAGGTCACATCGGTCCCGCCCGACCTGCACTCCCAGGATGCCGATAGCTATCTGGCTTTCCTGCACTTGTTCCGGGATGATCCCGCGAGCAAGATTTTTCTGGTTTCACGACAGGGGCTTCTATTCACATGCGACTCTTACGATGGATTTTTCTGGCGCAGATGGCCATGGTCACCGCCGCCCCGGCGCAGCAGGACCAAGTGCCGCGCCTGCCACCGATCACGGAACCGGCATCCGGGGAATACCTGCCAGGCAAGTTCGTCTGGGCAGATTTGTTCAGCAGCAATGTCGAGGTATCACGAAAATTCTACGAGCAGGTATTTGGCTGGGAATGGCGCCAGATCAAGGAACCACCGCAACCCTATGGGGTTTTCTATCTCGATAACCTGCCTGTGGCCGGGCTGGCCTATCGAGAGGCACCGGACGGCGGGGATTCCTATGGCCGATGGATCCACTACATATCGGTGGAAAAAGTCAATGTGACCAAGGACGCTATAAGCAGTCGTGGCGGCCACGTCCAATTGGATACCAGGACCTTCGCGGACCGAGGGGATTTCGCCGTCCTGCGAGACATCCACGATGCACCCTTTGGCATCATCCACTCGTCGAGCGGCGATCCCGGCGATTACCGTGCCGCATTCGGAGAGTGGATCTGGCGTGAACTGTTCACGCGCGACCTGGGTGAATCGATCCGCTTTTACACCGAGCTCTTTGCCTATGAATCCGAGGCGGACGGGCGCAATCCGGAAATCATGCAGTACCTGCTGAAGAGCCACGGCTATCTCCGGGCCGGCATCGGCGCCTTGTCGCCCGACACTGACACGGCACCGACCTGGCTCGGTTACATACGTGTCGAGAATATCGATGCGGCGGTGAAGCGCACCCTCGCCCACGGCGGCAAGTTGCTGTTGGAACCAAAAGCGGAAATAGCGGACGGGGGGCTGGCCATCGTCACCGACCCCACAGGCGCAACCATCGGTCTGCTGCGATGGGACTATGTAGACGACGAGCAACAGGAGATGCAGCGATGAGCAGTTATGTCCGCGGTATGTTCATCGGCACGGCTGTGTGCGCCTGGTTGCTGATAGCCCAGGGTTGCGGATCTTCCGGCTCCACGTACACCAGCGCCAGTTACGGCTATTATTCGGGCAGCTATTGGCGAGATCCCTATTACCGTCAACCTTGTTGCCGTGACGTTAACGTCGTGGTCCCCCCGCGCCCCGGACATCGCCCTCCCGGCAGTCGCCCACCACCCGGACATCGCCCTCCCGGCAGTCGCCCACCGCCCGGACATCGCCCGCCGGGTGCGCGACCACCGGCACAGTTGCCTTCACGGCCTCGGCCCAGGCCCCGACCCATGCCCAGGGGACGAGCCCGATAGACAGCTTGTTGGAAGAGCTGAAACCAGGAAACGGGGAACGCAATGGATATCCAGACACTCACAACCTTTTTTATGTGGTGCAGCATCATTGATGGCGGCATCCTGATCCTGTGGACCCTGTTCTTCGCCTTTGCACCGGACCTGGTGTACCGCATACAAAACAAGCTATTCCCGATCCACCGCGAAACCTATAACGCCGTGGTCTATTCGTTCCTCGGGCTTTTCAAGATTCTTTTCCTGATCTTCAATCTCGTGCCCTACCTGGCCCTGCTCCTGATATCGTAGGGCAGGCTGTGCCTGCCGAAGAACGCCGGGCTCAGCCCGACTTACCGTCCCTTTGCTGCATATGCCATAGGACAAGTCAGGCCTGCTGCGCGATCGCTGGCGGAAGGGTCACCTTGGCAATCCTTTTGGAAAGCGTATAGATCCGCCGCATTTGATCTACGAAGCCCATCTGCAGTCTTACCAGTGCCAGATAATCTGGATCTTCGGCCGAAAGTCGCGCTGCCTTCCTGCCCAACAGCTTATCTGACTGTTCGCGGAACGCACTCTTGAGCATCATTACCGATTCGGCCGCATGCTGGTCATTGTCTCGAATCGACTGCACCGCGAGTTCGACCGCCTTCACCGTGGAATCGTACAACTCCGTCAGCATTGCCCGGGTTTCTTCGCCCGAGACAGACTTCAAATTTACCACTCTGTGCGCAAGAGCAACGATATCGGTCTCGATGACATCGGCCAGATTCTCGATGTTGTCGGTTGCGGTCATCAAGCCCTGGAAGTCGTCGCTCTCCTTCTCGGTCAACATGCCCATACGGATCCTGCCCAGATATTCGAGGATCGCCGTCTCCAGGATGTCGACCTGGTCATCACGCCGGGCAATGTCCTCAAAGGCCGCAAGGTCCCTTGCTTTAAAGGCAGGACCGACATCCTTTAGCATGCCGAGCGTGATCTCGCCGACCCGCCCGAGTTCCAGGCGCACCTGCTGCAGTGCGATGGACGGCGCCTTGAGTGCGGCCTCATCGAGAAACTCCGGCTCGATGATCACACCCTCCGGTACCTTGCGCTCCGGTACCAGGCGTTCCGCCATCTTCGCAAACCAGCCCGTGAACCCGATGAACAGACAGCGTGTTGATGACGTTGAACAGCGTGTTGGCGTTGGCGATCTGACGCGGAACTTCAGCGGCCGCCCTGGCCGTCCCTTGCAGCTCCGGGCTGGTGGGCGATATCCAGATCGCCATGTCCACCAGCAACCAGATTACCGGCAGCCATATCAGCGTACCCAGCACATTGAATGCAACGTGCACCACGGAGGCCCGTGTAGCCTCTGCAGACTTGCTGCTGAGAATACCCATGAACGCAGTGGTCGACGGCCGTACCGATATTGGCCCCAAGCGCCAGCGCAATACCGGCGGGCAACGCCAGCAGCCCTTCGCTCGCCATGGCGATGGCGATACCCACCGTGGCCGCCGAGGACTGCACGATGGCCGTGAACACCGCGCCGGCCGCGATACCCGCAATCGGGTTTTCCAGTCCTTTCAGGATCTGCAGAAAAGGCTCATAGGTGCGCAGCGGCGTCATCCCGCTGCTCATCAGCCCCATGCCGTAGAACACCAGGCCGATGCCCATGATCATCATGCCGTAGTACTTCACCTTTTCGCGCTTGGCGGTGAACATCATGAAGAAACCGATCGCAACCGGACCCAGGGAGTACGCCGACAGGTTGAAGGCCAGCAGCTGGGCCGTCACCGTGCTGCCGATATTGGCTCCCATGATCACACCGACCGATTGCGCCAGGGTCATGAAACCGGCGCTGATGAAGCCCACCACCAACAGGGTTGTTACTGTTGATGAATTGAGTACGCCCGTTACAAAGGCACCGGTCAACGCGCCACTGAAGCGGTTGGTCGTAAGCTTTGCGAGCACCGTTTTCATTGTCTGACCGGCGGCTTTGGTCATGCCCTCCGACAACAGTTGGAGGCCGCCGAGAAACAGTGCAAGCCCGCCGAACAGGCCCAGGAACAGTTGAACCCAGTCCGGAGAATCCCCGGCATCCGCTTCGACGGCGAAGGCCGAAAAGGCAAACCCCAGCAGCAGTACGGGCAACAACATCCGAGCCAGGTAGAAACGCGGGTTTTCGAAAGGCAGGGGTTCAGGGCGCGATGGTTTCATGAGTAACCTCTGAAGGCATTCATTGTCCGAATCGGACTTACTCGGGAGGGTTGTACTTCAGCCGACTCTGCAAAATACCCTTGGGCGGATGAGAGAACAAGCGAATCATGTGCGGCATCGAAAAACGCATCAGACGGACGGCTCGCGTCGCGGATCAGCAGCCGTCGCAGCGGACAACCACCCGCGCACAGTTTGCGGCCTCGACAGCCGAGGTGTCGAAAAACCTGCCGCCACCGGAATGAATCCGCGTCGCACTGTTGCAGTGCTGGACGCGTGAGCCATATTCGACATTGGTCAACCAGTCGACATTGCTGCAGGCGGGCCGCCCCCTGCCCAACTGGACACCCACTTCATAAGTTGCACAGCGAATGCTTCCGTGAGAAATCTCGGACCGGATGTCCCAGAAACCATTCTCGTCCACCCAGCCGGAGACATTGAAATCGCGAAAGGTCCACCTTGAGGGCTCGCCCTGGACAATCAGGGTCGGCGGATGCAGCGGCAGTTGCAGCGCGCGGATGATGCGCGGCTGCACGCCTGTAACACTTCCATCGGACGTCGACTTAATTGGATTGATGGCAGCACACGCGGCCAAGAGACAAAGGGGTAAAAGCCTCCACATCGCGACTTCTCCGTTTCGAGTGTTTGGCGGATTAGGCAGGATCTACAGGGTTTCAGATTGCGTTGGACAGCTGGACCGTGCAGGCGTCAGCCGGAATTTCATCCACCAAGCGCGACGCGCAGGACATAAAAGGTGACCGGCCCAGCCTCAACCACCTGTTCACCCCTGCCATTCTTCAGCCGGGCCACCACATTATGTTCACCTCGGGGGAGATCGCTAAGTTCGAAATTCAGCGTCGCGCCGGAATAGACCTTTTCAACATCCCCACCACTAACGACAAGGTCAATGGTGTAACCAGGCATGAGCGCAGGCTGAAGTGACAGAGATACCGTTACCTTGCCGTTGTTGGCCCTGATACTCTCACCGTTCGTCGGCTCCACGATCGCGAACCTGGCAAGGGCCGGTTTCTTTTCTGCTTTGGCATTGCCGTTCGACTGGTCCGTTCCAACCGCGCGCTGCGGCACCGGCGGCAAGCTGACCGTCTGCGCAGGATCCACATTGACCCGCTCGGCGCCCGGGGCTGGCGTGTCGGAAAAGGAAACCTCACCGTCAGGGCCTACCTGGCGGAAAACCTCTGCGCCGGCCGTTGCACAGGCCGCAAGCACGAATATGGCGATAAGTCGTTTCATAGTAATGACATTAGCGCAGGGTCCTGTGTGCGACAAGCGAACTAATCGACTTCCGTGGCATCTCGCATGAGCCAGTCGGAGCTATTTATTCCTCGGACCGGCCAAACTCCTGGGCTCAATTCTACAAGGCGTTATTCACCGCATCCTGCAATGCAGTCCGATTTATGCGTCGGTTGCGCAGGTAATCCAGACCATATACGGCCAGCCATGCATAAAGGGTAACAGCGAGGAATAGTCCCATACGAACCAGAAACGCAGCATATACATCCTTGCCGCTGTCGCTGTCCTCCACCGCCGGACCGAGCAGGATCAGCATGGTTATGCCGACATTGAGCCAGAAGGATGCGGGATAACGGCTCTTGATCAGCTGATAGATCTTGCTGGAAAAATACACGCCAAACAGCAGCATCAGCAGGAAAAACATCCACAGATTGGTCAAGACACCCAACATCATCCAGAACAGAATGGCGAAACAGCCGGCCAGGAAGGTGGAGCCCAGCAGCTCTCGCCCCGCGTTCCGCGCATTCACCATTGAGCTCTGCTGACCCAGGGAGACCGACTTCATGATGATCGCGAGATAGGCCAGCGGATCGGTCAATACCAGCAGGTAGACCGGCAACACGATCAGGGTGCCGCGCAGTGCGATCCAGTTTGAATTCTCGACACTGGGGTTTGCGACAGGGGTCTGCTGGCCGGGGGCCGGATCTTCGGGAAACCAGGGATACACCAGCCACTGGCAGACGACGGCAACCGTCATCCCGATCACCAGCGACTTGATCAGCGTCGTGGCGAGCGCAAAGTCCACCGTACCCGCGGCGGAGATCAGGGTAAAGCCCATGGTCAGAAAGGCACCCAGCAAGGCCTTGCCCTTGTGTACCGTCAGATAAAAGCTCAGGTACAGACCGAGTGTCACCAGCAATATCGCAACAACGGGATACTTCACCAGCAGCGGGATCAGTATCAGGCCCACACCCAGCGACAACGCCACCACCACAACCAGACCGAACAGGCCCTTGAGCCCCATCGGCGGTTTGGGTGGTGCGGTAAGCATCAAGGCGAACAGCGGTGCCAGAAAGGGCAAGGGCAGCTGCATGGCATAGGCCGCGGCCAGGGCCAGGGCCACGGTGCCACTCAAACGGAAGATGCGCCTTGCCTGAATATGCATCTTCAGTCGTCAGTAGGCATAAGCCAGCCAGCTCATGAAGCGAATGTAGGCCTTACCCAGGAGCCTGAGCAGCGAATGCCCTTCGCTGTAGGCCATGACATCCACCTGACCGCCGACGCGCACATGGTCACGCAACTGTTGTGCCTGCCCCGGTTCGAATTCGATGATCACCGGGAAGCGCTGTGACTGGCGCAACCAGTCGCGATTGTTTGTTATCGTCGGCAGCTGGCCCGGTGGTGGTGGCGTCTGGCCGTCACTCACGCCCAGACCGATGCTGCGTATCTTGCCGGCAAACACCCGACCGGGAATTGAGTCGAGCACCAGCTCCACCGGGCTGCCCACCCGCAGATGACCGAGGTTGTTTTCAGTGAGTTGCGCATCGATCCAAACGTCATGAATCGCGATCAGGGTCATGACCGGGGCGCCTGCGCCGGCATACTGGCCGACATCGGCCCGCAGGTCGGTGATGACCCCGCGCGATGCCGCCTTGACCACCGTATTGCTCAGATCCAGTGCGGCCTTGTCAACCGCACTCATGGCGGATTTGAGTATGGCGTTGTCGTCAACTTCACCACCTTGCTGCTCGATCGCGCGCTGGATCTCAGCCTCGGCAGCCTGCACCTTGGCCTTGGCCTGTTCCAGCGTGGCGCGTGCGACCTCCAGCCGACGCACCGAAATGGTCCCGGGATCCTCGCGGTACAGGCGCTCCTGGCGACTGGCGTCCTGTTGCGCCTTCAGCTCGTTGGCCAGCGCCGAACGCAGATTTGCCTTTGCAGACTCGACCCCGGCGGTACCGGCGCCGACCTGGTTGCGGGCGTTCTGCAGATCGGACTCCGCGCGCTGCAACGCGATCTCGTACTGCGAAGGGTCGATCTCAAACAGACGTTCCCCCTCCTGCACCTCCTGGTTGTTCTTCACCCAGACATTGGTGACCAGGCCGGCGACCTTGGGGGCCACACCCACCACGTAGCCCTTAACGCGCGCCTGACTGGTGTAGGGCGTGAAACGGTCGGCCAGCAGATACCAGACAAGGCTGAGCAGGATCACCGACAGGATGAACAACACGCCCTTTTTGACGGATGTGGCTGCAGCCTGTTCTTCCGCTTTCTCCTCCGGCTCGACCGCATCTTCAGTCGCCTGTTCCGGTTCGGTTTTCTCACTCATTTTTGCGAAGCACCCGAAGTTGCTGATGGGTTCAGGGGAAGCGGCGCACTGAGCAGATCTCCCCAGTCGGTACGTTCCTGCATCTGGTCGCGCATATCCTCGGGAATCAACTGCTCGACCGGAGTAGCCTGCCAGCCACCGCCGAGCGCCTTGTAAAGGCTGATCACGGAACTGATATGGCTGCCGTGATTGACCAGCGCACCCTCGGCCTGAGCAAACTTTGAACGCTGGGCATCCAGCACCCGCTGAAAATCCGAATAGCCCTCGCGGAAGCGCCTGTTCGCGATATCCAGGGCACGTTCGGATGCCTGCACGGCCTGATTCAGGAATATCTGTTTTTCGGCCGTCTTCATCACGCCGACCGCGGCATCGTCAATCTCACGCGCGGCCTGCAGCACAGTATTCTGATAGCTCTCGATCGTCTGTTGCAGGCGCGCATCCTGCAGCCGCACATTGTTCTCGATGCGGCCATGGTCAAACAGGTTCCACTGAAACGCGGGACCCACGCCGAGGCTGCCGGTATCCGGACTGCCATTCAGGGTGCTACCCGACCAGCTGATACTGCCCAGCAGGGAGATCGCCGGATAGAAGTCGGCCTCGGCTATCCCGATCTGGGCCGACTGCGCCGCAACCTGCGAGGCCGCAGCGCGGATATCGGGACGCCGCAGCAACAGGCTGGCCGGGATAGCCGGGAGTCGGGTCGATGCGGTGCTGGGCAGTTTTTTTACCTCGCCGGCAAGTTCGGGCAGATTACCCGGCGCCCGGCCCAGCAGGGTGGACAGTGCATTCCGGGTCTGGTTCAAGGTCGCTTCCAGGTCCGGGATGGTCGACAGCGTAGCCAGGTACTGGGTCTTGGCCTGTTGCACATCCAGTTCGGAACCGTTACCACTCTTGAAGATCTTGTCGGTGATCTCGAAACTGCGTTTTTGGATCGCGGCATTCTCGTGTGCAATGACGATACGCAGCTGCGTCGTGCGGTAGGCGAAGTACAGATCGGCAACCTGGGCGCTCAGCAATACCTGCACATCCTGCTGATCTGCAATGGAGGCAAAAAAAGCCGCGTCTGCGGATTCGATGCCACGCTTGAAACGCCCCCAGAAATCGAGCTCCCAACCAATATTGAATCCCACCTGGTAGCCGACGAAACTCTGGCTGTCGTCGGGCACATTGCCGCCGTGGTAGCGATTGTTTACATAAGTGACCGCACCGGTCCCCTGCTGCACCTGCGGATACAGGGCGCTGCCGGCTATACCCAACTGGGCCCGGCTTTCGAGGATCCGCAGGCCGGCAATACGCAGCGAGGGATTCTCCTGCTTTGCCAGTTCGATCAGCTGATTCAATACCGGATCATTGAACTGCTGCCACCAGAAACGGAAATCGGCCTCGCCTGCTTCCGCTCCGGTGTCCGCCTGCCCGTAAACAGAAGACTGCCAGTCCTGCAGCCAGTCGACTTGTGGTTCCTGATAATCCGGCCCCAATGTGGTGCAGGCGCCAAGCACCAGGGCCCCACAAAGCAGGGCCGCACGCTTCAATATCAGACTGACGGAGCTGCACATCCAGCTGGCTACTCGATGGCAGCAGGCGCGTCGGGCTCTTCGGTCGCTGTCGGTTCGCAGGGTTCATCGTCACCTTCGGCGACCCAGTTCATGAAGATCACATAGCCGAGGGCCAGGATCACCGCGCCGACGAACAGGCCGATCAGACCGGCCGAGACCATGCCGCCAAGCGCACCCAGCAGAATGATCGGCATGGGCGCGTCGACACCACGGCCGAGCAACAACGGTTTTAGCACGTTGTCGGCCGCGCCCGCGACCAGCAGATAGACGGTGAACACGATGCTCATCATGGTGGAATCACCTCCTGCCCACCAGAGATAGGCAATTGCCGGCAGGGAGATCAACAACGCCGGTAACTGCAGGATACCGATCAGCAGGACCACTATCGCCAACACACCGGCCCCCGGAATACCGGCCGCCATAAAGCCCAGGCCCAGCAGCAGGGCCTGGATAAAGGCCACACCCACCACGCCCGTCGCGACCGACCGGATGGTGGCCGTCGAGAGACTGTAAAAACCCGGACCTTTCTCCTTGCCAGCCACCCGGCAGATGATGCGCGACATGGCCAGTGCACCCGACTTGCCATAGGCCATCATGATGCCGGCGATGATCAGCGAACCGAGGAACGCCAACACACCGCCTGCGGTGCTTGCCACCATCTCCAGCATCTTTTTGCTGAATTCCTTCAGTTGTGGTTGCGCCTTGCGCACCAGGGCCGGAAGGTTTGTTGATGCCTGGTTCCAGACCCCGTAGACCTTCTCTCCCACAAGTGGCCATTCGGCCACGGATTTTGCCGGGGCCGGAATTTGGATGGTTTCGTTCTGCAGCGCCTGGGTCACTTCCTGAACACGGCCCGCAAAAGAGGAGCCCAGCATCGCCGTCGGAGTACCGATCAGCAGCAGACCGGCCAGAACCAGGAGTGTTGCAGCCCTTCCCTGCCGACCGCCAATCTTGCCTGCCAGTCGTTGATGCAATGGATAGAGCGTGACCGCAAGAATCAGCCCCCAAAGAACAAGGCCCATGAACGGTGCGAAAATACGCACGCTCATATAGACCAATACGGCGATGATCCCGATGGTAATGAACACCTCGGTGAGATCTTTGGCAAATACTTTCCGAACCTGGTCCTTATCTAGTTCCACTTGATGAATCCCACTGGGTGTAAACGGTGAAGCTTATCAGGATACTCAGAGGGCAGAAACGCCAGATAACATCAGGTGTCGACAGGTGAACGAAGCTGTGTCATGAAGGGAAACGGATCGTGAAAGGCAGATGGCTAGGCGGTCACCGTTTTGGCCTGCGCGGCGCACCGTTCAGAATCCCGGCCAAAGGGAGCGATTCCAGAAGACCCGTCTACTATTGCGGAGCATGTGGGATTGGACTGAAACGCATCATTCCAGCAACCGAGCGCATGGCTTCTGTTATCGGCTACACGGCCCTGTTGACCGCATCGAGCGTCTCGATCGCTCAGCGACTGACACGACAACACTATTATCCGCATTCATCACCGAGCAGTGTCTGTTCCGTCTCAGGCGGAAGTTTCAAAGGCCTCGGAGTAACTCCGCAGGCGGGCCGCCAGCTCGGCAAGTTGCTTTACCGATTCGAGCGTTCTTGCCGCATCAACGGCCGTCTCGTCGGCCACACCGCTGATGCCGGCGACGCTGTCGTTGATCGACTCGGTTGTGGCACGCTGCTCTTCCGATGCAGTGGCGATCTGCGCATTCAGCGCGTTGATGCTCGCCACCGCTTCTGAAATCTGGGCCAGGGCTTCCTCCGCCTCGGCGACCTGAAGCACACAGGCCTCGGCATTCTTCCGCCCCTTGTCCATGACCTCCACCGCATCCCGGCTGCGGCCCTGGAGGCGTTCGATCATGGACTGGATCTCTTCGGTGGACTGCTGTGTCCGGCTCGCCAGTGTGCGCACCTCATCCGCGACCACCGCAAAACCACGTCCCTGTTCACCGGCGCGCGCCGCCTCGATCGCGGCATTCAGGGCGAGCAGATTGGTCTGCTCCGCTATCCCCCGAATCACATCCAGTACTGAGCCGATCTGCTGACTGTCTGCACTCAGCTCGGCAATCACATTGGCCGCGTTTTCAACGTCCTCTGCCAGGGTGTGGTTGGCATCACGGGTGCGTGTCACGACGACCTTGCCCGTCGCGGACGCCGCGTCGGCCGATTCGGCGGCGACAGCGGCCTCATTGGCACTGCGTGCGACATCTTGAACCACGACCGAAAGTTCCTGCACCGCCCGGGCGACCTGGTCCGTATCCTGCCGCTGCCTTCCGACCGCCTCGGTCGTCGTCGTGGTGATCTCGGTGAGTGCGTCCGTGGATGACGTCAGGCGGCGCACGGTTCGGCTGACCTCCTCGACGGTCTCACGAAACTTGTCACCCACGCGGTTGAATGATCGGGCCACATCCGAGAGTTCGTCCGAGCCCGATTCGTCGGCACGCGCGACGAGCCTGCCTTCTGCCATGGCAACCGCTGCGCCGTCAAGCGCACGCACTGCCCGTGACATGCTGCGGATCGTGAAGACCGCTACAAAGATCGCCAGCAAAAGGCCACCGACGAGCAGCGCGGAAAAGACCGTGATATTGGCCTGGTAACGCTGATCCGCATGCACGATCAGGACATCACCCTGCCCAACTTTCGCCTCAAGCAACGCCTCGGCGGCGCGACGGGTGGCGACGTAGCGCTTTTGCGCGACCTTCGTCGCCGTGCAGCACCGCGCTGCCGTAATCCTCGGCTTCGAGGGCAGCCAGGGTGGGCTCCAACGCCTCGTTCAGGAATCCGGTCAACTCCTCGTCGAATGTTGCGCCCAGGTCTGCCAGCTCGCTGTCGAGAACGCGTGGTCGCAGCGCCGACCAGCTTTCGCTCAGTTCGGCGCTGTAAGTGCGCATGCGCCTTGTGTGCGCCGCCGCTGGGTGGCGGTGGAGATCGACAGCCGGGTTCTTCGGATCGTGCTGCAGGGCGAGCAACATATGCGTCCGGGTCTCCCCGAGCCTTTCCAGGATCTGGGAAACACTGAAACCGTCGGCCAGAAACTCGCCGTGCATGCGCGAAAGGTCGCGCCGACCCTCGTCCAGGCTGTACAGGCTCATTGCACCAATCAAGAGAACCACGGCGATAAAATCGACCGTCAATATGATCAACCTTGTCCTGATTGTGAACCGGTTCAGCAGGCGCATGTTTGTCTTTCCTTGAATAGGCGATTACAGCGAGTCAGCGACCGCAAAATAATAACCTTTAGCTAAATAGGGTCTTTTGCCCCAACTTGGTGCGCAAACTCGGCGGCTAGTGGGCTGCTTGGTAAGTTCGGTTACTCTCAGAGCCCCGCTAGCGGCTGGCGACCCGGCCGCAAAGCCCCGGAGCCGGGTTTTCACCGTCTCCGTCAGCGAGTCTCTGTGCAACCTGGGGGTCGAGTAGCGAGGTGTCCCCCTTTACCAGGAGCCAGTGCATTTCCTTTTTCTTGTACCAGGGCCCGATCTCGACCTCGAAGCCCTTTGCCTCGAGTTCCTCCACGCGATCTTCCGCCGGACCACGACTGTGGTACACGCCGAGAGCAACGCGCCGGGCGCCCTGCTTCTTCGAAAGCGGGATGAAGTCACTCATGCCGGCGTTGCGCAGACGATCCAGATAGGCCTTCAGGTCTGCCCTGGAATACTGGGGCGGCGAGACGATCTTGAATCCCACCATTTTCTGTCCGGGCCTCTTCAGTACGCTGACATCCACCCCATCCACGCGTAGAGGTCTGGCTGCCACCTTGGCCGCGCGCACGCTCTCATAGGGCCCCAACCAGCCACACAGGCTCCCGGCAACGGGTTCAATAGGCGCGAGATCCGCCGGCTCTTTGCTCGACTGCGTCGCCGGCACTGACCTTGCTACCGATGTTGAGGATTCCAGGCCCTGCGCTTGGGCGGCGGCATCGACCGGTGCCGCAGCGGACAACCCCGGCGCCACAAGATCAACCGTTGTTTCGGATACAAAATGCACACGGCAGCGAAGTCCGACCGGAATCAGGTGATCCGGGTTGTTCATTGAAAGGCGAACGCCATAGGTGCCGCTGTTCGTATCGGCAATCCGGTCGATCCTGTCCACCGTTGCCTGCCATTTCGTACTGCCTGCCGACTCGGTCCAGACCACGGCTTGCATGCCCCTTGCGAACAGTGCGGAGCCGTTCGACCGGAACGGTGACCTCAACATGCAGAGGATCGATCTGAGCGACCCGCACCACGGGCTGAGCTTCGACGTGCTCACCGGCCACCTTGAACCGTCTCATGACCACACCTTCGATTGGACTCCGGATGGTGCGGCGTTTCAGGCTTTCTTCCGCATACTGCAGTTCGAGCTCGGCAAGCGCTTGCCGGTCCCCGGCGTCGCTATGACGCGGTTTCCAACCTTGCCCCAACGCAGTATTTACCTGCGATTCGAACTCCGCAGCCCGGGCCCGCGCCAGCTCCAGGGCTGCCGTCTCCACACCGGACTCCAGTTCGGCCACCACGTCACCCACTTTGACGAAATCGCTGCGTTCAACCCGAACCCGGTCCAGCACACCGGGCGCGCCGCTACCCAGATCGGCGACGATACTGGGGTTGATCACGCAACCCAGGGGCTGCGTAAACGCGAAGGCTTCCGCTTGCGCCGACACAGGGGTTGGCGAAAATACAAAAGGAGAAAGCAGCCATAAAAAACGGCAGACAGAAAATCGCGTATGCGTCACCGAAGCACCAAAAACCCTTTTTATCGAAAATGGGAGTACGTACGGTAACTAGCGGAAGAAAATTCGGAATCTTTAAATGCCTGTGCGATCAATCACGTCTGCTTTTCCAGAAGATGGGCTGAATATGACATGCCGGGAAGGATTGCCCATTTTCTGACCGCGTCGTCAGTGCCGGGAGTCCGCCGCGGCAGGTTCGACTAGCAGGCCCCCTGCGTTCATCAACATCGGCTTCAGGAACGACGCTTGGTCGATAAATTGCTGCATTGCCCGTCGGGATTCCCCCGGTTCGGGCTGCTCGAGGACTGACAAAACGACGACCGCCGTCCTGGTGTCACCGCCGAACAGGGTCGCTTTTGCCTGCAACAGCTTGGCAATCAGCTGATTGGCGGTGAACTGCTGATCAACCCAGTACCAGTGCCAGGTGAGCCTTCGGGCTCGCTGCGGGCCGCGCAGCCGCGTTTCGGCAATGGCGAGTTGTTCGCCCTCGATCAGCGCCATCTGGGAGGCCTGTTCCAGCAATTTCCAGGTCTTGCGATCGTAAACCGCATTGGGCCAGCCAATCAGTTCTGCGTCGGCATGCTGTCCCCAGTAGTACGCAACATAAAACTGCACGATCTGATCATCCACCCTGTGGCTGGCCAACAACTCGGCCTGTGCACCTGCAAAAACCGGATGCCAGTCTTCCGCAGCCGGCGGTACAGGCGTGAGCCACTCCGGGCCATCCAGAGTGCCAGGCTGCGGTAGTGGCTGGTCGGACCGGGCCATCACGGCGAGTGATGGCGGGAGCACAAGCAAAGCAACAAGGCAAGACATGACAAGGTAGGACCGCTTTCGGTTACCGGACGCAACGGTGGTCTCCACCGATGCGCAAGACGGCGGCGCTGGATGTGGGTCTTTGAAGCGCGCACCCACGAGCATCTGCGCGACAACGAACAGCAGAAAAATCAACCAACCGTATAGCCGATGGTCAGACAGGAGATCCCACTCACCGGCGGACCAGTAGGTGATCATGATCACGCTGATCGTGCGCACATTGTTTGCAACGATGGCCAGGAGCAAGCCGACAGCCACGTAGAAGATACGCTTGCCCGGTTTCTCGAAAACGAGGTTGGCGTAGAAGAGTGACAGCACCAGGTTGCCAATCAGAAAATCAAGCGCCGAGCATTCAGCGACAATGCCGACACGGCCGGCCTCGGAGATCACGATATTGCCGTCGGTTGTAACGTTCAGTCCGAATAGCGACAAGCCGCCCGCCGTGAGTTGAGTGGTCAGGCGCATCAGATGCGGGGTCAGGAAATCCCCGAACGGCACCAACAGCCACAGGAACAGCAACGGGAAAAGAAGGCGCCGGTATACGCCCCAACCGATCAGACTCAGCACGGCGGCCTGCAGCATACCGAGTACCGCCACCTGGACGCCGAGTGACAAATCGATGACATCGGCGACCAGCCACAGCATGCCGAAGGGCAAGAGCAACAGCGTGGCTGCGTAGCTGGCTGAAGGTCTCAGGTTCTTAAGTCGCGCGCGCCGATCCCAGATCAGATACAGCACCATTGGCAACACCAGCATTGAAAACTGGTGCGTTTCACTGTTTATCCAGATACTGACGGCACTGGAGATCGTTGTTGCATACACGACCGCCAGCGTGGCGATAACCGCACCCAGCGCGATGATCGTCACGCCCCAGAGCGACGATACGATTGCCGGCGGGGGCAGCGTCTTGGCACCGGCTGTCGAGTCACTGCTCATCGGCGTTCTGTGCGAGGGTTGATTCCAGCGAAACGTCATGACCCGGCCACGGCTCAAGTCACCGACTCAGACCTTTCTTCGGCCCCAGCCGAGGGTTTCGGCGACGCCGACGTCTTTCGGCAACCGGAACGGCATCGTCAATACCCGCGCGACGGTCAGGTCCTGTGGTGTACGGAAGTATTCGACACCGACGTCGAATCGGTCGAGCCCCTGCTCGGGCACTGCACGGTAAGTTCCGAACAGGTAGTCCCACCAGATGAACACGATGCTGTAGTTGGAGTCCGTCTCCTTTCGGAGTGCCGAGTGGTGCACCGCGTGGGCATCCCTGGTCATGATCAGCAGGCGCAGCCATTTGTCGAGCGTCTTGTTCCAGCGGATGTTGGCATGCGACATCGTGGCCACGACGGGCGCGAGGACGCTGAACACAAAGATGCCGAGTGGCGAAAGCCCCAGGGTGACGACGGCTATAGCCCCGAAGACCAGGCTCAACAGCACCTCGAAGGGGTGATGGCGCAGCGTCGTGGTGAAATCCACGTCGAGATCGGCGTGATGCACGACATGTGCGCGCCAAAACCACGGGATCCGGTGCAACAGCCGGTGCTCCCAGTATTTCACCAGATCAATCAGCAGCACGCTGGCGATGACCAGCAGCAGGCCCGATTCCAGCGAGAGGCTATTGAGCAATCCCCAGCCCTGCGCCTGTGCGTACGCGGCGAGCGCAATCAGGCCACCGGGCACGAGCACCCAGGCGATGAGCAGTTCCAATGCGAGCAGAAAGAAATTGCTGCCCCAACGCACCGCGAACGAATAACGGTCTTTGCGCCGCGGCAGGATACGCTCGATCAGCGCGAACAGCGCGAGCGAGCCGTAGAAAGCGGCCTCGGGGATAGTTGGGTCAAAGCCTAGTTCCAGCATACGGCGATCGACTGATTAATTAAGGACGATATGAGAGGGACATCCTTTTCCCCATCTCGTCGGAGTATGGCCTACTAAGGTGGTTATTTACGCGAACGGGAGATCGCCAGAGCGCCGATTACGCCCAGTGCAATCAATCCGAAAATCCCGGGCGCTGGCAGGTCGGCCTGCCACGCTGGCGTGCGCAACATCGAAGGTGAGCATCATCGGCAGTGCCAGTGTCATCGTCCGGACAGTGTTTTTTAGTGATTTCATCGCTTGGGTCTCCTGAAGAATTACTTGCGCAGGCGTGAGATGCCGATTGCACCGACGACGCCGAGGGCCAGCAGGGCGAAGATGCCCGGTCCAGGTAAACCCGGTGCCGGATGGTCCAGCGAATGCGCTGGAAGTGGCCAAGCTGACAATCAGCGCTGTGGCGGCAAGCATGCGCAGTGCGGTAGCTTTTCATAGCGACTCCTCCCCTTTTCAGACGTGTCACTTGCGCAGGCGCGAGATGCCGATCGCACCCACCACCCCGAGGGCCAGCAGGGCGAAGATCCCGGGGCCAGGGCACTTCGACATCCGAAGCCGCCAGCCAGTGCGCTGGAGGCGCCAAACATTGCAGTCAAACTCGTGGCGGCAAGCATTGCGGTACGGTAGATTTTCATGGCTGCTCATCTCCTCTGGACCGTCGGGCGATCCTGTTTTTTTGTGCCTTCGTTGCAAGCGTCCCATCGGCAGCGATTCCGGATCAGCCCGCGCTGATTCGAGACCGCCAGGAAGCCGGGTTAGGTTGACTCAGCAGTTTCCGGGCCAAGTCACGATTTATCACACAAAAACAATGACATGCGCATTGATTAAAGCATTCTTATTGACTGATTCTGTTAAAGAAGCTGACATTCATTCGCGTTTACCCTTGCCTCCCAGACCAGCAGCGTAAAAAGCAACACACATGATCAAAAAGCTCATCAGCGGCGGACAAACGGGTGCGGACAGCTGCATTATCGAGGTCGGGAAACGACTGGGCATCCCGACAGGCGGCCTGGTTCCCAGGGGCTGGCAAACTGAGCAGGGGCCGAAGCCCGCACTCCAGGATCTCGGATTCACTGAGTCCAACAGCACGGACTACGCAGTACGGACTCGCCAAAACGTCGAACAAAGCGACGCCACCCTGATCTTTGCAATCAATCCCGATTCTGACGGCACCCGACTGACCGTCGATCATGCGAAGAAGATCGGTAAGCCGTTCCTCGTCGTGAATCCTTTCGAGCCAAAAGCTGCAGAGACGGTCGGGCCATGGCTGCAGGCGACACAGCCAGCGGTATTGAATGTGGCCGGAAACCGCGAAAGCAAAGCACCGGGGATTGCTGGACGGGCCGAGAAAGTCTTGTATGCCGTGCTGCGCCCCCAGGCCGTTCGCTGACGTCCGTCGACGGAAACACCGTCTGTCCCTGAAATCTCCCGAAATCTCCGCGGGAATCTTTGACAACGATAAATTGATGTTTCGATATGTGTTTCCTATAGTCGGGCGCTTGCAGTCGCGGGTCGATGAATTTGAAGTTGGTGCAACCTTCTCCCGCGCCGCGAAAAAACAAGCTTTACGTTGGATTTCATCAGGGCCCCGCTACATTTCGGTCGGGGCACGTCACCGGAAAATCATCTCAACGGGGAATCTTCTATGAGAATCTTTTCATCAATCCGGGCTGTACTGGCCGCAGTGGTCTTGTTTGGAATCGGCGTGGGCCAGTCCCATGCATTCGAACTGCAATGGTTTGGACAGTCTGCCTTCAAACTCACCACCGAGAGCGGCAAGGTAATCGTGATTGACCCCTTCCTGTTGAAGAACCCCAAGACGCCTGAAGAACTGAAGGACCTCAAGAAACTGGGCAAAGTGGATCTGATCCTCGTGACCCACGGTCACTTCGATCACACTGCCGATGTGCAGGCACTGGCTGAAATGACAGGTGCCAAAGTCGGCATGAATGCTGACATGGGTAGCGTGTACGGCAGCCTCGGCCTGGTGCCCAAGGACCAGCTGCTGCGTTGGAACAAGAGCGGCACGGTAACGCCAATCGGTGACAACATAAAAATAACCATGGTTCGGGCCGAGCACAGCTCCACGGTTTCCCACGATGGCGCGGTACACGCGGGGGGTGAGCCGGTCGGTTATATCATCGAGCTGGAGAACGGCTACAAGATCTATCATTCGGGTGACACCGGCGTGTTCGGCGACATGAAGATGATCGGTGAGTACTACAAGCCCGACCTGGCCCTGGTATGTATTGGCGGCTGGTTTACCATGGGCCCGGAAGGCGCAGCCTATGCCATGGGCACCTTGATGCGGCCAAAGATGGTCGTACCCATGCATTACGGAACATTCCCGCCCCTGAAAGGAACGCCCCAGGAAATGATCGACGCTCTGGGCGATTCACCCGTCAAAGTGAAAGTCATGACCCCGGGCGAGACTATGACGATGTGATCGCGCAGGACCATTGTCTGCGCGGACCGAACTGCAAAACCCGCACTGGCTTCGCGCCGCGCTCTAACGGCACTTGCTGGAAATTTTTTGTTGCCGGGATTTCGAACCCCTGGTAAACCAATAAACAAAGAACCCCGCGCACGGCGGGGTTCTTTTTAAATGGCGCGCCCGGAGGGATTACCGACCTGCGGCCACCTGGTTCGTAGTGTTCCATCTGGATACGTGCATCCTATTGTTAAACAATGCTTTTTACAATTTACACCGTCCAATAAAATTGGCCTCCTTGGCCTTATTTGCCCGCATTTTGGGCTATTTTGAGCCATCTATTGGACAGTTACTTACCCACTTCTCTTAGCGCTTATAACCACTTTCATGCGATAAGACACTCGTAGGGAATCTTCAAACCCTCGTGCAGTTTCTTGATCATGGCCAGCGTTAAAGTTCGCTTTTTACTCAGCACCTCAGACACACGCCCACTCGTCCCGATATATGGCTCCAAATCTTTTCGCGACAAGTTGTTCTGCTCCATTAAAAACTTGATCGCCTCAACAGGGTCCGATGGGGGAATTGCATAATGGTCATCTTCGTACTTCTCAACGAGCAGCATTAAGACATCCAGCTCATCGCCTTTTTGCGTATTGGGTTTTGCACCCCATAGCTCATCGATGCGCTTTAACACACGATCCAGTTCACGGTCATTCTTAATAGGTTTCAGCTTCATCATGAACCTCAAATATGTTCGATATTCTTGATCTCGTCATATTCCTTATGGGTGCCCACAAAGCGAATAAGCATTCCGTGCCGAACATAATCCATAAGTACTACGATTCTGTATTTGTTACCGCATATATTAAAAACAACACGGTTGTTCTTTAAGATACTCGCATTACGCAAATCTGCTTTTAATTTGTGCGGCGTGTTCCACTTCGCTGCCGCACAGTAATTGAACCACTCCGTCATTTGCTTCTTTGCATCTCTATATTTGGGGCTACTCTCCCAAAACTTCCGCAGCATGGACTTTGCGATCACCCTCATTGGCACACCCTAACATGCTCCCACTATGGGAGCAAGCAGAAATATCCCAATTCGGGAGGTTTATGCATTAAGTTCGTGACGTTTTGTAGCAATAGTGACAGGGAAGCCACCCCTGTATCCCTGCCGTAAGCAGGTCTTCAGCGCGCTGCCGCCAGCTGATCCTCCACCCAGACGTGCAGAACTCAGCAGCCCGTCATGAGGATCAAAACACTACGGACTTTTCTAAACAACGATCGGTACTTGCGCAGGAATTATCCATTCAGAACAAGGAGCAAAACAGCAGCATCTGTCCAATAAATGGATCGATTTCGCGCTATTGGACAGCCATAAAAAAACCGGTCAAGCCGCATGCTCTAACCGGTTGATTTACTGAGTTGTATGGCGCGCCCGGAGGATTCGAACCTCCGACCACCTGGTTCGTAGCCAGGTACTCTATCCAGCTGAGCTACGGGCGCTAAATTGTGAGGCGCGGATTTTGTTTGTTTTTGACAGTTCTGTCAATCAAACCAGAGGAATCCACGCCACTGAATATGGCGGAGAGAGAGGGATTCGAACCCTCGATGGAGCTATAAACCCCATACTCCCTTAGCAGGGGAGCGCCTTCAGCCACTCGGCCATCTCTCCAAAACTATGCTCGTCGCTCCAATGGTCCTGCGGACCATGCCGGGGAGCGCGATTATTCGGGACTACGTCCCTCACCCCTTCGGGGCCGCCGTCACTGCGCGACGGCTGTCTCTCCAAAACTGTGTTTCACCGCAACGCCCCCTGCAGACCGATCCGGGGTGCGCCTATCGGGGACTCAACCTTCGAGTCTCGGCGGTAAAAACGACTCGCTGCGACCCTTCAGCCGTCCGAACCGCCGTTTTCTGCCTTGATGCGCTCGTATATCTCCTCACGATGCACGGAGACATCACGCGGCGCATTCACGCCGATTCGCACCTGGTTGCCTTTCACACCCAATACAGTGACGGTAACCTCGTCTCCGATCATCAGGGTTTCACCAACCCTACGCGTCAGAATCAACATGGATTCACTCCTTTCCAACACACCGACGAGACAGCCATGATCCCTGGGAATCATCGGATGTGTCCGTTTGCCAACCTCGCCCCTTTATTATTATGGATCAGGAGCGTGGCGATTCTAGCAACATCCCAGCCGCAGCAGAAGGCAAAACACCGTTTCAGGCGGCAGATTCCTCGGCCAGATCGAATGCCTGATGCAGCGCACGCACACCCAGCTCGAGGTATTTCTCTTCCACCACCACCGAGATTTTGATCTCCGAGGTGGAGATCATCTGAATGTTGATGCCCTCTTGCGACAGGGTCGCAAACATTTTGCTCGCTATCCCCGCGTGTGAACGCATCCCCACACCGACCAGGGAAATTTTTACGATCGTATCCTTACCGACAACTTCTGCTGCACCGAGTTCAGACGAGACCTTGTTGAGGATACTCAGGGCCTTGCTGTATTCGCCGCGGTTCACGGTGAAAGTGAAGTCCGTGGTGCCGTCCGTGGCGATATTCTGCACGATCATGTCGACTTCAATATTCGCTTCGCTGATTGGACCCAGGATCTTGTAGGCCACACCCGGCTGATCGGGCACGCCACGAATCGTCAGTTTGGCCTCGTCACGATTGAACGCTATTCCAGCAATTTTTGCCGCTTCCACGCCATCTTCCTCCAGGGTGATCAGGGTGCCTTCGCCACCTTCCTCGAAACTCGACAGGACGCGCAAAGGTACATTGTATTTTCCGGCAAACTCGACCGCACGGATCTGCAGCACCTTGGAACCCAGGCTGGCCATCTCCAGCATCTCTTCAAAGGTGATGCGATCGAGTTTGCGTGCCTTGGGCTCCACCCGGGGATCCGTCGTGTAGACGCCGTCGACGTCGGTAAAGATCTGACATTCGTCTGCATCGAGGGCCGCCGCCATGGCAACCGCCGTGGTATCGGAACCGCCGCGACCCAGGGTCGTGATATCGCCCTTCTCGTTAACGCCCTGGAATCCGGCCACCACCACGACGCGCCCGGCCTTGATATCGGCACAGACACGGGCATGGTCGATATCCATGATGCGCGCCTTGGAATGCGCACTGTCGGTACGTATGTGAACCTGCGCCCCGGTATAAGAGCGCGCGTTACAACCGATCTTCTGCAGCGCCAGGCACAGCAGCGCGATCGTAACCTGTTCACCGGTCGACACCAGCACATCCATTTCACGCGCGCTGGGGTCGTCGGTGATTTCATTGGCCAGGGCGATCAGGCGATTGGTCTCGCCCGACATCGCGGAGACCACGACCACCACGTCATCGCCACGATCGCGGTACCCTTTTACTCGCGCAGCAACGTTTTGGATGCGCTCCACCGAGCCCACCGAAGTGCCGCCATATTTCTGGACTATCAGCGCCATGTCGCTACCGGGATCCTACTGCTGCATATCGCGGCCGACCGTTTTTCCGGGCCGCAAAGACGCGCGATTTAACACTATTTCAGCGTTGACTTAAAGACCTTCGCGGACCCAGCTGTGGGTCAACTCCAGCGCCTTGGGCACTCCGTTCGGGTCGGAACCGCCGGCCTGGGCCATGTCAGGCCTGCCACCGCCCTTGCCGCCCACCTGCTCCGCAGCGAGCTTTACCAGGTCCCCGGCGCGCAGACGGTCGGTCAGGTCCTTGGTCACGCCGGCGATCAGGTTCACCTTGTTGCCGTTGACCGCGGCCAGCAGGATCACGCCGCTGCCAAGCTTGTTCTTGAGCTGATCGAGGGTATCGCGCAGGGATTTGGGATCGACGCCGTCGAGACGTGCGGCCAGCACCTTGGCGCCGTTGACATCGACCGCCTGCGAGGCCAGATCCGACCCGGCCGCAGACGCGAGCTTGGATTTGATCTGTTCGAGTTCCTTTTCCAGTTTCCTGCTTCGTTCCACCAGCTTGGACAGCTTGTCCTCGAGTTCGTCTTTGCCGGCATTGATCAGGCCACCAATGCGCATCAGGCGTTCTTCGTCAGCCTCGATCCAGGCCAGCGCCTTCGCCCCCGTGACGGCCTCGATACGGCGGACGCCCGAGGCAATTCCAGTCTCCATGGTGATCTTGAACAGCCCGATATCGCCCAGCGCATTGACGTGGGTGCCGCCGCAAAGCTCGGTAGAAAAATCCCCCATGCGCAGGACGCGCACCTGGTCGTCATACTTCTCACCGAAAAGCGCCATGGCTCCCGCCGACTTGGCCTCTTCAAGCGCCATGATCCGGGTCTCGACCATATGGTTGGTCCGAATCTGCTCGTTGACCAGGCGTTCGATCTCGATCAGCTGCTCGCGGCTGACAGGCTCGAAATGCGAAAAGTCGAAACGCAGGCGTTCTGCCTCGACGAGCGAGCCCTTCTGACCCACATGGTCGCCCAGCATCTGGCGCAAGGCCGCGTGCAGGAGGTGTGTGGCCGAGTGATTCAGTGCCGTTGCACCGCGCTGCGCCATATCGACCTCGGCAGCCACCTGGTCACCGACATGCAACTCGCCCGCTGTCACCCGGCCGACATGGGTAAAGACTCCACCAGACTGTTTACGCGTATCGGACACGGCGAATTCGACACCGTCCGCGGCCCTCAGGTAGCCACCGTCGCCGGCCTGACCACCCGATTCGGCATAGAAGGGCGTGCGGTCGAGCACAACCAACCCTCCCTGCCCCGCTTTCAACGAATCTGCAGACTGACCGTCGCTGAACAATGCAACCACTGTCGCCGTATCCTGCAGATGCTCATAACCGGTGAAATCGGTTGCACCATCTATTTCGAATTCAGCCGTCTGCTCAACACCGAATTGACTCGCCAGGCGGGCACGCTCGCGCTGCGCATCCATTTCGCGCTCGAAACCATCGCGGTCGATCTCCATCTCCCTCTCGCGCGCGATGTCGGCGGTGAGGTCCGTTGGAAACCCGTAGGTATCGTAAAGCTTGAATACCACATGACCGGGAATGACCTTGCCATCGATCCCGGCAATCGATTCCTCGAGGATCTTCATCCCATGCTCGATGGTCTCGGCAAACCGCTCTTCCTCGAGCTTGAGTACGCGCGCCACCAGATCTTTCGACTTGCGCAACTCCGGGTAAGCATCACCCATCTGCGCATCCAGTGCATCGACGAGCTTGTGGAAGAAAGGCTGCTGCTGACCCAGCTGGTAGCCATGCCGGATCGCACGCCGGATGATTCTTCGAAGGACGTAGCCACGACCTTCGTTGCCCGGTGTGACACCATCGACCACCAGGAAGGCACAGGAGCGGATATGGTCCGCGATCACACGCAGTGACTTGGACTCGAGGTCCGTTGTACCGGTGACCTCGGCGGCCGCCTCGACCAGCGCCTTGAACAGGTCCGTCTCATAGTTCGAATAGACATGCTGCATCACCGCGGCCAGGCGCTCCAGGCCCATGCCGGTATCGACCGAGGGCTTGGGCAAAGGGGTCAACTCGCCGTCGGCATTACGGTTGTACTGCATGAAGACGAGATTCCAGATCTCGATGTAACGATCGCCTTCCTCTTCCGGTGTACCGGGCGGACCACCCCAGACATCGGCGCCATGGTCATAAAAGATCTCGGAACAGGGCCCGCATGGTCCCGTGTCACCCATGGACCAGAAATTGTCGCTTTCGAACGGTTTTCCGCCCGGCTTGTCGCCGATGCGTGCGAAATGGGCCGGATCCACCCCGATCTCTTCCAACCAGATCGTGGCGGCCTCATCGTCATCCTGATAGACCGTGACCCACAGCTTTTCCGCCGGCAGGCCCATGGTCTCGGTCAGAAACTCCCAGGCGTACCGGATGGCTTCGCGCTTGAAATAGTCGCCGAAGCTGAAATTGCCGAGCATCTCGAAAAAGGTATGGTGACGCGCCGTGTAGCCGACGTTCTCGAGGTCGTTGTGCTTGCCGCCCGCGCGCACGCAGCGCTGCGAACTGGTCGCACGCACATAGCTGCGCTTCTCCTTGCCGAGAAAGCAGTCCTTGAACTGCACCATGCCGGCGTTGGTAAACAGCAGCGTCGGGTCATTGGCCGGCACAAGGGGGCTCGACTCCACGATTGCGTGGTCTTTACTCGCAAAGTAGTCGAGAAAAGCGGAGCGGATTTCGGCGCTGGTTTTCATACGGGGCTTTGGATCGGACAACAAAAGCAGAATGTTATGCAGCTTGGCCCGAAAAGTCACCCGAGTATCGTCTTAAAAACGCGGGATTTCAGTCAATTAGCTGCGGATCATGGGGCATCCTTTGCGGGCAATCCCTTTGGCCATTGCAGCCTTCCCAGGGACGAGACGACTACCGGTCAGACGTCAGAAATCGCGCACCCGATTCAGGTAACGCCGCACCAGGCTGATCGGAAAACCGCGCTGCTCCAGGAAACGTCCGCGTTTCGCCAGGGTGCGCATATCCCCTGCCGGCGAGTCCCCGAACTTGCGTCCGGCGGCGTCTTCCAACACCTCACTCCAGTCATACGGACCTTCGTCGATCCATCGCGCAGCGTCTTCACCCCCGATGCCGCGCTCGGCCAGTTCGGCACGGATCCGCAATGGACCGTAGCCCTTGCGGCTGCGTCGGTCCACGTAGGCTTCGGCGAAGCGCTCGTCGCTGAGCAGGCCGCGCCGCTCGAGATCGTCGAGCACGGCCTCGATCAGATCGACATCGGCATGTCTTGCATTGAGTTTTCGGCGCAGCTCCTGCCGGCTGTGTTCCCGTCCGGCCAGGAGCTTTACCGCCATCAGCTCGACGGCAACCGATTCATCCTGTTCCGACAGGGCTTGTAGGCTCAAGCGTCAGAGTCCACGGACGCGGCATCAGACTTGTCTTTCACATCCTCTTCTTCCGGAATCAGTGCGGCGCGAATCTGGGTCTCGACATGGCGTGCGATATCCGGATTTTCCCTGAGGAAACTGCGTACATTTTCCTTGCCCTGGCCGATGCGATCGCCGTTGTAGCTGTACCAGGCACCGGATTTCTCGATCAGCCCCTGTGCCACGCCGAATTCGATGATTTCACCCTCGCGCGATACGCCCTCGCCGTACAGGATCTCGAAGTTGGCCTGCCGGAACGGCGGTGCAACCTTGTTTTTGACCACCTTGACGCGGGTCTCGTTGCCCACCACCTCGTCGCCTTTCTTGATGGCGCCGGTGCGGCGGATATCCAGCCGCACAGAGGCATAGAACTTGAGCGCGTTGCCACCGCTGGTGGTCTCCGGGCTGCCGAACATCACACCGATCTTCATGCGGATCTGGTTGATGAAGATCACGATGCAGTTGGAACGCTTGATGTTGCCGGTCAGTTTGCGCAGCGCCTGTGACATCAGACGCGCCTGCAGGCCGACGTGCGAATCACCCATGTCGCCCTCAATCTCGGCCTTGGGCGTGAGGGCAGCGACCGAATCGACCACCACCACGTCAACCGCACCCGAGCGCACCAGCATGTCGGTGATCTCCAGCGCCTGCTCGCCGGTATCCGGCTGCGATACCAGCAACTCGTCGGTATCGACCCCGAGCTTCTGGGCGTACGTCGGGTCGAGCGCATGCTCGGCATCGACGAAGGCACAGGTGCCGCCGGTTTTCTGCGCCTCTGCAATGATGTGCAGCGTCATGGTCGTCTTGCCGGATGATTCCGGACCGTAGATCTCTACAACACGGCCCTTGGGGACACCACCGACGCCGAGCGCCAGGTCGAGGCCGAGTGAACCGGTCGAAATGACCTCGATATTGCGAACCGCATTGGCGTCGCCCATACGCATGACCGAGCCCTTGCCAAATTGTTTTTCGATCTGGCTGAGCGCAGCTGCCAGCGCCTTTTTGCGATTCTCGTCCATTGAATTCCCCCGCTTGCGAATAGTGATGACTGTTGTGGCCAGAGTGTAGTTCGTTCTCTTTTTGTTTTCTAGTGCAAATTTGTACTTTGCATTACTTCAACGGCCAGCACCCGACCGGATGGTAGATGGGCGCGTCGCCCGGTCGCGATTCGACCAGCGCCAGTTCGGTGACCGGCCAGGTCAGGGGTGAAAGCGGCTGACCGGGGGCTGCTGCGCACCTTGCGTGCCAGGGTTACATGCGGTTTAAAGGCGCGCGCCTCGGTCTCTATTCCCAGTGCATTCAGGCC
>CAVWYD010000011.1:0-133063 GCA_963759055.1 uncultured Gammaproteobacteria bacterium
AAATTCGGACGATCGCCAAGTACGCTGTCAACCTCTGTTCATCGCCGTTTGCGGCGGCGAGAATTACCATCACAACAGTCCGTTCCTGTTACTGACCTGCCGTTCAACGGGGGAGGCCCCACCGGCAGAAGTGTGTCGATCTCGGACTGCTGCGCCGCGCAACCTGGTGGTCCGCTATGCGCTTGTTGCTGCCGGTCGCCGACCGCAGGCGAGCGTCTCTTCCTGGGTGGGTTGCTGCCCTAACATCCAAGGCTCATTGTGAACTCGCGTTTGCCAGACTAGGGCCTCGTGATTTTCCTACCGAACGAGGCCAAAAACGCTGTCCTGCCCGGGCCGATTTCGATCGGCTGAAAGAAAAACCCAAGGCTTTGGGTCTCTTGAGCAACTCAGGAGATCGAGCGCAGGCAATCCCAAGCACTCGGACTCCAAGTCAAATACTTGAGAGGTGACAAATGAACGAAAAAACCAAACGTATTCTGCTGGTCGCGGGCGCCATAGTCTTGGCAGTCGTGTTCGTGATGTTCGGCGCGGGCAAGTTCATAGATCCCGCGAAATGGATCGATAAATTCGCTGCTTGGGGCATACCGGCTTGGTTTGTTCCCGTGTCTGGAGCCCTGGAAGTAGCTGGAGCCATCGGGCTGCTGATTCCGGTTCTTCGAGGTCTCGCCGGCCTGGGCTTGGCTCTGTTCATGATTGGCGCGGTTGCAACCCACGTAATACACGCTGAGATTGGTATGATTTTTGTTGCCGGTGCGATTCTGGCCGGCAGCGCGGCGGTAGGTTGGCTGCGTCTTCCAGAAACCACGGCTTTTCTTAGTCGCGGTACTGCGGGGCAGCAAAAGACTCTTCTCGATAGGACTACGTAAGGACTGGTGCTGGCCCGAAGCGCACCAAAACAGAACGAAGAAGGCCACCTCGACACGGGTGGCCTTTCCGTGTTGTGCGGCGCAGCAGACAGCAATCGACACATTTTGATCACCCCAGTCGGGTCTTGGCGCAGCTGATCACTGATGAACAGCGGAAATCAATTCGTGCAGACGTGCAGAAAGTTATAGCCGAACCTTTTTCTGGAACGGTGGCTCAGGGGGTTATCCTGGTGTTTGCTAGAGAAATGAATGAGTTGAGTTTCGGGCAAAACCAAAGGCCTGTGCAAATCAGTGTGTTAGGTGCTGGTGCGAGAAATGACTGGGTGACAACGGTTCTTGCTGCGGTTGTTTTTCCGGTGGCAGTGATATCAGATTCGGTAGCCGCTGTGTTCTGAGTGAAGTCACTTTGTTGCCAGAGATCCACGCAACGATTTCGTCCTTGGCAAGCGGCCGTTCGGTAGTGGCAGAATGCAGATGTTAGTGCCGGTATTCCCAACCACTGCGGTTGAGGGTTTTCCCCGGTGGGTGGCTGCGGTCTGAATATGTAGATTGGTTACCGACGGACGTCGTCTCGAGCCGACTACATTGGTTCCCGCGGATCTCGGCAGGTAAAAGTGCTGCAGGAAACGCCCTTTATGCTTTCGATATCCCAAGCGCAGAGGAGAAGATCGTGAAACTGAGAATCAATGGTGAACTGATCGATGTCGACGTAGACGTCTCGACGCCGCTGCTCTGGGCGCTGCGCGAGCAGCTGGGACTGACCGGCACCAAGTACAGTTGCGGGATCGGGCTTTGCGGGGCATGCACGGTGCTGGTCGACGATCGCCCGGTGCGTGCCTGCATCACGCCGGTGTCTGCCTTCACCGATGCCAACGAGATCACTACAATCGAGGGCCTGTCGGCCGACAACAGTCATCCCCTGCAGCGCGCCTGGCAGGAACTCGACGTTCCCCAATGCGGCTATTGCCAGCCGGGCATGATCATGAGTGCGGCTGCCCTGCTAAAGCGCAAGCCACAGCCCAGCGATGGCGATATCGATGCCTCGATCACCAACATCTGTCGCTGCGGCACCTTCAACCGGGTGCGCCAGGGCGTTCACCTGGCGGTGCGCATCGGCAAGGGGGGGAAGGTCTGATGAGCAAAGACACCGTCGACGTCTCGCGCAGGGAGTTTGTTTTTGGGAGTGCCTTACTCGGTGCGGGCTTCTCCCTGGGTCTTTATCTGCCGACGGGGGCACGTGCCGGCATGGCGTCGCCGGCCGACGCTGCCACCGATGTGGTTCCCGAGGTGAATGCCTGGGTCGTCATACAGCCCGACGACACCGTCGTCATTCGGATCGCACGCTCCGAGATGGGGCAGGGCACCCTGACCGGGCTGGCGCAACTGGTTGCCGAGGAGCTGGAGTGTGACTGGTCGAAGGTCACCACCGAGTACCCCACGCCGGGCCAGAACCGGGCGCGCGACCGAGTCTGGCGCAGCTTTTCCACCGGCGGCAGCCAGGGTATCCGCGGCAGCCATGCCTACGTGCGCAAGGGCGGCGCGGTCGCGCGCGAGATGCTGCTCGAGGCGGCGGCCGAGGCGTGGGGTGTTCCGCGCGCGGAATGCACCGTCGCCGACAGCATCATCACGCATCAGCCCAGCGGACGCACCACCAGCTACGGCAAGGTGGCGGCTGCTGCCGCCGAGTTGTTCCCACCCGAGCAGGTCACGCTCAAGGATCCCAGCGACTGGAAGCTGATCGGCCAGCCGGTCAAACGCCTGGACACCGCTGACAAGCTCAATGGCAAGCAGGTGTTCGGTGCCGACCTAAAATTGCCCGGCATGCTCAATGCCACGATTCGTGCCTGTCCGACCTTCGGTGGCCGGGTCAAGCATTTCGATGCCGCCAGGGTAAAGGGCATGCCCGGGGTGCGCGCGGTGGTCAGGGTGGGCGACGATGCCGTCGCGGTGGTGGCCGAGGCCTGGTGGCAGGCCAAGACTGCGCTGGACGCACTGCTCATCGAATGGGACCGCGGCGCCAATGCCGAGGTCAGCAGTGCCTCCATCGACGCGATGCTCGACGAGGGTCTGGACGCGGACGAGGCCTTCATCGGTAATCAACAGGGCGATGCCAGGGCGGCATTGCAGGCAGCCGACCGGGTCGTCAAGGCCACCTATGCGTACCCCTACCAGAACCACGCCACGATGGAGCCGATGAACGCCACGGCACTGTGGACACCGGAACGCTGCGAGGTGTGGTGTCCGACCCAGAACGGCGAGGCCGCGCTGGAGGCGGCCGCGCAGGCATCCGGCCTGGCCATCGCCCAGTGCGACGTGCACAAGATCCACCTCGGCGGGGGCTTCGGTCGCCGCGGCGCCTTCCACGACTTCGTCACCCAGGCCGTGCTGATCGCCAGGCAGTTGCCCGGTACGCCGGTCAAACTGTTGTGGACCCGCGAGGAGGACATGCAGCACGGCCACTACCACCCGATCACCCGGTGTCGGCTGACCGGGGGACTGGACGATCAGGGTAATCTGAGCGCGCTGCACGTGCGCATCTCCGGGCAGTCCATCCTGGCAGCGGTCAATCCGGGCTGGATGAAAAACGGCATGGATAGCTTCGTGTTCCAGGGCATGCTGCCGGACGGTGATCACCAGATCAGCTACACGGTGCCCAACCTGCTCGTCGATCATGCGATGCGCAACCCGCCGGTACCGCCCGGCTTCTGGCGCGGCGTCAACGTCAACCAGAATGCGATCTACCTTGAGTGCTTCCTGGACGAGCTCGCGCATGCGGCCGGTCAGGACCCGCTCGCGTTCCGTCGCAAGCTGATGAAGGATCATCCCAAGTCGCGGGCCGTACTCGACGCGGTTGCCGAGAGGGTCGGTTGGGACGACCCGGCACCTGCGGGGATCCACCGCGGGTTGGCGGTGTGCAAGGCCTTCGCCGCGCACGTAGCCGCCTGTGCGGAGGTGTCGGTCGACGACCGGGGGCAACTCAAGATCCACCGCATCGTGGCCGCGACCGATCCGGGCTACGCGGTCAACCCGCAGCAGATCGAGGCCCAGGTGGAGGGCTCCTTCGTGTACGGCCTGTCGGCCTTGCTGTACGGTGAATGCACGATCGACGGTGGCGCGGTGCAGCAGCGCAATTTCGACGATTACCCGTCGATGCTGATCAGCGAGATGCCCAAGGTCGAGGTCATTGTCATGCCGTCGGGCGGCTTCTGGGGCGGGATCGGCGAGCCGACGATCGCGGTGGCGGCCCCGGCGGTGCTGAACGCGATCTTTGCGGCCACCGGCAGGCGCGTGCGCCAGATCCCGCTGAAGCACGTCGACCTGCGCGCCACTGCCTGAGACAGTGGGCACGGAGATGGGCGTACAGGCCGACGACCTCGAGGTGCTCGAATCGGCCCTGGCGTGGTTGCAGGCGGGACAGCCCGTCGCCCTGGCCACCGTGGTCAGGACCTGGGGTTCATCGCCGCGGCCGCCGGGTTCGCTGCTCGCAATGAACCAGGCCGGTCGCTTCGCCGGTTCGGTGTCGGGCGGCTGTGTCGAGGACACCCTCGTGAACCGTTATCGCGATGGAGAGATCGCCGGTCCGGCGCCGACCTGGATCGATTTCGGCGTCGATCGCGAAGACGCCGCGCGCATGGGGCTGCCGTGCGGCGGGCAGGCTCGAGCTGTTGGTGGAACACCTTGTCGACCCCAAATCCATTGCCGCGCTCCTCGGGCCACTGCATCGCGGTGACGTGGTGACCCGGCGGGTCTTGCTGCCGGGCGGCGAGGTGAGCCTCGCGCGCGAGGCGGGCGGCCCCGACTTTGTTGCGACCGGGCACGAAGTGCGTCAAGACGTTCGGGCCCGCCTGGCAGCTGCTGCTGATCGGTGATGGGCTCCTTGCGCGGCATCTCGCGAGCATGGCACGGCAGCTCGATTACCGGGTCACGATATGCGATCCGCGCGACACCTACACGGATTCCCAACCCGTAGCCGGCGTGAATTACAGCCTCGAGATGCCCGACGATGCGGTGCGGGCCCTGGGTGAAGCGTCGCGCACTGCCATCGTTGCCGTGGCGCACGACCCGCGCCAGGACGACCTCGCGCTGAGCGCGGCGCTGCAGTCGCGTGCCTTCTACATCGGCGCGCTGGGTTCTCGGCGCTCGGCCGAGGCGCGCCGCGCGAGATTGGCCTCGCTCGGCTATGACGTCCGGCAGCTGGCGCGCATCCATGGCCCTGCCGGTCTGGACATCGGTAGCAAGCGACCTGCGGAGATCGCGCTGTCCATCCTGGCCGAGGTCACGGCCCTGCGCAACGGTGTTGCGCGACAGGCTGAATCCACCCTTGGATGAATACGGTCGGCATCCTCCTTGCCGCGGGCAGCGCCCACCGTTTCGGCGCACCAAAGCTGCTGCATCCGATGGCCGATGGTGTACCCGTCGGTATTGTCGCGGCGCGGGTCATGCAACAGGCACTGCCGCGGGTGATCGCGGTCTTGCGTCCCGGCGACCGCCAACTCCGGGCGGCATTTACCGACATCGGACTGGAAGTGGTCGAGAATTCGCACGCGGCCAGTGGCATTGGCACCAGCGTGGCGGCAGGAATCGGTGCGGCGGCAGACGCCAGCGGGTGCATCATCGCCCTCGCCGACATGCCGTGGGTGCAAGCTGCAACCGTCACCGTACTGGCCGAACGTCTGCACCAGGGTGCCTCGATCGTGGCACCTGTTCATCGTGGCCGTCGTGGAAATCCCGTGGGATTTGCCGCTCACTGGTTTCCGGAGTTGATCGACTTGTCGAATGACCATGGCGCCCGCGACTTGCTGTCGCGGAATATAGACCAGTTGCAGCTGGTGAACACTGCAGACGCGGGCATCCTTGACGACGTTGACCATCCTGCGGATCTACGCGGCCGTTGACCCTGCAAACGTCCGGGGACAGCGTGAGCTGCTCACGCTTAACCTGACGATACCCGCTTTGCCGGGTTTTGCTATGTCTGCTACCCACCAACCGCGCAATACTTCGATGCCGCGTCCGTGCCCGTCATCGATACGGTCGAAGGCCCTCATTCACCATTCTCTAACGCCGGATAAAGCGCACAGAAACCACTCCGGGCGATAGTTCTGGCCGGACTACCTGCACGACATAGTGTTCGCTTGTGCGGATGACCTGACGCTCGCCAGATGAGGTCCCACCGGCTGCAGTGGTCAGACAGGAGTCATTCGACGGCCGTTTTCTTTGAGTTCTCTCCCGTCCCGGGATGAATGACCGCAGTCTGATGAGGTCGGTCGCGGCATGTCACGGCGCCAAGTCGTGGACCGCAGTGGACGCGAGGTGCTCGAACAGTCGATCCATCGCCGGCGTTGGGAGCCGCGTAGCGGCGTTCAGGCTTCGGAATTCTTGGGCCAGCAGTTGGAGCTCGCGGTGCGCGTGCTCTACATGGCCGACCTTGATGGCTATCGTGTCACCGCTAAACATGCGCTTCATGATGAACACGATCAGCGACTCGGGCAGCCACTGCAGCACGCGGTGATTCGACGGGGTGATGGGGATGTCGTTGGCGCGCAGTACCTCGAGGCCTTCACGAATCGCACGCACCATCAGCCGGAGCGCTTCGCGGTTTGTTGCGAGCTGCTCGGCATGTCCGCCTGCGTAGAAGAGGGCGCCGGCGGTCGGCAGAATCTTCGCCACATGCGTCTTCAGCCAAGCATCCATGTTCGCGCAGATCGACGCCGGAAAGCCCGCCCCTTCGAGCGCGCTGGCGATGGCCGCGATTCGCTCCGAGCGCCCGCCGTCGAGCTCGCCGATCGTCGTCGGCTGCTCGCGCCGCGACGTGATGACGTATCGAATAGTGCGGTCGTGAGGTATGGCAGCGGCTCCGGGAAATCCGAGTAGAACGCGTTCTCTGCCCAGAGCCGAAATCATGGGCTCGGGGCCAGAGGCGTTGTTCCCGAAGAACATCACGCTCGGCGTGCGTCCATTTGCGGCGAGGATTGGCAACACCTCGGCGAGCGCTGGCTTCGGCAACACCACGAGCACGAGGTCGTACGCGTCTCCGGGATCCAGGCGATTGACGACGGATACGGAGGTTGTCGTGCGTTCGCCTGAAACTCCATGCTGTAACGTGATCCCGTGGTCGCAGAGAGTGTCGTAGCGATCGCCGCGCGCCAGAATCGCGACATCTTCACCGCTCTGGGCGAGCTTGGCCGCGTAAAGACATCCAATGTTCCCGGCACCGTAGATGAGGATTCGCACGACCATCTCCTTTGACCATTTTCTGCGCAAGTCGCGCGCCAGGGGAGGCCTCGAGCACGTGGCGCGAGCTTCCACTCCGCGCGGTGCACCGCCGGTCCGAAGGAGCGGATCCACGTTTGCTCATCCGTGGTGGGTCGCCCCTTGAAGACAGCGCGCAGATTCTCTCTGAGGATAGGGAAGACAAACGGTTCTTTTCGACTTTCGGCGCAGTATAGCGCCGATACCTTGCTCCGGTTCCGAACGGGTCAGCTGCAAGGATTAAGGTCCGTTCCTGGGTGGAAGCGCCAGTTGGCCGACCCATGCGTGTTGAACCTTCTGATCGTTGATTCCCCGAGGTCGGGAATGTCTCTTGTTGGCCATCCGGCCAGTCAGGAGATCAAAAAGCTGCCGTTCGATCAGATTTCCTGGCCTATGACCGGTTGAACTCACCAACCCATTGCAGTCGTTGCCAGGTCAAATCTTCACCGGCAGCTTTGGTCGGCTGCCGACAACCAAGGAATTGTCATTAGTGTCGCCTTTGTTCGCAGTAAGCTGTCGTTCGTTGAAAACTGGGGCGAATACCCGCAGTGGGTTGGTTGCTGCCGTTACCGAGGACGGATACAGGACCAGTTGGCGCCCTTTTGGTGGGTCAACCAGAGAGGCCCGGGCCGATTCGGAAATTTCTCGGTGCAGCGGTCGGTATCGAAGTCGGAACCCCGCTATCACCAGAAGACGAGACGCCATGTCTGCTGTTTTCGACGGTCAAACCTGGGTTTATGCATTGACCTGCCGTCTCAGCAAAAGGTTCGGCCAGCACTCCGGCACGGAGAGATTTTCTGAGTTTATTGCACGGTTACGAAAAGGCAGATAAGGGCCGACGACGATTCTCGCGGCAGAGCCATCGCGGTGGCGAAACAGTCCCCCAAACCGCGCATTTGCAGAGGGCATTGCGTCCCTCCGATCCTGTCCTGCGTAAGCCCAGCATTCGAGGCACAGGCCGACGCTATCTAACAAGCAGCCCACTAGATCCACTCGAACCGGCCGGCTTCTCGATTCTTTCTCACGTGACCGGCGGAAAAGACGCGTCCGTTCATAGCGATGTAGACCCCAGGTTTCTGGCCCTGCAAAGCCCCTACGGCGCATCCGATATTAAATTCGGCATCGGACGCCTCGAAGCGAGCCGGTGTCATGGAGCCCGTCAGAACGATTGTCTTGTCACTTAGTGCCGATAGCACCTGTGCGGTTTCGGGCATCGTGTCTGTTCCATGCGTGATCAGGAATCGGCGATGCTCACTCGCTTCAATCCGGGATCGAATGAGTGCACGATCCTCGTCGGTCATATCCAGACTATCCTTGCGCATGAGCGATACGATCGAATACTCAAACGAGACATTCGCGCGCTGAAAGATCTCGACGATCCGAGGTTCGCCCACTTCGTATTCACTCTTGGCATCGAAGTAGACTTTGTCAATCGTCCCGCCACAGGAAAAAATCTGAACATGCATAGGCGTTTCCCGTTTCATGCTCTTTAAGGCGAAGGCTGAATTACCGCTCAGTATAGGGGACCTCTAACAATTCACGATCAGCCATCTTGGCGCGAAAAAATCTTGGCTCTGCGTTGCGAATCTTCGCAATAGCCAGCTATTGCGCGCGATTCGCGCCTTGATCCGAGCCTTTTTGATCACCAATCTGATCTGCCCGAAATTATTAGAGGTCCCCTATCGGCGGCACAAAAGCCCTTTCGCGGATTCCTCGAGAATGTCCAGACTTTGCCGTCGCCCAGCAGACCGGAATTCGTTAATTCTAGGATACGTATATTGCGAACCGTCTGGTGACGGGCCCGGTCTGGTCGCGAGATGAATCCTCAATGGGCTGCTCGAGGCATTTTGTCGTTTCTCTACTAAGATGGGGAGGGATGTCGTAATGCTCGGGTCAAATTATCCTGGTAAATTGCGACGCTCTTAGCATGGTTCGGGGGATTTCATGTTCCAGGCACGTATACACGGCCGGGGCGGCCAGGGCGTCGTCAGTGCGGCCGAGATGCTTTCGGTCGCGGCCTTTCTCGAGGGCCGGCATTCTCAGGCTTTTCCGAGTTTTGGGTCCGAGCGCATGGGAGCCCCTGTCATGGCCTTCTGCCGCATCGATGACAAGGAAATAAGGCTGCGCGAGCCCGTAATGAAGCCGGATGCCCTGATCATCCAGGACCCGACCCTGCTGCATCAGGTCAATCTGTTCCAGGGACTTTCCGAGCGCGGTTGTGTGGTCGTCAATTCGAGCCGCGATCTCGCCGATCTGGGTCTGGGCGATTTCAGGCGTGACAATCCCGGGAGCCAACGTTGTGACTGTGCCGGCAACCGAACTGGCCCTGCAGCATGTGGGGCGGCCCCTGCCCAATGCGGCCCTGCTGGGTGGATTCTGTGCACTGACAGGCCTGATAAAGCTGACCTCCATCGAAGAGGCCATACGCAAGAGGTTTCCAGCCAAAGTGGCACAAGCCAATATTGCCGCGGCGCGTGCCGCGGCGGACTCAGTAAAGCAGAGCGGGGAAGTATCATGCTGAAACAGACAGAGGGTTCACAGGCGGTCGCCGAGGCGGTCGCCCTGTGCCGACCGGAGGTTATCTGCGCCTACCCGATCACCCCGCAAACCCACATCGTGGAAAAACTGGGCCAGTTGGTGAAAAGCGGCGCGCTCGAACACTGCGAGTTCGTCAACGTGGAATCCGAGTTTGCCGCGCTCTCCGTGGCCATCGGTGCCTCGGCGACAGGCTCACGGGCCTATACGGCGACCGCCAGCCAGGGCCTGCTGTTCATGGCCGAGGCCGTCTACAACGCCTCGGGGCTCGGGCTGCCGATCGTCATGACCATCGGCAATCGTGCGATCGGTGCACCGATCAACATCTGGAATGACCAGCAGGACAGCATGTCGATGCGCGATGCCGGCTGGATCCAGCTCTACGCGGAGACCAACCAGGAGGCGGTGGATCTGCACATCCAGGCCTTCCGACTGGCCGAAGAACTCTCTGTCCCGGTCATGGTCTGCATGGATGGTTTTATTCTCACCCATGCTTACGAACGTGTGGATATCCCGAGCCAGGAGCAGGTCGACGTTTTCCTGCCGCCTTTCTCGCCACGCCAGATTCTGGACCCGCAACAGCCGGTCACAATCGGCGCCATGGTTGGACCCGAGGCATTCACCGAGGTGCGCTATCTGGCCCATTACCGTCAGATGCAGGCACTGTGGCTGATCCCGGAATTGGCGGAGGAGTTCGAAGAACAGTTTGGACGCGCATCGGGTGGCCTGATTCACCCTTATCACACGGAAGGTGCCGAAACGCTGGTAGTGGCCCTCGGGTCTGTCAATGGCACCATCAAGGACGTCGTGGACGAGATGCGGGCCGAAGGTGTGTCGATTGGATCGGTCAGCATCTGCTCGTTCCGTCCGTTCCCGAAAAAGGCGCTGAAAACGGCCCTGGAAAAAGCCAAACGCGTGCTGGTCATCGAAAAATCGCTCGCCGTGGGTATCGGCGGGATTGTGTCAACGAACGTTCGCATGGCATTGGAAGGGCTGGATGTGAAGGTCCATACCATTATTGCCGGTCTCGGTGGGCGCGCGATCACCAGGGCCTCCCTTCGCGAGCTTTTCGACAAGGCCGGCAAGAATGCATTGGAGCGCCTGAGCTTCCTCGATCTCAACCACGATGTAATACATCGCGAGATCGAGCGTCTCGAAACGACCCGTCTCTCGGGACCCATCGCGGAGAATATCCTGCGCGAGCTCGGCGCTGTCGCCGACCATATCGGATAACGGAGCAGGCCCCAATGAAGACTTCCCATGTCAAGTTCTACCAAACAGATACCTACACCGTCGGCAACCGTTTGCTCAGCGAGGCGGATCGCTCGGTCCAATCGAAGATGGAGCGCACCAATTCGCTCAACTCGGGTCACCGTGCCTGCCAGGGTTGTGGCGAGGCGCTAGGTGCGCGCTATGCCATCGACGCCGCCATGCGTGCAACCGGGAATCAACTGATCGCGGCCAATGCCACCGGCTGCCTGGAAGTCTTTTCCACGCCCTACCCGGAGACATCCTGGCAGATCCCGTGGATCCATTCGCTGTTCGGCAATACGGCAGCGGTGGCAACGGGCGTGGCGGCTGCGCTCAAGGTTCAGGGTCGCCAGGAGACACGGGTGGTGGCGCAGGGCGGCGACGGCGGTACCACGGATATCGGCTTTGGCTGTCTGTCGGGCATGTTCGAGCGCAACGACGATGTGCTGTACATCTGTTACGACAACGAGGCCTATATGAACACCGGAGTTCAGCGTTCCTCCGCCACGCCGCCCGCGGCCCGCACTGCGACCACTCAAGCCGTCGGGCAGGCACCGGGCAACGTCTTTGGACAGGGCAAGAATGTGCCGCTGATCGCGATGGCGCACGAGATTCCCTATGTCGCCACCGCGTCCGTGGCCGATGTACGTGACCTCGAAGACAAGGTGACCAAGGCGATGTCGATCAACGGGGCGCGTTACATCCACATTCTTGTCCCCTGCCCCCTGGGTTGGGGGTCTGCGCCGCAAGACACCATCAAACTGGCGCGACTTGCGACCGAATCCGGCCTGTTCCCGGTCTTCGAGGCAGAGAACGGCGAACTTACCGGTCGCCGACACATTCGTCGCCATGTGCCGGTAGAGGAATACCTGAAACCGCAAAAGCGATTCGCGCATCTTTTCCGGCCCGTTTTGCAGGCCGAGGTGATAGCGGGCCTGCAGGCAATCGCGGATCGCAACATACGCCGTTTCGGTCTCAATCCCGAGGAGGCGAGGTCATGAAAAAGCCGTTTGCCGTAACGCTGGATGTCGGTTCCAGCCTTGCCAACCACACCGGTTCCTGGCGCACTGAACGGCCCGTTTATCTGGATCGTCTTCCACCCTGCAATGCGACCTGCGCTGCCGGTGAAAACATCCAGCAGTGGTTGTTTCACGCGGAAGAGGGGGCCTACGAGGCCGCCTGGCGGGCATTGACCCAGGACAACCCCCTGCCCGCGATCATGGGTCGGGTCTGTTACCACCCTTGCGAGAGCGCCTGCAATCGGGGACAGTTGGACGAGTCGGTCGGAATCAATTCAGTGGAGCGCTTTCTCGGCGACCAGGCGTTGCAGCAACGTTGGTCCGTCGAAACGGCACCTGACTCCGGCAAGCGCGTGATGGTGGTCGGATCCGGCCCGGCGGGCCTGTCTGCCGCTTACCACCTGCGTCGTAAGGGGCACGCGGTGACCCTGTTCGAGGCGGAATCGGCCGCCGGCGGAATGATGCGCTATGGCATTCCAAAGTACCGCCTGCCACGCGATGTGCTGGATGCCGAGATCCGGCGGATCCTCGATATGGGCGTGGAGCTTCGAGTCGATACGCGCGTGAACGATCTGCTGGCGACCATGAAGAGTGAGGGCTTTGACGCCTGTTTTCTGGGTGTGGGTGCGCAGATCGGCAAAAGGGCCTATATCCCCGCGGGTGATGCGAATCGGATCAGCGATGCGGTCTCTGTTCTGCGCGGGATGGAGGGCGAAGACAAGCCACTGCTGGGGCGCCGTGTGGTGATCTACGGCGGCGGCAACACCGCGGTGGATGTCGCCCGGACCGCACGCCGACTGGGCGCCGAAGAGTCGATCATCGTTTATCGTCGGACCCGGGAAAAAATGCCCGCCCACGAAGGTGAGGTGCAGGAGGCGGTGGAGGAGGGGGTCAAACTCAAGTGGCTTACCACCATCACCGCAGCCGAGACCGAAACCATCACGGTCGAAAAGATGGAGCTCGACGCAGAGGGTTTCCCCCAGGCGACCGGTGAATTCGAGACCATGGCGGCCGACTCTGTCGTGCTGGCATTGGGTCAGGATGTGGATACGCAGGTACTGGAGAGTGTCACGGACCTGCAGATGGAGCGCGGCGTGGTACAGGTTGGTTCGGACATGATGACACATCATGAGGGGGTATTCGCGGGTGGTGACATGGTCGGCGGTGACCGCACCGTCACGGTCGCCGTCGGTCATGGCAAGAAGGCGGCGCGTGCAATAGATGCCTGGTTGCATGGAGAGCGTTATCAGCCGCCGGCCAAGCCAGAGATTGCCACCTTCGAGCGGATGAATACCTGGTATTACGGGGACGCCTCCAAGACGGTTAGGCCCATGCTCGATGTGATCCGCAGACAGTCCACTTTCGATGAGGTGCGTGGCGGGCTCGACGAGTCGAATGCCTTGTACGAAGCACGCCGCTGCCTTTCCTGCGGCAACTGCTTCGAATGCGACACCTGTTACGGCGTCTGTCCCGACAATGCGGTCATAAAGCTGGGCCCTGGAAAACGTTTCCGCTTCAACTACGACTATTGCAAGGGATGCGGGCTCTGCGTCGCGGAATGTCCCTGCGGTGCGATACGGATGGAGCCGGAAGAGGTCTGATTCCCGCCTAATGTGCCACCAGTGACAGTCGGTGATCAGGGGGCTTCGGGGGCCAGCAGTTTGTCGCGCACCAGCGCATAGGCGATGTAGTACTTGAGGATGTTGCGCACGTACTGCACCGGTTCGCGTCCGACGATCTTGGCAGCAGCGAGCTCGACGTTGCCAAACCAGACACTGGGGTCCAGGCCCATCTGCCCGGCCTTCTTGCGCATCTTGCTCACATTCGCCGGCCCGGCGTTGTAGGCGGCCCAGCTGAAGGCAAGTCGGTTGTTCGCTGTTATCTGGGGATCCGAGAAGTAACGGTCACGCAGGAAGGCGAGATATTTGATGCCGGCGTGGATATTGTTTTCCAGGCTGGAGATATCTCGGACGCCGACATTCGGGTCGGCCGCGGTCGTTGGTAACAGTTGCATGATGCCTACCGCACCTTGCTCACTGCGTTTGCTGTGATCCAGTTTTGATTCCTGATAGGCCTGTGCGGCAACGGCGAGCACGTCGAAATCGTATTTATCGGCATACTTGGAAAAAATGCCGACGACTTCGCGGAACCTGCTGCGTTCGCTGTCGGCCAACGGGTTCTTGATTCTGCGCGGGTCCTCGAGATAGCGTTTGAAAAGCATGTTGCCGAGCAGCGAGCCCTTCTTGACCTTTTTTACGAATCCGCGCAGGTCTTTGAGCAGTTTCGGGTTGTTTTTGCGGACCGCCCAGCCAAGGGTGCCGTCCGACTGCACCTTGACTTCGTCAAGTACCCGGACGTTCGGCAGCACCTGGGCCCAGAGTCGCGCCTTGTAGTCGTCGACCACAGTGATCGACACGATCCCGGCATTGACCATCTCGAGGATATCTTCCGAAAGCAACTCGCCGTCTGCCTCCCGGATATCGATCGCGGCCAGCCCTTTTGCGACGAGCCGCCTGTTCAGTGTGCGGAGGTGCTCGGCGTAGCTGCTGTTGCGCAGCACATGTACCTCGCGCCCGGCCAGATCCTCGAGGTTATGTATGTCGGTGATGGACTGATGGGTAACCACCAGCTCGTCGACCGCCATGGCCTTGCCGCTGGCGAAGGCAAAGCCACGTTGGCGCTGCGGCGTGACCGTCAGCAAGGCCGCGGCGATATCGCCTTTGCCCTCAGCGAGATCGGGCAACAGTCGTGCAAAGGTGGTCGGGACCAGTACAATCTGCGTCTTTTTCTCCTCGCGCCTGATGCCCTTGTTCAACCGCTTCTCGTACTGATTGAGCAGCTCGACCTGCAGGCCGGTGGCCCTGCCATCCGGCATGATCACAAAATCAGTCCGGCTGTAGGTTACCAGCGCGCGTATCTGTCGGCGTTTGCGCATGGCCGGCAGGTCGTCTGTGCTGCGGCTGGTCTTCAGGTGTTCGATCAGCGCCGCCTCGGCGGCGATTCCGGTTGTTCCCGCGAGCACGGAGCTCAGTAGAAAAAGGGTCTTCAGTAGTACCCGCAGTGTGTGCCTCGATGTTTTCGGTTGGATTATGGACGCATGCATGAAGGTGTTCTCGACGTGACGAAGGTGTGCCGGGCGCCTCCGCATAAATGATAGCCGCTTGATCCCATGACGGGTCAACGATGTTCATGCGGACGGACCGGATCGATCTGCCAGGCCGGATAGGCCCCGTGCGTCCGGGGCGCCATGGGTCGGGTCGGTCTTGCCTGCCAAGGTGATCGAGAATGGTCCGGTTGATGCGCGCGATCTCCTGTACCATGATGTCAAAAAAGTGACCGAACAGTGTCCTGATAGGGGGGGCAACGGCGAAATGTTGAGTTTCCTGAGTTCACTTTTCACAGCGGCGGGCCGACCCTCCGACGGTCTGGATGAATCCTTGGTCGAGGCGGCCATTGAGCGGGTCGTGGATGCTACCGATCCCCGCCTGCGTCTGTTCTCGAACTACCAAAAGCGTCTCTATCCGGGGGTGCAGCGCAGCGTGGCGCATGTCCAGGGGTTGATCGACAGCCTGCCGGAACCGGTGGAGATCAGTCGGCGATCCTTCGGCACCGATCCCCGCCTGCGGGCCTTTTTTGCATCACCCGCCCGAATGCAGGAGGCGATTGGCAGCGCCCCGACGCTGGTCGACTTCCTGGCCCGTCACAAGGGCCCATACCCCGAACAGATCTTCGGTCTGTTGGCTCCCGAGATGAAGGAGCGTAAGGCACTTGGCATGGAGCTCAGCGGTGATCAGGTGCGTCGCGATGTATTAAAGGAAGTGGTCGATTTTTCTGACCATCGTTTTTTCGGCGCTGCCGGCAGCGAGGATGAGGCGCGTCATGAAATCAAGAAACGCGTGTTCGACCATCTGGCCGAGCTGGCTCTGAAACGTATCCTGACCGTTGAGGAAAAAAGGTCTGAGCTGGAGCAGCAGAGACGGCTGCTCCAGCGCAAGCTGGACACAATGCGGGAAGGGAACTGGGGATTGGAACAGATGCTCTCCAATGCCGGCGATGACCACCCAGACCACCGCTCTCTTGGTGAGCAGATTGCGGCCGTGGAGAATGAGTTGATGGCGTTGCCTTGCAGCCAGGCGAGCCTGGAACAACGCTTTGATTGCATCAACGCGATTCTCGAGCAGCCGGAGGAAGGGATGTCAATACGCTTGATCCAGCTTCATGTCGACGGCATGTCGGTCAAGGTGGAGGACTCTGCCAAGGCATCAACAAAGCCCCTCGAGCTTACTGAGATGTTCTCGTCGAGCGGAGACAAACGGATCGTGCTTTTTGGTTACTTTCCACGTGACGAACTGCCTCCGGAAAAGGATTTTTTCAAAGAGGCTGGACGATACCTGGGATAGCTCTGAGGGCGTCTGTTGCCCAGGGCATGGCCGCCTACAGTAGACGATCGAAAGAGGCGAATCTTTGAGGACCTTCAGGAGCGGTATCAGGCTACCCCTGCATATCACAATCAGTACGCTCTTTATTGGCATCATGGTGCTGCTCGGCATCTTGCTGAGTCTGCAGAGTTACGAAAAATCATCGGACATCATTCTCTCGACCGCCGGAAAGCTGCACGATCAGATCAGCAAGGAGATGCAACTCGACTTCAAGGCGACCTATCGCCCGGTGGTCGGTTCACTGCAACTGCTCGCGCTTTCTCCCGTTACCAAGGCGAACACGGCGGCTGCGCGTATCGAGAACCTGCCGCTGCTGACCACGGCCTTGTCGGACGTGGAAGCTGTATCGGGGATTCAGGTTGGCTACGCCAACGGTGACTATTTCATCGCCCGTCCGTTGCGTACCGATCAAATGAAGGAACGTTTCGCCGCGCCCGCGGAGGCGCACTATGTCGTGGACAACATCAGTGAGTCCGATTCGTCAGGACGGCAGCTGATCCGACTGTTTTTTGATGCACAACTGAATCTGTTGAAGGAGGATGCCCCGGTCGCAACCGAGTACGATCCACGTCAACGCCCCTGGTATCTCGACGCAAAACCTTCGCCGACAGCCGTCCAACCTTATCTGTTTCATTTCATCGGCAAGGTCGGAACCACGGTCGCTATGAGCACGCGCGAACCCGGCGTGGTCATCGCCAGCGACGTAACCCTGGACCAGCTTTCGGACACGATAGGCGGCTATCGAATCACCCCGAACTCGGAGGCCGTGATTATCGGTAACGATGGTCGCGTATTCGCCTACCACGACGGGAAAAGTGTCATTGAACGCAGCCCCGGTAACGGATCCGGTCTGGCGCATATCAGCAGCCTGGGTAGCCCCTTGCTGCATCACTTCAGCGAGAAGCTCAACGTGGAACCTCGTCGACTGGATTTCGAGTACAGCGGCCGGCGTTGGGTCGGCAGCATAGACCGGATTGCGAAAAACAGCGGCCTTGATATGAATATTCTGTTGCTCTCGCCAGTCGATGAACTGCTGGCCGATGCCGTTGCCATCGGCCGCAATTCGCTGATTATCACGCTGGCCATCTTCGCTCTGAGCATCCCGGTCGTCTGGCTGGTTTCTGCGCGCATCGCCGGACCCATGCGCCGGCTTGCTGCAGAGGCCAATGCCATTCGACGTTTTGATTTCGATTCGCCGGTGCAGACGCGGTCATCCATCAAAGAGGTCGATGCACTCGCTGAGGCGATGCGAATGATGAAGACGACGATCAACCAGTTTCTCGTGCTGATCAATTCGCTCGCGGGCGAGAAGGAATTCGATGCGCTGTTGGAGCGCATCACCCATGAAACCATGCGTATTGCGTCTGCGGATGTGGCGGTCGCCTATCTTATCGATGACGATGAGACCTGCCTGCACGCGGAGACGCTGCAGAGCGCGGATGAGCGAGTCGAGGATACGGCAACATTGCCGGATATCGCTTTGAACGATGACCATCCGCTGGTGAGCTGCCTGCAAGATGAGCAGTCGAGTGTCCTGGCGCCTGATGAGTCGACCTCCGCCGCGCTCGCGCCGCTGTTCAGGCTGGTGGACGGCGACCGGGCGGCCCTGGTGACCGTGCCGTTACGCAATCGCCAGAAACAGGCTGTCGGGGTTCTGTGTCTTCTTTTCCGGTCAGATGGGGGGGCTGCCCGGGGAGGAGGCCGCCAGGCAGAGCTTGCCTTTCTGAATGCGCTGTCGGGTTTTGCGGCAGTCAGCATAGAGAGTCGCCATCTGCTCAAGATGCAGGCGGCCCTGCTGGATGCCTTTATCAAACTGATTGCCGGGGCCATCGATTCCAAATCGCCCTACACCGGTGGCCATTGCCAGCGTGTGCCGGAACTCACCCGAATGCTGGCGGAAGCGGCCTGCGCGAGCACCGCGCCAGCCTTTGCCGATTTTGATCTCAGTGACGATGACTGGGAGGCGCTGCATATTGCAAGTTGGCTGCACGACTGTGGCAAGGTCACGACGCCCGAGTACGTCGTTGACAAGTCGACCAAACTCGAAACCATCTATGACCGCATCCACGAGATACGCATGCGATTCGAGGTGCTCAAGCGCGACGCGCAGATTCACTACTGGGAGCAGCTGGCCAGTGGCGGAGATCAGGAAGCCTTGAAAGAAGGGCTGAGTGCGGAGCTGGACCGGCTGGATGATGACTTTGCGTTCGTCGCCGAATGCAACGAGGGTGGCGAGTTCATGGCGCCGGAGCGCCTGGAGCGTCTGCGCAGCATTGCAGAGACGACCTGGATGCGCACGCTGGATGACCGCCTGGGTATCTCCTGGGAGGAGCGTCGGCGCAAACAGCGAACCATGGCGCCTGACCTGCCTGTCGCGGAGAGACTGATCGACGACAAACCGGAACACGTGATCGAACGGACCGATGCCGAACGCATGCCTGCAGACAACCCCTGGGGGTTCAGATTGGATGTGCCGGAACACCAGTACAACAGGGGTGAACTCTATAACCTCGCGGTGGCTCGCGGCACCTTGTCAGAGGAAGAGCGTTTCAAGATCAACGACCATGTCGTGCAGACCATCATCATGTTGAACAGACTGCCGTATCCGAAACATCTGCGGAAGGTGCCGGAGATCGCGGGCGGCCATCATGAGACCATGGACGGCAAGGGTTATCCGAAGCGTTTGACGAGTGAGGAAACCTCGCTCGCCGCGCGTATCATGGCGATTGCGGATATCTTTGAGGCGCTGACCGCGTCTGACAGGCCGTACAAGAAAGCGAAAACGCTGAGTGAATCCCTACGTATCCTGAGCTTCATGAAGAAAGATGCGCATATCGACCCGGATCTGTTTGCGCTGTTCCTGAAAAGTGGCGTGTGGAAAGAGTATGCGGACAGGTTTCTGGCGCCTGAACAGATCGATGACGTCGATATCAAACAGTATCTGGCCTGAAGTGTCGGAAGATCGATTGGCGCAGCAGGCAACCCGGATTGTTCCGGTATACAAACCAACCAAGTTGAAAGGAGATCGGTATGTCGAAGAAGAAATCCAGGAACAAGAAAAAGAAATCAAAGAACGAAAACAGGAAGGTTGAAGCCGCTGCAGCGGAAAAGGCGAAGCTGTCGACAAAGGATTATGAGGCCGAACTGTTCAAGCTGCATGCGGAACTGGTCAAGCTGCAGCTCTGGGTAAGGAAGAAGGGCGTCCGTGCGGTTGTTGTGTTCGAGGGACGTGATGCGGCCGGCAAGGGTGGGGTGATCAAACGGATTACCGAGCGGGTGAGCCCAAGGGTGTTCCGCGTGGTCGCGCTGCCCGCGCCCTCCGAGCGCGAAAAGACCCAGATGTACATGCAGCGTTATGTCCAGCACTTCCCGGCCGCAGGAGAGGTCGTGCTGTTCGATCGCAGCTGGTACAACCGGGCGGGCGTCGAGCGCGTTATGAATTTCTGCACGGAGGAGGAATACGAAAGGTTCCTCCATTACACGCCGGAGTTCGAGCAGGCCATGGTCGATTCCGGTATCGTACTGATCAAGTACTGGTTCGATGTCAGTATGGATGTTCAGGAGAAACGCTTCCGGGCGCGCGTCGAAGACCCGAGAAAGGTCTGGAAACTGAGCCCCATGGACGTGGAGTCCTACGATCGCTGGTACGATTACTCGCGCGCCCGGGATGACATGATCGCGGCGACCAACACCGATTTTGCACCCTGGCATGTTGTCCGAGCCGACAACAAGAAGCGCGCCCGGCTGAACTGTATTTCACACCTGCTCAGCCAGATTCCCTACAAAGACCTGCCGCGTGACACGGTCAATTTTGGCAAGCGCAGCACGAAAGGTGCCTACGATGATGTGGCATCAGTGGCCCAGTTCGGTACGATACCGGAGAAATACTGAGCGACGGCGGCTGGCCGGATTTGCCACGCATGGCAATCCGGCGGACGCCTGGCCCTGATCCCGTATGAATACGGTCCCCCATTCCCCGGCGAACGCAAAGAGCAAAGCTATGATTATCGAAAATCGAGTCCAGCTGAATTCAGCGATGTGGAAAGGCGTGATGGCGACAGGCCTGGCCTGTCTGTTACTCACCGGGTGTGGCAAAGAGGAGGCGCCGGTCGAGTCCAAAGCACCCCGGCCGGTGAAAACCGTCGTGTTAGCGGATAGCGGTGGTTCAGCGGTACGACAGTATCCGGGGCGCGTGAGGGCCGCGAGCCGGGCCGACCTGTCGTTCGAGGTGGCCGGCAAGCTGATCGAGTTGCCGGTCAAGGAAGGGCAGGTGATCGAAAAGGGCGAACTCGTCGCCAGGCTGGATGACCGTGACCTGTCGAGCGACCTCAAGTCAGCCAAGGCCGAGAGCGACAATGCGGCGGCAAACTTTGCGCGCGGTGCCAAACTGGTCAAGGACGGGTTCATCTCCAAGACTGATTTCGACAAACTGAGTTCGCAGCGGGATGTAACGGCTGCGGCGCTCGCACGCGCCGAGAAGGCGGTCGAGGACACACGGCTGCTGGCTCCGTTCAGCGGGCGGGTGGCGAACCGCCTGGTCGAGAATTTCCAGGATGTGCAGGCGAAACAGGCGATTATGCGACTACAGGATATCGAGCAACTCGAGATCGTGGTCGATATTCCAGAAAACCGGGCGATCCGGATGCGGGATGGGAAGGACGAGGATGTCAAAATTCATGCCGTGTTTGAAGCCTCGCCGGGACGCGAATTTCCATTGACCGTAAAGGAATTCTCCACCGAGGCAAATCCCGAGACCCAGACCTTCGAGGCGGTCCTGGCGATGCCTCAGCCCGAGGGACTCTTGCTCCTGCCGGGCATGACGGCCATGGTCTGGGCGGAGTCTGCCGAGGTTGAGGAGGGTTCATCCGCGGGTACCTTTGTTATTCCTGCAGTCGCCTTGTTTGCCGATGAGGCGGGTAAATCGCACGTCTGGGTTGTTGATGTCGGGGCCAATACGGTTCAGAGGCGCGCGGTAGAGACCGGTGATCTGAGCGGAAACGATGAAATCCGGGTGATCGGCGGGCTGAAGGCCGGCGAGATGGTAGCGGTGAGTGCTGTCAGTCGGCTGCGTGAGGGCATGGAGATACAACCGGTCGACAAGGTGGAGTTCTGATGAACATCGCCGAGTGGAGCATTCAAAAACACGTCATCACCTGGGTGCTGACGGTGTTGATGGCGGTGGTTGGAGTGACCTCCTTCCTCGAACTCAGCCTGCTCGAGGATCCGGAATTCACGATCAAGGAGGCGATGATCGTCACGCCTTATCCTGGTGCCTCGGCCGCCGAGGTCGAGGAAGAGGTGACCAACGTCATCGAGCAGGCGGTGCAAACGCTCGGGCAGCTCAAGTATGTCGAGTCACGTTCCTCGCGCGGGATTTCGAGCGTCAAGGCGGTAATAAAAGATCAATACGGTAAGGAGACCCTGCCGCAGGTCTGGGACGAATTGCGCCGCAAGGTCGGCGATGTGGCGGTGCTGGGCAAGCTGCCGCCGGGTGCTGGTCCTTCACTGGTCAACGATGACTTCGGTGATGTCTACGGCGTCTATGTGGCGCTGACCGGGGACGGTTACACCTACAAGGAGATCTACGAATTCGCCAAGTTTATGAAGCGGGAACTGCTCAAGGTTGCGGGGGTAAAGCGTATCGAGCTGTTCGCCGATCAGCCGGAAGTGGTCTACATCGAGATGCGTCGCGACAAGATGACCCAGTTTGGCGTCTCACCGGATGATATCTACGCGGCCCTGCGCGCCAAGAACCTGCCGGCGGACTCGGGCAACCTGCGCATCGGCCAGGAGTTCATCCCGGTCAGCCCTACCGGCGAGTTCAAGTCCGAACAGGAGTTCGGCAACCTGCTGATAAGCAGCGCTGGCGCGAATCCGGTCTATCTGCGCGACGTGGCCGAGATCCGTCGTGGGTACGAGGAACCGGCTTCGACCCTGATGCGCTTCGACGGTGTGCCGTCGATCGGCTTTGCCATCTCGGCCGCTGCCGGGGTCAACGTGGTGAAGATGGGCCAGGCGATCGAAAAGCGGGCCAAAGAGTTGCAGTCGCAGTCGCCCCTGGGGATGGAGGCGCACATCGTCTCGCTGCAGTCGACGGCCGTGGTCAAGTCGATCAACGACTTCCTGGTCAGCCTGGCGCAGGCGGTCGCCATCGTGGTCGTGGTGTTGCTGTTCTTCATGGGCCTGCGCAGCGGTCTGATTATCGGTGCCGTGCTGTTGGTGACCATCCTCGGCACCTTCATCTTCATGAACGCCTTCGACATCACGCTGCAGCGTATCTCGCTCGGGGCACTGGTCATCGCCCTGGGTATGCTGGTGGACAATGCGATCGTGGTCACGGACGGGATCCGGGTGAAGCTGGACCAGGGGCAGGACGTCCTCAGTGCAGCCAAGGAGATCGTCGGGCAGACTGCGGTACCGCTGTTGGGTGCGACCATCGTGGCGATCACCGCCTTCGCATCCATCGGCACGTCGGATGACAGCACCGGCGAGTACACCGCGACGTTGTTCTACGTCATCCTCATCTCGCTGCTGTTGAGCTGGGTGACCGCGGTAAGTACCACGCCACTGTTGTGCAAGGCCTTCCTCAAGCCCGCCAAGAAGAAGGCCGGTGAAGAGGGCGGTAATGACCCCTATGGTGGGGCCCTGTTCCGGATCTATCGCGGGTTTCTGTCGCAGTGTATCCGTTTCCGCTGGATCACCCTGGTGGTGGTGGTGGCCATGTTCGTTGCCTCCATCGTCGGCTTCGGCTCGGTCAGGCAGAGCTTCTTCCCTGATTCCACCCGGCCGCAGTTCTACGTGGACTTCTGGTTCCCCGAGGGGACGGATATCGAGGAGACCGCAGCGCCGGATGACGCGTGCCGAGGAGGCCTTCCTCAAGCGTGAAGGCGTTACCCATGTCACCACCCAGATCGGTGGTGGCTCGCCGCGTTTCCTACTGACCTATACCCCGGAGAGCAACTACCCCAGTTTCGCCCAGACCCTGGTCGATGTGGATGACTACCGGACTATTCCCGGCATCGTCGATGAGGTTCAGGACGAGATGGAGGCCCTGTTTCCCGAGGCGATCATCCAGGTCAGACAGTTTGTCCTCGGCCCATCTACCGGCGGCAAGATCCAGCTGCGTATCAGCGGCCCGGACCCGGCCGAGTTGAGGCGACTCGCGGCCAAGGCCGAGGCGGTCATGCTGGATGATCCGAACACACAGTACGTGCGCAACGAATGGCGCAGCAAGATCAAGGTGGTCAGGCCGCAGATGTCGGAGGCGCAGGCGAATCGCGCCGGCATCACCCGGCCAGACATCGCCGAGGCGGTTGCCACCGCGGTCGAGGGGCGCAAGGTCGGTATCTATCGCGAAGACGATGAACTGCTGCCGATCATCTCGCGTGCGCCGGCCTCGGAGCGTGTGGACCTGGACAACCTGGGTGCCATACCGGTCTGGAGTCCGGTGGCCAGTGGCATGATCCCGCTTGACCAGGTCGTCAGCGGTTTCGACACTGAGTTCGAGGACGCGAATCTGTGGCGGCGCGACCGCACCAGCATGCTCAAGATGCACTCGGATCCACGTGATGGCCTGCTGCCGAGTGAACTCATGGCCCGCATCAAGCCGAAGATCGAAAAGGCGCTGAACGTCGATGTCGGCCAGGTGCTCGGTAAGCGGTTCGGGCCGGACGAGGACCCGTTTGCGAAATTCGACGACGTGACACTGAAGATCGGCGATTCGGACATCTGGCCGCTGAAGGGTATGCCCGGTTATTACATGTCCTGGGGCGGGGATGCCGAGAGTTCGGCCAAGGCCGGGGCGGCACTGGGGGCTACCGTACCGATCTTCTTCGGCCTGATGGTGCTGATTGTGCTGATGTTGTTCAACTCTATCCGCAAGACCCTGGTGATCTGGCTGACCGTGCCGCTGTCGATCATCGGTGTCACGGTAGGTCTCCTGATGTTCAACCAGCCGTTCGGCTTCATGGCCCTGCTCGGCCTGATGAGCCTGTCCGGGATGCTGATCAAAAACGCGGTGGTGCTGCTGGACGAGATCAATGCACAGCTGGATGCGGGCAAGGCGGCATTTCACGCCATCGTCGACTCTGGTGTCAGCCGTCTGATACCGGTCTCCATGGCCGCCAGCACGACGATACTCGGGCTGATACCGCTGCTGGGCGATGCGTTCTTTATCGCCATGGCGGTCACCATCATGTTCGGACTGGGCTTTGCGACCATCCTTACGCTGATCGTGGTGCCGGTGCTCTATGCGGTGTTTTTCAAGGTGCCGCATGAGCAGGCTGGCTGAACTGGTCTCCTGAGGCTTCAGCCGATGTCTGCACGGTAGCCGATGCGAAAGCAGCCCCAGTGGACGCCGTTCACGTAGATCGGGACCGAGATGTCGTGCACGATCTCACCGGTGTCGCATTTGTAGGTCTGCAACAGGAAGGGTTCCGTGTTGCTAGCGCAGCGGTTGCCGATGCCGTCGCTCGGTATCCACCTGGTTCGATCGTTGTGCAGGCCTGCCTGGTGGTCGTCGGTAGAGTCTTTGGGGAACCGGCGGTTTTTTGTGGGGAAGCAGCCGTTATTGTCGACGGGCTCTGCGTAGACAATCTCGGGGTTGAGTTCGAGAATGGGTTCCTGAACCGCAGGCAAAACCTGGTCACTAAAGTCATCGAAGCGGGTTCGGCGCTCGGCCGTGTCAGTGTCTACAGCGGGCTGAGAGCCGCAGTCAAACAGCTCGCTTTCGCTGATATCACCTTCGTTTATGGCGGCCTCGAATAGCCCGGCGATGTGATACGCACCATCCTGTGCGGTGCATTGCATGCGCGCATGCTGTGACTGTCCTTCCAATGTCAGCACACTGCCATGAATGGTCTCGACCATGGTGGACAGCTGTTCGGCCTGTTTCGAGAACAGTCCGGCCTGTGACCCTCTTTCCTGCAGCCGGGTACCGACGGTCTGGATCGAGGTCGAAAGACGATCCAGCTCGCCGTGATTTGACGAGGCGCTGTCAGCGATCGCCTGCAACCTTTCGTGGACAATTTCGGTATCGCTCAAGATGTCCGCCAGGTGTCTGCCTGCTTCGGTGGTGCGTTTGGCGCCGTCTGCGATGGCTTCAGAGAGATCGGACATGCTGCCGGCGGCGCCCCGGATGTCCGAACCGATCTCGGTCACCATGGTTCCGATTTCGTCGGTGGCCTCGACGGTCTTCTGTGCCAGGCCGCGTACCTCATCCGCCGCCATGGCGAATCCACGTCCCTGCTCGCCCGCACGCGCGGCCTCGGTGGCCGCATTCAATGCCAGCAGCTTGGTCTGTTCCGCGATACTGCTGATGACAGCGGTGATGCGTTCGATCTGGCCCGATTTTTTTTCCAGTGCCGCGACGAGTTTGGATGTGCGTTTCGCCTGTTTATTGGTCGCGCGCATCTGCTTGGCTGTGCCGCTTAGCGCCTTTTTTCCGGCGGAACTCGTCTGACGCGCACGCGCAGCAAATTCCGCAGCAGCTGCGGAGTCATTCGCCAGCGTCGCGATCCGGCGCACAGCCGGGCCGATGCCGCTGAGTTCGTCATTCTCCGCCTGCACGTCGCGCTGAAGTCGGTCTGCGGCAAAGGAGATCTCCGCAGATGCGACGGCAATGCGGCTGCCCTGGTTGGCCATATGCCCTGCCATAGCATGGAATGCATCGACGGTCTGCAGCATCTGTTCCAGCGACTCGAGCCGTTCCGTGTCGGCGCCCGGATGCTGGAGGGCGGTGATTGGCAGCGAGCCTAGCAATCGGTCGCGAAGCTGCTCATAGGCGGAAAACAGGGGTGAAATCAGGCGCATGTGAAGTGCCGCCCCGGTGATTCCAGCACCCAGCATGCCGGCGACGATGATGCCTGCCCAAGCCGGGGCTCCCCAACTGGTCGCAGCCCCCGCCAAGCCCGCGGCGACTGCCGCTGCCAGGGAGATGACGACGGTCCGACTTTTTGGTCTTGGCATGCGCTGACCCTCCTGACACCCGCACAGCACGGATGCGTCCCCTGTTTCCGATAGATAGGGAACCTAGCGGCGGGCGCAGGCGTCACTTGAACAGGGTGGGGTTGGCGCGTCGGGGGGCTCTGAGAGTAAGCGAACTTACAAGCAGCCCACTAGGGCAGTTCGCATTCCTTGCGGTAACGATCCATCATTGCCGAACGGCGTTGCGGTTTGCCCTTAAGGCGCTCGATCTCGTGCGACATCTCCATACAACGGTCACCGCGGGTCTTTTTCCTCTGACTCTCCGGGAGCGTGGTCAGATAATCCTGGGTCTGTGGCTGACCTTCGAACATGATGGATTGGCCCTGGCCGGCATCCTGCGCGCTCGCGCTGGCCACCAGTCCAGCCAGTGTGATGGCGATCAAAAGTTGTTTTTTCATTACTCCACCTGGTGGTTTATACCGGACTTAAGTCTGCATTAAGGTCGCTGGCTTAGGGTACCAGCATGGTCTTTTTTACGAAGAAATCACCGTGACACAGATCCAGCGCACGTTGCGACATTTTTATGCAGTTGTTTTCATGCTGCTTTGCCTCCTACTCGTACAATTCTGGCAATTTATTGAGGCGGCTGAACCCCTGGTCTATGTCTTTTCGGCGGCGTCCTCGCTTGGCTATGCGCTGATTTTCCTGCTGCCGGTCATCCTGCTGGGAGAACTGATCCATGCCATCCTGAGACCGGATCCCGGCAGGGTGGCCTTCTGGAAAGTCGTAATGGTTTATACGGCCGCTTGGTTCTCGGGCCTGGTTGTGCTGCTACTGGTATTTGTCGATCTGCAATTGTTCAGGCTTTACGAGTACCACATCAATGCCTTTGTCTGGAACCTGATCATCACCCCCGGCGGCCTGGCCGCACTCGGGGCGACGGACGAGACCAGCTATACGATCGCGGGCCTGGTGGTTTTGGGCGGGCTCGCCCTGGCCGCCGCCCTGTTCGTTTTGCATCGCCTGGCCGCAAAACCGCGTCGGCACCGCTTATCCAGACGGCGGGCACTGGGCCTCGTCGGTGTGCTTTTTGCGGCGTTTCTGGCGACCGAGGGTGTCCATGCGTTCAGCTCTTATACCGGTAAGGAATCCTACCTGCAGGCCGCGTCTGTCCTACCGTTTCATTTGAAGTCGAGTGCGACGCGTTTCTTCCGTCGGTTGGGTGTGGTCCCAGCAGAAAAGACCAATGCCCTGAAACTCGCCAAGGGAAAGATCCGCTACCCGCTGCAGCCGATCCATGCAGAACCTCGGGAAAAGTACCCGAACATCATCTGGCTGACCGCCGAATCGTTCCGCTGGGATCTGTTCAACGAGGAGATCACGCCGAACTTGTGGGCATTCGCGCAGAAGGCGATGAACTTCAAACGCCATTACAGCGGCGGCAATCGCACGCGCATGGGGATGTTTTCGATGTTCTATGGACTGCATGCGCCCTATTGGTACAGCTTTCAGAAACAACGTGTGCGGCCGGTGCTGATGGATCTGCTGATCGACAAGGGGTACCGCTTTTCACTGCGAACCAGCCAGAGCTTCACCTATCCGGAACTGGACGATACGGTCTTCGCCGACATGCCCGAGGGTACCCTGATGGACGCCCTGCAGGAGGGTGCGCCGTGGCAGAGGGATCAGCAGAATGTCGACAATCTGATCGCCGAACTGGCAGCAGCGCAGGATTCAGACCCGCGTTTCATGTTCCTGTTCTTTGAGTCGACGCATGCCCCCTATACTTTCCCCGAGTCGGCGGTGATCCGGCCGGATTACCTGCAGCAGGTCAATTACGCCAAACTCAATATCGGCGCGAAAGTCGAAGGGCTCCACGACCGCTACAAAAATGCGGCACATTTCATCGATAAACAGGTCGGGCGGATCCTGGATCAGCTGGAGGCGGAGAACAGGCTGGAGGACACAATTGTCCTGTTTACCGGTGATCATGGCGAAGAGTTCATGGAGAACGGTCATTGGGGACACGGCCACAACAACTATTTTCCCGAGCAGCAGATCAGGGTGCCACTGCTGTTGAGTATTCCCGGCTACCAGGCACAGCAGTTTGAGCATCAGACGTCTCACCTGCAGATTCCAAAGACACTGATGGATTACCTTGGTGTCACCACGCCGGCGGCGGCCTATACCCTTGCCGGAGACCTGTTCCAGCCGATGGACCGGCTGGTGGTCGGAAACTACAACTATGTCGGCGTGAAAAAAGGTGACGCCAAGATCGTTTTCCCTTTCACGGCAAGCGAGTACTTCCGTTATGACGTCTACGATGCGGAGGACAAAAGGCTGCCACGGCAGGAACGTCAGCAGTTTGTGGACGCCAGCGGCGCGGTGCTCGATCAGGTCGTCGAAGAAAGTCGCAGGTTTGTGCAGTAAGGTTCCCGCTGCGGATGAGGCTCAGGCCCCGGGGATCGCCGGTATGGACCTGAGATATTCGACCATCGCCCTGCGGTCGGAGGCGGTGAGTTTCGAGGTGCTGTTGTCGATGACCTCGGTCATCAGGCTGCCGGCGTAATCGCCATTTGGCAGTTCGCCCGACTCCAGGAAGTACTCGAGGTCTCCCGCATCCCATTTGCCCAGGCCATCACCGCGATACGGGGTGATGTTGGGCACGCTTTCGCCTTCCGGGCCGTTTTTGCTGCCGGCCAGGTACCGGCTGCGATCAGAGACGCCGGCCCAGTTTCTCGGCGTGTGGCATTCGCCGCAATGCCCGAGTGCATCGACCAGGTAGCGGCCACGACTGAGTACCGGGTCGGCCGGGGGAGGCGGCGATTCCTCCTGCATAAACCATTGCCAGAGTTTCATCATCCAGCGCGCGAGCCACCAGGGCAGGTCGTGCTCAAGGTTTTCTTGGCGCTGCGGGGCGAGGGACTGCAGATGGTCGAACAGGCTGCCGGCATCGGCATCACTCATGAGCCGGTAGGATGGGTATGGAAAGACCGGGAAATAGGCGCTCCCGTCGGGGGCTTCACCATGCTTCAGTGCTTTGATGAAGTCTGTCCTGCTCCACCTGCCTATTCCCGTCTCGGGGTCGGGACTGATATTGGGTGAGTAGAAGACCCCGTAAGGCGTTTCGAAGGCCCGACCACCGGCGAGAGGCTCTCCCCCCTCGGCGGTGTGGCAGGCGAGGCAGCCGGCGGCATCGAATAGGTATGCGCCTTCTGAGCATAATCCCGACGCAGACCAGATAAGGCCGAGGATAGCAGCCGGCCATCGCCTCATCGGTCAGTCTTCCTTCTCACGGAAATCCTTGTGGCAACCCTTGCAGCTGTCTCCAACACCCTTGAACGCATTGGCAATCTGTTCCGGGTTTCCACCCGCTGCGGCCGCAGCGAAATCTGCCGTGGCCTTCTTGGCATTTTCAGCGGCCTGCTCGAACCGGGTCCATTGATCCCAGATCTCCTGCTTGGCCTTGGTTTCACCAAAGTCAGAGCCTTCGGGAAACAGCCGGGTGATATTGCGGTTCAATTCCGCCAGCGCCAATGCGTGCATCAACAGGTCTCCTTCTGGCGCAACCTTGCCGCGCACGATCTGGCTGGCGGCGCCGCTGTGACCGCCGATGGCTTTCATCATGGCCTGTCTGTACTTGATGTAGTTCTCGGGCTCTTCGGCCTGCACATTTGCGGTGCTGGCAATCAGTGCAGCCACCATGAGCACAAAGGTTTTTTTCATCGGTGGTTCTCCTCCAGGAATTGAAACCAGTGTCCTGATGTTAGCAACTCGATTCATCGCCGGCATGCGGCTCGGCCACGCTGGTTATGGGGGTTATCGCTCCCCTGTCCGGATGTTTGCTCAAATCGTCTGAGGTGGTGAGTGGTCTGCCTCGTCAGTTTGGCGGCGATTGCCATATGCACAGAACATGCTGAGCCGGCGTCTGCCTCTCACCGTCGGATCCCCGTCGTGCCAGAGGAAAATGAAGCCCCGTTTTCGTATACTCCACGTCCTTGCGGTGCCTACCGGCCGACTTACCCCGATGACGGAGTGCTTTCCTTTGCTCACACAGTGGGCTGGCGCTTTCAGGACAGAGAATACTCATGGGTGACATCAACCAGCTCGACTTTATCCGTGATCACAGTGTTCGCTTCGCGGAGCCGATGCTCGAGGTGGGTTCGCATGACTACGGTTCGACGCAGAATATTCGTGGCCTGTTCGCCGATGCCGATTACACCGGCATCGATATGAACCCTGGCCCGGGTGTAGACCTGGCGCTGGACCTGACGCGCCCGTTTGACGAAATCGACAATGCCCTGGGCGGTCGGCGTTTCGGGGCCATCTTCTGCCTGAGCGTGTTGGAACACTGTGATCAGCCGTTCGTGATGGCCGACAATATGACCCGTCTGCTGGTACCCGGGGGGCAGATCTACCTGTCGGTGCCCTTTGCCTGGAAGTTCCACGGCTACCCGTCAGACTATTGGCGTTTTACCCACGAGGGCGTAAAGAAACTGTTTCCGGGGCTGCTGTTCGACGGCGAGTTGGACGATCTGTCGACACCGAGACAGGGCGAACGGCGCGCATTGGACGAGGACATCGGCCTGATACCCCTGAGCAGCAAGTGGCACCGTGCCAAGGGACGTCCACTGCGATCACTCAGCGCTTCATTGCTCAGGCTGTTGGCGAAACTGGGTTTTTTGCGCTGGCTGGCCGGATACCGCTATGTGATGGTTCCGAGCATGATCAATATGATCGGTACCAAGCCGCGATGATCCGCGCCTATGTCAGGCTGTGCAGGTCGGCCAGCATCTTCTGCGCGGTAATATCTTCCGAGTAGCCGTCGACCACGCACTGCCGACCCTGCCTCCCCAGCCGCTCGCGCAGACCGGCGTCCCTGATCAGTTCCTCCAGTCGGCCTGACCATTCGGTCTCGGTTTCGGCGAGATAGCCGGTTTTCCCGTCCGTCACCACGTCTATGTTGACGCCCGCCGGTGAGGCAACCACGGGCAGTCCGGCCGCCATGTATTGCAGGATCTTCAGGGCGCACTTGCCACGGGTCCAGGGATTGTCCGGCATCGGGGCGATGCCGATATGTGATGCGGCCAGTTGTTCGGCCTCGGTCGCCGCACTCCAGGCGATTGGCAGGGTGATGAGGTTGCGGGTTTCGAGGTCGAAGTCGGCAATGATCTTCAGGCGCAACTGCGGGTACCGCTGTGCCAGCGACTCCAGTGCCGGCAATGCCTCCACCAGATACTTGCGCGTGGAGTGGCTGCCGATCCAGACCATGTCCAGATGGTCTTGCGGCTTATCGACCGCAACGTTGTATTTTTCCGGCTGGATGGACGTTGGCAACACGCTGACATGTCTGTTGATCTCGGCGGCAGCGTCTGCAAGGTAACGGTTGCCGGCCCACACCGCGTCGCAGACCTCCATGGTGCGGCGGAAGCCCTGCTCGCGCCTTCTCGATGGCTCGCCGTTACTGCGCACGAAGATGGCGTCGTCGAAGTCGAATACCAGGCGACGGGCGGCCTTTCGCAACAGTCGCAGGAAAAGCGGTGACAGGGTCTTGCGGACGATCACGACCACATCTGCCTGACCGGCGCGACGCAGGATGTTAATGCGTTGCAGCGGTCCCTGTGAGGCGGTCAGGTGCTGTGGCTGCCAACCGGCATCCTGCAGGTAGGGGAAGTAGGTAAAGGCCCGGTAGCGCGTCGAGGCGGAATCCTCTCCCTTGGAGATGAACAGGATGCTCCTCTGGGTCATGGTTTGCGGTATACCGCAAACAATTCGTCTCCGCGCCCTCCGGGTTTTGCCAGTGGCACGTAGAGTTTGGCCAGCAAGCGGCGCAGCTTGCTCTTGCGCGAGGGTTTGCCGGCGTTACGGTACTTGTAATCGAGGCTGTTCAGGACCAGCTTGGGACGCACATTGGTGCGCACGGTGACCGGCTCCAGGCCGTGTCTGGCCGCCAGCATGTTCAGATTCTTCTTTGAGAACAGGAACAGATGCCGGGGCGCGTCATTGGCATACCAGAGTTCCCCGAAAATTCTGCGTCCCAGGGCCTCGCTGCTCGGGGTGCGCAGGTGCATGCGGCCACCGGGTTTGAGCAGACGGGCAATATTCGCGATAAACGCATCCGGATCGGGTACATGCTCGATGACATGGCGTGCCGTGATCAGATCGAATGTGCTTTCCTCTAGGCCCGCATCTTCCAGTTCGCCATGGAACACCTCGAGATTATTGTCCCGGCAGATGTTGACGGCCGTCTGGTTGAACTCGACGCCCTGTACCTGCCAGCCCAGTTGCTGCATGCGCAGCATGAATCGTCCGTTGGCACAGCCGATGTCCAGCATGCGCCCGCCGTGCTCATAGGGCAGACTATTGCGGTCTCTGAACGGCGCGAGCAGGGGGGCCAGCAGCTTCAACGGTGTGGGTGCTTGCAGGTGTTCGTAACCGCAAGAGACATTGAGCATGGCGCGTTCAAGGGCGCCGCGTGGTTTCAGCTTGATGTTCTCGTCATAGACCGTGTAGTTGTCCGGGTAGAAGCCGGCAATCTCCTCGGGTGAGGGCATGGGTACCTGGTAGACGGCACCGCAACTCGTGCAGTGGTGATAGTCGTAGGTCGTATCGCCGCCGAACATGAGGTCCCGGCCGGTAAAATCGTGCCGGCCCGTGCCTCTGCACAAGTGGGCAGGTGCTGGTTTCAGTCTGTGTCATGGAGATTCATTCGTGACTTTGCGCGCTCATTTTATCAGTCCGGGTGTTTTTCTGCGTGGCCATGGTTGGGCAGGTTAGCGAGTCGCCTTGCTGATGGACCGAGAATCACTTCGGCTCGCTGCGACGAGCGTTATTCGGGCAGGCCTGCCTGCCGGAGCTCGTCGAGCAGGACCTGCAACGCCTGTTTGTCCCTGGTCGGATGCGTTCTTGCGACGTTACCCAATGTTTCATCCGGGCTGATGGTGCGGATCTCCTCGACCTCCCATTCGGCATCACCCAGCCGGCCTGCGCGGACGTAGCATGCTGCCAGATGGAGCCGGATCGGGACCACATTCGGATTGCGTGCCTTTGCGGCCTCCAGAGCGGTGATGGCCTTTTCGGTCTGGCCCAGCGTGTAATAGGCCCTGCCCAGGTTGTACGGGTAGTCCCAGGTATAAAAAGGATTCAGTTGCATGCCTTTTTCGACCAGCTCGACCGCAGTTTGCGCCTCGCCGAGCGAGTTCTTGATCAGGGCGAGCAGGCCGTAACCGTCGGCGAAGTTTGGCGCAATCTCGAGTGCCTGGGCGACGGCTTTTTCGGCGAGCTCGAATTCCTTGCGCATCATATGTACATAACCCAGTGACCAGTAGGTCTGCGGAGTCGAACTGTCGAGTTCCACGGCCCTGCGGGCGAGTTCCAGTGCACGATCGATGGTCTGCATGGGGGCATCGTTCCAACCGCGTCTGAAGTTGAATGCCAGGGTGTAGGCAAGGGCGCTGTAGGCCCGACCGTAGCCGGGGTCGGCCTGAATCGCCTTGCGATAGGCCGCCTGGGCAAGCACATTGTTCTCCCGGGTGCTGGTGCCGGCCAGCCCTTGACCCTCCCGGAAGTACGCGTACGCTTCAAGATTGTCAGTCGGCCGATGCGCGAGGTTCGTCCGTTCCCGGCTGTCCAGCCCGATCGAAAGCGCCGCCACGATGCTGTGGGTCACCTCGTCCTGTACCGCGAACACCTCTGACAGACCCCGGTCATAGCGCTCCGCCCATTTCTGAAAACCGGTTCGGGCATCCACCAGCTGGCTGTTGATGCGGATGGTCTCGCCGTGTCGTCGGATGCTCCCCTCCAAGACGAAATCGACGCCCAACTCGGCACCCACCTCCTGTGGTCGGACCGACCGGCCCTTGTATGAAAAGGAGGTGTTATTACCCATCACCCGCAGATTGGACAGGCCGGAGAGGTCGGTGATGATGTCTTCGGTGATGCCGTCGGCGAACTGTTCCTGCGCCGGGTCTTCGCTCAGGTTTTCGAAAGGCAGTACCAGGATGGAGAGCGCCTGGCCGGTGGTTTCATCCAGACCTGGCGCGGTGGATTCCGGGAGGAGCGGGGATCATGCTGTTCAGCAAGGCCCACGCCAGGGCCGCCACCACCGCGAGTGTCGTGACCATCAGGGCCACTTTGGCCCGATCGGCCCTGAGCGATGCGATTGGTATCCCTGCCTCGGTCGACGACAGCCACTTCATCGGCGCCTGCCGCTGGCTTCGTCACCGGGGCGATCAACTGGTAACCGCGTTTGGGAACGGTGGCGATGAATCGCGGGTCTTTCGCGTTGTCACCCAAGGCCTTGCGCAGTTTGATGATGGCGCTGGTCACCGCGTCATCGGTGACGACCATACCCGTCCAGACGCTGTTTTCCAGGTCGCGGCGTGAAACCACCTCGCCGGGGCGTGAGGCCAGGTAGACCAGGACCTCCATGGCCCTGGGCTCGAGCCTGACGGTATTGCCGTCCTGGCTCAGGGTGTCTTCGTGCGGCGAAACCTGCCATTCGCCGATGAAAAAGCTTGTCTGCTCCCGAATGTCCATTTCCCCGCCTGCCGGATGTCGGTATCACTCGCCAGACACGGTCTGGCATGCGTCGGTCTGATGCGGCACAACAGACTGTATTTAAACAAAAAAAGATCGTCGTCTTTTCGTCGCCTTCCAGTCGCCTCCGCCGTCGCCCTCTGGCCGTTTTTCCGCCCGGACTTCCACTACCAGCGTAGCTACAAATTGAGCAGAGGGGCAGAAAACGAACACGCCCTGTGTGCCGCAAGGCAATGCCGAAGACAAATGCAGAGGAGACGAATCATGAACAAGCGGATCTGGACAAGCCTGGTTGTCGCTCATCTCGTATGGGGCATCCCATTGATGGCGGCGGAGGCAGTTGCCGCACAGGACTGGCAGGAGCGCCGCCTTCTGGCGCCTTCGGAACGGCAGTTGTCAATCGAACAGCGTGGCCGGGTGGTCATATACGACGGCCTGGATGAGCGACTGGTCGATTCCGCCCTGGATACCCAGTTCGGACGGATGCAGAACATGATGTTCGTCGGTGTTCGACACATTGAGCCGGACGGCGGCGAATGGGCGGACGACGACTGCGACTGAGACGGTTCGCCACGACCTTCCTGCCGCGTCACTCTGGATTCGGCGGGCCGGGGTCGGGTGGTGCATGAGCTAAAATTGATTCCAGGCTCGGAGCGGGCTGTCAGTAACGGCGTCAATGGTCGGAGAATGGAAAGCGAGATCCTGCAACAACTGGAACAGCGGCTTGGGCCTGTGCATGCACGCCAACGCCTTGGTATCGAATCCGAGAGCGAACCGAAGGTTTTTGGCAAGGGACTCAATTTCTTCCACCCGGAGAACTGGTACTCGTTCCATTCACTGGTCGAGTATGGGCTGCGGCTTTCCGGTCTCTATTGGCGTGGTCGCAGGAACACGCTGGATATCCGGGTTCGCCGCAATGAGGTCCGGATCAAAAACCTGCCGCCGGCATTCGATGGATTCCGCATCCTGCACATGAGCGATCTGCATGCCGACCTGAACCCGCCGGCGATGGATGCCCTTGCCGAGCTGGTCGCGGGTCTCGAATATGACGCCTGTGTGCTCACCGGCGACTACCGGGCCAGTACCTCCGGGCCACAGGAGCCGGCCCTGCATGCCATGGCCGGACTTTGCACCCAGCTCTCGCAGCCGGTCTATGGCGTGTTCGGTAACCACGACAGCATCCGCATGTTGCCGGGTATGGAGTCGATGGGAATCCGGATGCTGCTCAATGAGCATGCGAGACTGGAGCGCGGCAACGATTTCATCTATCTGGTCGGCGTGGACGACCCGCACTACTATCGTGTCGACAACGTTGCCGGCGCGGCGGCCGATATTCCCACGGATGCGGTCTCCATCCTGCTTTCGCACACGCCCGAGATCTATCGCCAGGCGGCGCATGCCGGTTTCGATCTGATGCTTTGCGGCCATACCCATGGTGGCCAGATCTGTCTCCCGGGCGGGATTCCGCTGACACTCGACTCGAAATGCCCCCGCTACATGGGGTCGGGTGCCTGGAGTCACGCCGGCATGCAGGCCTACACCACGGTGGGTGCCGGCACCTGCATCGTCCCGGTCAGATTGAACTGCCCCCCGGAGGTGGTGATCCACCGTCTCAGTGCGGCTCAGTAGGGATGCCTGCGAATACCGAGTCGGTGCAGCAGCCTCGACAGCAAGAGATTGGCGGCCATGAAGCCGAGGCTCAACAGCAGCACCTGGGTCCAGGAGAGGGCCAGAAGCGGTTTGCAGACCAGCAGCGGCAGGATTGATTCCGGTATGTGATCCAGCCCGGGGGCCATGGTACTGGACGCCATGCCGAGACGGCGCTTGATAAAACTGGAAGTGGTGTCACCGAGCATGGCAAAGACACCGATCGTGACACCGATCTGCCAGGTCCAGCCCAGTGCGAGTGCAGACAATGTGGTTACCAGAACGGCCGCAACCAGGCCGCGCCATGTCTTTGAAGACCCAAGCAGCCTATGACCGTCGGCGAGGACCATGCCCCCATCCAGCGGTCGGTCGAATCCGCTGCCGAGCAGTTCGCGGACGACGATGGGACTGCCATTCGCGATCAAAAGAAGCAGCAACAAAATGAGGTCATCCATCAGGGACGTTCTCACCGGGTCCAAAGCCTGTTCGCACTATAAACACTCAAGCGCTACCGCCCCAGATCTGATTTGGCGAAAATCGGCGTTCTGCGGACTTTATTGAGGCATTACTTGGGGTATGCTTCGCGTTGTTCAATCAATGGCATGTCGGGACAAGAATAGGCGAGCTGTTGCGTGGGTGAACACCGGTACCCCGGTGCCGAGAACAAGAATCTGCCACTGTTGTTTTTTTTATTTCTTCAATTCCGTTAAGGGGGAGTACAGATTATGAGTGATTATCTTTCCGACGTGCAGCGTTACGATGCGGGCGCCGACGCCGATGTGGTACAGAAGATCGTCAAGCACCTGGGTATTGCACTGCGCAGCAAGGACGCCTCGATGGTTTCCTGTTCAGACAAGTCGGAACTCGGTCGTGTAACCGAAAAATGGTGCATGAAAAAGCTTGGTGAAACAGATGCTGCCGCCGGCGACGCCATCGTCAAAAAGGTGTGTGAGACCATGAAAAGCGACCGCCAGAAGAGCCGTGTGACCTTCTATTATCTGGTTGCCAAGGAGATGGGTAAGCTCGGCGATCTCTAAGGGCCGTCGGCCGCCAGCAAAAGAAACCCCGGGCCTGGACCCGGGGTTTTTTCGTTGTGAGGATGGGTCCGGGGCCCGCACTGTGGCGGGCGAAGGGAACCGGGATGGGGCTGGAGGCCTCGAGATTTTTCTTTTTTTTTGGCAAGGTATTTGCCTTTTTCATGCCCTGAGACGCCTATTCGCTGGCGTGATCGTCAGCGGCGCATCAGAATGGCGCAATCTAACAATCGGGCGTCCCTGAGTGGCGCGTCCGGTCTGCGACGCAGTGAAACGCGGCCGGTTCGTGGGTCTGAAGGGTTCGTTCTCAACGGGGACTGATGATGCAACAAACCGAATCGACGCAGGACCGGGGTGGACTGGAGAGCCACGGGCTCTACAACCTGGACAGAATCTTCTGGAATCTGCCGACTCCGGCGCTGTATGAACAGGCATTGTTGCGTCACGAAGGTTCACTCTCGCACCAGGGCCCGCTGGTAGTCCGGACGGGACACCATACCGGCCGATCTGCGAACGACAAGTTCATTGTCGACGAGGCCGGCAGTCGCGACGAGATCTGGTGGGGGCCGATCAACAAGCCCATCGCGGAACAGAATTTCGACATACTGCATCAGCGTATGGCCTCTTATCTGCAGATGAAGGACGTGTATGTACAGGATTGTTTCGCCGGCGCGGACCCTGACTACCGGATGCCTATCCGGATAATCACCGAGTACGCCTGGCACAATCTGTTTGCGCGAAATCTTTTCATCCAGGCGAAAGCGGGTGAACTGGAACGGTCATGAGCCCTATTTCACGGTCATCGATCTGCCGCGCTTCCACGCGATCCCCGAGGTGGACGGGACACAGAGCGAGACGTTCATCCTGGTCAACTTCAAAAAGCGTCTTGTGCTTATCGGAGGCACCAGTTACGCGGGAGAGATCAAGAAGTCCATCTTCTCGGTGATGAACTACCTGATGCCCGGAAGAAACGTCTTACCCATGCACTGTTCGGCAAACATCAGCAGTGATGGCAAGACGGCGCTTTTCTTCGGTCTCAGCGGGACCGGCAAGACGACCCTGTCTGCCGATAAAGCCAGAACCCTGATCGGCGACGACGAGCACGGCTGGAGCGACAATGGCATCTTCAATTTTGAAGGCGGTTGCTATGCCAAGATGATCAAACTCTCGGCCGAGAATGAACCGGAGATCCACGCCACCACCAAGCGATTTGGGACTGTACTTGAGAATGTCACCATGAATGCCATGGATCGTAAGCTCGATCTGGACGACGTCTCTCTGACTGAGAATACGAGGGGTGCCTACCACATCAGCGCCATACCCAATGCGACCCTGAAGGGCACCGGCGGTCATCCGGAAAACGTCATTTTCCTCACCTGTGACGCCTTTGGTGTGATGCCCCCGATCTCGCGCCTGACCCCCGAACAGGCGATGTACCACTTCATCTCGGGATACACGGCCAGGGTCGCGGGTACCGAGAAGGGGGTGACCGAGCCCACCCCGGTATTCAGCGCCTGCTACGGTGCCCCTTTCATGCCGCTACACCCGCGTCGCTATGCGGAGTTACTGGGTGAGCGCATCCGACAGCATGGGGTGAAGGCGTGGCTGATCAACACGGGCTGGACAGGTGGGCCCCCCGGAGTTGGCGAGCGTGTCGCGATACCGTACACCCGTGCAATGGTCAATGCCGCACTGGACGGCGAGCTGGAAAAAGTGGCCACCCGGCGCGATCCTGTATTTGGTGTAGAGGTCCCGGAGACTTGCCCCGGGGTACCCGATGGCCTGTTGAACCCAAGGGACAGCTGGAGTGATCCGGCTGCCTACGATGCCCAGGCCGCCAAACTGGCCGCCATGTTCCACGAGAACTTCAAGAACTTCAGCGGAGAGTTGCCGGAGGCGATCAATGCGGCCGGGCCGGTGACCTGATATGTAGGGTGTCTTGCCCTCAGGCGCGGGTCGCCAGCACCGCCCCGGTTGCGATCATGACGCTGCCTGCGGTGCGGTTGAGCATCCGTTTCGTCTCTCGGCTCTGAAACAGCCGGCGGGCGCGCGATGCGGCGTAGGCATAACCCAGCATGGTTGCCCCGAGCACCAGTGAAACGACGCCGGCGATGATCACCACATCCCCCGCATTCAGGGTCGCGAGATCGACAAATGCAGGCAGGAAACCCAGATAAAACAGGATGACCTTGGGGTTGCCCAGGGTGATGAGCAGGCCGCTGGTCAGATTTGCAGACCAGGAACTCTCCTCGACGGGTGTTGCGCTGGCGGCAACATCTTCGCTGCGCCAGAGCTTGAGTCCCAGCCAAAGCAGATAGCCGGCACCGAGGTATTTCACCAGCGCAAATAATCCGCCCAGCAGGCCTGCCGCGGCGGCCAGGCCGTAGATTGCCAGAAGCAGAAACACCAGATCGCCAATCACGATCCCCAGTACCACCACAGAGGCATGTGCAAAGCCCGACGCCAGTGCTCTGGCCACGGTGGCAAACACGCCCGGCCCCGGCGTTATGGCGAGCAGAAACATGGCGCCGGCAAACGCGGCGAGAGACAAAGGGTTCATTACAGGACTCCGGTGCAAGGGATTGATGCTGCGGCGCCCAATTTTAGCAAAGGAGCATGGAGTCCGGTTTGCATTCGCGTTTGACTGCGGGAGGCACGAGCGCCCTCATCCGATGGACAAAGTGCGCGGAGATTGTCGGCTGCCTGCTTTAGGTCAAAACCCAGCGCATGGCGAAAGCGGTAAGTTACGGGACTGTTCTAAATGACGATGACGAAGCGTGACGCCCATGAAGATGCCTCTTATCCCAATGCCCGACGAGGATGGCTACTTCGGTGATTACGGCGGCCAGATCATTCCACCCGAACTCAAGGTGGTGATGGACGAGATCACGGCTGCCTATGAAGCGGTGCGCCAGACCAGGGGATTCCAGGACGAACTGCGCGACCTGCAGACGCACTATATCGGTCGTCCCAGCCCGCTTTTCTACGCCCGCCGTCTGTCGGAGAAACTTGGCGGTGCGCGGATCTATCTCAAGCGCGAGGACCTCAACCACACCGGGGCACACAAGATAAATCATTGCATCGGTGAGGCGCTGCTGGCCAAGTACATGGGGAAGAAAAAGGTGCTGGCCGAGACGGGTGCGGGTCAGCACGGCGTGGCGCTGGCCACCGCCTGCGCGCTGGTGGGTATCCCCTGCGAGATCCACATGGGGCAGGTCGATATCGAAAAGGAACATCCCAATGTCACCAAGATGAAGATCCTGGGCTGCAAGCTGGTCCCGGTGACGCGCGGGACCGCAACCCTGAAAGACGCGGTCGACTCGGCCTTTGAGGAATATCTCAAGGATCCGGTGGGCAGCATCTACGCGATCGGCTCGGTGGTGGGGCCGCACCCTTTTCCGATGATGGTGCGTGACTTCCAGCAGATCGTGGGTGAAGAGGCGCGTGAACAGTTTCTCGAGCGCGAGGGCCGCCTGCCGACCCAGGTTGCGGCCTGCGTCGGGGGAGGATCGAACGCCATGGGGATCTTCACCGCCTTTCTCGATGATGAGGACGTGGAGCTGGTGGGGGTCGAGCCCGCCGGGCGCGGACTGGATACGCCGGACCATGCAGCCACGCTGACCCTGGGCACGCCGGGCGCTCTGCATGGCTTCAAGTGTTACAACTTGCAGGACGCGCAGGGCAACCCCCTGCCGGTCTATTCCATCGCCTCAGGGCTGGACTACCCCGGCGTCGGCCCTCAGCACTGCTTCCTGAAAGATATCCACCGGGTCGAATACACCACGGCGACGGACCACGAGTGTCTGGATGCCTTCATGACCCTGTCGCGGATGGAGGGGATCATCCCTGCACTGGAATCTGCGCATGCGGTGGCCTATGCGATGCGCGAGGCGCCGAAGATGGGAAAAGACCAGACGATACTGGTGAACCTGTCAGGCCGCGGCGACAAGGACGCGGATTTCGTCGCGGCGAAACTGGGGCTTTGACGCCCCTTCACACCACCCTGTAGGTCGGGCTCTGCCCGACAATGACGGCGGGCGCAGCCCGCCCTACAGAATCAGCCTGACGGACTCGGCGCCTGCCCGGGTGGTGTAAACTCCTTGCCTCGCGATGCCCGCGGGGAGGCCCTTCGACAATGAGACTTTGCGACAGCGACATCATCGCTGCACTCAACCAGAACCATATCCGGATCGAGCCACGGCCGGATGACCAGGTGATCAGCGGGGTCAGTATCGATCTGCGCCTCGGCCACCGGTTTCGGGTGTTCAGTTCGCACACCATTCCGTATATCGATCTTTCGGGATCGCGCGAACTGGTCGATCAGGCGGTCGAGAAGGTGATGAGCGATGAGGTCTACATCGACGATGAGGGCACCTTCGTGCTGCATCCCGGTGAGCTGGCCCTGGGGGTCACGCTGGAATCCATCACCCTGCCGGACAATCTGGTCGGCTGGCTGGATGGTCGTTCCAGTCTTGCCAGGCTGGGCCTGATGGTGCATGTGACCGCACATCGGATCGATCCCGGCTGGAGCGGCAATATCGTGCTCGAGTTCTTCAATTCGGGGAAGCTGCCTCTGGCGCTGCGTCCGGGTATGGCGATCGGTGCCATGAGTTTCGAGACGCTAACCGGCCCGGCACAACGCCCTTACACCAAACGGGAAGATGCCAAATACCGGGGACAGAGCGGGCCGGTCGCCAGCCGCATCAGCGAGGACTAGCTGTCCATCCGACTTGACCTGTTTGACTGCTACCGTCGGCTGAGGCTTTCGAGTTGCATGTCCACGGTGTTGCCGGCCCAGCCGTGTACCACACGCACCGGCAACGGGCTGAGCCCGGTGTCAAACCAGAGTGCCCTTATCTCGTTGGGCTTTGACGTTACCCGTTGGATCGCGATCGTTTCATAGTGCCCGAGCGGCACATCGATCGCCTCCTGGCCGACCACCTTCAGCTTGGTCTGTTCGGTTGACCCGGTGGAGGCGATCTGTATCTCCGCGGTACCCGAACCTTTCATCGCGAGCCGCTGGGCGGTCAGCAGGTAACTCAAGTGGTCCTGGGTTGACGGGAGCAGGGCGGTGGTCCTTTCTTGCTGGTGGTCGATGATACGCAGCAGGTTTGTTTCGTGATCGAAGATCAGCTTGACCGATTCGATCTGCTCGTCCGCCATTACGCTGTGATCGAAGCGCTGCGGCCGAACCCCATCCGAATCGATCACACCGCGACTGCTTTCGAGCACCTCATGGCCTTCGGCGCGCTGCATCTGGCCGGCTGGAGTGGTGAACGCCTCGATCTGGTAAGACCCGTCCGTACCGATCTGCAGAACGAACAGGGCATCGCCGACCAGGGCATCATTGAACAGCAGGCGGTAGGTGGCCTCCACGGCGACGGGTCCGGCGGGCATCTGTGGCGTCGGGCTGCAGGCGGACAATACCAGGACCAACATCACTGACGCGTAGCGACCGACTTGATTCAACATTGGATCGGCGCCTGCAACGGCGAGTCCTCGAACCAGACGCGGTCATCGCGCAGCTGCAGCTTTCCCTGTGCGAACCAGTCGACGACCTGGGGCAACAGCTGGTGCTCGCGCTGCAATACGCGGGCGGCCAGGTCTGATTCGGTATCGCCGCCGAGCACGGGCACACGCGCCTGGGCAATCACCGGGCCGCCGTCCAGCTCGCTGGTCACGAAGTGCACGCTCGCGCCATGCTCGCGCACCCCCGCCTGCAGTGCCCGGCGATGCGTATGCAGTCCCTGGAAAGCCGGCAGCAGCGAGGGATGGATGTTCAGCATGCGGCCAGCGAAACGGTCCACGAAGTCGTCGGTCAGGATCCGCATGAAACCGGCGAGCACGACCAGCCTGGGCCCGAAAACCTCGATTGCTTCTGCCAGCGCCGTGTCAAAGCTTTCGCGATCGGGGAAAGCCGTGTGGTCTATCACCTGCGTCGGGATGTCCGCTGCGTCTGCGCGCTGCAGGCCGCGTACACCCGGCCGGTTACTGATCACGCCACGGATTTTGAAGGGCTGGCCTTCGGCCGACGCATCGATGAGCGCCTGCAGGTTGGTGCCACCGCCCGAAATCAAGACAACGACGGGCAGTTTTTCCTCCTCCCGATTCATGTGTAGCGAACGCAGGGCGCCTCGCACTCGCAGTCAGCAATCTCGCCGATCCGGTAGACCGTCTCTCCGAGGTCCTGCAGGAGGGCCGAGGCCTGATCGGCCTGCTCCGGGTGGCACGCAGACGACCATCCCGATACCGCAGTTGAACGTCCTCAGCATCTCGGTGTCCGCGATGTTGCCCGCAGACTGCAGCCATTCGAACACCGCGGGCAGCTGCCAGCTGTCACGGTCTATCTGCGCACAGCTGTGCCTGGGCAGAACGCGCGGCAGGTTTTCGGTCAGGCCGCCGCCGGTGATGTGGGCCAGGGCATGGACCTCTGCTTGCCCGAGCAGGGCGAGCAGCGATTTGACGTAGATCCGGGTCGGTGCGATCAGCGCGTCGCCGAGATTGGAGTCGGCGAGGGGGGTGTTCAAACGGGGCCTTGCTCACCTCGAGCACCTTGCGGATCAGTGAGTAGCCATTGGAGTGTGGCCCGGAGGAGGCAAGACCGAGCAGCACGTCCCCGACCTGCACCTTGTCGGGTTGCAGGATGCGCGATTTCTCGACGATTCCCACCGAGAAGCCGGCAAGGTCGTAATCGCCTTCCGCATACATACCGGGCATCTCCGCCGTCTCACCGCCGGTCAGCGCACAGCCAGCCAGCTCACAGCCGCGGGCGATGCCCTTGACGACGTCGGTCGCGGTATCCACGTCCAGTTTGCCGGTGGCGTAATAGTCGAGGAAGAAAAGCGGTTCGGCGCCGGCCACCACGATGTCATTCACGCACATCGCGACCAGGTCGATTCCAATGGAGTCATGACGACCCAGCTGCATTGCGAGTTTGAGCTTGGTGCCGACACCGTCTGTGCCGGATACCAGGACCGGCTCCCGGTAACGGTCCAGTGGCAGTTCGAACAGGGCGCCGAAACCACCGAGGCCCGCCATGACGCCGGGGCGAAAGGTGCCCTTGACGATCGGTTTGATACGCTCGACCAGGCTGTTGCCGGCGTCGATATCCACCCCGGCCTGGGCGTAACTGAGGGCACCCGAATCGGTGGTGGGGGATTGATCGCTCAAGGCTGACTCCGCGGCAGGGACTGCAAAGCGCTCATTTTAGCCCCAGCCCACAGATTGCACCAAGCAAAGCTGGGCAGCATTCCCGGCGGTACGTCGGGAACGATCGCCGTTTCCCTTTTTTCGGGGAAATGTGGCTTCCCTCGGGCCATGCGCGGGTTAAACTTCGGCGCATGAACGCGAGAAGCATGTCATTGATTGTGGGCCTGGGCCTCGCCCTGTGGGTGATTGCGGCTATGGCGGAGGAAACGGGTGATCTGTATTCCGCAGAGACCCGGGTGGCTGACGAAGGCAGTGAAACCCGCAATGCCGCCCTGTCCGAACTCCTTGCGACCGTGCTCGTCCGCGTCAGCGGAAACACCGGGATCGCCGGTCAGCCGGCCGCGCGTGACCTTCTCGCATCGGCGCCTTCACTGGTGCAGCAGTACCGGTACCGCACGGCTGAACAGGAAGGCGCTTTGGTTCGGTACCTTTTGGCACGCTTCGACCAGCCGGTGATCGAACGCATGATGCGCGAGCGCAATCTTCCGGTCTGGGTGCAGCGGCCGAGGGTCCTGCTTTGGGTCGCAACGGAGCAGGCCGGCCAACGGGTTCTGCTGAACCTGGAAAACGAACCACAGGCGCGGGCGGCCACGCTGAGCCGGGCGCAGCAGCGCGGTATGCCTTTGCAGCTGCCGCTTATGGATCTGGAGGACCAGGGGAAACTGACTCCCGCAGACCTGTGGTCTGACTATCAGGCCGGTATCCTCCAGGCCTCGGCGCGCTATCCGCATGAAGTGGTTCTGGCCGGGCGGCTGAGCGCACAGCGTGGCAAGAAATGGAGCGGGGTCTGGTCACTGATCGGCCGTGATGGAAGTGACAGCTTCCAGACCCCGGCGCAGGGTCTGGGCGATGCCCTGGCGTTCGCCATCGATCAGGCGCAGAACCTCCTCGCGGCACGCTACGCGCCCCTGCCGGGCGTGGGCGGCGGCAGTGGTACCCTGGTGCTTTTTTCAGATGTGTATGATCTGGCCGCCTACGGCCGCCTGGTGGCGCTGCTGGATTCCCTGGAGCCGGTAAGCCAGGTGGCGCTGCGCCATGTCAATCGGGACAGTTTCCTGTTCGAACTGCAGTTGCGCAGTGACGAGCAAAATCTGGCGCGCGCCCTGGAGGCGGGTGGTCAGGTTGTCGCGGAGCCTGCACCTGTCCGACTGCAACCGGCCGTGCCGCAGACAGGGGATGTGGGGCCTGATCCTGGCCCTTCAGCTGTGGAGCCCGAGGCCGATCTGTATTATCGACTGTTGAACTGAGTCCGCCACCCGGAATCCTGAAGCCTGATGAAGTCCTATCTGCGCCATCTGCCGAATCTGATCAGTGTGGTGCGGGTGATCCTGGTCGGACCGGTCGTCTGGAGCCTGCTGAACGACCGCTTCGATGTGGCTATCGGGCTTTTCCTGATCGCCGGGGCTTCCGACGGACTGGATGGATTCCTCGCCAAGCGCTTCGGCTGGAGTTCACGCCTGGGCGGCATCCTCGACGCGCTGGCCGACAAATTTCTACTGGTTTCGACCTTCGTGTGCCTATGGTGGCTGGGCGTCTTCCCCTGGTGGTTGGTCTTGTCGGTGCTCGCGAGAGACCTGATCATCGTGACCGGTGCCACCATCTACAATTTCCGCATCGAGACGGTTCAGCCCGAACCAAGTCTGGTGAGCAAGCTCAATACCGTCCTGCAGATCGCACTTGCCGCTGTCGGGGTGGTGAAACTGGGTTTCGGCGGGATCCCGGACTGGGTCCTGCAGGCGCTCATCTGGGCGGTCATGTTGACGGTCCTCTTGAGTGGGGCCGGCTATGTACGCGAATGGAGCCGTCGGGCCCGGGTCAGCCGCGCGCATGGTCATGACTGATACACACAGGCTTTGGGTCCTGGGTTCGCTGCTCGTAAGCGCCTGGCTGCTGTATCTGTTGTCGCCAATCCTGACGCCGTTCGTGGTCTCTGCCCTGCTGGCCTATCTGGGTGATCCGCTTGTGGATCGACTGGAGCGACGGGGGCTCAAACGCACGCCATCGGTCGCCCTGGTCTTCAGCTTTTTCGTCCTGTTGTTACTGTTCCTGTTGATCCTGCTGGTACCGCGCATAGAAGCGCAGATCGGTCAACTCGTGCAGCGACTGCCCGGTCATGTGGAGTGGCTGAGGACGCACGTTGCTCCGCGCCTGGAAGCCCTGGTCCCGGGCGGCGTGGGCGGATTCGATATCATGGCGACGCTGCAAAAGGCCCTGGTCAAACACTGGCGTGAGGCCGGGGGCGTGCTGGCCACCCTGTTTTCGTCGGTATCGGGGTCTGGTCTGGCGCTCCTCGCCTGGTTGGCCAATCTGGTTCTGGTGCCGGTCCTTACCTTCTATCTGCTGCGCGACTGGGATCATCTGGTGGTCGGGGTACATGCCCTGCTACCGCGCAGTGTCGAGGCCTCCTGGTCGCAGCTCGCCAGGGAGTCGGACGAGGTGCTGGGCGCCTTTCTGCGCGGCCAGCTGCTGGTCATGATCGCCCTGGGGGTGATCTACACCACCGGCCTTTGGCTGGTGGGCCTGGATTTCGCGCTGCTGATCGGCATGTTCGCCGGTATTGTAAGCTTCGTCCCCTACCTGGGGCTGATCGTCGGTATCCTGATTGCCGGGCTTGCCTCCATCCTGCAGCTGCATGGTTTCGCTGACCTGCCTTGGGTAATCGTCGTGTTCGTCGTTGGCCAGATGCTGGAGGGTATGGTGCTGACCCCGCGCCTGGTGGGGGAGCGCATCGGTCTGCATCCGGTTGCCGTCATCTTTGCGATCATGGCAGGCGGCCAGTTGTACGGTTTCTTCGGCATCCTGCTCGCATTGCCCGTAGCCGCTGTGGTGATGGTGCTTATACGCCACATGCTGCAGCGCTATCGCGAGAGCGGTCTGTACGATTCGGCGGGGTCCGACGAAGGTTCGACGCCACAGAACTGAAGCTGTGCGCGAATCCGCAGAATCTTCGGCGTAAATGGCAGGACACTGACCGACGCAAGTCCAAAGCCGTGCCGGCTTCGGGTATCATTCGGGCATGAAAAACGCTGCGCAGTATCAGCCGCCGGTTCGATCGATCGTCCTGCCCATCCGAAATTCTGTACGCGCCCTCATCGTACGCAAAGACAGGGTACTGCTGTTACGCAAGCGCAGTCGCAATGGCCAACAGCGTTATGCCATGCCCGGCGGAGGGCAGGATCGCGGTGAGACTTTGCACGAAAGCCTTTTGCGCGAGTGTCGTGAGGAGATCGCAGCCAAAGTCGATATCATCGGCATGGCGCATGTCGCCAACGCTTTCAAACCACTGGATGCGAAACTGGTCAACTACCGTCAACAGGTCGAATTTATTTTTTTTTGTGATGTGCCCAAAAGCTACAGGCCTCGTCAGGGAAAGCAGCCCGACAAGAATCAGATCGGCGTTGAGTGGGTCGGCCTGGACCGCCTGGATAAGATCGACCTGCGACCACAGGGTATGGCGAAACTGATCCGGCGGGCGGCCTCAGGCAAGGGCCCGATCTACGCTGGCACGCTTTGACTGGCGTTTTTTAACTGAGCTGCAGGCTGTCGCGCACGAAGGGGATGGTCAGGCGGCGCTTTTCTGCCAGTGAGGCCTGATCCAGTCTTGCAATGGTATCCACGAGGTCACTCGGGTGGCGTGGCGTGCGCTCGAGCAGGTAGCGGGCAACATCATCCGGGAGTTTCAGCGCGCGGCGGGCCGCCAGTAATTGGAGCAGCTCGAGGCGTCCTTTGTCGTCCAATGCCCGGAGTGACAGGCTGAGCCCCCAAGCCAGTCGACTGCGCAGGTCGGGTAGACGGATCGGCAGCGCAGCCGGACCGCAGTCCGCACTGAAGATCATCCGGGTACCGAGGTCGCGGCAACGGTTGAACAGCACAAACAGCGCCTCTTCCCAGGCGCTGTCTCCGGCTATCAGCTGAATGTCGTCGACCGCGATCAGATCGAGGGTCTCCAGACCCTCGAGCATCTCGGGCGACAGGGTCGCACGGTCACTCAGCCCAAGATAGGCACACTGCAAGCCATGTTCCTCGGCCAGTGCACACTGTCCCTGCAGCAGGTGACTGCGACCGCAGCCAGCCGGCCCGAACAGGTACAGGATCGCCTCGCCATCCCCTTCTAGCGAACGCTGCAAGGCGTCGATAACCACCTGATTATGACCGACGATGAAATCGTCGAGGCTGGGAAGGTGTTGCAGCCCCAGGGAAAGCGGAAGTTGCTGCGTCATGATGCTGTGTTTGCGATCGCCCGCCAGCGGACGAAGTAGCTCGCACTGATCAGGTAGCTGAGACTCAGGCCGACCTCGATCAGCCCAAACCAGCGGTTGTCAGGCTCCGACCATGCAACCACGCCGCCATGCACTGTATACAGAAGGCCGACCAGTGCGCCCCAGATCAGGGCTTTGTCACGCCCGGCAAGCACGCCGCGCAAAGGCAGCAGCAAGGGACTGACAAAAAGCAGCAGCCACAGCGACTTGTGCTCTCTCGCGACATCTCCCAGCAGGATTATCCAGGCCATTACCCAGGCGATCAGACCCAGGTAACTGGCGAGCGAGAGCCAGCGCGCCGCGTGGATCTTCACGCTTGCTTAAGGGCGCGCGCAATCGTCGCAAGCCTGCGCCCAAGCGCCTGGCAGAGATTCTTCTCCGCCGGGCTCAAGGGGCGCTTGCTGTCCAGTCCGGCGACATGTGATGGCCCGTAGGGTGTGCCGCCTTCCTGCGTCTGCGCCAGATCGGGTTCAGTGTAGGGCAGGCCCGTGATCAGCATGCCGTGATGCATCAGGGGCAGCATCATCGACAGCAGGGTCGTTTCCTGGCCGCCGTGCATGCTGCTCGTGGACGTGAAAACCCCGGCCGGCTTTCCCGCCAGCGCGGCTTTCATCCACAGGCCGCTGGTGCCGTCGAGGAAATACTTCAACGCCGCGGCCATGTTGCCGAACCGTGTCGGGCTACCCAGCGCCAGCCCGCCGCAGCCCTGCAGATCATCCAGCGTCGCATAGGGCGCGCCGGTGTCGGGCACGGGGGCGGCGGTTGCCTCGTGATCTGCCGAGACGGCGGGCACGGTGCGCAGTCGCGCCTCGAGGCCGGCCTCCTCGACCCCACGCGCCACCTGGCGGGCCATTTCTGCGGTTGCGCCGTGGTGGCTGTAAAACAGAACCAGTATGTATTCCATGTTCAAAGGATATCCAGAACGCTTTCCGGTGGGCGGCCGATGACGGCTTTGCCATTACTGACCACGATCGGCCGCTCGATCAGCTTGGGATACTGGACCATCAGCTGGATCAGCTGCTCACGGCTCAGGTCGGGATTGTCGGCGCCGCTATCCTTGTATTCCTTCTCACGCGTGCGCATCAGTTCGCGCGGCTCGAGGCCAAGCATATCGAGCAGATCCGAGAGTGTGCCGGCGTCCGGCGGGGTCTTCAGGTATTCGACCACCTCGGGTGATACGGCCTGTTCCTCAAGAAGCTGCAATGTCTGCCGGGACTTGCTGCATCGTGGGTTATGGTAAATCCTTACAGTCATGGTTTGCACATTCGCAGGGGGGTGAAATGTGGGCGGATTTTATCAGGCTTGCGGGGCGAGGGTGCTGTGAGTAGCGCGCCCCTCGGCCGCGAAGTCCAGCACATGCTGACATGGCTGGCGAGGTTTCGGGGTTTCCTGGCCCTGGTCTATGGACGATTTCTGCGTCACGAGGCACCGCAGAATGCGGCCGCGCTGACCTATACCTCGTTGCTGTCGCTGGTGCCGCTGATGACGGTGACCCTGGCCATATTTTCTGCCTTCCCGGTAGCCGACAGGGTCTACGAGATCGTCCAGGATTTCGTTTTCGAGAACTTTGTGCCTACCTCCAGTGAGATGCTGCAGCAGTATCTCTCCGAGTTCAGCGCCAAGGCCTCTCGCCTGACCGGCCCCGGTTCCGCCTTTCTGCTGGTCGTCGCGTTGATGATGATGGCCAACATCGACCGTGCACTGAATGCCATCTGGGAGGTCAAGGCCGAACGCAGTTTTGCTCGCAAGTTCCTGATCTACTGGGCGGTACTCTCGCTGGGCCCGGTCCTGATAGGCGCCAGCGTGTTTGTTACCTCGTATATCATCTCCCTGCCGATACTTTCCGAGGCCGCGAGCACCGGGGCCGGGCGGCAGCTGCTTGGACTGACCCCGGTTGTCGCCTCGGCAGTGGCGTTCACCATGATGTACCTGGTGGTCCCGAACCGGCGGGTCCACCTGGCCCATGCGGTGGTCGGCGGGATATTCGCGGCGGTCCTGTTCGAGGTCGCCAAGCGTGGGTTTGGTTTCTACATCACCCAGTTTCCGACCTACGAGGCGATTTATGGTGCACTGGCGAGTATCCCGATCTTCCTGGTCTGGCTTTATCTGTCCTGGATCGTGGTCCTGTTGGGGGCCGAGGTAACGCACTGCCTGAGCATCTACCGCTGGAGTGCCGAAGACCAGGGTCGATGCAGGGTTGGTATGGGAGACGCGATCGCGGTCCTGCTGGCGCTGGATGAGGCTGCGGGCAAGGGGCTGGCCCCCAGCACCGTCGAGTTGGCGGCACTGAAGCATCGTTGGATGGAGCCTCAGCTGGAGGATCTGTTGGGTGGCCTGAAGGCGGCGCACTGGGTACACATCACGGACGATGGGGGTTGGGCGCTGGCGCGCAGGCTTTCCGACTCGACCCTGGCAGACCTGTATGCCGGCCGCGAGTTTGACCTGCCGCGTGAGAGCGACCCTGATTGGCCCAGTGATTCGCATCTGGCCGGGGTTCTGGACAGGGCGAACGCGGGTATCGCGGCCGCCCTCGATATACCGCTCGCAGAGTTCCGTCTGCGCCGCGCCGGCACCGTGACCATGCACGATACCGACGGTCAGCCGTCGATCGGCTCCACGTCGATATAGGCGGTGTGCTGAACGATGCCGCCCAAACGCAGCATACGCAGGTTATAGCGCATGCTCGGACCCTCTGCCGCGACGCTGTCGCCCTCGCGGTAGATGCTGCGCGAGGCGAGCAGGGTGTACTTACCGGTGTCGGCTGAATGCTGCAACAGGGCCAGGTTGTCGCCACGGGTGCGTTCTGCCGCCGAGCCGACGATGGTGGCGGGGATCAGGCGCCCCTGGATTTTTTCCACGCCGATCTCGATCTGCCGATCCTCGCCGCTGAAGACGCGTCGGATGCGTGCGGCGAAACCTACCGGCGGCGCGCCGCTCGATGATGCTTCGGCCTCGGCCAGGATGGGTTCACCAATGTTCAATGGCGGGCTGAGCGGACCCTGCAGCTGGAATGCGGCACCAAACCTCGACTGATTCACCTGTTTGCACGGCACCGGCCTGACCTCGCTTCGGCTGGGCGTAGATCCCCGCGTCAATTCTTCCAGGCGTCGATGAATGTTGCGCAGGCCGTAGATGAGCTGATAGGGGTGATTACGCGGCTGGCGCTCGGTCTGGCGCTGCTCGGGGGCCTGGCGTCCCTTGATCAGGCCGATCAGGGCCTGCCGCAGGCCGGCCGGGGCCGAAGGGTCCTCCTCCAGCTGCTGCATGAATCGGTCACCGTCGAGATAGCGTGTGTCGGCGCCCGGTCTGCTCCTGCGCGCGCTGGCCAGGGGGCTGAGTGTCCCGCCAATGTCGATCGGGATAGCAAAGGCCCCTTGGGGAAGAAGCGTGATACTGAGTAGTCCGGTATGTTCCGTTGTCCAACGGTGCCAGGCTATGACCTCGCTCGGAATCTTTTGATGCGGATCGCAGAGGCTGATGAGCAGGGTGCGGAAATACAGGCCCCGAATGGTGTCGGGCTCGTCCTCTTTATGCAGTTTGGGGTCGACCGGCTGGTCTGCCACCTGCTGGTACTCGGCATGCAGAAAGATACTGACCATGAGTTGCCAGCGGTGAAGGGCCAATTTGCGATAATGCAGGCGCTCGATGTTGAGTGCGCTGTCGAGCAGACGCATGGCCCTAAACAGGGTTTCCGTCGCCGGGGCTTTGTCGGAGGCCAGCAATTGATTGGCGATCCTCAGGTGTCCGCAGGCGAGCTCGGTGAGCAGTTCGACCAGAAGGCTTTCGAGCTGGTCCAGCGGCAGGGCGCTGTCCGGGCTGCCGGACAGGCGCTCGTTTACGATCTGGAGCAGCTGCTCCAGGGGGGCATCGTACATGTCCAGCAGTGCGCCGAATCGCGAACCGGGTTGTGGGTCCCGCGTCAGCAGACGCAGTTGGTGCAGCAGCAGATTGCCGGCTTTGACCGGGTTGGCCAGCGGCAGGCTGTCTATCCAGCGCTGTAACTCACGTACATTGCGTATGACATCGGGATGGCTGGCAATGTTGGCAGCCGGAATGGCGAAACTGCCGGGGTTGGGTTGGGATGAAGGACCGTTTACCATGCCTCACACTCGTCGCGGTGGTAAGCGGCGAAGCCGTCGGTGCGCCGCACTTTTGAATTGTATCGCGGTCCAAGAGAATTCGCGGGGTGGCAGTGTTTCATTGCCGCTTCGGGGCTCAAGTCCGACGATCCTTCGAGATATGTCGGCGCTGTCGTGAGCCTCTTGATGGTGCATGACTTTAGTAGGGGTTTAACTCGATGTCACGGTCAAATCTGAATTTTTTTCCCGCTGGTCGGCGGCTGGCGGTAATCATCGCATTGTGGGCTTTTGTGGCCGCGGTGAACAGCGCGCAGGACGATTTCACCCTGCCCGACATGGATGGCCAGGCCCATAGCCTGTCCGACTATCGTGGTACGTGGGTGCTCGTGAATTACTGGGCAACCTGGTGCCCCCCCTGTCTGGAGGAACTTCCTGAACTGGAGGTTTTTCACAGCGGGGCGGAGGGCAGGGCCGTGGTACTCGGGGTCAATATGGAGGCCATCGACCAGCCGGAGCTGCGTGCCTTCGTCGACCAGCAGTTCCTGTCTTTTCCGATCCTGGTGGCCGGTGAGCGCCCGCGTCGCGACCAAATGATCGGGCCGGTGGAAGCCATGCCGACTTCCTACCTGGTGACGCCCGAGGGGAAGATCGTCGCCCGCCAGGTCGGCCAGATTACCTCGGAGGCCATAACCGCTTTTATCGAAAGTTATGAAAACGATCACGGTGGAGGAGAAAAATGATGATGCGGTTTTTGCTGGTCCTTTCCCTGTTCGCATCGTTCAGCAGCCTTGCAGCGGAGAAGCCGCGGGACCCGGGACAACATTTTTTCAATGACAGTTTCTGGGATTTCAGTGAAGAACTGCAGAATGCGCGTGAATCCGGCAAGCAGGGCATCCTGATCATGTTTGAGATGGATGAGTGTCCATTTTGTCATCGCATGAAGACCACGATCCTCAACCAGCCCGATGTTCAGGACTATTTCCGTCAGCACTTCATGATTTTCCCTGTGGATATCGAGGGTGACGTGGAGGTCGTGGACTTCCAGGGAAAGCAGACCACGATGAAGGATTTTGCTTTTCAACAGTACCGCGTCCGCGCAACCCCGGTTTTTGCGTTCTTCGATCTGGACGGCAAATACATCAAGCGCGCGCGTTTCACCGGTGCGGCCCGTGACAAGGAAGAATTCATGCTGCTCGGAAAATACGTGGTCGAAGGGGCCTACGAGAAGGAGACCTTCACCCGTTTCAAACGCTCCGCCCGCTGATGAATCGGGGTTTGAACCCGACTCTGTTCGGCTTGCTCCTGGTTTTCGCGGGGTCTGCACTGGCAGCTGAGTTGCCGCCGTTGCCTGAGCCCCTGTCGCTCGAAGATGCGCTTGCGCTTGCGCGTCCCGACCTGCCGGCGATTGAGATCGCCCTGGCAGCGCGGGAGGCAAGGGCGGCCGAACTGGCAGAGGCCGAGTCCCTGTCCGGCGTGCGTTTGAGCGCGATCGGCGAACTGCGCGCGGTCAGGCCTTCGTATCGCTCCCCCGATCGCTCCAATAATGACAGCAGTTTTCGCGTCGCCCTGACCAAGCGGCTGTACGATTTCGGTTACAGCGAGGCACTCGAGCAATCGGCGCGTCTGGCGGGCGACGGCAGTGAATGGCGGCACCTGGGGGCCAGGCAGAAGGCGCACCTGGAAATCATGCGCAGTTTCTACGACGTCATCCTGGCCGATCTGCAGTATGCGCGTGACAACGAGGCGATGGCGGGGGCCTTCATCGATGCAGACCGGGCGCGCGACCGGCATGAGCTAAAGCGGGTTTCTGACGTGGACCTGCTCGAGCTGGAGGCAGCGTATCAGGAGGCCTTGCGTGCGAGGACGGAGAGCGGGGCGCTACAGCGTGCAGCGAGGTCACGGCTGGCGATCGCCATGGGCCGGCCGGATGATCTGGTCTCCGCGCTGGTTTACCCGCCGGCGCCGGATACTGAATCGCCGCTTTCCGAGTATGAGTCCGCTGCTTGCCGAGGTCATGCAGGGCAATCCCGAGCTCAAGGCGCTGCGTGCCGGGGTCGAGGCGGCAGAAGCCGGCGTCGAGGCCGCGCGCATCGGCCATGGCCCGGTGCTCAGCGGTGAAATCGATGCCTCCGTCTATAACCGCACTACCAATTCCACCCACCCTCTCGGCGCGGGCCTGATACTCGAGGTACCGCTGTTGACCGGCGGTGCAAAAGATGCCGCCATTGCGGCGGCGCGCGCCGAGCTGCGCAGCAGCCGGGCCAGGCTGACCGCGACCGAGCATGCCCTGCGCCAGAAGGTACTGGATCTGTGGCTGAGCCTCGGCACCCTGAGGCGGCAGCTGGAGGCACTGCGGGTGCGCGGTGACTATCGTGAGCTGTATCTGGATCGCAGCAGGGCGCTTTATGAAATGGAAGTAAAAACCGACCTTGGCGACGCCATGACCGAGATTTCAGCACTCCGGCTGGACGTGGCGTATGCCGAATTCGAATGGATGGCGGCTCAGGCCGAGCTGGCAGCGCTGGCCGGCCGCCTGCTCCCTGAGGAACAGACGCAATGATGAAGTTGAAGCACCGTATGGCCACATGCCTTTTGGGGATCTGCGTGTCGGTTGCCGCAGTCGCTGCGGATGTCCCGGCGGTGGTCGGGTGGTCGCAGAAGGTGGAACTCGGCACCCTGGTCTCCGGGGTGGTCGGCGAGGTCCACGTGCGACCGGGTCAGATTGTCAGCAAGGGCGATGAACTGATTAGTCTGGACGGGCGCAGCTTCAGCGGCCAGGTAAACCGTCGGCTGGCCGCATACAAGTATGCCAAGGCGGCACTGGAAGAGGCCGAGCGTGAGGATGAACGGGCCGTCGAACTTTACGATCGCACGGTGCTCTCGGACTTTGAGCGCAATCAGGCCCTTATTGCACTGCATTCGGCACGTGCGCGTGCAGAGGCGGCCCACGTCGATCTGATCGAAGCGAGGCTGGAACTCGAGCGCAGCGTGGTGCGGGCGCCTTTTGACGGCATCGTTCTGGCGGTCAATGTCTCGCCGGGCCAGACCGTCGTCAGCGAATGGCAGAGTCAGCCTCTGGTGACCCTTGCCGACAACCGGGTTTACCGCGCGATGCACAGATCGATGCCACCCTTGCAGGGCAGCTGGGACAGGGCAGCGCGTTGCGTGCCACCTTGCGTGGGCAGGCCGTGCAGGCTTCGGTCGATTACGTCGGCTTCGAGCCGGTCGGGCAGTCGGGGCAGGGGCCGTTATACGAACTGGTTGCCCGGATCGTCGCCGCGGACGGGCAGCTGCTGCGCGTCGGCGAGACTGTCGTACTGCATTTGGATTAGGAACAATGGTCTGTCGACGGTTCGTGGTAAGTGGCCGGGTCCAGGGTGTCTGGTACCGGGCATCGACGCGTCAGCAGGCCGAGCAGTTGGGTCTGTCGGGACATGCGCTCAACCTTCCGGATGGCCGGGTCGAAGTGGTCGCCTGCGGCAGCGAGGTCGCCGTGGATGCGCTGGCCGCCTGGCTCTGGCGTGGACCCGAACTTGCGTCGGTCACGGATGTTGCCGGCGAGGAGCTCAGCCTGCGCCAGATTTCCGGTTTCAGTATCGGCTGAACAGCCCCTAGTCAGGCGGGCGGAAGAAGGAGGAGTCCCCGGGGTCCGGTGAGGGTACCGATAAGGGGGCGCCGGGAAGGGTTCTGGGAATCGTACCACCGTCGAGTCCGTCTTCCTGCGCATAACCATGGCCGGGCGCGTAATAGCTGTCAGGGATATAGCCGGCCGCATTCGGAGCCGCTGGCGGGTAACGACTCTGGGAATGCATGCCGCCTGTCTGTGGATAGCCCGGGGCATACTGATCCGCGTAGTCTGGCTGGCTGCCCGCAGGCGCGTAGCCCGCCGTCGCGCCGGGGTAGAAGGGGCTCTGGTACTGCTGCTGATAGGCCGGATACCCTGGCGCGTGGGCCGGTCCGCCATGCTCGCGGTAAGCCTGGGCTGCTGGCGGTGGCTGGTTGCCTCGACTGAAATCCAGGGGGAATTCCTTGGATCCATGCATTGTCTCTGCCGGGCGGGGCAAGGGAACGAATTGATCCGGACCGGCGGGGGTTGCCGGGTGCGCTTCAGCCCGCTCGAAAACGTCTGACGGGCCCTGCCCAGCGGGTGCCGACGATCCAAACAGGGTGTTCGCATCGTATTTCCCCGGTTTGGCGCCGAACATATCTTCGGGCAAGGGGAGCAGACGGGAACTGCCTTGTGCCGATTCCGGTCCGCCGTCCGGAGCGCCGGGCCTGATTGCCGGCGCCGACGGTCGGGTTGATTCCGTTTGTGCGGCCTGTTCGCTTCGATAGGCACCCGGGGGAGGCGGGTAACCCAGGTCCGCGGCGTTTACTTGCTGGCCGGTCAGGATGACACACAGCAGGAGCCCTGGGGTCCAGGGCGGTGTATGCCTGAAAATTCGATGGCGTTGAATCAATCGGCGGCCCCTGGGTTGAATTGCATGGACCACTGCATGCGGCGCTCAGTAGCCCGAAGATGCCATTTCGAGGCCATGTGGCATGTTTTCGACGCGCATAACCTCACTCAGAATGCGGCCGTCTGGCAGCAGTGCCAGCAGGCGGAAGCCGGGCGGTTCCTCGTCGACCTGGAACTGATCCCGATTGGGCGTGAACTGGACGCAGGTCGAGGGCGACGCCATGAGCCGAACCTGGCCGCGCTGCGCCTCGAAGGTCTGGTGGACATGACCCCACAGGATTCCATGCACCTGGTCGTGGCGATCGATGATGTCGAAAAACGGATCGGGGTTTTCGATGGCCATGGTATCGATCCAGGCGCTGCCAACCTTCACCGGCTGATGATGCATGCATACCAGGGTAGGCCGGTCGTCCGATGCCAGCGCCTTCTCGAGCAGATCGAGTTGGCCCCGTTCGAGCCTGCCACCCTCTTCGCCCGGAATGACCGAGTCGAGCATCACGAACCGCCATGCGCCGTGATCGGTAACGGTATCCGTGTGCACCTGCCCGGCGCGCAGATACTCGCGCATCACCGGCGGGATATCGTGATTGCCCGGCAGGCAGAACACCGGCACTTCGAAGCTTGAGAGAATTTCCGCCAGCCTGGCATAGCCTTCGGGGCTGGCATCATGGACCAGGTCTCCGGTGGCCAGCAGCAGGTCTATTGGCCAATGATGGTCGCGGAAATGCTGGATGACCCGTTGGAAAGAGTCCAGCGTGTTCATGCCCAGCAGGTTACCCGAGGGGCTGCAGTAAAGGTGCGTGTCGGTCAGCTGCAGCACACGGAGTGTGCCGTCTGGAAAATCGGCTTCGCGCAGGTTGGAATTCGACACTGTGCCGGCGGTACTTGGCGTCATTGCTGCGTAGGGCCCAACAGGGTCTCCGTACCTTATTTCAGGTTATAGTAGCCCATACGCCGGTTGGCATAAATGTCGCAGGCGGCTTTCAACTCCGATTTTGTGAGCGAATTCCCGCAGTTATGACCCTGAATGAACTGAGGTACATCGTTGCGGTGGCACGTGAGCGCCACTTCGGGCGGGCTGCCGAGGCCTGCTTCATCAGTCAGCCGACGCTCAGTGTGGCGGTCAAAAAACTCGAGGAAGAACTGGGCTTGAGCCTGTTCGAGCGTCGCAAGGGAGAGGTCAGCGTTACCCCCGTTGGCGAGCGGGTTGTGGCACAGGCGCAGCGTGTACTGGAGGAGGCCAGCGGCATACGCCAGATCGCGCGCCAGGGCCAGGATCAGCTTGACGGCCCTCTGCGCCTCGGTGCGATCTACACCATCGGTCCTTACCTCTTCCCGCACCTGATTCCGGAGTTGGCCGAGCGCGCGCCGAAGATGCCACTGATCATCGAGGAGAACTACACCGCCAGCCTGGCCGAAAAGCTCAAACGCGGCGAACTGGACGTGATCGTGATTTCGCTGCCGTTCGACGAGCCCGGTGTGCTGACCATGCCGCTCTACCGGGAGCCATTTGTTCTGCTGATTCCCAGCAGCCACCCCCTCAACCAGAAGCCCAATTTCAAGATCGCCGATCTGAGCACCGAGGATGTCCTGCTGCTTGGCGCAGGACATTGTTTCCGCGAGCAGGTACTGAAGGTCTGTCCAGACTGCAAGCATCACGGTGCCATAGACGGCAGTCCTTTTCAGACCCTGGAGGGTGGATCGCTGGAGACGATCAGGTACATGGTGGCAAGTGGTCTGGGTGTTACCATCCTGCCGTGTTCGGCCGCCGGCGCGGAAAGATTCTCCGAGCGCCTGCTGAGCATTCGGCGCTTCGACGATGACGCCCCCTCGCGTGTCGTGGCGCTCGCCTGGCGTAAGAGTTTTCCCCGGCCAGAGGCGGTCGACGCCCTGCGCGATGCGGTCCTGAGCTGCGATATGTCCTGCGTCAATCCGCTGGATTGATATCGGTCAGCGCGCAAAATGTTGACATTGCATAAGCTAATCAACAGGTTCCGCAGTGAACGCTAATGATGATAGTGGTTAGCTATCGGGTGAATTGTCAGAAACAATTTCGCGCCGCGTTCGCTGGCCACTATATTGCCGAAGCAGACCGCCGTATTTAACGGCATAAACCCAACCAAGACTGGAGGATACCCCTATGTCTCTGAAAGGCTCCCAGACCGAAGAAAACCTCAAGGCCGCGTTCGCGGGCGAGTCCCAGGCCAACCGCCGTTACCTGTACTTCGCCGCCAAGGCTGACGTCGAGGGTTACAACGATGTAGCCGCCGTGTTCCGGTCGACCGCCGAAGGCGAGACCGGTCATGCCCATGGTCACCTCGAGTACCTGGAAGAGTGTGGTGACCCGGCTACCGGCATGCCGTTCGGCGGCACCTCGGAGAATCTGAAAACTGCCATCGCGGGTGAGACCCATGAGTACACCGATATGTACCCGGGCATGGCCAAGACCGCTCGCGAAGAGACCCACGACGAGATTGCCGACTGGTTTGAAACCCTGGCCAAGGCGGAGCGTTCTCACGCCAACCGCTTCCAGAAGGCGCTGGATCAGCTGAACGACTGATTGAGTGCGCGAAAGAGGGGAGGAGACCCTCCCCTTTTTTCGACCTGTAGAGATGGCAGTGATTTTGGCGTAAGGACAAACACAATGGCTGGAGCACGTGAAGGCAGTCTCGAGGCGCCAACCCGGCATGCCCTGGACTGGAAAAATCCGGATTTCTACGACGAAGGCAAGCTGCTCCAAGAGCTGGAGCGGGTATTTGACATTTGCCACGGCTGCCGGCGCTGCATCAGCCTGTGCCAGAGTTTTCCGGTGCTGTTCGACCTGGTCGACGAGTCGGAGACGATGGAGGTCGATGGGGTCGCCAAGGAAGACTATTGGAAAGTTGTGGACCAGTGTTATCTGTGCGACCTGTGTTTCCTGACCAAATGCCCCTATGTGCCACCACACGAATGGGATCTCGATTTTCCGCATCTGATGCTCCAGGCCAAGGCGGTCAAGCACAAGAAAAGCGGCGCATCGCTGCGTGACAAGACCCTGACCAATACCGACGCGGTCGGCTCGATCGCCGGTATCCCCGTGGTCAGCGGGATCGTCAACGCGCTCAACAGAAACAAAACCTTCCGCGGCATTCTCGAAGAAGGCTTCGGCGTTCACCAGGATGCCAAGCTGCCCGAGTTCCATAGCAAGAGCCTGCGCGATCGTATCAGCCGTGATTCAGGCGAGGGTGCCGAGGCCGCCGGGCCAACGACCGGCAAGGTGGCCCTGTTCGCCACCTGTTACGGCAATCGCAATGACCCGGCAAGCGGCGAGGATCTGGTGGCGGTGTTCCGCCACAACGATATCGCGCTAACGACGGCCGAGAAGGAAAAATGCTGCGGCATGCCCAAGCTCGAACTGGGCGATATGGAGGCCGTGGCCCGTTCGAAAGAAGTCAATATTCCGCAACTGGCCAAACTGGTTGACGAGGGCTGGGATATCGTGGCCCCGGTGCCTTCCTGCGTCCTGATGTTCAAGCAGGAGCTGCCGCTGATGTTTCCGGACGACCCGGATGTGGCCAAGGTGCGCGATGCCATGTATGACCCTTTCGAATACCTGATGCTGCGTCACAAGCACGGCAAACTGAAGACCGATTTCAAGAATCCGTTGGGCAAGGTGTCGTATCACGCCGCCTGTCATCAGCGGGTTCAGCGCATCGGCCCCAAAACCAAAGAGGCTTTGGAGCTCATTCCCGGCATCGAGATCGAAACGATCGAGCGCTGTTCAGGTCACGACGGCACCTACGCGGTGAAAAAAGAGACCCATGAGCTGTCTATGAAGATAGCGCGGCCTGTGATCAAGAAGGTCAAAGACAGAGCGCCGGACCACTACAGCAGTGACTGCGCCATGGCCGGGCACCAGATCGCCAACGGTCTGGAGGACGGCAGCGAACCGAAACACCCGATTTCGCTGATGCGAATCGCTTACGGCATCTGAGCGGTGCCAGGGAGACCGAGGTGGAAATGATGAACAAACTGGATCGTGAAAAACTCTTCAGCCTGGAAAAATACGCCGAGGTGCGCCCGGAGTTTCGCGCGCGGGTGATGGCGCACAAAAAGAACCGGCGTCTGCCCATCGGGCCGAACGCCGCACTGTATTTCGAAGATGCCCTGACCATGCAGTACCAGATCCAGGAGATGCTGCGAATCGAGCGTATCTTCGAGGCAGCCGGGATACAGGAGGAGCTGGATGCTTACAATCCGCTGATACCCGACGGCAGCAACTGGAAGGCAACCTTCATGCTGGAATATCCGGACGAGGAGGAGCGCCGGGTACAGCTGGAAAAGCTGATTGGGATCGAGAGGCACGTCTGGGCACAGGTGGCCGATTTTGCGCGGGTTACACCGGTTGCCGATGAGGATCTGGAGCGCGAAGACGAGCACAAGACCGCTTCGGTGCACTTCATGCGCTTCGAGCTGACGTCTGAAATGGCGACGGCGGTAAAGAACGGAGCCACCGTCAGTATGGGTATCGATCATCCCGCCTACACTCATGCGGTGGAGCCAATTCCGCAGAACATCCGCGATTCGCTCGCCGCAGACCTGGGCTGATAGACGCGTCGCTGTATAGCAAAAAGCCCGGTTTTCAGACCGGGCTTTTTCGTCAGGGTTATTGCGTGGTCCAGCGCGGGTCAGAAACCTTCGGTCGAGGTGAACAGGCCGACCCGCAGGTCCCTGGCCGTATAGATCTCGCGCCCGTCGACTTCCATCCGGCCGTCGGCGATGCCCAGCACGAGTTTGCGTGAGATCACGCGTTTCATGTCCAGAAAGTAGGTAACCTTTTTCGCCGTCGGCAGCACCTGGCCGGAGAACTTGACCTCGCCCACCCCCAGTGCCCGTCCGTGCCCCGGATTGCCCAGCCAGGCGAGAAAAAAGCCGACTGACTGCCACATGGCGTCGAGGCCGAGGCAGCCGGGCATGACCGGATCGCCAGGGAAGTGGCATTCGAAGAACCACAGATCGGGCTTCACATCCAGTTCGGCGATGATCTCGCCCTTGCCATAATGACCGCCGCTGTCGGCGATTTTCGTGACGCGGTCCATCATCAGCATGTTGGGAATCGGCAGCTGGGCATTGCCGGGGCCAAACATCTCGCCGTAGCCGCATTTGAGCAGGTCTTCCCGCTCGAAAGATTCCACCTTGGCCATTAAATTTTGTCTCTTATTTGCGAAGCCGGCGAGTTTCCGGGCTGTGACTGGGCTTGTCAACCAAGTGCGGCCCGGTCTGAGTCGGTGCGTCTGGGAGGTTGGACAAGGCAGGCTTCAGATTCAAGATCCCGGTTGCGGCGCGTTAGCCCGGCTGTATCCGCGTAACCGCCTTGGTTTTCCATGCGGGCGAATCAGAGCGCCGCCGTGTCGGTTTCGGAAGCGATCCTGTCGCGTATGAAATCGACGAAGGTATCCAGCGGCAGCATCTGGTTTTCGCCGTCGGTGCGCCCGCGATATTCAATCTCACCCTTGTCGAGGCTGCGTTCCCCGACCACGACACGATGCGGAATACCGATCAACTCCATATCTGCAAACATGACCCCCGGCCTGGCGTCGCGGTCGTCAAACAAGACTTCGATGCCGGCATTCAGCAGCTGCGCATACAGTTTGTCCGCAGCCTCCCGCACGCGCACCGACTTCTTCATCTGCATCGGGATCAATGCCAGGGTGAAGGGTGCAATCGCGCTCGGCCACACGATCCCCTGGTTGTCGTTGTGCTGCTCGATCGCCGCAGCCACAACGCGTGACACACCGATTCCGTAGCAACCCATGGTCATGGTGATCTGCTTGCCGTTCTCATCCAGCACCGAGGCATTCAATGCCTCGCTGTACTTTTGTCCGAGCTGAAAGATATGTCCAACCTCGACGCCGCGTGCGATCGTCAAGGTGCCTTTGCCATCGGGGCTGGGATCACCTTCGACCACATTGCGTATATCGGCCACATTGGGCAGGGCCACGTCACGTCCCCAGTTGATGCCAAAGTAGTGCTGACCATCGACATTGGCACCGGCGCTGAAGTTGCTGACCGCGGCAGCTGCACGGTCGGCGATCATCGGCAGACTGAGATTGACCGGACCGAGGGAACCGGGACCTGCACCGATTACGGCACGGATCTGTTCCTCACCGGCCATCTCCAGCGGAGAGGCGACCATTGGTAGTTTTTCTGCCTTGATCGCGTTCAATTCGTGGTCGCCGCGGACCAGCAGGGCCACCAGCTCGGCATCTGCGTCCTCAGCAGCGAGAACGATCAGCGTCTTCACGGTCTGTTCGATCGGCTGGTCGAATTGCTCCACCAGTTCCGCGATGGTCCTGGCATTGGGGGTGTCTACCAGCTCCATTTCACGGTTCATCTGCGGCATCGTCTTGGCGGGCGCAACCGCCTCTGCCAGCTCGACGTTGGCGGCATAGTCGCTGTCGGTCGAGAACGCAATGGCATCCTCGCCAGACTCGGCCAGCACGTGAAACTCGTGCGAACCGCTACCGCCTATACTGCCCGTGTCTGCGGCGACCGGGCGAAATTCGAGTCCGCAGCGGTCGAATATGCGGCAGTAGGTGCTGTGCATCAGGTCGTAGGTCTGCTGCAGGGACTCCTGGTCGACATGGAAGGAGTAAGCATCCTTCATCAGGAACTCACGTGCGCGCATCACGCCGAAGCGCGGCCGGATCTCGTCGCGGAACTTGGTCTGGATCTGGTAATAGTTGACCGGGAGCTGACGGTAGCTGCGAAGCTCATTGCGGGCAAGATCGGTGATGATCTCCTCATGGGTCGGCCCGAAGCAGAACTCGCGCTGGTGACGGTCCTTGAGGCGCAGCAGTTCCGGGCCGTATTTTTCCCAGCGTCCGGACTCCTGCCACAGTTCGGCCGGCTGAATCGCGGGCATCAGCACCTCGAGCGCACCAGCCCGGTCCATCTCCTCGCGCACGATGTTCTCCACCTTGCGCATCACGCGCAGGCCCAGCGGCAGCCAGGTATACAGGCCGGCTGCCAGTTTGCGGATCAGTCCGGCACGCAGCATCAGGCGATGGCTGGCGATTTCGGCGTCGGCCGGAACTTCTTTGAGGGTTTGGAGGGGAAAGTTTGAGGTGCGCATGGTGGTCTGTCGTTGAGAGTAGGTCAGCGATTCTAGCGGTGCCTGTGCCCGGGGTCCAAAACATCAAGTTTCGGGCCTGTTCGCCGTAAAAGTATTGAGATCTAGAATCCCGAACCGCTGGCGCAACAGGAGTGCCCGCCGAAATGTTCCCCTTTTGTGCGCTGACCCTGCCCGACATGCCGTCGCTGCGCTTCAGTATCTCGACAATGGCGCTGACGCTGCTGTTCATGGGATGGGTCCTGGCCAAAGGGCTTACCTTCAGCGATGCCCTGCTCGACTGGATGGAGCGTGAATACGGTGCAGATGCGCGTGAACGGGTGGCTGATTTGCAGGAATTGGTCGCGACGAGCTCCGGGCTCAGCGAATCCGGCAAGTTGCAGCGGGTCAACGCCTTCTTCAATCGCATTAACTACGATTCTGATTATGCCTTGTGGGACCAGAAGGACTACTGGGCAACGCCTTTCGAGGTACTGGGGGTGAATTCAGCCGACTGCGAAGACTATGCCATTTCCAAGTATTTCACCCTCATCAGCATGGGGGTGGAAGAGGACAGTCTGCGTATTACCTACGTCAAGTCGTTGAAGCGTAACGAGCCACATATGGTGCTTGCCTATTATCCGAGCGCCGAGGCCGAACCCCTGATCCTGGATAACCTCAGCCAGAAAATCCAGCCTGCCGGGGAGCGTTCGGATCTTGTGCCCGTGTACAGTTTCAATGGTGCGGATCTGTGGCTTGCAGTCAACCGGGTCGAAGGCAAGAAGCTCGGCAATTCCGACCGTTTGTCGCGATGGCAGGCCTACCAGGCCAAACTCATGCAACAGATGGCCGTCGGCCAGTGAAGGTACCAAGGCGATGACTCTGTCCCGACAACTGATCATGCTGGTGGCCGCGCTGGTGGTGCTGCTGTTTCTGGGGACGCTCGCGATCAGTGTGCATAACACGCGCGACTATCTCGAGTCTCAACTGGGCTCGCATGCGCAGGATGCGGCCACCTCGCTGGGGCTGTCCGCGACTACCCATGTCGCCAAGCAGGACAAGGCTATGGTGACCTCGATGGTCAATGCGATGTTCCATCGCGGCGATTACCTCAGCATCCGCTTCGAGGACCTGCAGGGTCAGGCGCTGATCGAACGGGTGACCGATCTCCGGGTCGAGGGTGTGCCGGACTGGTTCGTCCAGGCCCTGACGTTCGAGGCACCGCAACGATCGGCGACCATGATGTCCGGATGGCGGCAGGTGGGCCGCGTGCTGGTTGTCAGCCACCCGGGCCTGGCCTACCGGAAGCTTTGGCAGACGGCGGTTCAGACGACCAAGCTGTTTCTGATCGGCGCTCTGCTGGTGCTGCTGGGCGGTTTGGTTGGCCTGCGTATCCTCCTGCGTCCGCTAAAGGAGGTGGAGTGGCAGGCGGAGGCGATCTGTAACCGCGAGTTCCCGGTGGTCGAGCGGCAGCCATTCACGCTGGAGTTTCGGCGCGTTGTCGAGGCGATGAACCGCCTGTCGTCGAAAGTGGCGCGCATGCTCTCGGACTCGGAGCAGATGGCTGGTCGGCTGCGTCAGCAGGCATTCCAGGACCCCGTAACGGGTCTGGCCAACCGGCGTCAGTTCATGGATGTGCTGGAGCACCGGGTGGCCGAACCCGATGTATTCGAGTCGGGTGGTCTGCTCCTGTTGCAGCTCAAGGATCTCAAGGGATTCAATCAGACTCACGGCTATACCGAAGGCGATCGCCTGTTGGCCGACGCGGGAAAGGCTATCGCATCCGTCGTCGATGACCTGCCGCGCGCCACGCTTGCGCATCTTTCGGGCGCCGATTTCGCGATCCTGTTGGAGGGCATCGGTGAGCATCGCCTGCGCGACCTGGCCGGAATGATCGTTGGCGCCGTGGGTGCTCTGTACGGCCGGTCTGAAATCCCTTCTTCGGACGTCGCGCATGTGGGCGGGGTGCCGTACGAGGGGCAGTCCGCCTCCGATCTTTTGTCTCAGGCAGACATGGCGCTGAGGGAGGCACAAAGGGAGGGGGCTAACGCCTGGGTCGTGCGCCGTCACCGCGAGGACTCCGGCAGGGCCCGATCGGGCAGTGAGTGGCGTGGCTTGATTGAGCGCGCGATCCACGGGCAACACTTCTCGTTGCTGCGACAACCCGTAGTAAGTTGTAAAGACGGAGAACTGCTGCACCACGAGGTATTCCTGCGTCTGAGGGATCCCGACAAACCGGATACGGATATCGCGGCAGCCGTCTTCATGCCGATGGTGGAAAGTACGGGTTTGGGCGCCCTGGTGGACAAGGCCGTCGTCGAGACCGTGTTGACTGCGTTGGGGGAGGGGGTTTACCCAGGCCGTGTCGCCGTCAATCTGAGTGTCAGCAGCCTGCAGGAGGACGGCCTGCTCGACTGGTTTGTTGACACCCTGCAGCAACACCGGGCCGCGGCCGGGCGTCTGATTCTGGAACTCCCCGAGTATGGCGCCTCGGCAAATGTCGAATACCTGGTTGAATGGATAGACCGCCTCAGTCCGCTCGGTGTCGAGTTCTCACTGGACCACTTTGGCAAGGGTTTTTCCTCCTTCACCTATCTGCGTTCGATCAAAGCGCATTACCTCAAGGTCGACGGCAGCTTCGTACGCAACCTTGATCAACAGGAAGACAATCAGTTTTTCCTTCGCGCCATCGCTGATATAGCACATGGCCTCGATATGTATGTGATTGCGGAATCGGTCGAGGCCGAGCCTGTGTGGCATACATTGCAGGGCATGGGTGTCGATGGTGGTAGGGGGTTCTGGCTGGGTAGACCGGAATAGCCCGGAGGGAGCGGCGCTCCGTGAATAAGCGAACTTCTTGTATGATCCACTCGCCTTGCGAATTAAATTCGTTATACTGCCTCCAACGTTGTTTTTGACCCAATAGCAACAAGGTTCGCTGTCAGGTTTTTTTCCAGTCTCGCAGCGACCCCGTGCCAACCCACGGGAACCTAAAGCAAAAATAACTGGTTCGGTATTTGCTTTGGTTCCGGACTGCCCCGGAAGTGTTTCCGGGAAGCTGCAAAATCTTGTCCGGGATTAAACGATTTGGCGCACGAATCTGACACTCTTCCGCCGTTCGGCCGCCGATTGGTGGTGCTTGCGGCATTTATCCTGCCGGTCCCGGCGGGGGCTGCCCTGGTGGGTGATTTTCTTGTTGCCGCCGACCGGGGCGAATGTATCGAGGGTGTCACCTTCCGCCTGATCCACGAGCGCGGACCCGGTGATGCCGCCAGGATCGTAGAAGCGGCTTTAGAGGCCCATGGCCAAAGACAGCAGCAACAGCGCTTGCTTGGATGCGCTGGAAATATTGCTGCTCAGGCGATAGCCGCCGGTGCGGATCCGGACCAGGTGCTCGAGGCGACTGCCGCTGGGCTTTAACCTGCAAATTGCATGAAGGCTGGCTGTCCAGATCCGGCCTGTCGGTCGCAGTATCCCTTCCCCCCTGCTTTTCCCTGTCAGGCTTTCATTGATCTGATTTCAGCTTCGACCCGTTGTCATCCAAGGCACTGCAAAAAGACACGACCCTGTCACATGCCGGTTCCAGAATTTCGCCCGAATTTCAGGGTTTGCTGAAATTCCCTTTGGATTGATGGTCATGGTCAAAACTGGCTGTCAATGGAGACGAAACTGTCCCGTGGAGACTATCGTGTTTAAAAAGAAATTGGTGCTTGCCGCCTTCTCAGCCGCAATTAGGCCTGGCGCCCACTGTATATTTACGTGAAGAAGGCGCACGTTGGTGCGATTCCGGGCATGCAGGAGTATCTGGCTGAGTTCGCCTCCGACAAGGCGGATGGCGAGGAAGGCTACCTGACCGAAAAGGGTCTGATCCCGATGCCTGAAGAGGAACGCACCAAATTCCGGCAGAATGCCAGATCGCTCACGCCCATGAGCGCACTATGACGATTCAACATTCGGTCGGTTGAAAAAATGGCGGGCGGCGGCGTCACTCACAGTGCGCCGCCGTCAACCCAGGATGAAAGTGTGAACAGGCCCTAAAATGCAGTTTTCTATTTTGATTCTTGTACTGCTGGGTGCGATGGCGCTTGCCTTCCACTTCGGCCGTCGACGGTCTTTGGGGACCGTGGGGGGCGCCGGCGGTATAAGGAATCTACATTCACTGCCCGCCTACTATGGTTTCTACACGGCACTCTGGGCAGGGCTCCCGGCGTTTTTGGTGGTCGGGCTCTGGCTTTCTTTCGAGGGCTCGCTGATTACCTCTATGGTGATCGAATCCTTGCCGGCGGATATGAGAAACCTCCCGCCTGCACAGCTCGGACTCCTGATCAACGACATCAGCAATCTCGCCAACGGCAATATCGTCTCCGGAGAGATCACCGCGGCCATGCAGGGCGCGGCCGATCACATGAACGAACTGCGCACCATCGGTAAGGTCGCAATGGTTGCCGTGGTACTGAGCATTGCGCTCGGCGCCGGCTCGCTCGCATGGCTTGCGGTGGCTCCGAAAATGCGCGCGCGCAACCGCGTCGAGTGGATCGTCAACAGTCTGTTGATAGCGAGTTTACTGATTGCGATATTGACGACTGTCGGGATCGTTCTGTCGGTGGTATTCGAATCATTCCGCTTTTTCCAGAAGATACCCCTCACGGATTTCCTGTTCGGTCTCGAATGGAGCCCTCAGACGGCCTTGCGCGCAGACCAGGTGGGCGCCAGCGGTGCCTTCGGTGCCGTGCCCTTGTTCGCGGGTACCCTGCTGATTTCTCTTATTGCGCTCCTGGTTGCAGTGCCGATCGGTCTGATGTCGGCGATCTACCTGTCTGAGTACGCCGGTCCGAGGTTGCGGTCCTACGCAAAACCTGTGCTTGAGGTGCTCGCCGGGGTGCCGACCGTCGTTTACGGTTTCTTTGCCGCCCTGACTTTGGCACCGGCAATCCGTGGAGCCGGTGAGGCCGTAGGTTTGACCGTGTCGTCAGAGAGCGCGCTCGCTGCGGGCCTGGTGATGGGCATAATGATCATCCCCTTTGTGTCATCGCTCTCCGACGATGTCATCAACGCCGTACCCCAGTCGTTGCGCGATGCGGCCTATGCGCTGGGGGCGACGCGTTCGGAGACCATTCGGCAGGTGATTCTGCCCGCTGCGCTGCCGGGCATCATGGGAGGCGTTCTGCTGGCCGCATCGCGGGCCATCGGCGAGACCATGATCGTGGTAATGGCCGTGGGCCTGAGCGCCAACCTGACGGCAAATCCCCTGGATAGCGTGACCACCGTCACCGTGCAGATCGTTACCCTGTTGGTAGGTGACCAGGAGTTCGACAGCGCCAAGACGCTGGCCGCATTCGCCCTCGGGCTCCTGTTGTTTGTGGTAACCCTTGGTTTGAACATCGTGGCTTTGCACATTGTGCGGAAGTACCGCGAGCAGTATGAGTGACCCATCATGAATCAGCCCGAAAATGCCCCCGTTCGCACAATCGATAAGGTCAATGCTTCATTGGGGAAGCGCTATGCGAAGGAACGCCGTTTCCGGCGGATGGGCCTGGGCGCGGTCGTGTTGGGGTTGTTCTTCGTGCTGGTGCTGTTCATCGATATCACCAGCAAGGGCTATACCGCCTTCGTGCAGACACATATCGAGCTGGAGGTGTTTTTCGATCCTGCATTGATCGACCCGGATGGGACGCGTGATATGGACGTGATTGCACGGGCCGACTTTCGCAGGATTGCGCGTGAGCCACTGCTTGCAAAGTTCCCGGAAGTGACCGGCCGAAGGGACAAGCGGGCCCTGTATTCGATACTGAGCACCGGTGCCCCGTATCAGCTGCTGGAGATGGTCCGGGCAGATCCAGATCTGATCGGCACTCTTCAGACGGTCGAGCTGATTGCCGACGATGATATTGATATGTTGGTCAAGGGCTATATCGACCGCAATGCGGCAGCCGAGGATCGTCGGGTGAACGACAGCACGATTGCCTGGATCGATCGTCTGGATTCAGACGGTTTGATCAGCCTGAATTTCAATACCGGGTTCTTTACCAACGGTGATTCGCGTGAACCCGAGCTGGCCGGCATCGGCGGCGCGGCCGCGGGTTCCTTCTACACGCTGCTGGTGACTCTCGCCTTGTCGTTTCCCATCGGCGTGGCGGCTGCCTTGTACCTCGAAGAATTCGCTCCCAAGAATCGTTGGACGGACCTGATCGAGGTGAATATCAACAACCTGGCGGCGGTCCCTTCGATCGTGTTTGGACTGCTGGGACTGGCGATGTTCATCAATCTGTTCGGTTTGCCGCGGTCGGCTCCGCTTGTCGGTGGTCTGGTGCTGACGCTGATGACCCTGCCAACAATCATTATCGCGGGGCGGGCGGCGCTTAAGTCGGTGCCGCCATCGATCCGCGAAGCTGCGCTGGGTGTGGGTGCGTCAAAGATGCAGACTGTGTTTCAGCACGTGGTTCCATTGGCGATGCCGGGCATGCTGACGGGGACCATCATCGGAATGGCGCAGGCACTGGGCGAGACCGCGCCCTTGCTGATGATCGGGATGGTTGCCTTTATCGTCGATATTCCCGATGGCCCCCTGGATCCATCGACCGTTTTGCCCGTACAGGTCTACCTGTGGGCCGACAGCCCGGAACGTGCATTCGTCGAACGTACTTCGGCCGCCATCATGGTGTTGCTGGCGTTTCTGATTGCAATGAATACCTTCGCAGTGGTCATGCGGCGTCGCTTTGAACGTCGTTGGTGATTGCTGTGTCAGATGAGGAAACACAAATGACAAACCCGCAAACTGTTGCAGCCGAAACCGAGTTGGCAGATCGGGTGGTGCGCCCTCGTGGAGGTTCGCAGCCCCTCGAGGGTGGCTTCCAGACCGTGGGGGACGTCCGGGTTGCCGATCCGCGAATGAGCTGTACCGGCGTCGATGTTTACTACGCCGACAAGCATGCGATAAAGGACGTCAGTCTGGATGTGGGCAAAAACCAGGTGGTCGCGATGATCGGCCCCTCGGGCTGCGGCAAGTCGACCTTCCTGCGTTGCCTCAACCGCATGAACGACACGATTGATGCCTGCCGTGTCACCGGCGAGATCAAGCTGGACGATCAGGATATCTACGATCGCAAGCTCGATGTGGTCCCGTTGCGTGCCCAGGTCGGCATGGTGTTTCAGAAGCCAAACCCGTTTCCCAAGTCGATCTATGACAACGTCGCCTATGGGCCGCGCATCCACGGTCTCGTGGCGAGTCGAACCGAACTGGACGAGGTTGTGGAGATCAGCCTGACCAAGGCGGGTCTGTGGGACGAGGTCAAGGATCGGCTGGAACAGCCCGGCACAGGACTGTCCGGTGGTCAGCAGCAGCGCCTGTGCATAGCACGTACGATAGCGGTGGAACCGGAGGTGATCCTGATGGATGAGCCCTGTTCAGCCCTTGACCCTATTGCGACCGCGAAAGTGGAGGAACTGATCGACGAGCTGCGCGAGAACTACACGATCGCCATCGTGACCCACTCGATGCAGCAGGCTGCACGTGTCTCGCAACGCACAGCCTACTTCCATCTGGGTAACCTGGTCGAAGTGGGGGAAACCACACAGATTTTCACCAACCCGCGACACAAATTGACCGAAGACTACATCACCGGCCGGTTTGGCTGAGCCGGTTCACATCTGCAGCAGGCTGCGGAAATAGTTCCCCCAGACGATCAGCAGGCCAGCGCCTGCCAAAAGGTCCAGCCACATCCGCTGACGTCGAACCGTCTGCGACTCGGGTGGCTGCTCGATCATGAACACCCGGTTCATCAGGGCATCGAGCATGAGGACGAAGAAGAAAAGCACCACCAGTGCCGGAATGATGTAGCCGGTCAAAACGCCGACCCCGGTCGGTTCCATGTCGGCGAAGAGCACCATGGGCAGGCTCAGGAAGGACAGGGCCGAGCAGGGTCATTCGCATGCCACCGATTTCTTTCAGATTCAGGTTCATGGTTACTTCGCCGGGTTCTTGGATTGAATGTACCGCAGCTGCTAGGCTGCTTCGCGAACTTGCGGAGTCCACATTCTACAATGCCTGAGCTGCCCGACGAGCTGCTGAATCAGTTGCTTGAGCTGATCGACCGGTTGCGCGATGAAACCAAGGACTTTATCGGGGAGGCGGGAGACCAGCAGCTCTGGTACAACCGCGGCTATGCAAACGGTATGGTGCTGGCCCTGAGGCGACTCGGGCAGACTGAGCGGGTAGGCCAACGCGAGCCGGATAATATCGACGAGCTGTCCGCTCAGCTGGCGATGCCCTGGGGCAAGGCCTACCGCCATGGTGAGACGGTGGGCAGCACGGAAACCCTAGAAATCATAGGAAACCAGTCAACATGACACGAGTCGTCTCCTTCAACGTCAACGGCGTGCGCGCCCGTCCACATCAGCTCGAGGCCCTGAAGCAGGCGTACGATCCGGATATCATCGGTCTGCAGGAGACCAAGGTGCAGGATCCTGATTTCCCGCGCCAGATGATCGAGGACCTGGGTTATCACGTGGCCTTTTACGGTCAGAAGGGTCACTACGGCGTGGCTCTGCTGTCCAAAGAGGCGCCGGTTTCGGTCGACTACGGGTTGCCGAACGACGATGCGGAGGCGCAGCGGCGCCTGATTTCGGGTACCTATCAGCTGGGTGGGCAGCAGCTGACCATTCTCAACGGCTACTTTCCTCAGGGTGAAAGTCGTGCGCATCCGACCAAGTTTCCACATAAGCAACGTTTCTACGCAGAGCTGAATGAACTGCTCGCCAGTCGCTATTCGGCGCAACAGAACCTGATGCTCATCGGTGACATGAACGTGGCGCCGCTGGACGTGGACATCGGTATCGGTCCCGACAATGCCAAGCGCTGGCTGCGCGATGGTAAGTGCAGTTTTCTGCCGGAGGAGCGTGAGTGGTTGGCAAGCCTGCTTGGTTGGGGTTTGTGCGACACCTTCCGGCTGCGCCACCCGGAGGTCGATGATCGTTTCAGCTGGTTTGATTACCGTAGTCGTGGATTCGAGCGTGAGCCGCGTCGCGGGCTGCGCATCGATCTGATGCTGGCCACCGCAGGCCTGCAGTCGCGCGTGACCGATGCCGGTATCGCCTACGATATCCGTGCGATGGAAAAGCCGTCAGATCATTGCCCGATCTGGGTCGATTTCAATTGATCGTGATGGACTGGATTTATCACCACGAAGGGCACCAAGAACACCAGGGAAATAGCTCAAGATGCCCTTGGTTTGAGTTTCGGATGACGTCCCGGCTATGCAAAAGAGCCTCCAAGAGGTTCCACCGCCAAGGCCGCAAAGAGCGCGAAGTTTCACGGGTCAGACTAACCTGAACCTGTATCGCCCGGATTCAGTCCTCTTCCTGTCCTTTGTGCCCTTCGTGGTGAAAAACTATCCCGGCGGTTCATTCGGGCGATCAGATCAGTTCGGCCAGCAGCCTTTCGCCGTCTTCAGACAGGCCCAGCGTGCGAATCCGCGTGATCTTGTTTTCCAGGTCCGTGGCGTCCGTATCATGGACCTCGACACGCAGATAATTCGGGATATAGCCCAACCACGCTTTGTGTGAATCCGTAATGGTGTCGCCTTCGCCTTCGATCAGCACCTCGAATTCGTTTCCGACTGATCGTTCAAGCACCTTCCTTCGACTTCGCGAGGCAAGCTCGTGCAACTGCCGGCTGCGCGTGCGCTTGATGTCGCGCGAAAGCTGATTCGGCATTCCCGCCGCTTTGGTCCCGGCGCGTGGTGAATAGGCAAAGATGTGTATGTGTCCGAAATCCATCTCTGACGCGAAGGCGAGTGTTTGTTGCCATTCCTCGTCGGTCTCACCGGGAAAGCCCACGATGATGTCCGTGGTGATATTGAAACCGGGGACGGCCTGGCGGGCCTGTGCGACCAGGGTACGGAACTCATCGGTGCGGCAGCGGCGTGACATGCGTCGCAGGACGCTGTCGGCGCCACTCTGGATCGGCAGGTGCAGGTGCGGCATCAGGCGCGGGTTGTCGAACAGCCGCCAGAAACCCTCCGGCAGTTCCCAGGGTTCGAGCGAGCCGAGCCGAATGCGCGGGATGTCTGTCTCGGTCAGTACGGCGCTGACAAGGGCCTGCAGGTCACTGCCGATATCGCTGCCGTAGCCGCCAAGATGCACGCCCGCAAGCACCACTTCCTGAATGCCGCCGGCATGGATGCGCCTGACCTCTTCGAGCACCTCCGCGACGGTCCGGCTGCGTTCATCGCCGCGCGCCTTGGTCACGATGCAGAACGCGCAGCGGTAGCGGCAGCCGTCCTGCACCTTGACGAATGCGCGGTGCCGGCTGCGGGCGAGCAGGGCGTTTTCGCCCGGTTCGGTGGCGGCCTCCGGCATGACCGGCAGATCCAGGCGCTCGGCGGCGATACTGATCAGGCGGTCCTTGTCAGGGTTGGGCACCACCAGGTCGACGCCGAGCTCGGCGGCCGCGTCGTCGGGCGAGAGCGATGCGTAGCAGCCGCTGACCACCAGCTTGGCCTGCGGGTTGCCGCGGTGCGCGCGCCGGATCAGCTGGCGTGACTTGCGCACCGATTCGCCGGTGACCGCGCAGGTGTTGATGACCACCAGGTCGGCCTGCTCGGCACTGCTGGCCAGGCTGAAGCCTCGTTCACGGCAGTCACGTGACCAGCTCTCCAGTTCGGCCTCGTTCAATCGGCAGCCCAGGGCCTGCAGGAAAACGCGCATCTGTAGTTTCCGTTCAATCGGGGGCCGGAGAGTTTAACCACGAAGGGCACAAAGGGCACGAAGACAAAGGTCAGGCGTTTCTTGCCGGCGTCCAGAATTCCGGTGCCAGTGTCACGTGAAGGACGGGGTCCAGATGGGCGCCGGATACCTGTGTCCCTTGGTGTTCTTTGTGTCCTTCGTGGTTCGCCTGGTCCGAAAACGGTGATATACAAGCGCAGAAAGCGCACGAAGGTATATGCTTAAGCCCATGGAAAATCTGGACAAATCTCATGGCGCCGCTGCGTGCGCACCTCGACCTGCTGATGTTTGGCGGCCTTGTGGTCGGTCTGGCCATGCTGTTCTGGGCGCTGGTCCTGGCACTGGGCCTGCGCCGGCAACTACGGGTTGGGCTTGGCGACCAGCGCGCCGTATTGCGCGAGGTGCGCGAGGACATCGCCGATGATGTGGCGCAGAGTCGCCAGCAGCTGCAGGAGTCTCTCAGCGGTGGTCTGATGCGCTTGCAGGATGTGCTCGACCAGCGCATCAATGGTCTGCAGCGCCAGATGCTGCAGGATTCCGCGGCACTCAAGACCGAACTGATCGACCGTTTCGAGGGGCAGCGCAAGGCCATCGGAGACAGCCTGGCGGACGGGCGTCTGGCCCAGCAGCGTGAGTCCTCGCAGCTGCGCGAATCGCTCGAGGCGGCCCTGAATCGTCACCGTGAGGTCTCTGAACAGCATCAGCGTGAGGCGCTCAAGGGGCAGCAGGAGGCCCTGACCAGCGGCATGGCGGCCATGGCCAGGCAGGTCAGCGAGGCGTTCAGAAACTCATCCGACGAGTTGGGCAAGCGTGTCGAGGGGCTTACCCGGACGACCGACAACCGTCTTCAGGAGATCAGTGGTCAGGTGGAAAAACGCCTGGCGGAGGGGTTTGAAAAGACGACCGAGACATTCACCCGCGTACTGGAGCACCTGACCCGTATCGACGAGGCGCAGAAGCGCATCACCGAGCTGTCGACCAATGTGGTCAGCCTGCAGGAGGTCCTAACCGACAAACGCTCACGCGGGGCCTTTGGCGAGGTTCAGCTGGCGGGCCTGATCCGGAATGTGATGCCCGAGGGCAGCTTTTCACTGCAGCACACGCTGAGCAACGGTACCCGTGTCGACTGTCTGCTCACCCTTCCGGATCCGACCGGGGATGTGCCGATCGATGCCAAGTTCCCGCTCGAGAGTTTCCAGCGCATGATGGACAACGAGCTGGCCGAGACCGATCGGGCGCGGGCGGCGCGCCAGTTCAGGCAGGACATTCGAAAACATATCAGGGACATATCAGAGAAGTACCTGATCGCGGGCGAGACCGCCGACGGCGCCGTGATGTTTCTGCCGGCGGAGGCGATATTCGCCGAGATCCATGCCCATTACCCGGATCTCGTCGAAGAGGCACAGCGCGCCCGGGTGTGGATGGTGTCCCCGACCACCCTGATGGCGGTCCTGACCACGGCGCGCGCCGTGCTCAAGGACGAGGCGACGCGCAAACAGGTCCATATCATCCAGGATCATCTGCGCAAGCTGTCTGAAGACTTCGGGCGATTTCAGCACCGGATGGACAAACTGGCCTCGCATATCCGTCAGGCACATGATGACGTCAAGCAGGTCAACACATCGGCGAAGAAGATCAGCTCGCGCTTTCAGGACATCGACCAGGTGCAGCTGCCGGAGCCCGAACCCGAAACCGAGGAGGATGCTGACGGGTACGAGGTTCGAGCGCACGAGGAGCGAGTAACGCTAATTTCCTCGGCCCTCGGCCCTCGGACCTCAGCCCCGGTCTATTTACAGCTCTCGGCGATCATTTTCTCCATTTCTTTGCGCCGCTCCTCGCGCTGTGCCTCGTCCCAGCGCTTGTAACTGCCGTCGCTCTGGCGGTAAAGCCGGTTGGGTGGGCCGGTCAGCTCCTGTAGGTTCTTGCGAGCCTCCTCGCAGCGCTGCTTTTTCTGTTCCGTCGCCTGTTCGGTCTTTGCGGCCTCTTTTTTCGCCAGGTCCTTGTCTTCGAAAAAGTCCGCAGACTTCTGGATCTGCTCCTGCAGGCGCTGTTGCGCGACCTCGGGAGATTCCGCCGGCGGGGGCGGTGGCTTGACGGTCTGAACCGGGGTGCCGTCATCGGGGGCGAATTGGGAATAGACCGCCTGACCATTTTCGTCGTACCACAGATGGTAGCCCTTGGCCGCGTGGGCCGGGAGCACGATGGTGAGCCCGACGAGGAGCGGGATCAGATACTTGGGCATGGCGAGTCCTTCGTCAATGGATTTTCAATGGGTCCACTATTGACCTCTAAGGTCAACATTAGTAGTTTGTCCGATTCCAATAAGCTTAGTACTCTGTCAAGTTTACGCCTTGAATGAGTTCAAGCTTTTCGCAACTGTGCGAACAGAATATTCCAGGTTTTGGAGGTCATCAAGGTGGAACTGAGTGGTGCCGAAATCGTCGTTCAGGCACTGAAAGACGAGGGCGTGGAGTATGTTTGGGGCTACCCGGGCGGCGCCGTGCTGCATATCTATGACGCGTTCTTCAAGCAGGAAGAGGTGCGTCACATCCTGGTACGCCACGAACAGGCTGCCGCCCATGCCGCAGATGGCTATGCCCGGGCGACCGGCAAGGTCGGTGTCGTTCTGGTTACCTCCGGTCCGGGTGCCACCAATGCGGTGACAGGTATCGCTACGGCTCATATGGATTCCATCCCGATGGTGATCCTGACGGGGCAGGTGCCAACCCCGGTGATCGGTTCCGATGCCTTCCAGGAAGTCGACACGGTGGGCATCACCCGCCCGTGCGTCAAGCACAACTTCCTGGTGAAGCGGGTCGAGGATCTCGCCGACACGATCAAAAAGGCCTTTTATATCGCCTCCTCAGGGCGGCCTGGGCCTGTGGTCGTGGACATCCCCAAGGACACCACCGATCCCAATGTGCGGATCCCCTACCACTACCCGGAAAAGATCGAGATGCGCTCGTACAATCCGGTCGAGAAGGGGCACCTGGGGCAGATCCGCAAGGCCGTGGACATGATGCTGGCCGCCGAGCGCCCGGTCATCTACACCGGCGGCGGCGTGGTGCTCGGTGAGGCGTCCGAGCAATTGACCGAACTCGTGCGAACCACCGGCTTTCCCATAACCAATACGCTGATGGGGCTCGGTGCCTACCCGGCGAAGTGATCCGCAGTTTATCGGCATGCTCGGCATGCACGGCACCTACGAGGCCAACATGGCGATGCACGAGACCGACGTGCTGATCGCCATCGGCGCGCGTTTTGACGATCGGGTCACAGGCAAGATCGCGTTGTTCTGTCCCAACGCGCGCATCATTCATATCGACGTCGACCCGGCCTCGATCTCGAAGACCGTGCGGGTCGATGTGCCGATCGTCGGCCAGGTTCGCAGCGTGCTGCACGACATGTTGCGGGTCCTCAAGGAGCATCCGCAAAAGCCTGATACGGGCAAGCTCAAGACCTGGTGGGATCGCATCGATGACTGGCGAAAGCGCGATTGCCTGCGCTATGAGCAGGGTGCTGACACGATCAAGCCGCAGTATGCGGTCGAGGCGATGTACAAGGTTACCAAGGACAGCGATTTCTATCTGACCTCGGACGTCGGCCAGCACCAGATGTTCGCCGCCCAGTTCTATCCCTTCGAGAAACCGCGTCGCTGGATCAACTCAGGTGGCCTGGGAACCATGGGCTTCGGTCTGCCGGCCGCGATGGGCGTGCAGCAGGCATTCCCGGATGCGACGGTCGCCTGCGTGACCGGCGAGGCGAGCATCCAGATGTGTATCCAGGAACTGGCCACCTGCAAGCAATACAATCTGCCGGTCAAGGTGGTGCTGCTCAACAACGGTTACATGGGAATGGTCCGGCAGTGGCAGGAATTCTTTTATGACGGCCGTTATTCGCATTCGTACGTCGATGCGCTGCCCGACTTCAAGATGCTGGCGGAGAGCTTCGGCCATGTCGGAATGAAAATCGAAAATCCGGCCGATCTCGAGGACGCCTACCGTGAGGCGTTCGCGATGAGGGACCGCATGGTGTTCATGGATATCATCGTCGATCCGTCGGAGAACGTGTACCCGATGATCGAGGCCGGCAAGGGGCATCACCAGATGCATCTGTCTCCCCATCTCTCTTCGGACAGGGAGCTTGCCTGATGCGCCATATCATCTCTGTGCTCATGGAGAACGAAGCCGGCGCCCTGTCGCGGGTGGCCGGCCTGTTCAGCGCGCGTGGCTACAATATCGAGTCACTGACCGTGGCGCCGACCGAAGATCCCACCCTGTCGCGAATGACCCTGGTCACCACCGGCGACGAGGCGATCATCGAGCAGATCACCAAGCAGCTGAACAAGCTGATCGATGTGGTGAAGCTGGTGGATCTGTCTGAAGGTGCGCACATCGAGCGCGAGCTGATGATGATCAAGGTCCGGGCGGATCAGCCGATGCGCGAGGAACTCAAGCGCCTTGCCGACATCTTCCGTGGCAATGTCATCGACGTGACCGATGTTTCATACACCATCGAGATGACCGGTGACGGCTCCAAGCTGGATGCATTCATCACGCACGCTCGATCCGGACCTGATCATCGAAACCGTGCGCTCCGGCCCGCTGGGTATCGCGCGCGGCGGCAAGCGGCTGTCAATCTAAACGATTCGCCCGAGACTCAAAACTCAAAACTCAACACTAAAAACTCCCATAGGATTCGTTATGGCGATCAACATCTATTACGACAAAGACTGCGACCTCTCCATCATCCAGGGCATGAAGGTTGCCGTCATCGGCTATGGCTCGCAGGGCCATGCGCATGCCAACAACCTCAAGGATTCCGGTGTCGATGTGCGCGTCGCGCTGCGCCCGGGTTCTGCCTCGGCCAGGAAGGCGGAGGACTCGGGCCTGACGGTGAAGAGCGTCCCCGATGCGGTTGCCGAGTCCGACGTCATCATGGTGCTGACCCCGGATGAATTCCAGTCGCAGCTGTATCGCAACGAGATCGAGCCCAACCTGAAGCAGGGCGCCGTGCTGGCCTTCGCGCATGGTTTTGCGATCCACTACAACCAGATCGTGCCGCGTGCTGACCTCGATGTGGTCATGATCGCGCCGAAGGCACCGGGCCATACCGTGCGCAACGAGTTCACCCGCGGTGGCGGCATCCCGGATCTGGTCGCCATTGCCCAGGATGCCTCGGGTCGTGCCAAGGACATCGCGCTGTCATATGCCTCTGCCATCGGCGGCGGCCGCACCGGCATCATCGAGACCAGCTTCAAGGACGAGACCGAAACCGACCTGTTTGGCGAGCAGGCGGTCCTGTGCGGTGGTGCTGTCGAGCTGGTCAAGGCCGGCTTCGAGACCCTGGTCGAGGCCGGGTATGCGCCGGAGATGGCCTATTTCGAGTGCCTGCACGAGCTGAAGCTGATCGTCGACCTGATGTACGAGGGCGGCATCGCCAACATGAACTACTCGATCTCCAACAACGCCGAGTACGGTGAGTATGTGACCGGTCCTCAGGTGATCAACGAGGAGAGCCGCTGGGCGATGCGCGAGGCGCTGAAGAATATCCAGAACGGTGATTACGCGAAGAAGTTCATCCTCGAGGGCCAGTCCGGTTACCCGGAGATGACTGCGCATCGTCGCAACAATGCCGCGCACCAGATCGAGGTCGTCGGCGAGCGGCTGCGCGGCATGATGCCGTGGATCACGAAGATCGTGGACAAGTCGAAAAACTGAAGACGCAGGGCCGAGGAGCCGAGGGGTAGGGCAGGCTGCGCCTGCGACGTCGGGCAGACGCCTCTGACCTCGCGTAGCCTCGACCCTCGAACCTCGAACCTCGAACCTCACCTGAGGGTTTGTTCTAAACTCTCATCATGGAATCTGAACCCGCCAAAGTGACCGAACTCGACCACGAACGCCCGAAGCGCGGTCGTGGCATCTATCTGTTGCCCAATCTGTTCACCACGGCGGCGCTGTTTGCGGGCTTTTACGCCGTGTTGGCGGCAATGAACGGTCAGTTCGAAAAAGCGGCGATCGCGATCTTCCTGGCGATGATTCTGGACGGCCTGGATGGTCGCGTGGCACGCATGACCAACACCCAGACCGCTTTCGGTGCGGAGTACGACAGCCTCTCCGACATGGTGGCCTTCGGTCTTGCGCCTTCGCTGGTGATGTACGAGTGGAGCCTGTCCAGCCTGGGCAAGCTGGGTTGGATGGCGGCCTTCATCTACACGGCGGGTGCGGCGCTGCGACTGGCGCGTTTCAACTCGCGTCTCGATACGGCCGACAAGCGCTTTTTCACCGGCCTTCCCAGTCCTTCGGCCGCAGCGATACTGGCGGGTTTCGTCTGGGTGGCCGTGGACAATGCCTTGCCCGGCCAGGATCTGGCCTGGCTGGCCCTGGTACTGACCGCAGGTGCGGGGCTGCTGATGGTCAGCAATATCCTGTTCCACAGCTTCAAGCAGATCGATTTCAAGGGCAAAGTCCCATTCTTCGGGATCGTCGCGGTGATGCTGGCGTTCGCGGTCATCCTCTCGGAGCCACCGCTGGTCCTGTTTGTGATCTTCCTCGCCTACACGCTTTCGGGGCCGGTGCTGGCACTGAAGCGGCTGGCCAAGAAACGCAAGGCCAGCACCGAGTAAGTCAGCCGGCACTTGGCATCGACCGGGTGCCTGCACTAAAGTCGGGCATCAATACAGCGGTACCTCAGGAAGCGTTGTTTCGGGCTCGATACCCTGTCCGTTTCAGCCGGAGCCGTGGTTGGTCGCGCAACGTTTTTCCAAGATCCTCTACCGTTATCGAACCTAGAGTCGCCGGGTCACCCGACCTGGCTGGAGTAGACATGAGCCAGGACAGACTGATTATCTTTGACACCACGCTGCGTGACGGCGAGCAGAGCCCCGGTGCGTCGATGACCAAGGACGAGAAGGTGCGCATCGCCAAGGCCCTGGAGAAGATGCGGGTCGATGTCATCGAGGCCGGTTTTCCGATCGCCAGCATCGGTGATTTCGAGGGCGTGCGGGCGGTGGCGAAGGTGGTCAAGGATTCCACGGTCTGCGGCCTGGCGCGCGCGATGGAAGCGGATATAGCGCGTGCAGGAGAGGCGCTGAAGGAGGCCAACTCGGGGCGTATCCACACCTTTATCGCGACCTCGCCGGTGCATATGGAGCGCAAGCTGCGCATGACCCCGGACAAGGTGGTGGAGCAGGCGGTCTGGGCGGTCAAGCGTGCGCGTGACTTCACCGACGACGTCGAGTTTTCCGCCGAAGATGCGGGGCGTTCCGAGCTGGATTTCCTGTGCCGCATCTTCGAGGCGGTGATCGATGCCGGTGCGACCACGATCAATGTGCCGGATACGGTCGGCTACAACGTCCCGCGCCAGTTCGGCCACACCATGAAGCAGCTGATCGAGCGCATCCCGAACGCCGACAAGGCGGTGTTCTCGGTGCATTGCCACAATGATCTCGGGCTGGCGGTCGCCAACTCGCTGTCTGCGGTGATGAACGGCGCACGCCAGGTCGAATGCACCATCAACGGCCTGGGCGAGCGCGCCGGCAATGCCTCGCTGGAGGAGGTCGTGATGGCGGTGCGCACCCGCCAGGATGTCTTCGACTGTGACACCAATCTGGACACCACCCAGATCGTGACCTGCTCCAAGCTGGTGTCCAGCATCACCGGTTTCCCGGTGCAGCCGAACAAGGCGATCGTCGGCGCCAATGCCTTCGCGCACGAGTCCGGAATCCACCAGGACGGCGTGCTCAAGCACCGTGAGACCTACGAGATCATGCGCGCCGAGGACGTCGGCTGGACCCACAACCGGATGGTGCTGGGCAAGCATTCCGGGCGCAATGCCTTCCGCAGCCGGCTCGAGGAGCTGGGCATCGAGTTTGCCAGCGAGGAAGAGCTGAATGCGGCCTTCGCGCGATTCAAGGACCTGGCCGACAAGAAACACGAGATCTTCGACGAGGATCTGCAGGCCCTGGTCACCGAGAAGGGGATCGATGCCGAGAACGAGCGCGTTCGCCTGGTATCGTTGCGTGTGGTCTCCGAGACCGGTGAGACACCGAACGCCAATGTGACCCTGTGCATCGACGGTGAAGAGCATGCGGTGTCGGCCGAGGGCGGTGGCCCGGTGGATGCGGCCTATAAGGCGATCGAGGCCCTGGTCAACACCGGGGCCGACCTCAAGCTCTATTCGGTCAACAACATCACCAGTGGTACCGACAGCCAGGGTGAGGTGACGGTCCGGCTGGAGAAGGGCGGGCGGCTGGTCAACGGACAGGGTGCCGATACCGACATCGTCATCGCCTCGGCCAAGGCCTACATCAACGGGGTCAACAAACTGATGGAACCGGCGCAGCGCGCGCATCCGCAGGGTGGCGACGTCTGATGCTGGATGCGCGCCGCCGCGCCTGTCTGCAGGCGATGGGGATCGAGCTTGTGGCGCGCCAGGGCCGGGGAAGCGAGGATCGAGGACCGAGGTTCGAGGTCCGAGGATCGGAATCCCGGGTCGAAGTGCAGCTGCACAGGTCCCGATCTCGAGGATTCCGAATGCAGCCTCGCCAACCTCGGACCTCGGCCGCAGTCCTCGGCCCTGGCGAAGCCCTCGGCCCTCGGTCCTGGGTTCGGTTGATTCCCTCGGTTGGGACGAATTAAACGCCACCGTCTCCAACTGCCGAGACTGCGATCTGCACGAAACCCGAACCCAGACCGTCTTCGGTGTCGGCGACAGGAATGCCAGTCTGATGGTTATCGGAGAGGCGCCGGGTGCCGACGAGGACCACCAGGGTGAGCCCTTCGTCGGCCGCGCCGGACAGCTGCTCAACGCCATGCTGGAGGCGATCGGTTTCGCCCGCGAGCAGGTCTATATCGCCAACATCATCAAGTGCCGGCCACCCGGCAATCGTGACCCGCACATCGAGGAGACGGCCGCCTGTCAGCCGTATTTACATCGCCAGATCGCGCTGCTGCAGCCGCGGCTGATCCTCTCGGTAGGCAGGATATCGGCGCACAATCTGCTGGGAACCGAAGAAGCGGTCGGCCGCCTGCGCGGGCGCGTGCATCGGTTCGAACCCGGCGATATCCCGCTGATCGTCACCTATCACCCGGCCTATCTGCTCAGGCGCCCGCAGGAGAAGGCCAAGGCCTGGCAGGATCTGCAGGCGGCATATCGCATTCTGAGCGATCCGATGGACTAAGCTAGAGCTACCAGGGAGCTGGGAGAGCATGGAGAGGCACGGATGCCGAGATTAGTCGGTTTTTGGGAATTATTATCGCGATGTACTACAACGATCATGCGCCGCCGCATTTTCATGCGAAATACGGAGACCTCGAGGCCGTGATCGCCATCGACAATGGCGAAGTCGTTGAAGGCCGCCTGCCGCGGCGTGTTTTGGGACTGGTACAGGAATGGCGCGAGTTTCATAAAGCCGAGCTTGCCGAAGATTGGAAACTGGCGCGCGAACGAAAAGCGTTGAAGAGAATTGATCCTTTGGAGTAGAGCCATGCTTCCGAGACTGCAAAAATCCGAGTATCGGGGCGACTACCGCATCTGGCTCCACTTCGCCGACGGTGTGGAGGGCGAGATCGATCTTGAAAGCGAGCTCTGGGGCGAAATGTTTGAGCCGCTAAAGGACAAGTCCCTGTTCGCCGATGTTACTGTCGACGCAGAACTGCAGACCCTTGTCTGGCCGAACGGGGCCGACCTGGCGCCGGAGTTCCTGTACAAGAAATTACGTCCGGGGTACGAGCTGAAACCAGAGTCGAGGACTGGTGCTGCATAGCCCAGTGACTGGAGACCGATTGACCTGCCATGAGCGCCGTTTTACAGGACCCAACCCCGTTTATCCGGCCGATGAGTGTCGAGGACCTGTCGTCGGTGGTGGTGGTTGAGACCAGCGCCTACACCCACCCCTGGTCCGAGGGCATCCTGCGCGACTGTCTGCGCGTCGGTTACAGCTGCTGGGTGTGCGAGCTGGGCGAAGACATCGTCGGTCATGCCGTGATGTCGGTTGCCGTGGGTGAGGCCCATCTGCTCAATATCTGCGTCAGTCCCGATTGGCAGGGGATCGGCGTCGGCCGGCGCCTGCTCAAACGGGTGCTGCGCATCGCCGGCGAGCGCCAGGCCGACACGATGTTTCTCGAGGTCCGGGCGTCCAATCTGGACGCGCGCGGGCTGTATGAATCGGAGGGGTTTGGCGAGATCGGACGGCGGCGCGATTATTACCCGGCCAGCGGTGGCGGGCGGGAGGATGCCCTCGTCTATGCCAAGGCGCTGCTAGAATATTGAATAGTCGTAGGGCGATCGCCTGCCCGAATCGGAGCCGACCCGACCAACTGGCTTCAGACCGCCAGTTGCCGTCCTCGACGCTTATTTCAACCCCTGCGACCCTGCAATCCGATATAATCCGGCTCTTTTCCCGATATTGCAGTTCCCATGGCCGACCTCGACACAGAACGCGCGAAGCGTCGCACCTTCGCCATCATTTCGCACCCGGACGCCGGCAAGACGACGCTGACCGAGAAGCTGCTGCTGTTCGGCGGCGCGATCCAGCTGGCCGGCACGGTCAAGGGGCGCAAGGCGGCGCGCCACGCGACCTCCGACTGGATGGAGCTGGAGAAGCAGCGCGGCATCTCGGTGACCTCCTCGGTCATGCAGTTCCCGTACAAGGGCAAGGTCATCAATCTGCTCGACACCCCGGGCCACGAGGATTTCTCCGAGGACACCTACCGCACCCTGACCGCGGTCGATTCGGCGCTGATGGTGATCGACGTCGCCAAGGGCGTCGAGGAACGCACCATCAAGCTGATGGAGGTCTGCCGCCTGCGCGACACGCCGATCCTGACCTTCATCAACAAGCTGGACCGCGAGGGCCGCGACCCGATCGAGCTGCTGGACGAGGTCGAGGACGTGCTGAAGATCCAGTGCGCCCCGATCACCTGGCCGATCGGCATGGGCAAGCGCCTCAAGGGCGTCATCGACCTGCGCGACGAGACGGTGCATCTGTACGACCCGCAGCACGGCGGCCGCATCGCCGAGGGTGAAAAGATCCAGGGCCTGGACAACCCGCGCCTGGACGAGCTGCTCGGCGACCTGGCCGACGAGCTGCGCGAGGAGGTCGAACTGGTGCGCGGCGCGAGCCACGCGTTCGACCTCGACGCCTATCTGCGCGGCGAGCAGACGCCGGTGTTCTTCGGCTCGGCGATCAACAATTTCGGCGTCGAGGAGCTGCTGGACGCCTTCTCCGAATACGCACCGCCGCCGCGCCCGCGCGCGACCGAGCAACGCGACGGTCGAGCCGGGCGAGCCCAAGTTCACCGGCTTCGTGTTCAAGATCCAGGCGAACATGGACCCGGCCCACCGCGACCGGATCGCCTTTCTGCGCGTCTGCTCCGGCAGCTACCGCAAGGGCATGAAGATGAAGCACGTGCGCATCGGCAAGACCGTGCAGGTCGCCAACGCGATCACCTTCCAGGCCGACGAGCGCGCGCACGTCGAGGAGGCCTGGCCGGGCGACATCATCGGCCTGCACAACCACGGCACCATCCAGATCGGCGACACCTTCACCGAGGGCGAGGACCTGAAGTACACCGGCATCCCGTATTTCGCGCCGGAGCTGTTCCGCCGCGTGGTGCTCAAAGACCCGCTGAAGATGAAGCAGCTGCAGAAGGGCGTCGTGCAGCTGAGCGAGGAGGGCGCGACCCAGGTCTTCCGGCCGCTGCGCAACAACGACCTGATCCTCGGCGCCGTCGGCGTGCTGCAGTTCGACGTCGCCGCGCACCGCCTGAAGGGCGAGTACGGCGTCGAGGCCGTGGTCGAACCGGTGGGCGTGCAGGCCGCGCGCTGGGTGGTCTGCGACGACGAAAAGGAACTGAAGCGCTTCCGCGAGAAGGCCTATGACAACCTCGCCGAGGACGGCGACGGCCAACTGGTCTACCTGGCCCCGACCCGGGTCAATCTGAACCTGACCCTGGAGCGCTGGCCGGATGTGAAATTCCTGGCGACGCGGGAGCTGTAACTCCCTCTCCGCTAAGGAGAGGGTTGGGGTGAGGGGGAACTGGATCGGCCGGGTGTAAAGCAAGCTGAACAGCTATTGGAGCACGAATGGAAACCGAAAAAGTCAAAGCACTGATCGAGGCAGGCCTGCCCGGCGCGCAGGTCGAGGTGACCGGCGACGGGCGGCATTTCGAGGCCGTCGTGGTCAGCGATGCCTTCGAGGGCAAGTCATTGATTCAGCGGCACCGGATGGTGCTGGATACGGTAAAGGCGGAGATTGCGAGCGATGAGTTGCATGCGCTGTCGGTCAAGGCCGAGTTGCCTTGAACTGTGTCTGTTTCACTGATCGACAATATCATCCAGATCAACGTCCAGGGCTTGTGCAATGGCCCGGTACACCGCGACCGTCCCTTCCCTTTTCCCGTTCTCGATCTGCGCCAGATAGGCTTGTGATTTGCCGATTTTCCCGGACAGCTCAACCTGCGAAAGCCCGCGGTACTGACGCCAGACTTTCACCGGATTCTTGCCGTCGAGGATGGCATCAGCCAATTCGGCCGGAACAAGTTCATCTTCGCCATTCGCCAGTTCTGCCTTGGCGCGATCGTAGGCCACTGACGTCGTCAAGCATTTCCGCCTTTTTCAGCAGATCCTCGATAGTCCGCAATCGGCACCACGGCATATTCCGGCTGACCGTTGTTCTTGATGATCTGTACGCTCATTTGTAGATGTCTCCACGCGGTCCTGCGTCAAGTACCAGGACGTTGATTGTCTCGCCTTCGATTTCGTAGATCGCTCGATAACCGCCAATCCGCAGCCGGTAGCCCTCACGGCCTTGCAGCTTCTTGATGTTCAGTCCATCGGTGTCGCTGGCAGCGATACGACCGAATCCGGCCCGAAACTGGGTGGCGATATTCCTTGGCATTTTAGCGAGTCCTTTCAATGCCTTCTTTTTGTATGTAATCGCTCCCATGTGTTAGATATAACTTTTAGCTATATCTTAGTCAAGTCATCTGAACAGAGATTGCGAGCGATGAGTTGCACGCGTTGTCGGTCAACAGGGCTGTACTTGACTCTTCCCAGAACCAAGTTAGACTTAGCTAAGTTTAGCTAGGATGAATAAAGATGCTCAAATGAAAGTGAACATGCATGAGGCAAAGTCGCAGCTTTCCCGCCTGGCCGAGCTCGCCTGGCAGGGAGAGACCATCATAATTGCCAAGGCCGGGAAACCGTATCTGGATCTCGTTCCGCACCGTGGCAAAGGTGGTAAACGGCAACCGGGGTTGCTGAAAGGCCAGATACAAATGGCCGCGGACTTCGACGAGGCGAGCGAAGAGTTGATTGCCGATTTTGAGGGCGATTGATGCAACGCCTGTTGCTCGATACCCATGCCTTTCTCTGGTGGCTGGCCGACGCGCCCCAACTCGGCAACCTGGCCCGAAAGGCAATCGGTGACGAACGCAACGACGTTTTTGTGAGCGCGGCGACGGGCTGGGAGGTTGCCATCAAACGAGCGGCCGGCAAGCTGCAGGCCCCCGACAACCTCGATGTCATGGTCGAGGATAGCGGCTTTTCTCATCTGCCCATCACGTTTTTTCATGGCGAACAGGCCGGCGCATTGCCGATGCATCACCGGGATCCTTTCGACCGCATGTTGGTCGCGCAGGCCCAGGCGGAAGGCTTGGTTATCGTAACCAACGACCCCTACATACCGCGATACGGTTTACGAACATTGGCCGCCTGACTGCCCCGGTTGGTGCGGCAGGTCGGCGGTACCCAGACCGTGCTGGCTCATGAGCAACCTGAGGACAGCCAGATCTGCCGGCTGATCCATCGCACGTGTTTCAAATTGCAATAGTTCTTCGTCCTTGTTCTCGTAGGACGCGATTGCGTGGCTCAACATCTCGATAACAGCATTGAGCGGATCGTCTGCGGAGTCCCTGGCTTCTTCGAGCAGGTCTTCAACCAACTCAAGTGCCTCTTCATAACGCGCATCGTTGGTAATGTGAAAATAAGGCGCGGCGGCCTGAGCGAAGCTGACGCAGGCGTCTTTGAAAGCTACAGCGGTCATTTCAGGTCACCTCGTGCATAGCGCTTGCAGATCTTGTCGTATTCGGCATGAGTGAGGATATGCTTCACATAGACGCGTCTGTGCGCGAAGCGGTCCAGTCTTCCATACGAAGCCCAGCCACGCGACTGAATTCCCCCGTGTTGTTGGTAACCAGCACCGCGTCGTGGGCGCGCGCAGTCGCGGCGATCATCAGGTCGTTGGGACCGATGGGGCGGCCCTGGGCGGCCAGGTCTGCCCGGATCATGGCGTAGTGCTCTGCGCAGCGGTCATCGAACGCAAGACTGCGCAACGGCGAGAAAAAGAGTTTGAGTCGCTGCAGATTGGCGTCTACGCGTGCGCTACGCTGTGCGCCGTAAAGCAGCTCCGCCTTGACGATACTGCACAAGGCGATTTCCGCGGGCGACCTCGCCTCGAACTGTCGTTGAACGCGGGGATCAGCGCGATTGAGCAGGTGGATGCAGATGTTGGTATCGAGCAGCACCATCACTCGAGTTCGGGCCTGGTTTCGTATTCACCCTGCGGCTCCCGGCGCAACGGTTCTCCCTCCCACTGGCCAAACACCTGATCGAAGTACCCCTCCGGCCAACTGCGCATCCTGGCCCGCCTCGCGTTTTACGAGGTCGGCCAGAAAACGCGAAAGCGGCTGCCTGGCCTGCTTGGCCTGTTGCCGGAGCCGCTTTTCCACATCCTCCGGCACATAAAAGTGTAGTTGCGACATAGCTATGCCCCGACTGTATTTGCTATATGTGGCTTGAGTTGAGGCTAGCCGCCAAAACTCAAGGGGTCAAGTTTGAGCACCTCAGATGCGGCCGGCGGCAACTAAATGACAGTGCGGTCGGAGAGGGTAGGTGCCGATCACCCGTTTCCGGGACCTGGCGGGGTGATAGTGAGTCGCTATTCTGTTCCGAGGAGCCCTTCCACATCCGCGCTTTGGTGAACGATACCGATGATCTCGATGCCGAATTCACCGATTGTGTAGAAAATCACATGTCTGCCCTGAGGAAAGCTCCGATAGCCTGGTTTTACATCGTCGCGCTCCCTGCCGAGTCGGGGATTTGCTGCCAGATCTTCAAAGCAGGTGAACATCGCTTCAAGATAGCGCTCCGCCTGTTCAATTCCCCATTGCTCAAACGTGTACTGCCAAATTGCCTCAAGATCTTTACGGGCTAAGGCATGCAGGAGGCAGGCCGCCCTCATTTCAAGAATTTTTCTCGCATCTCAGCAAGGAATTGCTGCCGAGAAAAATCCTCCACCAACGGACTGTCCTCGCCTGCCTGGAGCCTGGCCCTGAGTGCTTCCAGCTTGCGTTCGTCCTCCTCCAGTCTCCTCAGTCCAGCGCGCACCGCCTCGCTGACCGACTGAAAGCGACCTTCCGCAATCTTCTCGCTGACGAAGGTATCGAAATGCTCACCGAGGGTGACTGAAGTGTTCCTGGGCATATTTTCTCTCGCGGGCCTCGACTGTATTAAACATTAATACAGAGCTGCAAAAATGCAACTGCTGTCCACAGCCGCTAACTGCCGAAAACTCAACCATTTGTGTTGAAGTCATAACCCAATTCGGCCGTCAGGGCGCCCAGTCTCTCGTCGCGTGTCCACAGCCGTGCAGATTCTGTGAGGGCCGTAGCCGCCAGCAGATGCACATCGACATAGCCGATGCCCCGGCCCATCAGCTTTCTGTTCTCAATGAACAGCAATACCTCCCGATGCGTTGCCTGCCTGGCCTCAGGCAACTGCCGCAGTAGCGAGAGCACGTTGGAGCGATTGCGCAGGTTGCCGCAGGCCAACTCGCCGACGACGAACGGATGGATGAATACGCCGCCGGCCTCCAGCAGGGCCTCCAACCGGTGGTCGCCTTCGCGCAGGTGATCGACCCAGACCGACGTGTCGACCAACACCATCAGGTTGCGCCTTTGCGCCGGGGTATCTCGTCCAGGCCAGGTTCGGAACCGCCGAGGCGCGCCAGCCGCCTGGCACTTTCGCGTTCGATAAGGGCCTTCAGGCCTTCGCGCAACAAGGTGGTCCGCTCGTTGATGCCGCTCAATGCCTTCGCCTGTTCCAGCAAATCGTCGTCCAGGTTAACCGTTGTGCGCATGATCTTTCGCTCCGTGGGATGCAACCGATAATAGCATCAAAAGATGTTCATATTGAAGCGTATACGGACGATGTTCCGATTTTCAGGGACTGACCTGCCTAGCCCGCCCGCGATGAGGCGGGTCCGGATAGCGACGTGGATATCGTGGTTGGATTCGATGGGCCGGCTACCTCCAAGCGTTATTTCGGTGTGCAGTTTATTTTGGAGGACGCGCTCGGTTGCCCGGTCGATCTGGTGACGGAAAAGGCGCTGCGGAACGAACTGCGCCCCCACATAGAAAAAGAAGCCGTAAATGTCTGAGCGGGAATGGAAATTCTATATTGACGACATGTTGCCGGCTGAAGGCCAGCCGGTTATCGCGTTGGTATTGGATTGTTAAAAGGATCCACAATGGTCAAGCCATTGAGATCCTGGCCGTCTTGAAGGTCTTCCGTCAGCAGGTAGCGACACCTCAGTTGTCGGGCCGCACCGACAATTAGCGCATCCCACCACGAAAGCTGAAAACGGTCTTCTGCCGCCCATGCCTGTTCCATGACTTGCCGGTCGACCGCGATAGGGCGCCAGATCATCAGGTCGCGAATGTCCTCGCGAGCGATGTCGCGTTGTAACCCGGGTCGCAGGCGGCGAGTGACCACTTGGTAGTATTCCTGCAATACCTGCGTGCTGATTCGCCCTTGATGTGTTTTCCATAGAAACTCGAGCCATTGGCGGGCTTGGGGCTGCTTTTCAGATTCACTCTCGTCCCTTGCGTAGACCAGGATATTCGTATCAACGAAGAACGGGCCGGTCATAAAGGCTCTCCCGGTCCGGATAGTCGTTTTCTTCGGATTTCAGCCGCGTGGCATCACGCTCGAGGAAGCGAGCCATCGCAGTCTGGTAGTCGGCATCTTCCAGGCGGCGTTCGCGCAGCATGTCCCCCACGAGGCGCGACACACTGGTTGCCTTGGTAGCTGCCTGAACCCGAATCCACTGGGCGGTGTCTTCATCAAGGGATATCGTTACGTTTTTCATAGACACGAAAATAGTGATTCACGAATTTCGTGTCAAGCTTTGGCCGGTTGCCGCTGCAAGCGGGTTGCTGAGCAAAAAAGTGTCTGACTCTTTTCCTGAAGTCGAACATGGAATCCGTGCCGTTGACGACAAAGCGCCAAACGGATTAGTCTTCCTTACTAATGGTAAGGAGGTGGCTCATGCCAATGTCAACGGTAACGTCGAAAGGCCAGATCACGCTTCCGCGGGATGTCCGGCAGGCACTGGGATTGGGTGTCGGGGACAAGGTCGATTTCGTGGAGGTCGAAGGTGGTTTCAAACTCGTCCCGCTGAGGAAAGACGTACGCGCCCTCAAAGGACGATTCGCCGGCCGTGTCAAACGGCCGGTCACCATCGAGGAAATGGACGACGCGATCGCACAATCGGCTGCAGAGAGCAAAGAGGGGTGATTGGACTGGACACTAACGTTCTGGTCCGCTACCTCGCGCAAGATGATCCAGATCAGGCTGCGCGCGCGACCCGGGTCGTCGAGCAGGAACTGACGGAGGATGCGCCAGGCTTTATCGGCTTGGTCGTGCTGGTCGAGACAGTCTGGGTTTTGCAGCGGCTATATCGGGCAAGTGCCGAGGAGATACGAGAGACGGTGACTGACCTCTTGGGTAGCCGCAGCATCGTGGTCGAGAATCGTGATGTTGTCGCGCGCGCCCTCGCCTCTTTCAAAAAGAACTCCTGTGGTTTCGCTGACGCAATTATCGCAGCGTCCGCCTTAAACGCCGGTTGCGACAAGGTAATCAGTTTCGACCGTGGAGCCGTGCGCGCTGGAATGACGCTGGTCGAGTAACAAGGTGTTCACCTGGAGCAAAAAGGGGTGACCCCTTTTTCCGAGTTTCAACTCCATCGCCTGTCCATTTACCCGACGTTGAGTCAAACTAAACCGAGCAAATCAACCGATGCCGGCGGCCGCCGAACGCCGACGTCTTGGCTAGGTTTTTGGGAGTCCGGGTCATGAAACGGCAGCACACACTCAAAAAACTCGCTGAACTAAAGCCGGATTTGGCAAAGCGATTCGGTGTGACGCGCCTGGCACTGTTCGGTTCAACTGCCCGCGATGAGGCGGGTCCGGATAGCGACGTGGATATCGTGGTTGGATTCGATGGGCCGGCCACCTCCACGCGTTATTTCGGTGTGCAGTTTATTTTGGAAGACGCGCTTGGTTGCCCGGTCGATCTGGTCACCGAAAAGGCGCTGCGGAACGAACTGCGCCCCCACATAGAAAAAGAAGCCGTGAATGTCTGAGCGGGAATGGAAATTCTATATCGACGACATGTTGCGCTTTGCCGAGAAGGTGCTGGCGTATAGCGCGGGTCTGGATCAGGCACAGTTCGAGGGCGACGAGCTGAAGTATGACGCTATCCTTCGCAACCTGGAATTGATCGGTGAGGCGGCGACCCACGTACCGGCTGCAGTGCGCCAGGGCAGGGCCATCCGTCCGTCCCCTGGCGGCAGCTTATCGCGACCCGAAACCGCCTGATCCACGGCTATCTTGGCATCGATAACGATACCCTCTGGAGCATAGTCATCGATGACGTTCCACTCCTGGTCGGCGAGATTCGCACGTTGCTGCGGTCACTCCGACCCATGCGGGAGGCGAGGTCTTCATAATCCCCAACAGGGGGATCCGAAAACCATTCACTTTCCGGTGACCAAAAAACAGTCCCTTCTCCCACCGGGATAAGGCCAGAATGAAGGGGGTATCAAATTGAAACGGATCGATCCTTCTGTTCACAGCAACCTGAAGCCATCGGCTTTGGCCGGCGGCCAATGCGACATTTGGAAAGGCGCCCTTGACACGCGTACGCAATGGCGTACGCTTGGGCCAAAGGAGGGCGTGAAATGACCATACTCAATGCCACAGAGGCGCGATCGAGGCTTTACAGCCTGATTGATGAGGCCGCGGAGTCCCACCAACCTATTGTAATAAAAGGAAAAAGGGGGAATGCCGTACTTGTTTCGGAAGAAGACTGGAATGCGATATCCGAAACGGTGAACTTGCTGTCGATTCCGGGAATGCGCGAATCGATCCAGGAGGGAATGGAAACGCCTCCTTCAGAGTGCGCCGAGGATCTTGATTGGTGAAATGGAGGCTGTTCTATACGAAGCAGGCTCAAAAGGATGCCAAGAAGCTCGCCGCATCGGGACTCAAGGAAAAAGCGCGAGCCCTGCTAGAGGTGCTCGAAGCAAACCCGTACCAGAATCCCCCTCCTTACGAAAAACTTGTCGGTGATCTTGCGGGTGCCTATTCGAGGCGCATCAATATCCAGCACCGTGTCGTCTATCAGGTTCTGGAAAAAGAGCGCATCGTCAAAGTTCTCCGCTTGTGGACGCACTACGAATAGAAAAACATACAAAGTGGTCAACTCGCTCGCTGGGACGCGCAGAAACTGCGCGGGCGCTTTCCGATTGAACAATCGCCTGTTCGCCGACGGGGTCGATGCGCGGCCGGCGCCGTAGGTCGAAATGTTCCCGGGTTGAATATAAAGATTCGGATGGATATACACTTATGGTATGTATATCCTATCGACTTCTGGGAAACGCATATGCAAGTGTCCAAGTGGGGAAACAGTCTGGCCGTGCGCCTGCCTGCGGCAGTTGTAGAGGCCCTGGGGCTCAAAGAGGGTGACGATATCGAGATCCATGTCGAAGGTTCGCGTGTGTTCAGCGTGAAAAAGCCGCCTGACCGTCGCGAGTTGCTGGCGCGGTTGCGGAAGTACCGCGGCCGCCTACCCGACGGATTCGTGTTCGATCGTCTCGAAGCCCATGAGCGAGACTGACGCGTTTTTCGACACGAACGTCCTGCTGTATTTGCTGTCTGGCGATGCGTCAAAGGCGGACTGTGCGGAAGCCCTCGTCGCGGCGGGTGGCATTATCAGCGTTCAGGTCCTCAACGAATTCGCATCGGTCGCATCCCGCAAGTTTGGGATGTCGTGGCCCGAGATACGCGAAGTATTGGAGACGATCCGTGCGGTGTGCCGAGTCGAGCCATTGGGGCTGGAGACGCATGAACTCGGTCTGGCGTTGGCCGAGCGTTACGGCTTTTCGATCTACGATGCGACGATCCTTGCCTCGGCGCAGCTGGCGGATTGCCGGGTTGTGTTCACCGAAGATCTGCAACACGGTCAAGTGATCGATGAGCGGCTCAAGATCATCAATCCGTTCTCCACGGGCTGAAACTGAATCGATTTGGCACGCGTCATCAAGTAGTCGGACCTGAAGAATACGGTCCGCTGCCGAGCTGAAGGCGTTGCGACGGTTGGCAGACGAACTAACCCAACTTCGCGGATTCGGCGTTTTGAAATCGCTAAGCCATTGATTGATATGGCACCGCCGCCTGAAGGTCTGCACTACACGGGGGTGGCGGCTGTGGCCTGATTCGCGGTGATCTTCGGCGGTGGCTGAGCGGGTAGTTCGAGACGCAACCGTTCCAACAGCAGTTTCAGCTCTTTGGGTGGTTCGGTGTAACGCGTGAGCTCAAGGGTACGACCATCGGTGGTCGGGATCTCGACATCGATCATCTGCACGGTGGCAAACTTCTCGAGCACACTGCGCGGCGTCAGCCCTGGCGCATGCGGGCGCAGGTGCTGCGCCAAGGTAACGTGCAGGCAATAGGCCAGGAAGGCGATGAAGATATGCGCCTCGATCCGGGATTCCAGTTGATGGTAGATCGGTCGGATCGCCAAATCCCCTTTGAGGTTCTTGAAGGCCTCTTCGACTTGGGTGAGCTGGAGGTAGTAGCGCCATAACTCAGCGGGGTCGCTGCCGGTGAGGTTGGTGCGCAGCAGATAGCGGCCTTCGCGACGGCGGCTCTGTCTGAGCTTGTCGCGCTTGAGGCGATAGGTGAAGTGCGGGTCTTGTTTATCGACGTGTACGTCGACCAAGCGCCAACCGGTCGGATACTGACTGCGTGCGGCCCCGAGCTTCATCAACTGGTCGCCGGCGTACCAACCCGGTCCTGATTCCTCCAATCGGTGAGCGAAGCGGGCTAGACTCAACAGTAGTTAACACCCGATCAGGCCCAAGGCATGGATTTACACGAGCTGCCGTTCGCAAAAATCATCGTTCTGGATAAGAATCTCGCCGAGGTGCTGATCGACCAGGGTGTCGAAATGAACACCGCAATGGTGGCCGCATACCATGACTTTTTGTTGGCTCATCTGCAGGCGCCATTTTCGTTGCTCATCAACAAGATCAACGCCTATACCTATGATTTTGAGGCCCAGGGAAGCCTGGCCACACTTGAGCAGATCAACGCGATGGCTGTGGTCACCTACAATCGAATCTCGATGATTTCGACGGAATCCCTGGCAGCCATGCCGCGGTCCAAGGAATGGAACCTGAGAATATTCTCAGATCGGGATGAGGCCCTGGCCTGGTTGCGGTCGGAACAAATCAGGGTGGCTGCTGCAGCCGGTTAACGGTCGAGCTGGCTGCTTATTGCGCCTCGATACTGATGATCTCGATAATTTCTCCGTACATCCGGAAACTCATGACATCCCTTTGCGGCCGGGCGGTTACTTTCACCTTCAGGCCGTCTTTCCTGAAAGACTCGGGAAGGTTCATAGGATCGTATTTCTTGCCATCGAAGCTTTCGATCGCGTAAAACCCTCCTTCCAGGTCTTTGAAGGTCACTGTTCCCAGTATCTCGAGCGCATCGCTCGCCAGCGTGGGTCTGCCCGGGCCGCCGCTACTTTGCTCTGGACCCGACATGTTCGTGCCTGTGTTCTGCGTAGTCTTTGAAGGGGCGCTTTCTTCTGTGCAGCCACTGAGGGCCACAACAACAAAGGCCGCGATTAGCGCTTGAATCATACGCATCGAATCTGTCCACCGTTTGCATCCCTGCGTCGATAATACAGGGTGTTAGCGTCACTCCGCCCGATCAGACTGCAGGATCGACAAAAGACTTTGTGGCGTCTGCACTGATGCGCCGGGGTGATCGCCATGATTCAGCCGGCAACGTAAACTGGCGACTGTCTGACCGCATCGCCCGGGAGGAGCCATGTACGCCAGCTTCAATCTGCTGAACGACGGATCCAGGCCTTGACCGAAGCCTTCATTCAGGCCGATCGGCCCAGAACCCTGCCGATGTTTGCGGGTCTTTTCGTGGCCCTGACGCTGCTGCTCGGTGCCGTTATCGTCGTGCATTTCTATGTCGACTACCGCGCCGAACGGACTCTGCGTGACACCCGTGAAACCCTGAATGTCGAGCTCGCCCGGCGTGCCCTGGCAGCAGATATCGCGGCTGTCACGACGGACCTGATGTTCCTCGGCAGGCTCGTGGAAAGTCTGAGCTTCGAACCTGTCGTGGCGGAAGGAAGGACGCGCTTTCTGGAAGAGGTCTTCCTAACGTTCGCCCGCGAAAAAGCGCTGTATGACCAGATCCGTTTTCTCGATATCCAGGGCCAGGAGGTGGTGCGGGTCAATCTGGCAGGTGGCGATCCGGTACTCGTGGACGGCAGCCGGCTGCGGGACAAATCCGGTCGATACTATGTTGCCAAGGCTCTGCGCCTGGACAAGGGACAGGTCTACCTGTCGCCTCTGGATCTGAATATTGAAGATGGCGTGGTGGAGCAGCCGATCAAACCTGTCCTGCGTTTTGCGACACCGGTATTCGATTCGGGTGGCAGGCGCCAGGGCCTGGTGGTTTTGAATTACCTCGGAGACCGCCTGCTCGAGCGCTTTCGCCAGGCCGCCGCGAACATCGCCGACCGTGTGCAACTGCTGAACGGCGACGGTTACTGGCTCAGCAGCCCGCGACCGAACGAGGCCTGGGGTTTCATGTTTGGTCGCGATGACACCTTCCAACGCCGGTTTGCGGGGGCATGGCGGCGAATCGAGAAGCAACAGGCCGGTCAGTTCATTTCGGTCGGCGGGCTGTTCACCTTCTCCACCGTCTGGCCGGCCACGCATGCCGCGCGCGCGCTGCCGCCGGGCGGCATACCGGCCGCGCGCGGTGAGGTCTGGAAGGTGGTCTCGAACGTCAGCCTGGATGCGGCCTCGCTCGGTCTGGGCGCCTTTGTCGTCCGCCATGCTGCGCTTTATCTCGGGATACTCGGGCTCATGGCCGTGCTGGCGTATATGCTGGCCAGCGCCACCGTCCATCGTCGGTCCGCTGAGGCGCAACGCGCCTATGAGCAGCGCTTTCGGCAGACGCTGGAAGACATCGGGCTGGTGGCCTTGATGGTCGATCCGCAGGGACGCCTGACCTTCTGCAACCATTTCCTGCTGGAACTCACCGGCTGGCGCCGTGAGGAGGTGATCGGCAGTGAATGGATCGAACGTTTTGTCCCGGATGAGCAGAAGAGCGCCGTGCGTTCTGTCCTCGAGCGACTGGCGCGTCACGGTGAGTTTCCCCCGGAGTTCGAGGGCGAGGTCTGTACGCGACAGGGTGAACGCAGACTGATCGCCTGGAACAACACCCTGGCGCGCGACGCTGACGGCAGGCTGATCGGTTTGACCGCAATCGGCGAAGACATCACCGAGCGCCGAAGGGCAGAGGACGAGGTGCGCAAACTTTCGCAGGCGGTCGAGCAGAGCCCGGCCATCGTCCAGATCACGGATCGTGCCGGTCACATCGAATACGTGAATCCGAAGTTTACCGAGGTGACGGGCTACAGCTTCGAGGAAGTCCGCGGTTGTAATCCCCGCCTGCTCAAATCGGGCGAGATGGCGCCGAGCGAGTACGAGCGCATGTGGCAGGCCCTGGCCGGTGGTGGCGAATGGCGTGGCGAGTTCCACAACCGGCGCAAAGACGGCTCCCTCTACTGGGAGGCGGCGGTGATCTCGGCCCTGCGCGACTCGGACGGCGAGATAACGCATTTTCTCGCGGTGAAAGAGGACATCACCGAGCACAAGCGACTGCAACAGGAGGTGGACACGCGTAACCAGGAACTCGCCCGCGCCCAGGCACTGGCCGCCATGGGGCAGATGGCGACCATGCTGGCGCACGACCTGCGCAATCCGCTTTCGTCGGTCAAGATGGCCGTGCAGATCCTGGGCAAGCAGGCCAAGAGCGGCGAGGAAAAGGAACTCGCGTCGATCGGCCAGGAGCAGGTGCATTACATGGAGGACATCATCACCGACATGCTGACCTTTTCGCGCCCCGGTGAGCTGAAAACCACGTGGTTGAGTGCAGACAAACTGATAAACGGTGTCATCGGTACCGTGCGCCGGCGGATTGCGGAGTATCAGGTGGAGGTGAGCGTCGAGTGTCCGCCAGGCCTGCCCACCTTCCCGGGGGATGCCTCCAAGCTTCGCCAGTTGTTGACCAACCTGCTGGTCAACGCGCTGCAGGCGGTGGTGACGCGACCCGTCGGTGAGCGTCGCGTGCACCTGACTGCCGGGCTGGCACTGGAACCGGAGGGACGACAGCTGCGCATCGATGTGTGTGACAACGGTGACGGCATTGACCCGGAGATACGTGAGCATCTGTTCGAGCCTTTCTTTACCACCCGCACCAAGGGTACCGGCCTGGGGCTGGCCATCGTGCGCCAGATTGCGGAGTTGCACGGTGGCATGGTGGAGCTGAGGGACAATCAGCCGAGCGGGACCTGCGTGGTGCTAACCTTGCCCATGACGCCGGCGGTTACAGATCGAACCGGCGGTTCGAGACGACAGGTTGGCGGAGGAGACAAACGCGTGAGTCGTGTGCTGGTGGTGGATGACGATCAGGCGAGTGCACGTACGCTGCAGCTGCACCTGAGTGCGCAGGGCCACGATACCGCCGTGACCCACGATGCCGAGACCGGCCTGGCGACGGCGCGCGAGCTGAATCCGGACCTGGTGATCCTGGATATCCGCATGCCCGGGCGCTCCGGGCTCGAGGCGCTGCCGGAGTTCAGGGCGCTGCAACCCGCACCGCACATCATCATGATCACCGCCTTTCACGATATGGATACCACGATCGAGGCGATGCAGCAGGGCGCCGAGGACTACATCCACAAACCGTTGGATATCGACGAGCTGGACGCCGCCATCGAACGCATTCTGGGTCTCGGGCGCGCGGACAATCTGGTGCCTACCAGTGACGTCGCCGGCGGCCGGTTCGAGATGGTCGGGCGCAGCCGCGCCATGAAGGATGTGTTCAAGAACATCGGCCTGGTCGCGCGCAGCAAGACCACCGTTCTGATCACCGGTGAGAGCGGCACCGGCAAGGAGCTGGTGGCGCGGGCCATCCACAATGCGAGCGGCAATGCCGCGGGCCCCTTCGTGGTCGTCAACTGCGCCGCCGTGGTCGAGACCCTGCTGGAATCGGATATGTTCGGCCACGAGAAGGGTGCCTTCACCGGCGCGGTCGGTCGCCAGCCGGGCAAGTTCGCGCTGGCCGCGGGCGGCACCATCTTTCTCGACGAGGTCGGCGAGATGTCGCCCGGCATGCAGGCCAAGCTGCTGCGGGTACTGCAGTACAAGGACTTCACGCCGCTTGGATCCAAGACGGCGCAGCGTACGGATGCCCGCATCATCGCGGCGACCAACGTCGAACTGGCGGATCTGGTCAAGCAGGGTCGCTTCCGCGAGGATCTTTATTACCGGCTGCGGGTGGTGAATGTGCACCTGCCGCCGCTGCGGGAGCGCCCCGAGGACCTGCCGGACCTTGTTCAGGCGCTGCTGGCAAGGATCAACGCCGATCTGCGCAGCGGTATCACGCACATCGATCAGGCGGTGCTCGACTGTCTTGGTGACTATGCCTGGCCAGGCAACGTGCGTGAACTCGAAAACATGCTGTTGAAATCGGTGGCGCTCACGGCGGGCAACACGCTGACACTCGACCAGCTGCCACCCGAACTGCAGGGCGCCTGCGTCGGCGCAGGAAGAAGTCGCCACCGCCGGCTGCGGCAGGGCTCGGCAGCCTGGCGGAGATGGAGCGCAATCATGTCGCCCGGGTACTGCAGGCGACCGGATGGCACCGGGGTCAGGCCTGCGAGATCCTGGATATTTCGCGCCCCAGGCTGCGCCGGATCATGCGTGAATACAGCCTGGAGCCGCCGGCCGATGCACAGGAGAATGAAAACGGCGACGACTGAAGCTTGTCCAGACCATTGAACGATTCGTTCAACCTGTCTTTGTCCGAATTCCCCTATTGAACATCTCGTTCCCTGCAACGGTCTTCGCGGGCCGCCGGTGCCGGCGCAAGGGTTCGCCGCCGCGATGTATAACTTATTGAAATTAGGGTTTTGTTCAGATCGTATTTGATCTGAGTCAAGCGGTTGCGTGTGCCCGTTATTTGCGGCATGAAACCTGCTGTTTCATAGGGGTATTTCTGAAGAATCAAGCGTCGACGCCGATCGACGTCGCTGATGCACCAACGGAGAACCCGATGAAAAGAATACTAACCGCGCTAGCAATCCTGCTGATTGCCGGTGTGACCCAGGCAGCCGTCACCAAGACCGCGCCGTCTGGCAAGACCGGCTGTCTGGCCTGCCACGAAGGCATCGAGGACATCCGTGACGACGCGTCCGTCATGATGCTGCAGATCAAGGCCATCGGCGCCGCCAATGGCGATCCCGAGGGCTGTGTCGTCTGCCACGGCGGCGACCCCAAGGGCACCTCGGTGGAGACCGCGCACAAGGGCGCGCCGGACGGCCTGAAGAAGGGCAACGGCCCGAAGACCTACTACCCGGATCCGGGTTCGGTCTGGATCGCGAAGAACACCTGCGGCCAGTGTCACGTCGGTTATGCCTACCGCGTCGAGCGTTCCCTGATGAACACCGAGGCCGGCAAGATCCAGGGCAACCTGCATACCTGGGGCATCGCCGAGGTGCAGAACCACAAGGTTCCCTGGGGCAACTACGACGTCAAGGACACCGACGGCCAGGTCCCGCAGGTCGGTACCGAAGAGTACAAGCAGTACATGAAGGCCATGGTCGCCGCACACGGCGATCAGTTTCCGACCGAGCTCACGCAGATTCCTCAGCCCACGGTCGAAGAGATCGAGAAGGATCCCAAGCTCGCCGGCTTCACCTATCAGCGTCAGCAGTGTCAGCGCTGCCACGTCGGCGTGAAGGGTCGTGAGAAGCGCGGCGACTACCGCGGTATGGGTTGCTCCTCCTGCCACATCCCGTATGGCAACGAGGGCTACTACGAGGGCAAGGACCCGACCATCAACAAGGAACAGAAGGGTCATATGCTGACCCACAAGATCCAGGCCACACGCAAGACCAAGGTCAAGCACGGTGACGTGGAATATTCCGGTATCCCGGTCGAGAGCTGTAACTCCTGCCACAACCGCGGCAAGCGTATCGGCGTGACCTACCAGGGTCTGATGGAATTTCCTTACGGTTCGCCGTACAACGCCCAAGGAGGCAAACAGCCCAAGCTGCATACCAAGAAGTACCTGTTCATCTCCGACGACCTGCACCATCAGATCGAATCTCGTCCCGAGAACCCGAAGGGTGGCCTGCTGTGTCAGGACTGCCACACCACCATCGACATGCACGGCGACGGCAACATCTTCGGCACCACCCTGGCCCAGGTCGAGGTGGAGTGTCAGGACTGCCACGGCACGACGTCCCAGTTCCCCTGGGAACTGCCGCTCGGTTATTCCGAAGAGTTCGCCAAGGACCTGCCGAAGGGTGAGCGTGGTCTGACCAACGATCTGTTGACCGAGACGGCGGCATTCGCCACCACCTATGACAAGCGCGAGGGCTATCTGAAGACCGCACGCGGCAACCCGTTCGGTAATGTTGTGAAAGACGGCGACAAGGTCATCATGCACTCGGCCACGGGTAACGACTTCGAGGTGCCGCTGCTCAAGCAGCTGAAGATCGACAACAAGTGGAAGAGCCCGGACGCCATGGTCGCCATGAGCAGCGTGCTCAAGCACAACGACAGCCTCGAGTGCTATGCCTGTCATGCCTCCTGGGTGCCGCAGTGCTACGGTTGCCACGTCCAGGTCAACTACGGCAAGGACAAGGACGGCAAGCCATACGAGGATGCTGACTGGATCGCGGGCGGCAGCGTGCGCGACGAGCATGGTCAGACCGCCGAGTCCCCGCTGGGTACGCACGGCATCAAGAGCCCCGGCAAGGTGTTCGAGACGCGCGCCTACCTGCGTTGGGAAGAGCCGGTGCTGGGTATCAACGGCGAAGGTCGCGTGACCCCGCTGATGCCGGGTTGTCAGATCGTCTACACGGTATTCGACCGCAACAACAAGGTGGTCGCGCTGAACCAGCTCGGCAAGTCGCTCGACGAGCAGAAAGAGCTGGGCCAGGAACGTACGCCCGGATGCGATCGACATGGCCCCGGTGCAGCCGCACTCTGCACAGCGCAAGGCGCGTACCTGCGAGTCCTGCCACAACAATCCGAAGGCCATGGGCTACGGTATCTCCGGCGGCGTGTTCCAGACCCGCTACCCGGTCGATATCGTCGAGGATCTGATCGACCAGAAGACCGGCCAGGTGATTCCGGGCCGTCACGTGATCCAGATCCCGAAGATCGCCGATCTGGACTACGACTGGTCGACCATCATCAAGGACGATCAGCAGGTCCAGACCGTCGGTACCCACTGGCCGCTGTCGCGCGCGCTGCCGAAAGAGATGCGTGACGGCATGGAGCGGACCGGCCTGTGCCTGGGTTGCCATCGCGAGATGACCAACGAGGAGCTGTGGTCCAAGGTTGCCCAGCCGGGTACCCTGACCGACAACGAGCACATCGAGATGCTCAACAAGTTGCTCAAGACGTACGCTGCGTCGAAGAAGTAACTGACACCCTGACAGCGTCCCCGGTATCATGCCGGGGACGCTTTTTTTATCTCTGAAGTAACCCCATGACACGATATTCCGGTCTGTTTTCCCTTTCGCTCGCCCTCTTCTTGATCGTCGGCTGCAGCGAGTCCACACCACCCCCAGTGGCTGAGACGCCGGCGCAGGAGCCGATGCCCAAGGTCGAGATGACGCCCCCCGCTGTGCCGGCCGTTGCAGTGGCCGAGGCGGATCCGGCTGCAGCGCCCAAACCGGCAAAGCCGGTCGGTCCGCACGGGCAGCATGACCCGCATTCCACGCTCGATCCTGAGCGCCTGATCAAGGTCGCGCTGCAGCACGAGAGCGAGGGACGCCTTGAACTGGCACTCAAGACCCTGGCCGAGGGCATCGAGAAATTCCCGAACTCGGCAGAGCTGTATGCGGTGCGCGCCAGTCTGCGTCTGCAGATGCAGCAGGTCAGCGCCGCGCTGAGCGACCTCGAAAAGGCCGTCACCCTGGCCCCGGACGATGCCATGATCCGGGTCAACCGGGCCCAGGCCTATCGTTCCTTCGGGCGGTTCGACGAGGCCATGAAGGACCTGGACGTCGCCGTGCAGGAAGACCCGAATCTGTTGCCGGCACGCTTCAACCGTGGCGCGCTGCTTTATGCCGGCGGTGATTTCGATAAGGCCCTGGTCGATTTCGATCAATGCATCGCGATCGATCCACATGCGCCGGCACCCTACTTCAATCGCGGCTCGACCTACTGGGAGTTGAGTCGCAGCGATGAGGCCATGGCCGATCTGGAACGTTTCCTGGAGTTGTCAGACAACGACGAATGGAAGAAGGCGGCAGAAGACCTGTTGAAGAACTGGAAGACCGCCCTGGAAAAAGAGGCTGATGCGGCCAAGGGTGACTCGTGAAAGCCCTGCTGATCGCCCTGCTGTTGCTGATCTCGCCCTGGGCTACCGCCGATCAGGAGGCATCGGGCGACGACAGTTTCGAGAGCCTGCTGGTAGAGGCCGAACTGCTGTTCAACCCGCCCCAGGGATTTGAGGATCTGCCCGCCGGTCGTACGCCGGTGCTGGACTACGAGCGCGCACTGCGCAGCCCCGACGGCCTGCTCGAGATCCGTATCGCGGTGCGCCCGCTGAAGCGCCTGCGCATCGATTACGATGATCCGCACGGTGCGGTACCCAACCCGAATCACATCTTCCCGCTGGTGTTCGAATCGCTGGCGACGCGTCTCAGTGGCGGCCGTCATGCCCCGAGTAACGAATATCCACCCGATGGTGCACGTGAGAAATTCAATGCCGACTGGGCCGCTGCCGCGGTGTTCGACACCGTCAAAGAGTTCGACACCGAGCGCAAACAGGGCCTGCTGGTGGCGATGCATCGCAACAAGGTCTCGGATGCCTATGTGGTATTCCTTTTCGATGACTACGCGACCGTCAAAGAAACCCTGAACGCGGCGATGAAGACCCTGGTCTTTGCGCCGGCCCCGGCGGCTATGGACGAGGTCGCCGAGACTGACGCCAGCTAAAATGGCTTCGTGCCTGCGGTCATCCCGCAGGTGCGCATCGTCGATCTGCTCCCGCGACCTTCCTGTCTCCGCTTCACCGCTCGATTTTCTTCTGCTTCATCGAGTGTTTACAAATTCCGGATACGACGTCACATTTTTGATCCAGATTTTAGGAATGGGTTTCCCGTCCTGCGTCCATGCGGTTGCCAATCTGACCCTCTCGTGCGATAAGACGATCGTGAGTCAGGGATAACCCTAGGTTTATCCACCGGTTGACCCATATCGTCTAGCAACAAATGCTGCCTGGCCGGTTTTATCAATCCGGCCTGGAGCCGCATGGAGCATTACCGTGATCGGGCCCAGAAGGCCCTCAGCGGAAACGGCAGCCAGCCAATCGGGCAGATCGGCTGCCCTCATCGGGTCGGATGCAACCGGCCGTCAAGGAAGAATTCCAGAAACTGCCGCTGCAGCCACTGTGGCTTCGGCGGGTATGCGCGACTGCGCCGTTTTGGGCGGGTCGCTGAAACGGGCTGGTTTGAAACAACAAGAGAGGCTCACACACATCAGAGCCCGACAAAAAAGAAACAGGGATATGTGTCAATAACTTAGAGAAGAGGAACTTCCTGTGCCGAACACCAATACGCAGTACGACCGGACGGTTGATATCGTCCGCAATGCGATTCCACGCATGTCCGAGCTAAAGATACCGATCACGCCGTCCAACTACGCGGTCTGGTACGAGTACCTGAGCGATTCCAACCAGGCACTGCGGCAGGAGATGGATGTCCTGCTCAGCCGCGGGCAGCCGATCACCAACAGTGAGATGAAGGGGCTCTACGAACGCTTCCTGAAAGAGCGCAATGAGGAACAGTGGGTGGCCAAGACGGCGTTGAGCCAGATGGTCTCCACGCTGATGAGTCATATCGAAAACGCCGACGGACACTACAGCGGTTTTAGCTCGGAACTGAACGACATCGCGTCCAGCCTGGACGGTGACGTCTCGTCAAAGGAACTCGACGAGCTGATGGACCGGGCCGTGCAAGCGACCAACACCGCGCTCGAACAGGGCAAGGACCTGAAACAGAAGTTGTCATCGCTGGCGACCGAGATGGAGGACGTGCGCGGCAAGCTTGAACGTTCGCAGAAAGAGGCGCGCGCGGATGCGCTCACCGGGCTGCACAACCGCCTGGCGTTTCAGGAGGAACTGGCCGCACTGCCGCGCTTTGCGGCGCAGGATTCCCACGCGCCCTGCCTGCTGCTCATCGACGTCGACTTCTTCAAACGCGTAAACGACAACTATGGCCACCCGGTCGGTGATCACGTACTCCGCGCCGTGGCGCGCGAGATCAAGGCCTGTGTCCGCGGGCGCGATATGGTGGCCCGTTATGGTGGTGAGGAGTTTGCGGTGCTGCTGCGTGATACACCACGCTCGGGTTGCATGGCCGTGGCGGAGCACGTGCGGGCCGGTATCGAACGTCAGATGATAAAGGTGCCGGAAGAGCTGCTTGCAGACGAGCTGATCGCGGTCACGGCCTCGGTCGGTGGCGCCTGGTTCCGCGAAGAGGAAACACCCGAGGCGATCGTCGACCGTGCCGATCGTGCGCTTTACCTGTCGAAGCAGGAAGGCCGCAACAGGGTGACCTGGGAGGGGCGGAATACCGAGTCCTGACGTTTTTGTGCGCTAATGCGCGGTGTTGTTTTTGATGTGCGCGGCGGCGCACATTCGCATTTTGATGCGCTGGGCTCAGCGCGCCAGCCCTTCTTTCTTTTGCTTGTCCAAAAGAAAGAAGGCAAAGAAAAAGACCCCCGACGACTTGCCCCTTGCTGTCGCAAGGGGTTCCCTGCGCTTCTCGGCCAAAACCGGCGCTGCGGAACTCGCGATCTGCGATCGCTCAGACAGTCCTCGCTTCTCCCGGTTTTGTCCTGTGATGCTCGGCGGCGTCAACGGGACCGGGGTGCACTGATCGGGCTACGGAGTGCCCCGTCCCCTTGGTGCAGCCGAGCATCGCAGCCGTTTCCGGAGGCAAGCGCGTGCATGTCTGACCGACCGCAGGGAGGGAGTTCACGCGCGCCGGAAACGGCGAGAAGCACAGGGAAGTCGGAGCGCAGCGCAGACCAAGCCGTGGGGTGCCCTTTCTTTTGGTTGCTTTTCTTTGGGCAAGCAAAGAAAAGTAACGCGGGCGCGCGTCGCCGAGCGCATTCAAAAAATACCCGCGCGCAAGCGCACAAATAGCCGAACCAACCTTCCCCACCCGAACAGCAACCACGCAACCACGCAACCCAGCGATCAAGCGAGATCGCTCTCGCCAAAACTCTCGGTGTGATACCGGTAGACCTCAACCCGGTCCGACCAGTGATTCGCCGCCAGCCCGGCCTTGTGCTTCAGATGGACCAGAAAATCGACCGGATCCGGCAGGCTTTCCCACACGGACGGGAGGAAGGTCCCCCGGTTCGGGCCATCCTGGAGGATCAGCCCGTCCTCCCCTGCCCTGATCTGGCCGATCAGATCGGCCTCATCGTCGAACTGCATTCGCTCGGGGGTGGTCAGCAGTGACAGATGGACATCGACATCCGGCCATTCGTCGGCAGTCAGGGGCGAGAAGCGCGGGTCGCGAAAGGCCGCTGCAAAGGCGTTTTCCGCCACGTCAACGACTACCGGCTGTGCCGCCTCCAGGTGACCGATACAGCCGCGAAGCTGGCCATTTTTCTCCAGCGTCACAAAGCTCGCTCGCACCGCTTTCAAATCACGATGGTACTCGGAAGGGGTGACCACCAGCGGTTGCCCAATCGCCAGGCCATGTTCGATCGAACGCCGCGCGACCCCCATCAGGGTGGCTCGTTGCGCGGGCTCCAGCGGCTTGGCTAGCTCAGTAGAATTCATAGGCGCCGTATCCCACCACACGTGATTTGTCGCCCGCCGTATCGCCCGAATTGCGCAGATCCAACGTCCGCACGCGCCAGCCGTGACGCCGCGCGCTCTTCAGCAGACCCCGGACCGGAAAGGCACCGCAGGCGTCGTAGGGCCCGATATCATCTGCCTGCATGTTTTCGATCAACGCTGAAGTGGAACGGTCGCGCCGTTGGCAGGTGCTGTACTCGAGAAAATGACTGAGGTCGGAACTGACCACAATCAGCGTCTCGGGGGACAGCAGCGTGTCGATGATTCGGCTGACGTCTTCAATGTCGGCTTCGCCAACGACCAGCGGAACCAGCTCGAATTCTGCAAGGACGGTCTGCAGAAAGGGCAGCTGGACTTCCAACGCATGCTCCTGGGCGAACGCCTCATCCAGTCTGAGTACCCCTGACATGGTGCTCAACTGTTTCACTGCGGCGCAGTCGACCGGAATATCACCCAGGGGCGTCTGAAAAACGTCGGCGCTGCTGGTCGCAATGCCCCTAAACCCGATCCTGTGTGAGGGTGCGAGCACCACCACCCGACGGATCTGGTCGGCCCAGGGCCCCAGCGTCGCATAGGCGCTGGCCGCAACTGGGCCGGAATACTGGTAGCCTGCATGGGGTGCGATAAGGGCGTAGGGGCGTTCTTTCGAGGTTGCGCTGGCGGTCTGCATCAGTTCGTCCAGCGTGGCGCTCAATTCGCGTGCCGTGCCCGGGTAGAACATCCCGGCCACGACCGGGCGTTTGACGTGCATCATGGCTGTCCCTCACTAGCGGGTCTATAAGGTAAATGGGTCATCGCGGAACAGATGTCAAGCCGGCGATCGTCCGAGAAGCCGTCCAGGCCGGTCCTAAGGAGGTTGGCACAATGATCAAAGACACCGTACCCGGCCGTTATTGGCACCTGCTCGAAGACGGGCGCATTCAGTGCGATCTGTGTCCGCGATACTGTCATGTAAAGGATGGCCAGCGCGGCCTGTGTTTCGTCCGCGCCCGTCAGGGTGACCAGATGGTTTTGACCACCTACGGCCGCTCCAGCGGCTTCTGCGTCGATCCGATCGAGAAAAAGCCACTGAATCATTTTCTGCCGGGTACGCCGGTGTTTTCGTTCGGCACGGCCGGCTGCAATCTGGCCTGCAAGTTCTGCCAGAACTGGGATATCAGCAAGTCGCGCGAGATAGACACCCTGGCCGCAAGCGCCTCGCCGGAGAATATCGCTGCCACCGCCGAGCGCCTGGGGTGTCGTAGCGTCGCCTATACGTACAACGATCCGGTGATCTTCCTCGAATACGCCGTCGATACCGCTTTGGCCTGTCGTGAGCGGGGCCTGAAATCCGTGGCGGTGACCGCTGGTTATATCTGCGAGGAGCCGCGGCGCGAGTTTTTCGCCCATATGGACGCGGCCAATGTCGACCTGAAGGCCTTCACCGAGGATTTCTACCACAAGCTCACCGGCGGCCATCTGCAGCCGGTGCTCGACACCCTGGAATACATCCACCATGAAACCGACTGCTGGCTCGAGCTGACCACCCTGTTGATCCCCGGTCACAATGACGACGATGTCGAACTGCACCGGCTGGCCGAGTGGTGCCTGGAAAAACTGGGGCCGGATGTCCCCCTGCACTTCTCCGCTTTCCACCCCGACTACAAGATGACCGACGTCGCCCCGACGCCGGCGGCGACACTCAAACATGCGCGGCAGATCGCACTGGATACCGGCCTGCATTATGTCTACGTCGGAAATGTGCACGATACCGAGGGCGACAGTACTTATTGCCCGGGCTGTGGTAAACGCGTCATCGAGCGTGACTGGTACCAGCTCGGCGAGTGGCAGCTGAGCAACGGTGGGCACTGTGCCCATTGCGGACATAAGATCGCCGGCGTGTTCGAAGAGCGCCCCGGGAACTGGGGGCCGCGGCGCCTGCCGGTATCCATGCATGAAGCGGTTGAGAGCGCTGCCGCGGCCCCCGATTGAACCCTGCGACTACGGCTGGTTTGGCCTCTTCTGAGGTTTCGAGGACCAAGGACTCGATTACTGCACGGATTAATTTTTTTGTTCACCTTGGCAAGCTTTGCGGTGGCTTTTGCCTTGTCGGTATCACCAAAGCCAATAAAGCCGCCCGGCACCATGTAGTAGAAACTGCCGAGTGTCGTATAGACAGCACCATTTAAACCAGGGTTAGCGTTCCAATCGCGCGAGGCGAGCCTTGATGTCATCCAGGGTTTCCTGCATCTCCAGCACGAGCTGCTCCAACTCATCGAGACGTCGTTCCGGCTTCTGTGTTTCCGTTGCGGAAACCTCGACTGCAGGGGATGCGGCAAGCTCGGTTTCGCGGTCGCCGAACAGATGCACATAACGGGGCTCGCGCGTCCCCGCATCGCGGGCCAGACGGGCGGCAAACGGCCCATCGCCGCGTTCAATCAAGCCTTTCAATACCGCCTCGGTCTCGTGGACATCTTCGAATCGGCACAGGCGATTACTTCGAGTGCGAAGCTCTCCCGCGGTCTGCGGGCCGCGCAGCAACAGCATGCAGATTATCCCGAGTTCCTGGGCCGTGAACTCCAGGCTGCCAAAGCCGACATTGCCAAACCGGTGTTGATACTTGGTTACCCGACTGCCAAATCCGCCGCGGTCACTGACCAGATGCTTCTTCAGCAAGCCATCGACGATCTGCTGGACCTCCGCTTCACTCAAGTGCATGACTGGGTAACGACTACTTTTCTGGTTGCAGGCGCTGGCGAGCGCGCTGAGAGAGAGGGGGTACTGCGCCGGGGTAGTGATCTCCTTCTCGATCAGACAGCCAACAACCCTGGCTTCGGGTGGGGTGAGTTCGATGCGCATAGACAGACTCGTCGGCGTGTGATGCCGTTGATGGTCGATGAGCGCCATGGTAAGTCAGGTGCGGTTATGGTGGTATGGGCATTGTCCTGTGGGCTCCGACTATCGCCCGATCCTGTCTGCAAAGGGCGCCGTCAGCTCGATTACCCGTGCTCCCGGCGTGACTCCCATTGCTGGACACCCTGAATCAGGCTAGTGTCCCGAATCAGATGTTCGCATCGATTCAGGACACTAGATTCAAGCCATGTCGAAATCTGCTGTGATCGGTAGTTGTCTGTGCGGGAACGTGACCTACGAAGTCACGGGTACTCTCGGCATATTTCAGTATTGTCACTGTTCAAGATGCCGCAAGTTCACCGGCAGCGCTTTCGCTGCGAATCTGTTGGTTTCACCTGATCAGTTCCGTTGGGTTTCGGGTGAAGACTTTGTTGGAAGATACGAAGGCGTCGACGCGAAATATTTCGCAACTTCGTTCTGCAAACAATGCGGCTCATCCCTCCCGTGGATGGATAAGACGGGAAAAGCTGTAGTCATACCTGCAGGCACCCTGGATGGAAATCCTGATATAAGGCCCTTTCAGAACATCTTCTGTGCATCACGAGCCGTATGGTATGAAGCCCCTGGTTCGCTACCGGAATACGACGAGCTTCCGTCGAAGCGGCGCTGAAGTATGGCCAGTCAGTAACCTGCGGAATCGGTTTTCGTTGAAACGCTGGAGAATCTTGGCGCCTTCTCCGAAGTTCGCAGTTGTTTACGAATCTTCGGCATAGTGACGATTGTTTTGCCTAACATCGACAGCTCTTTGAATAACCAGCTAGCCCGGCTCCAGCGCGTGTGCATGACGTCTGTCTCAATCAGCTGATCGAAGTGCCAGGTAATCTTCAGGAAGCCTGGAACCTGGGTCAGCAGGCTCGCGTAGATTTTCTTCACTGCGGCAGATCGATTTCTGGCGAGGTACCAGTGCATCCTGTACCTCAGTTCATCCCTGGCCAGTGCCGGGGATGAAACAGAGGTCTTTCTTTTCGTAAAGACCCACATCAGGTTGATATTTCTCTCGTCGAGAGCCCTTACCTTGTGATACCAAAGCGGTGGCAGGTAAAGCATATCGCCGGGGTTTGTTACAAATTTCGTGTAGATCTTGTTTTTTAGAATCTCTTCATCTTCTTCCAATACAACGAAGTTCGAAAACGGATAGCATTTGGGGGGCGTTTGTGGAGAAACAATGGTCCATTCCTTCCGACCAATTATCTGGGTGTTGAAATTATTGACGACACCGGTATCGAAATGCCATGCAGATATGTTGTTCCGCGAATTGATCCATATCCGGGTGTTGGATTTGTAGGGGAAGATTTTTGCGGGGTCGTCCAGTTTGCTTATGAAGTCTGGATAAGAAAAATCCTCAGTAAGGACGTCATTGTCCAACAATAGAAAAAGCACGACATGTTTTACTGATGGTTCACTGGAGAGCCTCTCCCGCAGATAGTCGGGGTTCCATTTTTCGAGCGCAGGCCACTCGCGGCCGGCACCTTCTATGATTACGGGTGCTTCCGGTTCAAAATAGTCGCGATAAAAATCTTCGAAAGAAATGTCGCCCCGAACTCGGGGGATTTCGAAGAACCCTGGTTTATCTCGCATAGTGACCTTTGGGCCTGGCCGATCCCGGCCAGTCTACGATACCTGCCGGATCGCGGTCGAGCGCCACCGTGACTGCAATCGTCTTCTTGTGCACATCCAGTCCGATGAACGCCGCCGCCGTCTGTTCTCTCGCCTGCTCTGCGATACGCTTGCTCATGGCCCGTTCCCGCAATTTGGCTCTGTGTAAAGGTGTCCAACCTCAACATAATCCCCGCCCGTTGAGGCTGGGCAGGTCAAAACATCATTTCTAAGGTACGCGAACCTCGGAGAAAAAAGACCCTTTCAGGTGCCCCGTTCGATCGACCGACATTCCTCAAACAGCCATCGGAACTCGGCGAAGGTATCGACGATGGCCAAAGGCTGGTGGGGATGTGCGGGTGTGCCGGGGAAGACCTTTTCCAGCCAGACATGCTCCCAGCCGGCACCGTTGAAGAACAGTGGGCTTACGCCGGCGCGGCAGGAACTCGCTACGTCTGTCGAGCTGTCGCCGAGATACCAGCACGCCAGGTCCGCCGGTTGGTCCAGCAGTTCCAGCGCCTTCAAGATCGGCTCGGGATTCGGCTTTCGGCGAAATGTGTCGCCGCCACAGACGGTGACGTCGAACAGGTTCAACCAGGTACCGTCCTCGACGGCTGCCAACTCGTGCTCGAAGAACTCGCGATCGCGGTTGGTGAGTACACCGATCTTGACATCGAACTCTCGCAATTCGCTGCAGCAGCGCCAGCTCGCCGCCGTCGAACGGACGCACCTCACCGTAGTGACGTCGATAGGCTTCATTGAACGCCTCGTGTGCGATGTGTTTCACATCCTCGTCATTGCCGAACAGAATCTGAAAGATGTCGGTGCGTGAGATCCGGCGTTCGGCCTTGACCTTGGGGTGCAGGCGGCCATGCTGGCGCACGTGTTCGACCAGGCGCGCATCCTCCGCTGACCTGCTCCGGGAGGGTGGTAAGAGCTGGTCCACCAGTCCGAGCTCCGGCAGCCGCGGCAATATCTCGTCGACAGCGGTGTACATGGCGTCGAGGGTGTCTACGAGGGTTGCATGCCAGTCGAACAGCACCACCCGGGGTGGCGTGAGTATCCGCGCGGCTTCGACAAGGTCACGAATCACGACGGAAGTATCCCGTTGGGATCGATATCCCTGCGAGCGGCAAGACCGACAAAGGTGACAGGTGCCCTTCCCCATCCTACGGTTGGCTATTGGCCAGCGATCTTTCAGTGGCATTTGCGCAATTGCTTTTCCTACGCCCGCACCTCGACAGCTTCGTCCGTTGCTGGTGTCGCCTGGTGATCACGCGCGAGTATCAGGTACACGGCGGGCACCACGAACAGCGTAAACAGCGTCCCGATCCCCAGCCCGGTGGTGATTACCAGACCGATGTGGAAGCGGCTGACCGCGCCGGGGCCGCTGGCGGTCAGCAGCGGAATCATGGCCACCAGCATGGCCACCGTGGTCATCAGTATCGGGCGCAGACGGATCGCCGAGGCGCGCTCGATGGCGCTGCGCTTGTCCAGCCCATGCTCGATCTGCAACTGGTTGGCGAACTCGACGATCAGGATGCCGTTCTTGGCGATCAGCCCGATCAGGGTGATCAGGCCGACCTGGGTGTAGATATTGACCGTGGCAAAGCCGAGGGTCAGGAAGGCCAGCGCGCCGGCGATCGACATCGGCACCGAGACCAGGATGATCAGCGGGTCGCGCCAGCTCTCGAACTGCGCCGCCAGCACCAGGTAGATCACCAGCAGCGACATGAAGAAGGTTACGACCAGGGCACTGCCCTGCTGCGCAAACTGGCGGGTTCCACCGGTATAGTCTTTGCTGAAGCCGAGCGGGAACTCTTCCGCGGCGATCTGTTCCATGGCCGCCATCGCCTGCCCTTCGGAAACCCCGGGCGCCATCAGGCCCTCGACGGTGAGCGAGTTCAGCTGCTGGAACTGGCTGCGCTTGCTGGGCTCGACCGAACGCTCGATGCGCACCAGTGAGGACAGCGGTACCTGGTCGCCGCTCGCGGCGCGCAGGTAGAAGTCACCGAGCATCTCCGGGGTCAGGCGAAACTCACGCTCGGCCTGCGGTATGACCTTGTAGCTGCGCCCGTCGAGGCTGAATCGGTTGACGTAGTTGCCGCCAAGCAGGGTGCCGAGATTTTGCCCGATGTCCTCCATCGAGATACCCAGATCGGCCGCACGGTCGCGGTCGATCACCAGCACCGCCTTGGGGCGGCTGAACTCCACCGATTTGCGCAGGAACACGAACTGGCCGCTGCCCATGCCGCGCCCGACCAGCTGGTCGGCGACCCGGTCGAGCTCCTCGTAGTCGCTGTCGCTCTGGATGACGAACTGAAACGGCAGCCCGCTGCTGCCGGGCAGGCTGGGCCGCGGGAATACCGCCATCTGAAAACCGGCGATCTGGCTCATCAGTGCCCTGCAGTTCCGGCAGGACCTCCATCTGCGAGCGCTCGCGCAGTGCCGGCTGCTCGCATCTTGAAGCCGCCGAACACGACATTGTCTTCGCCGCGGAACCCCAGCAGCAGGAAGCTCTCGTGATATTCGGGCACGGCCTCGAAGGCCTTCGATGATCTCGCGCGTATAGGCCTCGTTGTATTCCAGCGAGGCGGTCTGCGGGGCCACGGCCTGGAAGAACAGGATGCTCTGGTCCTCGGTCGGCGCCAGCTCGCTCTTGCTGCTCGTGAACATGAAATAGATGCTGCCGAGCACCACCAGCGGCGAACAGCATGGTCGCCGGCAGGTAGTTCAGCGCGCCCTGCAGCCGGCGCAGATAGAGGCGCGCACAGCCACTCGAAGAAGTGTTCGACCGCCTGCTCGAAGCGCCCGGGATTGCCGGCCGGCCGCAGGACCCTGGATGACAGCATCGGTGACAGGGTCAGGGCGACGACGCCGGATATCAGCACCGCACCCGGCCAGCGAAAATGCGAATTCGGTGAACAGGGTGCCGACCAGCCCGCCCATGAATCCGATCGGGGCATACACCGCCACCAGGGTGGTGGTCATGGCGATGATCGGCAGGCCGAGTTCGCGCGCGCCGTCGATGGCGGCCTGGATGCGCGACTTGCCCATCTCGATGTGGCGGTGCACGTTCTCCACCACGACGATGGCGTCGTCGACCACCAGGCCGATCGCCAGCACCATCGCCAGCAGGGTCAGCAGGTTGATCGAGAAGCCGGCCAGCAGCATCAGAAAGGCCGCGCCGACCAGCGACAGCGGGCACCGACGACCGCGGGCACGATCGCCGCGCGCAGCGAACCCAGCGACAGAAAGATCACCACCAGCACGATCAGCGACCGCCTCGACCAGGGTGGTGAACACCTCGTCGATCGAATCCTGGATGAAGGCGCTGGCATCGTAGGGCATGTGCGCCTCCAGCCCGGCCGGCAGCTGGCTGCGGATCTCATCCATCGCCGCGTGGACGTACTTGGCCACGGTCAGCGGGTTGGAGCCCGGGCGCCTGCTCGACGCCGACGAAGATTGCCGGGTTGCCCTTGTACCAGGTGGTGCTCTCGTAGTCCTCGGAGCCGAGCTCGGTGCGCGCCACATCACGCAGACGCACCAGGGAGCCGCCGCTGTTACGCACCACCAGGTTGCGGAAATCGTCCGCCTCGGCGACATCGGTGGTCGCGACCAGGTCGATGACGTTGTACTCGCCGCGCGCCTGCCCTATCCCGGACAGGTAATTGTTGCTGCGCAGCACATCGGCCACGTCCTGCGCGGTGACGCCGAGTGCCGCCATGCGCCGCGGGTCCAGCCAGATGCGCATGGCGAAGGTCTTGTCGCCGATCAGTCCGGCCTTGGCCACCCCCGGCAGGGCCTGCAGCTTGGGTTGCACCACCCGCAGCAGGTAGTCGTTGATCTGCGAGGCCTGCATCTGCTCGCTGTAGAACGCGAGATACATCAGCGCGGTCGCGTCGCCGGTGCGCGAGCTGATGACCGGGTCCTGCGCGTCTTCCGGCAGCACGTTGCGGCGGCTTGCCACCTTGGCCTGGATCTCCGCCACGGCCGCGTTTGGCGGATAGTTCAGGCGCATGTGCGCCTCGATCACCGACTGGCCCTGAGTGCTGGTCGACGACAGGTAGTCGATCCCCTGCGCCTCGGCGATCGCCTGCTGCAGCGGCGTGGTGATGAAGCCCTTGACCAGTTCGCTGCTCGCCCCCGGGTAGCTGGTCGATACCGTGACCACCGTGTCCTGGGTCTCGGGATACTGACGCACCTCCAGTACGCCGATGGCGCGCAGGCCCACGACGAAGATCAGCAGACTGATCACGCTCGCCAGGACCGGACGCCGGATATAGAGATCGGTGAATCTCATGCGGCGGGAGCCCCACCGGTGTCGCGATCGGCCGGGGCTGGTTTGCTGTCGATCACCACCGCCTGGCCGCTGCGCAGCTTGTTGTGACCGGCGCTCACCACCTGCTCGCCCTCGCTGAGTCCGGAAAGCACCTCCACCCTGCCCTCGCGCGTGCCGCCGGTCTCGATCTGGCGGCGTACTACCGTGCTCTTTTCATCCTGCTGTTCGATCACGAACACCGAGTCGCCGTAAGGCGCGTAGCTGATGGCCGTGTCAGGTATCGTGAGGACGCCCTCTTTCTCCGGCAGCAGCACCCGGACATCGGCAAACATACCGGGCCGCAGGCGCTGGTCGGGGTTGGCGAGCACCGCCTGCAGGCGAAAACTGCGGTTGCCCACATTCACGCCGGGATCGATGGCGGTGATCTCACCGCTGAATCTCTCCTGCGGATAGGCCTGCACCTGGACTTCGATGGCCTGCCCCTTGGTGATCCGTGCCAGCTCACGCTCCGGCAGGTTGAAATCGGCAAAAATCGGATCGAGTTTTTCCAGTGGGACGATTGCCGCCCCGGGGCTGAGATACTCGCCCAGGTCGACCCGCCGAATACCCAGACGGCCGGCAAACGGCGCCCGTATACGTTTTTTCTCGATCAGGGCCTGTTTTGCCGCCACCGCGGCCTCGGCATTGTCGAGCGTCGCCCGCGCCTCGTCATAGTCTGACTTGGAGACCGACTTGTCCTTCACCAGCTTTGCGACACGCTCGAACTTCAGGCGTCCCAGGGTCTGCTCGGCCACCAGGCCCTTGAGTTCGGCCTGGTCGGTGCGGTTGTCGAGTTCCAGCAACAGATCGCCCTGCTCCGCCGTCCCGCCCGACTTGAAATGGATCGCGCTGACCTGGCCGCCGACCTCGCTGCTGACCTCGATGCCGGCGACGGCGGCCAGGCTTCCCACCACCTGCAGGTAAGGCTGCCAGTTTTCGCGCCGGACCCGGTCGGCGGCAATAACGGCCGGTGGCGGGCCGCCTGCCTGGGACGCGGCCATCTGCTGTGCCTTGTGCTGTTTCCAGCCGAATATGCCGCCGAATACCACGGCGAGAGCGAGGGCTACCAGGATGAGGCGCGAAATCATGTGTGAATCCTTAGCAAACACGGACCCGGACGGAGCTGTCAGTGATCCCTGCCTATCAGACCCGGCAGCATAGCCCGGTCGCCCGCGATTATATCCCGGTCGAAAATCAGGCAGAAAGTACACTGCACGGTGTAGTATACTACCGATTCGGCGGCCGTAAACGATCCCGTTCCGAATCAACCGATGGCCAACAGGCGATCCACGGTGGAGCAGGGCGCCAGGAGACACCCGATGAAGTCACGCACACTGACCCAGCAAAAAAGGCGAGGACATCCTCAAGGCGGCCCTGCTCGAGTTCGATGCGCGCGGATTCCGCGAGACCAGCATGGACCGGATCGCGCAGACGGCGCAGGTTTCTAAACGCACGGTCTACAATCACTTCGCCAGCAAGGACGCGCTTTTCGATGTCATTACGGCGGAACTGAGCGAACGCGTGCAGCGGGTTACCGACTACCGCTACGACCCGACGCGGCCGATCGATCAGCAGTTGCGGATTATCGGCGAGCAGATGCTCGATATGCTCGCAGCGCCCAGTTTCGTCAGTCTGGCGAAAGTGGCCCTGGCGGAGATGCTGCATTCCCCGGACTTGGCAAGGAATACATACCAGCTGTTCCGAGAGCGGCAATCGGGGCTGGCGGCCTGGTTGGCCGCGGCGTCGGCTGACGGGCAGATTGCGGTCGCAGACCCTGTCTGGGCCGCCGACCAGTTCTTTGGCCTGATCAAATCGTTTGCATTCTGGCCCCAGATCCTGGGCGGACAGCCGACGCCCGACAGTGCGGCGCGCGATCAGATACTGGATTCGTCGGTGGCGTTTTTTCTGCGCGCTTATCGAGAGCGGGTTGCGGATGCACCACGTAAGAAAAAAAGAAGCGCAAGCATAAGCACAAAAGTAAGTAATCACTTCAAATTATATACTCTAAAATCAGAGGTTTCTTTCGTTTGTTTCTCCTGTTGGTCGGTGGCACATAGCGCATCGACCGATGTTTGCGGGCCGGGTGTATGGCGACATCTTCGGTTGGGGCGAGCCCTGCTTCGCATCAGGATCGGCCGGGGAGGGTCCAGTTGGCGCCCGGGGTGCTGCGGCAGATAGCCGCCCGATCACCGCGCCAGTCGACGTCCAGGGCGAATAAACGCCAGTTTGAAGGCAGCGAAACAGTTGTAAGCACTCACTAACCATTTCCGGTCGCGCCACGAAGCGCCTTGACTGGATGCTTGACGTTAGAATTGCCCGCTTGAAAGGCCGCTCCGACCCGGCGTCCGACCTGTTTCTTGCGCTACAAGGCCACCTCACCAACCATGAAAAAACTTGCTTCCAAACTGCCCACACGTCTGATTCTCATCTTGTCCATCGTGCTCCTTGCGGTGGTTCTGGTGCATTTTGCTGGTGTGGCCCTAGTGCGTTACTACGCAGAGGAAGTTACTGCACCCGGCATTGCCGCGGGGCACCCAGATCCGTGAGGTGGATCTGAACCTTTTCACGGGCACCCTGGAGATCAAGGACTTCGAGCTGCGTAACGACGACCGGATCTGGTTCGGGTCGGCCAGTTGGATCTCAAGATCAGCCCCTGGCGATTCTTCAACGGCAAGCTTCACGTGCAGCGCGCACGCCTTTCCGACGGTTTCGTGCGCGTAAATCGCCGCAAGGACGGCTCCTACGACCTGGGTGTTCCACCATTCGGCGACCAGGAGCCGGCGCTGGACGATACCGAACCGGCCGCATTCAGCCTTGCCGGTCGAGGGCGGTGATGGTAGCCGACAGATTCAAGGCCGGCTGAGCGTGGCGGCCAGCCGGGTGGGGCAGGCCGATACGGTTTTGCATCTGTCGGCATTGGTTGTCGACCTCGGGGGCAACGCCGGTCTGACCAAGGTCCGGATCGTCTCAGATGCGAGCGCTCGGCGAACTCAAGCTCGAAAACCCGGTACTGGCGAACGGCCCCCTGCAGATCGCAAGGATCAGCGCCGAAGGTCTGCAACTGGGCACCGAGAGCCAGTTCCGGACGCTGAAGCTGCAGGGAATCCAGCTGGCCGGGGACCTGCCGGAGACCGGGGTGAAAGTCGCCACGCTGAGTTTCAACGATGGATCCTATGCCGCGGAAAAAGGTGTCGACGTCGGCGAGATCGTTATCGATGGCCTGCAAACGGCAGTGATCCGTGACAAGTCGGGGCAATGGCGGCACCCGGGCACTGCAGTTCAGGCGCAGGAACCCAAGTCGAAGCCGAAACAGCCAGTGCAGGAGGCATCGGGTGAAACACCGGCCCTGGCCTGGCGCGTCGGCAGCCTCAAGGTGACCGGCGACAGCTTTGTCACCACGGGCGACCGCACCAATCCGGCCGCCGATCTGCAGCGGAACAGGATCGACGTCCTGACCTTCGGGGAGCTGGCGAGCGCCAGACCGGATCAGGACACCCCGTTTGAGATCGACATGCAGCCGGACAAATACACCAGCTTCCAGATCAAGGGCGTGGCGAGGCCGCTCGCCGACCCGTCTACCTGGATGCGAAGGGTGAACTGCAGGGCCTCGGCATGCCCAGATTGAACGGTTATATCGCCAACGACCTGGGCCACAGTTTCCGAAGGCCAGCTGGACGCCCGCTTCGACGTGAAGATCGCGAACAACAAGCTGAAGATGGGTAACTTCCTGGAACTGCACGGGCGATCGTGGAGCCGCTGGAAGGCAAGGGCGGGCCGCCACTAGGCACCGCGATTGCGCTGCTGGAGGATCGCGACGGCTATGTGAAGCTCGAAGTGCCGGTGGAAGGCCAGCTCGACGACCCGAACTTCCGCGTCCTGGCGGCACTCAATCCCATCATCATGAAGGCGGTGGCCGGGACGGCGGCACTGGCAATACAGCCGCTGGGTTCGGTGCTTCTGGTAGGCAGCCTGGTGGCCGATCAGGCACTGAAGGTCAGTTTCAATCCCGCGCTGTTCGAGGCCGGTAGCACGCAGCTCGATCCCGAGACGCAAAAATACCTCGGCGAACTGGCCGGCAAGCTGAAAGAGAAGCCGAAACTCGCCCTGCGGATCTGTGGCGTAGTGGTTGACGCGGAACGCCAGAAAGACAAAAAGGGTGCCTACCTGGATACGGAAGAACAGTTGCTGGAAATGGCCCAGCAGCGTGCTGATGAGGTGCGCGCCTATATGACCGGCCAGGGTACCGGCAAGAAGCAGCTGCGTTCCTGCCGTCCGCAGCTGGACGCAAAACCCGAGGCAAAGCCGCGGGTTGATATCAGGCTGTAGTATCCCAGAGTAAGCTGACAGACTGCGTAGAAACAGGAGAATTCCTTGGACTCACATCCCTACGATGTTCTGCCGCTCGAACAAGGCCGCAGACAGGGGAGATAAGACATGAAAAGCCAATTACCGACCGTCATTTTGCTGGGGTTTGCGATGGGTGCCAGGCGCTGCGTGATTGTGTAAAAGTAGAAGATCCGGATGCCAGCGCACCAGCGCCGTCTGTGTACCGGGAAAAGAAGCCGGCGCATCCGATCGCCAGGCCAAAGCCAGCCGCTGGAGCCGCCAGAAGCCAGGTGATGATTTGTGCGTGGTCGCAGCTGACGCAGATGCCTTTAGTTCGCACGATGTTCTAGTACGGCAAAGTTTTGCCACCTGGCACCGATAACCGCTTTATCGACGCAAGCCGCCGCGCCTTATGCGCGCTGTGACTTGCCGGACGTTACAAGGAGCGGTGAAAAAAATGGCGAATATCGACGTACCCCGAATTCTTCAGGTCATGGTCAAGAATGGCGCTGCTGATGTATTCCTGTACACCGGTGCCAAGATCTCGATGAAGACGCCCAAGGGGTTTGCCCAGCTCGGTGAGCCGCTGGGTGAAGGTGATGCCGAAAGGGCCATCCGGGAAATCCTGACCGACGACAAGCTAAAGCAGTTCGAGGAAAACGGTGAGGTGGATTTTTCTCTGTCCTACAACGGCATCGGACGTTTTCGCGGCAATGCCTTCCGGCAGCGTGGTGAGGCCTCACTGGTTCTGAGGCATATCAATACCGAAGTGCCGACCACCGAAAGCCTCGGGGTGCCAAAGGTCCTCGAAGAACTTGTCATGCAACGTAACGGCCTGATCCTGGTCGTAGGCGCCACGGGCTCGGGCAAGTCCACCACCCTGGCGGCGATGATCGATTACCGAAACAGCAACGCCGGGGGACATATTCTGACCCTCGAAGACCCGATCGAGTTCGTGCACAACCACAAGAAGGCTATCGTGGCGCAACGTGAGGTTGGGACCGATACCAAATCGTTCAGCAATGGCATGAGGGCCGCAATGCGCGAATCGCCCGATGTCATCCTGATGGGTGAGATCCGCGACCTCGAGACCATGGAGTTTGCGCAGAAGTTCGCCAATACCGGCCACCTCGCCTTATCAACGCTGCATGCCAACAACGCCATCACCACCATGGAGCGTGTCTTCGGGTTCTACCCCAAAGACGGCATCGAGCAGCAGGCAAAGCGGATCGCACAGAATCTGCGCGCGATCATCTGCCAGCGCCTGGTGCCCGGCAAGGAGGGCGGCAAGGTCGCCGCGGTCGAGGTGCTGGTCAATACGGGTTACATCGCCGACATGATCGCGAAGATGGAACTCGGCGGTATCAAGGATGCGATAGAGCGCGGCGGCAACTACAAAATGCAGTCGTTCGATCAGCATCTGGTCAGGCTGTACTTCGAGGGACGTATCACGAAAGAGACCGCGATCGAATATGCTGATTCGGGCAGTAACGTAAAGATTCAGATCAAAACCGCGGATGCCGGCAAGAAGATCAGCAAATCGGAAGACTGGGGTGGCGGTATGTCGCTTGAGCCGACCGAGGATGATGCGGGCCATCTCGGCGACGTTGTGGCCGAATTCGGCTCAGGTTGACGGCGCCAAACGACCATGAACAAATGCTCTCGACCCTGCTTTATGCAGGGTCTTTTCTTATTCAGTGCGCCCCTCCTTTCCACAGAGTCCCGGGTAAGATACTTCGCAAATATCTACCCGGTTTCGACCGGTAGTCAAATACTGCGGAATAAAGAAGTATGACCGTTTTGATACGCCGGGTCTGCGCGCCATGGGTCCTTTTATGCGGTCTGCTGTCGTTCAATGGTGTGCAGTCCGCACCCTTGCAGGGTAGCGAGTGGAAACCGGTCATGATCGGGGAGACTGCCGTGCCGGAAGCGGCATCGGCCTTCGTGCAGTTCGGCAGCAAAGGACGCCTGCAGGGCTATGGTGGCTGCAATCGACTGTTCGCCGAATACCAGGTCGATGCAGGCCATATCTTCATCGGCCCAGTGGCGGCGACACGTATGCTATGCGCAGCGGAAGTGATGACGCGTGAAGCGGCACTCGTGACTGCACTCGAGAACGCACGTACCTATCAGCGTGTGCGAATCCTGCTGGTGTTGTTCGACATGGATGGCATCCCGATACTGGAACTGCGCCAGACGGACTGGGACTAGGAGTCTGCGCGGTAGAAATACCCGTAGCGAAAAAGTGGCACGGCGAGGACAGTTTTCTGTGGCGCACTAGGCCGGCATCCCCTTGTGCCTGCAGACGTGTAGCCGCCGTCTATACTTGTCGCGTTGAAGCGTTACAGGTACATCTTCGATGCCTTCACGAAAACGCACGCCAAGCAGCTACCCGACAACCGCCATACAGGACGTCCCGGATCTGCGTGACTGGCCTTTTGAGGCATCACTCAAGCAACTGCGTCGTTATGTGACACCGCCGCGAGGCCTGCAGATTCTGGATCAGCAGCAGGAGGGCGCCTGCACCGGTTTCGGTCTGGCTGCAGTGATCAACCTGTTGAACAAGCGGCGCGGCAGCAGGGTGCGGGTAAGCCCCCGCATGTTGTACGAGATGGCCAAGCTGCACGATGAATGGCCGGGTGAGCAGATATGCCGGGTCGAGTTGTCGTGGTGCGATCAAAGGCTGGTACAACATGGGTGTGTGCGCCGATGGCAAGTGGCCCTATGAGCAGGACAGCCCCGGCTCTCTGACGGTGGTCCGGGCAAAGGATGCGCGCGACAACACGGTCGGCGCCTATTACCGGGTGCAGCCACGGATCTCGGATTTCCATGCCGCCGATCAACGAGGCCGGTGCAGTCTTCTGTTCAGCCAAGACACACAGTGGCTGGATGCGTCCCGACTCACGCACCGGCACCATCCCGTTCGTCAGGCAGGAGGAGGGCGGTCATGCCTTCGCCATCGTCGGCTACAACAGCAAAGGTTTCTGGGTGCAGAACTCCTGGGGCAGGCGTTGGGGCAAGGCGGGCCTCGGGCTGTGGCAATATGAAGACTGGCGCGCGAACCTTATGGACGCATGGGTGTTCAGCCTGGCGCTGCCGACACCGCAGATCTGGCATCTTCCGCCAAGCAGCGAGCGCAACCGCAGCGGTGTTTCGCTCAAAGGCAGTCCGGCGCGCAGCGAGATCGCCGGTCATTTCATCCATGTCGACGACGGCAGGTTCCACACCCAGGGCCGCTACTGGAGCAACGCCGAAGATGTGCGGGCCACGGCAAAGCTGGTCGCTGCGAGCGGGAACAAGTACCAGCATCTGTTGCTGTATGCGCATGGCGGGCTAAATTCACCCAAAGATTCGGCGCGCCGCATCGCAGCGATGAAGGAGACCTTCAAGAAGAACGGTATCTATCCCTACCACTTCATGTACGACACCGGCATTGTGGAAGAGCTCACGGATGTCATTCTGCGGCGCGGTGACGCGGCCGAGGCGCGTGCCGGTGGCTTCTCTGACTGGAGTGACCGCCTGCTGGAGTGGGCCACACGCATTCCCGGGCGGGCGCTATGGCGTGAGATGAAAGATGGTGCTCGCCTGCCGTTTCTTCCCCAGCGCGCCGGTACACAAACACTTGCCATCTGGTTGACCGAGATGGCGCGCAAACGTGGTGAGAGACTGAAGGTCCATATCTGTGGTCATAGCACCGGTGCCATCCTGCTCGCGCGCCTGCTCGAGAGCATGGAAGACCTCGCGCCGACATTGCGTATCCAGAGCTGCACCCTGCTGGCACCTGCGGCCTCGATCGGGCTTTTCGAGAGTCACTACTACCCTTACCTGATCTCGCTGCCAGATGCCTTTGGCATCGAGAAGATGCAGCTTTTCAACCTGAATGACCGCCTGGAACGGGATGACAACGTCGGCAAGATTTACCGGAAGTCGTTGCTATATCTGGTGTCGCATGCATTCGAGGAAGAACTCCCCGAGGCGATTCTTGGCATGCAGAAGTACGTCGACGAGTTGTTGGAAAAGCCGAAGATGGCAAGGGTGACGGATCGGTTTCACGTGCACTACAGCGACGGTACGCCCAGTATCATTTCCGAGAGCATCTCACACGGGGGCTTCGACAATGATGTGGCGACCATGAACAGCCTGCTGCGCACCATACTCGGAGCAGAACCCAGGCCCGGGAACCTGTTCAGCAAAGAGATACTTGATTACTAGGCTGCTGTTGCAGCCGGAGCGCCCAGTCATGGCCAATTTCAGCGATGCCTACGCCCTTACATCCGCGCATGAGGGTGGTTACGTGAACGACCCGGTCGATCGCGGTGGTGAAACCTACCGCGGCATCGCGCGCGTGCATCACCCGGAATGGCGTGGCTGGAAGCGCATCGATGCAGAGCGCCGCAACAAGGGTTTCCCGAAAAGCCTGAATGGCGACCGGACTCTGCAGTCCAACGTCAGAGCGTTCTATAAGAAGGCCTATTGGGACAGGTTCATAGGAGACGATATACCTGACCAGGCGGTTGCAAATGAACTCTACGACACCGCGGTAAACATGGGTGTGCGGCGGGCCGTGCGCTTTCTGCAGTCTTCATTGAATCTTCTGAACCGCAATCAGCGCGATTACAAAGACCTGATCATCGATGGCTGGTTTGGCGAAAAGAGTCTCATGACGCTTGGCGCCCTGTTGAAGAAAGACCGCAGCAGTTATTCTTTGGTGAAGATGATGAACATCCAGCAGGGTGCGCGCTACGTGGAGATCATGGCGCGGGATTCAAGTCAGGAGCGGTTTGCGCGGGGGTGGATCAAGCGCGCCTGAGGGGTTGAGTGTTGTGCGCTGACGCGCGGGGATCGTTTTTGATATGCGCGGCGGCGTCAACGGGATCAGGGTGCATCACCCACCCTCTGTAGGGCGGGCTGGGCCCGCCGCAGGATGTCGGGCACAGCCCGATCTACGGAGTACCCCTTCCCCTTGGTGCAGCCGAGCACCGCAGGGCAAAACCGGGAGAAGCGAGCACGTTAACGCTATCCCACGCCGCACCTGGCCCAAGAACAAACATCGTATCTAGACATTTGTCATCCGCCACTGCTGCATGCCGGTGCCAATGAGCGAAACGCCAAAGATGATGCCGAGCAGCAGGGCAGATCCTGCCGCGCCCATCACGATCAGCAGCACACCCAGCGCAATGGTCGACCACAGCTCAATCTTTCTCATCTTGGGTGGATTGACCAAGCGACTATCTTTGAGTGCCGAGAGACCCGTAATACCGCTCAGGATGAGGCCGCCTCCCAATACGACCGCCACCAGCCAAAGGGCCAGCCCGGGCCACAGGATGAGCACGATCCCTGCGATGATCCTTGCCCAGGGGCCGAATACACTCAACGCGAAGCCTTCTCTGCGCGCGGCATTCACATACAGCAGGGCAATAAGTCCGCTGGCCAGCATCACAGCGGCCAGGATTATTACCGCTGCAGTTCCAAACATTTGCGGAAGGACGATCGCCGATACACCCAGCAGGATGCTGACGATGGCGCTGAATTTTGTAGCAGAAACGGGACTCACGAACAAACTCCAGGGTGAAACAATGTGCAATAGCGCTTTAGCTTACGCAAGCGTCCGGCCGAAACATAATCCCTCTGTGGGCGACTGTCGGCCATGTAGCGAACGGTTGCCGAGGGTTGCCAGCAAGCATGACCGATGGATCTATGGAACCTCTGATTAATTCTGGTCGAAGCAGATTGCGCTCGTGAATTTTCAGATTCAAGGCGCAAATTGCACGTAATAGCCGGCTATTGCGAAGATTTGCAACGCAGAAGCTGGAAATTATAAGTGCAGGATGCGAGTCCATGAATTGATCAGAGGTTCCCGATATCCAGCGGCGCACCGTTTTGGTGCTACTGCGCTTTCTGTCTGCACCTGTTTGGCGCCGGCACGCCCTCGCACACAATGCCGCGCACGGTTTTTGTGCGCAAAAACAATCTATTAACGACTTGGCACAACAACTGCAGCACCCCCTGCAGCTGTCGCTTCGCTGAGCCAGGCAGGTTCGGTGGCTGTATCGGAGGCGCCCCAGGATGAGGCGCGCCGCCGCACCGGTTAGCCGGCAGTTCAGAAATCAACCGTAAGGGGAGAATCCTAGAATGAGTTTTGCTACGCAAATTCGCCGACTTTCGTTGGCGGTCTCTGCCGTTACCGCACTGGGTGTTGTCGGTGCTGTACAGGCAGCGGACACGATCAAGGTCGGTGTGCTGCATTCGCTGTCGGGCACCATGGCCATCTCTGAAACCACGCTCAAGGACACCATGCTGATGCTCATCGAAGAGCAGAACAAAAAAGGTGGCCTGCTGGGCAAGAAGCTGGAGGCCGTGGTGGTCGACCCGGCATCCAACTGGCCGCTGTTCGCCGAGAAGGCACGCGAGCTGATCGAGAAGGAAAAGGTCGATGCGACTTTCGGCTGCTGGACCTCGGTATCACGCAAATCGGTGCTGCCGGTTTTCGAAGAGTTGAACGGTCTGCTGTTCTACCCGGTGCAGTATGAAGGCGAGGAATCCTCGAAGAACGTGTTCTACACCGGTGCCGCGCCGAACCAGCAGGCGATCCCTGCGGTCGACTATCTGATGGAACAGGGCGTGAAGCGCTGGGTACTGGCGGGTACCGACTATGTCTATCCGCGCACCACCAACAAGATCCTCGAGGCCTACCTCAAGGCCAAGGGTGTCGCGGCCGGTGACATCATGATCAACTACACGCCGTTCGGTCATTCCGACTGGCAGTCGATCGTCTCCGACATCAAGAAGTTCGGCTCGGCCGGCAAGAAGACCGCGGTGGTCTCGACCATCAACGGCGATGCCAACGTGCCTTTCTACAAGGAACTGGGTAACCAGGGCATCTCTGCCGCGGATATCCCGGTCGTCGCCTTCTCGGTCGGTGAGGAAGAACTCTCCGGTATCGATACCAAGCCGCTGGTCGGTCACCTCGCTGCATGGAACTACTTCATGAGTGTCGAGGATGAAACCAACGACGCGTTCATCGAGGCATGGCAGAAGTTCATCAAGAACGAAGACCGCGTCACCAACGACCCGATGGAGGCACACTACATCGGCTTCAACATGTGGGTAGAGGCGGTCAAGAAGGCCGGCACCACGGATCCAAGTGCGGTTGCTGATGCCATCATCGGCGTTGCGGTGCCGAACCTGTCGGGCGGCCTGTCGGCCATGATGCCCAACCATCACATCACCAAGCCGGTGCTGATCGGCGAGATCCAGGACGACGGTCAGTTCCAGATCGTGTCGCAGACCCCGGGCCTGGTGGTTGGCGATGCATGGTCTGACTACCTCGAGGGTTCGAAGGACCTGATCTCAGACTGGCGTAGCCCGCTGTCCTGCGGCAACTACAACGTGAAGACGGCCAAGTGCTCGGGTCAGAACTACTGATCTCTGACTGACAAAGCTGTGCAAGCCTGTGGCACCGGTGTTCCCGTACACCGGTGCCACGACCCTTCACTCCAACCAAAGAAGCCTGATCCCTATGTTACGAATACTCGTAACCACGCTGTTGCTTTGCCTGGTCTCGCCACTCATGGCGGCGGCTATCGAGACCGGCGACCCGGCCCTGGATGCGGCCTTCGTAACAGATCATGGATCGCGACTTCGCGACCAAGGCCGAGGGTGTCACCGCATTGGCGGAGTCGGGCAACCCGAAGGCCATCGAATTATTGCGCGGTCTGCTCGAGGGCAAGCTGCGCTACCTGAAGAAAAACAAGCGACTCGTCTGGATGCAGCGAGCAGGACGGCAAGACGGTCGCGATTGATGCATTGAATGCCGAGGACTACGGCAAATTCAGCAAACGCAAATTCAAGAAGCTGCCGATCAACAACAAGATGCGCGGCCAGATCGGCGGCCTGCTCGCGCAGATGGAGCTGGCTGATCCCGACCCGGCGGTGCGCCTGGCGTCGGTCAACGCCATGCTCGAACATACCGACCCTGCGCAGGCCGAATTGTTCACCCGGATGCTGAGCACAGAACAGGACCCGGCGGTGCGCGAGGCCATGCAGGCGGCAGTGGCCCTGGCCCAGCTCAGCGATCCGGATCCCGCCAGCGCCGCCAGGCCATCGTCAATGTGTCCGGCAGTCTCGCAGCCGGGGGTGCGCAACGGCTCTGACACGCCTGGCCGACGAGCGACCCGGACGAGGCGGTGCGCGCCGAGGCAGCGACGGCACTGAAAAAGATCGAGGACCGGGTCGAGTTGTTCGGCCATATCGAGACCCTGTTCTTCGGTCTCAGCCTGGGGTCCGTGCTGGTGCTGGCCGCGATCGGCCTGGCGATCACCTTCGGTGTCATGGGCGTGATCAACATGGCGCATGGCGAACTGATCATGCTGGGCGCCTACACCACTTACCTGATCCAGCAGGCCATGCCCGACATGATCGGCCTGTCGATCCTGCTGTCTCTGCCGGCGGCCTTCCTGGTCTCCGGCGCGGTCGGAATTGCGATCGAGCGCGGTGTGATTCGTTTTCTCTACGGCCGTCCGCTGGAGACCCTGCTGGCGACCTTCGGTATCAGCCTGATGCTGCAGCAGCTGGTGCGCACCGTGATCTCTCCGCAGAACGTGCCGGTTTCCAATCCGGATTTTCTCAGCGGCTTCTGGCAGATCAATGGCGTGCTTTCGCTCACCTACAACCGCCTTTACATCTTCGTGTTCTGTCTGCTGGTCTTTGCCGGTCTGTTCTTTGTGCTGAAACGTACCCGCCTCGGCCTGCAGGTGCGTGCGGTTTCGCAGAACCGGGCCATGGCCCGTGCGATGGGTGTGCGCTCATCGCGGGTCGACGCCATGACCTTCGGCCTCGGTTCAGGTATCGCGGGCATCGCCGGTGTGGCGCTTTCGCAGCTGACCAATGTCGGCCCGAACCTGGGCCAGGCCTACATCGTCGACAGCTTCATGGTGGTGGTGTTCGGCGGCGTCGGCAACCTCTGGGGCACCCTGATCGGCGGTCTCGGCCTGGGTATCGCCAACAAGGTCATGGAACCCTGGGCCGGCGCCGTGCTGGCCAAGATCCTGGTCCTGGTGTTCATCATCCTGTTCATCCAGAAACGCCCGCGCGGACTGTTCCCGCAAAAGGGCCGTGCGGCGGAGGGCTGAGCCGATGTTCCTGACTCGAATCCTCAAAGGTGATCGTGGCGGCCAGGTCTTTCTGCTGATCCTGCTGGCCGTGCTGATCGCGGTGCCGATCCTCAACGGCCTGCCGGCGGACAATCCGCTGCATGTGTCGACCTACACGGTCACCCTGCTGGGCAAATACCTGACCTATGCGCTGCTGGCCGTTGCGGTCGACCTGGTCTGGGGCTACCTCGGCATCCTCAGCCTCGGCCATGCCGCATTTTTTGCGCTTGGCGGTTACGCGATGGGCATGTACCTGATGCGTCAGATCGGCGAGCGTGGTGTCTACGGGCATCCCGAACTGCCCGATTTCATGGTCTTTCTCAACTGGCAGGAGTTGCCCTGGTTCTGGAACGGCTTCGACCAGTTCTGGTTTGCCATCCTGATGGTCATGGTTGCGCCCGGCCTGCTGGCATTCGTGTTCGGCTGGCTGGCATTCCGATCGCGGGTGACCGGGGTCTATCTGTCGATCATCACCCAGGCCCTGACTTATGCGCTGATGCTCGCGTTTTTCCGCAATGAGATGGGCTTTGGCGGCAACAATGGCCTGACGGACTTCAAGGATATCCTCGGCTTCAGCCTGCAGGCCGACGGGACGCGCATCGGCCTGTTCATCGCCTCCGGTGTTGCATTGGCTATCGGATATCTGGCCTGCCGCGCCCTGGTGAAGTCGCGCCTCGGTCGCGTCGCCGTCGCCATCCGTGACACCGAGGACCGTACCCGGTTTATCGGTTACAAGGTGGAGCATGTCAAGCTTGCGATCTTCACCTTCTCCGCCGTGCTGGCAGGCATCGCCGGTGCGCTGTATGTGCCGCAGGTGGGCATTATCAATCCCGGTGAATTCGCGCCGCTGAATTCGATCGAGGTGGTGATCTGGGTCGCCATGGGCGGCCGGGCCACGCTGTACGGCGCGGTGCTCGGCGGGATCGGCGTCAATTATGCCAAGACCTGGTTCACGGCCGCCTTTCCGGAGATCTGGCTGTTCGCACTGGGTGGGCTGTTCGTCCTGGTGACCCTGCTGCTGCCGCGTGGCATCGCCGGCCTCTGGCGCCGCAAGGGGGCCGAATCATGAGCGCGGTGCAGGAGATGTTCCGGCGCGACCGGGTGTTCGACTTCATGGTGCCGAAGGTGGTCGAGGGGCTCGACCTGTCACACGGCACCGCTGCTGTATATGGAAGACGTCTCGGTCAGCCTTCGACGGCTTCAAGGCGATCAATGATCTCAATTTTTATGTCAATGCCGGCGAACTGCGTTGCCTGATCGGTCCCAACGGCGCCGGCAAGACCACCATGATGGATATCATCACCGGCAAGACCCGGCCGGACAACGGCACCTGCTGGTTCGGTTCGCGCATGAATCTGCTGCAGATGAGCGAGCCGGAGATCGCACAGGTCGGCATCGGGCGAAAGTTCCAGAAGCCGACGGTATTCGAACACCACAGTGTGTTCGAGAACCTGGAGCTGTCGATGGCCGGCCCCAAGGGGGTTTGGCGCACCCTGCGTGCGCGCCTGAGCCCGAACAGAGCGCGAGCGCATCGATGAGGTGCTCGAACTGATCGGCCTGACAGACGAGTCGCCACGCCTGGCCGGTGCGCTGTCGCACGGTCAGAAGCAGTGGCTGGAGATCGGCATGCTGCTGATGCAGAACCCCCTGCTGCTGCTGGTCGACGAGCCGGCCGCCGGGATGACCCACCAGGAGATGGACCGTACCGTCGAGCTGCTGACCTCACTGGCGGGGGAGCATTCGGTGGTGGTGGTCGAGCACGATATGGATTTCGTGCGCGCATTGAATTCGCGGGTGACCGTCCTGCATCAGGGCTCCGTGTTGGCCGAGGGCAACATGGACCAGGTGCAGAACGATCCCAAGGTGGTGGAGGTGTACCTTGGCGAGTAGGCACCTTGTTTTCGGCGGGTCGAGCTCATGCTGAAGATCGAGCAACTCAATCAATACTGCGGCCAGTCGCATACGCTGTGGGGTGAGCGGGGACCGTTCGCCCGGTGGGCGGACGCAGCCCGGCGAACGCCCGGCAGGGAGGCCGGGCTGGACCGTGGCTACAGGGATGTATCGTATGCGAGTCTGTGTTGGGGGATGCTCTCATGTTGAAGATCGAGCAACTCAACCAGTACTACGGCCAGTCGCATACCTTGTGGGATCTCAACCTCGACGTCCCCGAAG
>CAVWYD010000012.1:0-57791 GCA_963759055.1 uncultured Gammaproteobacteria bacterium
GGGGTATGCGGGCCACAGCCTGAAAAACCAGTGAGTTGGGTGTGGCTTCCCTTCGTGGACGCATATCGAACCATTTGCGTTGCGCCCTCTCGGGAAATCTTAGATCTGTTACTGCGGGGAGGTTATAGGTTCTGAGTGGCTAGACCAAAGGAAAAGCCGCGCAGATCCGGAACAAAGTGAAAGCCAGCGCTAACTGTAATGGCCGGTATCTAATCTGGCAATGACTGTCAGACGGAGCCACAACAACGGACGTTCGGAGTAGCTCTGGGTTTTCACACGGCCTGGACCACAAGCTGACACGAAAAACCGCCGAAGCGGGTTTGATGAAGCACGGGCCTGCATTTCTCACGCTGTCTTCTTGCGGCGCGTTAAACCCACACCTATGAGGCCGCCGGCCAGAAGCGCCAAAAGAGCCGGGACTGGCACGGTAGTGGGGTTGGCCGCCGCGACAAGTTCCGCAGCGGAATATGTCTGCGTACCGAGCGTAAAGGACTCCCAGGACTGCAACCGAACCGAGAAATCCGACCCAGCAGCTAGAAAGGCCAGATCAAGTACGTCGCCGACGAGGGTCGCCGTGGACAGATCCATCAGAGTAAGCGAAACATCGAAGGTCACCGTGTCGGTGCCGACGCCGCCGTTGAGTATGGACCCTCCGGCGATCGCGCCCGTAAATGTCCCGAAGAAATTCAGCGCATCGTCGCCCGTTCCGAAATCGGCGCCTCCGGTCAGTGAGCCGGAGTCATAGAGGTTCAGCACGTCATTGCCGGCGCCGAGGTCCAGCGCGAGGCCAGCGGTTCCGATGATCGATCCGTGATTGTTGATAGTCTGATTTGCAGTGTTGGGCGTTTCGCCTCCAAGACCCTTCTCGACCAGTACGCCAGTGGTTCCGGTGATTAGACCAAAGTTGTTGATCACGCTTGCTGTGGTTGAGCCGTCGTAATCAATGGCTGCGTCGAGCGTCGATTTTATCGTCCCCGATGCGGAGTTGGTGATAGTACCGGATTCGATATCGATCGCGTCCTGCTTGTTGGCCGTATTGGTGCCGTTGTTCTCGATTAGGCCGGAGTTTTGGATTATCGCATTTTCGCCGACCTGCACGGCGTCGTCGGCTGCCTTGATCACGCCCGTCGTAGTGTTGGTAACAGTGGCATTGTCGCCGGCCTCAAAGCCTTCGTCCCCGAGCGCCGTGATGTTCCCGGAATTGGTGAGAACCGCGTTGGCACCACCGCCGATCCGTATCACCTTGTCGCCGGCAGTAACGTCCCCGAAGTTGTTGACTGAGACGTTTCCCAAGTCATCGGCATCGATGCCTTTGTCAGCGGCATTGATCGAACCGGTGTTGACTACACTCAGGCCCACACCACCAACTATGCCTTCGTCAGTGGTGTCGATGGTGCCGTCATTGTTGACCGTGTTGTCGTTGCCCTCGACCTTGATGCCGTCGCTGCCGTTCACAATGGCGCCCGGTTCGATGTTCACGGTCAGGCTGTCGCCGTTGCTGTCAAAACCATCGAGATCGGTCCCCGTGCAAGTGGCTGTCAACCCGACCTGCGTGCAAACGGCAAATGCCGGATTCGCCGCCGACCCGAGAACAAGAGCGAGCGCAACGCCCAAACGACTACGTGACATGAATACCCTCTGTGAAAGTTCTGTACTTGCTGCTTGTGGCCTCATGGGCTTGGGCTCGAACTCGGTCATCTGGGAAAATTGCTCAGGTATTTGCGCTGGAACCTCTGCAACCGACACTCCCGAATTGGCCTCCCGGCCGCTCGGCTTGGCGAAACTTTGGCATTTCAAACGGCGAAGAATGTTTAGTTTTTTTACATAACACGCTTGGCTTCAATCAACAGAATTCACAACCTGTTGAAAATCTTTAGTCTTTCCAATCAGGCATGGAATATGCGTGATGGATAACAGAGGGAACAACTGCCAAATAAGGCCTGAGTAACCTCGAAATTGAGGTTGATACGATGCAAACAAGTTCAAAATTCCATACCGCGCAGTTCATGCGCCTGTGCTACGAAGGGTCAATCCTGTTTTTTTTCTTGCTGGGTCTGGTTCTGATCGTGGTACTAAGTGCATATGGACTAGAAATACTCTCTTCTTGACTCTAACCGGTCGGGGGAAGGAGATAATCTAACCCGGCCGGCTCTCGAACTTGTGCTTGCGGTTAGTTTCACCCATCACGAAATCTGCTGGCAATCTCCGCTTGTGGCTGACCGCCGACTACTGCGCTGCAACATTTCCGAAACTGGTTAGCCCATGCCCTGACTGATCAAGTCTAAGGGGCGTTATCGACACCAAGCCGAATTAACGCGGGGCCGGGCTGCCCGGCAGGAAACAACACATTCCTGCCTGCAGCAGCTGCGGACCTTGATCCGCCAATCTGCTTGCCAAGCGTTGCGATGGATTCTGTGAACCATTCGCCTTGCATGCGCAAGCGATCCTTCAAGCGCGTCTCGGTGTGGCCTCGCTTGCCGAGATTGCATCGACGATCTGCCAGTGTTCCTTACTTGAATTCCGGCCGCACCATGAAATCACCCCTGACCCCGCGTTTTCGTCTTGTTCGGCTTGGCGTTCTTCTCGATGAATTCGATGATTGTCCCGGCGACGTCTTTCTGGGTTGAGGTCTCGATGCCCTCAAGACCGGGGGAAGAGTTGACCTCCATGACAACCGGGCCGTGATTCGACCGCAGGATATCCACGCCGCACACGTTAAGCCCCATGATGCTGGCCGCACGCACCGCGGTGGAACGCTCTTCCGGGGTAAGTCGGACGACGGCCGCCGACCCGCCACGATGCAGATTGGAGCGGAATTCACCTTCCTTGCCCTGGCGTTTCATAGCCGCGACCACTTTGCCCCCCACCACCAGGCAGCGGATGTCGGCACCGCCTGCCTCCTTGATGAACTCCTGAATCAGAATGTTCGCCTTTAAGCCCATGAAGGCCTCGATGACACTTTCGGCGGCCTTTTTGGTCTCTGCGAGCACCACACCGATACCCTGCGTTCCTTCCAGCAGTTTGATCACCGCGGGTGCTCCGCCGACCATCTCGAGCATATCCTCGATGTCGTCAGGCGAGTGCGCAAACCCGGTCACGGGCAGACCGATCCCCTTGCGGGCAAGCAGCTGGAGAGAACGCAGTTTGTCACGCGAACGGGTGATCGCAACCGATTCGGCCAGCGGGTACACCCCGAGCATCTCGAACTGGCGCAAAACAGCCGCACCGTAAAAGGTGACCGAGGCGCCAATCCTCGGGATCACGGCGTCAAAGCCGGTGAGCTCCTCTCCTTTGTAGTGAATCGACGGGCGATTGGATGCGATGTTCATGTAACAGCGCAAAACATCATACACGTGAACCTCATGACCCCTTGTCTCGGCCGCCTCGATCAGGCGGCGGGTCGAATACAGCTTCCTATTACGGGAAAGAACTGCGATTTTCATAATCAGCTTCTCCTAAGTCTATTTTCACGTTTTCGTTACCGTCTGATGTGACAGCGCAAGATTCTTGACAAAACCACCGGCTTTCATCGTGGCGCGACCGGTCAACGGGCAACGGTGTGAAGGCAGGTTTCCTTTAGGCTCTTAGACTCATGCTCCATAGATTGAGTCACTTTCCTGCCACGTTTTTGTTCACTTGCTGTTTCTCAAATTTGTTCGGCGTAAAACTCGAACACCGAGCATTGTTGGGCATCGCTTCTTGTGCGGAGTTGGATCTCGCCAGCGAGTTTCCGCCACTGCTGCGCCAATGCCTGACAAATCAGCGATGCTCCACCGCCGTACTCGCCAGACAACTCGGCATACACGAGCGCACACTCAAGCGTCGATTGAACACAGAGGAGGCGAACTCGACGGTATGCCAGTGGGCCATACGGAGACATAACATGAACGCCGGACTCTCAGCGGAAAGACGCTAGCCGGCAGGGGAAACATCAGGATCTAGAAACTGAGCCGGAACTGTGAGGCCGGCGGCCGATCACCCAGATCCATTGGTCTGCTGGAAGACTTTGCATCCTCACGCGCGCGAACTTCCTCGTAGGCCGAATCGTAGCCAAATTTGATCCGGCTTTTCGGTTCCGGTTTCGGTGCCCGCCATTCGCTCTCGAACATCGGTTGCTCGCGCCACCCCTCTGCACGCTCATAGATGTCATCGGACAGTATGTCGCCATAGGTCGGAGAGATGGTGAGGCGGGCATTGTCGTTGGCCAGCACGAACGCCGAGGCCAACAATACTCCGGATGCGAGCAGCCAGCGCATTGGTATTTGACCCGTAATGGTGCCAGTTTGAATCGACATCACTGGCCCACTGAGTCGCGCCACCTCAGGCTCCGGAACCAGTACTTCTGCGTCGCCGACAGCCATTTATCCGCTGCGCGTGCAGTGATCCAGGCATTGAGAAAGTTGAGCAGTTCCTGCTCCCCCTTTTTTACGCCCATGCCTGTGACCGATACCAGCAGCGCCTTGGCCAGCGGCATGTCTAGTTTGGCCGGATGTTCCAGAGCAAGGAATGTGGCCTCAGTTGAATTGGCGACATAGGCGTGCACCTTGCCTTCCAGGAGCGCCTTCTGCGCCTCTTCGCTGTCCGCCATAATGCGCAAATCAGCCTGATCAAACACCAGTTTCGCGACATCCGAGCCAAGCGTTTTGGCCACGGCGGCGACGACCACCTGCGGCTTGTTGAGGCTGCGCAGATCTTCGATCTCTTTGGTTGACGCGGTATTCGTCACCAGTGACACGCCAGACTCCGCGTACGGCAGGGTGAAGTTCATTTGCAGGGCACGTTTCGGCGTGATTGACATGCCGGCGATGATCACGTCGATTTCGTTTCGGTTGAGCGCAGGAATGATGTCAGTCCATTCGTAGATCTTGAATTCAGGCTGGACACCCATCTCACGGGCGAGTTTTTTCGCCACCTCGATCTCGAATCCGGCAAGTTCTCCCGCTTTATCTTTCATCGCCCATGGCGCGAACAAAGATATGCCGACGCGGATTTTGCCGCGATCGAGGATGTCCTCGAGGGCATCCGCTCGCGTGCCGCAGGAAAAGACGAGTCCAAGTATCAAAATCAGGCGTGTCATTATTGAGCCAGTAGCGTTCATTTTTGGTCGCATCAGAAAGTGAAAATCGCGTTACGTAGGATAGTATACATTTCAAGCCGGCCGGAATTGAAAGCATCTGAGATCTGAGGTCCACCAGATCTGCGGCTGCATCTTTGATGCCTGCCTGCGATTGACTCGCCCAAAACCAGACCGGAAATCTTACCGGAATCTCGGCAGCTCCCTCGAACCAATTGTCTGAACTCTGAAAGAAGTGTCGTGTCCGGTCCGTTTCTATCCCCATCTGACAACGACCGGTGATCCCACTATCCTCCAGCGACTCTTTTCGCCTCCATACGCGACCGCACTCGCAATAACCCGCATGTTGCACGAAGGCGGTTACGCGCATTCCATTTCGCGCCGTCAATATGGGCATTTGAGTGAACTTTCTGGGCAAGTTGCCCAAGGTAAAGTTGGTCCTAGTCGATTCTGTGGCCGGCCCCTCGATTTGATTTGCGTTTTTCCCGCCGGGGCCGTTGCCACTGCGTGGCAACGTTCTGCGTCGCGACTTTGTCGCTCCTTGTCGAACCAGAGGGGTTCTCATCAAACCTCCCTGCTCCTGATAAAGCAAAAAGGCCCCGGCAAGCGGGACCTTTTGGCTTTATTTGGCGGAGAGAGAGGGATTCGAACCCTCGATACGCTATTAACGTATACACACTTTCCAGGCGTGCTCTTTCAACCACTCAGACATCTCTCCGGAACCGCTTTCGCCCCGAAAGAGACAATAGGCTCAGTCTGCGCGAATAACGAGGCGCGCAAGAGTAAACCAGACGCCGCCCCGGCGCAATACGCACGCCGGGCCGGGTTGGACTCAGAGGTGGTGGCTGAGGTGCACGCGGGGCACGTCTTCCATCAGACCGCGGAAGACGTCGCCGTGCACATGGATCAGGTGCTCATGGTCACCTGATTCAAAATACACCTCCGGCTGATTTATCAGGGCCGGATCCACGACCACATCGATCCCATAGGGTTCACCGATGGCGGGTATCGCGCCCCGCTCGCAGTCGGCAAAGGTGGCTTCTATCTCGTCTTCCGGCAGCATTTCCAGGCTGCGCGCCATCATCTGATTAACCCGGTCCAGTTCCAGCCGGTGAGTGGCCGGGATCACCGCAAGGAGATAACTGTCGTCGTCTCCCAGCAGAACCGGTTTGGCCACCTGATCTCCGGGCACGTGCGCCGCTTCTGCCGCGCGCATGGCCGAGTTGGTATGTGGATGCTCGACTACTTCGTAAGCAATGCCACGGCTCTCCAGGTAATCCTGAAGTGTCGTTGCAACACCCATTTTTGATTCCTCCAATTATTTGCTTCCACCCGGGCATTCCGCCCCGCCCACAACAAAACCTGAACTCGGAGAGACCACGCCCCGCCGCGCCCCGTTAAGGGGTAGCAGGGTTTTGCTGCTGCTTTCTAGTATAGTCAGCGTACGGAATAACGATGAATAAGACCGCAGGATGAGTAAGAACAGAAAGCATCGCAACAAGCCCAAACGCACCCTCGCCTCCAAGGCAGACCGCCACCATCTTTACGAACTCTCGGTGCAATGTGCCGAAGCCGAAATCGACTTTGTGGATAAGGCTTTCAAGCGAATTCGCAAGCGCAGGGCCAGGCTGCTGCGCGAAGATTTCTGCGGCACCGCCAACGTCTGCTGCGAATGGGTCAAGCGCGGACATGAACGTCATGCGATCGGCATCGACCTGGATCCCGAGGTATTGGACTGGGGACGCAAACACAACCTGTCCCGGCTGAGTGAAAAGAAGCGTGGGCGCATCACCCTGCTGCAGCAGAATGTGCTCGAGACGAATACCGAGCAGCCCGACATCATCTTGGCGATGAACTTCAGCTATTGGCTGCTACAGAATCGCGCGCTGCTGAAAGAATACTTTCAGAGCGTGCACGCCGCATTGAAAGAAGACGGCGTGTTCTTTCTGGACGCCTATGGTGGATATGACAGCCACAAGGAGATCGTCGAGGAACGGGAAATCGACGATGGTGGTGACGGCTTTAACTACATCTGGGAACAGGCTGCGTTCAACCCGATAACACACACCATGGAATGCCATATCCACTTCGCCTTTCCCGATGGCTCGGAACTGCGCAACGCATTCAATTACGAATGGCGCCTGTGGACCTTGCCGGAGGTTCAGGACCTACTCAAGGAAACGGGCTTCAAACACGTTACGGTGTACTGGCAGGGCTGGGACAAGCATGGCGAGCCCGATGGTGACTTCAATCCGGCGAAACACGCAGAGGCCGACGCCGGCTGGATCTGCTACATGACTGCGGAGAAATGATCTGCTGTCTGGATGAGGTTACTGTCGGGCACAGCCCGACCTACGCATCTGCGGAGAAATGATCTTTTGGCGGGCAACTGTCAGGCACAGCCTGACCTACCGGGCGACGTGCAGGGCGGGCTGTGCCCGCCAAAATCAGAAGCCTATTTGAACAAGCCCTTGAACACGCCGTCGAGTTTTTCCTTGGCCTTCTCTTCCACCTTTTTGGTGACTTCCTGCTTCTTCTCCTCGAGCTGCGCCTTGGCTTTCGCGCTCAATGCTGCCTCCAGATCGGGACGATAACTGGGTTTGCTCAAAGGGCCGCTGACGCGTACCGGAATCGGGATGCCGGCAAGATCATCTTTACCCTTGCCGCCCTGCCCCTCGAGCGATTTCACGAGCTCGGTGGTAATCAGATAATCGATCGAATCCTTGGGCAGATCGACCTCACCTTTGCCGTCGATCCGTAACAAAGGCGATTTCGCCTGCAGATCGTTGTTCTTGATGACGCCATTGGTCATGGTCAGGGAAGCGCTGATCTCGGTGAAATCAGTTTGCCCCGGCGTCCCGGCATCCGGGCTGTCGCCACCCAGACCCAGCTTGCTGCTGCCTTCGCGGATCACCTGCGCAATGTTTACGCCCTTGAGTGCCCCATCCTTGAACGCAAAGCGCGAGGTCCCATTGAGGCTTCGCCGAATCTCTGCCTCACTCAATCCCACCATGCGTACATCGGCATGCAGCTCGCCACGCCCGATCAGCCGATCCTCGCCGGCAACATCCTTGAGCAGGGGCCCGATCTGGATGTCGGTCAGCTGATTCTTTGCACTCAGTTTTGGCTGCCTGCCACTGGCATCGAGTACGGCACTGCCATTGAAGCTTCCTTCATAAAGGTTGGCTGACATTGGGTCGACCTTCAGCACCCCTTTGCTTGAAACCACCTTGGTGGTCACGTTGCTCATCCTTGCGTTGTTGACCTTGAGTTTGCCGATCTTGAACTCACCCACAAAGTCGAGCGTCCGCAGGGCTGCAAACGGGTCCTCCTGACCCTGCGCCGGTTTCGACTGCGTCTGTTCCGCCGGGGCTGCGGCCTGGCCATCCGCCGCCGCCGACGTTGCCGGGGGCATGTAGCGGTCGAGATCTATCTGATCGAGATCGAGCTTGGTTCTGACAACGGGTCCGGCACCGTCGAGCACATGCAGATAACCGGTCAGATTCGAATCATCAAGCCGGACCTTCAGCGGATCGAGCTTAAGCGCCCCATCGGCATAGACAAATCCCAGGTCGCCACTGGCCCTGGTGAGCGCCGCCGGATCGGTCGTCTCGATCGGGCTGGCAAACATCGACGCCAATGTCTTGAGGTTGGTCTCAGCAATGCGCAGCGTCCCCTTGGCGGCCGGATTGGTCTGCATGGCAGTGACTGCAAGCTCACCACTGGCCGCCATCGCCGGACCACTGATCTCGAGCTGATCGAGATTCAGGGTATCTGCCTTGGTGTCGGCCGTGACATTGGCCTTCAGGGTAAGCTTGGCACCGCCAGCGGGCAGGCCCTCGCCTGCCGCATCCAGATTCAACAGCAGGTCGCTGATACGGAAAACGGCGAGATCTGCGTCACTGCTCACACTCGCCGTGAGATCCGCCTTGAGCGTCATCGCGGGCTTGCTGCTGCTAAAGTTGATACCGGCCTCTACAGGCACCGTCGCGCCCGGGGCCAATGCCCCGGTCACCACGCGCACGCCATCGAGCACGTACTTTTGTCCGGCCTGGCGGTCATCCCAGGAGATACGGGCATCTTCAATCTGGATGCCCTGCACGCTCAGCGCTACCGGCGAAGGGGCCTCGGCAGGCTGCTTTTCGGCCTCCCCGGCTTGCGCCGGCTTTTCCTCTTGCTGGCCGGCCAGATCATCCCAGTTGGTCTTGCCGCTGGCGTCCTTCTCGAGATTCAGGCGCAGACCCTTGACCACCAGCGTGTCCACCTCGACCTTTTGACTCAGCAGCGGCATGAGTTTCACCTTGAGGCCAAGCTGGTCGATCTCGGCAAACGGCTGCTCTGCGAATCCCGCGGCATTGCCAACACGGACACCACCGGTCTCTATGCCCAGCCAGGGGAAGACGGTCAGACTCAGGTCCTGCTCGATGGCCAGGTCCCGGCCGAGCTTGTCCTTTGCGGCTGCCACGATCTGCGGCTTGTAGTCATTGGGATCCACCACCATCGGCAGGATGACCGCTGCCGCCACCACCAGCAGCACCAGAAAGATAATAAGGCCGAAAAGCCATTTGAACAGGGAAGCCATAGACCACACCTCAGGTCGGCAGATGTCGCCACCTGCAATAGATTCAAGGTGCCCCTCAGGGCACCAGCATTGTCACAATACGCAGCTAAGCGGCCTTGTGCTCGTACAGATGCACGTCGCGCTGCGGATAAGGGATACCGATACCGGCTTCGTCCATCCGCAGCTTTACCGCCTCGGTGGTGTCGAAGTACACGCCCCAGTAGTCACCGGTGTTGGTCCACAGTCGCATGACCAGATTGACGCTGTTGTCGGCCAGTTCAGAAACCGCGATCATCGGCGCGGGGTCGGTCTTGACCCGATCGTCCTTGCTCGCGATATCCGCCAGTATGGCTTTGACCTGCGCGAGATCGGCATCGTAGGAGACACCCACCGTGAGATCCACGCGGCGCGTCTCCTTGGCCGAGTAGTTGATGATGTTGTCATCCAGCAGTTTGGAGTTCGGGACGATCACCGTCTTGTTGTCACCCGTACGCATCGTGGTGGTAAAGATCTGGATCGCCTCGACGACGCCCGAGACCCCGCCCCCCTCGATGAAATCACCGACCTTGAATGGCCGGAACATGATCAGCAGGAACCCGGCCGCAAAGTTCGCCAGCGAACCCTGTAGTGCCAAGCCGATGGCCAGACCGGCCGCACCCAGAATCGCGATAAAGCTGGTGGTCTGAATTCCGAGCTGACCGAGGGCCGCCAGGGCCACGAATACCATCGATGCGACATAGACGATGCTGCCGACGAAACTGATGATCATCGGGTCGGCCTGACCCTTGGTCATCATTTTCACGACGATCCTGCGGGCCCACTTGGCGGCAATGCGGCCGAAAAAAAGTATCGCCAATGCGGCGAGGACCTTGAGGCCGTAAACAGCCAGCAGCTCTTGAATCTGGGCGAGGATCGCCTCTGCGTTTTCCATCTTACTTCCTTAATACGCCTTATGAAAAAGTTCGTTTAACTAACTGTTTTAATTACCAAAAACAGTTTTCAGAATATCCGTCGTGCGTGCCACCGGATTTTCCCGTATCGCTTTCTCCTCGGCAGCAAGTTTCAGGAACAGCCCGTCCAACGTCTTGTCCGCAACATACCCGTCGAGGTCCAGCGAACCCGTATCGACCAGTCCACCGAGACTGCCAAAACCGCCCATGACACCATCGGCCTGGGTCTTGAGCGCCTTGTAGGCGGAGGTGGCGCCTGCACTGTCGGTGGCACTCGAGACGATCGGGAGAATCGCCTCCCTCAACTGCGGGCCGGCATGCTCACGCAGGTACTGGGTGGCCGCGTCGTCGCTCCCTGAAAGGATGCCACCGGCGTCCTGCAACGACATATTGCTTACCGTATTCTGAACGATATCCAGCGTCTGCGGGACAGCCTGCTCCGCCGCGCGATTCACCGCCGTCTCGAATTCATCGACGTATTGGCCCTGGCCTGCTGCACGCAGCCCCTTGGCCGCGCTGCCGAGCATGCCAGGCAAAGGAATGCGAACGCTGGCGTCGTCCAGGAAGCCGCCCTGAGTGCCCAGCAGCTCAACTGCACGACGCGCCCCCACGCTCAAGGCCTCCTTCAGACCTGAAGTAATCTGCGAGTCACTGAGCGATGAAGCCGCCCCGCTGCTGGTAACGCCGGGCGCATCCTTGAGCAGGTCACCAGCCGACTTGAACAGGTCGTCAAAACCCGCATGGGCCGCCCCGAGCGATACCGCAAGCGCGGCGGACAGGGCGAAGGTAAAGAGTCTGGATTTCATGGATTGGTGCTCCAAAGGAATGGTTTGGAGCATTGTTAACATGTTTCAGGGCGCAGAACCAAGCGCCTGAGGTTGGTTTCGGGATCGAAGGTCAGGCAGATTCGCGCTGGCCGTGCAGACGGACGATGAGATCGGCTTCACTTTCACTGAGGTCCAGTTCATCGATCAGACGACCGACGCCGGCACCCTGCTGGACCAGGCGGATCGCATGACCGTAGGGCTGCTCATCGGATTGCTGATTTTCGTAGGTCTCCTGCCGCTCAGACAGGGCCTTCTCACGGGTTTCCAGACGGAGCATCCTCTGATCCACTCCGACCGCGCCGGCGGTCAGCCCACTGATACTCTGGCGCACCAGCTCCAGTTCCTGCTTCAATTGCGCAGCACGTTTGTGCGCTTCGCTCAGGCGCATGTTCGCACTTGCCGCGCCAACCCATGCAACCAGACCGAAAAACAGTGCGGGTATGGCAATCAACAGTGACAGATCAAGTTCAGACATACTCATCCACATGGTGTGACTCACCATCCTTTGGAAGCTGGCGCCGGCTCTCCTCCCGCGGCTTCGCCGGTGGCTTGCGCGGGTTTTTGCGTGCCCCCGTGTCGCGCGTGCGGGTCAACGGCGTAACCAATGGTGTATTTGCGGGTCGTCTGATCTCGTCGCTCATGAGCCTCTTTTCAGAATGCCGTCATCTCGGACCATTCTTCCTCGGTCAGCAGTTTGTTTAGATCGACCACGATCAGCAGGTCTTCGTCGCGGCTCGCCACACCCTGAATGTAACGCGAGCTGTCTTCATTACCGGTATTCGGGGCGGAACCGATCTCGGATTGCCGCAGCTCAACCACCTCGGCGACACTGTCGACCAGGATGCCCACCACCTGTTGCTCAGACTCGATGATGACGATCCGGCTGGCGTCATCGAGCTCGCCGGTAGACAGCCCGAAACGGGTTCGAGTGTCGATCACTGTCACGACATTGCCACGCAGATTGATGATCCCCAGCACGTAGTCGGGGGCTCCCGGCACGGGTGCGATCTCACTGACCCGCAAAACCTCCTGGACCTGCATCACGTTGATCCCGTAGGTTTCATCTTTCAACCGGAAGGTCACCAACTGATTGACCGTGTCTCCGACCGCACTTTCTACCGCCCTGTTACTCATAGTCTGATCTCCGTTATCAGGTTCGGCGACCCGTCAAAACATCGTCTCCGAACCCGCATACATAAAGCTGATGCACTAACCGTGCCGGATTTCTTCACTGATCCCGTCCGCGGCCAGCAATCCACAAGGCGCCACGGTCGACGTGGTCTTACCGACCCCCACCCTTCCGGTTGGCTACGGTCCAGGCCTTCAACGCAACTCCAGTGCCGGGCCTTCGGCCCAGGGAACCTCATGATCGATGACCGGTTCCGCCTCACGTTTTCCGGTCAGGACGACGATGGTGACACGCCGATTGGCCGCCCGACCCTTCTCATCGGCATTTTCGGCGATCGGCCTGTGCTCACCCAGGCCCACCGCCGACATGCGCCAGGGCTCGATACCCGAGCGCGCGAGAAAGTGCACCACGCTCGCGGCACGCGCCGCCGACAGTTCCCAGTTGGAGGGAAAGGCCGCCGTGGCTATTGGCACGTTATCGGTATGACCTTCGATCTGAAGATGACTCGAGATTCGCGCCAGAGTCCTGGACATCTCCCTGAGCGCGCGCAGGGCATCTCGGGAAAGACGCGCCTCTCCGGATGAAAACAGCATCTTCGCCTTCATCTCGATCTCAATCCGGTCACCAACCTGATTGATACTCAGCAAGTTCATTTTCAATGTAGTCCTGCAGTGAAATGCTGATCTCGTCGGCAATGCGCGTGGTACCCCCGTCCTCGCTGAAGCGTTCACCCATGTCCATTTCCGGCGCAGGTCCTGCGACCGCCTCCGCATCACGGGTGGCAGCGGTATCACTGTGTTTCGGCGCAAGCGGACCATCAGGCAGGGCAAAGATATCCCTGGGATGCTCACCGACCTGGATAGGCTCGTCGCTCCGCGGTGAAACCGTAAAAACGGCGTTCAGTGTTTGAGACAGGACCCGGTACTTGCCCTCGTTGACCGAAGACACCGCATACATGACAACGAAGAACGCAAACAGAAGGGTCACGAAGTCAGCATACGAAACCAGCCACCGTTCCAGATTCTCGTGGTCTTCCTGCGCTTGTCGGCGTCGTCTGGCCATCGTTGACCTCAACGCAGGAAACCCTGCAGACGGGTCTCGATCTGGCGCGGATTCTCACCCTCTGAGATCGCGACCAGTCCCTCGATCACGAGTTCGCGGTAATGACTTTCCTGCAGCACGTAGGCCTTGAGCTTGTTCGCCATTGGCAACAGGAACAGGTTGGCCAGGCCAACACCATAGATGGTTGCCACGAAAGCTGTCGCGATGCCGCTGCCGAGCTTCGACGGATCGGACAGATTCTGCATGACGTGAATCAGTCCCATGACCGCACCGATAATGCCGATGGTCGGCGAATAGCCGCCCATCGCCTCGAGTACCTTGCCCGCCTGCAGATCGAATCGTTCGCGGCTGTCGAGCTCGACTTCCAGCGTATGCCGTATCTCGTCAGGCTCATTGCCGTCGACCAGCAGCTGCATACCCTTGCGGACGAAGAGGTCAGCCTCGCTCTGAACAGCTGTCTCGAGGCCGAGCAGGCCGTCTTTGCGCGCGACCTTGCTCCATTCCACGAGTTTGTCGATGGTATCCTCCAATGCGCGTTTGGGTGGGATGAAGACCATGCCCAGCATGCGCATCGAGCGCAGAAAGACCTGCATGGGTGTCTGCAACAGAACGGCGCCGATGCTTCCGCCGAGAACGATCACCATCGCCGGTCCATTTGCCAGGGTATCCAGGTGACCGCCCTCGAGCCAGTTGCCACCAAGGACGGCGGCAAAGGCGATGGCGACACCCATGAAGCTGAGCAGGTCCATGGTGCTATGCCAGCCCGGACAGCGCCGGCCCGATCTCGTCCAGCGGCATTACCCGGTCCGTATGTCCCGCCTTGGCCACCGAAAATGGCATGCCGTACACCACCGAGGTAGCCTGGTCCTGACTCCAGACGGTTGAACCGCGCTCTTTGAGCAGACGTGCGCCCTCTGTACCATCCGCACCCATGCCGGTCAGCACCACTGCGTGTGCAGCATCACCCAGTGCCCGGGCCACGGAGCCGAACATGATATCTACGCTGGGCTTGTAGAGCTGGTCTCCACCGGGCTTTATCTTCACCCGCAGACCGCCGGCGTGTGACTCGACGAGCGTCTGCATGCCACCGGGCGCAATAAGAGCCTGGCCGGGCAAGAGCATGTCTTGGTCCGACGCCTGCGCCACCTTGACCCTGCAAATCGAATCGAGCCGTTCGGCGAATGTCGGCGTGAACTCGGCCGGCATGTGTACCGCCACCAACACCGGACAAGGATAGTCTGCCGGCAATGCTGAAAGAACACGCTGGACGGCAACCGGCCCGCCGGTCGACGCGCCGATGGCAACCAGTTCGAGGGTACCGGGACGATGTGCTATCGGTCTTGAAAAGGATGCTGACAGCGGCCGCATCGGAGGCACGCCACCCATCATGGGCTTCTTACGGACATGATTGGCGCGCGCGATGCTGACTACGCGATCGCAGAGATTTCCTCCCGGGTCCCTGGCCGCGCCGTCGCTTATCCCGTCCTGTTTGGCCAGAAAATCAACGGCCCCTGCATCCAGGGCATCGAGGGTGGCGCGCGCACCTTCACGCGTCAGAGCGGAAAACATGATGATATCGGTAGGACGCCTGCGCATGATCTCACGAACCGCCGAAATACCATCCATCATGGGCATGGCGACATCCATGGTGATCAGATCGGGATTCAGCCGGCCGGCCATCTCCACGGCCTCGAGACCGTTGGCTGCTTCACCTGCCACCGTAATCTCACCCGTGCGCTCGAGCTCATGCCTTATCCGTTTGCGGAAGAATGAGGAATCGTCGACGACAAGGACTCGGACCTTCTCCACCATCTGTTACGCAGGACCGGCGCATGCCCGTCCCGCCCCCTCCTGACTTAGCATTCAATACCGCCGCGCATATTTGCGCATCAAACCAGGCACATCGAGAATCAGCGCGATTTTTCCATCGCCCGTGATGGTTGCACCCGCCATCCCTTCCAGACCCTGGAGCAGTGCTCCCAGGGGCTTGATCACCACCTCTTCCTGACCGACGAGGAAGTCAACGACCAGGCCGACCTGCACACCACCGACGTTGACGACGACAACATGTCCCTGGCGTTCCTGATCGTCACCCGCCTGCGACATTGCACCTGATATCAACCAGCTCCTGAGATAGAAAAGTGGCAGCGCACGATTCCTCACCCGGATTGTCAGCTGACCATCCACTGTGTTGGTTCGTGACAGATCGAGATTGAAGATCTCGACGACGCTCGCGAGCGGAAGCGCAAAAGGCTGCTGGCCAAGGATCACCATCAGCGTCGGCAGGATGGCCAGGGTCAGCGGCAACTTGATCGTGATCTTGCTGCCCTTGCCCAGGGCCGAATCAACCTCTACCGATCCGTTCATCTGTGCAATACGCGTCTTGACGACATCCATGCCGACACCGCGTCCCGACACATCGGATATCTCGGTCTTGGTTGAGAAGCCCGGATGAAATATGAGGTTGTAGCATTCCTTGTCTTCGAGACGTCCGGCGGCATCCTCATCCATCATGCCCTTCTCGACCGCCTTCCTGCGCAACACGTCGGCATCCATTCCCCTTCCGTCATCTTCGATCGACAGCAGAATATGATCCCCTTCCTGCGCGGCCGACAACACGACGGAGCCGCGCCGGGGCTTGCCGACCTTCTCGCGCTCTTCCGGTGATTCAACGCCATGATCCACCGAGTTGCGCACCAGATGCACCAGTGGATCGGCGAGCGCCTCGACCAGATTCTTATCGAGGTCGGTATCCTCGCCGTGCATCACCAGATCGACCTCTTTCTTCAGATTCCTCGCAAGGTCGCGTACCACGCGGGGAAAGCGTCCAAACACCTTTCTCACCGGTTGCATGCGCGTTTTCATGACCGACAGCTGAAGATCGGCGGTGACCACGTCGAGGTTGCCGACTGCATTGGCGAGTTCTTCATCCGCCATGGTGGATTTCAGGGTCGCCAGTCGATTACGCACCAGCACCAGTTCCCCGACCATGTTCATGATGTCGTCGAGCCGCTGGGTATCAACCCGAACCGTGGTCTCGGCCTGGGTCGCCTTGGTCACGCTGCGTGGATTCTCCGCCTGTTTCGCAGGGGCCGCCGGCTCTGCGACCTTGCCTTTCGCTTCTACCTTGGCCGCCGTATCCTGCACCTCGTTCACGGGCTTCGGCGCCGTTTCGGCTGCAGGCCTTTTGGCCGCTGGCTTTTTGGCTGCGGGTCTTTTGGCTGCAGTCTTTTTCGCCGCTGGCTTTCTCGCTGCGGTCTTTCTCGCTGCGGGCTTTCTCGCTGCGGGCTCTTTGGCTACAGCCTTCGCCGCGGTAGGTGCACCGGTATGCTTGCCCTTGCCGTGGAGCTCATCCAGCAGGGCCTCGAATTCATCATCATTGATCTCGTCACCGGAATCTTTGCCGGCAACCGCGGCCGGTTCTGCCGGTGACGCCTTGTCCGGGACACCCCCATGCCTGCCCTTGCCGTGGAGCTCATCGAGCAGGGCCTCGAACTCATCGTCGTTTATTTCGTCACCCGCAGACGACTCGACCGACTTGGCGGCACTGGAATGCTTACCCTTGCCATGCAGCTCGTCCAGCAGGGCCTCGAACTCGTCCTCGGTAATGTCGTCTCCACCCGGCACGATGACGGCGGCCTCCGTGCCCTCGGGTTCAACCGGCGGCGCCTCTTCAACGACCTCTTCGACGGCAGCCGGTGCGGTTGGCTCGCTGTTGCCAGGCTGTGCCAAACCCTCCAGTGTGCGCAGCAATTCCGGATCCACCGGCTCGGGCATCTCGCCGTCGCGAATCAGATCCATCTGTTCATTGACGACATCGAGCGCCTGCAGGATGGCATCCATCAGATCGGGCGTCACCGAACGCTGACCCTGACGGAGCACATTGAAAACATCTTCGGCCCGGTGACAGGTTTCAACCAGTGGCGTGATCGCAAGAAAGCCAGCGCCCCCTTTGACCGTATGAAATCCCCGAAAAATCGCGTTGAGGAGATCACTGTCGTCCGGTCTTTGCTCCAGATCGACCAGTTCCTCACCGAGCTGTTCAACAATCTCGCCGGCCTCCACCAGAAAATCCTGGAGAATCTCGTCGTCTGCATCAAGACTCATAGTTCAGAACCCCAAACTTGAAAGCAGGTCGTCGACGTCGTCCTGACCGCTGACCACATCGCCCTTGTCCACCCCGGGAACCACAGGCCCCTGGGGAGAAGTGTCACGCCTCTCTGAATCGCCAACTTCGGAAGGTTTGACGCGACTGCCCGAAAGACGCACCAGCTCGACCAGCTTGGCCTCAACATCATTGACCAGATCGATCACCCTTCGGATCACCTGGCCGGTCAGGTCCTGATAACCCTGAGCCATCAGCACCTCAGACAGCTTCTGGTGCAACGTCTCGGAATTGACCTGCGTGTTGGTAAGAAAACTTGAAAGCTCGACACTCAGCTCGCGGAAGTCATCGACCGAGAGCCTGCGCGAATTGAACATGTCCCACTGGTCCGCGAGGCGGATTGCATCATTGCGCAACGAATCGGCCAGCGGCAGGCTCTCCTCGACGGCACCCAGGGTGGTATTGGCCGCCTGCTCTGTAGTAGCGATCACATAGCGCAGGCGCTCGGCCGCATCGGGCATCTCGTGTTGCGCAATGTTTATCAGTCTCGCGTCCAATACGAAGCTGTTTATCGAATCGTGAAGTTCGCGTGTCAGGCGGCCGATCTCCCGGAACAGAAGACTGTCCCCGAATCCCGTCAGTTCGGCGATTACCGAACCTGCGTCATCATCGTTGCCGGCCTCCAGGTGGCTGACCAGGGACTTGGCCAGCTGCAGTTTTTCACTCACAGGGTCTGGGCTTTCCGCTATCACAGAATCCATTTTGACTCACGCCGCCACGCGTTCGAATATCTTTTGGATCTTCTCTTCCAGGGTTCCGGCCGTGAATGGTTTGACCACATAGCCATTCACCCCGGCCTGTGCGGCCTCGACGATCTGATCACGCTTCGATTCCGCAGTGACCATCAGGACCGGCAACCCGCCAAGCTTTTCATCGGACCGCACCGCTTTCAGCAAATCGATACCCTGCATGCCGGGCATGTTCCAATCGGTGATAAGGAAGTCGTATTTGCCGGTCTGCAGCATTGGCAAAGCGGTAGTGCCATCGTCTGCTTCCTGCGTGTTCGTGAACCCAAGATCCCGCAGCAGATTCTTAATGATCCGGCGCATCGTGGAGAAGTCGTCCACAACAAGGATCTTCATGTTTTTGTCCAAAGCAACCTCCGAGCGTCATACAGCGGGCCTGAGGTGAGGCCCGGTTCATGCGGTTCATCGGGGATATCGGCAACAGCGAAGAAAACCGTAGGGGTTTTTTTCCTGGATTAAGGCGGGTTTCTGACAATTCGCGCGCGGTCGTCTCGCGGCCAGAATGTCATGGAGCGTCCATGCGCTTGGCATCTTGAAAACATCGCGGGGAGCCATGTTTCGGCGTCAGCCCCGATGGGGCCAGGTGCATGGATACCCCGAACAGCTGCGAAATCCTGATCCACGATTCGAATCGTGCAGAACTATCAGAAGCCCGCTTAATACGCGTCTTCGGACAGCCACTCAGTCAGGCGCGAGCGCAGACGCAATGCCGCCTGGCTATGGATCTGGCAGACGCGCGATTCGCTGACTCCGAGCACCTGACCGATCTCGCGCAGGTTCAGCTCTTCGTCGTAATAGAGCGCAATCACGAGGCGCTCCCGTTCCGGCAGACTGGCAATGGCATCACCCAGCGCTTCACGGAAATGGCTCTTTTCCAGGCCCCTTGCAGGACCGTCTTCCAGAAGATTGCGTGGCCGGGCCAGACTGCCCTCGGTGGGTACCACCTCGCCAACCTCGCTGAGTTCTTCGTAACTGAAGATACGCGCACCAGAGGCGTCCTTCAGTACCTGATGGTAATCCTCAATCGACATCCCCAGGGACTCGGCGACCTCCACGTCACGCGCGTCGCGACCCTCCGCATTTTCAATCTCGCGCATTGCCTCGGCAACCATACGGGCCTTGCGGTGGACCGAACGTGGCGTCCAGTCTGAACGCCGGATTTCATCGAGCATGGCACCACGGATACGGATACCGGCATAGGTCTCGAAGCTTGCGCCCTGACTTGGATCGTAGTTCCGGCTCGCCTCGATCAGACCGATCATGCCGGCCTGTATCAGATCTTCCACCTGCACCGAGGGCGGCAATCGGTTCATCAAATGATAGGCAATCCGCTTCACCAGCGGTGCATGCCCGGTCACCATGTCATCGAAGGACTTTTCCTGTACTGCACCGTAAGTTGCAAGATTGCTCACAGCACCATCTCCCCATAGTCACTGGAATATTTAATCAGGCGTTCCACAAAGAACTGCACCTGGCCGTTGGCACCTTGTGGCTGCGGCCATGTCTCTATTTTTTTTGCCAGACTGCGAAACACCTGTGCGGCCCTGCTGCGTGGAAATGCCTGCACCACGGGCTTTTGTGTTCTTACTGCTTTGCGCAGGCTCTCGTCGAAAGGAATGGCCCCCATGAAACCGAGGGTCACGTCAAGGTAGCGGTCGGTCACCCGACACATCTTGTTGAACAGCTCACGGCCCTCCTGGGCGCTGCGTACCATGTTCGCCAACACACGGAAGCGCTGGTGACCATAATCACGGTTGAGCAGTTTGATGATCGCGTAGGCATCCGTGATCGATGCCGGCTCGTCGCAGACCACGACCACGACTTCATGTGCTGCACGAGAAAAACTGAGGACGGTGTCGGAGATACCGGCTGCGGTGTCAACAATCAGCAGTTCGGTATCTGCGGCCAGTTCACTGAATGCCCTGATGAGACCGGTGTGTTCGGCCGGACTCAGCTCGGCCAGCGACTGCAGACCTGAGGCACCGGGCACCACCTGCAATCCCGCCGGTCCCTCCACCAGGATCTCGTCCAGCGTGCGTTCACCGCGCATAACATGCGACAGATCGTATTCGGGGTGCAGGCCAAGCACGACGTCGATGTTGGCAAGACCCAGATCGGCATCCAGCAGCATGACCTTCTGCCCCATCTCGGCGGCTGCCACACCAAGGTTGACCGAGACATTGGTCTTGCCGACGCCGCCCTTGCCACCGGTCACCGCAATGGTGCGTACCGGGCGCGGATTGACCATCTGGCGCAGACCACTGGCCTGATCGATCGGAGAATCAGCCGTTAACATGTGCATTTGCTCCACCGAAGGCCAGGGCCAGGTAGCCGGGATCAAGGGCAATGGGATTTTCTGCAAGCAGTTCAGCGGCGCGCGCGACCAACGGATGGGCCTTGGCCACCTGCAGATCTTCCGGGACACGCTGACCGTCAGTGACGAAGGCGGTCGCGAGCCCGGCCTGGATCAGCGCCGACAACAGGCTGCCGAGACTGGCGGCCTCATCGAGTTTGGTAAGCACGCAGGCATCGGGTCGAAACTCGGCGAACAGGCGCATCGCCCGTTGCACCGCCGCGGGCTCAGTGGTGGCTGAGAGGGTCAGCAGGGTACGCAGGCCGGGACCGACGGCCGCCAGTGTCTCGCGCTGGTCTGCCACCCGCTCATGTGCCGTGGCCATGCCCGCCGTGTCCACCAGGATAAGACGTCGGTCTCCCAGCATGTTCAGCGCGTCATCCATCTCATCGCGGCTGGTTGCCGTGCGCACCGGCACGTTCAGAATGCGGGCATAGGTCTGCAACTGGTCGCGCGCGCCGATGCGAAAGTTGTCGGTGGTGATCAGGGCCACGTTGCGATGACCGTGGCGCAGGGCGAAACGTGCGGCCATCTTGGCGATCGTCGTCGTCTTGCCAACGCCGGTCGGCCCGACCAGCGCAACCACACCGCCCTGCTCGAGCAGTTCCGAGTCGAAGATACTCAGTTCACCGGCGAGGACGTACAGGGCCTTGCGCCATGCCTTTTCAATATCCTCGACATCACTCACCCGCTCCGACAGCCGACGCGCGATTTCGGCGTTCAGGCCCAGCGCCATCAGGCGTCCAAGCAGTTCCTGCGAATGCGGCGCACGCTGTCCGAGGTCATACCAACTGAGACCGCTCAGTTCCGCCTGCATCCAGCGCCGCAGGTTATACATCTCGCGCCGCATGTCCTCGAGCGCATCGTCCTGATCCTTTGCGGCGACTGCATCATCGGGGGCCGAGGGTGCCTGCACCTTGCCCGGGCGGGTGTTCGGAATCCGCTGGTCAACCGTGTCACTGGACATGTCCTCGACCAGGTCTACCGCGGCGGTCAGTTCGACGCCCCCCTCGACCGATTTGTTCGACAGGATGACTGCGTCTTCGCCCAGTGCCTCACGCACCATGCGTAGTGCCTGTCGCATGTCCTGCGCAACAAAGCGCTTGATTTTCATGTACAACGGCCCTCGTTCTTTGCCGGGGCCGCGGGGCGGCCCTTAGGCTTCGTTCGGATTCCGGCCGATGGTGCTGATCACCTTGATCTGCCGGTTGTCCGGAATCTCGTTGTAGGAGAGGACGCGCATCCCTGGCACGCTGTGGCGGGCGAATTTGGCCATCCAGGGGCGTATTGCCGCCGCGACCAGAAGGACACTGTCCTCCCCACTCACCTCCTGCTGCCGGGCGGTCTGCTGCATCGCGTTCTGCAGCTGTTCGAGCATCCCTGGCTCGACGCCGGCACCATCCTCTCCTGCGTTCACCAGAGTCTGTTGCAAAAGCCGTTCCAATCCCGGCTCGAGCACGATTACCGGAATTTCTCCAATAGGACCAATGACTTGCTGAACAATGGAGCGTGAGAGGGCAACCCTGACGGAAGCTGTCAAAGCGCCGGCATCTTGACTTTTGGTCGCCTGCTCCGCCAGCGTTTCGGCAATCGTGCGCATATCGCGGATCGGCACGCCTTCCTGAAGCAGGTTCTGCAGAACCCGCAAAACGACCGCCAGCGGCAGCAGCTTGGGCACCAGATCTTCCACCAGTTTCGGCGCCACATCGGCAAGATTGTCCAGCAGCTGTTGCACCTCGTCGTGGCCGAGCAACTCGTGTGCGTGCGACTGCAGCAACTCGCTCAGGTGCGTCGCCACCACCGTGCTTGCATCGACCACCGTGTAACCCATGGTCTGGGCCTGGTCACGTTGACCCGCATCGATCCACACTGCATCCAGCCCAAACGCCGGATCCGTCGTCGGCGTACCCTTCAGTTCTCCGAACACCTTGCCCGGGTTGATGGCCATCTCACGGTCGACGAAGACCTCCGCCTCACCCAGGGGCACGCCATTCAGGGTGATCCGATAGGCGTTGGGTGCAAGATCGAGGTTGTCGCGGATATGCACCGACTGCACCAGAAAACCAAGTTCCTGCGACAGCTTCTTGCGCACGCCCTTGATCCTGTTCATCAATTGGCCGCCCTGATCACGGTCGACCAGCGGGATCAGCCGATAGCCGACCTCCAGCCCAATGACGTCAACCGGATGCACGTCCTGCCAGGTGAGCTCGCGCACCTCGCTGCCCTCTTCCGCTTTCGCCAGCGGCTGCACTGCTACCGGCTCCGCCTTCGACTCCTGCTTGCGCTTGCCGATCATGTAGGCCAGTCCACCGACGGCGCCACCGAGCAGCAGAAACACCAAATGTGGCATACCGGGAATCACGCCGAGCATCACCATGATCACAGCGGTGATCGCCAGCGCGCGCGGATTATCGAGCAGCTGTGTTGCCACCTGGCTACCCAGGTCTTCGGCTTTGGAAACGCGTGTGACGATGATCGCAGCGGAGGTCGACAGCAGCAGGGACGGCAACTGCGCGACCAGGCCATCCCCGATGGTCAGCAGGGCGTAGTTGCGAGTGGCGGTGCTGAGATCGAGGTCATGCTGCCCCATACCGATCGCCAGTCCGCCGATGATGTTGATAATCAGGATCAGGATGCCGGCGATCGCATCACCGCGAACAAACTTCGATGCACCGTCCATCGCGCCGTAAAAATCGGCCTCGCGACCAACCTCTTCGCGCCGCGTACGGGCCTCGTTCTGATCGATCAGGCCCGAGTTGAGATCTGCATCGATGGCCATCTGCTTGCCCGGCATCGCGTCCAGGGTGAAGCGGGCGGAGACCTCGGACACGCGCCCCGCACCCTTGGTTACCACCACGAAGTTGATGATCACCAGAATCGCAAACACCACCAGGCCGACCGCATAGTTGCCGCCAATCACGAACTCGCCAAACGCCTCGATCACCTTGCCGGCGGCATCGCCACCGTTATGGCCCTCGAGCAGAACCACCCGTGTCGAGGCGACGTTCAGCGCCAGGCGCAGCAGGGTCGCGACCAGCAGCATCGACGGGAACATCGCAAAGTCCAGCGGGCGCAGCGCATAGACCGTTACCAGCAGCACCACCAGGGAAAGTGCAATGTTGAAGGTAAAGAAAAGATCGAGCAGAAAGGCCGGCAGCGGCAGCACGATCATCGCCAGCAGCATCAATATGACGATCGGGGCACCGATCCCTCGCGTGCCCGCCTGGCGGAGTACACCCATCACCTGTTCCATCAGAGCTGCCCTCCGTATAAGGCTGTGCAGTCACGCTCAATTTCCCACGCTGGTGCGCCCGGCGTTTTCCGCTCAATCATGCTGATACTCCTGAGGTACCGGATACTCTTGCGGCGGCGTCGGTATGTCGCCCCCTTCTTTTTTGTACGCACGCAACTGGAATACATAGGCCAGAAGCTGTGCAACGGACAGGAACAGGGCAGCGGGTATCTGCTGCTGCAATTCAGTGTTGAAGTAGATGGCTCGCGCCAGTGTGGGCGCCTCGACCAGGGGAATATTGTGGGACTCGGCCAGCTTACGGATGTTCGCGGCAACGAGCTCCTTGCCCTTGGCAACCACCAGCGGGGCATTCATCTTTTCCGGGTCGTAACGCAGGGCCACGGCGTAATGCGTCGGGTTGGTGACGATCACGTCAGCCTTCGGGACCTCTTCCATCATCCTGCGCTGCGCAATCTCGCGCTGCATCTGACGGATGCGACCCTTGACCTCGGGCTTGCCCTCGGTCTGCTTCATCTCATCGCGCACTTCCTGCTGGGTCATTTTCAGGCCCTTCTTGTGCTGCCACAGCTGAAAAGGCACATCGATCAGGGCCATCAGGATGAGCGTCGAAGACAGCAGCAGTGACGCCCAGCCAACCATGGTCATGCCCTGCAGCAGCGCCTGTTCGACATTGAGTTCTCCGAGCTTCAGCAGATCACCGGACCAGGCGTTGAGCAGCGCCCCCGTGGCCAGTGCAACCAGAACAAACTTGGCCAGCGATTTGACAAGCTCCATCAACCCCTTGACCGAGAAAAGCCGCTTCATTCCTTTGACGGGATTGAGCTTCGACAGCTTTGGCTGCATGGCCTCGAAACTGACGTTGAATCCGCCCAGGGCCACAGACGAAAGGATCGCCACCACGATCATGATGGCGAAGTAAGGCATCAGCATGAACAGGGCATCACCCAGGGCCTTGGTCAAATGGGCCAGCAGGGCATTCGGATCGTACATATCGGCACGGGTCAGCGAGAACTGTTCGACAAACACCGTATTCAGCTGATTGGTGAATTGGGGACCCATGGCCATGATGGACCCCAGGCCCACCAGGGTAATCGCCATGGTGTTCATCTCGCGCGAACGGGGGACCTGACCCTTTTTGCGCGCGTCGTCGATTTTTTTCCCTGTGGGTTCCTGGGATTTTTCCTGACCGTCTTCGTTTTCAGCCATGACGGTTCACCTCGCACTCAGCACAATGGCAGAGCGATCGAAGGCCTCCGTGACCAGGCTGCCGAAATTGTTCATCACCTGCGGAAGCGTCATCCAGATCAGCAGGAAACCCATCATCAGGGTGATCGGAAAACCGATGGCAAAGATATTCAGCTGCGGTGCTGCACGTGAAACCACACCCATCCCGATATTGATCAACAACAGGGATATGATGACCGGCATCGCCATCAGCACGCCGGCGGCGAACATGCGCGAGGCCCATGACAGGAGCTCCCATATCCCCGCCCGGGTCAGCCCGTCGGTCGCAACCGGCAACACGGTGAAGGTGTCGACGATGGCGGAGATGAGCACCAGATGACCATTCATCATGACGAAGGCGAGCATCGCCAGGATCAGCCAGAACTGCGCAACCACCGGCACCTGAACACCATTGGTTGGATCCATCATGTTCGCGAAACCCAGCCCCATGCTGTAGGCCATCACCTGGCCGCCAAAGATCAGGGCCTGAAACGCCATCTGCATCAGGAAGCCCAGAGCCACACCGATTATGATCTGCTGTGCTGCAATCAGCAGGGCATCGGTGCTGAAAACGGATACAACGGGCACCTCCGGCAGGACCGGTTGCACCAGCAGCGTGATGAGAACTGCAATCAGCATCCGGAAACGTACCGGTACCTGTCGGATATTGAAGATCGGGGAGGCCATAAGCATGGCGCCGATGCGCAACAACGGCCAAATGAATCCCGCGAGCCATTGACTGATTTGCGCCTCGGTGAACTGCATGGAATGGGCTAACCAATAAGGTACGGCACGTTTTCGAACAGCCGCAGAGTGAATCCGGTTATCTGACGCAGCATCCAGGGCCCTGCGATCATCATGACCACGGCCACGATCATCAGCTTCGGCACAAAACTCAGCGTCATCTCGTTGATCTGGGTCGCTGCCTGAAACATCGCAATCAGCAGACCAACAGCCAGTGCGGACAGCAGGATGGGCGCAGCCAGCAGGATGGTCACTTCCATCGCCTGGCGTCCGACTGTTACAACGGTATCTGCATCCATCGCGTATCCTCTATACGTAAAAGCTGGTGGCCAGGGTGCCGAGCACCAATGCCCAACCGTCTACCAGCACAAACAGCATGATCTTGAAGGGCAGCGAGATAATCAGCGGCGACAGCATCATCATGCCCATGGACATCAGGACACTCGCGACGACGAGGTCTATGACCAGAAAGGGTATGAACAGCAGGAAACCGATCTGAAATGCGGTCTTGAGCTCACTGGTCGCAAATGCCGGCATCAGCAGGGTGAAAGGCACATCTGCTTCGTTCTCAAAGCCCTCCTGTCCGGAGATCCGGGCGAACAACGCAAGGTCGTCGTCTCGGGTCTGTGCCAGCATGAACTCGCGCACCGGGATCTGAGCCAGGTCGATCGCGGCCTGGGCAGTCATCTCACCGGCCAGGTAGGGCTGCAGGGCGGCCTCATACACCTCGCTCAGCACAGGCCCCATGATGAAAAAGGTCAGGAACAGCGCCAGCCCGATGAGAATCTGATTGGACGGTGTCTGCGCAGTCCCCAGTGCCTGGCGAAGGATCGACAGAACGATGACGATTCGGGTGAACGAGGTCATCAGTATCAGGGCCGCCGGCAACATACTCAGGGCGGTCATCATCAACAGCACCTGGATGGTCAGCGTATAGGTCTGTTCACCACCCTCGCCCGGCGTCACCGTCAGCGCCTCGATGCCCGGTGCGGCCAGCGCTCCCTGGGCAAGCAGCAGGCCAATCATCAGCAGGCCGGATTTTTTCATGCCTCGGCTCCTGGCTGGCCACGAACGACCGCAGTTGACGCGGCCTCGAGCTGTTCGGCAAAAGCGCTTGGCTGCTCGGGTTCGTCGTCCAGCACGAGCAGTGTCTGGACCCGGCCGGGGGCGATGCCGACCAGCAGACGCCTACCTTCCACGGAAAGCAGCACAGCCTTCTCACGCGCGCCCAGCGACACGCCCCCTTGAATCTGCACCTGGCCCTTGCCGATACCAGGCATCTGCACATAACGCCTGACCAGCCAGGCGAGGCCCAGCATTAGCCCAAGCACGAGCAACAGGCCAATGCCGGTATCCACCAGATTGGCGGCGCTCAGCGGCGACTCGACCAGGCGCGAAGAAGCATCGCCCTGCGCTGCCCTGGTGGCCTCGGCCAGCAGGAGCAGGGGCGCAGCAGATAAGACTATTGTTTTCATGAACGCTACCGGGTGGTGGTTACTGATCGGCCGGGGGAACTCCGCAGATACACGCGGTTCACCCGCTCAGCTTCTTGACCCGGTCGGACGGGCTGACGATATCCGTCAGGCGAATACCGAATTTTTCGTTAACCACCACGACCTCGCCCTGCGCGATCAGGGTGCCGTTGACCAGGACATCCATGGGCTCTCCGGCAAGACGATCCAGCTCGACCACGGAACCCTGGTTGAGCTGCAGCAGGTTTCGGATGTTGATGCGCGCGCGACCGATCTCCATCGCCACCGTGATCGGGACATCGAGAATCGCGTCGATCTTGACATCGCCCGATCCCATGCCGCTGTCGGGCTGTAACTCCTGAAAATGCGCCGCTTCGGCCGCTGCCCTGCCCGCCGCTGATGCCTCGGGAGTCTGCTCTTCCAGCGCGGCTGCCCACTCGTCGGCCAGCGCCTCATCTGTATTGTTTTGATCGTCGCTCATTGCTTATCCCGCCTTTTCATACTGATTGCCCGGCACCAGCTCCGTGCCCCTTTCCTGTTTGGGTTTCAACATCAGCTCATGTAGCTGACGCGAATTGTTGCGTTCTATCCAATCTGAAATCTTGATCGAGTAACTGTTGTTGTGGACACCGAGCGTGCCTCGGAATATCGGCAGTTTCTCGGCACACACCTCGACCGTGTCTTTCACTTCGAGTGGAATGATGTCGCCGACCTGAAGGCCGGCCAGCACGCGCAGCGGCAGCGTTGCCTCGCCCAACACGCTGCTGATCTCGACACTTGCACCCATGACCTCTTCGCGCATGGCCAGTTCCCAGCGCTCGTCGCGCTCACCACGGTCGCTCTGCATACCGGCATCCAGCAGATCGCGGATCGGCTCGAGCATCGAATAAGGCAGGCAGATATAAAAATCGCCGCCGCCAGATTCGAGGTCTACGTTGAATGTGGTCACCACGACCACTTCCGACGGCGAGACGATGTTGGCGAACTGCGGGTTCACCTCTGAGTTGACATATTCGAAGTCGACGTCGAGCACCGGCTTCCACGCCGTCTTCAGATCACCGAATGCAATCCCCAGCAGCATCTGGATAACCCGCACCTCCGTGGGGGTAAAATCGCGACCCTCGATCTTTGTGTGAAAACGCCCCGTGCCACCGAAGAAGTTGTCTACAACGCTGAACACCAGCTTTGGGTCGAGCACGAACAGGGATTTGCCCCGTAAAGGCGAAACCTTGATGATATTCAGGCTGGTGGGCACGAAAAGGCTGTGCACGAATTCTGAGAACTTGAGCATCTGCACACCGGATACCGAGATATCGGCGCTGCGGCGGAGCATGCCGAAAAGGCTGGTGCGAAAGTAACGAGCGAAACGCTCGTTGATCATCTCCAGGGTCGGCAGTCGCCCGCGTACTATCCGGTCCTGGCTGGTGAAATCGTAGTCGCGCGCCAGCCCCGGATCCAGAGCCTCGTCCGAATTCGTTTCAACCTCGCCACTGTCGACGCCGTGCAGAAGCGCGTCGATCTCGTCCTGGGAAAGAAGGTCTGTTCCGGTCATTTTTATTGCATCACGAATTGAGTAAAGAACACGCCCTCGATCTGGCCGGGTTCGTTTAGGGACTTGAGTTTCTCGCTCAGCAGATCAAGGACCGCCTGCTGCAGCCCCTCGCGGCCTTCGACTGTCATCAGGTCGGCCGCCTGTTGCTGTTCAAGGAGATTCAGGAGGTGATGTCTGATCATCGGATCGTTGGCCTTGAGCGTCTCGGCCAGCGAGGGCGTGCGGGTCATTACCTCGATGGCAATCTGAAGCATCTTGACGGAAGCGCCGCCGGGCAGGTTCACCACGAAGGCCGGATCGAGCTTGAGGTACACGGGGTCCTCCTTTTCGACCGCTGCGGTTTCCTCCTTTGAGGCCCCGTCCGCTGCCGATTCCGGTTCACCGCCACCGAGCAGAACAAAGGTCGCGGCACCGGCGCCCATCAGCAGCACCAGTGCCACCACGATGATGATGATCAGCTTCTTCTTGCCGCCGCCCTGCTGCGCTTCGGCGATGTCTTTGTCCTCGGCCATTGGCGTACTTTCGCTCCCAGCTGTTTGTCTACCGGGAAAAAACCCCGTCTGCAGCTACTTCTGCAAACCTTGTGCCAGTATGGGGGAGCAAATAATTATCAATATATTCAGAATGTTAAACATTCACCAACAGGATCCGTCAGGGTTTTGACGAACGCAGGAATGTCGTTCAGGCGGAATCTCGGCAGATTTGGGCATACCGCAGGCTTACCGTTCAGCCTTTGCGCCTGGGGCGATTGACGCCTCGTTATCGCCGCAAGATCGCGAGCCAGCGCCAGAAGCTCAACAGGCCTGCCAGGGAGGCGGCCACATAGGTCCAGGCCGCGGCACGAAGAATACGGCGGGCCGCCGGCACCTGATCAGGCTCGAGGTAACCCGCCTCGAGGACAGGCAGGGCCTTGCGGAAACTGGCATCGAGTTCGACCGGCAGGGTGACCAGCTGGACCAGCACACCAAAACCCATGATCAGAAAGCCCCCCAGCACAGAGATCAGGGCCGGTGAAGGCGCACGTGACAGCAGCGCCAGGATCGGCGCGGCGAAAATCAGGAATGAACCCAGACGGGCAGCCCAGACCGCCGAGTGCGCCAGTCGCGAGCGCAGCATGAACATGGGCTCGGCGCCCGCATGTTGCAGGGCATGGCCGCATTCGTGCGCCGCGACCGTGATGGCCGTCAGGGTCTTGCCGTCGAACTTGTCGGCCGTGAGGCGCACGCAACGGGTGCTCGGATCGTAGTGATCTCCTTTGTCCGTGCGTTCGACCTGCACGTCCTCGAGGCCGAAACGCAGCAACAGGTGACGGGCCAGTTCGCCGCCGGTACCGGGGAAATTAACCTCCGGCTTGCGGTTGTATCGCGCCAGCACATGCTGCACCCAGACCTGGGGCAGAAACACCGATGCGAGCAGCAACAGCAAAACAATCAGGTAGACCATTTAGGCCTGTTCCGCAAATAACTTTCATTCAGAGCCTCCCAGGCTCCCCGCCTCTCGCTCACCCTCTGCCACGTTCACCTGGCTCAACAGCCATGCACCCGCAAGAAACAGCAGCAACACACTCAGAATTCCGGTGCGCGAACTGTCAGTCAGGACCGTAACCCATCCGACCAACAATGGCCCAACAACCGCGGCGAACTTGCCCATCATGTTATAGAGACCGAACAGGCGGCCCGCATGTTGTCGGCGGAATCATCCGTGCATACAGGGCCCGGCTCATCGCCTGTATACCGCCCTGCACCAGCCCGATAACCACGGCGATCCCGTAAAACTCCCAGGTCGCGCTCATCCTCCAGGCCCAGAATACGACTATCACGTAAACGACCAGGGCCAACCAGATGGCGCGTTTGGCGCCGATGCGATCACCGATATGCCCGAACGCCAGGGCTGCCGGAAACCCAACCAGCTGGGTAATCAACAGCGCGGTCAGCAGGCTCTCTGCAGCGAATCCGAGTGACAGGCCGTAATCGACCGCCATACGCACGATAGTGTCGACGCCATCGATGTAGCACCAGTAGGCCAGCAGAAAGATGAATGCCATGCGCAGCCGGCGCAGCAGACGCCAGGTCTCGCGGAACTCGTGCAAGGTCTGGCGCATTCCGACGATCACGCCTGGCACCTGCGGCCGCGGTGCCTCGTGCACGAACAGCAGCTACCGGCAGCGTAAAAACGGCCCACCAGACCGCAACCATCAGGAAGGCGAGACGCACGGCCTGTGTCTTGTCTTCCAAGCCAAAAGACTCCGGGTACAACACCATCAAAACATTAACCGCAAACAGCAGGCCGCCACCCAGGTAGCCGAGTGCGAACCCCATGGCCGACACCCGTTCCAGCTCGGACTTTTCCGCCACGTCGAGCAACATGGCATCGTAGGCGACATTGGCCCCGGCAAAACCGATCACGCCGAGGACATAGAATCCGACCGCCACCAGCCAATACCCCTCGGCCACCAGGAAAAGCCCGGATGTCATCAGCACACCCAGGGTCGCCAACATCAGCAGCAGCCCCTTCTTTTTACCGCTGCGGTCGGCGATTACACCCAATAGAGGCGCGAGCAGAACCACCAGCATGGATGCAATCGCGTTGGCGGTACCAAGCCGTACGGTGCTCTCGGTCGCCGGCATGCCGGTAGCCCAGTACGATTTGAAGAACACCGGGAAAAACCCCGCCATGACAGTGGTGGCGAAAGCCGAGTTGGCCCAATCGTAAAAGGCCCAGGACCACTGCGCGCGCCTGGCTGAAGAGGCCGGCCGTCTGGCCATCAGCTCTTGATGCCGACGCCACGCGCCAGCAACCACATTGCAAAGGTCCCGAGGGCAAGGATGAATCCCAGAATGATCGCAAAGGCCTGCCACATCGCGATATCGCTCACGCCCAGCAGGCCATAGCGAAACGCGTTCACCATGTAGAGCACAGGATTGGCCAGGGAGACCCCCTGCCAGAACTCCGGCAGCATGCTGATCGAATAGAACACGCCACCGAGGTAGGTCAGCGGGGTGAGCACGAAGGTCGGCACGATCGAGATGTCGTCGAAACTGTTGGCGTATACGGCGTTGATGAAACCGGCGATCGAGAACAGAATCGAGGTCAGGACAAACACCGCCACCGTGACACCGTAACTGTGGATCTGCAGATCAGTAAAGAACATCGAAACGGCTGTTACCACCGTGCCGACAACGACGCCACGGGCGACACCACCGGCAACGTAACCGGTCAGGATGATGAAATCCGGTATAGGCGCTATCAGCAGTTCCTCGATATTGTGCTGAAACTTGCTGCTGTAAAAACTCGCAACGACATTGGCATAGCTGTTGGAGATCACCGACATCAGGATCAGTCCCGGGACGATGAAATCGATATAGCGAAAACCTTCCATATCGCCGATCTGAGAGCCGATCAGCTTGCCGAAAATGACGAAGTACAGCGCCATGGTGATCGCCGGCGGCAGAACCGTCTGCACCCAGATACGGGCGAACCGCAGTATCTCCTTGGTCACGATGGTCTTGAAGGCCACCCAGTAGACAGATTTCTGACTCATGCCGTGCGGCTCTTCACGTCGATACCTGCATTCACCAGCCCCATGAACAACTGCTCCAGACGATTCTGCTTGTTGCGCAGGCTGAGGACCTCGATGCCGCGTTCGTTGAGCACCTCGAACAGCGGGTTCAGACCGCTATCGCGCGTCACCGAGACCTCGATCGTCGTACTGTTGATCAGCTCAACCGAGAACCCGGGAATCTGCTCGATACCCTGGAGTTCGTTGCGCACGTCCAGCACAAAGGTCTCGGTATGCAGACGACGCAGCAGCTCGTGCATGGCAGCGCGCTCTGCGATAAGGCCGTGATTGATGATGGCGATATGCCGACACAGGCTCTCGGCCTCCTCGAGATAATGCGTGGTCAAGTATGATGGTCGTGCCACTTGCATTGATCTCGCGCAGGAAATCCCACATCGAACGTCGAATTTCGATGTCTACGCCCGCGGTGGGTTCGTCGAGGATGAGTAGTCTTGGGTCGTGAACCAGGGCGCGCGCGATCATCAAGCGTCGCTTCATGCCGCCGGAGAGTTCGCGTGCCTGTACATCGCGTTTACCCCAGAGATCGAGCTGCCTGCAGCGAACTCTCGGCGCGCCGGTACGCCTCGCGCCGCGGGATACCGTAATAACCGGCCTGATTGACGACGATCTCGACCACCGGCTCGAACTGGTTGAAATTGAACTCCTGTGGCACCAGGCCGATGCAGGCCTTCACCGCCGCCGGCTCGCGATCCAGATCCCGTCCGAACACGCTGACCTGACCTGCTGTCTTGTTGACCAACGAGCTGATGATCCCGATCGCGGTCGATTTGCCTGCACCGTTGGGGCCAAGCAGGGCAAAGAAGTCGCCTTCCTCGACATCCAGATCGATGCCGCGCAGGGCCTCATGGCCGTTACGGTAAGTCTTGCGAAGATTGTGCAGGGCCAATGCCTTCATGTCTGAATCCAAATCCGATATCGCTCCCCATTCTATAGGAGCGCCGACGTAAAGAAGGTCTTGTCAAATCAAGGGTATCAGGGATCCGTGTCATCTCCGCGAGGGCCTGCCACAAGCGCTACGCGAGCCGGCACCCCCACGCATGGCGATGATCAGGCCTGTCGCAGCTCTGCCCGGTCGCGGTATTGGTCCAGCGCCTCCGGATTTAGCAGGGCCTCTGTGTTGACCACCGGTCGTCCCTCGATGGTGTCGCGCACCGCCAGTTCCGAGATCTTGCCGCTGCGGGTACGTGGAATGTCTGTCACCTGCAGGATCTTGGCCGGCACATGCCGCGGGCTGGCGTTTTCACGCAGCGTCTTGCGGATCGCCTGACGCAGGCTTTCATCGAGCACGGCACCGTCGCGCAGCACAACGAACAACACCACGCGCACGTCATCTTCCCAGCGCTGGCCGACGCAGATGCCCTCCTGTATCTGCGGCAGGCGTTCGACCTGGCGATAGATCTCCGCCGTACCGATGCGCACACCGCCCGGATTTAGCACCGCATCGGACCGTCCCTCGATAATCAGACCACCCTCGCGTGTGAGAACGGTCCAGTCGCCATGCAGCCAGACGCCCGCAAACCCCTCGAAGTAGGCGGCATGATAACGGCTGCCATCGGGATCGTTCCAGAATCCCACGGGCATACAGGGAAACGACCGGGTGCAGACAAGCTCTCCCGGTTGGTCGCGCAGACTGTTGCCGTCGGCGCCGAACACGTCGACCGCCATGCCCAGTCCGCGACATTGCAGCTGCCCCCGTCGAACCGGCAGCATGGGATTGCCGAGCGCAAAGCAGGACACGATATCGGTACCGCCCGAGACTGAACAGATCTGCACACCGGACTTTATGTCCCGCTGCAGGTAATCAAACGACTCCGGCGCCAGCGGGGAACCGGTCGAAAGCACGGCCCGCAGACGTTTGAGCGGCAGGCCTTCGACTACCCGAACGCCCGCCTTCTCCTGCGTTGAGAGGTACTTGGCACTGGTACCGAACACCGTGATGCCGAGCTCATCGGCCATGCGCCAGAGCGCGTCGGGTTCAGGATGAAAAGGATTGCCATCGAACAGCACCAAAGTGGTACCACTGGCCAGCCCCGAAACCAGCCAGTTCCACATCATCCAGCCACAGGTGGTGAAATAGAACAAGCAGTCGTCGCGACGGATATCCGTGTGCAGTCGGTGCTCCTTCAGATGCTGCAACAGGGTGCCGCCGGCGCCATGCACGATACATTTCGGCTTGCCGGTGGTGCCCGACGAAAACAGGATGTACAGCGGATGATCGAACGGCATCTGGGCAAAGGCCGGCACAGCAAGCTCATTGTCCAGCAGGTCATCCCAATTCAGGGCGCCCTCCAGTTCACCGGTTTCTTGCCAGGGTATGAGCAGGCAATGCGCGCACCCCGCCCCCAGCCCGTTCGAGACCTCGCGAACCTTGTCGCGGATATCGATCACGCGGCCTTTGAAGCGGTAGCCGTCTGCAGCGATCAGCAGACGCGGTTCGATCTGTCCAAAGCGGTCGAGGATCCCCTCGACGCCGAAGTCAGGTGAACAGGACGACCATGCCGCCCCCAGCCAGGCGCTGGCAAGCATTCCGATGATCGCCTCGGGAATGTTCGGCACGATGGCGGCAACCCGGTCACCCTCCCCGATTCCCAGCTTGTGCAGGGCCGCCGCCAGGCGCGCCGTCCGATGGTAGAGCTGCGCGTAGCTGAGGCGTTCGTCGCGACCGTCCTCGCCACGGAAAATGATGGCAGTACGCTCGTCGCGAAAGCGCAGCAGATTCTCGGCGAAGTTGAGCCGTGCGCCGACGAACCACCTCGAACCCGGCATCGCATCGCCGTCCTCGAGCACCGCATCCGCGTCGCGACTGGCGATCACCTCGGAAAAATCCCACACAGCAGCCCAGAACTCGGCACGATGATCCACCGACCACTGCCACAGCTCATGGTAACCGTCGAACGGCCGGCCCTGCTGCTCGCCTCGACCCGGCGCATGAACACCGCCATCTGGCTGTCGCGTATTGATTTCTCAGTGGGCCGCCAAAGGACCCGGTATCTTTCCTCTCCGTCTTCACCCATTTTCTTCATCCTTTACCAAAATTGCTACTGTTATAAGTATTAGACCAACTCTCCCAGGGAAACCCAGATGCCGATCAGTCAGCCACGCTCACCCGAGGTCTACCTCAACCTGAATGTTCGGGGAATGGGGCCATCCGCCACCCTGGCGATCAACGAACGTTCCCGGCAGCTGCTCGCCGAGGGACGGCAGATATACCGCCTCGGCCTTGGCCAGTCACCTTTTCCGGTACCGCCACATGTGCGTGACAGCCTGGCACAAAATGCGCACCAGAAAGACTATCTGTCGGTCAAAGGCCTGCCGGCCCTGCGCCAGGCGGTGGTTGACTGGGTGAAGCGCACCGAAGGCCTGGATTATTCGGTAGACAACATCCTGGTCGGCCCGGGCACCAAGGAACTCATGTTCCTGGTGCAACTGGTCTACTATGGCGATCTGGTGATCCCCTCACCATCGTGGGTCTCTTATGCGCCACAGGCCCGCATCATCGGACGCAATATTCACTGGCTGCGCACCCGACCGGAGACTGGCCTCGGCGTTGAGCCGGAGGCGCTGGAAGAACTCTGTGCGCAGGACCCGGAGCGCCCGCGGCTGCTGATCCTGAATTCGCCGAGCAACCCCACCGGACTTTGTTACGACGCAGAACAGTTGCAGGCACTTGCCGAGGTGCTGCGCAAGTACCGGGTGCTTGCTTTGTCGGACGAGATCTACAGTGGCACCCACTACTCCGACGATCACGTCTCACTGGCACGCTTCTATCCGGAAGGCACGATCATCAGCAATGGATTGAGCAAATGGTGCGGCGCCGGCGGCTGGCGGCTCGGTTTCTTCGTCTTTCCACAGAGCCTTAGCTGGCTGGCGGACGCCATGGCCGCAGTCGCCAGTGAGACATTCACCTCGACCAGCGCGCCCATCCAGTACGCGGCGGTGACGGCACTCGAAGACCGACCAGAGATGCACAGTTACCTGTTGCACAGCCGCCAGATACTCGCAGCCCTTGCGGGCCATGCCTACCGGACGCTTTCAGATGCAGGCGCGGTGCTCAGCCAGTCGGCCGGTGGTTTCTACCTGTTTCCGCGGTTCGAACATCATCGCCCGGGCCTGGCGAGCCGGGGCATCGCCAACGGCCAGGACTTTTGTGAACGCCTGCTCGAGGAAACGGGGGTTGCGGTATTACCCGGCGACTGTTTCGGACGCCCGCCGCAAGAGCTGTCTGCACGCCTGGCCATCGTCGACTTCGATGGCACCGGGGCCTTGCAGAAAGCCGAAACGGAAACGGTCGATGAAGACTTCGTCAGGCGCCATTGTAATCGCGTCACCACTGCCGTCGAGCGCCTGGCGGAATGGGCCAGCGCTTGATTCTTCGATAAGCGGTCCATAAAACGCGCACACCCAAAGCGTTTCACTTACCAACCAGTTGGCAGGTGCCAACTGGTCTACAATGCGCCCTTTTGCGGAGTGCCGCGTGGAATTTGCTTCCTTTCGATACTCTGCTGGTGCTGGTTGCAGTGGCCGGCGCGGCCGGCATGATCGACGCGATAGCCGGCGGCGGTGGCCTGCTGGCGCTTCCGGCACTCTTGTGGGCGGGCCTGCCGCCTGTCCAGGCGCTGGCCACAAACAAACTGCAGGGCACCTTTGGCACCCTGACCTCCTCTACTCATTTCGTGCGCAAAGGGGAGATTCAGCTCGGGCGATTGCGTATCCCGATTCTCATGACCTTCATTGGATCCGTATCCGGCACCCTGGCAGTACAGAGGCTCGGTTCAGACCTGCTCGAGGAGGTCGTGCCGTCGCTGTTGATCGCGTTCGCACTGTATTTTCTGCTGTCACCGCGCATTGGCGACCAGGACGCACATCACCGCATCAGCCATGGACTGTTCGGCCTGCTGATCGGTTTCAGCGTGGGTTTCTACGATGGCTTTTTCGGACCGGGGACAGGCAGCTTTTTCGCTGCTGCCTTCGTTATGCTGCTCGGCTACAACCTGCGGCGCGCAACCGCTGCCACCAAGGTCCTCAACTTCACCAGCAACATCGCGTCGCTGCTTTTCTTCGCCCTTGCCGGCCAGGTGATCTGGCAGGTCGGTCTGCCTATGGGCCTGGCGCAGATGGCAGGGGCCTGGGTGGGATCGCACCTGGTGATCCGTCACGGAACCCGGCTGATTCGACCGCTGCTGGTCCTGGTCTCTCTCGCGATATCGCTAAAGCTGCTGCTCGGCGACTGAACCCCCGATCAGTTGTTCCGTCGAGTGCTGGAATCGCAGGGCAGACTGTGTCTGACCGAATCGTCGGGCGCAGCCCGTACCTGCAGTGTTCATGGGAACGCAGAGGTCGCAGAATCATTTTTTATAATTGAACTTTGCGGTCTCTGCGCCAACTTTGCGTTCCCGGCCCGCCCGCAAATCCTGCCAGACGCCCTAAAGCCTGAGGCCGCACAGTTTCGTAAGGCAGGCTGTGCCTGCCGGCTTTATCGGGCAAAACCCTACCCACATTGTCGAGCGTCGCGCACCACCTGCGGGTTCTTCAACGGTACCGGCGTAGATACATCCACTCGAATGCACGCTTGGCCCAGTGAAAGCCGATGAAAGACGGCAGAACCACATTCCTTTTCGCACTGCGGGCAACAAACATGGCACTGGTGCGCGTATCCACGATGCACATCAATTCGGCCCTGTAGGTATGACTCGCCGCCTTTCCCTGGAATCCATCCATCAGATTGGCGACTGCCGCACTCGCCTGCAGATCCGCCATGTGGGCCTGCTTGGGCAGCCATTCCGGTCCCGGGAAGCTGCCCGAGTCGCCAGCCACATAGACCTTGTCCCAGCCTTCCACCTGACAAAACCGGTCAGCACGGATCATTCCACCCTCGGAACGTGGCAGATCGGTGGCATCGAACCATTGATTGCCGGTCATGCCCGGCATGAAAAGGATCATGTCAGCAGGGAACTCACCGCCCTCGGTCACGACCTTGCCGGCCTCGAAGCACTTGAGTTTGTGCCCGAGGTGAGTCTGGATATTGCGTTTTTTCATCTCAGCCATCAGCCCCTTAACCGCCTTGGGCCCGAGTCGCTGACCGGGCTTTTCCGCCGGGGTGAAAAACACCAGGTTGAAATTGTCGCGCCGCCCCTGTTTGCGTAGCCAGGCGTCTATCCCAAAAAGGAATTCGAACACCGGGCCGCCTCGCATGGCCGAGGGTTCTTTGGGATTGCCGGAAAATCCGAATGCCAGGGTGCCGCCCTCCAGATCAGCCAGGCGGTCACGGACCTGAGCCGTGACCTCCACCCCGCCACAGGGTAGGAAGGAATGCTCGATGCCCGGCAGTTTGCGGATGAAACGTCCGCCGCAGGCGATAATCAGCCCGTCGTTGTTAAACTCACCCTGATCCGTGATAACCACACGTCCGCCATCGCGCAGGCCTTCGGCAGCCGCCTGATGGTAGCTGACACCCATGCGCGCAAAGAAATTTCCCAGCGGCACGACCAGGTCTTCCGGCTGACGCAATCCCGTGGGAATCCAGATCGTCCCCGGGTAGTAGACAAACTCCGGTCTGGGTGCAATCAGATCGATACCCAGATTCGCATCTGCCGCGCGCAGCTTGCGCACGGCGGTAAGCGCGGCGAATCCTGCGCCTATAACGGTGACTCGTGACATCCGGAACGATCTCCCCACAGTGCCATCGCTGTATTCTAAGGCCGTGACCATAGGATGTCAGATATGAAATCGTGTGGATTTGCTTGGGGATCGAAGGCGGTTGGCGCTATTCTTGTCCCCGACCCCTGACTAGAACGGAAGCTCATGAAGGACGCAGACCCCGGATTTCTCGGCAACCTGACGGAGGTGTCGGGTGCACGCTTTATCGCCCGGCTGCAAGACAGCGGGCCGAATTTCGAAGCGTATCGCCAGGTCGGCGGCGAGATCGTCTCGATCGGACAGATCGGAACCTACGTGATCGCACGCGGACAGCAGGAACAGGTGCTGTGCCAGATAATCAGTGCGCGCGAGGAGGGACACGGCGACGATACGACGCGCATGCTGCGTCTGCTGCCCCTGGGCGAAATCTCCAGCGACGGCAAGTTTTTCCGCGGTGTCGGACATTATCCGCCACTGGGCACGCCGGTTTACATGGCGGAAAGCGCCCAACTCGATGCCATGTTCGACGGCGTCCGACGCCATGGATTGCACCTTGGTCGCCTGAGCCAGCGTGAAGAGCTGCGTGTTTTCGTCGAGCCCAATCTGCTGTTCAGTCGTCATCTCGCCATCCTGGGCCAATCCGGTTCCGGTAAATCCTGGGCGGTCAGTAGCCTGCTGCAACGGACTGTGAAGCTGATGCCGAAGGCACACATCGTTGTGCTGGACCTGCATGGCGAATATGGCTGGCGTGATGAACATGACAACTTTCACAGTGCCTTCCCGGTCGACATCGTCCGCCATGTCGATGCGCGCAGCCTGGAGATCCCATACTGGCTGCTGACATATGGCGAATTGGTCGATCTGCTGATCGACCGTACCGACCCGAACGCCTCTCTGCAGATTTCATTCATGCGCGAGGTCTTGCACGGCCTGCGCAAAAAGGGCAATGAATATCTCGGCATCGACCGCCTGTCTGTCGATTCACCGGTGTTTTTCTCGCTGAAGGAGCTTTACCTGCTTTTCAAACAGGCCAACGAACAGCAGTTTGATTTCGGCAAGACCCAAGGACCGCTGTTCGGCGCATTCGATGAATTCCTGGTGCGCTTCCAGTCGATGTTCAACGATTCGCGTTATGACTTTCTGTTCCGGCCCAAACGCCGTACCAAGTCACTTGATCTGGAAGACCTGCTGCGCGATTTCATCGGCCTCGGTGAACCGAAGCGCCAGATCACGGTAATCGATCTGAGCCCCGTGCCGCATGATGTGCGCCCGACCGTGTCGTCCCAGATCGGGCGGTTGGCATTCGAGTTCAACTACTGGAACCCGCAACGCCGCGAATTCCCCATTCTTCTCGTGTGCGAAGAGGCACACCAGTACATCCCACGTGAAGCAGACGCGCAGCACGAAGGCAGCCGAAGGGAGATGGAACGCATCGCAAAAGAAGGCCGAAAATATGCCGTCGGCCTCTGCGTCATCAGTCAGCGTCCGACCGAACTGTCGGAAACCGTGCTTTCCCAGTGCAGCAACTTCATCTGCCTGCGCACCACCAACCCGCAGGATCAGGAATATATTCGCAAACTGATGCCGGAGGGTGAACAGGACCTCGCCGACGTCCTGACGACACTGCATCGTGGGGAGGCGCTGGCGGTCGGTGAGGCAATCCCGCTACCTACCCGCCTGCAACTCTATCCGCCGAATCCCGCACCGGCCAGCAGCGACGCGCCGGTCGCGGAAAGCTGGAAGTCGGGTCCTGACGATCTCAATGTTGCACGTATCGTTGACCACTGGTGGCGGCAGCAACGCTGACACTGTCTGTCCTGCTCTGCAGGACAAACGGTGAGGAAAGAAGATGTCCGACGACAAGATTTTGCCTTTTCCAGACCGGTTTCGCGATGCCATCGATGATGAAAGATGGCGCGCGCTGCAGGGCGAGTTCTATCTGGATTGCTACTTTGCTCAACACGGCAAGCCGGCCGAGGATCCGGAGCAGCTGCGCGAATGGCTGACACAGGCGCAGCTTTTTGCGGACACCGACAATCCCTTTTTTCGCGGCTGGCTGGTGCGCCGCCTCAGTGAACCGGAAAACTGAAAAAGCCTGGTCAAACAGGCATGCAGCAAAGCGGGGCGTCGTTCAGGTCGTGCTGCTGTTGCCCAACTGCTGATTCGACGAAGAATCGATCTGCTGCTTCTCATGGGCCAGATCACTGAGCAGCGCCATGAGCTCGCTGCTACGATCCTCAGTCTCCTGATAGGCCGCCAGTATCTCTTCCTGCGCCGCAGCAGATTCCTTCCAGTCGCCCTGTGCCAGATCCAGCGCACGATGCACACTCTCGTGTACTGCACGATGCGGTGAATCAATCTGCCCGTAAGAAGGCAGATGCGCAAAACCGGCCGCACCATCGCCGTCCTTGTACCATTTTCCGAAGCGGCAATGATTCGGCGAAACCTGGCACTTTTTCCAGGATTCCGAGGCCTCACCGAGGTCCAGGGCGCGGTAGGCGTTCTGGATATAGATCATGTGATCCACCTTGCTGAGGGAGGAATCGCTGATGGTTCGGGCACGGCTTACCGAGGTGTGCGCATTGGTCGCATTCTCGTAAAACTTCACGAAATCTGTCTCGAACTTTTCGATGATGTCCTGCGACTCTCCGGCCATCTCGGACATGGCCGCGGCCTCGTCCGTCACCTGTTTCGCTGAACTGCTGAAACCGTCCATGACCTCGCGGACGTTGCCGGTGGCCTCCTTTGTCCGCTGAGCGAGCTTCTTGACTTCATCGGCCACCACCGCAAAGCCGCGGCCATGCTCACCCGCCCTGGCTGCCTCGATCGCGGCATTGAGTGCCAGCAGGTTGGTCTGGTCAGCAATCCCAATTATCAACTCCAGGATCTCGCCGATCTCCTGGCTGTGGCTGCCAAGTTCGATCGAGGTGCCATGCACCCCCTCCATCTTTGCCAGCAGTTGATGCAGATTTTCCGTCACCCTGCCGATCGATGCCCGACTGTGGTTCGCCACCTCCACAGACCCGCAGGTGTTGTCGGCCGCAAGTTTCATCTGCTCGGTAATCTGCGCCAGATCCTGCTGTGTCCTTTGCAGATGCTCCAACAGATTACTGGACTTGAGTTCACCGAGTTTCGCTCCGAAAATATCGAACCGGCGTCGCGACCAGGTATCGCCCATGGACTCAATGGATACGTTGATACGCTCGATCACCGCGCGGTACTGCCCTTGAAGGCCGACAGGCTGGGCACGGCGAAAATACTGGTCTTTTTCGACATATTGAAAAGCGGTGTCCACCTCACGAAAAAACGCTTCAATCTGGTCCCGGCCCTCATTGATGCGCCAGAGTGCCTCACCGACCTCGTGGTTCGCGTCAATATGCGTGATTCGGAAATCCGTATCACCCTTCCGGCTGGCATCACCGAGCTGTCTGATTTTTTCGAACACGTCCCGGTCCCGCTGATGAGCCTGCAGACCCAAGGCGCTGAGGACAATGCCGGCCCCGGGGAACGATAACAGCAGCGGGTCCAGCCCATAACTGAGCGTCGCGTACAGGCCAACCGCAGTCAGGCAGACAGTCACACCGATAAGCGCACCGCGCAAATTACAGCGCAAGAACGAACTGGTCATAGGTCTCGCCTTTCGACTGATAGCAATCCTGGAGAATCCTGCGTGATGTTTCGATTGCGGCCTTGGGGCCCACTTCCTTCTCTTTTTCCAACATGTCCGCGTAGACCGGTTCCAGGAGGGCAATCGCCTCTCGGCATGGCTTACGCCGTACTGAAAAATAGCTGACTGTTTCGCCGTGCTGGTCACGTGTCGCTGTGATATTGGCAAAGGTCCAGTAGAAAGACCCGTCGCTGGCCAGATTCTTGACGTAGCCGAAAAACTCCCTGCCTTGCTCCAATGTCTCCCACATCATCTTGAACACGGCTCGTGGCATGTCCGGGTGGCGAACGATATTGTGCTGGGTACCTAGAAGTTCTTCCTCGGAAAAGCCCGCGAACTCGCTGAATACGCGATTTGCATAGGTGATACGTCCCTTCGGGTCCGTTTTCGACACGATGAAGTCTTCTTCTCTCAGGACGCGTTCGCGTGCCACCGGGGTAATCTTCTTTTTCATTGGCGACTCTAGGTCCAGTGATTACTAAAGCGTTGGCGGCAGGGCAGTTGGCTGACTTTAGACGTCACTCCAGACCCCGGCGGTCGGAGGACAGCCAGCGCGACAACAGTGAAACAAGAAAAACCCTGCAGGCCGGAGCGACTTGCAGGGTTTTTTACCTACTTGATGGTGGGCCGCCAGACCGACCGCACCGAACCGACAGGTACAGTGTTACCCGGCTGCAGTGAGAGCCTGATCGATATCCGCGATAATGTCGTCGATATGCTCGATGCCGATCGACAACCGCACCATATCCTCACGCACGCCTGCGGTGGCCAGTTCTTCGGGACCAAGCTGCCGATGGGTTGTGGTTGCAGGATGACACGCCAGGGATTTGGCATCACCGATATTCACCAGCCGCAGAATCATCTGCAGGGCATCTATGAATCTGGCGCCAGCTGCCGCACCCCCCTTGATACCGAAACTGAGAATTCCCGAGGCCTTGCCGCCGGTGATCTTGCCACACAGTTCGTAGTAGGGGCTGTCTGAAAGGCCGGCGTAACTTACCCATTCCACTTTCGGATGCTGTTGCAGGTACTCCGCCACCCGTTGTGCATTCTCGCAATGGCGTTCCATCCGCAAACCCAGGGTCTCCAGCCCCTGCATAATCAGGAAGGCGTTCATCGGGGAGATGGCTGCCCCGGTGTTACGCAGCGGCACCACACGGCAACGGCCGATATAGGCCGCCGGGCCCAGCGCCTCGGTATAGACCACGCCGTGATAGGAGGGATCGGGCTCGTTGAGCATGGGGAAACGTTTGGCATTCGCAGCCCAGTCGAATTTGCCCGAATCGACAATGGCGCCTCCGATACTGGTGCCGTGGCCCCCGATGTACTTGGTGAGCGCGTGGACGATGACGTCCGCGCCGAGCTCGAAGGGCTTGCACAGGAAGGGCGTAGGCACCGTATTATCCACGATAAGAGGCACCCCGTGGCGATGCGCGATATCGGCCAGTTTGATGATATCCACGACATTGCCGGCAGGGTTGCCGATCGATTCGCAGAACACCGCACGGGTGTTGTCGTCGATCAGGGCCTCGAGCCCGGCATAGTCATCATGCGAGGCGAACCGCACTTCGATGCCCTGGCGAGGAAAGGTGTGTGCAAACAGGTTATAGGTGCCACCATACAGCTGGCTCGTACTGACGATATTGCAGCCGACATCCGCGATACACTGGATCGAATAGGTAACCGCGGCCATGCCGGAGGCCAGGCACAGGGCCGCGACACCGCCTTCCATCTCGGCCAGCCGCTGTTCCAGCACGGCCTGGGTCGGATTCATTATCCGCGTATAGATGTTTCCCGCGACCTTGAGGTCAAAGAGGTCCGCACCATGCTGCGTGTCGTCGAACGTGAACGACGTGGTCTGGTAAATCGGCGTGGTGGCGGCGTGCGTCGTCGGGTCACCTTCATAACCGGCATGCAATGCCAGGGTTTCGAGTTTCATGGGGGCTCCTCCGGATGATTTTTTGTGTGTGGCAAGTCGACCCCGGGCGGGGTCTCAGCGGATCATAGCGGGAGAGACCAGACGTTAACAGCCTGTCGGACTTGCCCGTTTGCGGCGAAAATCACTGGGAGCAAATCAAACCGGCTTATCGTCCGAGGAGAATAGCCCGCTATGTGACGAGGAGGATAAGGGGAGTTGGTCGCTATCCGGGGATTTGCGGCCAAACAGTGTTGAGTCCGACAGGCTGTAAACAGGGTGGAATCCTTAACGCCGGTTGAGTTAGAACTCAGGAAGAAGCGGCCACCTGGTTCGCCGGTCTGTCGCTTTTGACAGCCGGGAGGTCAATCCAGAAACTGCTGCCGACACCGACACGGCTGCGCACACCGATCTCACCACCCATGCCATGGACCAGCTTCCGGGTGATCGCCAGGCCGACGCCCGTACCCTCGATCCGGTTCCTGTTGTCGGCCACGCGGATGAAATGGTCGAAAATTGCCTCCTGCTGCTCCGGTGTCAAACCGACCCCCGTATCCGACACCGTCAGTCGGCATATTTCCCGGGTACAGTCAGGTGCCTTTATCTCAACCCAACCCCCCGGTCGGTTGTACTTGATGGCATTGGAAAGCAGATTGATCATCACCTGCTTCAGGCGCATCGGATCTGCGCAAACCTTCTGTTCACTGGCCTGCGATTCATCCTTCAAAGTCACCCGATGTTCGGCCGCCAATGGTGCGACCAGGGTGATCGCATCGGCCACCAGATCGCGAACGACAACCGATTCCCGTCTGATTTCCATCTTTCCGGACTCTATCTGTGCCAGATCGAGCACATCGTTGATCAGATTGAGCAGATGCCATCCTGCCTTGTTGATCTCTTTGGTACTCGCTGCGTGCGCCTCCGAGAGCGGGTTTTCGGGGTCCGCCTCGAGCAATTGGGCAAAACCCAGAATCGCGTGTAATGGTGTGCGCAGTTCATGACTCATGCTCGAGAGAAAATCCGACTTCGCCCGGTTTGCCGACTCGGCTGCTTCCTTGGCGGCAAGCAATGCCTGGCGGGCTTTGTCCGATTCCGTTTCATCCCGCAGGACGCAGACGTAGCCCTGCTCGCCGCTCATCGACAGCGGTGCTGCCGCAAACGAAACCGGTATCCGCCCCTCGGCGCCCGACGTCACCCACAACCCGCGCGGCGCAGGACTTTCAGACCCGAGCTCGAGTCCGGGCAGGAAGACGGCCAGGTTGCGTCCGAGGAGCAGTTTTTCGGGACCGCCCAACAACCTTTGAGCGGCCGGATTCGCGGACAGGATCCTGGCATCTCCGCCTACCGTCACAATCCCATCGAAACTGTTCTCGATAACCGCCCGCAGCCGCATTTCGCTGCGCCGTGTCTGCTCCGCCTGCAGCCTCACTGCTTTCTCATTCTTTTGGCGCCGCAGAACCTCTGCGTGCAGATGTTTGTTTGCCTGCTGCAGACGGACTGCGACCGATTTGATCTCCGACTCCGCCTTGCGTCGCTGCTCCACCTCCAGCTCCAGCTTGCGGCTGTTGTCCACGGCCTCCGCGCTAGCCAATGCCAGATGTTCGTTGAGGGCAAGATTGCGGAACCCGAGCCGATAAGACTGCTCGAGACGGGTGCCGTACCCGCGTCCGGTAACCAGCATGGCCCCAAGAAAAACCAGCGCCGTCAGTGCCAGCGTGCTTTTGCCCTCTTCGCCATTCATCAGCAGCCACGCAATGGGGGGCGTCAACAGGGCGAACAGGTAAAGATTGTAGACCTGGATGACGGCGCCAAGCGTCCCAAGCGCACCGGCAGCCATACCTCCGAGCAAGACAATGACAATCATCATATCGGCAGGCTGGGCGCTCTGCCCGGCCAGAAACACCGCAACACTGCAAACCAGTGCGGAGGCAAAGGCCCCGGTGTGCAGGCCAAGCTGTACCACTTCGTCCGGACCATCCGCGGCCGCCAGCGCCGCACGGCGCCGGAGCAACGTGAGCCGAAAAAGGGATACGGCGACGACCAGGCCATACCAGGCCATCAGCCGCACATGGTCGACCTCGTTCCATAGCAGGATAACCACCACCGCCATGATAGAGCAGGTCAACAGGACGCCATGGTGGAGGTACCTCAGCAGGAAAAGCTGCTGCTCCCTGGCCGTCTGTCGGTCTATTGCCGGCGTATCGAGCGCCGGTACATCACTCGCGGACGGCATGAGGTCCCTCGGCGTCTCGAGTCGCTTGCAGCAGTTGCCCCACTCGGGTTTGCAGGCACAAAGCACCGCGCGCGCCGTTCCCGGCATGCATAGCTGCATTTGCCCACCTTTTTTCCCCTAAATGCACCAACCGCCGCCCCAAGTAATAAGCGATCAACGCCCAACTTAGCGGCCGGAAGAGCCAACTATTGAGGACGGAAGCGCGGGGGAGGAACCATTCTGTCCGATGCTGTCGGAACCGGCGCAGGTGCAGTCAGTTGATTGCGTTCAGCCCTTGGTGGCGATTGCCCGCTGAAAAATCTCCAGCTGGCCGCGCGAGGTATCGTCCCAGCTGAATCCCTCTGCATAACGTCGTGTGGCGCCACGATCAGGAAGCTGAGCAAACAGTGCCTCCGTCGCAGAAACGATCGCATCGGCGCTGCGATTTGCCGTCAGCTGTCCGGCAGCGGCAGAGGCGACCACCTCGGGCGTACCATCTACCGGGGTAGCGACTACCGGCGTGCCGCAGGCCATGGATTCAAGGAGTACATTCGCCCAACCCTCGCGACTGGACGCCAGAATCAGGGCGTCTGCCGCCTGATAGTGTTCGCGCAAGCTGTCTTGCGTCAGCCGCCCTGCAAAGGTTACCCGGTCTTGAAGCGCCCATCTGTCCACCAGCTGACGCAACGAAGCCTGTTCGGGGCCGTCACCGGCAATCACAAGATCCATGCCGGGCAGATTACGCATGGCCTCGATCACAAGGTGATGTCCTTTACGCTCGATCAGGTGACCAACCGACAGTAGCGTCGGCTTCTCGGAGAACCCCAGGGACTCGCGCAAAGTAGCGATATTTTCTGCCGGGTGAAAAAACGTCAGATCAACGCCGTTACGCAGAACAGTGACCCGCTCATCGGCCACTCCCAGGTCGAGCAGATAGCCTTTCAGCGCGCCCGCCACGGTCATCATATGCGCCGCCTTTTGGGCGACCCGCATAATCTTCTTGCGCGGCCCCAGGTACCGTGGGATGAGATTCAGATCTGTACCCCTGCCGGTAACGACGAAAGGACGATCGAAATCTTCTGCAAGCCACATTGCCGCCACAGCTGGCGCAGGCGATTTTCGACAAAGATACCGTGCGAGGCCTGACGCGAATTGGGGAATAGCGAACTGAATGTGAGGATCTTCACGGTGGCGATCAGACTTTTGCCAATACCATTCGCGTGACTTCGATCACCCAGAGAATGTGCATATCAGCCCGGCCGGATTATTGGATATGAGGCGGCGTCCTGACGCGCGTGAGCGGGCCATGGCCTGCCCATAGTTTCAGGGTCTATCGTCCACGACGCCCTCTTTCTTAACCGGCATCAGGTCCGCCTTGCTGACGCCCAACATCAGGATCGAGGTACTGGCAACATAGATCGATGAGTAGGTACCGATGAGTACGCCAATCAGCAGGGCGAAGGCAAAACCATGGATGATCTCACCACCCAGGAAGAACAGGGCGAGCAGCACCAGAATGGTGGTCAACGATGTGACCAAGGTACGTGACAGGGTCTCGTTGAGTGAACGGTTTACGATGTCGACGGGTTCACCTTTGCGCATTTTGCGGAAATTTTCGCGGATGCGGTCGAACACAACGATAGTGTCGTTGAGCGAGTAGCCGATCACCGCCAGGACGGCGGCCAGCACCGGCAGATCAAAATCGATCTGCAGCAGGGCGAACAGACCGACAACGATGATGACATCGTGTACCAAGGCGATCACGGAGCCAACGGCAAAACGCCACTCGAAACGCATGGCGACGTACATCAGGATAGCAATCAGTGCGACCAGTACCGCGAGGGCGCCATCCTCGGCCAGTTCGTCACCGACCTGCGGCCCGACGAATTCGACCCGGCGCAGGTCGACCTGAGCTGTCGGCCGCCTTCGACAGCGCGGCAAAGACCTCATTGCTCAGGCTCGCACTGTCCGCATCGGCACTGCTGGCGAGCCGGATCAGAATATCGCGCGGCGTCCCGAACTGCTGCACCGAGCTGTCACCGTGACCGGAATCGACCAGGGCCTTGCGCACCGACTCGAGATCGGCGGGTTCACTGTAACCCACTTCGATGAGGGTACCTCCGGTGAAATCGATTCCAAGACTCAGGCCTCGCGCCACGATCGAACCTATGGCGATGGCGATCAATACCAGGGAGAACACCAGCGCAATCTGGCGTTTGCCCATGAAATCGATGTTCTGCTTGCTTTTGAGTATTTTCATGGCTGATACCGGATATTTATATCGATAGCTTTTCGACGCGCTTGGCGCCATACACCAGGTTCACCACCGAACGCGTACCGATGATGGCCGTGAACATCGAGGTCAGGATGCCGATTGCCAGGGTCACTGCGAAACCACGCACCGGACCACTGCCGATCGAGAACAGCACGATGGCCGCGATAAAGGTCGTCACGTTGGCATCCAGGATGGTACTGAAGGCCTTGGCATAACCGGCGTGGATACTCGCCTGCGGCGTACTGCCAATCCGCAGTTCCTCACGTATGCGCTCGAAGATGAGCACGTTGGCGTCCACCGCCATACCGACGGTCAATACGATGCCGGCGATGCCCGGCAGAGTCAGCGTGGCCTGAAGTATCGACAGAACGGCGACGATCAGGAACAGGTTGCTGACCAGCGCCAGATTGGCGACCAGGCCAAAGGACCTGTAGTAGACCGCCATGAACACCAGCACCAGCAACATACCGACCATCACCGAGGTGAAGCCCTGGTCGATGTTGTCCTGACCCAGGCTGGGCCCGATGGTGCGTTCCTCGACGATGTCGATCGGCGCGGCAAGGGCCCCGGCGCGCAGCAGCAGGGCCAACTGGTGCGCCTCTTGGGGATTGTCCAGACCGGTGGTCTGGAAGCGCCGCCCGAATGGTTCGCGGATCGTGGCGACGTTGATGACCTCTTCCACCCACTTGCGGATCGGCCTGCCCTCTTCGTCGCGACCCACCGTACGCTTTTCCTTGAACACGACCGCCATCGGCTTGCCGACATTGTCGGTCGTGACATTGCGCATCCGACGCGCACCCTTGCTGTCGAGATTGACGAAAACGGCGGACTGGCCCGATTGCTGGTCGAATCCGGCCGAGGCGCTGGTCATCTCGTCACCGGTGACGATCACCTGGCGCTTGAGCAGGATCGGTTGTCCGTTGCGTTCGCGATAGAGGGCCGTACCCGCGGGCGCACGGCCACTACGCTCGGCCTCCAGGGCCTCCGCCAGGTCGCCATGCGCGAGGCGGTATTCCAGAGTGGCCGTGGCACCCAGCAGGTCCTTGACCTTCCCCGGATCCTGCACCCCCGGGAGCTCGACCACGATACGGCGGTCACCCTGCTGCTGAATGACCGGTTCCGATACGCCGAGTGCATTCACGCGGTTGCGCAGGGTGGTGATGTTCTGCTCCAGGGCAAGCCGGCGTGAGCTACGCTCCTCTTCCGGAGTCATGAAGACCCGCACATAGAAATCCTCACCCTCGTCACGCACACTGATTCCGAGGTCACGGAATTCGGCACCCAGCACTTCTTCGGCGCGATCACGCAGCGCGGCTTCGCGGAAACGCACATCGACCGCGTTTCCGGCCTGCTTGACCGTGACATAGCGGATCTTTTCCTTGCGCAAGGTCGTGCGCACGTTGCCCGCATGCCGCTCCAAGGTCTTCTCGATGGCCGCCTCCATGTCTACGTCAATCAGGACATGGATGCCGCCGCGCAAATCGAGACCGAGATTCATGGGCTGGCCACCAATGGCGCTCAGCCATCCCGGCACATCCGGCGAAAGCGTCAGGGCGTGGGTGAACTCCGGTGGCAGCATTTTGGCCACCACGTCCTGACCCGCCAGCTGATCTTCCGGTGCATTGAAACGTATCTGCAGGCGGTCGACCTTCAATTCCGAAGACTTGATACCGATCTGCGCGAGCTCAAGTGCCGCCAGGATGTTCTGCTGCAGGGTCTTGTCAACCTGCTCGCTGCGCGTCCCGGTGACCTCGATGACGGGGTCCTGGGAATAAATGTTCGGAAGCGCATAAAGCAGTCCCGTCAGCAGCACGACCGCCACCAGCAGGTTCTTCCACATCGGATATTGGTTAAGCATGATTACAGTGAAGCCAGGTTGAACACGGCCGCTCGGAAAGCATGCGGCCGCTGGGGCGGTTACATTTCTTTCAGGCTGCCCTTGGGCATGATCGCCTCGACCGAAGTCTTGCGCACGGTCACGACGACATTGTCGGCAATCTCAACCTTCATGAAGTTGTCGCCGATTTCGATTATCTTGCCCATCATGCCACCGTTGGTCTGGATCTCGTCGCCCTTCTTGAGCCCCTCGACCATCGCCTTGTGTTCTTTCTGCCGCTTGACCTGCGGACGAATCAGGAAGAAATACATGATGACAAACATGCCAATCAGGAAAATGATCGACATACCCCCGTCACCGCCCGGTACCGGGCTTTGTGCCATTGCATCGGAAATAAAGAAACTCATCGTGCGCTCCAGTCAGAAGAAATGTGCGGCAAGATCGCCGGGCAATCCCAAAGGCGCGTGATTATGCCATAGCTCAGACCGGGACAGGCAATCCGCGCTGTGCATAGAAATCATCGCGGAAGCTCGCAAAGGTGCCGGCGGCAATCGCGGCGCGGATATTTCTCATCAGGGACTGGTAATAATAAAGATTGTGAATGGTGTTAAGGCGTGCCCCGAGGATCTCGTTGCAGCTGAACAGATGGCGCAGGTAGGCGCGACTGTAATTGCGGCAGGTATAGCAGTCACAGGCCTCGTCGAGCGGCCGGATATCACCCCGGTGCATCGCGTTTCGGATGCGCACAGCGCCGTCGTGGGTGAACAGGTGCCCGTTTCGGGCATTGCGGGTCGGCATGACACAATCGAACATGTCGATGCCGCGTCGCACGGCCTCCACGATATCCTCGGGTGTGCCAACACCCATGAGGTAGTGCGGATGAGTGGCAGGGAGGCGGTCGGCGAGAAAATCCAGTACCCGCCAGCGATCCTCCGGCGGCTCACCGACCGACAGCCCACCCACTGCGTAGCCGTCAAATTCGAATCTCGGCGAGGGTATCCAGCGAGCGAGCGCGCAGATCGCTGAACACCCCACCCTGTACGATGCCGAACAGGGCATTGGGGTTTCCGGCATGCGCTGCCTTGCTGCGCGCGGCCCAGCGCAGCGACAGCTCCATGGACTCGGCCGCCTGCCGTTCGCTTGCAGGATACGGCGTGCACTCGTCGAATATCATGACAACATCGGAGCCGAGTTCACGCTGGATCTGCATCGACTCTTCAGGCCCCATGAACACCTTCGCGCCGTCGACCGGTGACCGGAAGTGCACCCCCTGCTCGGTGATCTTGCGCATGGCGCCGAGCGAGTACACCTGAAAACCGCCGGAATCGGTCAAAATCGGGCGCTGCCAGTGGGTGAAATCATGCAGGTCGCCGTGCGCGCGGATTACCAGGGTGCCAGGCCGCAGCCAAAGGTGGAAGGTGTTGCCGAGGATGATCTCGGCGCCCAGCCCCTCCAGTTCCTCCGGCGTCATGGCCTTTAACGGTGCCGTAGGTACCCACCGGCATGAAGGCAGGTGTTTCCACCGTGCCGCGCGCAAAGGTGAGCCTCCCGCGCCTGGCCGAGTGATCCTGGCCAAGTAACTCAAACTTCAACTGATACCCCTATATATTAATTTTATAGTTGACTTGGCCATCAAACATATTAGAAAATACCATGTACTGAATCTTCAGTACACTCCTCCATCCTCCTTTGGTGGAACTTTAGGCGCGGCACCCCCTGCCGCGCCTTTTTTTATCCTCCGCTGACCGTTCGTCCAACCCCGGCCAGAAATCTGCGCGGCAATTCAGGCCAGCCGTTCCAGGAACATCGCATCGCCGTAACTGAAAAAGCGGTATCCCGCCTCCACCGCATGCCGATAGGCCGCCATCGTGCGTTCGTAACCCGCGAATGCACAGACCAGCATCAGCAATGTCGATTCGGGCAGGTGAAAGTTTGTCAGCAGGGCGTCGGTCACCCGGAACTCATACCCGGGACGGATGAACAACCGGGTATCACCGCGGTAAGGCTCCAGCTGCCCGCCCGCAGCCGCGGTTTCGAGACAGCGCACGCTGGTGGTACCGACTGCGACCACCCGCCCGCCGCGCGCACGCGTCTCGGTCACCGCATCAACGGTGCTGTCCCCCACCTCCAGCCACTCACTGTGCATTTTGTGCGTTGCCGAGATCCTGCACCCGCACCGGTTGAAAGGTACCGGCCCCCACATGCAGGGTGACACGCGCCGTCTCCACGCCCATCCGCTCGAGCCGGTCCAGCATCTCGCGGTCAAAGTGCAGACCCGCGGTCGGGGCGGCGACCGCGCCCGGCCGCTCGCCGAACACGGTCTGGTAGCGTTCCTGGTCGAGCTCGGTATCAGGCCGCTGGATGTAGGGTGGCAACGGCATGTGACCGTGCATCTGCATCAGCTCGGCGAAAGTCGCCGCTCTCGGTCTTGAGAATAAACAGTTCATCCTCGCGCCCTTCCATCTTCAGCCAGGTATCGCCGATCAGAATCCGGCTGCCCGGTTTCGGCGATTTGCTGGCACGGATGTGGGCCAGCGCACGGTCTTCGGAAACCAGGCGCTCGATCAGGACCTCGACCCGACCACCCGTCTCCTTCGTGCCGTGCATCCGCGCAGGCAGGACCCGGGTATCGTTGAAGACCATCAGGTCTCCCGGGCGCAGGAGTCCGGTCAGGTCCCGGAACTGGCGATCACGCACCTCTTCCAGGCCGGCCGGCAGGTGCAGCAGGCGGCTGTCACCGCGCCGCACACTCGGCTGCTGCGCAATAAGCGCCTCGGGCAGATCGTAGTGGAAATCGCTCAGTTGCATGGGCGCGCGATCTTAACACAGGGCCCTTGCCCCAACGGCGTATGTCGCTATACTCCCCGACTTGCTGCCGGGGTGGTGGAATTGGTAGACACAGGGGACTCAAAATCCCCCGCTGGCAACAGCTTGTCGGTTCGAGTCCGACCCTCGGTACCATTTCAAAAACAAAAGGTTAGCCGATTTTCGGCTAGCCCTTTTGGTTTGGCAGAAAAAAAATGGCTTAGGAGCCTGTTAGGAACTTCTGGCATAGGTTCTCCTGGGGTTTTCAGGGAGCCAGAAATAGAGACGCCCGCACAGTGGCGGGCGTGGCAGGCCTGACTTCCTTTTGCATCTGCATCCGTGCATCGGCCACATGTGCAATTGTGCCAGCAGTGCCGGTGCCATGTTTCGACTTACCGTGTAGGAAAATTCCGACGCAACCACCCAATGCTAAAGTTTCTCCGCCGCTTGCCGATAAACGTAGGTGGTGGAGACTGCAGGCGGGAGTCCAGTCTTGCCCGGATGCCCAATTGAAATATCGGATGGAGACTGCAGGCGAGAGTCCAGTCCCGTCTGGAACCAGAGAGGGCATTCTGTAGCCGCTAAAATGGGGAGCAATTCGCTCCCCTTTTTTTGTTGTCCTATCAAACAAGCTCAAAGTCCCAGCGTGATCCAACGGTTCGCATCCATCGGTCAGCTGCGGATGGCTTCAAGTATCAGTCGGGGTGAAGGTCCGCAAACGACACAATATAGCTAGTCCATCCCGCTTTCAGCGATCCTAGACGCAGCCAGCAGGTAGCTGTTGGTGAAGGCGGGACATGCACCCGCGGACTACGAATAATCGACACAAACACGCGATGTTCGCCGCTTTGGCTTCGAGTCCGCAGGTGCGCTTGAGTTGATTGACGAATACTCAGGGCTAGCCGTGGCACCGGCCGCTATATTGGCTTCGCAGAACTCAAGCACGCATGTCCCTGACTGAAGACTCTACCAACTCGGGAGCCTTATGATGAAGACGCTTGCCAGTTTTGAGTTCGCTGCCTACATCGGCATTGATTGGTCCGACACCAAGCACGACATCTGCATTCAACCCGCTGGCGGTGTGGAACGCGAGTTTGAGTGCATTGCCCATCAACCTGAGGCGATTGCACAGTGGGCACAGTCGATACGGCAACGCTTCAGCGGCCCCATCGCAGTTGCGCTGGAACTCGCCAAGGGTCCGCTCGTCTCGGCGTTGCAAAACTACGATTTCTTTGTCCTGTTTCCGGTCAATCCGGCGATGCTGGCGAAATACCGTGAAGCGTTCAAGCCTTCGCGTGCCAAGGATGATCCCAGCGATGCCGAGCTGGCCCTGGATCTGGTCGTGCGCCACCCGGAGCGTTTCAGGCCACTCCAGCCCCAGAGCACTGAGATGCGCACCCTCGTGCATCTGGTGGAGAAACGTCGTCGCCTCGTTGAGGACCGGAGGCGCTTCTCCAATCGCCTTATCAGCGCCCTGAAGGCGTACTTCCCTCAGGCGGTTGAGTGGTTCAGCCACAAGGAGACCTTCGTCTTCTGCGCCTTCATCACCCGCTGGCCGACACTCAAACAGGTCAAACGGGCCAGGCGTAGTACCCTGGAGCGCTTCTTCCGCGAACAAAATGTGCGGCGTCCGCGCATCGTGGAAGCACGCATTCAGGCCATCAAGACCGCTGTCGCGCTGACCGAGGATCCCGCCGTCATTGAGCCTTACACTCTCGAGGTCCTTGCGCTTGCCGAACAGCTACGTACTACGCTTGAGCTCATCAAACGCTTCGATGACGCTATCGCCGAGCTTGCGCCCACGCTGCCCGACTATGCGGTGTTTGCTTCCTTGCCCGGAGCGGGTCCTGTGTACACAGCGCGCCTGGTCGCCGCTTTCGGTGAGGATCGAGAGCGCTTTCAGAGTGCCGCCGAGGTACAACGCTACTCGGGGATTGCTCCCGTCACCGAGCGCAGCGGCAACACGTCCTGGGTGCACTGGCGGTGGGCCTGCCCCCACTTTGTCCGACAGACCTTTGTCGAGTGGGCGGAGAAAACCATTCATTACTCATTTTGGGCTGGCGCTTACTATCGACAGCAACGCCTCAAAGGCGCCTCCCACAACACCCGGCGGATTTCAAGGGAGTTGTCGCCTGAAGGTTAAAATTACGCCGCCTTGTTTGTCTTGATTTCTGCCCTGTCTTTTTGCGGATTGAGGTGTACGTCGCCGACGGGCTTCCAGTTCCTGATATTGCCACTCCAACGTTGCGGATGTTGTGCTTTTGCGCGGCGGTAGACCTGCTCACGACGGGCCAGGATGTCCGCGTCGTGGCCGGCGTGACGTTGCGCTGGGGTGACGAATTGAATCGAACTGTGCAGGTGCTCGTTGTTGTACCAATCGACAAACCAGCGCACCCAGGTGCGCGCACCGTGCAAATTGGAAAACACGTCCTCAGGATATTCAGGCCGATACTTCAGCGTACGAAACAATGACTCGGAATACGGATTGTCATTGCTCACCGACGGGCGGCTGAACGAAGGGATGACACCGAGCGTGTGCAGCGTGGCGAGCAGAGTCGCGCCGGTCATCGGGCTGCCATTGTCTGAATGCAAGGTCACGCAATTGCGTTTCACGCCTTCTCGCTGACAGATGTCTGTCATTAAATCAGCCGCAAGCGCGCTCGATTCTTCTTCGTAGACTTGCCAACCAACCACTTTGCGGCTGTAGACATCCATCACCAGATACAGGTACAAAAACACCCCTCTTACCCGCGTGGGCAAGTAGGTGATGTCCCAGCTGTAAATCTGATTCGGCCCGCTGGCGGTTAATGCCTTGGGCTTGATGACGGTGCGCGTGAGTTTGGCTTTGTGCCGGTGGCTGAGTTGGTGTGCCGCTTTGAGGACCCGATAAAAACTCGATTCTGACGCAATATAGCGCCCTTCGTCGGCCAGCTTGGGCACGATCTTGCTCGGCGATAACGCCGCATTGCCAGGCTCATTCGCCACCTTGATGATCTGCTCACGTTCGAGCTGCGTGAGTTTGGTGCTAGGCTCATGCAGCGCATCCAGGCGGCCGTCTTGCGCGTTGTCGGGCTGCTCCCAGCGTTGCAATGTCTTCGCGCTGATACCGATGATGTCGCACGCCGCTGACTGGCGTGCGCCGGCTCGCATGGCCTCATTGACCCCAGTAATAATCGCGTGTCGATGCGCGCTCATCGTGAGTTGTCCTCGTCGTTTCCCCAAATTGCACTGACTTTTTTTTGGAGCACCAATAATGCCGCGGTTTCAGCCAGCGCTCTGTCCTTGCGGTTCAACTCCTTTTTTAATTCGCGCACTTCGCCTTTGAGACTCTTCGAATCGGTGCGCTCGTTCGCCGTCGATCCGCTGATGAAGTCTTGTTTCCACTGCGTCACGTGATGCGCATAAAGGCCACGTTCCCGGCACAGGTGGTTCATCGCCGCTTCGTCCAAGGAGGCGCACGCAATGACCATGTCGAGCCTTTCCTCCTGGCTCCAATCTTGTGGTCGTTTCTCTTTTCTCACCCCGCCAATGCTCGCACTGTCATGTTCTGAATGTGATCCTGATTGCTGATTTCTGAATTTGACCATCCACTTGTTCAGCGTTGATTGACCGATCCCCAACGACTCCGTGATCTCCGCTAACGTCGTTCCTTCTGCTCGACTCAGCGCCTTTTCAACCGCTTGCCGTTTGAACGACTGACTGTATCTTTTTCTCATCTTCGAATGCCTCGTTAGAGGCGACAACTACCCTGA
>CAVWYD010000013.1:0-250149 GCA_963759055.1 uncultured Gammaproteobacteria bacterium
CGCTGTAATGTTTGACAGGCGGCAGGTGCAACGCATCGGATTCCGGGCAGTGCGACCTGTTTCCTGAACACGTGCCTGCCTACAAAGGTCGTTTATTCCTATCCTCTTTTAACTGACAAATGCCAGCAAACAGTCCTTCGTTGCGACCAGACTTACGTTTTCGACAACCGGTCCCAAATCCCATTCCCTCTTTTCCGCTTCCGTATACATATGGGTCTCTCGTTTTTCGTAAACTTTCCAGACCCGCTTGCCCTTGTAGGTCATGCCGCGATAGTAATCCAGACTCTTTTGCCCCGAGCATACAGTTACCTGAGCACATACCTTGTCGTATTTGCTGGAGGGGAAACAGGTCAAGAAGTGTTCGATAAACCTGCTGCCAATCCCTTTCCCGCGATGTCCCTTTGCAACATGGAAGTGATACTCGGGGCAGCTGGGCGCCTTTGGCATCTCCTTGGCATTATTGTATTTCGCGTGCAGTAAAAATTGCATCGCTCTGGGACCCAGGCTCAGCGTATACAGAAATTTTACACCCTCCATATATCCGTACCACGGCATGTAAAGCGCGTACGATAATTCTCCGAATTCATCCTCGGCGATTTGTTCGGCCTTTCTGTCTCGCCACGTCATCCAAGGAATCTTTCCGTCGCGGGTTTTTACGGCACTACCCTCGGCGCCCGTGAAATAACCCACCAATTGTCCGGTACTCAGGTCGTCCGCTACGTAAAAATACGCGCTGGCGTATTCCGCAAAAGGGCCGGTTACGATCCTGCCAAAACTGACCGCACCCGCCGCGGGGATGAGTGGAAAGGGCCTACCGCCCGGTAGCGCGTTACTCCAGCAGAGTTCGCATACGTCACGCTCGTCCCTGTCATGGTTATAGACACGGAATCCGTAATTTCCGGATTTCAGAAAGTAATCTCTCTCGGACACGTCCATCTTGATCGAATATTATCAACCGAATTTCAAAACGCGCGGCCACCTGAGCGCCTCGCTGCCAATATCGATGCCACAACACCCGGGTATGTGAAATGCAATCTCTTCAGGATATCAAGGCGCACGCAATCGGTTTGTTCTTTGACTTCTTGGGGCGCATCGGTAATCCGGTCGTGAACTCCAAACTCCCTCGTGTACAGGATATAAAGAGGGACCTGCCTTATGGAAGCGACCCTAAGCAGACCCTGGATATCTTCCGGCCACGCCCTGTAGGGGCATCAAACATTCCAGTATTGATTTACTTCCATGGCGGAGGCTGGATAAGCGCCGACAAAAAGAACTACGACGGCATTTGCGCACAGCTTTCGCAAAACGGGCTTTTGGTCGTCAACGTAAACTACCGATTAGCCCCCCGCAACAGATTTCCCGCGCAGTTGCAGGACGTTGCACAGGCCGTGGCATGGATCCACCGCAATGCCGCGTATTATGGCGGGGATGACAACAGAATCGTCATGGCGGGGGATTCTGCTGGCGCACAATTGGCATCCTGGTATGCAAGCGCCCTCCAGAAGCCGGGCTTATTCGCGCAAGCCGGCATAAACGGCGACATCCCCGAGATGCATTTGAAGGGGTTGATGTTTTTCTACGGCGTGTACGATTTCAACACGGTACTGCACACCGGATTCCCGTTCATAAAGATCTACGCCGAAAGTTTTCTGGGCGCCGAGCAGGAACAATTCAGCGAAAACTCTCGCTTGGCGTCGCCCATAAAGCATGTCTCGGGTGACCTTCCGCCGGTTTTTCTGTGCGCGGGCGAGAGAGACAAACTGTTTCCTCAGACGATCGCCTATGCAACTGCCTTGAAAGACAAAGGCGTCAGATGTCAGACGCTCCTCTTCTCCAAGAGTTATTCCGCTTATCACGGTTTTCTGTTCTTCAGATGGCTCAAGCCGTCAAAGATGGCGTTTGCCGCTGCGGAAGAGTACCTGCGGGACCTGGGACTTACGCCACTGTAAGTTTCGCTGCCCGATACGGAAAATCGGTCCTCGCGACTTGGCATTAATGGGAGCGCCCCTGTATTCGCTGCAAGGTATCCAAGCTGTCTTGCCAGAGGCCCAGCCAGTAGGCGTTCACGGTCCCCGGCCAGGAACCCATGAGCCCCATAAGTTCGACGTTCGACACATGGGTCCCGAAGGACCTTGAAGCAGGATCGGCGAGCATACGTGACGACCATTCACCGGAGAACTGCCGCAGCCCCTGATTGAGCATGACGCGGTCCAATGAACAATCCGTCGTTATATCCGCTACCACCCCGGACAGGGTAAGCAGCGCCTTGCGAAACAGCATCAGATTTTCCGGAAAACGCATGCCGGTCGAGGCTGCTATTCCATCCAGGAGACGCTGCGACCAGTCGAAACCCGGCAGGCAGCCCTGGCGAACCTCTCTGAGTGCAGCGCAGACGCGGTCCCGAAGGCGGGACTCGTCTGGCTGGGTACGCCCCAACCGGGATACCGCCCGGCAGATTCGGGTCTCATTGAGGGTTATACCCCCCAACACGATTTGCACCAGATCTACGCGTTGTTGCTTGGTCAATCGACCGACCAAGGTCCAGTCGAAGATCGCCAGCCTTTCGTCCTGGGTGCATAACATATTGCCGGCATGAGGATCCGCATGAAACTGGCAAACCTCGGCCCGGGTCCAGAAAGGCCTGGCGACCAAAGCCTCAAAAACCAGATCGGCAAGCTTGATGCGATTACTGCTGCCTATCTTCACGTCGGTGACCTTGTCCCCAAAAACGCGTTCCATCGCCGTTATTCGACTGGAGCAGAACGGTAACAGACGGGGAATGATCACGTTGGTGTCCCGCGCGTAGAAATCGGCGGCTTCTGTCAGGTGCTTCTGCTCACGCTCGAAGTGCACCTCCTGTTTGAGCAATCTGCGTACACTATCCAGGGTTTCCCGGTAATCCAGCCTTGGCAGACCATGATATTCACATCGCTCTTCCAGGAAAGCGCCCAGTTCCACCCAGATTTCGAGTTCCTCGAACAGACGTTCTTCGACGCCCGGCTTCAGCACCTTGAAGACCCCGTGTTGAGGATCATGCGATCTCTTCCCTTGCCAGGTAAACGGCAGCACCACGGCGACGCTGGCCTCGGCGAGGGGATGAGCCGACAGTTCGATGTCACCCATGTTTTCCAGTTCCTGGAGAACGTCGGGTGGTAGATCGTCCAGCCGTGTTGTCGGGGTTACCGATTCCAGACGTTGCAAACGCAGTCTGAGCTCGTTAGAAAGTCTGCGGTCGCGGGAAACAATCTGACCCAGTTTGTGCAGGGTCGGACAACGGTGTAACAGCGCGAGAACCCTGTCCGCGAAGCTCGTATCTGCAGCCATTTCGAACTGATCCGAGACGATCTCGGCAAGTCGATGCGCGGGTATACGTTCGAGGAAGAAACATAGAGCGTCCACCAGAAGGGGCCGATATGAGACATAGCATTGCGGCAAGATCTGTTCGACGTCGAGAGACTCGACCAGACTCCGCACCCTAGCGCGCATGCCTCACCAGCCGAACCCAAAGAATTCGAGATGTTGTGCTTAAACAGTCTGTCAGCTTGGCAAAGCGCATATCCATGTAAGTACATTCTCTTCTATGCGGTTTCCAAACACTCGGCCAAAGGATGTGGCGTCTGCAGTCAGGCAGCCTCGCATTCCCGCGCCATGATAGCCGATTGTCGTGGCCCGGCAGCCTGCCGGATTATCGGCGACCAATCCGATACTACGAGTACGCTGCACGAGCCAGAGAAAAAAGACAACAGAATGGCCGTCCAACACTTCACAATCGATCGCTACACCCAATACCTGCTGCCGCCGAGCATTCTGGACTATCGTCCGGAAGATCACCTGGCCAGTTTCGTGGTAGAGATCGTCGATCGGTAGCGCGGCTCGTTATGTTTCAATTTCTCATCAGGGTATGCGGGGGTGCTTACGGGGCATTTCAGCGGTTCGTTATCGCAACTTGTTGATAACACGAACAATGAAGCAGACGCCGCCTCCACCAACAACGAAGGGCACCCACCGGGTGGCCCTTTGGCGTTTCCAGTCGCCAGGTTCATTCCGTGACCAACCGCGCTGCGGGCCTGGCACTTTCCTATTGGCTTCGCAGACCTCAAACTATGCAGCGGCGCTGCCGTTGTCTGTCCGGTGTTGGACATGGCCACCAATCAGGCGACGCTTTTGATCGATTAGAAATCGCTGCTACTGCCCGGCACTGTCCGATGAAACTAAAATTTCCGATAAACCTAACCACAGCGGCATTCACCATGGTCGGCGGGACACTCCCGGCCAGACGGCTGGTGTGCGGTCAACGACAGGGGGCTCCCGAATGACTGGTTCTCATGTCCCCCAGCCTGATCCCCTCCAGAATCATCTGCTCGCTGCATTGCCAGCGGAGGAACGAGTGCGTCTCTTTCCCCATCTGGAGTTTGTCCCGATGCCGCTGGGCGAAGTGGTTTGCGAACCTGGCATGCCGATGCGCCACGTCTATTTTCCCACCACCTGCATCGTGTCACTGCTTTACGTGATGGAAGATGGCGCATCAGCCGAAATTGCCGTCGTCGGAAACGAGGGCATCGTCGGCATCTCGGTATTCATGGGCGGCGAGACGACGACCAGCAGGGCTGTCGTACAAAGTGCCGGTCACGCCTACCGACTGAAGGGACAACTGCTAAAAGATGCTTTCTTTCTTGCGGGCCCGATGCAACTCCTGCTACTGCGTTATACACAGGCGTTGCTGACGCAGATGGCGCAGACTGCGGTATGTAACCGGCATCATTCTGTAGATCAGCAGTTGTGTCGCTGGTTACTGTTGAGTCTCGACCGTCTGTCTTCGAACGAACTGAAAATGACTCAGGAACTGATTGCCAACATGCTCGGGGTACGTCGCGAGGGCGTCACCGAGGCCGCCGGGAAACTGCAACGCGCCGGGTTGATCCACTACAGCCGGGGCAAGATCACCGTGCTCGACCGCCCCGGTCTGGAGGCGCGGGTGTGCGAATGCTACCAGGTCGTCAAGGACGAATTCGATCGCCTGCTGCCGGATGTGCTCGTTCCCTGAAACGGCGGCTCAGCGCACTGTAATCACTTCGGGTCGTTCCAAGGTGCTCTGTGCGGTAGCGTACAGACGCGACAACCGCTTGCGCGTAGAAGATATGGTCGCACTGGGTCAAATGTGCTGCACGAATGTGCAGTGGACCCGCCGCGAACCCAAGAACGGGCGCTGCAAGTCTTGACTATGGCGCCATCCGTTCTCCGGAGCATCGTGCTTCCCTCGATCGCTCGCGACCGAAGACATCAATAAGGAAAGTTCCCTATGAAAAACTCCATACTCGCTGCTGCGATCATTGCCTGCACCGTATCCGCACCGGTGGTCATGGCACAGGACGCATCTGCGCCTGTCCATCCAATGATGCGTGACAATGGCTACCGCCAGGGCGGATCCGGCATGATGGCCAATCCGCAAGGCGTCCCTCGGGGCACTGCAGGCGGATCCCAGGCGCAGGGTGGTCCGGGCCCAGGTGGTCTCCCGCAGGGCTATGCGGGCACGACAGGCGCCCCTCAGGGCGATCCGCGCACGACGGCTGGTCCCCAGGGCTATGCGGACACCGCGGGCGGCTCCCGGCAGGGCGATCCGCGCATGACCGGTGGTTACCAGGGTTATTCCGGTTACTCCGGAAACCAGGGTTATCCGGGTTACTCGGGATATCCAGGTTACTCCGGAAACCAGGGTTATCCGGGCTACTCGGGATATCCAGGTTACTCCGGAAACCAGGGTTATCCGGGTTACTCGGGATACCAGGGTTACCCGGGGATGATGGGCGGGTCCCAGGGCTGGCCGAACATGATGGGGGGCAATCAGGGATGGCCGGACATGATGGGCGGCTCTTCAGGGTGGCCGAATATGATGGGCGGGTCCCAGGGTTGGCCTGGCATGATGGGTGGTCGTCAGTGGTGACCCCCAAGTCTATCTGACAATGCACCCACGTTGACGCCACAACGCGGCCAAGGCGCTGTTCAACCGAGAACAGCGCCTTGTGCGGTCCCCGCATGTTCAGGGCGGGGCCGATCGCACAGCGTCACCAGCATCCATGCCGGTTCAGGCTGTTGTTGTGACTCCGGCCTCCGACCGTCGCACCTACTCGCATGGCGCTATGTACGCTACCGCCCAGACGACTGCGCAATCTCGCGTCACATTCCGAAATGACCATCCTGGGGAACGCATTCACCTGTAGTTTGCATCCGGCATCGTGACAGCATCTGTCTCACTGATGATGCTCGTTGCCCAATTCCTCCACCACCGGGAGAGTGCATATGTCGCGAACCCAAACGGCCGCCGACGGCAACCGGCTGCTTGCCGCATTGCCACGCAAAGATCGTCAGCGCCTCGCAGCGGGCTGCGAGCCGGTAACACTGTTGCTTGGTGAGGCCTTGGCTGAACCCGGTGAGTGCATCCACCATGTTTACTTCCCCACTGAAAGTTTCGTTTCGCTGACCACACCGACCGACAGCGGCGCGTCCCTCGAGGTTGGGTTGGTTGGCAATGAAGGCATGTTGGGGATCTCGATTATCCTCGGCGTGGATTTCGCTCCCCTGCACGCTTTGGTGCAGGGCGAAGGCACGGCGCTACGGATGAACACAGCGACGTTTCGCCGCGAACTCGGGCGAAGCCGTGCGCTGGACCGGGGCATGAAGCGTTATCTCTACGTGCTGATGAGCCAAATCGCGCAGACCGCCGTCTGCACCCACTTTCATCTGGTCGAGGCCCGCCTTGCCCGTTGGCTTTTGATGACTCACGATCGGGCACACTCGGACGGGTTTCATGTCACGCACGAATTCCTCGCCTACACGCTTGGAGTACGGCGCGTCGGCATCACCAAGGCCGCCGGCTCATTGCAGCGGCGCAAGCTGATTCATTATCGACGCGGTGACATTACGGTACTCGACCGTCGCGGCCTGGAGGCAGCATCCTGTGGGTGCTACGCCGCCGATAGAGCGACCTATGCGCGCATCATAGGTCATTGAGGGGACGGAAATTTTCTGAATCGAGCGTTAAGCCGATCGGGCTGGCATGGTCGCTGGCGATCTTCGGTGTCACGCTTAAGGCAGTTAAATTACGCCTCGGCCTGAACCGCGGCCGCCTCCTTAACGAGCACTTCCACCACGACGCTATGTTCCTGGCGGTCGTCTACCAGGGAAATCGCCTGGTCATCCTGCTCGACACCATCGACGGTCACGCTCCGTACACCGCTATTTGTACCCTCGCCGGCGTGCGTTTGCGCGATGGCGATATGATAGACCGTCTCGCGGTAACGGTAGTGGATCGTCAACCCGTCCCAATGCGCCGGCAGACAGGGAGCGACATACAGCCTGTCCACTTCCAACCGCAGCCCCAGCAGCGACTCGAGAATCAGTCGGTACATCCAGCCGGCCGAACCGGTGTACCACGTCCAGCCACCTCGCCCGGTGTGCGGTGGGACTGCGTAGACGTCGGCCGCCATCACATAAGGCTCCACCTTATAGGTCGCGATGGCTTCCCGCGATTTGGCATGGTTGGCGGGGTTGATCATGGTGGTGAGCTCCCATGCACGACCGCTGTCGCCCAGCGTGGCGAAAGCCATCGCCGCCCAGATGGCAGCATGCGTGTACTGGCCGCCGTTCTCGCGCACACCCGGCACATAGCCCTTGATATAACCGGGATCCAGGTCGGCCTTGTCAAAGGGAGGATCGAGCAGTTGGATCAGGTCATGTTCGCGGCGCACCAGATGCTCATCCAACGCACTCATTGCCATGCGCACGCGATCGGCATCGCCAGCCCCGGAGAGCACGGCCCAGCTTTGTGAAATCGAATCTATCCGGCATTCGCTGTTGATTGCCGACCCGAGCGGCGTGCCATCGTCGAACCAGGCGCGACGATACCAGGCGCCGTCCCAAGCATGCTGTTCGAGACTTTCACCCAAGCGCCTGCCTTCAACCTTACAAACGTCGGCGAATTCGGTATCGCCGTACCGACGTGCGAGCGCATCGAAATGGCGCAATACCTCGTACAGGAAGAAGCCCAGCCACACGCTTTCTCCCTTGCCTTCGTTACCAACCCGGTTCATGCCGTCATTCCAGTCACCAGAACCGATCAGTGGCAGGCCGTGGGCACCAAAAGCCAGGCCATGACGGATCGCCTGCACACAATGCTGGTAAAGGCTCACCTTTGTCTCGGATCGATCCGGCAGATCATAGTAATCTTCGTCCTCGTCGTTGAGCCGGCGTCCGCCAAGGAATGCAACAGGCTCGTCCATCACCCCCGTATCGCCGGTGCCAAGCACATAGCGACAGGTCGCCAAAGCCAGCCACAAATAGTCGTCGGAACAACGGGTACGCACCCCACGGCCCGATGGTGGATGCCACCAGTGCTGGACATCGCCTTCGACAAACTGGCGCCCTGCGCACAGCAGCAATTGTTGACGCAGCAAACCCGGCTCGCTGTGCACCAGCGCCATCGCATCCTGCAACTGATCGCGAAAACCAAACGCACCACCCGACTGGTAGTAGCCGCTGCGTGCCCACATTCGGCATGCCAGGGTTTGGTACAACAGCCAACCATTGGCGAGCACATTGAGAGACTGATCCGGGGTCTCGACCTGTACCGCACCGAGGGTGTGGTTCCAGTACTGCCAGACCGCCTCCAGAGCGCGGCGCGCAGCATCGGCACCGCGCCAACGATGCACCATCCGATGGGCATCGTCGCCACCCGGTATCCCTCCAAGGCCGAGCCTGAAGGTGATCTGGCGCTCCTGCCCATCGGCCAGATCGAAGCCGACCTGTATCGCGGCACAAGGGTCCAGTCCGGTGCCCAGTCGCCCGGACAGATGAGTGCGCATCATCGCCGCCGGATGCCCCAGACTGCCGTTACGGCCAATGAATTCGACGCGGTCGCAGCTTATGGTCCGGTCTGCATCGTCCACATCGAAGAAGGCGACCCGGTCGGGAAACTCGGTGTTGTACGGGTTACGCGCATAGATCGCGCCGCTGTATGGATCGATCTCGGTGGCGACGTGCATGGCCGATCCCGGCCTCAGATCACCCAGCACCCACTCCACGTAGCCCGTTGCGGAAAGACGGCGCGGCCGCCCCGACAGGTTGCGCACCTTGAGCACCGAAAACTTCACCGCCGCATCCGTCGCGACATAGACCCATAACTCGGATTGGATCCCGTCCCCGGTGTGCTCAAACACACTGTAACCAAAGCCGTGCCGGGTGACATAAGGCGCCGCGCCACGCCTGGGTAATGGCGTTGGTGACCAGAATCGGCCGCTGTTCTCGTCGCGCAGGTAAAAGGTCTCGCCGCTCGCGTCGGTAACCGGATCATTGTGCCATGGGGTAAGGCGAAACTCGTGTGCGTTCTCACCCCAGGTGTATGCCTGACCACTTTCCGAAATAACACTGCCAAACTGCGCATTCGCCAGCACATTCACCCAGGGAGCCGGTGTGATTTGTCCCGGTGTTGTGGTGATGACGTACTCGCGCCCGTCCGGGGTGAATCCGCCAATACCATTGGCCAATATCAGGTTGCGCTGCGCTGCTTCGACATCGACAACGGCTTCCTCCTCCAGGGATCCGTCGGGGACCAGCTCCGGTACGCGAACGCGGGGAGCAGCAGGCCGATTCACCTGTTCAGCCAGGGTCCCCCGGCTATCACTCAGGACGACACGGGCGACCGTTTGGAACAGGGTGCGGTCTTCGGCTGAGATCTGCTCGGCCGAGCGGACGAAGATACCACCCGGACGATCGATAAATTTGGTCTCGAGACCCACCGCGACCAGCCCCACAATCTGATCCTGAAGTACCTGTCGGTAACCCGCACGATCCTCGTTCCAGATCACCAGGTCCACCGCCAGTCCCTTCAGACGCCAATAGGCGTGCGCCTGGATGAGCTGCCGCACCAGTTCGATATTGGCCAAATCGCCGACCCGCAGCAGTACGATCGGCAGGTCGCCGGAGATGGCATAACCCCACAGGCCGGACTGGCCGCGCCGATTACGCAGCAGGACGCTGCTGTCGGCACGCAGCGCGGCATTGTTGAAGATGATCGAGTTGGCCAGGCGGCCGTACAATTGGGCGTCGGCTTCCGTAGCGTTGATCTGGCGCAGCACCACCTGCGCGTGGGTCCAGGCCAGCTCAAAGACACGATCGGCGAGGCGCTGATCCTGGTATTTCTCGACAAGAGCCAGGGCCGAGTCGCGACTGTCGCCGATGCCGTAGACCAGGTCCACGCTGACCGACTCATCCGGCTCGAGCGCGATCCGCCCGCTGATCGCCGCTACCGGATCCAGCACCGAGCCCTGACTGTTGGACAGCGCTACACCGGTATCCATCACCCGCGGTGCGGCAGTGCTGCGGTCACGGCCGATGAAGCGCTCGCGGTCGGTCTCATAGGCAACCCCGTCTACATGGGCATCGTGCACCGCCATGAGGTGAAACATCCAGGGCGCTGTCTCGTCGCGCGAACGCGGCCGACGCGTGCACAGGATCGCGCGCTGCGTCTCGACGATCTCCGTCTGCACGAAAAGGTTACTGAATGCCGGATGCAGGTTGTCCGAGGCGGCGGAGGCAAGCACCACCTCCGCGTAACTCGTCACCTCGAGTGTGCGGCGCACGGCGGAACGATTGGTGATGCGCACCCGGCGCAGTTCGATGTCGTCTTCGGGCGACACAACAATCTCTGTATGGGTATCGAAGTCACCATCATGACGGCGAAATTCCGCGCGGCCTTCGGAAAAGATAGCCTCGTAGCCTTCACCATGCCGCAATGTGGGCTGATGTGCCGCACTCCAGGGTTCGCCGCCCTGCCCTTCAGTCGACACGTCACGCAGGTAACAGAAGGTACCCCAGGGGTCACGGGTGCCATCTTCGCGCCAGCGCGTCACGGCCAGATCGTGCCAGCGGCTGTAGCCGCCACCGGCATTTGTCACCATAACGTGGTAACGGCCGTTGGATAGCAACTGGACTTCGGGGATCGGCGTGTCGGGGGTGTTCAGCACTCGTATCGGCATTTGCGGGCTTAACGTGCCGGACTGAGCAGCGCCGACTTCCGAGGCGTGCACATAGAATGCGGAGGCCTTGGGAACACGTTCCTGCAGCAGCAATTGCGTGGCCTGGAACAGCGGGTCAACGCTGAATCGCTTCTGCATCGGCCGGTCGAGCAGGTGATAGGCCAGCGCCAGCAGGCTCATACCCTGATGATGGGCCATGTAGGAAAGCACAACGGCGTGGGTTTCGCCGCGACGCTGTCGGGCTGGCGTGTAATCGATCGCCTCATGCAGACCGAATCGCCCCTCTGCCCCGACGGCGGACAGGCGTTGCAGGTTCAGGCACGCTGGCTTCGGCGCCACCATCAGCGCGAGTGCCGAGGCATAGGGCGCGACAACCAGATCCTCGACCAGCCCGCGCTTGAGTCCAAGGCCAGGCACACCGAAAGCGCGGTACTGATAGTTGAGGTGCGCGTCCACCGTGTTGTAGCCGGATTCAGACATCCCCCAAGGTACATCGCGCTGCTGGCCATACTCGATCTGCCTTGCCACCGCCGCCTTGGCGGTCTGATCCAACAGTGTGTGATCAAAGGTCGGCATGACCAGTTGCGGCATCAGGTACTCGAACATCGAGCCGCTCCACGACAGCAGGATGGGCCCGCCACCGGCGCTGGTCAGCAGGCGGCCAAGCGCGAACCAGCTCTCTTCCGGCAGTTGTCCCTGGGCGATGCCAACGAAAACGCCAAGGCGGGCCTCCGAGGCCAGCAGATCGTAGTAGCTCGCGTCGCGACGCCGCTCCTCGACGTTGTAGCCGATACTGAGCAGACGAGATTGCTTGTCGTACAGAAAATCGTACTCCATGTCGGCGAATTCGCCGGCCTGTAGCACCAATCGTTGGATCGCCGCGATACGTGCCTGCGCGCGCTCGCTGCCAAGTAAGACCTGCTCGCGCAAATCTTCCTGCGGCGAAGGCTGCCCAGGTGTCGACTGCCCTGCCCCCCGGTCGGCCAAGACGCTCGACAAGGTCACGTCGAACCCGGCCAGTGCGCGTAGCGTCGGGATCGCATCGATCGCTGGCAGATCTTCGAGCGCGTCGGAAGAGACTGCCGATCCGACCCACGGTGCGAGAAATGTCAGCTCGGCACGCATCGCCTGGCATTGCCGGGCCAGCTCGCCCGCCCACCAGACCGCCTCACTCGCGCGCACATCGTCCAGATCAGCGACAAGAACGTCGGCGGATCGCACCAGCCGGTCGAGCAGGCTGCTCGCTCCCGAGAGCGTCACCGGCGGCCGTTCGCGCGCGGCCTCCAATGCGTCGCGGAGCTGGGCCAGCGAAGCCGGCGCATCACCGTACGCCTCGTTGACCAATATCTCGAGCGTGTCGCTCAGCCCGTCCAACCAACGCGCCTCCAGAATCGGGCGATCGAGGAGCGCGATCAGACCCGGGCGCAAGGTCAACAGATGCCCCGCGAGGTTGCCGCTGTCGACGGTCGAAACGTACGCGGGATGCATTGGCCGCAGCGACTGCGTGTCGTACCAGTTGTAGAAGTGGCCCCGGTGGCGCTCGAGTCCCGCCATCGTCTGCAGGGTGTTGCCGGTGCGCTCAATCAGCTGGCCGGCCGCGATATAGCCGAAGTCATAGGCGGACAGATTCGCCAGCAGCGCCAGCCCGATATTGGTCGGCGAGGTGCGATGAGCCAACCCGGTATCCTGGTATTCCTGATAGTTGTCCGGCGGCAGCCAGTGGTCCTGCGGGCCGACAAACGTGTCGAAGAATGCCCAGGTCTTGCGCGCGATTCGGCCGAGAAAACGGACCTGTTCGTCGGATAATCGGGCCTCGCGTCGGGCCAGCGGCTGGCTGATCCACCAGGCGATCACCGGGGACGACAACCACAGGAGCAGGAAAGGACCTGCCAGCAGGAGTGAAGCCGGGTTTCCGGCTGCCAGCGCGGAGCCCGTGCCGATAGCAAGTGCTGGGGCAAACCACATCGCGCGGAGCGAAGCGCCAAGATCGCTGCGGCTGCGGCTTTCCTGATCGCCCGAGGGATTCCACTCGAGCAGCCGCTGCTGGGTGAACAGCAGTCGACCCAGTGTGCGGCCGATCGCGTCCAGGCTGTAAAACGCCTCGTGCGGCAGAGTCGCCAGGACAAAGCTGGCCTGAATGAAACGCTGCCCGGTGGCGCGGCCGACGGCCGCGAGATGCTGTTTCAGCCGAATGTCTGCGGGTTTGCGTATCACATCCAGCAGACTGACCAGCACGGCGGGTAACAGCAGCACTGCAAGCACGGCAAGCGTCCACAGCCAAGCCGATTCCGACACCGTCCAGCCCAGCACCAACAGCAGGATCAGCGCCGCCGGTACCAGGCTGCGACGCAGGTTGTCGAACAGCTTCCAGCGCGACAGCGCGGAAAGGGGATTCTTGAGACGTCGCCCCTTGGGTCCAGGCACCCATGGTAGCAGCCAGCCCGCCAGCTGCCAGTCACCACGGATCCAGCGATAGCGGCGATTGACGTCAGCACCGTAACGGGCCGGGTATTCCTCATACAATTGCACGTCACTCAGCAGTCCGGCACGCGCGTAACAGCCTTCCAGCAGGTCGTGGCTAAGGATTCGATTGTCAGGAAAACGTCCCTTGAGTGCCTTTTCAAACGCATCGACGTCATAGATTCCCTTGCCGATGAACGAGCCCTCTTGGAACAGGTCCTGATAGACATCGGAGACGGCACGCGTATATGGGTCGATACCCGGCTCACCGCCATATAGCCGTGCATAACGTGACTGTCTGATACCTGGCAGACTCGCGCCCATGCGCGGTTGTAGGATGCCGTAGCCGGCGACTACCCTTTGTAGCGCCGCATCGTAGACAGGCCGATTCAACGGATGTGCCATGGTCGCGACAAACTGGCGCGCGGCGTCGCGCGGCAGCTGCGTATCGGTGTCCAGTGTGATCACGTATTTCACGCCGGCCAGTACCGCAGTCTCACCGACAATGAGGGAAAAGCCGTCGCTGTTTTTCTCACGCAGCAGCAGATTCAGATCCGCCAGCTTGCCGCGCTTGCGCTCGTAACCCATCCAGATCCGGTCGTGCGGGTTCCAGCGGCGCGGGCGATGGAACAGGAAGAACACGTCATTGCCGCCGTCGGCATACTGCGCATTCAACGCATCGATCTGTTTTCGAGCCAGGGAAAGCAGCGCCGCATCCTCGACGAGCGTTTCTTCGCTTGCGTCGGCAAAGTCGGTTAAAAGGCCGAAATGCAGATTCGTGTCGCGATTGGCCAGAAACCTGACTTCCAGCGATTCGATCAGACTTTCGACGCCGTGGCGACTGGTGAGCATTGTAGGAATCACCACCAGCGCACGTGATTCCGCCGGAATGCCTGTGGAAAAATCCATGCGCGGCAGGGGATGCGGTGATGCGAACAAAGTCGCCAGCCAGTTCACCAGTGCCAGCGCAAGTTGGCTGGCAGCCAACAGCACGAGTGCGCCAAATGGCAGCAACGTCCAATCGACCATACCTCCCGCGTGCGCCGCTTTCAGCAGCCCGGCCGCCGGAAACAGGGTGAGCAGTGTTATCGAACCCAGATAAGGCGGCAACGGGTACTCGCGGGCCACGTGGTACAGCCTCGATCCGAAACTCCGGCGAGCCCTGGTAGCGCGCTCCAACTCGGCTTTGCCTCGGTCAATCAGGTAGTACCCGACATGCCCGGTTCGCCCATCAGACGTGGCTCCATCGGCGCTTGTGCGTGCGAGTTTGATGGCGTGACCCGCCACCGTCTCCTCAGGTAAGCGGGCGGCTCTCGCGACTTCCTCGATGACATGCCGGTAACGGTCACGGCTGGCGAAATCCATCGTCGCGTAGGCTTCGGCGGGGTCCGTGCGCAGGGTCCGTTCGACAAGGCTCATAGCCTCGACAAACTTGCGCCAGTCCATCGTCCCCAGCAGGCGCAGACTGCCGATGCTGTTGCTGATCGAAACCTGATCAGCGGCCCGTTGCCGGTTTCCCGAATGCACCAGCTTTTCGATGCTCAGGCCCGACTCGGCCAGTTGTTGTTCGATCCAGGTCAGCGGAAGTGCCAGCGCCGGCCCTTGTCCCTGCAGGCGACGAGCCAGTTCCGACACGAATGGCGTGCTCATCGGCGGATGCGAACGCGCCATGTCGGCAATTACCAGAATCAGGCTCTTCGAGTCATGGCGTGCGACCTCGGTCAGTCGGTCCGCCCAGGTGGCGGCCAGATCACGATCCGTGCTGCCGGCAGCTATACGCACCGCAACCCGTCGCAGATTCTCGATCAGCGCAAGACGCAGCATGATGGGGATTGCCCACAACTCGCCCAATCGAAGTGGTTTTACCGTCTGATAGGCAGCGACGAAGCGACTCAGACTGTCGGGGTCAACCCGCCCGTCGCCGTGCGCGATGTTCTCCAGGGCGATGTCATACACCCGTGGCAGCCCGGCGGATGCACCCTCGGCCAGCGCCGGCAGCTCGCGGCTATAACCCTTGGGCAAATGGCGTCTCGCCGTGCGAATCTGTTCTTCGACAAGATAGAAGTTGTCGAGCAGCCATTCCCCTGCAGGCGTAATGCGATGCTTCGCGGCCACCGCCGTCGTCAGCCGGTCGCAGGTCTGGGTCAGTACCCCCTCGTTCGCGGCCAATCGCGACAACAGTTGGTCCCGCGCCAACGCCGACAGCAGGCTATGAGTGGATGCCAAGCGCACGCCATGCTGCTCCATCTGATCACTGCTGAACAGCTCCGCCCGCAGCGGCGGTTCATCATTCAAGGGCGGCTGCGGCGAGATGCTTAAGCCAAGCTGTTGACTTGTCAGGCGCGTTCGGATCCGGCGCCAGTGCTGTAGGAGAGTCGAGTTGGCGGCCTTCCTTGCTGGTCCCACGTCATTCTCCCTGCTGCTCGATGAATGGTCATGCATGATAAGGCGCAATCCAGGCCATGATGCCGCCACAAATTCGCGCCGCGATGGGCGACAAAAGCAGGGATTGTCAGTCGGTGGTTCAACGCATCAGCGAAATGGTTTGCCATCTACTTTACGCCCGGCCGTTCACAAGGGCTTGGCAATAGAACGTGCCCGTTCCAGAAGGCGATGTACAAGTCAGGCCGTGGCCGAACCTGCAAATTAATCAGAAGTCCTTCGCTGACAACACGTAGGCGTAGGCGCCCTTTCCTCGGCCATCACGCACATACACTTCATCGGCCACTTCATAGATCTGCTTGCGCGTTTCGTCAAATGCCTTGAGGAATCCCGCTTCGGCTGTGTCCAGCCCAGGGCACAGCCTTTTAAGGGCATCGGATTCGACAAAGAACGAAACTTCGATCGCACGGTCATAGCCCCAGAAACGGATGCGGCTTCCGCTTTCATCGAAGCTGCGGCATGGGTTGGGGAAACTCAAATGCATCGGCGCATACTCCAAGCTGAGGATAGCGGCGGGTCGGCGGCCCACGCAGGACAATGCCGCCGATCCATGACCTCGCAAATACTGAGGTGACCGCAACCCAACCTCTGCATGCTCCTCTTCTTATGCAAGGCGTTCTGTGCGCTAGCGTACATACGGCCGACCCATACCCTTCAGCATCTTCGCCATCAATTCGCATAGACTATGCCGGCTCGCGCGGCCTGCCGGCCTATTCAGCACGACGGTGAAATGTACTGCCGTTTGGTTCATGCAACCTGGAGGCGGTTCCGCCGAACCCGTCGCAGTATGCGCTATTGCAGCTGAGGCTACACCCTGACGGTCACAGGAATTGGATCCGTGTAACACACCACCAGCACAATGCGTCGATCGCATGGTGCCACCGGCTTATCAGTTGCGGCGTTTGCCGACATCTGGTCATGGATAATCCCTGCTTGGGCCATGTGCGGTCGTCCGTTTTGATTTTAAGAAATACCCCTTGCTATTAGGCATAGAGAGCGTAGCGTGGGTATCGTCGACCGGAGCAGTCGGATAACTGGGCATATATTTCCCCCCGACGGAGGGAAGCAGACCTGGCCCCATGGAGGGCGAATCATGAAACGTCGTCCCCCACGCCCTCATGCGACCGAGACATCACGAAGCGACATCGGCAGCCGCGTGACAGGAGTGGCCAACTCCCCATACCGCCGTTTGCCATCGATGTCTCGTTTGGTACCAGCTATTTTCTTTCACAGTGACCCGGAGTAGAGCGATATGTCCAAACATGAAAAATCAAACAGGGAATCGAAAAAACAGCCCTTGCTGACACCCAAGGAAAAGAAGGCTGCGAAACAGGCGAAGAAACATGCGGGCGATCATCAACCCTTGATTGTCAAGAAAACCTGACCACATCTGATTGCCGGCCGCCCTGGCAGTGGCTGGCATTTGATTATTGGTTGCTGTCCCACATCACGTTGCATTCAGCCTTTGATGCGGCCTTGAGAAGTCCGATCAGGGGCAAGGCGCGGTGCGGGAGGCTGACGGGCGGTTCCTCATCGTCACCCTGCACAGATTCTTCCGGTTCAGGCAATTGCCGCTCTGCCTCTACCGCAACCTCCAGCCGCTCAAGTGCCGCAGGGACATCGGCGGCAAGCAGCGCACTGGGCACTGTCCCACTGTGCCCCATCATCTTGATGAGGCGCACCGCCACGTCGCCGAACATGGTGATGTCCGCATAGGCTGGACAGGTAAAGGTCACTAGCATAATTTTTTCTCCCTTGCGTCTTGAGCGGTGACAACGTGGTCTGGCTTCCAAACGAGACCCGGCATCAACGATACAATGAACAGGCCATCCAGGGTCAACTGCGTGATGCGCCGACAGACATGGTCCGGGATGAACTGGCCCGCCAGTGCAATATGGGCCGGAGCAGGGCGGACACGCGAATAATCCGCGTCCTATCCCGGTCTGATCAATTGCGGCAGACTGTAGTTACACAGTCTGGCGAGCTTACTTTTTTGCCGTCATTTGAATCGTGGGAGGTATCGTGCTTAAGACAATCAAAACAGGCCTTTGGGGATTGCTGATGGCCTTATCTACGGTAGCTTTGCCCCAGCAAGACGGACTTGCGATCTTCAGCGACTTCGACGGAAAACCACAACAACTGGAGGACCACACCGGTGGCGGCAAATGGCTGGTAGTCATGATCTGGGCCTCGGACTGTCATATCTGCAATGCGGAGGCGGCGACGTATGCACGCTTCCACGAGTCCCAGCGCGAAAAAGGTGTGGGGGTTCTGGGCGTCAGCATGGACGGCCAGGATAAAAAGGCCGCTGCCCTCGCCTTCATCGAGCGCCATGATCTGCCGTTTCCGAATCTAATCGGGGAACCGGGGATGGTCAGCCTGTATTACGCGGCATTGACGCAAGAATCCCTGCGAGGCACGCCGACCTTTCTTATCTTCGACCCCGATGGAGAGCTGGCCGCAGCCCAGGCGGGTGCCGTGTCTCCGGAGGCGATCAACAGATTCATTGCCAAAAAGAATGCAGCACGGCCGACGGGGGCCAAGGCGGCTCAATCCTGAGCAGGGCCTGTCAAGCTTCAAGCTCGAGCTGATACAAGATACCCTTGCCATCGGTACACAGCCAGACCCGACCCTCGGCATCGATGCAGATTCCTTCGGGCACGTCGTCTTCGGAGCTCTCGATCCGATAGACGCGAACCAGCGACAAGGCTTCATCTTCCAGGCGCATCTCGGCGATGCGCCCGCTCTTTCCGCTCAGCAGCAGGATTCGACCACCTGCGTCCATCGCAACGTCGTTGAGCTCACCGATGGCCTTGCGCGCATTTTTCGGCAAACGTAACAATGACCGTTGCTTCAGAGTCTGTGCATCGAACAGCCCGATGCGACGCGGCTTGACCTGGTGCACGGCAACCAATTCCATGTGCTCAGCGACGGTACCCGCGGCGGCGAAGGCAATGCCTTCCCAGCCCTGGTTCTTTTTTCCCGATAGCCGCGGCAGGCTTCCGAGCCTTTCTCCGTCGCGGAGATCGTGGTCTTCGACAGAAAAACGCCAGATTCCGCCATCATGCTCGGCCAGCACCAAGGCGTGCTTACCGTCAGGGGTGATTGCAATGCTCTCGAGATCGGTTAGGCCTACACCCACGTCGATATTTATCAAATCGCCATCTGGCGCGCAGTGGAAGACCCCGCGTTCGTCATCGACGACGAAGAAGGCGCCATGAGCGGCGGGTGCAAGACCGCTCGCCTCCTGGACCCCCAGGGGCCGCGTCACCTTCACGCTTACCTTGCCGTAGTGCTTCACTTTGTCTCCCCCCACAGACGCCGCCTCAGCTCCGACGGTCGTCAGCGCGATATCCGCGGCTTGGCAGACTCCACCAATGCTTCGAGGCCGGCCTGCTGACCGGAAGTCGGGTCGAGGAACCAGGCCCCGACTTGATACTCCTCGCGTGACAACCTGCGGACGTGCCTGACCCGACAATCCAGGGTCAGACCACCCTCCAGTGAAGGATTCAGGGTCCCGGGCAGAAGCAGCTGGAAACGATCGCCGGTGGTCAGTATGGACCCGCCCTGGGCAAGCGCAACGACCACATCGCGTGTCATCTGGAGACTCATGCCAATTGCTGAGATATCACAGGACCTGGCTTCAAATCGCGCGCCATCCGTGCCACGCAGTTCGACCAACTGCGTGTACGAATAGCGGGGAGAAATGCGGCGATCTTCTTGCATCAAAGGCGAAGTTTAACCCTAATTGCAGCAAACAACAGAGAAACACACTACAAATGCAGCCCCCGCGACGCTATTGGCAATCCAGCCAGGGGCCCCGTCAGGCATCCTTTTCACCCGGCTTCCTGAGCAGGGATGCCAGATCTGCAAACGGCTGATGCTTGGCTTCCGCTGCTTTTTTGCCGTCAGCAGCATCGCCATGCGCATTGTCGAGGTACCGTGCATGTTCATTGTCGTGACAATAAAGACACAGCAGTTCCCAGTTGCTCCCGTCCGACGGATTGTTGTCGTGGTTGTGGTCACGGTGATGCACCGTGAGCTCGCGCAGGTTTTCCCGGGTGAATTCCCTCGCGCAACGCCCACAGACCCAGGGGTAAAGTTTCAAGGCCTGTTCGCGATATCCGAGTTCCCTTTCCTCGCGCGCCCGCCGCGCTTCGGCAACCACCCGGTCAAGTTTGTCCGTGTCCGTTCCCTTTGCCATACCTGCCGCACCCACTCCTCTTCGCCAGATTGGCGTCAGCAGGATCGAACCCGCCGCACCCGATATTCCACAGTCTAGACGTTCGCCTTTCCCGCTGCTCTGACCAGCCGTTTCAGTCCAGCCGTCTTCCGATAATTTCCCCGCCCCGGATCGCCAGCATCTCGCCTTGCGCAAGCGGATGCCATGCCTCATCGGTCAGGGGCGCGCTCGCTACCAGCGTCAATGCCTGCTGCACCGTTTTCAGAATCACACCAGAGTCCGACATGTCCGGCACCTCTTCGGTGCAACCTCGCTCGAGCACTTGCATGCCGGGCAATACCTCTTCGGTTCCCGGCGGGATCCGGTGGTCCGAATGCGCAAACAGGGTGTCACTGTCGGCATAGAGAAAGTTGGCGATTCCCAGTTGACGCAGTCGGGATGCAAAATCGGCCACCAACTCGAATCGCTGCTCCACCGGCGGCGGTTCTTCCCCTGCAGCATCCCACAATGGCACCAGATCTTTGAGCAGACTGCAGAATGCGACTTCGGAATCGGTATCCCCTATCGGTCGAAACCGCCTCACGGCGGCGCCCGGGAGGCCGGCGAGGCCATCCAATTCCCCGTTGTGAGCGAAAACGTGGCTGCGGCCGCCCAGTTCGCGCACAAAAGGCTGGGTGTTCTGGAGCGCGCGTTCGCCCCGTGTCGCCAACCGGATATGGGAGATAACCAGCTCGCTCGGTGGCCCATGCTGCTTTATATGATCTGCCAGCCCGCTCTCACTGGCCGCGCCGGGCTCCCGAAGCAGCAGGACTTCGGGGCCGGAATAATAGCCGACTCCCCAGCCATCGCGATGCGGCCCCTCGGCGCCACCACGGCGCGCAAGACTTTCCAGGGAGAAACCGACCGATGTCGGCATACGGCTGGACATTGCAAACAGCTCACACATGATTACCTAACCCTTCTCTCCCAAAGAGGACCCACACAGACAGGATAAACCGAATCGGCTGTGGACCCGCACCGATTCGGGCGGGCGGCCATCGGCACTGCCAGGTACCGACCAAATTGCAGTGCCTGTCTCGATCCGGTTAGATAGTCATCCCAGTCTCTGCCAGGCGCAAGAAAAGGCGATGGCCAAATTACGTTTCTACGCGGAGCTCAACGACTACCTGTCGCCAAAGCTGCGCAGGCAAGACATCGGTATCCATTTAGCGGGACCCTGCCCCGTCAGGCATCTGATCGAGACACGTGGTGTGCCGCATACCGAGGTCGAGGTCATTCTGATAAACGGTGTCTCGGTCGATCTGGAGGCGCCGGTCCACGACGGCGATCTTGTCAGCGTCTATCCGATGTTCGAGGCGCTGGACGTCTCGCCGCTCCTCCGGCTGAGGCCGGAACCATTGCGTGAGCCCAGGTTCTTTGCCGATGCACAGCTGGGGCGTCTGGCCAGATATCTGCGTCTGCTCGGCTTAGATACCCGCTATGAAAACTCCATCGACGATGCCGAGCTGGTGCGCCGGGCTGGCACGGAAAGGCGCATCATCCTCAGTCGCGACCGCGCATTGCTCATGCGTCGAGATGTCACGCACGGGTGTCATATCCGTCAGGATGACACCATGGAACAGCTTGCCCGTGTGATTCTGCGCTGTGATCTCGCACGCGCATGTCATCCGTTCACACGCTGTATCGAGTGCAACGGTCGCCTGGAGCCCGTCAGCAAGGAAGAAGTGGCAGATAGGCTGGAACCCGAGACCGCTGCCTGCTTTGACGAATTCTGGCGCTGTGAGCGTTGCAGTCGCGTCTACTGGAAAGGCAGTCATTACGAACGCCTGCAACGACTGGTGACTGCCATGCTGGACGACGCGCAACAGAATGCGCAGGACTCAGGCCTTGGCCGGCGCTGAGACCTCGGGAAGTCGCAGCGAAAGCAACAGGGTCAGGAGCACGAATATCCCCGACCACCACAGGCAGCCCTCGAGACCATACTGCTGGTAGGCCCAACCCGACAGGATGGTCCCGGTGAGCCGACCGCCCGCATTGGCCATGTAATAAAAACCAACGTTCATCGAGACCTTGTCGAAGTCCGAATAGGCCAGGATGAGATACGAATGCACCGCCGAGTTCACCGCAAACACGATCCCGAACAGGACCAGACCGAGGATCACCACCAGTTCCGGGTCCCAGCCCTGCGCCAGCGCGAGCGCCATGCCCATGGGAAGCAGCGCCAAAATAAACGCCCAGACCCTCGCCGTGCTGCCACCGGGCCCGCCACCGTGGTGACTGCGACGCAGCAGCTTGGGGGCCGATGCCTGTACGATACCGTAACCGATCACCCAGAAAGCGAAGAAACCACCCACCTGTGTGAACGACCAGCCGAGCACCGAGTACAGAAACACCGGCAGCCCGACCACGAACCAGACATCGCGAGAGCCGAACAGGAAGAACCGGGCCGCCGAGAGCCAGTTGATCTCGGGACGCTTGGAAAAGACCTCGGTAAATTTCGGCTTGGACTTCATTTTGCCGACACCCGATGGCAGCAGCAGCATGGTGGTCATCAGCACCAGTGCCAACAATCCGGCCAGGGTAAACAGCGTGTTACGAAACCCGATCCACTCCAAAAGGGCGGCACCAATGAAGAAGCCGGCGCCCTTGAGCGCATTCTTCGAGCCCGTCAGAACGGCCACGTATTTGAAAAGCCTGGACTCTCCACCACTGCCCGCCAGGGTCTTCACGCTGGCCTTGGCGGACATCTTGTTGAGGTCCTTGGCGATGCCGGACAGGGCCTGTGCCGCCATCACATAGGGCACGCTCAGCCAGATGTCCGGTACCGTCAGCATCAATAGTGCGACAACCTGCATGCCCATGCCGATATGCATGGTCAGATTGAGTCCGATACGTGCCCCGAGCCAGCCGCCGACCAGGTTGGTAACGATGCCGAAGAACTCGTAGAACAGGAACAGCATCGCCACTTCGAAGGGCGAATAACCGAGCTGATGAAAATACAACACCACCAGCATGCGGATGGCCCCGTCGGTGACCGTAAAGGCCCAGTAGCCGCCGGTTACCACCAGATAATTGCGCAGGCTGCTGTCCATTAGCTGCCTACCAACATGCCAATCTGTGCGGGGGGCTGACGGTGCATACTCAGAGATCAGCCGCGATCTTTCCGACGATATCCATCATCCGGCACACATAGCCCCACTCATTGTCATACCAGGCATAGACCTTCAATTGGGTGCCATCGATGACCATGGTGGAAAGGGCATCAACGATCGACGAGCGTGGGTCATTGACATAGTCGACGGAGACCAGGGGCCGCTCCTCATAACCCAGAATTCCCTTCAACTCCCCCTCCGCGGCCTGCCGGAAAAGGCCGTTCACCTCTTCCGCTGTCACCGGACGCGCGGTCTCGATAACCAGATCTGTCAACGAGGCATTCAGCAGCGGGACGCGCACGGCATGACCGTTCAATTTTCCCTCGAGTTCGGGGAAGATCTTGGTAATGGCCCTGGCCGACCCCGTCGTGGTGGGAATCAACGAATTCCCGCATGCACGTGCCCGCCTGAGATCCTTGTGACCCTTGTCGACGATGATCTGGGTATTGGTGATGTCATGGATCGTGGTCATGCAGCCGTGCACGATACCGATCTGCTCATGGATCACCTTTATGACAGGGGCAAGACAGTTGGTGGTGCACGAGGCCGCCGTGACCAGGTGGTGCACATCGGGGTCGTAAAGATGGTCGTTGATGCCGTACACGATGTTCAGCGCGCCATCGGTAGGCGCAGCAACCAGGACCTTTTTCACCCCCTGGTCAAAATAGGCCTGAAGCGTTTCTGGCTTCTTGTGGTGTTTGCCCGTGGCCTCGATCACGACATCGCAGCCGGACCAGTCAGTATCTGCGATCGCTGCGTTGCTGCTGTAGGAAATGCTCGTATCGCCAATGAGCATGCCGCGGTCATCCGCGGAACACGTTACCGACCAGGTGCCATGTATGGAATCGAACTTGAGCAGGTGCGCAGAGCCTGCGGCATCCGTCGCCGTCTCATTCACCTGAACCACGGTATAGGCCTCACTCTCCCATCCCGCACGCACGCCCAGCCGACCCATGCGGCCAAAACCGTTGATACCGACACGAATAGTCATCAAAAAAAGCCTTTCTCAGTTAATTTCATTCAGACGCAGCGGGTCTGGCCCTGCTGGCTGGAACTCTGCGCCAGCGCCGCCAGATCACTTTCATAGGGCTGCAGCCCCGCCACACCCTGGGCAGTCTCATCAAGCAATGCGACGACCCATGCGGGAAGTTCGGGGTTGACCCTGTAATGGACCCACAGACCGTCTTTACGGTCAAATACCAGCCCGGCCTGACGCAGCTGGGCTAGATGCCGGGACATATGCGGTTGGGCGGCACCAATGGCATGCGTCAGATCACACACGCACAACTCCTCGTAGGTACGCAGCAAAAGCACGCAGCGCAGCCTGGTATCGTGCGACAAGGCCGCGAACAGTTCGGTGGGCAATACATTCACTCAGCCGAATATATTGCCAGTCGCATATAGTGTCAAACGAAACACTGCTTTTGCTTTACCCGCATTGCCGCACCCAGCCCGCGCAAGGTAGATGTCGGGATCAGGCGGGCAGTCTGACGGTTTACTCGCCAGCCAATTCAGTCTGAACTGACGGGGATGCGCCGACGCTTGGCACGTTGGTGCTTGGGCAGTGAGACGCTCAGGACGCCAAGCCGATAACTTGCCTTGGCTGCGTTTCCGTCCACCGCCACCGGTAGTGGCACGGCGCGCTCGAAACTTCCGTAGGCACATTCCATGACATGGAAGCGACCTTCGGTGCGGTCACTCTCCACCCGCTTCTCTCCACGTATGACGAGGTAATCATCGATCACATCGACATTGAAGTTGTCTTTGACCATGCCGGGCACTTCCAGCCGCACGGTAACCTCGTCTTCATCTTCCTTCACTTCGGCGGCCAGAAATCCCCAGTCGGAGGAGTGACGAATGACCTGATCCTCCCAGGTATCCAGTTGACCCTGTTTGGCAAGGGGATGAAAACGGGTCATCGCATGCTCTGCCCTCTCGCGCAGTTTATGCCAGCCTTCAGTGAGGTTTTCCCAGGTTTTGCTCAGGCTGCTGCGAAATTGATCCAAGGTGCTCATCTTGCCTCCTTACGCCCAATCAACCAGCGTTTCAGCGCTGAAATACCAATGCCTCCAGCAGTCGTACGCGCTCGCGCAGCTGCTGCATTTCATCCAGCAGGTCAATGGCCAGCGCAGCGCCCGCCGGATTGATTCCGAGGTCACGCTCCAACCTGAGTGCACTCAGTGCCCTGCCAAGGTCGCCGCTGCCGAATTTCCACTCTTGTTGACTTGGGCCGCGCGGACTCAGGACACCCTCGGCCACAAGTACCAGGATCTCATCTGTCTCAACACCGCAGCAGCGTGAAATTTCCGTAAGCGAAAAGCTGTACTCGATGTCCGGCTGGTATGTCTCTTTCTCTCCGGCCACGTCAACCTCCCAGGTGCAAGCGCGGATTGAAAGAGGTCTCGAGCGCCATCTTTTCGTACAAGGCCTTCATCTCGTCGCTGTCGGCCGGCGGCGTGATGATCTGCAGCACCGCATACTGATCGCCGGGTGCCTCTCCGGGGACCGGGAGGCCGCGCCCCTTCAGCCGTAGTTTCTGACCGCTGCGCGCGCCGGCGGCGATATTGAGGTCCACTGTCCCACCCAGCGTCGGGACCTTGACCTTGGCCCCCAATGCGGCCTCCCAGGGCGTGATCGGCAGATTCAGAAACACATCTTTGCCTTCGACCTGGTAACGCGGGTGGGGCTTGAGCCAAACCTCGAGGAACAGGTCACCCGCCGGGCCGCCGTTGTAACCCGCACCACCCTGGCCGGCGAGTCGGATTCGCTTGCCCGATATGACGCCGCGGGGGATCTTGACCTGCAATTTGCGTAGTTTCTCAGTCAGGTGCCCATGCGCGTCATATTCCGGGACCCGCAACTGCAGACTCAGGGTGGCGCCGTTGAATGCATCTTCCAGACTGACATCGATCTTCGAGTGGTGGTCCTCACCACGCCCACGGGCATGTGCCGCGCGGGAAAAACCACCGCTGTGGAAGCCCCCTCCGCGCCCGAAAAGCGATTCGAAGAAATCGGAGAAATCCGCCTGCCCCGGCCCAGCGTGCCCGCCCCCGGAAAACTCAAATCCAGCATCCCAATCCGGCGGCGGCCTGAAGTCCTGGCCCGCCTGCCAGTTACGGCCCAGCTGATCGTAGGCGGCACGCTTTTCCGGGTCCTTGAGTACCTCGTAGGCCTCACCGAGTTCCTTGAAACGGGCCTCCGCGTCGGCCGCCTTGCTGACATCGGGATGAAATTTGCGCGCCAGCTTGCGGTAGGCGCGCCTGATTTCGTCCTGGGTGGCGCCACGCGCCACGCCCATGACAGCGTAGTAATCCTTGTAGTCCATTAACCGTCGCCTATAGTGGCCAACCCATCGTCAGCGGACCGCCCAACAAGGCCCGGCGCCGCCAACCTGCACGGCACCGGGCACGTCGGTGCTCAGCTGTTGACCGAGATCTTACGCGGCTGCACCTGCTCCTGCTTGGCGATTCTGACTTCGAGCACACCGTTGTTGCTCTTGGCCGAGATCTTTTCGGCATCGGCAGTGTCGGGCAGGCTGAAACGCCGGTAGAAGCTGCCAAAGCTCCTCTCTACGCGCTTGTAGCCTTCGCGTTCATCTTTCTTTTCGGACTCTTTTTCGCCCTTGATCGTCAGCATACCGTTTTCCATATGGACCTCAATATCATTGGGATCCACACCCGGAATATCGGCCACGATGACAAAGCTGTCTTTCTCTTCCTTGATATCAACGGCAGGAACCCAATCGCTGGTGGCTACACTGCTGCCCTCGGCGGTACGGGTATCCACTGCACGATCCATTTCGCGGCGCATCTGATCAAGCAGGTTCCAGGGCTCATATTTCATAAGTGTCATGGCTCTAACTCCTCTGCAAAGGCGCTGGCGTTGTGCAGCGCATCACAGGGGGTCCTCGCCCCCTTCCTAGCTAATTAATGGGACTGCAGGAGGCTGTTTTCAAGACCTGTTTTCTGCCGCAGATCAAGGATCAGGAAGGCAGTTCTCCCGGCGTGCCCCGCGGAAAGAACTGCGGAGCTATCGACAACCAGCAATCGGAGCAGCCGCTCAGGCATGCGCTACCAGAGGGGCAGCGGCGGGGGTAGAAAATCCGGTATTGACCACTAGGGCCTGTTCACACTACAAACACACCAGCGACGGTGGCCATTTTTTTTGCAGGACAAGGCGCAGTGAGCGCTTTGTACTTGCTGTACATGAGCGAATTGCAACGCAGGCCTGCGGGAAAATGGCCCCGTCCCTTCGGGTTGCGCCCCAAAACGGGCCATGCGGTGTTGCTCGTCGTTCGTTTAGAGTCACTAAACGTCTCTCCTCGCGCCTTGCCTGGCCCATTTTGGGGCAGCAACGCTTGCGTGTTTGTAGTGTGAACAGGCCCTTAGCCGACCAGGGTATAACAGGGCGTGTATTCGCCCTGCAGCTTCATCCGACGCTGCTGGACGAACCGCTGCAACAGGTCATCCATCGCGGCCACCATCTGTGGATCGGCATGGATCTCGAAGGGTCCACGCTGCTCGACCGCCCGGATGCCGTCTTCCTTCACATTGCCGGCGACGATGCCGGAGAAGACGCGTCGCAGATTCGCAGCGAGTTTGTGCGCCGGCTGCCCCCGATGCAGCGAAAGCCCGGCCATCGTCGCATGCGTCGGGACGAAAGGCTCCTGAAAGTCCTTTTCGATATGCAGCTGCCAGTTGAAATAATAGGCATCCCGGCCCTTCTGCCGGTAATGCTTCACCGCATCCATCGCGGTCCGCATGGATCGGGCCACCTCGGCCGGATCATCGATCACGATCCGGTAATATCTTTGCGCGTCAGGGCCCAGGGTCTCCCCGATGTAGCGATGCACCGCGTCGAAATAGTCTGCGCTCTCGGCGGGCCCGGTCAGGATCAGCGGGAAGGGATGATCGGCATTGTCGGGATGCATCAGGATACCCAGCAGGTACAACAGCTCCTCCGTGGTACCGGCACCACCCGGGAAGATCACTATCCCATGGCCCACCCGGACGAAGGCCTCGAGCCGTTTCTCGATATCGGGCAGGATCACCAGCTCGTTGACAATCGGGTTAGGAGGCTCCGAGGCCACGATACCCGGCTCGGTCATGCCGATGTAACGGCCATTGGAGATACGCTGTTTGGCATGACCGATGGTCGAACCCTTCATAGGCCCTTTCATTGCGCCGGGTCCACAGCCGGTACAGACGTCGAGCCCGCGCAGGCCGAATTCGTAACCGACCTCCTTGCTGTAATCGTATTCTTCGCGGCCGATCGAATGGCCACCCCAGCAGACGACGATATTCGGGTCGACGCTGGGTTTCAGCACACGCGCATTGCGCAGGATGTGGAATACCGCCGAGGTGATGTGCTCACTCTGAGTCAGGTCGATCGTCGGATCACCCTGGATCTCGTTGTGGGTATAGATAATGTCACGCAGAACGGCGAACAGGTGTTCGCGAATGCCCTGGATCATTTTGCCGTCGACAAACGCGGAGGCCGGGGCATTCTCGAGCCTAAGCTTGATGCCCTGGTTGCGCTGCCTCAGATTGATGCCGAAGTCCCGATAGTTATTGAAGATCTCGCGCGCATCATCGGTATGGCTGCCGCTGTTGAGCACCGCGAGGGCACAGTTGCGGAACAGTCGGTACAGACCGCGTGCACTGGTATCCAGCAACGAGTTCACCTCGCGCTGAGACAAAACCTCGAGACTGCCTTCGGGACTGACTGAGGCACTGAATCTTTCCATCATCTCTCCACGGCAAAAATCGGACGCCCGATGATCCTACTTAACCCGGCCGCCAATTTTTCCGGATTGTGTGCCGCGGCCGACAGCTGAATTCAGCAGCAGCCGGCAGACGGCAAGGTATCGTCTGCAGGGGTGTCGAATGGCAGGGACGTTCCACAGTCGGTGAAGATACCGAAATGCGTACCGGTGTCACCGATAAACTCAAAATGTGGCCGATACCGCGTTTCATGCAGCATTCGCCAGGTGTTTCCACACACCGGCGCCACCTTTCCTTTTTGGAACAGGTGGTGTTTGTCCAGCCGCATCGAGGTGGGGTGCTCCGCGATGGTCCCCTTGTAAACAACCCCCTGCCCGTAGTCCTCGCAGGCTGATTCCAGACGTTCAAGCTTGAACAGACGGTAGGTCGCGGAGAAGAAACGGATGTCTCCCACCAGAGCGGAGAGGGCCGGATTTTCGATGCTTATCGGGCCGTCCGAGACCAGTCTGGGATCGAGGAAACCAGCGCCCTTGGACAGGGCGATCAAGTCGTTCCAGTACAGCGCACCACCCAGGCATTCGCTGTACAGCGTCGGATGCTGCGCCACGGACTGCGGGATACGCCGGTCGGCGTAGACATCAGAGAAATACAGCTCGCCACCTGGTTTCAGCAGCTGATGGGCATCGCTGAGCACCTTGTCCTTGGCCGCGCAAAGATTGATCACGCAGTTCGACACAATCAGGTCGAAGCTCTCGTGCTCCAGGCCAAGCTGGTCAAGTTTCTCCAGTTCGCCCTGCACGAAGCTGACGTTCGATGCCTGATAGCCAAAGCGTGCCCTGTGCTCATCGACATAAGACTCGGCTACATCCAACTGCTCACGGGTCATGTCGACCCCGACCACAGCACCCTGTTCGCCGACCAGACGCGAAAGCAGATACACGTCGCGCCCGGCACCGCAGCCCAGATCGAGCACCCTCAGACCCTCCAGCTGGGCCGGCACGACCAGCCCGCAGCCATAGTAGCGTTGCACCACCTCGGGAGCGAGAAGGGCCAGCACATCGCGGATACGGTCGGGTATGACCTCGCCCACGCAGCAGGCGTTGGTCTGCAGGTCAGCAGAGGTCTTTAGAACCTTGCCATAGTAATTTTTCACTTCTTCAAGCACGGGATCGGGCCTCACTCACCGGCACGCAGTTTGCGGCGGTTTCCGTCAATTCCGGGATACTACGGCGGACGAGGTGTCGATGCCACGCTGAATGAAATCAGGAGGAGGCAGCGCAGGCCTGTGGGGCGATCGCTTTCGCCTGCGCCTTCATCAACTCGACAATTGAGTAGATGCCGAAATGTCGATTGGGGCTCAGGTGTTCGGCCAGCTTCAACTCGTCGAACAGATGATCGAGATCCAGCGCCTCGACCTCGTCGGGCGTGCGCCCGGACATCAGCTCGATCAGCAACGCCAGCACACCCTTGATGATGGCGGTATCGCACTCGCCGACATAATTCAGGCGAGCAGGATCTGCGGGGTCCAACAGCGGACAGACCCACACCTGGCTCATGCAGCCCTGTACGCGGTTGGCCTCGGTGCGCAGGGCGTCATCCATCGTCGGAAGCGCCTCACCGAGTTCCACCAGGTAGGCGTAGCGCGCATCCCAGTCGTCCAGGAAGTCGAAGTTCTCGATGACCTCTTCGGGCGTCAGCATGTCAGCCCGCATATCGCATTGAGGCAGGCCAGACTCATACGCTAAAGGACTCGCCGCAACCGCACATCTCCTTGATGTTCGGGTTACGAAACTCGAACCCTTCGTTCAGGAGATTGGTCTTTACGAAATCGATCACCATGCCGTCGAGCTGCGGCAATGCCTTGTCATCGGCCACTACCTTCACCCCGAAACTCTCATAGATGTGGTCGTCGGGGCCGATCTCGTCGGCATAATCGACCAGGTACGCAAACCCCGTGCAGCCGCTCTTCTTCGTGCTGACTCGCAGACCTTCACCTTTGCCGCGTTTGGCCAACTCCCGCGAAACATGTTTCGCGGCCGCTTGTGTAAGTTCGATTGCCATATCGCTGTTTCTCCTAAGGTATACACAATGAGACAGATTCAGAACATACCCAGTTCCAGCCTCGCCTCGTCGCTCATGCGGTCCTTGGTCCAGGGCGGATCCCACACCAGCTCGACGTGGCAGCGGCCGACAGACTCGACAGACTCGACCGCCCGTTCCACCTCCCCGGGCAGGATCCCGGCCACCGGACAACCGGGCGCGGTCAGGGTCATCTTGATCGCAATATCCCGTTCGCCGACCGCGTCGATGGCATAGATCAGGCCAAGATCGTAGATGTTGGTCGATATCTCCGGGTCATACACCGTGCGCAACGCCGCGATGATTTGCTCCAGCACTTCACCCTCGTCTCTCTCTTGCACCAGTTCGCTCCGTTCATTCGATGCCGCCACCGTCTGTTCCTCCGTAAATCCGATTCCGCTTACGCCGCAGTCTGGTTCAGGCGCTCCGCGAGCACTTTGCCGGTGCGGGCACGCAGCGCCTCACTCGGCAGGCGGTCCAGCACTTCCTGGGCGAAGCCCTGGCAGAGCATCTGGGTCGCCTGCGCCTGCGGTATGCCACGTGATCTCAAGTAGAACAACATGTCGCCATCCAGTTCGCCCACCGTCGTGCCGTGACTGCATTTCACGTCGTCGGCAAAGATCTCAAGCTGTGGCTTGGTATCCACTTCAGCCGAGCGCGAGAGCATCAGGTTGTCGTTCGACAACTGGGCGTCGGTCTTCTGCGCATCCTGCGCCACGAGAATCCGCCCATCGAACACCACCCGCCCCCTGCCATCGAGTATGCCCTTGAAGGTCTCGCGACTCGTGCAGTGCGGCACTGCATGGCGAATATCCAGATGCACATCGTTCAGCTGTTTGTCACGCGCCAGCATCAGGCCGTCGAGTTCCGCCTCGGCACCCTCGCCCTCGAAGGTGACCCGTACATCGCTGCGCGACCATGCGCCACCCAGTGCGGCCAGCACCAGGTGGTAATGACTGCGTTCACCCAGCCGTACCTGCAGATCACTCAGATGCTGCGCATTCTGGCTCTCTTCCTGGGAACGCGAGTGCACGAGTTCGCTGCCGGCACCCAGCGAGACCTCGATGCTGACATTATTGAAATAGACCGCATCGCCCAGGCTGCAGTAGCGTTCGATGATCTCGGCACGCGCGTCCTCTTCCAGCACAATCAGGTGGCGGGGATGGCAGATGCCGGCCTCTTCCGTACCCACGGAGACGTGCAGGATCTCGATCGGCTTTTCAGATGCGACGCCGCGCGGCACGTGGATCAATGCACCATCGGACATCAGGGCCGTATTCAAAGCCGAAAACGGGTGCCGCTGTTCGGCGATCCCGCCCAGGCGAGTGCGCAGAATGGCCGGAACCTCACCCAGACCACCGGCCAGCGAGGACATAACCACACCATCCGACGCGCCACCGAGCGCGCACAGAGCCGGCGCCAGACAGCCGTTGACAAACACCAGCCGGTAGCCCGCATGGCCCGTCAGCAACAACTCGTCGATATCATCGAGCTGCAGCGCATCGTACGGGCCCTGGACCAACGGGCGATATTCGGCCTGTTCGAGGAAAGCCAGGGAGGTATAGCGCCAGGCCTCATCCTTGCGGCTGGGCACAGGCATGCCGGCCACGCCCTGCGCACCGCGCTCACGGAGCGGCATCAGCCAATCCAGACCCGCCGGCAAGGGAGTCAGGAGCCGCTGACCCTGGTGCAACACGCGAATCAAATCGGTGCCTGTCTGTTCCGCCGTATTCATGCGGCCTCGTCCTTGCCGGTCAGCCAGCCGTAGCCCTTCTTCTCCAGCTCCTTGGCCAGCAATTTGTCACCCGAACGAACGATCCGCCCGTCTGCCAGCACGTGCACGAAGTCCGGCTCAATGTAGTCCAGCAGGCGCTGGTAGTGAGTGACCAGGATCACGGAGCGATCGGGGCTTCGTAGCGCGTTGACGCCGTCAGAGACCGTCTTGAGGGCATCGATATCGAGGCCGGAGTCGGTTTCGTCGAGGATCGCCAGCTTTGGCTCGAGCAGGGCCATCTGCAGGATCTCGTTGCGTTTCTTTTCGCCCCCGGAGAAACCGGCGTTGACCGGGCGTTTGAGGAGCTCCGGCTGCATGGATACCATCGCCAGCTTTTCGCGGATCAGTTTCAAGAAGGCCACAGAGTCCAGCTCCCGCTCGCCGCGCGCCTTGCGTTGCGCATTCAGGGCCTCTTTAAGGAAATGGGTGTTGTTCACGCCCGGCAGCTCTACCGGGTACTGGAAGGCCAGGAACACGCCGAGCGCGGCGCGCTGTTCAGGCTCCAGCCCGAGCAGGTCTTCCCCGTCCATCGTCACCTCGCCAGCGGTGACAGTATAGCCGGCGCGCCCCGCCAACACGTGTGCGAGCGTGCTCTTTCCGGACCCGTTCGGACCCATGAGCGCATGCACCTCACCGGGGCCCACCTCCAGGTCCAGACCTTTGAGGATTTCCTTGCCTTCTACTTCTGCCTTGAGGTTCTTGATCGATAACTTCATTTTCAAACTCCCGATTTAACCCACAGCGCCTTCGAGACTGATGGCGAGCAGCTTCTGTGCTTCAACGGCGAACTCCATCGGCAGCTCGTTGAAGATCTCTTTACAAAATCCATTCACGATCAACGACACCGCGTCCTCTTCCGCCAACCCGCGGCTGCGGCAGTAAAACAGCTGATCCTCGCCGATCTTCGACGTGGTCGCCTCGTGCTCGACCTTGGCCGTGGGGTTCTTGACCTCTATATACGGAAAGGTATGCGCACCGCAGCGATCACCAATCAACAGCGAATCGCACTGCGTATGGTTGCGCGCGTTCTCGGCGCGCTGACTCATGCGCACCAGTCCCCGGTACGCCTGCTGTCCCCGGCCGGCCGAGATGCCCTTGGACACGATCGTGCTCTTGGTATTCGGCCCGATGTGGATCATCTTGGTGCCGGTGTCGGCCTGCTGCATGCCGCGGGTAACGGCTACCGAGTAAAACTCGCCCACCGAGCCCTCGCCGCGCAGCAGGCAGCTGGGGTACTTCCAGGTGATCGCCGATCCGGTCTCGACCTGGGTCCAGGAGATCTTCGAGCGGTCACCGCGACAATCGCCACGCTTCGTGACGAAGTTGTAGATGCCACCCTTGCCCTCGGCGTCACCCGGGTACCAGTTCTGCACCGTGGAATACTTGATCTGCGCATCCTGCATGGCCACCAGCTCGACCACTGCCGCATGCAGCTGATTCTCGTCACGCATCGGCGCCGTACAGCCTTCGAGGTAACTGACATGACTGCCCTCCTCCGCAATGATCAGCGTACGCTCGAACTGGCCGGTGTTCTGCGCATTGATGCGGAAATAGGTCGACAGCTCCATCGGGCAGCGCACGCCCTTTGGGATGTACACGAAGGTGCCGTCGGTAAACACCGCGGCGTTCAGGGCTGCGTAGTAATTGTCGGTATGCGGCACGACAGAGCCAAGATACTCGCGCAGCAGCTCCGGATAGTCCTGCGCCGCCTCAGAGATCGAGCAAAAGATCACGCCTGCTTCGGCCAGATTTTTGCGGAATGTGGTCGCCACCGAGACGCTGTCGAACACGGCATCCACCGCAACCCCGGCAAGCGCTTTCTGTTCCTCGATTGGGATGCCCAGCTTCTCGTATGTACGCAGGAGTTCCGGATCGACCTCGTCCAGGCTGCTAAGGGTCTCCTTCTGCTTGGGCGCGGCAAAGTACGAAATCGCCCGAAAATCGATCTTCGGATAGTGCACGGAGGCCCACTTCGGCTCGTCCATGGTCAGCCAGTGCCGGTAGGCCTTGAGCCGGTACTCGAGCACCCACTCGGGTTCGCTTTTACGCTGCGAGATGAAACGGATAACGTCCTCGTCAAGCCCCGGCGGGATGACGTCCGTTTCGATATCCGTGACGAACCCATGCTGGTAACCTTCCGAGACCAGATCATCCACATTTTTCGGTGTCGTATTCATCGCTGGCGTAATGTCCAAGTAATTTACTAGGTTATTATTCAGTCTGCAGCGCCAAAATTCAATACGAGAATCGTGGGGTTGAACGGCAAACGCCGGGGGTTGTAGGGCTTCCGTTGCTGCTTCGTCCGCTTGTTGCCTGAGTTGGGCTCGAAATATGTCCAACAGGCGAGATCTCCCGGTATCAGGAAATCGAGACATGCAGGCCGGTCCTGGACAACTCAGCTTGTCCCCGACGGGCACGTGCCCGAGCGAAGTAAACTGTCGCAGGCCAGCGATACCATCAGGACACAACGATGCTCAGCGTCCAGGAACTGCACAAGAACTATCGATCCGGCGGCGGCCTGCAGACCGTGCTGGACAAACTCAGCTTCCAGGTCCCGCAGGGTGAGATCGCCGCGCTGCTCGGTGCCAGCGGCAGCGGCAAGACCACCCTGCTCAACCTGCTGAGCGGCATCGACACCCCGGACGGCGGCAGCGTTCACATCGACGGCGCCGATATCCACGCCCTTGGCGAACCTCAGCGCACCCTGTTCCGACGCCGGCATATCGGATTCGTGTTCCAGTTCTTCAATCTGATCCCGACGCTGACCGTCGGCGAGAACATCGCGCTACCGATGGAGCTGATCGGCACCCAGCCGCAGATCGCGCAGGAACGCGTGGAAACGCTACTCGATCAGGTCGGCCTGTCGCGAATGGCCGACAGATACCCGGAGACCCTGTCCGGCGGTGAACAACAGCGCACCGCCGTCGCCAGGGCCCTTTCGCACCGGCCCAAGCTTCTTCTCGCGGATGAGCCGACCGGAAACCTGGACGAAGTCACCGGCCGGCAGGTGATCTCGCTCCTCACCGACCTGGTCAGAGACCAGCGGACAACCCTGGTCGTGGTCACCCACAGCCACGCAGTGGCGGACGCGGCCGACCGCGTGTTGCAGCTTCAAAACGGGCAGTTGATCGGCCCATGAAAATCCTGGGCTTACCTCCTTTATTGCTGCGTGCAGGCCTGCGCTACCAGCTGCGGCATCGCTGGCAGGCACTGCTTGCGCTGACCGGTATCGTAATGGGTGTCACCGTGGTGCTCGCGGTCGATCTCGCCAACGGGGCGGCCAAGGCGTCATTCGCCCTGTCATCCAAACAACTCCAGGGGACGGCGACCCACCGCATTGTCGGTACGGGGGGTGAACTGCCGGATGCCGTTTACCGCCAGCTGTTCACCATACCGGGGCATCCGCCGATGGCCCCGGTGATCACCACCAGGGTCCGGGTAGATGGGCACAAGGGACGGATGCGACTGATCGGACTCGATCTGTTCGCCGAGGGTGTATTTCGGGATCAGCTGCCGGGCCTGATCCAGAACAAGGCCTCGCTTGGGGACTGGCTGTCGCGACCCGGTTCAGCCGCACTCAGCGCTTCCGCAGCTGCGATGCTCAATGTCTTGCCGGGCAGCCGGCTTGACCTGAACCACCAGGGCAGAGGTTATCCGCTGCAAGTCCATGCAGTCAGTGACGACGACAGCCTTGGCAGCCGCAATCTGATCGTCGTCGATATTGCCACTGCACAGCTTGTCGCAGGCATGCAGGGAAGGCTGAGCCATATCGATGTCATCCTGAACGACGAGAGCAAGCCCTGGATGCAGCGCCATATGCCTTCGTCGGTGCGCCTTGTTGACGTCGCGGAGCAGGCGCGCAATGTTGTCGGCCTGTCCGAGTCGTTCGAACTCAACCTCACCGCCATGAGCCTGCTGGCACTGATGGTCGGCATGTTTCTGATCTTCAACGCGATCAGTTTTTCGATCGTGCAGCGCCGCAACCTGCTCGGTCGGCTGCGCGCGCTGGGGGTGCGTGAAAGAGAACTGACCAGACTGGTGCTGGTCGAAGCAATGATCCTCGCTGCGGCGGGTACCTTGATCGGAACGATCCTGGGCTACTGGCTCGGCCGCGGACTGACACAGATCGTGGCGGCAACGGTGAGCGAGTTTTATTATGATGCGACGGCCGATGCGATGACCCTGAGCTGGCCCTCTATCATCAAGGCCTGGGGGTTGGGCATGGCCGGCACGCTGACTGCCGCCTGGCTGCCTGCACGCCAGGCGGGAAAGACCCCGCCGCTTACCACGCTGTCGCGCGCCGACCTGGAGAAGTCTACGCGCGCGCGACTGCCCTGGCTGGCTGGCCTGGGTGTCCTGCTGCTGTTGCTCGGCTTTACGGTCGCCCTGGCCTTCCCTGGCGGCGTATCTGCCGGCTTCGCGGGCCTGTTCATTCTGCTGCTGGGTGCCGCGCTCACGACTCCCATCATGCTGCGGCTGACACACCGCCTGCTCAGCCAGATCCGCTTGCGCGGTATCTGGCAGATTGCGATCCGCGATCTCGATCGTCACCTGTCGCGTTTGAGCACGGCAGCCGCCGCGCTGATGATCGCACTTGCGGCCAGTGTTGGTGTTGCCGTGATGGTCGACAGCATGCGTGGCGCGGTCAGCGACTGGTTGCAGGACCTGTTGACCGCCGACCTGTACATCGCCTCAGAGGGGTTTCAGGACGGCGCAACGCTGCCAGACGCGGTGACTGAGCAGGCGCCAGGGATCGAGCAGGTCGGCAGCTTCAGCAACTATCGCAAACGCACCCTGGAAACGGATGACGGTCGCATCATCCTCGTCGCGGCGCGCCTCGCGACGCGATCCCGGCAGGGATTCCATTTCGTTGCTACAGACCGTAACAACCCTTGGGCTGGCTTTGACGGAGGCGAGCTGCTGATCTCCGAGCCCCTGGCCTACCGACTAAAGCTGGAGCCCGGGCGACACACTGTCGCTACCGACGTCCGGCGGCGAGACGCAATTCCGCATCGCTGCCGTGTTTCGTGATTTCGCCAGCGAACACGGGCGCATATTCATCGAGCGGCAACACTATCTGCGTCACTGGCGCGACAAGCGGGTTGACACTCTTGCGCTTTTCGCCGGAGGGGCCAGTGCCGCCGAATTGATGCACGCAGCACAGGACCAATTGTCGGACAAATACGAACTCGTGTTCACCGCCGCAGGTGAGATTTATGACGAATCCATGGCCGTGTTCGAGCAAACCTTTCGTATCACCGAGGTACTTCGGCTGCTATCTGTGCTGGTCGCCTTCATCGGTGTGCTGAGCGCCCTGATGGCACTGCAGCTGGAACGGCGCAAGGAATACGCCATTCTGCGTGCGCTGGGATTGACCCGATGGCAGATCAGCCAGCTGATCGTCATCGAATCGCTGGCGCTCGGACTGCTCTCGGCATTGCTCGCGCTGCCCACCGGGCTGGCGATGGCCTGGGTATTGACCGCCGCCATTCAACTGCGTGCGTTCGGGTGGAGCATGCCTTTTCTGGTCAGCGGCTCACCGTTGCTGCTGACCCTGGCGGTCGGGCTGCTGTCAGCCCTGCTGGCGAGCCTTTATCCGGCCTGGCGATCCGCAAGCCACGACCCGGCACCGCAGTTGAGAGAGGATTGAGCATGCTGCGTATTATCGTGGTAGCCATGCTTTCATGCCTCGCCGCCTGCGACCGGCCTGGGCCGGAAACGATACCGGGCGCAGCGTCGGTGCCTCTGAACAAGCAAATGGGCTCCGAGCCCGCACAGGGATTCGCACGGGCGCTCGAACCGCGAGAGTTCGTCTTCCCGCAAGACCACGGCGCACACCCCGAGTACGCGACCGAATGGTGGTATTTCACGGGCAACCTGTACGACGCAAACAAACGGCGGTTCGGATACCAGCTGACGTTGTTTCGCGTCGGCCTCGAACCCGGCCGTCCGGCGGATGATTCCGACTGGCGTGCCAATCAACTCTACATGGGTCACCTCGCAATCAGCGACATCGAAAAACGGCAGCACCATAGCAGCGAGCGTTTCAGTCGGGCCGCGGCCGGACTTGCCGGGGCGAAGGACCAGCCACTCATGGTCTGGCTCGGACCCTGGTCGATCCGTGGCAGCGAGGCTGACCTGTTTCCACTCGAACTCGAAGCCTCCACATCCGGGATGGACATAACGCTGTCCCTGCAGGCCGGCACGAAGGAAATGGTCCTGCAAGGCGAGCGGGGGCTGTCAAGAAAGGGGGCAGAACCGGGGAATGCCTCTTACTATTACTCCTATACGCGTCTCCCGACCCGGGGGGAGATCCGGATCGGCAAACAGCGCTTCGCGGTCGCGGGTAATTCCTGGTTCGACCGCGAGTGGTCGAGTTCGGCGCTGGCCGCCAATCAGGCAGGCTGGGACTGGTTCGCACTGCAGCTCGATAACGGGAGTGACCTGATGTTCTACCGTATGCGTGACCAGCAAGGTCGGGCACAGAGATTCAGCAGTGGCGTCCTCATCAAACCGGATGGCGGCGTGACATCCCTTTCAGCGGAAAAAGTCGAGCTGCGCCCGGCCAGATTCTGGACATCAGATCAGGGGATCCGCTATCCGGTCGCATGGCGCATGAAGGTACCCGACCACGAACTCGATCTCCTGATCGAGCCGGCGTTCGATGACCAGGAAATGCCGCTGACGGTCACATACTGGGAAGGTGCCGTAGACATAAGCGGGAGCCAACGCGGTGTCGGATACCTCGAGTTGAGCGGTTATTCGCCGTGAGATCCGAGACGAATCGAAGCCCCACGCCGATCATGATCCATGCTCATTCCGTGTCGTCGGCGACCACGGCGGCAACCCCCGTAGGACGATTGGTCAACCAGAGGCCCAACAAGACCAGCATACCGCCCAGCAGCAGCGACCGGGTCACCGGCTCGTCCAGTAGCCAGGCACCCAGGCAGACACCGCTGACGGGCACGATATTGATGAACTGGCCGGCCCGCGCCGCCCCCAGGGTGTGTACGCCCTTATAAAACCAGACGAACGCCAGCACCGTACCGAACACGGCAAGATACCCGACATAGAGCCAAACCTCGGGGTTCGCCAGCACAGCCGCATCGATGCCGCCCTGACCGAACATCACAACGGCGAGCAACAGGGTGCCGACCACACTGGAATAGCAGACAGCCAGCAGGGGTGACATCCCGTGAAGGACACCTTTGCCAACGAGGGTGTAAGCCACCCAACTGATGACGCAGCCCAGCAGCAACCACTCGCCGGCCCCGACTCCCCCGGTCAACAAACCCAATATATCGCCGCGCCCGATGACCACCATCGCACCGACCACTGACAACACGATCCCTGCCACCCGCACCGATCCAAGGTGCTCCCGAAACAGCCAGCTTGATGCCAACGCAATCAGTACCGGGTTCGCGGCGATGATCAGCGAGGCGCGCCCCGCTTCGACCGATTGCAGGCCGGCGAAGAACAGCAGGTTATAGGCGAAAACGCCGGTCGCCCCCAACACACCCACCGCGAACAACTGACGTGCAGTGACCCTCGGAAACCGCCGCAGTCTCCAGTAAAGCCAGCCCAACAGAAGGATCGAGGCCAGAAGAAACCGCAAGAATGCGGAGGCATACGGATCCAGCAGCGGAGCCAGCTGGCGCCCGGCCACAAAGGTGCCGCCCCAGAACACGGCTGCCATGACGAGATACATGTAGGTGCTGAAAGGAATCAAACCGGACCTTCAGTAAATCAGAAATCAGGCAAACGAGCGCTGCTCCCGTCGATACTTCATAAACCCGGGCGGGCACGACGCATGAAAAAATCGAACAGACGCTGTCCTATAATGCCTACCCGGGGTCAAAAAGGTCAGCCTGAGTTCATGTCAGTTCCCGAAATGGCGCCACCCGCCCAGAAGACGGGTGCCGGCGTGATCCCCTTTGCCGTAACCGACAACAAAGTCCACTTTCTTTTCCAGTTAACCTTCAGCGGGAGGAAAGCTGGTTATCTTGTTGATTTTGGTGGAGGTTTAGGGCCTGGCGAAGATTACCGCAAGGCCGCTACACGCGAGTTCGTGGAAGAAACGGAAACGATGTACTTCTCTGACGATATCTCGCAGGCCTGCAGGAATGCCGACATGGTTGAAAAGCAGATTCCGATTGTTGCAGAACTGTTTGAAAAGACGCTGTCGGCCAGCCCGGACTGGTGGTGCAGGCGCATACCCGGAGACCCGCTCCGGCCCAAACGATGGAAGACCTTTTTCATCGAATTCCCGCACCGGGATATCGCGCTTCTGAACCGGGAGTGGGAATCCGACAACAGCGGTCGATTCAAAAAGCGAAGGGAACTGGTCTGGATCTCAGCAAGTGAGCTGCTCGCTATCTATGAGCACAACCCGGACCGGTTGTGGACGCGGGTCCGGCAGCTGGAAAATGCCCCTGAGATCGTGGAGGCCATTCGTCGAGACAAAGAGACCTGAGCTTCAGAGCGATGGTTCATCCTTTCAGCGGATTTGTTTTCAGCCACACGAATCTTGCCCAGTTTCAAATCGACTCTTTGTATTGAGAAATCCGCTCGCCCAGATCGTAAAGGTTGTCGACCGTGATACTCGGTTCGATCTCCCAGGGGTCGAAAACGGCATCGGGAGACCGCTGCAGCCATGCCGCACGCATCCCTGCAGAAACCGCACCGATCACGTCGAAGGGGTTGCTCGAAATCAACCAGGCGTCTGTACCGGCTGTACCAGTCCTGCTGAGAAAATGGTTGTATACGGCCGGGTCTGGTTTGAACGAAGAGATGTCATCGACACTGACGATATCCACAAAAAGGTCGCGGATCTGGGCTGTATCAAGCAATGAAGCGACGGCAGCCTCGGTACCGTTGGAGAAAGCGTAAAGCCGAAAACCGTATTCGCGCAGCTTGGTCAGCCCGTCCCTGACATCGGCAAATGCGGGCAACCTTTTGTACCTGCCGATCAAATCCTGTATCTGCTTCTCGTCGAACTCGACCCCAAAAGATGTGCGAGTGAACTGCAGCGCCTGAAGCGTGCACACGCCGAAATCAACGTATTCCTCCATCAACCCTCTGCGAAACGCATACTCAAGTTGCTTGTCGCGCCAGGCCTGTGAAAATGCCTCTGCCCTGTCACCCACCAGGTCGCGCAGAACCGGCACCAGACCATGCGTATCGATCAGGGTGCCGTAGACATCAAATCCAAGGGTGACAGCCATACTGTGTCTCCTGCACAACGGGTGGCATCAAACAGCGCGGGAGCCTAGATCTGCAGCAGGTAGTAGGCGGTGAGTAAGGTACCGAGTAGCGCCACGCCGTAACCAATCGCGGCCACTGCGCCGTCGGCACGCAGACCCAGACCATGCAGTGCCGTTCGCAGACGGTGGGCGGCATGCCAGAGTGCAAGGGCAACTGTGCCAAACGCCGCGATCTTGACCAACCAGCTTGAAAGCAATCGCTGCATCTGCTCGAAACCCATTATCTCGGGCGGGTTGCCGTGCGCTGCAAGCAGGACAATCAGCACCAGCACGGGAAATACGAACGCAGTCAGCGTGCCGCCAGCGGCGAACAGACTCCAGAAAAAGGCTTTGTTGACCTTGACCATATCAAAACACCCCCGCAAGCAACAGGACTAGCAGTGACAGGACAATCCATATGACATAATGCGCGCCTGCGATGATACTCGCGGGCACGAACTCCTCTCCCCGCTGTATCGGCATGGCCTTTGGCGTCACGCTGAACCAGGCGATAGCGTGATAGAACATCACGACTGTGCTCACCCAGAGCAGCACCACCATCACGGGACTCCCGAGGCTGTCCAGGAATGCCTGATAAGCGTCAGGACCATCGGCCACTGCGCTGATGCCCCAAAGCAGGATCAGCGCAAACATTCCAACAAAAATGCTGGTGAGCTCTTGCAGCATATGGACGGTATAGCTCCGTCGTGCCAGATACCAGCTTGTCTTGGAGACGGGTCGGACATAAGCCATCGTTATTTCCCTCCCATACCGATGAGTCCCTTGTACCACTGGACCGTGGTGGCGATCTTAAGCTGCTGCAATGCAGCTGCCGGATCCACGTGTTTCGGGCAGACTTCGGAGCACTCGCCCGCGAACGAGCAATCCCAGGCACCGACCGGAGTCGCCACCTCGTCGTGGCGCTCAGCGAGACCCTGGTCACGGGAGTCCTGATTGTATCGATGAGCCATGGTGAGCGCCGCGGGGCCAATGAATTCAGGTATCAATGCATACTGAGGGCAGGCGGCGTAGCAGCACAGGCAGTTGATACACAGCGTGAATTGCTTGTATTTCTTCAGCTCAGCCGGCGACTGCTTGTACTCCCCCTCTTCAATCGGCTTCTCGTCTTTCCGGATAATGTATGGTTTGACGCGTTTGAGCTTGTCCATGAAGTCGTCCATGACCACCACCAGGTCACGTTCGATGGGGAAATTGGCCAGAGGCTCGATACGCGCCTTCTGGTTCGCATAGTTGCTTACCGGCGCCTTGCAGGCGAGTTTGGGCTCGCCATCAATCATCATGCCGCAACTCCCGCAGACGGCCATGTGGCAGGACCAGCGATAGCTGAGGGTGGTATCCAGATGATCTTTCACGTAGTTGATGGCGTCCAGCACCATCCAGTCATCCTGGCATGTCACCGCATAGGTCTCGAAATGGGGTTCCTTATCCTTTTCGGGATCGTAGCGGAGTATCTCGAGCTCTATCTGTATCTCGCTCATTTGCCGTCCCCCGAGTAATCCCGAACGCCTGGTTGCGATCGGGTGATGACCACCTCGTGGTAGTCAATACGGGGAGCATCTTCACCCTGGTAGTAGGCGAGCGTATGCTTCAGATAATTGTCGTCGTCGCGTGCCTCGTAATCCAGCCGCTGATGTGAGCCACGTGATTCCTTGCGGGCCAGAGCGCCTTCAGCCACCGTCTGCGCCAGCTCGAGCAGGTTGCCAAGCTCCAATGCCTGGAAAAGGTCCGTATTGAACACATTGCTTTTGTCGTGCAATTCAATGCCGCGGTAACGTTTGCGAAGAGCCCGGATCGTGTCACAGGCCTGCTGAAGGGTCTCCTCCGTGCGGTAGATACCGGCGCCATTCTCCAGTGAATCCGCCATCTCCTTGCGTATTCCTGCAATCGACTCGGTGCCGCCACTCCTCTGAACAAGCTCCCTTATCTTCGCCTCGACCTTGTCCGCCTGCGCCTGGATCTCCGCTTCATTCGCGGCCGATGAGACACCATGGGCGTATTGCACTGCATTTGCGGCGGCCCGTTTGCCGAATACCAGGAGCTCGGTAAGCGAATTTGACCCAAGACGATTGGCTCCGTTGAGACTGGCGCAGGCCGTCTCCCCTACGGCAAACAACCCCGGCATGGTGGTCTCTGCATCGATGTTGGTATGGATACCCCCCATCATGTAATGGACCACCGGACGAATCGGAACCGGGTCCGTAACAGGATCGACGCCGGCGTAGGTGATGGAAAGATCGCGCACCAGTGGCAAACGTTCATTTATGAGCTTCTCACCGAGATGAGTCATGTCGAGATAGACGCTTTCTCCCCAGCGCGTGGGAATGGTGTTGCCCTTTTGCTGTTCGTGCCAGAAGGCCTGACTAAGACGATCGCGTGGCCCGAGCTCCATGGTCTTCAGAACAGTCTTACCAAGCGGGGTTTCGGGCCCCATGCCGTAATCCTGGAGATACCGATGGCCGTCTTTGTTGCGCAAAACCCCACCCTCGCCGCGACAGCCCTCCGTTAGCAGAATCCCCGTCGAGAGCAGGCCTGTCGGATGATACTGCACAAACTCCATGTCCTTGGTGGGAACACCCGCGCGGTAGGCCATGGCGGTGCCGTCGCCGGTCTTGATTGCGCCGTTGGTGCTGAATGGGAACATGCGCCCCGCACCGCCGGTCGCCATGACGACCGCTTTCGCATTGAACCGATACAGCTGGCCGCTCTTCATCTCCATGGCGACCACGCCCCGGCAGTGGCCATCTGAGACCAGCAGATCGATGGAAAAGAACTCGTCGAAACGTTTGATGCTCTCGTACTTGAGGGAGGTCTGAAAAAGGGTGTGCAGGATATGGAAGCCGCTCTTGTCTGCCGCGAACCAGGTGCGCTTCATCTTCATGCCTCCAAACGGACGCACTGCCACAGATCCGTCCGGCTCTCTGCTCCACGGGCAACCCCAGTGATCCAGCTGCAGCAATTCCTTGGGGGCTTCGTTGACAAAGTATTCAACGACATCCTGGTCGGACAACCAGTCACCGCCACCCACAGTGTCATTGAAATGCAGGTCGAGACTGTCATCCGGCTTAATGACCCCGGCAGCTCCGCCTTCCGCCGCACAGGTATGGCTTCGCATGGGATACACTTTCGATATCAGCGCAACCTTCAATTCCGGGTTGCTCTCGGCAATGGCGATCGCGGTCCGCAGACCAGCCCCGCCCGCGCCAATGATCGCGATGTCAGTGTCAATCAGCTGCACACTCTTCCCCTATTTAAATCGTCTAACAACGAAACCGCGGTGATGTATCGTCCGTGACTCCGACATGCTCCAGGAATTCTTGCGGGCGCTTGGACGTTTACGGCATCGCTTCTCGACAATGAAAGCGAACAGCGTTGAGCGCAGGCATTTTATGCCAGCTTAACGGGATGTCAGGAATCAGCCGATCCGATACTCGCGCTCAAAGTGTACTCCCTCACCCTTATCACGAAAACATTCGAAGACGGCTATCGCTTTGAGCCGCATCAACCAAAAGTAAAGGGATGAACAGGGATAACCGACATGAGCGCCCGACGATCATTCTCTTCTAATATTCTGTCGGACTTTAACGAAAACCCAGCAACGCTTTAGGCACGCTGGAAGAAAGCTCTCATGCGTTCCTGACCGGGTACGGCGCTGCCCACGGTAATCCACCTAACAGCCGCATAACCCCGACAACCAATCCAGGGACGCAAATGAACACGCGGAAGATTGAAACTCACAAGTTACTTAAACCCGATCTTTTTAACAAGACTGGTTAAGCGGTCTCATTCGAGAGAAGATTCGCTATCGAATCGGACCGCCTGTCGCAGATCAACAATTTGTCGCTCTCCCGGCTGATCGGCCCTATTGCACCATTGGCCCATGGTTTTTCCAGCGTTTACGGGGGGACCCCGGGGGCTGACGGACTAAGCGCTAATCAAAGCGTACAAAAGGAGATATACAGATGTCGCAACGCCATCCGATCGTCGCAGTAACAGGCTCCTCCGGGGCCGGCACATCCACAGTGAAGATTGCCCTGGAACATGTTTTTCAACGCCTCAACATTAATGCTGCAGTGGTGGAAGGAGACAGCTTTCACCGCTACGACCGCAGGGAGATGCGAAAGCAACTGAAACTGGCAAAAAAGGGAAATCGCAATCTCACCCACTTTGGTCCCGAAGGAAACCTGTTCGACAAACAATACGAACTGTTCCAGAGCTACGGCGAAAGCGGCACCGGTATGCGCCGCTACTACATCCACAACGAGGAAGAGGGCCAATTGCATGGCGCAAAACCGGGCACCTTCACAGAATGGCAACCATTACCGCCGGATACCGACCTGCTGTTTTACGAAGGCCTACACGGCGGCGTAGTGACCGACGAGTACAATGTCCGCGAACAGGTTGATCTGTTAATTGGGGTTGCACCGACAATCAATCTCGAATGGATTCAGAAGATCAAGCGCGACACCGAAGAACGAGGCCACGAGCAGGAAGACGTCATGGATACGATATATCGGCGTATCTACGACTACATGCACTACATTGTCCCCCAGTTCTCCCGTACAAATATCAATTTTCAACGCACGCCGCTGGTCGACACTTCTGATCCATTTATCCGACGTGAAATACCCACACCCGAACAAAGCCTGGTGATAATACATTTTCTCCAGCCCGGGATTTCCGATGAACACAAACTGCAGCTCAAGGGCTTAATCGAAGGCACGGTGATCACCGGGTTCAACACTCTGGTAATTCCAGGCACCAAGATGAGTTATGCGATGGAGATGATTCTGTCCAAGCGAATTTCAGCGTTACTGAAAAAACGCGGCCATCTTTGAGACGCCAAGGCGGGGGCATCGGGCCGAAGAGCAATCGGCCTCACAGTAGCGAGGCTATGCCTGTGTTGGTCGGCCGCCATAAATCGCACCCCGGAGATCCGTAGTCCAGTTCCAACCTCGGTGTAGAGAAGCCAAATAATACGCTTTCAGTCGGCAGCCACTCAACGGCGATACAAGCGTTGATTTACCTGTTCTCGCCAGACCGCCCTTTCCGCCTGCGTCCAGGTTTCTTGCTCTTCGGCGCTTGTTGAATCCGTTTCGTCTGGGCCTGTTGCAGGCCCACGAGTCGCCGGTTCATTGATGCTTGGCAGCACAAAGAACCAGAGCATCAAGCCAAAGGCGGTAATCAGGATGAGAAGTCGCCGAAGCGGCATTGAGAGCTCCATCAGTGATGGCTTCTATACTGAGATTCTAGCCCACCGGCTGGTTTGCGTTATCGGGGGAACAGCAGACAGCCAGCCGCAGAACTGTTGATACTATTGACCCGGCCATCGAATATGTCGCATGCAGGGCTTCAAGAATGCTCCGGATCACGGCGTGTCTCGCGGACAATATCGCCCGCCAACGCGTCGTCAGGGTGGATTTGGGCGCCTGGATGCCATTCAGCGACAATTCACGCGTCAGCGCGACGGCTGACTGGATGCATCGATCGTCTTAAGCGGGCGACTCGCTTGGAGGAAAAAACATTTCATACTGCTTATACTTTTTGGGCTGACTGCCTGCCGGTTTCTCGGAAATCTCTACCCCTATGCGGGATTTTATGGATGATCATAGACAAACAACACTCGAAAAGATCCGACCATCGGAACTGACCCATTACCGGAACAATAATATGCCACCCAACAAGATATCCGCCTTAACAGTTTGGCTTTTGATCTCGTCGTCACTGTCAGCCGCACGCCGCGGCGGAAACCCTGCCCGAGGAGCCCTCTTCTCTCATCCCGTTCCTTGTCGTCGGTGTTGCGACCATTGTTGTCGCGGTGCTTCTGATAACAGGCCTCACTCTCTGGAGCCGGAAGCAGGATGAAATCAGCAGTATGATGTATTTCTGCATCGATTTTCTGATCAACACAACAAATACGACCGAACGCCATCGGGCCGCCAAGCTCCTTGGTCAGGCGAAAAATCCCGGGGCTCTGCTGGTTCTGATTGATGTTATCAATGACGAATCCGCCGAAGAGGATATTCGCGAGGCAGCGCGGGATGCGTTGCTGGACATGAGTGAGAGATATCGCAGGTTTAGCAAAGTAATCGGGAGACTCTTGGCCGCCGCCGAGGTTAACGACCATGAGCGGACTGTCGAGCTGCTGAAGACTCATTTCGAGCATGAGGACAGAAAATATGTTCAGAGCGCCTACGTCATCGGCAGAGAACTGGTAAGACTGGAAAAATATGCTGACGCCAGAGAGTGGCTGCATATCGCGGAGGTCAGGAACAGGAAGTTTCCGATGTACGTGGATCAGATCAGAGACTTTACCGACAGGTGCAACCAGCATCTTTTCGCCGAGGGTGACATGGCCTTCAAGGCAGGGGATTTTCACCTGGCCAACGAGCGCTTCGCCCGGGCTGCACATGGGTTGAGCACTGAACTCAACAAGCAGTTTGCCTATTATCTGCGCGCCGCCTGTGTCTACTGCAAACTCGAGGAATACGAGAACGCCAGCGAGGCGTTACTGCAGGCGCTCCATCATCAGCAGGAGACGGATACCGCGCTGGAGATGAATAAGCTGGTTACCGAAATGCTAAGTCTGGTCGAAGACAATCCGCGGGCAAAAGAGGAGCACCAGAATTTGTTAAAAGAGCTGGACCGGTTCGTGAACCAGACCATGGACAGCCTCTCTACCCGGGTTTCCCATACTCGATGAGGGCGGATTGGACTTGAGCGGCCGTGAACCATGACTTGCTAAAGGGCCGGAGTGAATCTAGCCTGCAAATTGCACCAGTATCCGGGATGATCGCGCCGGCCAGGTGCGATTGGACGCCGCTCTGGAGCGAAAGGCATAGCCGTAGCTATGACTTGAGTGAAGAGCAAGTGCAAGCGTGCCTGGGCAAGCGAGGGCCTGGATAGGTCACAGGCGGTTCACAAACTGTGCCGGCAGTTAATCACAAGGATATCGCGATCTGCCGCATTCACAACGGGGCCTCCATGCCCGCCTGTGAACGACTGGTGCAATTTGCAGGCTAACTCGGTCATTTGAACAAATCGCTCAGGCATCTTCGCGTGAAGTTCCTCATGCCCACTGCGGACAAAGCAAACCGAGTCGAGGCAAGGGCCGGAGAGCTGGCTCTCCGGCTTCGTCTTCGGCAGCGGATGAATCGGCAGGCAGCCGATGCATCCGTTGGGTCGTCTCGTTAACGGGCCTTGTAACTGAATTTTTGCCCGCCGACGCTGGCTTCGTACATCAAGCCGCCTTTGGTGATGGTGAAGGTGGCCATGCCTTTGTAGTAACTTCCTACAGTGTTTGCATTGTTCTTGCCGCCACTGGCCGAGGCTGAACTGCCGCTGGTCTTTGCGGAACCGCCGGCTGCAGCAGTCAGAGCCACGGCTTGGGCATCGGCACCGAACTCGAAGTTGCCTCCGGTGAATTCATCCAGTGCGCGCTCGTCTTCAAAGAAGATCACCTGACTGAAGCCGGAGCCGCCCAGCTGAAAGCCGATAGTCGCCTGCGTCATCGAGGTATCACCAATGACTTTACCGCCCTGATAGACGCGACCCTCACCGTAGGCACCACCGACCACGAAACCGGCCTTGCCGATGGTAGGAAACAGTGCGTACGCATGGGCGCTGTCGAACATATTGGAGGCGCCTGCGTCCGCGAACATTTTCTTGGTGTCTGAGTAGCTGTCGGCCAATGCAGACGCAACGGGCAGGAGCAGTAGCACTCCGAATAGCGTGGCACGTAGATATGGCTTCATCTTTGTTTTCCTCATGTGGTAAGGCGCTATGGGGTTGGATATATTACGCGAATACGGATCAGGAACCGGCAGGTTCGTGTGGTTCCCGCCGTGGAAGCCCATCTGGCCCAATGACCGGCCAGTTGACTGCTGCCGTTTACCCTGAGTGACGTTCGCCCTCGACCACCTCCTGCCGACCAACGCACTTACGATCTGCCATGCTGCTCTTGCTGAGTACATAGTGGGCAGCGGCGAATTCTCAATTGTTTCTCCGTTCGAATCCGCTTCGGCGATCACTCGATACAAGATTTTCGTCACAATCTCGGAAGGGAACTCTCAATAGGTGAAATAAAATCCTGTTGTGCCGGCGATCTACTCTTTCCCGCAACGCATGTGATGGGTTTTTCCTATCATCAAATACTGGCCAAGTGTCCATGACGTCTCCTTCATCAAGATCCGCAACTTTCCGTCGCTGCCTCGCAGCAGCTATGGATTTCCACCTCCCTACCATCTTCAATACGCTCTTAATCAGTAAGACACGTTGACTATTGTCATTCAGAAACATCATGAAACAATCTTGCACGGTGTGTCCTTCCGCATCAAAGCGGCCAACATGCTGCCTTCGTCGGCAGACACTGCGAAACGGACGGGCGGGATTTTCCCCGGTGGTTAATTTGCCGCCATTTTCGATCAACTCCTGGATGTTTGCCAGAGGTTGTCAGGGAGTGATGTCCTCTTGCTCATGCAGCACGCTCGAAGTTGCCCTTCTCTTCAGCGGCGAATTTATCCCACTCCGGACGAAGCACGAGCTGATGTGTTTGATTACATCGAGTTGTTCTACAACACCAGGCGCCGCCACGGTTACAACGATGGCCTGTCGCCGGTAAAGTACGAGCAACGCGAGTCCGAACGGCTCGGTTCTCCGCCGCTTAATCAGGTCGTAGGCAATTTTAGGCTGACGCCGCTTGCCGTAAGCGCTACATTCCTGCTTGGGGATCGGAGCCCGGCCCAGGAGGAAATACGCATGATGAGTGACTGTCACCGGAGGATACATGGCCGTGTGATGGCAGTGCTGCTGCTTGAGTTGTTCTTATCTGCGCCGGTTTTTGCGGCGGACTTCGACCGCGGCCGGGCATTGTACGAGAACCACTGCCAAACCTGCCATGAAGACTGGGCACACACCCGCGGCAATCGCAAGGTCGCCACGCTCGACGGCCTGCGCGCGCGGGTAGCCTCATGGAGCGTGCATTCCGGCCTAGATTGGGGGACGGAGGAGATAAGCGCGGTAACGCGCTACCTGAACCGGCGGTTCTATCAGCTTGTACCCTAATGGGCCATGCGGGAAGTTCGATGCCGCATCGATCAGTTTCCGCGATGCTCACGCTGGGCGAGCAGCGCCTCCATGGCCCCCAGAAGCCCGGGGATGTCCTGACGTTTGATCCGGACGTCAACGTGAACCAATCCGTCTATCACAAATAGACTTACCTGCTCAGGCGGCAAAGCTTGGGCCAGTGCTAGGCTTTCGGAGTAGGGGATCATGGTGTCGCTGCGGCCATGAACCAGGATGACCTCGGCCTGCAGAGCCGCCAGGTCTCTGGAAGCAGGATTCAGACCTTCGAGTTCGATGAGGATACTGGCCGGCAACTGCTGAATGAGTTCCGGTACGCGGTTCGGATCCTCGTTGGTTATCAATCGGTAAAACGCCTGGGCGTCGGGCCCAAGAGTCGCCGACGAAACGGCGGATGCCACCTCACCATATTCCAGGCCCTCGTGTGCAAGAGTCCGCAGGCTTGCCCGGTCCCCACGGCGTTCGAAGAGGTCGGCATTGGACAGCGTGAACACCCATTTGTTGTAGGGACTGGGTTGGAGGTATTGCCAGTGCCTGTCGGGTTCCGTTTTGAAATAGCCCGTCGTGAAGTAGGTGACGATGGAGTGCAGGTTGTAGTAGCCGCCGAGGGTGATTACGAAATCGACTTCATCGCGGATATCGGGTTCGAGCGCCGCCATCAGTGCCGGACCGGCGCCATAGCTGAAACCGGCGATACCCACCCGGCCGGGTACCGGATCCTTCCGGGAATTCAGATGCCGGAAGGCGTCGGCGACCTCGCGTACGTCATGGGCGCGCACCCTATAATGACGCGGCCCCTGCAGGTCAGGCACCAGCACGGCGAATTGCAGCCGCGCCAGGGTATGCGCCAGTGCGACGATACGGCTGTCGTCTTTCCCGCGGGGAACCACGCCGGGAACCAATACAATGCCTGCCCTTGTCCCTTGCGAAGAAAGATAGAGGTCACCTTGGTAGGCGCGTCCCTCGATGTTGAAGTCGACGGCGTGGCGTTCGGGTCGGGGCGTCTTATCCTTCAGCCGGCTCCCACCGAATCCCGCCGCAATGTCCTCAAGGGCCAATGCGGCGTCCGAGTCACCAGGAAGGCGTGGCGTGCAGGCTGCCAGGATTGCAGCAAAGACCAATACTGACAGGACCGCAATGCCACGGCGCTGCCTATCCCGAATGTTGCACCAGTCGATCATGGACCGATGAGAAGGCTTTGGCCTGGATGCAGTGGCATGCAATTTCTCGGTGTTTGCGGAGGAATTCAGATTATGAATCGTCTGGATGGGAATGCCCATGGAGATCAGGCGGAAAAATTTGCGTGGTGAGCGATTTGAAGTCGCTTCGATATTCGTGGCGGGTCACGTTGTCCAGGTAGGCTCGCTGATTAGATGGTAAATCTTGATCTACGTTGAGCAGCGGCGCCCCTAGTCCGCCATGAACCTGAACCGTGTTCGCAGCTCTCCCTCGAACAGGGCCTTGACACCCACATGACCGGGAGCCGAGCTCACGGTGCAACCGGGTTGATTCTCAGGCGCGTAATCCACCAGTTCGAGGTGGCGGGGATATTCGATCTCGATCGACAGCTGCAGGGGGTAGTAGCCATCAAGGAAACGGCGCATGAAAGGGCCATTCTGCAACTCGAATATCTGCATCCCGACAGAATGCAGGGCCTTGGTCTCGAGTCGCGCACAGACCTTCGAAGCCTCGCGGATACCGCGCAGCTGGATGGTATTGGATTCCACAAAGGCCTTATCCATATTGTGAAAACTCAGAACCTCTAACGCACGCGTACGCCCCGGGCTGAAAACGATCTGTGCCTCCGCCACACGATCGAGACTTTCGTGGCACTGCTCCATCAGCACCCAGCCATCCGCCAGCGACTGCCGGGTGATCACGACCCGACTGCGATGGTGGTGCACGGGCCCGGGCGGCGGTTCATGCAGAAACACCAACTCGCCCTCATTGACCGCGGCGATACGTTGCCGGTCCGACTCCTCCGCATCCACCCATGCCGGCCAATCCTGGTCTACCTGCTCCGCTGACGCCGAGATTGCGGACACCCATCCGCCGGACACGACGACCAGACATAGAGGCAGCACGAAAAAACGGTTTTTCCCGACAAATCGCATGGCCTAACCTTCGTCGACCAGAGGCCGAGGGGGTGGATTCATGTTTCTTGAACACAGCCGGCTTGGGCTGTCGCTCGCAATTCTGCTCGCCAGTCTTACCACCTCTGCCAGCAGTCGGCCACCGATCGCTACCTCGATGCCCAGCCGGTCCAGGTACGCCGTGCGGAGCGCGAAGCTGTTGGCTTGGCTGTGGGTGATGATGCGCGGCGGGTGACCGCTCAACAGCTGGAACCACACCCAAGTCTCGCCAATATCGAGAGGGTTTCAGCAGATGAGATAGAGAATGCTATCAGCTCAAAAACCAACTGCCTGGACCTCTAAGAAGATATAAGGATTATGTTTCCTCCACGACCACCGGCGTCATAAATCGCGGTGGCTTCACAACGAGTACTGAGCAGTTCAGACGCCTGCTGATGGCCTCGGCAGTGCTGTCGACGATCAAACCGGCGAGTCCCGAGTGTACCAGGTCACCCACCACAACCAGGTCTGCTTCCATGCTGACAGCGAGACGGACGATCTCATCCCGGTGATTCCCCTTGACCAGGTGACACACCGGGTTGAATGCGGGCAGCATATCGCTCGCAACCGACTCGCGCAGTTCGGTAAGACAGACATTCAGTGCCCGTTTGTTTCTTTGCTGCTCACTCTTCACATAGTCGTCTGCTTCAAAATACAGGGGTGATCGTCCGCTTCGCAGGTGCTGTTCACCGTAGGCTTCCCACACATGAACAATGTGCAGTTCGGCAAACTGGGCAGTAGCCAGCCATGTCGCGTTCTCCAGAATCTTGCGGTTTATGGCGTATCTGTCGTCCCGATGCCTCCCCGGATGTTCGTCCTGGTAAACACCGGCGCAGATGCGTCGATAACGATAGGGTTTTGACGGTAGCGATTTGACGAGAAGAACCGGGCACGGACAGGCGCTCAGCAAACGGGAATCGGCGTCGCCGAACAGGCGTTCTTTCAAGCCGTTTCCACCCTCCGACGCCTTTAACACCAGGTCCCGACCGTTGATGACGACTTCCCGGGTAATTTCCTCATCGGGCCTGCCGACCAGGACCTTGGTCTGGATATCGAGACCTGCATGCAAACCGGTAACCAGTGCCTCGAGGTGCCTGCGTCGGTTCTCCGACATTTGCTCTTCCAGTTCATCCGGGGAAGACACATCCTCCTCAGCACCAGTCGCAGCCTCGGTAAGCACTTCCACGACCGTCAAGGCTGATCGGTGATCTACGGCCAGGGTCGCCGCAAAATTCACTATGGCGATTTCGTCTATGCCGGGCGTCAGCACCAGCAGGATGTTTCTGTAACCCGCAGATTTATCCGGTATTTGGGGCATTGTCGCTTTGTCGCGTTCCCCGCCCGGGCCCTCTTCGATGAGTCGCGCCGTAAGCTCCGCGGAGACGCCCGATGCATCCAGTACGTCCCGGGCGAGCTGTAAACCGGTCGCCATGGTTTCAGGAATCGCGTAGGTGACACCCAGGGATAGCAGCCTCTGGGCCATTTTGGTATCCCAGGCGCGGGCATACACGGGCAGACCAGGGAAGGCCTCGCGTGTGGTGATTACCGCCTGCCCGATGCTCTCCATGTGGTCCATGGCAAAAACCACCAGCGAGGCATTGGCCGCACCCGCAGAACGCAGCACCTCGATGCGACTGGCGTCGCCGTAGAACACCGGGTAGTTCAGGTCGCGGGCTCTGGCAACCCGTGCCGGGTTGGTTTCAAGGACCAGGCAGGGAACGCCCGCTTTGGTCAGTTGGCGTGTCAGATAGCTCCCCAACCGCCCGAAACCGGCGACAATGACATGGTTGCGCGAGTTGGGCATGGATTTGCCCGGGGGGCTGGCAGCTGGAGGCGTGCTAACGAGACGTCCGCCCAAGCCATGGGCTCAGTTGAACAAGCAATGGCGTTGCCGCCATGCTCAGGGCGACGGTGAGCAGCAGCAGTTGGTAGAGTTCGCCGCCCATCAACCCCAGCATGTTGGCCAACCCGAACAGGATGAAGCCGAACTCACCGGCCTGGGCGAGGAGCAGGGCAACATGCACGGATTCGGAATGAGGACGTCCGGTAATCCGGCACAGTCCCCACAGAAACGCGGCTTTGAGCAGCAGCAGTCCGCCAACCAGCCCCATCACCAGGAATCCCTGTCGACCGAGGAGTCCAAAATTGATGGACATGCCCACACTCATGAAAAACAGTCCGAGCAGCAGACCACGGAAGGGTTGGATGTCAGCCATGATTTGATGGCGGTAGCGGGAATCTGCCAGGAGCAGGCCGCCGAGAAAGGCACCGAGGGCCATAGACAGCCCGGCCCAATCTGTGAGCCATGCGGCACCGAGCACAATCAATATGCCGCTTGCGGTAAATATCTCGGGATTACGCCGGCTTTTGGCAACGAGCTGCAATAAAGGACGCAGGAGGATGCGTCCCAGGATGAAGACGCCGACAATGATTATCACCGATTCCAGCGCAGCCAGTTCCAAGTCCTGGGTGATGGTCAACTCCCGCTGTGCGAGCAGTGGCAGCAGTGCCATCAGAGGTACAACGGCCAGATCCTGGAGAAGCAAGATGGCGAAGGCCGACCGGCCGTAGCCCGTGCCGAGCTCACCCTTGTCGCTGAGAATTTGGAGTCCGAATGCGGTCGACGAGAGCGCCAGTCCGAAACCTACAATCAGGGCGGAACGCATCGGTATCCCAAAGGCGAGTGCGACCAGAGTGATGACTGTGCCGGTGATCAAAACCTGAGCAGTGCCGAGGCCGAACACGCTTCGCCGCATGACCCATAAGCGGGACGGTTTCAACTCGATGCCGATGATAAACAGCAGGAAGATAACGCCGAATTCCGCGAGGTGCCGTATCTCGTCCACGGCACTGATGAAACCGAGCCCCCAGGGGCCGATCACGGCGCCTGCGACCAGAAAACCCAAAACCGCACCCAGTCCGAGGCGCTGAAACAGTGGCACAGCAATGACGGCCGCTGCCAGCAGGACGACAATATCGACGATGTATTGAGTCTCGGTCACGGTTCAGTATCGCCTCCAAAACAAGTGTAGTTGCAGGAGGCTGCTTGACGTCTCGTTCGCGTTGATTTCTGCCGCGCAAGACGGCAGTCAGCTTGGGGTCGAACCCGGTCATCCGACCAAATTTCTCGGGTATTTCCGCTGGAACTTCTGCAACTGGCCATTAGTCCGGCTGAGCGTCCGTGGATGCCAGCACCTTCCATCATCTATACCCTTCAGTCTTCCTACACCTGAATTTCGACTGTGTAATCCAGTGAGCTGCTCACCCCTTCTCCGCTAAAGATGCCACTTACCGGCATGGTGTCGCGTGCGTTCGCCGCTGCCGCAACGGTGACATGAGTGTCGGCAACGGCCTCGCCATGGGTGGGATCGAATCCGCGCCAGCCTGCGCCGGGCAGGTAGACTTCCGGCCAAGCATGCAGATGGCGTCGTTCGCTTTTGAGGTTTCCCATTTGGTAACCGCTGGCAAATCGTGCGGCAATCCCTTCCGCCCGACAGCAGTCTACGAACAACACGGCTAGATCCCTGCATGCCCCCCGCTGGCTTTGCAGGGTAAAGGCCGGGCTTTGCGGCTTGCCCATATCACGATGAATCTGGGTGAACTCGGAGAACAACTGGCGGTTGAGGCGATCGAGAAAGCTCAGCGTGTAGCGTTCTGCGGCCAGACTGAGTTCGGCAGCAAAGGCGGTAACTGCGTCGTCGGGTTCGATGCGCTCCAGGTAGGCCCGCGCGCAGATGAGGTCATGCTCATGGTTGATGGGAAGAATCGCCGCTTCGGAGTCCAGGATGAAATCGAAGGTATTGGCTCGCAAGGTCTCGACCTGCATTGCGACCGCGATATCGAGGTGATCGGTTTCCTGCTCGAACCAGACCTGGGTTACGCGGTTTCCCTCGAGGTCAATATGCTCATTTTTTCCCTGTGGCGCCGGAGTAATATTGATCTGATGATCGATGACGCGCTGCGCCCCGTCTTCCCGAGGGTGGAAGCGCAGCAGCTGCGGGCTTAACCGTACTGGCCCCGAATAACGATAATGAGTGTGATGCTGGATTGTGAAGAGCATACCTAAAAATGCCTTGGCGGTGATTGGTTCTTGCGTCCATTTTTTGGCAAACCGGATTGCAATGCCGTTACTTCCGCTGATCCGATGGCGGCATGAGCTAATAACCTCGGATGCGCTGCACTTGTACAGTTTTTGCCGCCGGATAGACCGCGGGCCCAAACTGATTGTAAACCGCAACATCCGCGGCATCACGGCCATAGCCAACTGCCACGTATCCGCCCGTCAGCGTGGCCTGGGTCGGATCAAAGGTATACCAGCGCCCACCCACGTAGGCCTCGAACCAGGCGTGCAGGTCCATTGGCTGCAGACCATAGAGATAACCCACGACCATCCGCGCGGGAATGCTAAGGCTGCGACATAACGTGATCCCCAGGTGCGCCATGTCTCGGCAGACGCCCACTTGTCTGGCGTTAACCTCTACCGCCGAAACGGCAACTTCACCACTGCCAGGGCGATAACTGATGGTATCGCGCAGCCAGGTTACGATCGCCGCAACCTGGTCATATCCGGGTTGCTGACCCACTGTGATGTCACTCGCCATTTCATGAAAGCGGTCCGACTCACAATAGCGACTAGGCAATAGATAACTGAGCACCGCATCAGGCAGATTCTGGATCTCTACGAACGGCGCTCCAAACGCGCTGTCGACATAATCCGAGGTCATCACGTCGGCACTGGTAAGCACCTTGAAGTCGCCGGCAGGAGCAATGAGGCGTTGACAGAGATTGCCGTAATCATCCGTGAATTCGAACACGGGCACGCTAGGTTCGAGCCTGTATTCCTCACGTGCGATCCATTGCTGCGCGCCACTGCGGGGTCGCAACATCAGCACAAAGGGGATGGGTACTGTGATATCAAATAAGAAATCGCAGCTCGTGCGTAGCCACATAGGTCGTGTATTCCACCGTATTGGGGTTTAGAAGCATTATCCACCCATTTCGTCGCAACCCACCCGGCTATTTATTCTATCGGGCAGCCATCCTCGATCGGGTGGCGATGAGCGCGAACCGCGCAGACACGGTCGCCGGGCCTCCGCCCATTTCCATCCCTATCTCAACCCCCTCGAGTACTTCCTTGTAGCTTGCTCCAGCCAGTGCTGCCTGCTCGATGTGCCAATGTATGCATGAATCACAGTCGATTCGAACCGAGATTCCGATTGCGAAGTGTCCTTGCACTCAGTTCTTCCCGGTTCAGGGGTTCCCCGGGCCTGACGGTGAGACTCATCTTCAGCTCGGCATCCGAGAGGCTCTCGCGCGATTCCAGTTGTGCGTCGAGCACGCTGAGATCCGCATCCGACACGTTATCCGACCGCTTCCTCCGGGCCATGATGCGATCACGAAGTTCGTTGACCGGCGCATCACAATCGATGATCGAAAAGGGCACATCCTGCGTTCGCGCCAGTAGTCGGAACCTGTCGCGTTGTGCGCGCTTGAGGAAGGTGGCATCGACTACCGCGACATATCCTGACTTCACCACGCTCTCTGCCAATGCCTCGAGGGCGGCATAGGTCCTGGTTGTGAGTTCGCTGGAATAGGCCCCCTGCCCCGTCGCATCCAAGTGAGGATCGAGGCCCAGGATGCGCTTGCGTTCAACATCCGAGCGCAGACGCACGGCGGGCAGGAAGTCGGTTAATGTCTTGGCCACATGACTCTTACCACTGCCTGAGACCCCATGAGTGATGACAACGGCGCCATAGCTTGGTCTGATCAGCTTTTTTGCGAACGTGATATATCCGGTCAGTTCTGCGTGGACGTCTTCGCTTTCCTGCTTAGTCAGATCGGCCTGACCGCTTCGGATGGCGGCAATCTTCGCGCGTACCAATGCACGGTAGACCTCGTAAAACCGTAAAACCCTGAGACCCTCATAGTCTCCGCTTTCCTGCAGATAGCGATCGAGGAAACGATACGCAAGATCGGTGCGCCCACGTTCCTGCAGATCCATGGTCATAAAAGCGATATCGTTTATCGTGTCGATCCAGCGCAGGCCCGGGTTGAACTCGATCGCATCGAACATCACAGGTTGTTCGTCGATCAGTGCAACATTGCCCAAGTGAAGATCACCGTGGCACTCGCGGATATGGCCAAGCGCTTTTCTATGCTCTAGCAGAGCTTCCAGATCTCGCCGCTGTCCGGCAGTCCATTCCGCCAGGGACCTGATAACCGATGAAAACTGCGGCGTGCGTTCGGCGATCTGCGCAAGGTTCTGCTGCATGGGCGCATAGGCCGCATCGGGACTGCCATAAGGTTCAGCCGGATCGCATTTGGCAGTGTCGGCATGGAAGCGGGCAACCCGCTGGGCCAGCAAATCGATCAGCTTTGCGTCTAGCCTGTGCATAAGATTCGACAGAATCGCATCGGGATCAAAACGCTGCATACGAACTGCCCAGTCGACAATTTCGCCATCACCATCTATCTGTGGCCGGTCGATACTGCCGGTGAGGGCGCATACGGCCTGATAGATGTGCGGCGCCAGCCGACGGTTCAGGCGTAGTTCTTCATTACAGGCACGATGACGGGCTTCTATGCTGTAAAAATCGAGAAAGCCGAGATCGAGCGGCTTCTTCAACTTATAGGCCACATCGCCTGCGAGGATGACAGTCGAGATATGTGTATCGATACGCTGCCGGTTGCTGCCACCCTCAGGCCAGCGATCAGGATCCATCAAGGACTGGATCAGTGCCTCGTGCTGAGCCGTCGTCTCGACAGTCACACACTATCTCCTGTAGCGATCGCCATGCCGCGCCCAGTGCCGATTACCAGGCCGCACGAACCAGACGAATTTCATGATCTGCGATCAGTGCGGGCAGTTCTTGGCGCAGGTGTTTCGTATCAACATCACGGCCGGCCTGCGCCAGGGCTGCCTCGATCATCGCATATTTTTTTGGCGCGATTAGGCGTTCTGGGAACACCGACTCTCCAGCCTCGATCAGCTGCACCAGTTGATCACTGATCTCGATCAGGGTGCGTCCGCATTGCGCACTGATCGCGTCGAGGTCCAGGCCCTGACGTGCCGCATTCAGTATTTCGCGCTGAACAGCGCTCAGTTTCGCTGCGCTGTCGTCGGTTGCAACACAGTACTCCGCGATCTCATCAAGGAAATCGGCACCATACTTCTGCAGCTTGTGCTGCCCCACCCCGCTGACCGTCAACAGATCCTGTTCTTCCATCGGTTTCTCCCGCGCCATCTGCGCCAGGGTGGCGTCACCGAACACCACGTAAGGTGGCACCCCCTGCTCATCGGCGAGCCGCTTGCGCAACACACGCAATTGCTCGAACAGCGACTCATCGGTCGGTGACGAAAAAGTTTCGCCGGCACGCTTTTTCCTTGCCTTTCCCTTGAGCCGCGGTCGCGCGAGCTCCAGAGATTCCGCACCACGCAGGAGTGGTCGTGAGGCCTCAGTGAGTTTAAGCGCGGAATAGGCAGCGATATCCTGTTCGAGATATCCCCGGTGGATCAGCTGGCGAATGATCGATTGCCACTCCGGCTCACTCTTGTCACTGCCAATGCCGTAGGTGGATAGTCCCGTGTGATTGAACAGACGAACACGCTCGGTGTCGGCGCCCCGCAACACATCGATGACATGTTTGATGCCGAAGCGCTGACCTACGCGATAGACACACGACAGGGCCTTCTGCGCATCCACGGTGGCATCAAAGCGCTGCGGCGGATCCTCGCAGACATCGCAGTTGCCGCAGTCCTCGGCCAGACGCTCGCCGAAGTAGTTGAGCAACACGCGACGGCGGCAGGTGACGCTCTCTGCCATCGCCACCATTGCATTGAGTTTGTGCGTCTCGATGCGTTGCTGGTCCGGATTTCCGTTGCCCTCGATCAGGCGCCGGGCGGTCACCGTATCCTGTGCCCCAAACAGCAGCAGCGCATCCGACGGCAGGCCATCACGGCCCGCCCGGCCCGTCTCCTGATAGTAGCCCTCGATATGCTTTGGCAGATCGTGGTGCACGACGAATCGCACATTCGGTTTGTCGATGCCCATGCCGAAGGCAACGGTGGCGACGACCACCTTGATATCGTCGCGAAGAAAACCCTCCTGTACCTTCCTTCGCGTTTCGGCCGGTAGACCCGCATGATAGGCGGCGGCAGAGATCCCCTCGGCTGCAATACGCCCGGCGATTTCCTCGACGCGTTTGCGACTGAGCGCGTAAACGATTCCCGATTGCTCGCGCCTTCCGTCGAGAAACCGCATCAGCTGCTCGGCGGGCTTGTGTTTCTCCAGCACCGTGTAGCGGATGTTTGGCCGGTCGAAGCCGCTGATATGCACCCGCGCATGTTCGATCTGCAGTACACGAAGTATGTCGGTCCGGGTCTGTTTATCGGCGGTGGCAGTCAGCGCAACCAGGGGCGTTCCCGCAAAGCGTTCCCGCAATTGGCCCAGCGCGGCGTACTCAGGCCGAAAATCATGCCCCCATTGTGATACGCAATGGGCTTCATCGATCGCAAACAGGCTCACCTCGAGCTCAGCCAAACGGTCCAGAAAGCCACCGCTGATCAGCCTTTCCGGGCTGATGTACAACAGATCCAGTTCGCCCTGGTGCAGTTGCGCCAACAATCGGCGCGCCTCGTCGGTATTGAGTGCCGAATTGTAAGCCGCGGCCGCCACGCCATTTGCCTTGAGCGCATCGACCTGGTCCTTCATCAACGAAATGAGGGGCGAGACCACGATGCCCACACCCGGCCGCAGCAATGCCGGCACCTGGTAGCAAAGGGACTTTCCACCCCCTGTGGGCATCAGCACAAAGGCATCGCTGCCCGCCATGATGTCACCAATCACGCGTTCCTGGGCCACGCGGAAGTCATTGAAGCCAAAGACCTCTCGGAGTATGGATTCGGCTGTCGGGGAGGTGGCGGACTGCAGGGGCATCTGGCTTAGTCAGGCGGCTTGCGATGGGGCCAGTTTACTCGAGTATGGGATTGGGTATGAGGAGACAAATCGCATTGTCATACGGTCACCGAGATCATTAGACTCCGTCGTTTGTATGCTGGAGTCAAAAACCATGCAAATTTCCCGCGACGGCGATCTGCCGCTCTCCTCCGACCTTGAACAGATCGGCGAACTGCTGCCGCTCGAAGACGCCCGGCTGCTCGAACTGGGTTGCGGCGCAGCCTATACCACCCGTCGCCTGGCCGAGACCTTTCCGGTTCGTGAGATCGTGGCCATGGAGGTCGACCAGATCCAGCATGAAAAGAACCTTCTGATCCCCGATCTGCCCGCTGTCACCTTCCAGTTTGGTGGCGCGCAGGACATCGCGCTGCCCGATGACTCGGTCGACGCGGTGATCATGCTGAAATCACTGCACCATGTACCCGTGAGCGACATGGACGCGGCCTTTTCCGAGATCACCCGGGTTTTGAGCCCTGGCGGACTGGCCTATATCTCCGAACCGGTGTACGCCGGTGAATTCAACGAGATCCTGCGATTGTTCAACGATGAAAAGATCGTGCGCGAGGCCGCATTCGAGGCGATCCGGCGAGTCGTCGACAGTGCACAGCTCAGGCTCGAAAAGGAAGTGCATTTTCACAGCACCACACATTTCGAGGGCTTCGAGGATTTCGAGCACCGAATCCTGGGTGCCACGCACTCCAGCTTTGATGTCGACGAGGCACTGCATGCGCAGATCAGGGGAAAATTCATGCCGCATGTCGGGGACAACGGTGTGGCCGAATTTCTCAGCCCCCTGCGGGTGGATCTCTTGCGCAAACCCGGCTGACGGCGGCCGCAATTGCCGGGTGTTCGATGGCACCCTGGCCGCTCGGTCACTTCGCGCATAGCGTGCCGGAACCGGGGACTGGCATGCAAAATCCCAATGAAAGGCAGTTGTCTTTCATTCTGTTCGCCGTTTGGATCTCATGTTACTTTGATCTGCTGTACAGCCGGCAAATCGGAGAACAATGCGCAGCCTGATCCTGTTTCGGCACGGAAAATCGGATTGGGACGCCCAATTTCCGTCCGACCACGAACGCCCCCTGGCCCATCGTGGCAAGGAAGCGGCGATCTGCATGGGCAGGATGCTCAGCCAGGCCGGACACACCCCTCAACTCGCAGTCAGCTCTTCTGCATTGCGCGCACGCGCCACACTCCAGCTGGCTGTCCGCGCCGGCCGCTGGCACTGCCCCATACGCATTGAAGACCTGCTCTACGGCAGCTCTGCCGAAGGCGTACTCAGCTGGATCCGGAGCCTGGACGAAAATCCCGAGTGCCTTCTGCTGACCGGACACGAGCCAACCTGGTCGGAACTGGCCGGACGCCTGATTGGCGAGGGAGCCATTCGCATGCCGACGGGCGCAATGCTGAAGATCGACTTCGAATTCGGCAGCTGGCAGCAAATCAAATTCGGACGGGGCGAACTCAAGTGGCTGATGCCACCGAAACTCATCTGCCGGTCAAAGGCCGCAAAATAACTCTGGTGGGCAGTCTTCCGGGAGACGCGCCCAGAAACCGATCAGCGTTGGCGCCAGCTTCCCCCGGCCTGGTACCAATAGCCCGGCAGGGCTTCCTGTACCCACACTTTTGCAAAAGTGGCACGCACATCACCTTCCCATTCAGGGTGGCCGTTGGCCTGCGCAATCTCTTTATAAAGCCTGCTGCGGTCTGCATTCTCATCTGCCACCAGCTTTTTGAGTCGATTGCGATCTTTTAGCGGAGCCGCAGCGAGGTCACGCACAGCCACAGAGCCGTTGCTGTCGAAGCCGATCGCACCGCTGTTGTAGAACGGCGCAAGGCTGGCCTGGCGGCTTTGCATACTCGAGCGGATCGCCCTTATAGCCGGCGTATTGATGTCGATGTCAGCCTGGGCGGCCTGGGCCTCAGGGACCAGCCGTTCCAGCAGCACGCCGAATGCCACAAGCAGGGGATTCGGCTGTGTTCGTTGCGACTGCCTGTCACCCTCCTTTGGTGAGGGTGCCGGCTCGGACTGTTCACTCTTCAGTACGTCGCGGACGATGGTACGGGCCGCCTCTTCTGCGGCAGCCGCCGGAAAATAGATATTGATGGTGACACAGGCAGTGAGTGCCAGCGCCATCAAGGGGTACCCGAGAATTTTGTTCATCATGACCAGTCCTGGTTCATTCACTGAATCCTTGCCTGTTCGACCTGGATCCGCTGTAGGCGTTCAACCAGATCTTTCCAGGCCACACTGCGGTTACGCCCGATCACATCGATTCTCGGCAGGCCCGCTCCCTTGACAAGGTAATAGCCACCGTCGCCGCGCGCAAGGCCGTCCAGTTCGGCGACGGCCCCCTGCAACTTCACCTTGAGGTCGATCCTGTCATAACGAAAATCATCGAATATGCGTAGAAAAGTGGTCGACAGTCCGGCGGATATTCCGTTGCCGATTTCGGTCAGGTTCTCGACCGCACGTTGACTGATGCGGTGTTTCAAGTCGTCATCCTTCGGCGTGTAAAGGTGCATGTCAAAACCGTCCGGCTGCCACGCGAGCAGGCGGATACCGCTGATTTCACCGTCGAGCCGTCCCTCGATACGCCCAAAAGAGAAGGTTTGGGTCAAAGCAAGCAGGCTCAGCCGCCGAAGCTCCGCATCGGCCAGGAGGATCGGCACAGGCCCCAGGGGTTCCTTTATCTTCAGATTCCGTACCACGACAGAACCGTCGAATGCCTCGACCTCCAGGCCGCCACCCACGCTGAACACCTGATTCGCGTATCGCATATCCCGCAGTCGGCCCTCGAGGCGGCCAGCAAAGGGCGGCCAGTCCAGCGCCGTGGTCAGTTGTTCCAGCGACACCGAACGCACCGAGGCATCGGCCTTCCATTCAGGCCTGGCGCCCGCAACCAGGGCACCGCTGAGTTCAAAGCTGTCCAGTCGCACCTCGCCACCAGATACCGGGACCACGACAGCTTGCTGCAATCTGACTCCGTCACCGGCAAATCTGGCTTCGATACTGAAACTGCCGGTGGGTATCCCATAGACACTGGCGTCCCGTACGCTCAGACGCGAGACCGGCACCGAGCTTTCGCGGTCCCAGGCGACGCTGCCGTCGGTAGTCCCGACCGAAAAGCGCCCCTGCCGATCAGCCAGAACCAGTTCGCTCAATTCGAGCCCCGCCTGTTCAATCCCCTTGATATCGAAATGCAGCACCAGTCCGACACTGCCCCGCACCTCCAGATCATCGGCTGCGGAACCGATCAGAAAGGGTTGCAGCAGGGTCTCGTAAAGGCGCCCGCCGTGGTCACTGCGGGCCACGATGGTCAGGTCGTCGATCGCTCTGTCAGACCCGCGCAGACGTCCGGTCCCATTCAGGTCCACGACCCCGGGCAAATGAATGGACCAGGTATCCAACTGCACTACTTCACGCTGGACGTTCCAATAGCCTCCCGCGCTCGCTTTGACCGCACCCGCCCCTGTATCCAGGAACAGCGGTTCTGCATAAACGGCGCCTTTGGGCCAAGCCAGGTCGGTGCCAAAAAACCAGGAATCTTTACGCTTGTGCGCCTTTGCATCGAGCTTCATAACCGCATTTTCGGCCGCATGCTTCCCATCAGGTGAGGCGTAGTTCAGCCGGTCGACGACCAGGTCAGCGTAGAATCCGGTCGCGCCTGCCGGATCACCCTGCACCTTGATTGCGCCGCTGGCCCGCCCATTTATCCCCCAGCCACGCGGTAGATCGACCGCCTCAGTGAGATTTGACAGCGGAACAACGTGGAGCCGGTGAATACGCAGATCAGCCGACCAGTCGCCCTGCCTGGCGCTTAGTTCCAGGGCGACGGTCCCCCGGGCGACCTGCAGTCTCGAGACATCGAGTTTCCAGTCCTCGCTTCCCGAAAATACACCCTGCCAGGTGCTCTCCTGTTCACCGACCGGCGAATCTCTGGCAAGCAGTCTTCCCTCCTCGCAGTGCCACCCTTGCTCCTGCTGTACCAGGCTGACGCATTCGAGCTCGACACCACTTAGCCTGCCATGGCCATCCGGCAGCACGATCTCTTCAATCCGGACGTTCAGGCCCGCAAACCCTGAAGCCGCGCTTTGCAGACTCACCGAGATTGTTCCGACACGCCAGTCCTCGCCCTCGATGTCGTCAACACCCACGGACAGCTCGATTGCAGCCATTGCCGCACCCGGCAGGATGCCAAGCGCGAAGGCCAGGAAACCGTTACACCACAATGGGTGTGACATCGATACGTCGCAAGAAACTGTCCATGAACCCGAATGTGCGACCCGCTGGCGGAGACGTCAAGCGGGGAGGACGGACAAATAAAAAGGGCCCAACGGCCCTATGCAGGCACAAAGACCATTGATAAGGCGATCAGATCTGCAACAGCGCCATCGTTCGGTCGCGCGTGGTCGAGTGAAAGGGTCAATCAAATAAACTAAAAGGCGTCACCAGGAACACGAACCCACCCTTCCATCAGCACGCGCGCACTTCGACTCATAATGGCCTTATCAACAGTCCATTTACCCTTGTTCTGGCTGGCTTTCGCACCGACTTTCAAAGTACCTGAAGGGTGCCCGAAGGTCACTGCATTCCGGTCACCGCCGCCGGCAGCCAGGTTCACCAGGGTGCCCGGAATCGCAGCAGCTGTGCCGATGGCCACCGCAGCCGTGCCCATCATCGCGTGGTGCAGCTTGCCCATCGACAATGCCCGAACATTGAGATCGATGTCCGCTGCATTGATTTGCTTGCCGCTGGATGCCGCGTAGTCTTTCGGCCTGGCAACAAACGCAACTTTTGGCGTGTGCTGGCGTCCGGCGGCTTCCGCTATATTTTGAATCAGGCCCATGCGCACAGCACCATGTGCACGGACAGTTTCAAACATGGTCAAGGCTTTCTCGTCACCATTGATCGCCTCCTGCAGCTCGGTGCCCGCGTAACCAATATCTTCCGCATTCAGGAAGATGGTGGGGATACCGGCATTGATCATCGTGGCTTTCAATGTGCCGACACCGGGCACTTCCAGATCGTCCACCAGATTACCCGTCGGGAACATGGCGCCCTCGCCGTCAGCCGGGTCCATGAACTCGATTTGAACTTCGGCAGCAGGGAAGGTAACGCCGTCGAGTTCGAAGTCACCGGTTTCCTGAACTGCGCCACTGGTGATTGGAACGTGAGCAACGATGGTTTTACCGATATTGGCTTGCCAGATACGAACAATCGCAACACCGTTCTCAGGGACGCGGCTGGCATCGACCAGGCCGCTACTGATCGCAAATGGGCCAACTGCTGCAGAAAGGTTGCCACAGTTGCCGCTCCAGTCGACGAAAGGCTTGTCGATCGACACTTGCCCGAACAGGTAATCGACGTCGTGATCGGCTTTGCTGCTTCTGGACAAAATCACCGTCTTGCTGGTGCTGGAGGTGGCACCACCCATACCGTCAGTCTGCTTGCCGTAAGGATCTGGACTGCCGATAACGCGTAACAAAAGGGCATCGCGCGTGCCACCTGCCACCTGAGCGGATTCAGGCAGATCATCAAGGTTAAAAAACACGCCTTTGCTGGTGCCGCCACGCATATAGGTAGCGGGTATCCTGATCTGGGCTATGTGAGCCATGGTATTCGTTGCCCCCGTCAAGCAACTGCAGTTGATTCAAGAAAGTCCTGGGCAAATCGCTGCAGCACACCACCCGCCTCATACACAGACGCCTCCTCGGCGGTGTCCAGGCGACAGATCACCGGCACTTCGACACGCTCACCGTTCTTGCGATTGATAATCAGCGTCAGCGTCGCACGTGGAGTCAGTTCCCCAATCACATCGAAGGTTTCAGTGCCATCGATTGCGTAGGTCTTGCGGCTCTCGCCTGCCTTGAACTCGAGCGGCAGCACGCCCATGCCGACCAGATTAGTGCGGTGGATACGCTCAAAGCCTTCGGCCACGATCGCTTCCACACCTGCCAGGCGAACACCCTTCGCCGCCCAGTCCCGCGAGGACCCCTGGCCGTAATCGGCGCCGGCAACAATGATCAGCGGCTGCTTGCGCTCCATGTAGGTCTCGATGGCCTCCCACATGCGGGTTACCTTGCCTTCGGGCTCGATGCGGGCCAGCGAGCCCTGCTTGATTCTTGATTTACCATCCGGGCCATTTTCCTGAATCATTTCGTTCAACAGTTTGGGGTTGGCAAAGGTCGCGCGCTGGGCGGTCAGATGGTCGCCGCGGTGGGTTGCATAGGAGTTGAAGTCAACTTCCGGCAGGCCCATTTTGGCCAGATATTCACCCGCAGCGCTGGACGCCAGGATCGCGTTCGAAGGTGACAAGTGATCGGTGGTGATGTTGTCGCCCAGAACCGCGAGTGGACGCATGCCCTTGAGGGTACGCTCGCCCGCCAGTGCACCTTCCCAATAGGGAGGGCGGCGGATGTAGGTCGTCTGTGGACGCCAATCGTAAAGCGGACTGACCTGCTCCCCGTCATCCACAGCGGCCGAGAACATCGGCGTGTAGATCTCACGGAATTGCTCGGGCTTTACGCTTGCGTTGACGATCGCATCGATCTCCTCATCACTCGGCCAGATATCCTTGAGCGTGATCGGGTTACCGTCTTCATCGGTGCCCAACACATCTTTCTCGATATCGAAACGGATGGTGCCGGCGATAGCATAGGCGACGACCAGCGGAGGAGATGCCAGAAATGCCTGTTTGGCATATGGGTGAATACGGCCATCAAAATTGCGGTTGCCCGACAATACTGCAGTGGCGTACAGGTCACGATCGATCACTTCCTGCTGTATCTTCGGATCGAGTGCACCACTCATACCGTTGCAGGTGGTGCAGGCGAAGCCCACGATACCAAAGCCCAACTGCTCCAGGTCGGACAACAGACTGGCTTTTTCCAGATAAAGCTGCACGACCTTCGAGCCGGGAGCCAGAGAAGTCTTGACCCACGGCTTGCGGGTCAGACCCAGCTCGTTGGCTTTGCGCGCCACCAGACCCGCGGCGATCACGTTGCGTGGATTGCTGGTGTTGGTGCAACTGGTGATCGCAGCGATGATTACGGCACCGTCCGGCATCAGACCTTCTTCTTTGTCCACCTTGCCAGCGATACCGCGTGCGGCCAGCTCGGAGGTCGGCACGCGCCGGTGCGGATTCGATGGACCGGCGATATTGCGTACCACGGAGGACAGATCGAACGTCAGCACCCGCTCGTACTGGGCGTTTTTCAGGCTGTCCGCCCAGAGACCGGTCTCTTTGGCATAGATTTCGACCAGCTTGACCTGCTCGGCGTCACGACCGGTGAGTTTGAGATAGTCGATGGTCTTGTCGTCGATATAGAACATTGCCGCCGAGGCACCGAATTCCGGCGTCATGTTCGAGATGGTTGCGCGGTCACCGAGGGTCAGAGCCGACGCACCCTCACCAAAGAATTCAAGATAAGACGAAACGACCTTTTCGTTACGCAGAAACTCGGTCAAGGCCAGCACGATGTCGGTAGCCGTGATGCCGGGCTGACGTTTGCCGGTCAGTTCGACACCGATGATGTCAGGCAGACGCATGTAAGAAGCACGCCCCAGCATCACGTTCTCGGCTTCCAGACCACCCACACCGATGGCAATAACACCCAGCGCGTCGACATGGGGAGTATGACTGTCCGTGCCTACCAAAGTATCAGGAAATGCCACGCCATCAAGCACATGCACCACCGGCGACATCTTCTCAAGATTGATCTGATGCATGATGCCGTTACCCGGTTGAATCACATCGACGTTTTTGAACGCCTTCTTGGTCCAGTTGATAAAATGGAAACGGTCTTCATTTCGACGGTCTTCGATGGCGCGGTTTTTCTCAAAGGCATCTTTTTCAAAGCCTCCGTGCTCAACCGCCAGCGAGTGATCGACGATCAGCTGCGTCGGTACGACCGGGTTGACCTTTGCCGGGTCACCCCCTTTTTCCGCAATGGCATCACGCAGCCCAGCGAGATCGACCAGTGCGGTCTGGCCGAGAATGTCATGACAAACGACACGCGCCGGGAACCAGGGAAAGTCCAGCTCTTGCTTGCGCTCGATAATCTGTTTCAGGGAATCCGTCAGGGAATCCGGATCGCAGCGACGAACCAGATTCTCGGCCAGTACGCGGGAAGTGTATGGCAACTTGTCATAGGCGCCGGGTTGGATCGCATCGACAGCCGCACGAGCATCGAAATAGTCCAGCTGGGTACCCGACAAAGGTTTACGGTTTGCCGTATTCATAATTTATTCCCGCCTTTTCTTTACCGAGCATAGGCTCTTCTACTTCCATGAAGCCACCGGTGACATGCGGCTTCAGAAAATCCTTTCCTCAAAACTTGATAATCCATCGCGAAGGGCGCAATGAATGCCAATACGAACCCGCTCTCCACTCCCAAGCACATCAGCTGGAATCCTGTTTTCAATCATAGATCTACCGGGAGGAGCACCGTGCTTTGCGGACTTGGCGGGTTAAATCAAAAAACTCAACGCTGCTCGATCGGCACGAACTCCCGCGGCTCAGGCCCCGTGTATTTCGCGGACGGGCGGATCAGTTTGCCGTCCTCACGCTGCTCGATGACGTGGGCTCCCCAACCCGTCACGCGCGCAATGACAAACAAGGGGGTGAACATGTCAGTCGGCACATGCATCTGGTTGTAAGAAACGGCCGAGAACCAGTCGAGATTGGGGAACATCTTTTTGATCTCCCACATGACCGACTCGATGCGTTCGGCTATGTCGAACATTTTCATGTCACCATTTTCTTCAGCCAGACCCAGTGCGACACGCTTGATCACGTCATTGCGTGGGTCACCGATGGTATAGACGGGATGGCCGAAACCAATCACGATCTCTTTGTGAGCAACACGTTGACGAATATCGGCCTCGGCTTCATCGGCTGAGTGATAGCGGCTCTGGATATGAAAAGCCTCTTCATTGGCGCCACCATGCTTGGGACCACGCAGGGCGCCGATTGCGCCCGTTACCGCCGAGTACATATCCGAGCCGGTACCGGCGATCACGCGTGCTGTGAACGTGGATGCATTGAATTCATGCTCGGCGTAGAGATTCAGTGAGGTATGCATGGCCCGTACCCAGGATTCGGGCGGCTTCTCACCATGCAGGAGGTGCAGGAAATGCCCGCCCACAGAATCGTCGTCAGTTTCGACATCGATACGCTTGCCGTTCACAGAAAAGTGATACCAGTAAAGCAGCATCGAACCAAGGCTCGACATCAGGCGATCGATGATATTACGTGCCTCAGGTTCTGAATGATCCGGTTTCTCGGGCAGGCAGGCACCCAGAACCGAGCAGCCGGTGCGCATGACATCCATCGGGTGTGACGAGGGTGGCAGCGCCTCAAGCGCCTGCTTCACCGACCCGGGAAGACCACGCAGGGACTTTAGTCTGCGCTTGTAATAGTCCAGCTCGGAGCGGGTGGGCAGTTTGCCGTAGATCAGCAGGTACGCGATCTCTTCAAATTCGCAGATCTCCGCAAAATGCAGAATATCGTAGCCGCGGTAATGTAGATCGTTTCCGCTTCGCCCCACCGTGCAGATAGCGGTGTTGCCGGCCGCAGTTCCGGACAGCGCGACGGACTTCTTGGGTTTGGGTAATACAGGTTCACTCATTGCCGAACTCCTTTGTATCTCTTCCAGCGCAAATAGGTGTCTTCGAAGGACTGACCCGCGCGATCAATTTGATTCTTCGGTCTCGAACAGCTGGTCGAGCTTCTGCTCAAAATCGTGGTAGCCAAGATAGTCGTACAGATCCATCCGACTCTGCATGATGTCGATCACGTTCTTCTGTGTACCTTCACCACGTAGCGTCTGGTAAACCTTAAGCGCAGCTGCATTTGCAGCGCGGAACGCGGAAAGCGGATACAGGGCGATACTGACATTCACACTGGCCAGCTCATCGGTCGTAAACAGCGGCGTGGCGCCAAACTCGGTGATGTTCGCCAAGACCGGCACCTTCACCGCGTCAACGAACTCTCGATACTGCGGCAGCTCATTCATCGCTTCCGGGAAGATCATGTCGGCACCTGCCTCCACGCAGGCACAGGCACGATCGATGGCCGACTGCATTCCCTCGACCGCCAGTGCATCGGTACGGGCCATGATGACGAATTCCGAATCGGTCTTTGCATCCACCGCCGCTTTGATCCGGTCGACCATCTCGGCCTGCGTCACAACCGCCTTGTTGGGTCGATGGCCACAACGCTTCTGTTGCACCTGATCCTCAATATGGATAGCGGCCGCACCACACTTCGTCATTTCGCGGACCGCCCGGGCGATATTGAACGCACCGCCCCAACCGGTATCCACATCCACCAGGACCGGCAGGGTTGTGACGTCCGTGATACGTCGCAGGTCAGTCAGTACGTCTTCCATGGTCGTAATGCCCAGATCGGGAATACCGCAGGAACCCGCCGCCACACCACCACCCGAGATATACAGTGACTTGAAGCCGGACGCCTCGGCAAGGCGGGCATGGTAGGCATTAATCGCACCGACACATTGCAGCGGTTTTTCCACTGCGACTGCGTCTCTGAATTTCTTACCTGCTGATTCAATCGTCATATTTTCACCTGGTGTCTTATGGCTACAGAGGTGCACAGAAGAACCGCCGTGAGTAGGTCGGGCTGTGCCCTACGCGTTGCAGTATCTCTGAGTCCGGTCCTAGTTGTGCACGGCCAGCAGCCGTTCAACATTTTCACGCGAGGCGCGGATATGCGCCCGCATCATCAATTCCGCCATCTCAGCGTCGCGTCGTTCGATCGCATCGACGATATGTTCGTGCTCAACAAACGCACGAGGCCCTCGTTTGCTCGACATGCCGAACTGGTAGCGGTACAGCCTCACCAGGTGATAGAGATCGTTACAGAGCAGGTTGATCATGCGCGTGTTGTGGCTCCCCTGGACTATCCGGTAATGGAAATCCAGATCACCTTCACGCTGAAAATACGCATGCTCGGTATCACGCTCGATCTGCTCCCGGTGCTGCCCAAGCAGCCGACGCAGGTCCGCGATCTCCTCATCGCTCATGTGCTTAGCCGCCAGGCGGGCGGCCATTCCCTCCAAGGCCTCGCGAACATGGAAAATCTCGATCAGCTGACTGCTGCTGAGCGTGACAACGCGGGCGCCCACGTTCGGTCGCCGCACCACCAAACCGCACGCCTCAAGTCGGCCAATCGCCTCGCGCAGCGGCCCACGGCTGATGCCGTATGCACGCGCCAACTCGGGTTCGCTGATCTTGCTGCCAGCCGGAATATCACCTTCGACAATGGCCTCTTTGATCAGAGAAAAAATGCGATCAGGGATCGTCGTGTTCTCTGCCTCGGGTAGGACGATGTCTAGCGGTGTCATTGCAATCATCTCAGGACTTCGCGTAACCGAGCCCCTGCAGCGCCTCTCTGACCTCGTCCAGGATTGCCGGGTCGTCGATCGTCGCCGGCATCTTGTAATCCTCGGCGTCTGCAATCTTGACCATGGTGCCACGCAGGATCTTGCCGGAACGCGTCTTGGGCAGGCGCTTGACAACCGCCACCAGCTTGAAAGCCGCAACCGGTCCAATCTGCTCGCGCACCCGCTTGACCAATTCTGCCGCGACCTCTTTCGAATCGCGGTCGACACCGGCCTTGAGTACGACCAGGCCCAGCGGCATCTGGCCCTTGAGCGCATCGGCCACGCCGATCACAGCACATTCGGCCACATCCTGATGTCCCGCGAGCACCTCTTCCATACCGCCGGTCGACAGGCGATGACCAGCCACATTGATCACGTCATCGGTGCGGCTCATGATCCAGAGGTAGCCGTCGGCGTCGCAATAACCGGCGTCACCGGTCAAGTAGTAACCGGGATACTTCGTCAGATAGGAATTGATGAAACGCTGATCGTTGCCCCAAAGGGTAGGCAGGCATGATGGCGCCATCGGCAGTTTGATCACGATATTGCCCATCTCGCCATCCGGCATCTCGTCTCCCTCTTCGGACAGAATACGGACGTCGTAGCCGGGCATCGCCACCGTCGGCGAACCAGGCTTGATCTCCATGGGCTCGATGCCCATCGGGTTGGCGGCGATGGCCCAACCGGTCTCGGTCTGCCACCAGTGGTCAATTACGGGTTTCTGCAGATTGTCACGTGCCCAGAACAGGGTGTCGGGGTCACAACGCTCGCCGGCAAGGTATAACGCCTGCATGCACGAAAGATCGTACTTCTTGACGTACGCGCCCTCCGGATCCTCTTTCTTGATCGCACGGAATGCAGTCGGCGCGGTGAACAGCACTTTGACCCCGTACTCACTGATCACGCGCCAGAAGGCACCAGGATCAGGCGTACCCACCGGCTTGCCCTCGTACATCAGCGTGGTACAGCCTGCGAGCAGGGGTGCGTAAACTATATAGCTGTGCCCGACCACCCAACCGACGTCCGAGGCAGCCCAGTAGGCATCACCAGCCTCGACGTTGTAGATATTCTTCATGGTCCAATGCATGGCGACTGCATGGCCACCGTTGTCGCGAACCACACCCTTCGGCTCACCGGTGGTACCCGACGTATACAGAATGTAGAGCGGATCGGTCGCCTCCACGGCGACGCACTCGGCCGGCTGGGCCTCTGCAACTGCAGCGTCCCAATCAAGATCTCGCCCTTCGATCAGGGGTGCCTCCGCCTGTGGGCGCGCCTTGATGATGCAGGCGGAAGGTTTATGGGTCGAGAGCTGTATCGCCTCATCCAGCAGCGGCTTGTAGACCACCACCCGATTCGGCTCTATGCCGCAGGAGGCACTGACAATGACTTTGGGCTTGGCATCATTGACGCGGGTTGCGAGCTCATTGGCGGCAAAGCCACCAAAGACCACCGAGTGAATCGCACCCAGGCGAGCCGATGCGAGCATGGCGATCGCCGCCTCGGGGATCATCGGCATATAGATAAGCACACGGTCGCCCCTTTGCACGCCCTGTGCACGCAGGGCACCGGCAAAGGCGGCAACTTCGTCACGCAGTGCCGCGTAACTGTAGGTCTTCTTCTGGCCGGTAACGGGAGAATCGTAGATCAGGGCCGCTTGTTCACCCCGGCCCGCCTCTACATGGCGGTCAATGGCGTTGTAACAGGTGTTCAGCATGCCGCCGACAAACCACTTTGGCACCGGTTTCGCATCAAGATCGAGCACCTTGTCCCAGGGCTTTTCCCAGTGCAGCGCCGCAGCGGCTTCGCCCCAGAATCCGTCCGGGTCCGCGAGTGAACGTTCGTAGAGTGCCTTGTAGTTGCCCATATCTTCCCCCTTTGAATTGATGCCGAGCCCGTCAATGCCTGCGGGCGAATTTTATTCCCGGCGAGGACCCCTTCCATTTTGCTCAAAAAGAGCCCGGATCGGGCCAGCCGATTTAGATTGTCGACAATACTAGCTGTTTTGATCCTGATTTCGAGTCATAAAGCAGGTTATTACTATTGTTTTTTTACTATTGTCGACATTTAGAAAGCATATCCATCGGGCGACCGGCCCAAGGCAATACGCCTTCTCTAGGAACGAAAACCCCGTTGACACCCTGATTCACACGCACGCCAGCAGCCCTCTGCGGACCGCGGCGGCCTCATTCAGTCTTTGACTCTCCGGCAATGTAGAGCCAGGTATCAATGACGGTATCAGGGTTCAGGGAGATACTGCTGATTCCCCGCTCCAGCAGCCATTTGGCCAGATCGGGATGATCAGATGGTCCCTGTCCGCAGATACCAACGTATTTGTCGGCCTTGCGGCAGGCGGTGATCGCCATATCCATCATCTTCAACACCGCCGGATTGCGCTCGTCGAAACTGTGCGCGATCAGACCGGAGTCGCGATCCAGGCCCAGAGTCAGCTGGGTCATGTCGTTGGAGCCGATAGAGAAACCATCAAAATATTGCAGGAACTCTTCGGCCAGCACGGCGTTCGAGGGCAGTTCGCACATCATGATCACACGCAGGCCTTTTTCGCCGCGTTTCAGTCCGTTCTCCTCCAGCAGGCCCACAACCCCCTCGGCCTCTTTCAAGGTGCGCACGAATGGGATCATGATCTCGACATTGTCGAGCCCCATTTCCTCACGCACCCGCCGGATGGCCTCGCATTCCATGTCGAAACAGGCTCGGAAGCTGGGCGCAAGGTAACGCGAGGCCCCGCGGAAGCCGATCATCGGGTTCTCTTCCTCGGGCTCATAAAGGGTCCCGGCCACCAGATTGGCGTATTCATTCGACTTGAAGTCCGACATCCGCAGAATGACCGTTTTCGGATAAAAAGCCGCGGCGATACTTGATATGCCCTCAACCACCCGCTTGATGAAGAATTCGCGTGGATCGCCATAGGCTGCGATGCGTTCCTCGATCTCGGCGCGCACATCGGCCGGCACACGATTGAGTTGCAACAGTGCCTGCGGGTGAATTCCGACCATGTTGTTGATGATGAACTCCAGGCGCGCGAGCCCCACCCCGGCGTTCGGGATCTGGGCAAAGCTGAAAGCGCGCTCAGGATTGCCGACATTCATCATCACCTTGACCGACACTTCCGGCATGCTGTCGAGCTCGATGCGCTTGAGTTCGAAATCCAGCATCCCGTCGTAGACCAGACCGGTATCACCTTCGGCACAGGAGACGGTCACCGGCTGACCGTCTTTCACCTTTTCCGTCGCATCACCGCATCCGACTACCGCAGGCACGCCGAGTTCGCGGGCAATGATGGCGGCATGACAGGTTCGCCCACCACGATTGGTCACGATCGCCGAGGCGCGCTTCATGATCGGCTCCCAGTCGGGGTCGGTCATATCGGTTACCAGCACATCGCCATCACTCACCGAATCCATGTCATCCAGACTCTTGATGACGCGGGCAGGGCCGGCCCCGATGCGCGCGCCGATCGAGCGCCCCTCGACCAGCACCTCCGACTTGGCCTTCATCTCGTAGCGCTCGATCACATTGCCCGTGCGGCTCTGTACCGTTTCCGGACGCGCCTGAACCACATACAGCTGGCCATCGAGGCCATCCAGGGCCCATTCGATATCCATCGGGCGACCGTAATGCTGCTCAATCCGTATCGCCTGGCGCGCGAGTTCTTCCACCTGTTCGTCGCTGAGACAGAACATGCGACGGTCGGCCTCATCTACGGGAACCGTCGTGACCGGTTCGTCCCCTTCGCTGGCATAGATCATCTTGATCGCCTTGCTGCCGACGTTGCGGCGCAGGATCGCCGGTCGACCCGCCGCCACGGTCGGCTTGTGCACATAGAACTCGTCCGGATTGACGGCACCCTGGACAACCATTTCGCCAAGCCCGTAGCTTGCAGTCACAAACACCGCATCACGGAAACCGCTCTCGGTATCCAGCGTGAACATCACACCGCTCGCACCGATATCCGAACGGATCATCTTCTGGATACCCGCCGATAACGCCACCTGAGAATGATCGAATCCCTGGTGTACCCGATAGGAGATTGCGCGATCGTTGAACAGCGAGGCAAACACCTCGTGGATCCGGGTTTTGATATCCGCCAGGCCGGAGACGTTGAGCACGGTCTCCTGCTGACCCGCAAAGGAGGCATCCGGCAGATCTTCCGCGGTTGCGGAAGATCGCACAGCCCAGGTCACTTCCGTACCGTACTCCTTTTCGAGCCGCGTATAGGCGTCTTCGATGGCCGAATCCAGGGCGGACGGGAACGGCGTATCCATGCACCCACTGGCGAATCTCTCTGCCGGTCGACACGAGTTTTCCCACATCGTCGACATCCAGTTCATCCAGGGTCGTGTTGATACGGTCAGCCAGGCCTTCGTGCGCAAGGAACTCACGATAAGCATGCGCTGTGGTGGCAAAACCGCCGGGGACTTTAACACTGCCGTCCGCCGTCAGGTTGCGCAGCATTTCGCCCAGAGATGCATTCTTGCCACCCACTCGGTCGACATCGCTCATCTCGACCTCATGCAGCCACAGGATGTGTTCGCTCATTGTTTTGTCTACCTTGCCGGCCTAAAGGCCCTTCTTTATTAGTGAAGCCAATTCTTCAATCGACTGCGTCGTGGAATCCAAAACGGTAAAACCGTAACGGTGAAACATATCCTGCGCCATCTGCACCTCCTTGTAGCAGCGGCGCAAGGATGCGTAGTCACTGTTTGGACGGCGCAACTCGCGAATTGCTGCCAGTCGCTCCGGCTCGATCGTCAATGCAAAAATCTTGTGCTTGTACGCCAGCAACTCGTCCGGCAGGTCGCCGTTTTCAAAATCCTCTTCCGTAATCGGATAGTTCGCCGCGCGCATACAGAAATGCAATGCCAGATAAAGACAGGTCGGAGTCTTTCCGGAACGGGACACACCCACAAGGATGACATCCGCCTGGTCGAACTTGTTCAGACGCATGCCGTCGTCATTGTTCAACGCATAGTTGATGGTGTCGATGCGCGCCTCATAGTTGTCCGGGTTGTTCTGGCCATGACTCATCCCTGACTGCCTTGAGGGCTCGAGGCCGATTGCCTCGATCAGGTCCGGCATAAACCGATCGAAAAGCTCGAAATAGCGACACTCCGAGTGTTTCAGCACGGCGTTGATTTCCTCATCCACCATGGTCGCGAAAACGATCGGCTTCTTTCCTTCAGCCTCCGCGCGGTGTGCAAACTCGTTGGCCAGGGCCTGCGCCTTGTCGCGGGTGTTGATGAACGGGGTGTACTTGATGCTGAAACGCGCGCTGTCAAATTGAGACAGCAGGCTGTGACCATAAGCCTCCGCCGTGATCCCAGTGCTTTCCGAGACGAAATAAACCGACCGGGTCAGATCCTCAGTCATACAGATATTCCAACCAGTGGCCGTCGCTTACCAATGCGTTTTTTGCCTCCTGCCAGCGCCCCGGAAGCCGAAGGTGCTGCGACATGGCTTCATCCATCGCCGCGGCGACAGAGCGATAACCGGCGAGATAGACATAGACACCGCCCTGGCCCATCAGACGCCACATGGCATCCATGTGCGCAGTCCGGCTCCCGGCATGGTCGAGCGCAGTGGCCGAATATCGGGTCTTCAGCGCCTGAAAGGCACGTTGAGTGGCACCGTCGAAATACTGATCCTGATCTGCACCCGGCTCATTCAGATAGAGGTTTTCCAGACCGGTATCACGTCCCTCCAGCATCAGTACCTTGCCCATCCAGTCGAGCCTGCGTTCCTGCACCTTGTGCGCCAGCCAACGGAACGGAACCATGCCACAGCCTGCGCCGATTAAAATCATGTTGCTACGCGAACCCATGGGCGGATAAAAGGGATACGCAAAGGGGCCATACACCGTCACCGTGTCGCCCAGATCCAATCCCGTCAGGTGATGAGCGACTCCAGTCTCATCGGAAACGCCATGATCACGGACGTAAATGGTGATATCGATCGAATCTTCGAATGGCACCTCACCGACAGATTCGATCGAATAGCGGCGCAGACCAGTTTTGACGTCTTCCGCACCGAAGCCGGGCGCCAAAAAACCGATATCGGTACCGGTATCAAACTGTCGTCCGTGCGGCAGAAGGTTGAACATCAACTTGATAACCGGCCGGCAGCCTGGATGATCCACCACTATGGACCGGTGTACCACCCGCGCGACAATCGGATCATCGACCGGTGCATCAGGTCTGCTCATTCGCTTAACCCCTTAGTGTTGTTTTATTAACCAGGCCAAGCCTGGAGAGTCAACTTCCCTGGGCTTATCTCGCGCCAAGCTCCAGATCCGACCAGGCCCGAGCGCCGCTCACGAAATGTTGAATTGTCGCATTAAAGCTGGTGCCGCTCTACGGCAGCAGGGCTGCATCACTGCAGACAATGCCGTCTTCATCGGCATACAGGTATTCTCCTGGGACAAAGGTGACACCGGCGAAACGGACCACGACATCGCGTTCCCCGACCCCTTTCTTAACGCTCTTGAGAGGATGGGTTCCGAGGGCCTTGACTCCCAGATCCATGCCCGCGATCTCGGCGGAATCTCGGATCAGCCCATACATCAGGACACCTGACCAGCCTTTCGCGACAGCCTTGGCCGCCAGCAGATCACCCAACATGGCGCAGCGCCTGGATCCTCCGGCGTCCACGACCAGCACCCTGCCCTCACCAGGCTCCGCCACAGCCTCCCTGACGAGCGAGTTGTCCTCGAAACACTTTATCGTTGAGATCTGGCCAAAAAATCGCGGTCGTCCACCGAAGCTCGAGAAACCCGGCTCACAAATCTGTAGTGAATCCGGATATTCATCGCATAAATCTGCTGTCTTGAAACTCATGGTAGCCGTTCATTCCTCGCCGTAGATATAACGAAACCGCTTGCTGATCGAATAAGGAAACACATCCCGTTGCCTTCCATTACTTATGTCCTGCTGAACGCCCTTCCAGTAATCCGCATCCAGAAGATCGCGGTGGTGCTGCATAAAAGGCTTGCGAAGCTCGGGATCGATCAGCAGGAAGCTCGCAAATTCTTCGGGAAAGACATCATTGGGGGCAACCGAGTACCAGGGCTCCGCAGCCATCTCGTCTTCGGGGGTGCGCGGTGGTGGTATATGCCGGAAGTTCATTTCGGTCATGAACTCGATCTCGTCATAATCGTAAAAGATTACACGACCGTGACTGGTTACACCGAAGTTCTTGTATAGGAGATCACCAGGGAAGATATTTGCTGCAGCCATTTCCTTGACCGCATTGCCGAAACCAATTACTGCATCCTCCTTCTGTTCTTTCGACGCTGACTGGAAAAACAGATTGAGTGGATCCAGTCGGCGTTCGATATACAGATGCCGCACGATGACTTTGTCGCCTTCGATCTCGAGACTCTTGCCACACCTCTCCGTGAGTTCAGCCATCAGACGGTCGCTGATCCGCGCAACCGGGAAAGCCGCATAGGAATACTCCAGCGTATCCGCCATGCGACCCACCCTGTCATGCATCTTTACGATCTGGTACTTGCGTTTGACCGTCGCCCTGTCGACCTCTTTCGGTGGCTTAAAGTAATCGTTGATCACTTTGAACACATAGGGATAGGACGGCATGGTGAATACGGTCATCACCATGCCCTTTACACCCGGTGCCATGTCGAGCTGATCGGTTGAGTGCGAAAGGTGATGCAAAAAGTCGCGGTAAAAATCGGTTTTTCCCTGCTTCTGCAGACCGATCGCGGTATACAGATCGGCTTTGGTTTTGGTCGGCAGCATCCGGTTGAGAAAATAAACTACCGCAGCGGGCGTGGTCGTCTCGACCATGAAATAAGCGCGCGCAAAGCTGAACAGATTGGCGATGTCATCACCATCCATCAACAGCGTATCGACGTACACCTGTCCTCTGCCGTTGTTCAGGATCGGAATGACAAAAGGAAAGACATCGGCACCGTTGATCGCACGACCAACAATATAGGCCGCCTTGTTGCGGTAGAAAGGTGCGCGCAGTACCTGCAGATGGAAGTGTTTGCGTAACTCCATGCCTGTCAGCTGTCGCTTCTTGACATGAGCAACCAGGTGCCGGACATCGCGATTGATGTCCTCGAACTCCAGGTCACAATTGCAGGCGTTGAGTATGGTGCGTACTGACTGCGTCAGACCCTGCCGGGTCGGATAATAGCTGTCGTAGACCGGATCACTATCGTCGAGAAATTCGGTGGACAGTCCCGGCCTTACAAATATGTTGTCGTTGTTGTAATAACGTCGGTGAAACAGCCAGGTGAACACCGAATTGTAGAAGGTCTCAGCCAGTTCCGGCTGCTTGTGTTCATACAGGAGACCGATGTAACGCAGTTTGACCTCGCGCCACAATTCCTCATCAACCTCGTTTTCGAGATTGAATTCCTGCTTCAGGCGGGCAGTTGCCTCGGTGACCCGCTGGGTGTAAAGATTGATCCGGTCACTGGCCGCCTGACGCTGGCCCTGCCAGTCACAGGTGTCGAAACGTTGCTTCGCAGCCGCCGTTATCTCGAGAAAGATTCGATAATGCCGGTTGAATCCATCGAGAATCGTTTCTGCAATGCGACGGGCATTGAGTTCAGTCATGCTTGAGCGATCAGTCGAGCCGGCCATTCGCGTGGCCAATGCGGAGCGCACCAGGGAACCCACATCACCCTCGGCGGACGTCATGGTAGCACCGTCTAAATCCGGCATGGGTTCGGACACGGAAAAAATCCTACATGTAACCGGCAGGACTCGGGACCGGACCGGCGGGAGTGGCAAAACGCCACACGACTGCCGGACCGGCCCCCTCGCTTGTTCAGCCGAACTGCTCTTCTTCGGTGGAACCGGTCAGTGCGGTAACAGAAGAGGCGCCACCCTGGATAACCGTGGTCACGTCGTCGAAATAGCCAGCACCGACTTCCTGCTGATGAGACACAAAGGTGTAACCCCTTTCACGCGCGGCGAATTCCGGCTCCTGAACCATCTCGGTGTAGTGCTTCATGCCTTCGCCGCCTGCGTATGCGTGAGCGAACTGGAAGGTGTTGTACCAATTGATATGGATACCGGCGAGCGTGATGAACTGGTACTTGTAGCCCAGATCAGACAGCTCTTCCTGGAACGAAGCAATCTGGGAGTCAGACAGGTTCTTTTTCCAGTTGAATGACGGCGAGCAGTTGTAGGACAACAGCTGACCGGGATTCTCGGCCAGGACGGCCTGGGCGAATTCCCGCGCAAAGCCGATGTCCGGGGTACCTGTCTCACACCAGACCAGGTCGGCGTAAGGCGCATAAGCAATACCACGACTGATCGCCTGTTCCAGACCGTTCTTAACGCGGTAGAAACCCTCTGCGGTACGCTCACCGGTCAGGAACGGTTTGTCGTTTTCGTCGAAATCAGAGGTCACCAGGTTGGCTGCTTCCGCGTCGGTACGGGCCAGGACGATGCTTGGCACACCCATGACGTCTGCTGCGAAACGCGCAGCGATCAGCTTCTGTACAGCCTCCGAAGTCGGAACCAGGACCTTGCCACCCATGTGGCCACACTTCTTGACCGCAGCGAGCTGGTCTTCGAAGTGAACGCCTGCAGCGCCCGCGGAAATCATGTTCTTCATCAGTTCGAACGCGTTGAGCACGCCACCGAAACCGGCTTCGGCATCGGCCACGATCGGCAGGAAGTAGTCGACGTATTCTTCATCACCCGGATTCACACCGCGGCCCCACTGGATCTCGTCGGCGCGCTTGAAGGTGTTGTTGATGCGACGAACCATGGTCGGAACAGAGTCGTAGGCATACAGCGACTGGTCTGGGTACATGGTCTCGGAGGTGTTGCCGTCGGCAGCGACCTGCCAGCCCGACAGATACACGGCCTCCAGCCCGGCTTTGGCCTGCTGCATCGCCTGGCCGGCGGTTATGGCACCGAAGGCGTTCACATAGCCTTTCTTGGCACCGCCGTTGATCTTTTGCCAGAGTTTTTCGGCGCCGCGACGGGCCAGGGTGTGCTCGGGCTGGATGGAACCACGCAGACGCACGACGTCTTCGGCGCTGTAACCACGCCTGACGTTTGCCCAACGCGGATTCTCGGACCAATCTTTTTCCAGTGCCTTGATCTGTTCTTCTCGGGTCATGGATCTAACTCCCGTCTTTGCCATCTGTCTTATGGAATTTGCGCCGAGCCGGATAACCGCCTCGAATCAGCAATACGCATTTTTTGCTGCATTGCAGCAATCCAGTAAAACTAACCCTACCACCGGATTCAATCAATCAGAAAAACCGCTAGCTAATGGGGATATAGATCCACTCGATAAAATTACTTTTACTATAAAGAACAGAGGGTTATTCTAATTTTCACAATTTTGTGCGGCGCATCATAGGGAATAAATGGAGAGCATTGATAAACCCTATCGTCGGGCCCACCCCCTACCCGGGGAGCGGGCCCGAAAAAGTCGCTCACAATGCAGTTTCGGCTGCCACGGTGGGCAGGTATCTCGGGTGCCAGACGCGGGACCGGACAAAATCACTGATCATCCCCAGGTCTTCGCCATCGAGGTCGGTCCGGCTGGCGGACCCATCTAACAGGGCCGTTGACAGCACCTGTGTGGCGACGACCATGCTGACCTGCTGCAGATCCCTGATTGGCGGAAAGATTCTACCCAGGCCGTGGTAGTGCTTGTTGGTGTACTCGGCCAGGGCAAAGGCCGATTCGATGATCATGGCTTCAGTGATGCGTTTGCAACGACCGAGAATTGCCGCAAAACCGATGCCGGGAAACACGAAGGCATTATTACCCTGCCCGATCAGGTAAGTACGGCCTTCGTAGTGTACATCGGGGAACGGGCTGCCCGTCGCGATGATTGCCTTGCCATCGGTCCACCTGATCAGATCGTCTGGCAGGGCCTCGCAGTTGGAGGTGGGGTTGGACAGCGGGAAGATGATCGGGCGCTCGGTGTTCTCGGCCATCTGCCGGATAAGCGGCTCGTTGAACAGCCCACTGACGCCGGTCAGGCCAAGCAGGATAGTCGGCCGGGCCTGGGTGACAACTTCCAGCAGGGAGGGTATTTCGCCGTCAATCGACCAGTCTGCACAGGTCTCTTGAAACTGGCTGACCTTCAACTGGTACTGCTGGGCGTGAACGTTTTCCACGACCAGGCCGTCGGCATCCATGACGAACATCTGGCGACGCGCCTGCTCTCTGCTCAGGCCCTCGTGCACGAGGCCATCCTGTATCGCTTGGGCGACGCCGATACCACCAGCCCCCGCCCCCACGACTACAATTGTTTGATTGGTCAGCTTCTCGCCCTTGAGCCTGCAGGCCGCGATCAGACCGGCCAGGGTCACCGCGCCGGTCCCCTGAATGTCATCATTGAACGACGGCACATTTTTCTTGTAGCGCTCGAGTACCTTGAACGCCACGTCCTTGGAGAAGTCCTCCCACTGGATGATGCTCTTGGGCCAGCGACGTTCGACCGCTTCCACAAAGCGATCCAATAGATCGAAATACTGGTCCCCCTTCAACCGCTTCTGATGCACACCGAGATAGTCTGGATCGACCAACAGCTCCTTGCGATCGGTACCCACATCGATGTTTACCGGCATGGTATGGAAGGGGCTGACACCGGAGCCCGCGGTATACAGGGCCAGTTTCCCGATACAGATCGCCAGACCCCCGTGTCCCTGATCACCGATACCGAGAATGGCGGACGAGTCGGTCGCCACCACCATACGCACATCATGCAGGGGATAGTCCTCGAGGATCTGGTCGATATGGTCGATATTGCGCGGTGAAACCGTAATGCCACGTGGCGCCTGATAAAGCGCACTGTACTGCTGCACCGCCTTGCCAACGGTCGGTGTATAGACGATCGGCATCATTTCCTCGAGATGCTGCTGCAGCAGCGCAAAAAAAATCACCTCGGAGCGCTCCTGGGTGGCACGCAGGAACTGATATTTGGCGATATCGTCGGGTTCACGGATGAAGGTTCGGTAGGCCCTTGCCACCTGCTGCTCCAGGGTGGCCACCTGCGGTGGCAGTGAACCCTCCAGCCCCAGCTCACGCCGCTCCTTCTCCGTGAATGCCGTCCCCTTGTTGGTCGCCGCCAGGCGCAACAGCGCGGGGCCACGCAGGTTGACCTCAAGGTAACCATGGCCGTCGCTGTCGTGTTTGTAGCTGAAATAGGGGCTGATTCTAGCCATGGTCTCTCCGGGGGTCAGGCGGTCTGTGCAAGCGAGGCTTTCAGTTCGATGCGCCTCGCATGCAACACCGGCTCCGTGTAGCCGTTGGGCTGCACACGCCCCTTCAGGACAAGATCGAGCGCAGCCTTGAAGGCGATGCCATCGAATTCAGGCGCCATGGGCCGGTAATCCGGGTCCGCTGCATTCTGCTTGTCGACGACCTCGGCCATCCGTTTGAAGGTCTCCATCACCTGTGCCTCGTCGCAGATACCATGATGCAGCCAGTTGGCCATGTGCTGGCTGGAGATCCGCAGCGTAGCACGGTCCTCCATCAAGCCGACATCATGGATATCCGGCACCTTTGAGCAGCCAACACCGTGGTCGATCCAGCGTACGACATAGCCGAGGATCCCCTGCGCATTGTTGTCCAGCTCACGCTGAATCTGCTTTGCATTGAGCGCCGATGGATCGCTCATCATCGGCGGCGTGAGAATATCGTCCAGGCTGGCACGCTGGCGTGACTCGAGCTCCACCTGACGATCGAATACATCGATATCATGATAGTGCATGGCATGCAGGGTTGCCGCGGTCGGAGACGGTACCCAGGCGCAATTGGCGCCGGCCTGAGGGTGACTTACCTTGGTCTGGATCATGTTTGCCATCTGGTCGGGAATTGGCCACATACCCTTGCCGATCTGGGCACGCCCGGACAGGCCGCAGGCCAGACCGATGTCTACGTTCCAGTCTTCGTAGGCAGCGATCCATTTCTGATCCTTGATCTCGGCCTTCGGCAGGACCGGTCCCAGCTCCATGCTTGTATGGATCTCGTCGCCGGTGCGATCCAGGAAGCCCGTATTGATGAAGATCAGGCGCTCGCTCGCCTCCCGGATACACTCCTTGAGATTGACCGTGGTGCGTCTTTCCTCGTCCATGATTCCGACCTTGAGCGTGTTGCGCGGGAGACCGAGCGCATCTTCGACCCGGTCAAACAGCGCATTTGTAAAGGCGACCTCTTCCGGGCCATGCATTTTCGGCTTGACGATATACATGCTTCCGCTTCGCGAATTGCGATAACGCCCGTTCCCGCGCAGATCGTGCATGGCTATCAGTCCGGTCACCATGGCATCGAGGATCCCTTCCGGCACCTCATTGCCGGCCCCATCGAGCACCGCCTCATTGGTCATCAGGTGACCGACGTTGCGCACAAGCATGAGGCTCCGCCCCTGCAGGATCAGCTGGCCGCCGCGCGCGGCGGTGTATGCACGGTCCGGGTTCAGTTCACGTTTGAGCGGTTTGCCCTGCTTGTAGAAGGTCTCGGTTAGATCGCCGCGCATCAGGCCCAGCCAGTTCGCGTACACCTGCACCTTGTCCTCGGCGTCCACAGCGGCAACAGAGTCCTCGCAGTCCATGATGGTCGTGATGGCCGATTCCATCTGAACGTCACGGATCCCCGCCGGATGCAGTTCGGCGACAGGGTGGTCACGATCGATCAGGATATCAATGTGCAGGCCATGATTGCATAACAGGACGCTGCTCAGCTGGCCGTCTTCCTCACGGTAACCGGCAAATTCTGCGGGGTTGACCAGACCGGTGGTCACACCGCTGCTCAGTGTTGCCGACAGTCCCTTATGGTCGTTGAAACTGGCCAGCGAATAGGCCGTCACGTCGGCGTGCGAACCGTCGGTCAGGGGCACCGCGTCATCCAGAAATTCGGCGACATGGGCAACCACGGCGGCACCGCGCTTTTTGTTGAAGCTGAGTCCCTTCTCCAGCCCATCGTCTTCAGGGATTACGTCCGTGCCGTAGAAGGCATCGTACAGACTGCCCCAACGGGCGTTTGCAGCGTTCAGCGCGTAGCGTGCGTTGTTGACCGGGACCACCAGCTGCGGACCTGCGATCGTGGCGATCTCTTCATCCACGTTTTCGGTGCTGATCCGGAACGGCTCGCCTTCGGGCACCAGGTAGCCGATCTCGCTCAGAAATGCCTTGTAGGCAGCCATGTCGATCGCTTTGCCGCGATGATCCCGACACCAGCTATCGAGTTTTTCCTGCATACGATCCCGTTTTTCCAGCAAGGCCCGGTTAACCGGTGAAAGATCCGCAACGATCTTGTCAAAACCGGCCCAATAGGCATCGGGCTCGACACCGGTGCCCGGAAGGGCTTTCTCCACAATGAATTCGTAAAGTGTTTTCGCAACCTGCAAATCACCCACGGATACGCGCTCTGTCATGACAAAACTTCCCTAAATTACGACTGACCGATACGTGTAGCCTAAGAGTCCTGAGCACGAAGTTCTTATAGGTAATCCGGCGACCTCATCATTTGCGAGGGCAATTGTCGGGCGGCAACGGATGCTGAGGTGCATAGTTTAGGTCGCTGCAGGGTGGTGAAACGGGTACCTCGGTGGCCAACAGGCACAAAAAACGGCCTGCCGCAGATGCGGCAGGCCGGTCTCTAATGAAGTACGCAGCGCGGTTTAGCGCTTGTTCAACCAATCACCGATCGAGGGTGGGATCAGCTTCTGCGCCTTGCCACTGACGTAGATACCGATATGGCCACCCGGAAAGGACAGTTCCGTATAGTCCTTGCTGCCAATATACTTCTTCATCGCCCTCGAGGCGTCCGGCGGCACCAGGTGGTCCTGCTCGGCAAACACGTTCAACACCGGCACGGTGACGTTGCCCAGGTCTACGGTGTAATCACCGATCTCCACCTCGCCCTTCATCAGTTTGTTTTCCTGGAAAAAGTCCTTGGCAAACTGGCGGAATGTCTCACCGGCCTGGTCGGGGCTGTCGAATATCCATTTTTCCATGCGCATGAAGTTTTTCAGTGCCTTGGGATTGTCCATCAGATCCACGACACCCAGATACTTCTGCGCCATCAGCTGGTAGGGCTTAAGGTTAAGGAAGGTCCAGTTCAGCATCTCGCCAGGGATATTGCCCTGAGTGTCGACCAGAAGATCGATGTCAATGTTCTGAACCCAATGACTTAGCATGTTATCCGGGGTCTGAAAATCGACCGGCGTAACCATGGTCACCAGGTTTCGGACTTTTTCCGGATGCATTGAGCTATAGCAAAGGCTGAATGCACCACCCTGACAGATACCCAGGATGTTGATCTTTTTGACACGGTGACGCTTGGCGATCACATCAACACAACGATCGAGATAACCATTCAGATAATCATCGATGGTGAGAAAGCGATCCGCCTCGTCCGGGTAACCCCAATCGATTAGATATACGTCCTGGCCCGCATCCAGCAGACCGCGGATGGTCGAGCGGTTTTCCTGCAGGTCGGTCATGTACGGACGATTGACCAGCGCGTACACAATCAGCAGCGGAGTCTTGTTTGTGGCAGCTTTTTCGCCCTTGTAGCGATAAAGCACCATCTTGTCTTCTTTGTAGACGGCTTCTTTGGGCGTGACACCACTGGGGATATCGCCCACGTCCATCAGATGGCCAACACCCTGAGCCAGCTTTTCGTTAAAGCCACGCGCCTCGTTGAGGATCGCGTCGGGACGCATTTTGAATGGAATCATTTTTGTAAAACCCTTTTGATCTTGGTTCGCAATTAACGACTGAGCTTCTTGGCCTGGCCAATCCAGTCGTCACGAAGGATACGGCCCTGGGTCTTGAGCGCTTCGTCAAGCTCCTCGGCAAACTTGGCGTTGATGGCCGCCAGATTCGAAAAGTTTTTGATGCCCTGCTCATAGAGCTTTTCCGCCATCTTCGGGCCGATTCCCTTGATCACGGTCAGGTCATCTTCGACATCATCGATCGGCAGGCTCTCCTGTGCGGGCGCCTTGCGCCTGCCCCTGGTGGCCGCAGCAGATTTGGTACTGGCCAACTTCTCGATTTCGGCGCGCAACTCTGCTATCTCGCGGCGCAGGTGACGGTTGTCACGCCGATTCTCCTGCTGGCGATGCTGCATGGTGTTGATTTCCGACCGTGTCGGAATATTCATCAGCTTGTAATGCTGCTCGGCCAATTCGTTCATGTCCTTGCGGACCTGCATGAGTGCATTGACCAGATCACCGTAAACGACCTGGTACTCATCACTGGTCGCGAAATCTCCGTAGGCCTCTTCACTGGCGTCGACCCACATGTCGTACAGGCCTCGCAATGACTCTATTTTTTCGCCTTTTTCGTGCATCGCCTGAAGCCGTTTCTGCACCGACTCCAGAGACGCCAGGGCCGTCTTGGCAAAGGCGAGTTTGTAAGCACGCAGCGCATCATGATAAGTCAGCAGGTTGCGCGCCAACCCCTGCAGGTGTTCCTGCTGCTCGCGGGTGTAGCCCAGACCCGGCATCGACAATGCACGACAGAATTGTTCCTGAGCGGCACCCAAACCCGGTATTTCTATGCCGCCGGGCAAGTGTCCCTCTGCAATCTCTTTGAGGAGATTCTGAGACATGTTCAGCCAGGGAGAAACGGTATCCGCAATCCGCGCCCAGCTGTTGAGGGTGGTACCGCTGACGCCCGGGAGGTCCGGAGTCGCGAAGTCGGCATTGGCCTGGATCTGCGCGATCCACTGTTGCAACGCGGCCTGCATGGAAGACATCCACATGTTCATTGCGGCATCGGGCTGCTCCTGTCCCGATGCACCGAACAGGCCTTCGGACATCGACATGAAACTCTTGCCCATGTCGTAGATCCGTTGGACTACGGTTCCGATGTCACCTTGGGCTTCGGGGCGCATGGAAGACCACCACTGCTCCAGCATGCCAGACAAAGGATTTTCGCCTACACTGAACTGCGCAAAAGGATTGCCGGCAAAAGGGTTCTGGGCGAAAGGGTTCTGGGCGAAAGGATTCTGGGCGAAAGGGTTCTGGGCGAAAGGATTCTGCACGAAGGGGTTTTGTGCAAACATGTTTTGGCCGAACGGATTTGCCGAGAAGGGGTTGAAGCCCCCAAAAGCGTTGCCAGCGGAAGACTGGCCGTTGCCGGCACCGAAAGCACCCATGCCAGCATTCTTGGCGAAATCGCTCCAGGTCTCCCAGTATTTACGCTGGGTGTCGGTCCAGTCGTTGATCATAGATTCATTCCAGTTATTAGCATTTGTACTCATAATTGGCGGTCCAGGTGGTTCATGGCAGTTGCTTTTGGTAGTCCATCAATCGGCTTTTGCCGGATTTGTGCAATGCACCAAAAGAAGCTACCATGCATTCTTGTGCAGTGCAACAAAGTTCAGCCGACACCACCAGACACGACAGAAAAAGACCGGGGTGAAGCTGGAATTCTAGTATCTTTATCGTTCCTTGCCTTCGCCAGGGCGAGACCATCAAACCGGAGGAATTCATGAATAAAGAAGATGTCGTTATCGTCGCCGCCGCGCGCACCGCCGTGGGTAGTTTTGGCGGCAGTCTGGCCGGCATTCCAGCATCCAAGCTCGGTGCCACCGTGGTCAAGAACCTGCTTGAGCGGACCGGCCTAAAGCCGGAACAGATTGACGAAGTCATCATGGGTCAGATCCTTGCCGCTGACACCGGCCAGAATCCTGCACGCCAGGCGGCGCTCGACGGCGGTCTGCCTTACGAGACCCGGGCCATGACAATCAACAAGCTTTGCGGCAGCGGTCTAAAGTCTGTTCATCTTGCCTACCAGGGGATAAAGCTGGGTGACTCCGAGATCGTCATCGCGGGCGGCCAGGAAAACATGAGCGCTGCACCGCACGTACTGCCCAGCTCACGCAAAGGCAAGATGATGGGTAACTGGGAACTTGAAGACACCATGCTTCGGGACGGCCTGATGTGTGCGTTCAACAAATACCACATGGGTGTGACGGCCGAGAATATCGCCGAGAAGTACGGTTTCACGCGTGCCGAACAGGATGCTTTCGCGGCCGAATCACAAAACCGCGCCGAGAAGGCCCAGAACGCGGGCAATTTCGACGACGAGATCGTTCCGATTGAAATCCCCCAGCGTCGAGGTGACCCGATCGTGTTCGCCAAAGACGAGTTCCCACGCGCTGGCGTCACCGCCGAGAAGTTGGGCGGTCTGCGACCGGCGTTCAAGAAAGACGGAACGGTCACGGCCGGCAACGCGTCGGGCATCAATGACGGTGCGGCCGCGGTCGTGGTGATGTCCGCCGGAAAAGCGCAAGAACTCGGCCTCAAGCCGATTGCACGCATTGTTTCCTTCGCGGCCGCCGGCGTCGATCCTGCGATAATGGGTACAGGCCCGATTCCAGCCACCAAAAAGTGCCTGGAAAAGGCTGGCTGGTCGGTATCCGACCTGGATCTGGTAGAGGCCAACGAAGCGTTTGCCGCCCAGGCCTTGTCGGTCAACAAGGACGTCGGCTTCGACACTGCCAAGGTCAACATCTCAGGTGGTGCCATCGCCCTCGGCCACCCGGTCGGTGCGTCCGGTGCCCGCATCCTGGTCACGCTCCTGAACGGTATGCAGCGCGAACAAGCCCGCAAGGGATTGGCTACACTCTGTATTGGCGGCGGTCAAGGCGTCGCAATGGCTGTGGAGCTTGTGGACTGATATACACTGAATCGCAAGCGTGGCGGGTTCAGGCCCGCCATGCTTGTTTTTTCCAGTGGCCTCTAACAACCATCCAACCCAAATATTTTGGGTGTTTGTGGATATTAATGGCGCGAGGATTGCCAACGTATGCCTGCCGAGCGACTGATCAAGAAATACCCGAACCGCCGTCTCTACGACACCAGCGAGAGCCGCTACATCACCCTGGATGAAGTCCGGGCGATGGTGCTAAGCGAAATTCCGTTCAAAGTCATCGACCGGCAGAGCGAAGAGGACATCACGCGCAACATCCTGTTGCAGATCATCATGGAGCAGGAGTCCGGCGGGTCGCCCCTTTTTTCAGCCCCTGTCCTTTCCCGCTTCATCAGGAACTATGGTGAAGCCACCCGGAGCGGATTCACCGAATATCTCGATACCAGTCTGCGTTTTTTCAGCGAGCAACAAGGCACCATCCAGGAACAGATGGGCAAGGCCCTGCAAAGTACACCGATGGATTATTGGATGAAGCTTGGCGAGCAGAACATGAAGATCTGGCAAGAGATGTTCAACGCCTCCAAGGAATCCAAGAAAGAGGATTGATTGGCCCGCCTTTCACGCCCGCATCGATATCGCACGTCATACCCCGCCGAATAGGCGCGGCGGCCTTACGTTCGATCTGAACTGCAGGCAAGCCGCCTGTTTGACGCTAGCATCCCGGGGCGAATCAAGGCGGCAGGAGTTCGTACCATGACAGCGACAGCAGGCTCGGCTAGGGAGGTCTTCGCCACCTTCCTCACGCTAGGTTTGACCTCATTTGGCGGCCCTATCGCCCACCTCGGTTTCTTCCACCGGGAGCTGGTGGAACGACGGCAATGGGTGACAGAAAGTCAATTCGCTCAACTGCTCGCCCTCTGCCAGTTTCTTCCCGGGCCCGCCAGCAGCCAACTCGGATTCGCGCTGGGCCTGCAGCGCGCCGGCTGGACTGGCGCAATCGCCGCTTTTTTGGCCTTCACCCTGCCCTCTGCGCTGTTACTGTTCGGCTTCGCTGCGCTGCTGCCAAAGATGTCGGGGCCGATCGGTATCGCAGCGATTCACGGCCTCAAGCTGGTGGCCCTGTCTGTCGTTGCCCATGGCGTGATGACCATGGCGACGAAGCTGTGTCCGGATGCGCGCCGTGCGGGAATCGCCACAGCAGCTGCAGTAATCATCCTGCTCAGCGGTGATGCCTGGGTTCAAGTGCTCGCCGTGGTATTGGGCGGGGTCGCCGGCTTGTATCTATGCCAAGAAACAAAACCGACGCCAGGTGGGGAACTATCGCTGCCTCATGGACCCCGGACCGGCTGGATACTGCTGGTCGCATTTTTCGTTTTACTGCTGGGACTGCCTCTGCTGGCAAACACCGGCACGCTCTTTGCCCTGTTTGAAGCTTTCTACAGAGCCGGCGCGCTCGTGTTCGGCGGTGGGCATGTCGTCTTGCCGCTGTTGGAAGAAAGCGTGGTAGGCGCCGGCTGGATATCGGCCGATGACTTTCTCGCTGGATACGGCGCCGCCCAGGCTGTGCCGGGCCCCATGTTCAGCCTGTCTGCATACCTGGGTGCGCGCATGCCAGGCGCCGACGGCGGCCTGACGGGTGCATCCGTGGCACTGGCGGCGATGTTCCTCCCGGGGTTCCTGCTACTTTCCGGCATTCTACCCCTGTGGCGAGTGCTCTCTCGGTACGCCGCAGCGGCGCGTGCGATCGCCGGCGTAAATGCGGCGGTCGTCGGACTGCTGGGCGCGGCCCTGTACGATCCGGTGTGGACCAGCGCGGTAATTCAGCCCGCGCACGTCGCAATCGCCCTGGTTGGCTTCACCATGATCAGCGCCTACCGCTTGTCGGTCATCTACGTGGTGGCCTGGTGTGTACTTGCGAACATCGTGCACACGCTGTTGCTTTGATCCGTGGAGGTCGGCCGCCAGGGGTCAAAACGATGCCGCCTCAAAATTATCTGAGGCCAATTTGCATTAACCGCCTTCGTGCAACACGCCGGATAACTCCCTACCCGGTCGCGATAACGTTCTACCTCGTACGGTTGCGACCATGCAGGGCGGCCACCCTGTATGCCTCTGCCATTGTGGGATAGTTGAACGTGGTGTTGACGAAATAGTTGATCGAGTTCGCCTCGCCTGGCTGCGACATGATCGCCTGGCCGATATGCACGATCTCTGAGGCCTGATCGCCAAAGCAATGAATGCCCAGCAGCGCCAGGGTCTCGCGATGAAACAACAGTTTGAGCATCCCGACCTTGTGACCGGCGATCTGCGCACGAGCCAGATTTTTGAAATCAGCCCGGCCAACTTCGTAAGGAATGTTCTGTTCTGTCAGTTCCTTTTCGGTGCGGCCCACAGAACTTATTTCCGGACTCGTGTAGATGCCGGTTGGAATTTCACTCAACAATTCCCAGTCGCAGCTTCCATTGACGATGAAATGTCCGGCGAAGCGGCCCTGATCATAGCTGGCGCTCGCCAGCGCGGGCGGACCGATGACATCACCGACCGCGAAAATATTCTCGACGGAGGTGCGAAAAGTCTCGTCCACCTCGATCTGGCCGCGATGGTTGATCGCGACGCCTATTTCGTCCAGCCCCATGCCACCGGTATTGCCGGTACGCCCGTTTGCCCAGAATAGGACGTCGGAGTGCACCTCCTTCCCCGACTTACAGCGCAAGACGACCCCTGTGTCTGTGCTTTGAACCGTATCGATCTCCTCGTTGTGCAGAATCACCACACCCTGGTCACGCAGGTGGTAACTCAGGGCATCAGTGATCTCGTCGTCGAGAAAAGACATCAGCCGATCGCGTGTATTGACCAGGTTAACCTTGACGTCCAGATTGGCAAAGATCGATGCATACTCACTGCCAATGACGCCCGCACCGTATATGGTCACGCGCCGCGGTGTGTACCCCATCCGCAGCACCGTGTCACTGTCGAGGATACGCGGATCGGAAAAATCCAGCTCCGGCGGACGATAGGGACGAGATCCGGTAGCAACCAGGAAATGTTCCGCACGAATCAGCATTGCATTTCCCGAGGAACGCACCACCTCGATATTGTTTGCATCCAGAAAGCGCGCCCGACCATGAATCACATCCACCTGATTGCGGCTGTAGAAACGGTGCCGCATGCTGACCTGGCGCGAAATCACGTCATCGGCGGTCTTCAGTAGCTGCGGCCACGTGACGTCCATGAACCCGACCGTATGCTCGAACAGGGGGTGATGCCGATAATCGGCGAGCAATTGGATGGTATGACGCAGCGACTTGCTGGGGATGGTTCCCTTGTGGGTGCAGTTCCCACCGACCTGGTCCAGCATCTCGACCAAGGCGACCCGCTTGCCCTGCTTGGACATTTTCATGCTGGCGCCCTCGCCGCCCGGTCCGCTACCAATCACAACTACGTCATATTCCTGCATGCAATGAACTCCTGATCCCACAAACAACGCCTTACGCACTTGCGGCGCAGTTTTTATGTTTTAACACAATGCTTAACGCCGCAAGCGCGCAAGGGTATCCCAAATCCCAAACACCGGGCCAGACGCCGAAATTCGTCTACAGTAGGGAAAACGGCCGCCGCAAATGCAAGGGCCTGCTGAAGATGGAGCAACAAGCCTTGAGCCCCAAAGACTGGCTAAATCGACTGCTTCTCCCGCATTGGACGAGAGACCGTTCACCGGATCACAAACACCCGCACAAACGCCGTTTCACGCGCCTGTATAGACGCAAGCAGGGTATCGTGAAGAATATCTGGATCGCCAGCGGCCTGGTCATGATCGTGCTCGCCACGCCGGCCACGATCATGGCACTCACCCTGGGCACGACGTTCCTGTCGTTCGTCATCCTGGACGAGACGGCCTGACCTCTCAGGGCGCCTGGCCGGGCACAAGCGGATCAGGATGATGGCATTTTTGAATATGGTTCTCCCGGGTTTGTGATCCGGGTATTGTTCCTGTCACAATCTGCCGCAGTAACCTGTCTGAAAACCGCTGGATGCTGACAGAGCAATGCCCTATTTCGACGACAACCCCCTGGAAAATCTCGCCTTTCAGGCTGGCGATGCCGAAGCCCTGCTGGACCTTCAGGGATTGCCTGCGGAGCAGGCCATGCAGGCCGTGGAGAAACTGCTGTCGGAACCGGCCAGCGAAAAAAGCTTCCTGATCCGGTTTGATGCCGCCGCTGATGATGGTCGCGAAACCCTGTTCCAGCCGCTCGGACGCCGCCTGCTTCAGGCCCGCCGGGAAGGACGCCTGAACCGCTGCCTCCCCTCGTCGGACGGGGCCGGTTATTTCATCATCTTTTCCGATTAGCCGCACTGCAACAGCGGCAACTGCAGACTGACGCCCATCTTTTCCTTGAGACGCGAATACCTGATCTCGCGCTCAGCCGGGGGGCACCGGCTCGCAAAATCCAGGGCCTTGCAGAAATCCCTCCTGCGGTGCTCGTAGTATTTACTCAGTGCCAGGGCCGCGGAGGCGTTTCCTCTGGCGTGCAAGCGAAGCCAGAGTTCCTCCGCCCGCGACCACTCCCCCAGGTGGCGATACAAAGCCGCAAGCTGAAGGCTACCCTTTTCGTCCAACCGTTCGCCCGCGCTTTCCCATACTCTGCGCGCCAGCTTGGGCTCACCGGCCTCACGCCACGCCCTGCCGATGGCGGCATGGTTGAGTCGGGTTTGCACACTGCCCCGGTAAACGGACACGAGGCACCGATGCAGCAGGGCCAGCGAGACGACATCCTGATAGTTGTGTTCCAACACGCGTGCGAGCTGCGAGGTGACGCCCCTGCGCAACCATGACTGCCACGCAGCCGGCGCCTCTGCTCCGGGAAGATCATCCTTTCGCTGGATATTGAGCAAACGCCTCTCCGCCGTCTGCAGGCGACAGTCGGGCCAATGATCACGGTAGGCGCGACGCACGCTGTACATCAGGTCGAGATGCCGCAGCGACCCGGGTTTGATATCGATGTGATGCATCTGCAGGCGCGTGCTTAGCAGTGGCAGGTCGAAACACTTGCCGTTGTAACTGACCAGCACTGCTTCCGGCCCCACCCAATCGAAAAGCTGTTGGAGCATGCGCTGCTCTGCGGCGAAACTGCCAAGCACATACTGCCGCAACTCGAGTTGGCCACCGTCCCGATAACGGGCCACACCGACCATGAAGGCCAGATTCCCCGTGCCGCCTGACAACCCCGTGGTCTCGGTATCGATATAGACCCAATCGGGTTTGGACAGGCCACACACCTCGGGCAGCTGTGAGAGATCCCCTGCATTGCGCCCATCTGCCGGCAGGCGATAGCTGCGGTTGCACAACAGCAACCCGCGATCTTCCCAGTCTGCCTGCAGGGCATACTTCAATTTCCTTGTATGTGCAGACCCCTGCGGCTGAGGGACCGGCTCCGACTGGAAACGCCGGCACCGAGAACCGGATGGATCATTCTGAGCCGTCACCGCCTGACCACGCAACCGATCGATTTTCGAAGCCAGATTCATGCCTGCGGCCAGTCGGATACCGGGCCCGACGCAAATAGCCCCAGCACCGTCAACGCCAGCTCGCGTGGCGAATAGCCCCTTTCCTCGTCGCTCGCCAACACAGGGCCTACACAGGAGGGACAGCCGTAGCGGCAGTCACAGTGTTCCACCAGCTCCAGGGCACCCCTGACAACCTCGGCCTGACGCCCGTACAGCGGCTCTGACAGACCGATTCCCCCCGGATGGTTGTCGTACAAAAACACGGCAGGACGAAACGCGCCCTGGTAATCGGGCGCAAGTTCATCGCCAGAGACGTCGCGCATCTGGCCGCGGCCATTCGAGCCCTGGGTGGCAAACCAGCGCCCGTCGCCATCACCGACGGCACGACCGAGATCCGAGGTCTCGCTCATCATCTGCAGGGCCGCGACATGGTGCATCGCATAGGCGGCTCCGAGAAAACCATCCAGGGCCTTTTGCCGCGAAGGCAGTGCGCGCTCTAGTTCGCCGGGCCGAATCTCCCACCATACGGCCGTGGTGTGCATCTCCTGATCGGGCAGGTTGATATTGCCGTACCCGATGTTCTCGTGACTGTAGTATCGGATCTTCTTGTAGCCAGAGAAACGCCGTACCAGGTGTACCTCGCCATGCGCCACCTTCACCTGCGCGGACTGCAATCCGGCGAAGCGCTCAAGGATCTTCAGGCGTGTATACACCACGGCATCGGTGTAGTAATCCGCGCGTGTCGGGCGCACGTAGGCCTTACGCCCGTCCCAGTCCAGTGATTCAACCTGATAAGGCGCGGCCTGGATCATGTAGATCGCTCCCGGATAAAGCGTTTCCGGCGCAGAACTGAAATCAACCTCGGCGATGATCTGACGACCACCCCGCTCCTGGTCGATCACCAAAAAATTGCCTTCGGCCACCGAGCGCAAAGACACCGCGTTGGCCGGGTAGGCATCGGTCATCCAGTGCCAGCTGTCGCCCTCACGATGCAGCACGCCCTCGTCCAGCAGATAGTGCAGAAACTGCTCGAGCGGTGCTTCGCAGCCAAAACTCTCGCCCGCGTGGAACGGCAGCTCGAAGGCTGCGCAACGCACATGGTCGAGCAGCACCAGGAGCTGATCGGGATCGATACGCGCGTGCTCGGGCGAGGCGCCGAGGAAAAAATCCGGATTGCGCACGATGTACTGATCCAGTGGCTCGCTGCCGGCCACCAGGACGCCGAGCGAAGAACGGTTTCGTCGCCCCGCCCGGCCGAGGCGTTGCCAGGTCGCGGCGATGCTCCCCGGATACCCGTTCAGAATACATACGTCCAGGCTGCCGATATCCACCCCCAGCTCCAGCGCCGAGGTACTGACGACGCAATCGATGCTGCCGTCACGCAGGCGCCTCTCGGTTTCGCGACGTTCGCTCGGCAGGTAGCCGCCGCGGTAGGCAAAGACACGTGGCGGCCGGCGCCGATCCTTGTCGAACGCATCTTTGAGGTATTTGGTAAGCACCTCCACCATCAGGCGGGATCGCGCGAACACGATACTCTTGAGACCGGCACGGGTTGCATGACGTGCTATACGGTTGGTCTGCGAGCGGGCCGATGCACGAATCCCGAGATCGGGATTGATGACCGGCGGGTTCCACAACAACAGACGACGCTCGCCCTGCGGTGCACCACTGCGGGTGACAGGGGCGACGTCCTCGCCCAACAGACTGGTCGCAAGCTCCACCGGGTTGGCGATGGTTGCAGAGCAGAACACGAACTGCGGAGCTGCGCCATAAAAGGCCAGAATCCGTTTCAGGCGTCTTATCAGGTTCGCCACGTGTGCACCGAACACGCCACGGTAAGTGTGCATTTCATCGACGACGACATAGCGCAGTCCCTCGAAGAACTGCGCCCACTTGGTGTGATGCGGCAGGATCGCCTGATGCAGCATGTCGGGGTTGCTGACCACGATGTCGCCACGGGTGCGCACCGCTTTGCGCGCATCACCCGGGGTATCGCCGTCAAAGGTGTAGGCGCGCACACCAAGCTCGCCCGCCTTGTTCAGCTCGAGCAGTTCGGCCACCTGGTCCTGTGCCAATGCCTTGGTTGGAAACAGGTACAGTGCCTTGCCCTGACCCCGGCACACGGATTGGAGCACCGGCAGGTTGTAACACAGCGTTTTGCCCGAGGCCGTGGGTGTCACAACGACATAGTGCCGACCCTGCTGCGCCAGCCGCCAGGCCTCTGCCTGATGGGAATAGAGCTGCACGACACCCCGGGCCTGCAGCGCCCTGCGCAACCGCTGATCCAGTTCACCCGGCAGTTTTTCAAACTGTGCCGCCTTTGCCGGGAGGGTCAGTTCCGCACATATCCGGCCCGCGTAACGGGATTTGAGCTGCTGCGACAGCTGCTCCACGGGGTCGGGAAATCCGGGGGCTTCGGACAATGGAAACGCCGGCATGGCAAAGTTCTCTCGATGTTCTATAATTGAACGCAGTATAGAACAAATTAAGAACCTTAGGACAACACAGGGAGAACAACATGGTCCCCCCGACGCTTACCCGGCGCCAGCAGGAAATCTACGACTATCTGCGCGAGCATCTGGATGACTTCCCCCATCCGCCGACCCTGGACGAGCTGTGCGACGCCCTGGGCCTCAAGTCGCGCGGCTCCCTGCACAAGCAGATCCAGGCGCTGATCGAAACCGGCCTGGTCGAACCCATGAACAATCTGCGTCGTGGCATACGCCTGGTTGAACAGTCGCCGGAATTGGCCGCTGATACGGACGCACTGCCGCTGTACGGCTACATCGCGGCAGGCAGCCCGATAGAGGCGATCAGCAATCCGGAAAGCATCGATGTACCTGCGCAGCTGCGCACGCCGAATCCCTGCTATGTGCTCGAGGTCCGCGGCGACTCGATGATCGAGGAAGGCATCCTCGATGGCGACTGGGTCGTGATCGAACACCGTGAGCGTGCGCGCAACGGCGAGATCGTGGTCGCCCTCGTTGACGGCGAAGAAGCGACACTCAAGCGACTAGAGCAACGCCCGGACGAGGTAGTACTGCATCCCGCCAACAGCAGCCTGTCGGCGATGCATTTCAGTCCCGAACAGGTCCAGATACAGGGCGTCCTGGTTGGTCAGATGAGACGCTACCACTGAGCGCTGTGGCTGGGGAGCCTATTGCGAGATTGGCACTCTGGCCTCAGATGACCACCTTTGGCCTGAAGGGTCTCCAGCCGTCATCGTCCTGCTCGGCCACACGCTTCCCCCCGCGTTGCTTTGGATGCTGTTTGCCAAGCTGTGAGTGATCTTTCTCACCGAAAAGCACCCGGTCATATACGCGCCGTTTTTTCGCATCGGTGAGCACATTGTGGGCTTCATTGATAACGCTGGCGTTCCAATGCTCACCGCCAAGGTCCGGATGCTGCCTGAGTTTCTGCATCAGCGTACGGTAGCTGGCCCGGATGACCTCGATAGGTGCGTCCGGCTGCACAAAAAGGATGCGGTAGTAGTTACGCTTGTTTTTCACGGAAATCTCGAATGTAGGCCACCTGTCGTCTATCGGCATTTGGGGGCGCCTGCTTGAGCTTCCGAGCACCGAATAGGGCTAACCGGGTTCACATTCCCGCTTTCTGAAATAAAATCTGTGACACTGTCTTCGTTGACGGGCTACTCCCGGTTTCGGACCGGGGAGAGACATTCCCCCCGGTCTCGCCGTGGTGTGAGAGATCGCTTTACGCGCTCAAGCTTGAATCGGCAACATCAAGCGGTCGCCGCCGGCAGGCGCGGCAGCCAGCAACCCCGGTCAGATTCTGCTTGTGGCTGCGATTCTATGGCGCCTTGTCAGTACATATGATGACCGCCGTTGATCGACAGGGTAGACCCGGTGATGAAGTCCGCATCGTCGGCCGCCAGGAACACCACAGCGCGGGCGATGTCCTCCGGTTTGCCAAGTCGGCCCATGGGGATCTGCTTGATGATCTTATCCAGGATCGGCTGCGGGACAGCACGGACCATTTCGGTTTCGACGTAGCCGGGAGCCACCGCGTTGACCGTTACGTGCTTGCCTGCGAGCTCCAGGGCCAGGGCTTTGGTGAAGCCGTGGATCCCGGACTTGGCCGCTGCGTAGTTCACCTGTCCATACTGACCCGCTTGACCATTGAGCGAGCCGATGTTGACGATGCGGCCGAAGCCCCGCTCGCGCATGCCGCCCACCACCGCATGGCATGTGTTGAAGCAGGAGCTGAGGTTGGTTTGCAGGACCTCGTTCCACTTCTCGAATGTCATCTTCGCAAGGACGCCGTCACGCGTGATGCCTGCGTTGTTGACCAGAATGTCGACAGGGCCCACCTCCTCCTCGACTTTGGCGATTCCGGCCGCTACCGAGTCGTAGTCGCTCACATCGAACTTGTAGGACGGGATGCCCGTGCGCTTCGTGAACTTCTGCGCGGCCTCATCGTTGCCGCCGTAGTTCGCCGCGACCTTGCAGCCCGCGTCCTTCAGCGCCATGCTGACCGCTTCGCCGATGCCCCGGGTGCCCCCGGTAACTAGTGCCACTCTCGCCATTTCAATTCTCCTGATCTTTGGTTGGTATTGTGAAAGACGTCAGTGCGCACTTGATGTTCTTGTTTGGCGCACCTGGTAGGACGTCCGGTGCACGAGGCGCCCGGGGCCGTCAGACGCAAGTGTAAGCGAACGGCAACTTCCAATGCACCTCCCCATTGAAATGCAGGCGATTCCCCGGTTTCCGGCAGTGGAATTCGGGTCCTGTAACCCTCGTCGAGCTTAAGTTGTTTTTTCCCGGTCGTACGATTGGCCCAGCTAGCGCGTACTGTTCAGACCGACAAAACTGCCGCCGTTGGTTTCGGCGAGCTTACGCATCAGGGCCGCATAGCGCATCGCATTGACCGGGATACCGTTCCCCACTCCGAACAGCACCGGGAAACCCACGGTGTGGATACGCACGCGCCGTTTACCTGATTGGTCGGCACGGTTCAGACTCGCCACGGTATCGACCACGGACTGTATGGAGCCACGTGCAAAATCGTCACCGAAAACGTACAGGCTGATGCGCCTGTCCTGTGCATGGAAACGGCGGATGGCCGCTTCGATACCCTCCACCGGGCTCGAGTTGGAGAACGGCCGCCAGCCGGCGAGCCGCTTTATGATCGATTTTCGACGTGCCGGGCTATCCGGAATCCACCTGCCCTGATAGGTCGAGAACATGTAGTCACCCATGTCATTCATCACCTGGATACCCTTGACCTGCGGATAGATATCCAATACCTCGGAGACCTTCTTCAACACCAGCCGCCAGGCATTCTGCTGCATGGAGCCCGAGGTATCGATGATGAAGATGATGTATTCGCTGTCCACCGGCACGCCGCCGATGGTGGCCGCCAGCTTCCTACGCTGATACCCGCTGCCGAGCAGACGTCGCATCTCCGCCGTCAGGTCCTGCTTGGCACTGGCCAGCTGACCTTTGATGATGGTCTGGGCCTCATGCTCGTTGCGGGTCGCCGCATATTGGCCGCGAATCTCTGACCTGTCGCCCTTCAGGCGCGCCAGTTTTTCACGCTCGACCGAGAGCTGTTCCTGTTTGGCGGTCAACTCCCTGTTCAGCACCGTGGTCTCACCGCGGATCTCATGCAGCTCCGCCTCGAGACGTGCCACCAGTCCGCTGAGGTCCACCGCCAACTGTTCGATGACATGTGGCTCGGAGATTTTGACAATGACGAGTAAAAGAATGATGGCGCCAAAACCACAGGAGACCACGTCCAGAAAAGACAGGTTGAAGATATCGACGCTGCGACGGCTGCGGCGGCTCATGGCCAATCCCGCGCCGGAGTCAGAAAGGACCCGCTGGTGTCTTGCGCGAGCTTCCAGAAAGCGGCTGCCGCGTAGGCATCCCCTTCCATGGGCAGCAGGATGGTATTCACCGGCACACCGGCAGGAAGCGCGGCCACTGCGGCCTCAAAATGTCTCAGACGCTGTTCCGCGGAAACCGTGGTTTTCGCGGGTTTGCCACGGCCCTGTGTCGGCAGACCATCGGTCACCAAAAGGATGTTGTCCGGCTTTGGCTTCAGTTTCCCGGCTACCGCGAAGGCATGGTGCAGGCTGGTTCCCCCGCCAGGCACGGTCTGACCCAATCCAAGGACACTACCATCCACATGCTTACGATCGGACGCCTGCAACCAGGTGCCATCCGTGCCATTCAAGGCGGCACTTGCCCGCGTGTTGAAAGCGTACAACTGAAAACGCGCAGAAGGAGGCAAATTGCTGACCAGCCAGTCACTGGTCTTTAGTGCCCGCCGCCATTTTGCGGCTCCACGCTTGCTGGCTGCATCCATGTTGCGCCGACGCACCACGTTGATGATCGTCTCATCCAGCATGCTGGCGGAGGCATCGACCAGTATCAGAACCCGTTTTCCACCCATCTTCAGCCCGGTCAGGTACTGACGATCGCCCTCGCCCCGGACCTTGCGCACCCTGGCACCACTGTCACGGTCATCCGTCTTCGGCGCACCCAGACGATTCTTTTCCTTGTCCAGGGTTTTCAAATCGGTAGCCAGCTCGTTCACGTGCGCCTGATTGGCGAGGGTCTCGTTCTCCATGCGTGCCACTTCTATCTCGAGCGCCTTGATGGTCGCGATCACGCGCTCCGCCTCACCCTGCATGGTGACCAGTTCACTATCGGTGTTATCCAGACTGTTTCTTGCCTCTACCAGTCCTTCCTGACCGACGATCACCTCCTGCTCAAGTCGGACCACCTCGGATCGCAGATCCGCGAAAACCGCATTGCGGGCCTGGACCGTGTCATTGTTCAGGATCAGGACCAGCAGCACGACGGCACCAAAGCCGCAGAACATGATGTCGAGAAACGACAGCGAGAAGGGTGAGACCGGGCGACGCTTCATCTGGCGATAACCGGGAGCTGGCCACTCAGCTCTGCAGGCGCCGGATCAACCAGTGATCGACGTAACGTTCACTATCGAGCACCAGGCGCTCCTGCATGAGTTGCAGCTGATGAATGAAGAACATCAACACGATGCTGATCACCAGGGCAATAAAGGTTGAGTTGAAAGCCACCCCGAGGCTTGAAGTAACACCCGTTATATCGCCCTCTACGGCGCGATGAGCCTGACCGAGGGCATCACCGATGCCCCGCACGGTGCCGATAAAGCCCACCGACGGAATCGCCCAGGCGATGTAGCGGATGATGGAAAGCTCCGATTCCATCCGATCGCCTTCCGAGTCACAGATGCCGCGCGCCGCGGTCGAGACGTCCTGCACGTTCCGGGTCGCGGAAAACCGTTCGATCGCGGTGAGCAGTGCACGCGGGAGCAGAAAGTGCCGTATGGATTCAGGCATGGCATGGATCCGGCCGACCAGGTCGCGGGTGTCCTCCGGGCCGATCGGCAGTTCCGCCGGCAGTCGCAGAAGGTCCTGGTCCAGGAGCTTCTGCTGCAGGTAGGCAGCCCTGCCCTTGAAACCCAGAATGGCAAATGCCCAGAGCATCAGGACGAAGCATGCCTCCTGCTCATAGTCCTTGACGACCACGAAGAACGATCGCTGTTGAACATACCCGGTATCCAACTGCATCTTGGCCGCCTCCTCCTCCATAAAGACCTTGGCCTGCGGTCTGATGACGCTGACATACAGGGCATGCACCAGGATAAACGCGACCAGCAATGAGAAAACCTGGTAAATGAGTTCGACCGGAAAACCTCTCCTCATGACGAATCTGTTCCTGTATTCCTTGCTGTGTACTCAGATGTCCACGGGAAAGGAAACGGCACTGTCGGCGCGGATCTTTTCCGTGGGTTTGAAAGTGGTCACGGGCTTGCGCGGGCGTGGCGGGGGCTTTTGATTCTGCGTACCCGTGGTCCGCGTGCCCGTTACAGGCGGTTCCTGGGCATCCCCTTTGTCCTGCGCCGCCACTGCCGGCAGCAATACGCTCACCGCGAGCCAGAACGAAATCAAAATCCAACCAGCGTAGCGCATCATCAGTCATCTCTCAGCTGTACCGGCTCTCGACAACAGCGCCAGGTAGCAAAAGCACGAGCCGAATCCTCCGGACCCCGAGCCGTCAAACAAAGCTATTTCGCATAGCGCGCCACACGAAAACCGAGATCAGGACGCGCTTCGCGACTGTAATCGCGGTAACTCAATCGCAGCTCGGTAATGGTGCCCTGCCGCCAACTCGAATCACGCACCACATGGTGTGCACCCGATGCCGGGCCCACCGGATCCGTTACCAGTTTGCCCGCCTCTCCCGGATAGACCGAGTAGAAATCATGTATCCACTCCGCCACATTGCCACCCAGGTCATAGAACCCCGCGGGGCGTGCGCCGAAACTGCCCACCGGGGCACTCACCCGATATCCGTCATTGTAGTCCGGAACCGTATTGGCCAGCGTATCTGCGATGCTTGCATCGGCGAAATTACCGATGACCGATGTCGGTGGAAACGTACCATCCCATGGGTAACGCCACTCGGATTTTTGTGTGTGTTTACGTGCCACGTAAGCCCACTCAGCTTCTGTCGGCAGACGATATCCCTTAGTTGTTGGCATAACTGCCTGCATGCGTCCATTGACCTCTTCATAAGCCGTCGGCAGGCCCTCCCGGCCGCTGAGCCAGTTACAGTAACGGGCCGCATCCTCCCAACTGACATTGACAACCGGCTGATCGTCCGCATTCAGACTGCCGCCCTCGGCAGAGCCGGAACTGTGCGTCGATTTGAATTTGCGGTACTCGGCATTGTTCACCTCTTTGGCCGCCAGATAGAAGGGCCGGACCAGCTTGACCTGTCGCGAACTCTCGTTGGCCCGACGTCCCGGCTCACGACGGGAGGCCCCCATGCGGAAGCTCCCCTGCGGTCGGACCAGCCGCAACTGCTGTCCCGCGGGACTCGTTTTCATCGCCGGCGTGGCCGAGGCCTGCTTCCGGCTTTGTGCCTGCGTCACGCTTACGAGTTTGACATCCACGTTTTTGCTGGCGCCGGCACGTGGCTTCACACTGACTGTCCTGGATACATAGCCAGGCTTGCTGAATACCAGTGTATGGCTGCGCGTAGTGAGTTGCAGTCGCCTTGTCGCCTTGCCCACATCCTTGCCATCGACTCGCAGGTTTGCATCTGCGGGCTGCGCAGTCACAAACACGATACCGAACTGTGGCCGCAGTTGCGCCTCTATGGACTTCTCCTCATCCGGGCCCAGACGCAGCTTTTCGTCAAAGCGCTCATAGCCCGGCTTGCTCAGGCGCAATTCATGTTCCACGCCGGACGTGAGCGACAGACTCAGTGGCGTGGTGCCCTGAAAAACCCCGTCCACGCTCAGGCTGGCGGCGGCGGGCACGCTGCTCACGATCAGTTTTCCATCGAGCGTCTGCAGCTTGAAAGGGCCCAGTACGAGATCGGTACCCGCCTGGACCCGTTGCTTGAGTGACATCAGCTTGTGGTCTTCCAGGCTCAACTCAAGCTTGCGTTCGCCCTGGAGCAGTTCGACGTCGAGGGGCGTCCTGCCCAGGATTTCACCATCCACCTGCAGCGTCGCGCCGGCCGGTTCGCTGGCGATGCGCGCATTGGCCCAGGCCGGCTCCAAGACAAAGCCAATCTGCTGTGACTGCCCCTTGCCAAGCACGTTCACGCTCTGCTCCACAGGCAGGTAGCGTTCTGTCTCGATACGCAGCTGTTGTGTGCCCGCTGCGATCTCCGCCATTCCGTCAACGTCGGTGGCCGCGGCCTTGCCATTGACGAACAGATCGAACGGAACCTCCGGCTGCAGGTCGACGCTGACCCGCCCCGGCAGTTCCTCGAGCTTAAACTCGAACAGCTGGAAGCCTCCGGAGGGAACCACGATCGCCTGCTGCAGCGGATGGTAGCCCGGGCTCTCGGCCAAAACCGTGTAGCGTCCGGGCAGGACCAGCTGGCGCCCGCCGAAGGGCACCGCAGGGGGGAAGCCATCGAGAGACTGATGCTCGGGCACGGGATCGATGCTGATCGAGACCGGCGTGGCCAGCAGCACGAAAACGACCGCCAGCAACAGCAGAAGGAAAACACCCAACAACAGAGGCCGCACAAAACGCCGGGACTGAGTCGGCGCCGGCACCTGTGGCACCTCCGGCAACGTCCGGTTGTTCAGTGGCGGCGGTGAAACCGGTGGCTCCAGAACCGGCGCCGCCGGACGCTGCCGCACACTGATATCAACCTGGTCACCCTGGACGTTCCAGTGGATGAACGACCCGGCCACCTCGATCAGATCACCCGACTTCAGCCACTTCGAGGCGCTAAGATGCTCGTGATTGTGGAACAGCTGAACATCCACCAGCGCCGGTTGGATGAAAGCATGCCCATCTGCCAGGCCGATGTAGGCAACGACACCCGAATCGGGTGGGTCGGGCAATACGATGCCGCCGTGTTCGGCAGCGCCGATCGGCAACGGCAGTTCTTGTTCATCGAGCTGGCGCTCACCCTGTGCGTCGTGGATGAAGTAGACGCGGCTCAAATCGCCTCCTCGCAACGCACCAGCAACGGCGGCAGGGTGGCGCCGGGCCTTACTTTGATCACCTTGCGCACGTCGCGATAGCCCGGCCGGCTGCCGACCACCGTGTAGTCACCCGGCCGCAGGTCGAGCTGGTGATTGTTGAACTTGCCCAGGCGGGCGACACGATAGATCACCACGCTGGTCTCACCGTCCGAATTCAGAGTAACCCTGACCGGGGCGCTCGCGCCCGCCACCAGCCGACGCAGCTGCGTGATCTTTTTTTCCAGCCGCGGCTCCTCGCGCGGCGCTCCGCTCACGGTGGCAAGCAACTTCTCGGCATTCGCCAAAGGCACGGCCGAGTAAAGACGTGCCGGTTTCTCGAGGTAGTGATCGAACTGCCGGTTCAACTTCACGCGCTCCTCTGCGCGCTCCAGACCTGCGCGGGCAAACGCAGCCGAACCATCGATACCCAGGGCCTTGCGATATGCCGTGACAGCGCCCCGCCAGTCTTCGACTCCGACCCTTTCAGCCGCCTGTCGACGAAGCCTGTTCAGCCCGGCGCGTGCGCGCATGCCCTGCAGACGTTGACGCGCATCCCGCACCGCCGGATCACCAGGCTGAATGCGTTCGGCCTCTGCCAGGGCCTTGTCGGCCGCTCCGGTCTGGCCGGCATCCAGCGCGTTCAACGCCGTGGTCATCGCCGCAGTGAACTCCCGGGCATTGATCTCGGCACTCACACGCTGCAAGGCGGCCTGGGCCTTCGCATAATCGGCGTCTGATTGCACCGCTTGCTGGTAGGCAACGCGAGCGGCCCGGAGGTCGCCGTTCGCCTCTGCCGTCTGACCGAGATTCATCTGGGTGATCGCAGCACCGCGGCTGTTGGCCTTCGCGATACCAAGAACCGCATCCGGATGCTCCGGTTCGATTCGCAAAGCAGCCTCGAACCCAGCGATCGCAGCGACCACATCATCTTCGTCCAGTGCCCGTGTACCCTGCTCGAGTGCGCTCGCGAGCATGACACTTTTGTTTGTTTGCAGCTGTTGCAGTTGCCCGAGCGCGGACTGGTATTCACGACCCGCTGCCGAAAACTGCCGTTGGGCGAAATAACGGTCGCCGGCGGATGCGTGCCCGGCTGCTGTCGGTCCAGTCCGGTTCACCCCAGACAGCGGCATTGTCCAGCTCCATCCTGGCGCGCAGCTGCAGATAGTTTTGAAGCGCCTGATGCGCCTGCTCGCGCAGTGCCCCGGAATCGATCTCGGGAGAAGGCGATTCCGCCGGCGCGCTGGCCTGTTGAGCCGGACCTAGCAGCGTCGGCAAGGCAAACACCACCGCCAGGGCCAGAAGCAGCAAGACGCCGAGCATGATCCAAAACCAGACATGATTCCGGGGCCTGTTTGCAGCGGAATCGATAGCCTGTCCCGGCGGCTTCAGCTGGGCAGGTGGTATTACTGCGGGTTGTTCCCGGGCATCCATACCGCCTCGCCCCGATCAGGAACCGGCAAAGCCGGTCTCGGATTCATAGATACGTTGAAGCAGTGCGCGCCATTTGACGTATTGCATCTCGGCCGAACCCGTCAGTTCATGGGTCTCACCCTCCACCTCGACCACCAGGGGTCGTGCCTCGACGGAGAAAGATTCATCCAGCTCGATAATGGCGTCGCGGTGAATGCTGGTTTCCGATGACTTGTCCATGCCGGTCTTGAAGGCATAGGCTCCGCCCAGTACCAGGACGTCCCGCGCAACACTTGAGCCCGCGCGATTACCGTTGCCCGAGGCCTCAATGGCGATGGCACCGATGATTGCGGCCACGCCCAGCAGTTTGCGCTTCATCGCCTCGCGTTCAAGCGCTCGCAGCTTGGTGGCCTCTTCGCTGCGCGCCCTGCGCCACTCGGTATAGGGCTGTTCCATTTCGCGGGTGAAATTGTCGAAATGCCCGTTCAGGGTATCGATCAGGAGAAAATCCCGATCACGGATCGCCTGCACCCGTTGGTACATGGGATCGTCGGCAGCCGGCAGGCGTGTCACCCTGAACCGATCCCCATTCTGCTCGAGATAGCCGTCGAAGACCTCCGGCGCCAGGTCCGAGGCGAAGCGCAGGGAAGCAACGCGTCGGATTCTTCTTATATCTCCGCGCTCCAGTTTGGCACGAAGTTTCGCAAGATCGTTGGCGATCGTGTTGTACAGTGGCTGGAAAACATCCTCACCCTCTCGGTCGATTCGCACGTATTGCGTATAGTCGATTTCCTTGCTGTAGGTGCGCCGAAACCATTCCTTTCCCGTTGCATCCTGTACCCTGATTTCCAGCTCCAGGTTCTCACCATCTGACTCAATGATGGTGCCACTGACCAGCAGCTCGCTTCCGGTCGTGTCCTGAGGGACCAGCCGCACTGCCCCCCAATAGCCCGTCCTCTCCATGGTTGCGCGCAGCTGCTCGGGGAAATACCGGGCTTCGGCCTCGCGTATATCCATGGATAATCCCGCCGCATCCTCTTCGTCTTCGGGCAGGGTCCCCGGGTTGAAAATTTCCACCCAGACATCCAGCAACTGCGCTTCGGGCAGTTCGACGACCGTCCTGTCAAGCGGAACCGTGTCGCCGACGCCACGCATCGCTCCCATCGTGCTGCAGCCCTGCATTAATGCAAGCAGGATCAACAGCGGCATCAGGCTGATTAATCGTGTAGACATGGTTTTTCTCAGCTGGTGCCTTCCTTATATTTGCGATATTCCTCCCACAGCTTCGCCTTGAGCTCCGGTGAGGTCTCCTTCTCGGCAGCCTCGCGCAACTGGCGTGCCACGACATCATCATCGTCGCCGTTCGGAATATTGCCAGGCACGCCGCGTCTCTGGCCATCGCGTTGCGCCCGCGACCCCGACTCCCGACCACCCATGCCCGCATTGGCGCCTCCCGTGCCCTGTGACGCCTCTGTTCCTTCTCCGGACTTTGCAGATTCACCCTCGGAACCCTCGCCTGCACCCGCATCGCCTTTACCAGATCCGTCGCCAGAGCCGGCACCGTCACCACCGCCGCCGGCACCGCCAGCGTCACTCATGGGCGCCTTTGCCCTGACACGATCCTGTTCGCGCAGCAGCATCTCGTCAAAGTCCCCGAGGCCGCTCATCAGTTCCGCATCAAGCGCCGCAAGCTGTTCATCCAGCGTCTGTTCCGCTGCCTGATCAATGGGCGCCGGCGCAAGCAAGCTTGGCGTTAACGTCGGACAACCCAGTTCAGGGGGCAATGAGACGCCGGCCAGGGCCAGTTCTGCACAATCCTCCGCAACCAGCCGGTGCAGACGCGCCACATAGGCGGCATAGTCAGTGGCCTCGACACCAATGAGCGTGCCACGGCGCTGCCGATCGTGAAAATCCTGCTCGGAGGAAACCATGGCAGCATGGTTAATACGCAGGCGTTCGAGCGACCGCACTTCGTCGGCATGCGAGACGCCGCTGGCAAGCAACAGACCGGCCATGATCAAAAGACTGCCTTGTTTCATCGCGACCCCACAACGCCCCGAGGTTTGAACACATCTTAATACGCCTGACCGATTCAGAAGAAACCGCTTCGGGCCCCAAGGGGCCGAAGGTGGACACATCGCCTGTGCGTCATCACCAAACCACAGCCGCCCCGGCAGCCCCGTTTCGACTGTATACCGGACGCACCACCGATAGACCCGCGAAATCGCCTTAAATTCCCCAGACCACACAGTGGTTTGACTGGCCAAAAGCACGCCCGAAGTGGAAGATGCGGTGAAGAAGAGCCGAAAAAACGATTGGCTTGCCAGGACACACGGCAAAAGGCTTTGCTACTGCCAGCCAATCACCTGATATCCGCGGTCGCGCAGGCACTGCTGTACAAACCGCTGGAATATCGGGCTGATACGGCGCGAGTCGAATCCACCCTTGACCGCACCGACCGTTCCGCCGGCGACAGCACCTGCCAGCGCGCGCTCGCCCGCATCGCCGCGGACAATTCCCCAGGCTCCGGCACCCGCACCCCCGATGATTGCGCCTGAGGCGGTCTTGGTCCCCACCTCACCGTCACGTGTGCGATTCACGTCGTAACTGTCGGCGAGAGCCATGCAGTCATCGGTATCGCGTTGCGCCTGATACTGGCCAACCTGCTTGATATGACTGTTTGGATAGAACACCGGACGTTTCGGGCCGCTGGAACATGCGCCCAGCAGAAACAACACCAGCAGGCCCGCCAGAACCCGTGAGAAATCGCGATTTCTAATTACGCTCAACATCGCTGCTGACTTCGGCAACCACTGTCAGGGAGGGTAAAGCCAGCATAGCACAGCCCCCCGATGCGGCCGGCAATCGCGCGTGCGGCTTACTCAGTGGGTCTGCAGCTGGTAAGTGCCGTCTTTATAGCAGCTGAATAATTGTGACAGTGCAGGATGCGATACGGGTGCATCGTCCGGTGCCACTTCGAGGTGACGTTCCGCCACGTAGGTCTCATGTTCACCGCCGTCGACCACCACGCGGTACCAGGGTTGTTCCTTGGGCGGGCGCGAACGGGCAACCTGCTCATACCAGGCGTCGGAGCCCTGGAAAGTCGCGTCGACGTCGATAACCACGCCGCGATAGTTGAAGCGGCTGTGATAAACGATCTGCCCGACAAAGAACTTCAATTTCGACGTCATTGTGAAACTCCCAAGCAGCTTATTCATGCCTCGGCGATCAAAATCCCGCGCCTTGGCGCGGGATAGCCCTCGATCGTGAATCTGGTATCGGCGGGATCGAGAAAATCTGCAAGTGATTCGAAAGTCATCCACTCGGTCGAACGCTGTTCCTCGAGCCCGGTCGGCGTCACATCGACCGTCCGAACCGATCTAAATCCGCACCGCTGCAGCCAATTTTCCAACATAGCCGGCGTCGGAATAAACCAGACGTTACGCATCTTCGCATACCGTCCCCGCGGCACCAGTACCTGATCATCGGCGCCCTCGATCACCAGCGTCTCCAGAACCAGCTGGCCGCCCGGACGCAATGCCCCCCGCAATTCGAGCAAGTGATCGACCGGTGAACGCCGGTGATAAAGCACGCCCATGGAAAACACCGTGTCGAAAGCCGCCAGTTCAGCTGGCATTGACTCGATACCCAGCGGCAGCATTTCGACCCGTCCTGCCAGACCCGGTGCCATCGGACGCAATAATTCGCTTATGGCGAGGAACTGCGCCAGGAACAGAGCGGTAGGATCGATGCCGATCACCTGCCGGGCCCCGGCATCTGCCATGCGCCAGCAGTGGTATGCGTTACCGCAGCCCACATCCAGGACCAGGCGGTCCGACAGCGAGTCCAGATGCGGAATCACGCGGTCCCATTTCCAGTCCGAACGCCATTCGGTATCGATCCGGATATCGGCAACCTGATAAGGACCCTTGCGCCAGGGATGCAAGGCCTTCAGACCAGCCATGAGGGCCGCATGCAATTCGCCCTGCAGTGATCGGTCCGGGCAGATGTTGAGCGCACCATTCCTGCAATCCACGCTCCCCTCACCCAGGACGGGCAGCTGATCCAGTGCCTGCTGCCATCGGGACCAGTCACCATGCGGCGCCCGGTTGATGAAAACATCCAGCTGCTGTTCGATAACCTCGGCCCATCGGGTCAGGCCTTCCGCCGCCAGCAGTTGCCTTGCACGCGCGGGATCGATCACTTACGCGCGACCAGCGACACGAAATTGAAACACTGGAACCACAGGTCGGTGCGGCTGAAGCCGGCCTGTCCCAGCCGCTCCCGGTTTACTTCGAGCGTCTCCGGCACCAGGACATTTTCCAAGGCCGTCCGCTTACGGCTTATCTCCAGCCGGCTGTAACCGTTTGCCCTTTTGAAGGCATGATGCATCTCACTGAGTAATTCGTCGGCCATTTCATCCTGCCCCGAAATCTTTTCCGACAGGATCAGGATACCTCCCGGCCTGAGGCCCAGCTGTACGCGCTTCAGCAGGGAGAGGCGATCGGCGGGCGGGAGGAACTGCAAGGTGAAGTTAAGGACCACCACAGAGGCATCCTCGATCGGAACCTCGCGCACATCGGCACAGACCCACTCGATCCGCGGATGCCTGCCGGACAGTATGGCCTGCGCCCGCGTCAGCATCGCCGGAGCATTGTCTACCCCGATCACCTGACACTCCGTTCCCGCACCACCCAGATCCAGTGCGACGGTCGAAGCACCGAGCGAACAACCCAGATCAAGGAGCACGCTGCCCGGCTGCACATAGGCCTCCGCCAACAGCTGAATCATGTTGATGATCGCAGGATATCCGGGAACCGAACGCTTTATCATGTCTGGGAATACGGCTGCGACCGCATCGTCGAACACGAAATCGCCCGTTCGAGAGACGTCGTCGGCGAACAGCCGGTCGCGCGGCTCCTCATCCATCAAGACGATCCACCTGGCAGCTTGCGCATACCGATGTTCTTACCGGGAAAACAGTCGCACCAGGGGTCATGACGAACCAACAGTAGTCGATCGTGATCTCAACGTCACAGGATATGCTACGTGTCGCATACAGATCGAAAGCATCAAACTGCGCATTGTAGGGTGAGGCATGATTCAGATAACGCAGCAGGTTCCGGCCACTGCGGCCGACCGGTTTCGTCTCGCCGTCGGATTCGTAGACCCAGAGGACATAGGCACCATCGCTGTGTGTCTCGGGCCGGCAAAGATGCCAGTGTATTCACCCTCTTCAATATCCCGCGAAGCAAAAATTCCGGCCCCATGGATCGCTGAATTCGCCACATAGAGCACCGTCTTCAGCCGATGGTCGCTCGAACGCTTTTTCTCACTCATGCGGGCACCTGCACACTCTGCATGGCCACAGCCGACGCGCCCCCTTCCAGTTCACCCCAGCCGACCAGATGATGTGGAAGCGTAACCAAGTCGATTTCCTTCAATACATCGCCCAATGCACGGACGGATCCATCCTGCCCTTTCCACATCACCAGCAGCTTCTCCATAAGGCCGGGCAGCTCGATGCCCTCGCGTTCCGCACTGGCCGCAAACACGTGCCCTGCGGGCAGCAGGTGCCGGCTCTCGGCGTAAAGGTATTCGTGCACGTTGTCGAGCGAAACCCCCGGCTGCTGCAGGAGTTCGCCCACCGTCGGCAGCGTGGTCGGGATCTCCGGGACCGCGGAACGCACACCCTGCAGCACCGGGACGGTAGGGCAGCTTGCCGCGGGTCAGGGAAGAGTACTGATAGCACCTGGCTGACAGCTCACCCAGAAGGGCCGGATTGATCTGCCAGCCTGGCGTTGCCAGCGCACTCGGGGCCATGCCGCCGATTTCGAGAAAAGACGACCACAGGTCCTTGCACTGCTGCCCGGTCCAGGCTTTGTCGGCATGCGCAAGCCGGCGCGACCAGTGCAGAGGTGACAGCCCGAACAAACCCACCTCGTGCCCGTTCGCACGCGCTGCGGCCATCAGGTCTTTGCCCTCGGCCCCCAGTGAGGGCGCAGGAATCAGGGTGCCATAAGCCAGGGCGGATAAACCCAGCCGATGACGTTCACGCCAGGTGGTTAAAGGGCTGCGGCCGGAATAATCGTGACCGAGGGGAAAGAAGAAGCTCGCACGAACCTGATATTCGCTGAAAAGTCGCATGAGGTATGGAACCCCCTGACGCAGGCCACGCAGGGAATTGACCTCGACACGCAAAGCTACACGCATGAATGCAAAAAGTTGTTTGACTTGGCGGGAGGTGATCTGAACGTCACGGGAGGGGGTTACAAGCCGGCTCAGACGGCCGCGCAGTTACCCTGGTAAACCGACATGATCGATTTCAGTTCGGCGATGACCGCATCCACCTCGGCAGCAGATAAACCCTTGATCTCGGGTAGAGACTCGCCCGACTCCAACGCATCAATGTCGGACCAGACTGCACGGCAGCCCTTGCGGCACAGTTTTTCCACACACTGTTCGACGCGTCGGTGATTCAAGGCTGTTCTCCCTGATATGTCGCTCCAGCAGTATACCGCCATGTACCAATATATTCACTTCGAAGGTCACGCTTCGCCTAATTTGTTCTTGCTTTGTTCTCTTTGGCTGCTATATTGATGAGAACCTAAAGAGAACTTACCGAGGAACGGACCATGCAACAAAGCCCCTACTTCATGCGTGACCTGAACGGCCACAAAGTCGACAGCATCATGGACTTCAATGTCGCCCTGAGCCGCCCTCGTTCGCGTTCCCTATTCGAACTCAGCATCTTTTTCTTGGCCGTCGCAGGCTACCTTGCCGCGCTCGCCTTTAGCGCCTGAACGGGCCACCCGTCAAAGGAAACCCCCAACGGCAAAGGACTGCCACCCCCATCTCCATTCAGCAAGTGCACGCGTTCGCAGCAATTCCCGTCCAAGATGCGGGTTGGCCCTTTGGGTGTTTGTTTATACTGCATCGATCTGACTAGCCGCGGGATAGCCCGTCCACCATGAGCGATTGCGCAGGGGCCTACACCACTTTTTACCGCTGGCTGATTTTTTTCGGCATCCTCCTGTTTGGTTGTTTCGTTGCCTTCAGCAACGATCTCATCGCACAACTTCTGCACACTGACGACAGCTACCTGTCCGGCGTGATAATCGTACTTTTTCTGCTCACCAGCCTGGACGCAGGACGACGCGCGCATCATCTGGGGACCGAGCTATGCGCGGCAATGGACATCTCCCGCCGCATCCAAGGTGGCGACCCGCTGTTTCTGATGGCCCCGGAAACCGGTGTTTCATTCAGGCAGGAAGGTAAAATGACATCCTACGCCCACCATCACCTGCTCCTACTGGCCAATAAGACTTACCAGCAAGGCAGCCTGTGCAACCAGGACCTGTTACTGGAACGACTCGAAAATGCATTGGGGCGCGGTCACGAAACCGGCTGGTTCCTGGCCGACCTGATGATCCGCCTGGGCCTGCTCGGCACTGTCATCGGGTTCATATTCATGCTGGGCTCGGTGGCGCAGGTCTCGAGCGTCGACATCCACGCCCTGCAGCAGTTGCTGACGAACATGAGCGGCGGCATGCGTATCGCGCTGTACACCACGCTGACCGGTCTGGGCGCCGGGATACTGCTCGGATTCCAGTACCGTCTCCTCGATCAGGCGGTCGACCATCTGATGGCCGAGATCATCGAATTATCGGAGGTTCACGTCACCTCCCAGCTGCGCCGGCTGACGGCACCCTGAATCGAATGATGCGGCGCCGCGGATCACGACAGTTCCGGTCAACCGACCCCTTCATCGATCTGCTGTTCAATGCGCTGCTCGGCTTCACCTTTCTGTTCCTGGTCTCCGTGATGTTCATGAATCCCGAGGCACGCAAGGGTCGCATCGACCTCAAGGCCGAGTACATTATCTCCGTGACCTGGCCGGATCAGCTGTCTGACGATATCGACATCTGGGTGCAGGACCCGATCGGTGAAACGGTGTCCTATCTGCGCAAGGAAGCCGGATGGTTGCACCTGGACCGGGATGACCGTGGCGAAATCAACGACACCATAATTGTCGACGGCAGGGAACTCGTCTACCCGATCAACCAGGAGGTCGTGACCATCCGCGGCATCATTCCCGGCGAGTACATAGTCAATCTCTACTACTACACTGCAGCCCAACCTGGACCGGTCGAGGCCCTGGTGAAAGTGGAAAAGGTCAACCCGACCCTGAGGACCGTCTATGTGCAGAAGCTGGCGCTGAACCAGCAGGATGACGAACGAACCGTGGTTCGTTTCAGCCTTGATCAGAGCGGGGACATACATGATGTCAACCAGCTGCAGAAGAGACTGACGCCATACGAGCTGGAGTTTTGACCCGCATGTTGCACGAAGGCATTTAACCGGAACCATGAATACGATCCAGTCGGTTGCGACGACGCTGGTCTACCTGCTCCCCGTGGCCCTGGTAACCTCCTTGCTGACCACGCAGGGCCGCAGGCACCCGCGCTGGCTACTGACCGCCGTGTTGCTGGCACTGCCCGTGTTCTATGTCGGCCACTATCTTTTGCTGCAACAGTTGCCGGGCTGGCCCAGCCGCGCCGCCCTGCCGCAACAATTCAGGCTGCTCGGCTTCGATATCATTGAGCCCGATACCAGAGCGGGCGAGAGCGGCCGGATACTGTTGTGGATCAACGCCGCTGACAGTGATCAACCCCGCGTACACCAGCTCGCCTACCGCAAAGACCTGCACCAGGAATTGGTTGCTGCCAGCCAGCGGCAGGCTGAGGGGCGCGCACAACTCGGGACACGAAGTCGTCAAGACGCCACTGCATCCTCAGGTCAAGCCGGCATTGCGCAGGAGATCATCAGTTTCAGCGATGCCACCCCCCGGTCTTTGCCGGCAAAGCAATAGTCGCCCGGCGGATACAAAAAAGCCGGCGCAGAGGCCGGCTTCAATTCAGATCACGGGAGACGTGGATCAACCCATTTTTTCATCGTCTTTCGCCTGCTCCGCTTCAAATTTCAGATTGACGCGTTCGCGCAACTCTTTCCCGGGCTTGAAGTGCGGCACGTACTTACCACTCAGTTCGACCGAGTCTCCGGTTTTCGGATTCCTTCCCATGCGGGGTGGCCGAAAATGCAGGGAGAAACTCCCGAAACCGCGGATCTCGATACGTTCACCGGAGGCCAACGCCTTACTCATCTGCTCGATCATGCATTTAACCGCCAGCTCGGCGTCGCGATACGCCAGATGGCTCTGCTCCCGAGCTATGACTTCGATCAGTTCTGATTTGGTCATTACACCCCAGCCCAATCCCAGGTTAATCAGGCGGCCGAAGCCGCCGTCCATTTAACTGCAATCGTTAAAGATTGCTTATTCTTTATTCGCGTCGAGGTGATCTTTCAGCAGCTCACCAAACGCCGTCGTACCGGCACTGGCGGCGTCACTTCCGTAAGTCGCCATGGCTGCCTTCTCTTCCTCATAGTCCTTGGCCTTGACCGAAAGACTGATGGTGCGGTTCTTGCGATCCATTCCCATGAACTTGGCCTCGATAGCCTCGCCTTCCTTCAGCACCGAACGGGCATCTTCAACGCGGTCGCGCGACAGCTCGGAGGCACGCAGGTAACCCTCGATACCATCGCCCAGTGCGATAACCGCACCCTTTGCATCAACCTCCTGAACGGTGCCGTGCACAATTGCGCCTTTTTCGTTGAGCGCAAGGAAGCTGGACATCGGATCTTTGTCGAGCTGCTTGATACCCAGCGAGATACGCTCACGCTCAGGATCAACGGCCAGCACAACGGTCTCAAGCTCCTGACCCTTCTTGTAGTTGCGGATGATGGCCTCGCCAGTGTCGTCCCATGAGATGTCGGACAGGTGGACCAAACCATCGATACCACCATCGAGACCAATGAAGATCCCGAAATCGGTGATCGACTTGATGACCCCGCTGACGTGATCCCCCTTGTTGAACTTCTGCGAGAAGTCTTCCCAGGGATTCGCCTGGCACTGCTTCATACCCAGCGAGATGCGGCGACGCTCTTCGTCGATATCCAGAACCACGACCTCGACCTCGTCACCCAGCTGGACAACCTTGCTCGGGTGCACGTTCTTGTTGGTCCAATCCATCTCGGACACGTGTACCAGACCTTCGACACCGTCTTCGATTTCCACGAATGCACCGTAGTCGGCAATGTTCGTGACCTTGCCGAAAAGGCGTGTGCTTTCAGGGTAGCGGCGGGTGATGTTGACCCAGGGATCCTCGCCCATCTGCTTGAGGCCAAGCGAAACGCGCATCTTGTCGCGGTCGAACTTGAGGACCTTGATATCGATCTCGTCACCGATCTCAACGACTTCGGAGGGATGCTTGACGCGCTTCCAGGCCATGTCGGTGATGTGCAACAGACCGTCGATACCGCCGAGGTCGACGAACGCACCATAGTCGGTCAGGTTCTTGACCACGCCCTTGACTTCCTGGCCTTCCTGCAGATTTTCGAGCAGCTTGTCGCGCTCTTCGCTGTATTCCTGTTCAACCACCGCGCGGCGTGAAACCACCACGTTGTTGCGCTTCTGGTCGAGCTTGATCACCTTGAATTCAAGGTCCTTGCCTTCCAGATACGAAGTGTCGCGAACCGGGCGCACATCGACCAGGGAGCCGGGCAGGAAGGCACGGATCTGATCGAGTTCGACAGTGAAGCCGCCTTTGACTTTGCCGTTGATTCGGCCGACGACGATCTCCTCGGCCTCGAATGCCTTTTCGAGTTTGTTCCACGCATGATGGCGCTTGGCCTTTTCACGCGACAGGCGGGTGGCACCGAAACCATCTTCGACGGCGTCGAGTGCGACTTCAACCTGGTCGCCGACAGCGCATTCAACGTTGCCGTCGAAATCGGTGAACTGGATCTTCGGGATAACGCCCTCGGACTTTAGGCCCGCATTGACGATCACGTGGTCGTTCTCGATTGCGACGACGGTGCCGATGACGATGGCGCCGGGCTGGAGGTTTGTGTTGTTCAGGCTCTCTTCAAAGAGCTCGGCAAAGCTTTCAGACATTTAATGTTCCCGATCCGCACTCTGACGGACCATCCTACCGGTGGGCAAAACCAATCCGGATTTTTCCAATGGAAGACAACCCGGACTATCCGGGCACCCTAATTACTCTCAGCAGCATGACCGCTACAGCGGTATTGCAAAGACCTCATGCGCCCTTCGCAACACCATCTCGACCACTTCATCTATGCCCATGTCGGTCGAATCGATCTCGATCGCGTCCGACGCGGGAACGAGCGGTGAAGCCGCCCGGCTGCGATCGCGCGCATCGCGCTCTTCGATCTCAGCCGTGAGGGCGGCGAGGTTAGCAGACAATCCTTTTTCTTTCAACTGCTTATAGCGCCTTTGCGCACGTTCCGCAGCACTCGCGGTAAGAAAAATCTTGACTCCCGCCTGCGGAAAAACCGTCGTCCCCATGTCACGCCCATCGGCGACCAGCCCGGGAAACTGCGCGTAGTCCCGTTGCCAGTCCAGCAAAGCTGCACGTACTCCGGGCATTGCCGCCACCTTCGAGGCATTGTTGCCCGCCGTTTCGGTGCGGATCAGATCGGTCACATCGGCGCCATCGAGCAGGATCCTCCCGCCGCCGAACTCAACATTAAGTTTAGACGCTATCTGACTGATTTTATTTTGATTTTCAAACCCAATCCCCGCCTGGTCCACGGCATAGCCAACCAGGCGGTACAGGGCGCCCGAGTCAAGCACCCGCCAGTCAAGCCGGTTGGCGACCCGTTGGGTCACAGTGCCCTTGCCGGATCCGCTTGGGCCATCGACGGTGATAACCGGTACCTGATCAGGCATTGATTGCTTCCACCCGCGAGCCCACCGCGGCCGCCAGTTCGGCGAAGCGCGGAAAAGAAGTATTCACATTCGCACAGTCGTCGATGAATATTTCGCCGCGGGCCCGCAATGCCGCCATGGTGAACGCCATCGCAATCCGATGGTCTCCGTCACTGTCCACCCTGCCCCCGGCGATCTCACCACCTCGAATAACGATCCCGTCGGCGGTCGCTGTGGCGTCCACGCCCAGCGCATGCAGACCGTCTGCCATCACCTGAATGCGGTCGGACTCCTTGACCCGAAGTTCCTCCGCCCCTGTGAGAACCGTCTCACCCCGGGCACACGCGGCGGCGATGAACAGCGCCGGAAACTCATCGATTGCCAGCGGGACCTGATCCTCGGGTATGCGAATTCCGTTCAGTGATGCCGAACGCACACGCAGATCGGCGACCGGCTCACCGCCCACCTCATGCTGATTGAGCACCTCGATGTCTGCGCCCATCAGTCTCAGGATATTGATGACACCGTCACGGGTCGGATTGATGCCAACATGCTCAAGCAACAGATCAGACCCCTCCGCGATGCTGGCCCCGACCAGGAAGAAAGCGGCGGAGGATATATCCGCGGGCACATCGATCTCGCAGGCAAGAAGTTTTCCTCCGCCGTCGAGACAGGCACGGCTACCCTCGCGCCGCACCGCGTAACCGAAACCCTGCAGCATGCGTTCCGTATGGTCCCGCGTAGGCGCGGGCTCCGTCACGCAGGTCTCACCCTGCGCATACATACCCGCGAGCAACAGGCAGGACTTCACCTGGGCGCTGGCGACCGGCATGTCGTAATCGATGCCAATCAGTCGATCGACCGGCTTGATGTGCAGAGGCGCGGTGCCGCCCTCTGCGGTCTCGATGTCTGCACCCATTGCTGCGAGCGGAACCGTCACCCGCTTCATCGGCCGTCCGGAAAGTGATTCGTCGCCCACCAGGGTCAGGTTCAATCGCTGTCCCGCCATAAGACCGGACATCAAACGCATAGAGGTCCCCGAGTTGCCAAGATCGAGCGCCAACGCCGGTTCCCGCAGGCCATGCATCCCGACACCGCGAATGGTCACCCGTCCATCCCGCGGGCCGTCTATCTCGACCCCCATCGCGCGGAAGGCACGTAATGTGGCAAGGCTGTCTTCGCCCTCAAGGAAACCGCTGACCCGGGTAATCCCCTCGGCCAGTGAACCCAGCATGATCGAACGGTGTGAAATCGATTTGTCACCCGGAACGCGCAGGGTCCCGCTGAGTCGGCCGCCGGGCTGCGCCACGAATTGAACCTTACTGGACACCAATGGGACTTCCTGCAGAATCAAAGGTGCGCAAGGCTAGTCGCAGCCTGCCAAAAAGACAAGTATTTTTAGGAAAAACATGGCGTTAAACACAGAACAGTCAAGCAAGACCGCTTAGTTGAAGCCATCGACAAAGCGATCGCGGGCCGCCTTCGCGCGCTCGAATATGCTGAGCAGTTCATCCGAGTCGGCATCTGCGATGCTGTCCGCCAGTGCGGTCATTTCCTCTGCAAAAGCGGCCAGCATCGGGCTCAGCGCCTCGCGGTTGGCAATACAGATGTCCCGCCACATCACGGGATTGCTCGAGGCGATGCGCGTAAAATCACGGAATCCGCCCGCCGCGTAGCGGAAGATCTCGTCGTTCTCCTTCATGCGCGCAAGCATATCCACCAGCCCGAAAGCCAGCATGTGCGGAAGGTGACTGGTCGCCGCCAACACCTCGTCATGGTGTTCGACCGACATCTCCGTCACCTCGGCACCGCAGGTCTCCCACAGGCCCCGCACCCTTGCCACTGCGGCCGGATCGTTCTCCGGCAACGGCGTAAGGATCACGCGCCTGTTGCGGTACAACTCGGCGAAAGAAGCAGCCACGCCGTTGTTTTCGGTGCCTGCAATCGGATGTCCGGGTACAAAACGCTGCAGCAGCTCAGGTGCTGCTTCGCGACAGTCGGTTACCACACTGCCCTTCGCGCTGCCGCCATCGGTGACCAGGGCGTGCCCGGGCAGCGTCGCGCGCATCGCATCGAAGGCGCCGCGCATCGCACCAAGCGGGACCGCCAGGAACACCACGTCGGCATCGCGCACCGCCTCGGAGACATCATGGCTGTAGCGGTCAATAACACCCAGTTTCACCGCCTCGTCGAGATTGGCCTTGCCGCGCCCACAACCCACGATTTCATCGACGCGGCCGGCTTTGCGCAATGCCCGCGCCAGCGAGCCACCGATCAGGCCCACGCCGATTACCGCCAGTCGGCCGATCGAATTGCTCAAAGTACCTGCTCCAACGCTTCCAGGAAGCGTGCATTCTCATCCCTGAGGCCGATGCTCACACGTAAATGATTCGGCAGCCCATAGTTGGCGACCGGACGCGTCACCACCCCTTGGCGCAGAAGAGCCTGATCGACCGGGCCGGCGTCGCTACCAAGATCAATGGTGATAAAGTTTCCAGCCGAAGGTATGAATTCCAGGCCAAGGCGCCGGACTCCCGCCACCAGCTGCTGCATGCCCTGATCGTTGATTTCCACCGAGCGGCGCAGATATTCCTGATCGTCCAGCGCCGCCAATGCCGCGGCCTGAGCAAAACTGTCTACATTGAAGGGTTGACGCACCCGGTTGAGCAGATCGGCAACATCGGGGTGTGAAAGGCCGTAGCCGACCCGTAAGGCCGCCAGCCCGTAAGCCTTGGAAAAGGTCCGCGTCACGATCAGATTGGGGAAATCGCCCAGCCATTGGCTGGCATCCGGGAAATCGTCATCCTGCACGTATTCGAAATAGGCCTCGTCGACGACGACGATCACCTCTGACGGAACAGACTCCACGAATCCGCGCAGATCGACCTTATTCAGCCGAGTCCCTGTGGGGTTGTTCGGATTCGCGATCCAGATCACCCCGGTCTGCTGCGACACCATTGCGCGCATGGCCGCCAGATCGTGACCATAGTCGACAGCCGGCGCAATCCGCAGGGTCGCCCCCACCGCCATGCTGCTGATCGGATAGACAGCGAAGGCATATTGCGAAAACAGGCTCTCACGCCCAGCCCAGAGAAAGACGCGCGCCACCATATCGAGCACGTCATTCGAGCCGTTGCCGACGGTTACACAGGCGGCGTCGACACCATGATGTGCCGCGAGCGCACGTCGCAACTCGAACGCGCCGCCATCCGGATAGCGGGTCAGATCCGCGATCTGCGCCTCCAGCGCCGCACGAACGCGCGGGCTTGGGCCCAGCGGATTCTCATTCGATGCCAGTTTGATCGAGCCGGTGATTCCCAGCTCCCGCTCGAGTTCAGACAACGGCTTACCCGGGACATAGGGTTTGAGGGAAGCCAGCCCTGGTGCAGCTTGATTGATGAAGCGATTGGCCATAGATGTTTGAACGTTTTGAGTGTTGAGTTTTGAGTCGTGGGTTTTTAGTTGCGGGTTGTGGCACATACCCGTCGAACTCAAGACTAAAAACTCAACACTCACAACTTCTCATAGTACCGCCCGGGGATAAGAGCCGAGGTCCTTGTACATCCCTGCACGTGCCTGCAGAGCCTGGAGCGCTGATGCCACCTCGGCGTCATCCCGATGACCATTGATGTCGACGAAAAACACGTAATCCCAGTTGCCGCGACGTGACGGCCGGGATTCGATACGGGTCATGCTGATCCCATGCTCTGCAAGCGGCCCAAGCAGCTGGTGCAGCCCGCCCGCCTCGTTGCGGGTTGAAAGCAACAGGCTGGTCTTGTCATCACCCGATGCAGGCACTGACTGCCGCCCGACTACCAGGAAGCGCGTGGTATTGCCCGGGTCATCCTCGATGTTCGGCGCCAGCAGCCGCAAGCCATACAGCTTGGCCGCCATGGCGCCCGCAATCGCGGCGGTGTCCTCCGATTCCATGGCGCGTTTTGCGGCCTCCGCATTGCTGCCAACCGGTATCCGCTCGACGTAAGGCAGGTGCCGATCGAGCCAAGCACGACATTGCGCCAGCGACTGCTGGTGCGAATAAACAGCCTTGAGCTTGCTGAGATCGGGACTCGAACCCAGCAGATTGTGATGGATCCGCAGGGTCACCTCACCACAGATCTTAAGCGGCGAGTTCAGGAACATGTCGAGCGTGTGACTCACCACGCCTTCACTGGAGTTCTCGACCGGCACGACACCGTAGTGGCAGCTTCCGCTTTCGACCTCCTGAAAGACATCGGATATCGCGGCCATCGACACGGTTTCTACCGCGTGTCCGAAATGCTTGTGAGCAGCTGCCTGGGTGAAGGTACCTGCCGGCCCCAGATAAGCAATCCTGAGCGGCAGCTCCAGCGCCAGACAGGCGGACATGATCTCGCGGAACAACAGGGCAACGGACTCGGCATCCAATGGCCCTTTATTGCGCTCCTTGACCGTGCGCAGAATCTGGGCCTCTCTCTCGGGGCGGTAAAAAATCGCATCCGAATCGGATGCCAGCTTGATCTTGGCCACTTCCTGCGCAGCCTGCGCGCGGGCGTTCAGGAGATCCTGGATCTGCTGATCGATCGAATCGATTCGATCCCGGATATCGGCAAGTTGTTCTTCGTCGCTCATTCGAGATCTCTAGCGCGTCCGAGCCGTCATTCACAACCCAAACAGCGTACCGACAGAACGCCATCGATATCGTCGATGCGCTTCACCGCCTCGTCTGAGGGTGGATTGTCGACGTCTATCAGGGTCACGGCAATATCGCCGCGCGACTTGTTGAGCATATCAATGATATTCAAACCCGCCTCCGCGAGGTCCGTCGAAACCTGACCCAACATATTCGGGACATTGCTGTTTACAACGGCGAGACGATAGCCACCCTCGGCGCGCGGCAGGTTAATCTCTGGAAAATTGACCGAGTTGGTCACATTGCCATTTTCGAGCCAGTCGCGAATCTGGTCCGCTACCATGACCGCGCAGTTTTCCTCCGCCTCCGAGGTCGACGCCCCAAGGTGCGGAAGCGTGATCACCCGTGGATGATCCTTCAGAAGGTTACTGGGGAAATCACACACGTAGGCATACAGCTGGCCGCTGTCGAGAGCAGCCACCGCTGCTTCGTCGTCAATGATCCCGTTGCGCGCGAAGTTCAGCAGCACCGTTTTCTGCTTCATCAAGCGCAGACGGTCGGCATTGATCATTTTGCGCGTGCTGTCGGTCAATGGCACATGAAAGGTGATGAAATCCGAACGTGCGACCAAGTCATCCACCGAAAGGGCCTGCTCCACATCCGCCTCCAACGCCCAGGCCGCGCGAACCGTGATCGTCGGATCGTAGCCGATGACATTCATACCCAGGGCACGCGCAGCATTGGCCACCTTGACCCCGATGGCTCCCAGACCAACCACACCCAGGGTGCGTCCCGGCAACTCGAAGCCGACGAAATTCTTTTTGCCAGCCTCTACCTCCTTGCTGATCGCAGGGTCCTCGCCAGACAAGCCGGTAGCGAAACGCCATCCCTGCGCGATGTTGCGCGCCGCCATCAACATGCCAGCCACGACCAGCTCCTTTACCGCATTCGCATTTGCGCCCGGCGCATTGAACACGGGGATGCCCGCTGCCGTCATCGCATCCACCGGGATGTTGTTGACACCCGCGCCGGCGCGGCCGATTGCCTTGACCGAAGCAGGCAGGACCATGTCGTGCATTTTGGCGGAACGCACCAGGATGGCATCCGGGCGCGACATCTCGGACGCGATCTCATAATTGCCGCGCGGCAGACGGTCCAGACCGACTACCGAGATATTATTGAGAGTCTGAATCTTGTACATATCAGTGCCTGTTTGATTGCTTTAACCACAAAGAGCACAAAGAACACTAAGGTATCGACAATCGAAAGCCGATGCAGGGAATGTCGCATCGAAGTGACCCAAGAATACCGTGATGCCTGCTTAGTGACCTTCGTGTCCTTCGTGGTAAATCCAGTTATCCGTTCTTGCGTTCGAACTCGGCCATGAATTCGACCAGCGTATCGACACCGGCCTCGGGCATAGCGTTGTAGATGCTGGCCCGCATTCCACCCACGGAGCGATGCCCCTTGAGCGTTTTCAGATTGGCCTCGCCGGCCTGCTGGAGAAAGTCGGCGTCCAGTGATGCGTCTGCCAAGGTGAAAGGCACGTTCATCCACGAACGACACTCGGGCGCAACCGGGTTGGCATAAAAGGGTGAAGCATCGATCGCATCGTACAGCTTGGCGGCCTTGCGCTGGTTGATCTCGGCCATACCCTCCAGCCCCCCTCTGTCCTTCAGCCACTTGAAGACGAGGCCGGCCAGATACCAGCCGTAGGTTGGCGGCGTGTTGTACATCGAGCCGTTGTCGGCATGGATGGCGTAATCGAACATAGCCGGCGTACCATCGATTGGATTGCCGATCAGATCGTCACGTACGATCACGATTGTCAGCCCGGCAGGGCCTATGTTCTTCTGCGCACCGGCATAGATCAGTCCATAGCGCGAGACATCCAGCGGCCGTGACAGGATGGTCGACGACATGTCGGCAACCAGCGGAACATCACCGCTTGCGGGGACGTACGGAAACTCGACCCCCTCGATGGTCTCGTTTGGTGTGTAGTGCAGATAGGCCGCGTCCGCGGAGACAGTGAACCCATCCGCCGAAGGCAGGCTGGTAAATTTGCCATCGTGCTCGCTATCGACGGAAACCGTGATATCACCGAATCGTTTAGCCTCTGCGATCGACTTTTTCGACCAGGAGCCGGTACGGAAATAATCGGCCTTTCCGGTGCGCCCGATCAGATTCATCGGGATCATCGCGAACTGACTCGAGGCACCTCCCTGAAGGAACAGCACCTTGTAGTTGGCGGGGATGCCCATCAACTCGCGCAGGTCTGCCTCGGCCTCGGTGGCAATCGACATGAACTCTTTGCCGCGGTGACTCATCTCCATCACCGACATGCCCGAGCCGTGCCAGTCGAGCATCTCGGCCTGGGCCTGCTTCAGAACATCTTCGGGTAACGCGGCCGGACCGGCGCTGAAATTGTATACACGTGCCATTTTTCATTTTTTCCGAATATTGGTTAATAGTCATCGATCCGGGTCACAACACCCACCGGCACCACGACGCCATGGTGATCAGTCCGTCACGTCTCCCTCGACGTCATCCTCCGCATCGAGGTCATCGCCGCCATCCTCATCATCGAGGGCCTCTACGCGCTCGATACCGATCAGTTTCTCTTTCTTGGACAGGCGAATCATGGTCACACCCTGTGTGTCGCGTCCCATCTTCGATACGTCGACAACCCGGATGCGAACCAGGGTACCTCCATCTGTGATCAGCATCGCCTCATCGTCTTCATGGACCCGAACGGCACCAATCTGGGCACCATTTCGATCCGAGGTCTTGATCGAGATGACCCCCATGCCGCCACGCCCCTTGACCGGGAACTGTGCGATAGGCGTACGTTTGCCGAACCCGTTTTCTGTCACCGTCATGACATCGCCTTCGTTGCCGATGATCAGGGATATTACGCGCTGACCCTTGCCCAGCCTGACGCCACGCACGCCACAGGCAGTGCGCCCCATTGCCCGCACATCCGATTCGCGGAAGCGCATCGACTTGCCCGCAGATGTAAATAACATGACGCTCTGGCTACCGTCGGTGATATCGACACCGATCAGTTGATCGTCTTCGCGCAGATCCACTGCAATGATGCCGCTGGCGCGCGGCCGCGAGAAATCGACCAACGGGGTCTTCTTGACCGTGCCGGAGGCAGTTGCCATGAATACAAAGCGATCCTGTGTGTACTCGCGTACCGGCAGCACCGCATTGATCCGCTCACCCTGTTCCAGTGGCAGCAGATTGACCATCGGGCGGCCCCGCGCATTACGCCCGGCCTGCGGCAGTTCGTAGACCTTGAGCCAATAACATTTGCCGCGACTGGAGAAACACAGAATGGTGTCGTGGGTGTTGGCCACGAACAGTTTCTCGACGAAATCCTCGTCCTTGGTCGCCGTCGCGGTCTTGCCACGTCCACCGCGGCGCTGCGCCCGGTAGGCATCGACCGGCTGGGACTTGGCGTAACCCTGGTGCGACAGGGTCACCACCACGTCCTCTTCGGTAATCAGATCCTCGAGGGTGAGATCCATCTGATTGACGACGATCTCACTGCGGCGCTCATCACCGAATTGTTCACGGATCCCCTCGAGTTCTTCCCTGATCACCTGCATGAGCCGATCCGCGCTCGACAAAATCTCAAGTAAATCCGCAATTTTATCCAGTATCTCCTGGAATTCATTGATTATTTTATCTTGCTCGAGCCCGGTCAGCTTCTGCAGCCGCAGGTCAAGAATTGCCTGCGCCTGGGTCTCGGTCAGGCGGTAGCCCTCGTCGGTCAAACCGAAAGTAGCCGGCAGACCATCCGGCCGAGAGGCGTCCGCGCCGGCACGTGACAGCATCGCATTGACGGTTCCCGACTGCCAGGTACGTTCGACCAGCAGCTTCTTGGCCTCGGCGGGACTGGGGGCGCTCTTGATCAGGGCGATCACCTCGTCGATATTGGCCAATGCAACAGCCAGCCCTTCGAGTATGTGCGCCCTTTCGCGTGCCTTGCGCAGGTCAAACAGCGTGCGTCGGGTAACCACCTCGCGCCGGTGGCGCAGGAAGTAAGCCAGCAGCTGCTTGAGATTCAGGGTACGCGGCTGGCCATCTACCAGTGCGACCACATTGATGCCAAAGACATTCTGCATCTGCGTCTGCTGGAACAGATTGTTCAGCACCACCTCGGCGACTTCGCCGCGCCGCAATTCGATCACCATGCGCATACCGTCCTTGTCGGACTCGTCACGCAGCTCGGTGATACCCTCGAGTTTCTTTTCCTTGACCAGCTCGGCGATCTTCTCGAGCAGGCGCGCCTTGTTGACCTGGTATGGCAGCTCGCTGACGACGATCCGCTGCTTGCCGGCGTCCATTTCCTCGATAAAGGTACGCGCACGGATGTAGACCTTGCCGCGACCGGTACGATAGGCCTGCCGCACACCAAGCACACCGTTGATGATGCCAGCTGTGGGAAAGTCCGGTGCCGGAACGATCTCCATCAGATCATCGATGCTGACTTCGGGCTCTTCGATCAACCGGATACAGGCATTGATCACCTCGGTCAGGTTGTGCGGCGGGATATTGGTCGCCATCCCCACCGCGATCCCCGACGAGCCGTTGATCAGCAGATTCGGGATCTTTGCCGGCAGCACCTGCGGTTCATGTTCCGACTCGTCGTAGTTGGGGGTGAAGTCGACGGTTTCTTTGTCGATATCAGCCAGCAGCTCATGCGCAATCTTGGCCATGCGCACTTCGGTGTAACGCATCGCAGCCGGCGAATCGCCGTCGACCGATCCGAAGTTGCCCTGGCCATCCACCAGCATGTAACGCAGCGAGAAGGGCTGAGCCATGCGCACGATGGTGTCGTACACCGCAGTATCACCATGCGGGTGATACTTACCGATCACGTCACCGACCACGCGCGCCGATTTCTTGTAAGGTTTGTTCCATTCGTTGCCCAGTTCGCCCATGGCGAACAGCACACGACGGTGAACCGGCTTGAGCCCGTCACGCACATCTGGCAGCGCACGCCCGACGATGACGCTCATCGCATAGTCCAGGTAGGACTGCTGCATCTCGTCTTCGAGATTGACGGGGACGATTTCCTTGGCGAACTCGGTCATAGACGGCTTTCCTGATACACGCCCCTATGTGCAGGGAACCGCACCGGGCGGTGCGGCTTTGTTGTATTTTTGGGGCGAATCAAGCCCGGGATATTACCACAATACGATTAGTGCCACATAGGCCAAAAATGGCTCAGAACGGCTTACAGGGCGCCAGAGAGCAGACAGCAGGGTCCGAAAACCCGATTTTTCGGATTGGCCGGCCGAAAATCAGAAGCGGACGGCGGGGGTTTCGATCTCGAGGCCGTTGCCGCGCGACATGAGGTAGAGCTCGAGCAGTTTGTATTCCTCCGATCCCGCCTCGAACGGCTCTGCACGAAACGACACAAAACACTCGCTCAGGCGCTGATGCAGACTGGTGATCCGCCCCCGGCCGAGACGATACTCAGGAAAACCGTTGGCCTGGCCCTGGCTCAACCTCTGCCCCCGCAGCATCTGCCCCTGATGCTGAACATGGCAATGCCGGCACGCCATATCGAGCTGACCGAAGCGCGTGTTGTACAGGGCCTCCCCCCTGGCGATCAGAGGTGCCATCTCACCGTCGGTCTGCACGTCGACCTTTTCACCCCTGGCGCGATTGCGTATGAAGGTTTCGAGTGCAATCAGATCCGCGTGCCCGGCGGTCAAAGGAAATCGGTCCATGCTGATCTCCCAGCAATAGTTGATCCGCTCCTGCAAGGTGAGCAGACCACCGATGTTCGGATTGAACACCGGATAGCGGGCGAGCCGCCTGGTGTCGAACTTGCTCCCCTGTTCGCCATGACAGTCAGAGCAGCGGTACTCCTCTGCCTCCCTGTGCTCATGGAACAGCTCCGAGCCGCGATCGACCGCCACCATTCCCGGGTTTTCAAACTCATCGTCCTGCATGGCCTGGGTGCTTTCATCAAGAAACGCATAGCCGCTGACCGGCTCTGCCAGAACACGCGGTAGCAACAGTGGCATGATCAGCAGCAGGGTCAGAGACAAGGTGGCGAGGCGTCTCATTTCAGGGTCACCAGATAAGCAACCAGATCCTCGACCTGTTGCGCGGTGAGAAAGGTCTTGCCCCAATAGTCGTTTGCGATCCGGTTGGCGAGTTTCGGGTCACGGTAAAACCCCGGCATGATCGTCATGGGATTGACCTGTTGCTCATCGACAATCCGAAGCCGGATCTGCGCAGCCGTGTAGCGCGCACCAATGGCGTGCAAGGGCGGGCCGATAGTGCCGTGAAACGGTTCTTCCGGGATGGGCATCTGGTGACAGGCCAGGCAATTGCCTGAATGACTGTCGGCCGCCAAAGCGCGGCCGCGCAAAGGGTCGCCTGCAAGACTACACAATGGCGCCTCTACGGCGAAGTCTTTCGCCTTCCAGTCACAATACTGTTGCTCAGTCGGCGCATCGCCCGCCCAGCAGCAGGGAGCGGAAAAAATCGAGATCAGAATCAGCCGGGTCGTCATGACCAGCCGCATAGTATCAATCCCTCAGGTAAAGCTTTGCGCCATGCTATAACGGCATTCAATCTGGCGCATTGACCGATATCACACAGGCCCCTTGGCGCTGTCCGCATCGTTGGCCTGTGCCATCATGCATCCCCATGATCCCGCAACAACCGTCCACCGAGCAGAAAGCATGCACTATGGTCCCGCCACCTTTGACTGTGCACCACCGGACGCGGCGGCGAACACCTCTTCCTGAACCGCAAGCAAGGCTCAGCAGCAATGGATAGGCTTTCCCGAATCCCCGGTTTCCTGCCCTATATTCTGATCGTCTTTCTCAATGCCTTCGTCGATCTTGGCCACAAGATCCTGATTCAGAATACGGTATTCAAAGTCTACGACGGGCAGACCCAGATCATACTTACCGCCCTCGTGAACGGGCTGATTCTGCTCCCATTCGTTCTGCTGTTCAGCCCTTCCGGCTTTCTGTCGGACAAATACGCCAAGCCGCGCGTGATAAAGATTGCAGCCGCGGTTGCCGTCGGCCTGACCCTGTTGATAACACTCTCCTATTACCAGGGCTGGTTCCAATTCGCCTTTGGACTGACCTTCCTGCTGGCCGTCCAGAGCGCTTTCTATTCGCCGGCCAAATACGGTTACATCAAGGAACTGACCGGCAAGGAGCGCCTGGCCACCGCCAACGCCGTGGTGCAGGCAGTGACCATCGTCGCCATTCTTTCGGGCATCTTCGTATTCTCAATGCTTTTCGAGCGACAACTGGCTGGCGTCGCCTACAGCACCGAGCCCGAAATTCTGCAGAACATCTATCCGATCGGCTGGATACTGGTCGCCTGTTCCGCCTTCGAACTCTGGTTCGCCCTGCGCCTGAAAACGGTGGCGGCCGAGTCACCGGATCAGCGTTTTGAATTGCATGACTATGTTACGGGCCGCTATCTGCGCCGCAATATCGCCAAGATAACGAGTAACCGCACCATATGGCTGTCCATCGTCGGCCTTTCCGTGTTCTGGGGGATATCGCAGGTCGTACTGGCGGCCTTCCCCGCCTTCGCCAAGGAAAGCCTGGGGCAAACCAACACGGTCGTCATTCAAGGCATGATGGCCTGCTCGGGAATCGGCATCATCATCGGTTCCCTGATCGCGGGCAAATCGTCCCGAAATCACATCGAAACAGGCCTGGTTCCTCTCGGCGCGCTGAGCATCGTCCTGGCGCTGCTGTTCATGACCCAGCTCGAATCAACCTTCGCGCTGATCATCAACTTTCTGTTACTGGGCATCGGTGGCGGCATGTTTATCGTGCCCCTGAACGCATTGATCCAGTTCAATTCCAGAGACAGCGAGCTGGGCACCGTGCTGGCAGGCAACAACTGGGTGCAGAACCTGGTGATGCTGAGTTTCCTGGGCCTGACCGTGTTGTTTGCCGTGAAGGGTATCGACAGTGTCGGCCTGTTGCATGTCATGACCCTCACCGCCCTGGCTGGTGCCGTTTACACCGTCTACCAGCTGCCCCAATCGCTGGTCCGTTACGTGATCGCGAGCCTGTTCGCGAGCACACACCGCATCGAGGTTCTGGGTTTCGACAATCTGCCGGAACAGGGCGGCGTCCTGATGCTGGGCAATCACATCAGTTGGCTCGACTGGGCCATGATCCAGATCGCCTGTCCGCGACCGGTCCGTTTTGCGATGGACAGAGGCATCTATCAGCGCTGGTATCTCAAATGGTTCTTCGACCTGTTCGGCGTGGTCCCGATCACCGGAGGCCGCAGCAAAACCGCCCTGCAAGAAATGAATGAACTTTTGAAGGCCGGTGAAGTGGTCTGCCTTTTCCCGGAGGGTGCCATAAGCCGCAACGGGCAGCTGGGAGAGTTCAAGCGCGGTTACGAGAAGACGGTGGAGGGTGTGGAAGGCGTAATTCTGCCCTTTTACCTTCGCGGTCTCTGGGGCAGCCGCTTTTCCCGCTCGAGCGAAAAACTGCGGGAAAGCCGCAACACACAACTGCGCGGCGATGTGATTGTCGCCTTCGGCCGTCCGCTACCCATGGACACTCTGGCACCGGAACTCAAACGGCATGTATTCGAACTGTCGATCGATGCCTGGGATCAGCACACCAGAACCCTCGATCCGATCCCTTTGGCCTGGCTGCGCACGGCCAAGCGCCGCCGCGGCAGCCCGTGCCTGGCCGATGCCCAGGGCGATGCAGGTCTTTCCGCTTACAAGACGCTGACGGCCGTGATCGCCTTTTCTCGCCTGATCCGGGGACGGAGTCCGGAACAGAACATCGGCCTGCTGCTGCCGACCAGCAGCGCAGGCCTGATCACCAACATGGCAGCCCTGCTGCTCGGCAGGACCGTGGTCAATCTGAACTACACCGCCAGCCTGCCCTCTCTCAAGGCCGCAGTCCGAAAGGCGGATGTGAAAACCATCTACACATCCAGCCGTTTCCTCAACAAACTGGAACAACGCGGGGTAGACCTGAGCGACCTCCTCGCGCAGGTACAGGTCTACCGGCTCGAAGAACTCAAAGACGAGATCGGCACCGGCAGCAAGCTGGCCTTCATGGTCGCTTCGGTCACCCTGCCCGCACGGCTGCTTTACGTCCTGTTCGGCAGAGTCGCCGATATCGAGCAGCCCGCGGCCATCCTGTTCTCCAGCGGCAGCGAGGGCGAACCCAAGGGTGTGGTGCTCAGTCACCGCAATGTCATGGCCAATATCCTCCAGGTCTCGGATATGCTCGATCCGCCCGGTCAGGACGTGGTTATGGCGACCCTGCCGCTGTTTCATGCTTTCGGTCTCACAGTGACAGGCCTGATGCCGATGGTCGAGGGAATGCCGGCCATCTGTCACCCCGACCCCACCGACGTATCGACAATAGCCAAGGCGATTGCGCGTTATGAAGCGACAGTATTCTGCGGCACCTCGACTTTCCTGCGCATGTTCACACGCAACCGACGCGTCCATCCGCTGATGTTGCAGTCTCTGCGAGTGGTGGTGGCCGGGGCAGAGAGGCTGAGCCCCGAGGTCAGAGACGGCTTCAAACTGAAGTTCAACAAGGAGATCTACGAGGGCTATGGCACCACCGAAACGACCCCGGTTGCCAGCGTCAACATACCGGACAGGATAGATCCCAGGGATTGGAAGGTGCAGCTCGGCAGCAAACCGGGCACCGTGGGTCTGCCACTGCCGGGCGGTAGCTTCCGCATCGTCGACCCTGATTCGCTGCAGGGCCTGCCAACGGGCGAGGATGGTCTGATCCTGTTCGGCGGCACCCAGGTCATGCTGGGCTACCTCAAAGACCCCGAAAAAACCGCGGAGGTCATCGTCGAACTGGACGGAAGACGCTGGTACAAAACCGGCGACAAGGGCCATCTCGATGAAGACGGCTTCCTCACCATCGTCGATCGATATTCACGCTTTGCCAAGATAGGCGGCGAGATGGTCAGCCTCGGGGCGATAGAGGGCGCTGTTGCCAAAATGCTGCCGGAGGATGCGGAGGTGCTTGCCACGGCGTTGCCGGACGGCAAGAAGGGCGAGAAGGTGATCATGCTGTTTGCCGGCGCAATCGAACAGGAGCGCCTACAGGAAGTTATCGAGCAATCGGGCCTGAAGCCACTGATGCGGCCATCCGAACTACTCGCGGTTGACAGCATCCCGAAGCTCGGCAGCGGCAAAAACGACTTCAGCCGCGCCAAACAGATCGCGCTTGAAGCGGCCGCTCAATCCTAGGCTTTCGCCACAAAAGCAGCGCTCGGGGGACGAGGCCTGTGAGCAGTTCAGAGGAAAAGCAGTTGCGACGGTGCCGAAAAGACGCAACAGTTGTTTCACATGGATGCATCCAATAAAGATTCACCAGAGTCGGCAAGCTTGCAGGTGCAGGGGGCCACGGCGGTGTGCGCAGGCCACTGGACAGTGCACCACCTGGCGCAACTGGAGACCGACCTCAAGCAGACTCGCTGGCCGTCGGGGCCGGTAGAGATGGAGCTCGGCCGGGTGGGACGGATGGATACCGCGGGTGCCTGGGTTCTGCAGCGGCTGCTCGATTCCCTGCGGCGCAGACAGCAAGCGGTGAAGCTCAGCGGCCTTTCGCCCGAGGCTGCCGATCTGCTGGAACTGGTTCGGGGCACCGCGATGAAGGCGGAATCGGTGCCCCGACGGGCGCGCCCCTTGATACTCGAAGAGTTGGGGCGCGGAAGCGTTGATATCGCAGTACGCGGAATCGGACTGCTGGCCTTCATCGGCGAAATGGGCGCCGCCTGGCTGCGCCAGATCCTGCACCCCAGGCACATCCGCTGGCGGGAGATCGCGCAAGGCCTGGGGGATGCGGGGCACAAGGCGCTCGGCATAGTCGGCCTGCTCGCATTTCTGCTTGGTATCGTCATTGCCTATCAGGGTGGTGTTCAGCTGCGCCAATACGGCGCCAGCCTGTTCATCGCCGATCTGGTCGGGCTGTCCATGGTCCGCGAATTGGCCCCCATGATCACCGCGATCATCGTTGCCGGGCGCACCGGCTCCGCTTACACGGCGCAGATCGGTACCATGCAGGTTACCGAAGAGGTGGACGCGCTGCGCAGTATGGGGATTCCACCGATGGACCTGCTGGTGCTGCCCAAGCTGCTGGCCCTGGTCGTGGCCCTGCCGCTGCTGACCGTATTTGCCGATATCATGGGCGTGCTGGGCGGTATGGTGATGTCCAACGTGCAGCTGGATATCGCATTCTCCACCTATCTCGACCGTATCGGCGTGGCCGTCTCGGTGCAATCCTTTCTGGTCGGACTGGGAAAGGCGCCGGTGTTCGCCGCCATAATCGCCACCATCGGCTGCTACCAGGGATTCCAGGTGGCAGGCAGCGCCGAGAGCGTGGGCCGCCGGACCACAATCAGCGTGGTCCAGTCGATCCTTGCCGTGATCGTCGTGGATGCGGCTTTTTCAGTGGCCTTCAGTCGCATGGGAATATGAGTATGGGCGCCGCGTTACCCGCCACTGCCGAGACTGTAGTCGCAGTGCGCGATCTGACTATGCGCTTTGGTCGCAAAGTGATCCACGAACATGTCGATCTGGACGTGTACCATGGCGAGATCCTCGCCATTGTCGGTGGCAGTGGCAGCGGCAAAACCACCCTGTTGCGCGAGATGGTGCTGCTTCAGCAACCGACATCGGGTTCGGTACAGGTGCTGGGCGAGGAGATATCCGGACTTGGCGAGGCAGAGGTCCTGCACGTACGACGGCGCATCGGCGTGCTGTTTCAGAACGGCGCCCTGTTCGGTGGCCTCAGTGTTCTGGAGAACGTGGGTGCGCCCCTGCGCGAACATACCGCCCTGAGCCGCACCCTGATCGATGAGATAGCCTGCGTAAAGCTGTCCCTGGTCGGTCTTAACCCCAGCGACGGCCTGCTTTATCCAAGCCAGCTCAGCGGCGGCATGCGCAAGCGCGTCGCCCTGGCGCGCGCCATCGCGATGGACCCCGAACTGCTGTTCCTGGATGAGCCCACCTCCGGCCTGGATCCGCTGAGCGCAGACGCCTTCGATGAACTGGTGCTGGATCTGAAGGCGGCGCTGGATCCCACCATCGTATTGGTGACCCACGACATGGACACCCTATGGCGGGTCGCCGACCGCGTGGTGCTGCTGGGTGAAGGAAAGGTGTTGGCGCAGGGCAGCATGGACGATCTGGCACGCTCCAGCGACCCGGCGGTGGTACGATTCTTCCAGAGCCCCCGGGGGCGTGCCGCACAGGCTTCGACATGACAGGGAAGACAAACTATGTCCTGGTCGGACTGTTCGTCCTGGCCCTTACTCTAACCCTGATCGCCGGGGTCCTGTGGCTGGGCTCAGGCGGTCCGGGGCACGTCTACGATGAGTACCTGGTCTACATGCAGGAATCAGTATCCGGCCTGAATCGCGACAATGTGGTCAAGTACCACGGCGTGAACGTGGGCCGGGTGCGCGCAATCAGCCTCGACCCCGAGCGTGCCGAAGAGGTGCGCCTTCTGCTCGAAATCGACAGGGGTACGCCCATACGCGAGGACACAGTGGCGACGCTGGAGACCCAGGGCCTGACCGGTCTGGCATTTATCAATCTGACGGGGGGAAGCACCGATTCCCCGCCGCTGAAGGCAGGCACAGGTCAAACATATCCGGTCATAGAGAGCCGGCCCTCCACCTGGGGCAGACTGGACCGTGCCGTGGAAGAACTGGCCAACAACCTGATCGGCGTCTCGAAACAATTCAAGGTACTGCTGAGCGATGAGAACCAGCTGCATATCAGTCGCAGCCTCGCCCACCTGGACGATCTGAGTACGGCACTTGCAGGCCGCTCGGTGGCCATGGCCGGTGCCCTCGATGATCTGACCGTCACCCTGCAGAATACGCGCGACGCCAGCGCCGAATTATCGGGTTTGATCGCGCAGCTGCAGGGAGCCGCTAACGCCCTCGAGCGCATGGCCGACGAGATTCGCGACACCGGCGCGTCGGTGCGCAAGGTGGTTCAGGCGCGTGACCGTGATCTGCAACGCTTCACGGGCGAGGCACTGCCGGAGGCGGCGGTGATGATCAATGAGGCACGGCGGGCGGCACAGAATCTCAGGCGCTTTAGCGAGCAGCTGGACCGCGACCCGGGGGTACTGTTGCGTGGCAGACCGCCGCGCGCGTCGGGGCCAGGCGAGTAAGGTGATCAGCATGCCTCAGCAATGCCTAACCCTTGTGATGTCAGCCGGCCGACGGCTGCTGATCCTCGTCCTGACTCTGTCCCTCAGCGCCTGCGGCCTGCCCCTGCTGCAACCACCGGCCGAGCAACCCACCCGAAACTATCTGTTGGAGTGGCATGCCGGCACCGTGCCACTGGTAAAGTCACCCCGGCGCGAAAGCCTGCTGATCAGCCCGGTCCTCTCGACCCCGGGCTTCGACAGCTCAGACATGGCCTATATGCGCAAGGCGCATGAGATCGAGTACTTCGCCCATCACCGTTGGGTGGATGCGCCCGCACGCATGCTCGAGCCGCTACTGGTGCAGGCTGCCGAGCGAAGCGGTTTGTTTCGCAGCGTGGTTGAGGCCGGTAACGGCGCGGATGTGGACCTGCGTCTCGACAGCAGGCTCATCCACCTGCAGCAGGTTTGTCGGCTGAATCCAAGCGAGTTGCAGCTGGCGCTGCGCGTAACCCTGTCGGAAGTGAGCAGTGCCAGGGTGATCGCCACCCGCACCCTCAGTGTCAGTGAAGCCATCGTGGAGCGAAACCCTTACGCCGGGGTGGAGGCGGCGAATCGGGCGGTGGACCGGCTGCTCTCAGAGCTGCAGGGTTTTCTCTTAGAACAGCTCAAGTGATCCATTGCTACGGCAAAGGCAGCGCGGTTTTGTCGATCACGCGACGCATCACGAAACTCGAGTGCACACCGCTCACGCCCTCGATGCGCGTGATCTTGTTCAGCAGCAGCGCCTGGTAGGCCTCCATGTCACGCACCACCACTTTCAGCTGGTAGTCCGCGTCCTGCCCGGTGATCAACAGACACTCCAGCACCTCAGGCAGGTCCGCAACTTTCTGTTCAAAATTGGCAAACCGTTCAGGCGTATGTCGGTCCATGGAGATATGGATCAATGCCAGCAGACTGAGGCCGAGTTTCCCGGCATCGAGTACCGTGCGGTAGCCGGCGATCACCCCGCTCTCTTCCAGGGCGCGCACCCGTCGCAGGCAGGGCGACGGTGACAAACCGATGCGCTCGGCCAGATCCTGGTTGCTGATTCGACCCTCCTCCTGAAGCACCTCCAGAATACGTCGGTCAAAACCGTCGATCTGCATCTTCTGCCACTCCACAGCGCCACAAAGGCATAAAACGCTAACATTAGCGCTAATGCGCTATTATATTGTGTATTTATTTGATTTCAAGCCTTATTTAGCAACCATATACCCCCTCGCCTGCCCTATCCTTTCACTGTCGGCCACAAGCCGGCAATCGACTGCCAATGACCAACCCGGTCTCGCGCAGTCCGCCACAGGCCCCACAAGGGCGGCATGAAATCGCTACCTCCCCACACGGGGGAGGAAAGCGCAAACCAGATGAAACCCGGAGCAGCAACCGTGAGCACCTTTGATCATCGCAAATACCGGCCCGCAACCGGCATGACCCTGCATAACCGCCAGTGGCCGGACAGAACCATCCACAACGCACCGGTATGGGCCAGCGTCGATCTGCGCGACGGCAACCAGGCGCTGCTCGATCCGATGAACGTAACCCAGAAGCGCCGCCTCTGGGATCTCCTGGTCAAGATCGGCATCAAGGAGATCGAGGTCGGCTTCCCTTCGGCCAGTCAGACAGACTATGACTTTGTGCGCTGGCTGATCGAGGAACGCCAGATTCCCGACGACGTCACCATCCAGGTCCTGGTCCAGGCCCGGGAGTCCCTGATCAGGCGCACCTTCGAGGCCCTGCAGGGTGCCAGACGCGCCATCGTGCACGTCTACAACTCGACATCCACGCTGCAACGGGAGCGCGTCTTCGGGCGTGACCGCGACGGAATCAAGGCGATTGCGGTCGAAGGTGCAAAGATGTTGCAGCATGAGGCCACGCGCTACCCCGACACGGAGTGGGTGTTCCAGTATTCGCCGGAAAGCTTTTCCAACACCGAGTGGGACTATGCAGTCGAGGTGGTTGATGCGGTCACCGCCGTCTGGCTGCCGACGGCGGACACGCCCTGCATCATCAATCTGCCAGCCACTGTGGAGAGCAGCACACCAAACCTTTTTGCGGACCAGGTCGAGTACTTCTGCAGGCATGTCGCACGCAGAGACGCCCTGGTGATCTCCGTGCATACGCACAACGATCGCGGCAGTGCTGTCGCGGCCGCCGAGCTGGCCTTGATGGCCGGCGCGGACCGCGTCGAGGGCACCCTGCTCGGCAATGGTGAGCGGACCGGCAATATGGACATTGTGACCCTGGCGATGAACCTTTACAGCCAGGGCGTAGATCCCGGCCTCGATCTTTCGAACCCCGACGAGATCATCGAGGTATACACCCAGTCCACCGGCCTGCCCGTGCACCCGCGTCACCCCTGGGTCGGCGAACTGGTCTACACCGCGTTTTCAGGCAGCCATCAGGATGCCATTCGTAAGTGCCTGCATAAACAGGCAGCGGATGAACCCTGGCAGGTCGCCTATCTGCCGATCGATCCCAGAGACCTGGGGCGTGATTACCAGGCGGTCATCCGGGTCAACAGCCAGTCCGGAAAAGGCGGTGTAGCCTTTGTACTGGAGCGTGACTACGGGCTGATACTGCCACGCTGGATGCAGGTCGAGCTCGCACAGATCGTGCAGCGGGAAAGTGAGGTCGACAGTGGCGAGATCGGGAGCGAGCGTATCCACGCGCTGTTCATGGAACACTTTGCCGACGCAAGCCATCCCTTCGCGCTGGAGGGTTATCGACTCGATCGACGGGATGGCATCGATGTGATCGAGGCGCAGGTCGTGCATTCCGGCCGTTGCGAAACCATCCAGGGCACTGGCGAGGGCGCCATCGAGGCGTTCGTGAATGCCTGGGCATCGGCCTACGGCAATCGCATCAACGTCGTCGATTACAGTGAACATACGCTTGGCACGGATACTTCGGCCGAGGCCGTGGCCTACGTGCAACTCAATATCGACGGTCAACGCTCGGCAGGGGTGGCGTTCGACAGAGACACCGTCAGCGCTTCGATGCGCGCGGTACTGGCATCACTGAACTGCGCGCAGCTGGCCCGGGCAGCGGCCTGAGCCCAATCAGGACAAACTGCAAAAACAAAGGCTGGAATTCATCAAACACCCTCATTGATTCTCCAGACTTCAGCTCACCCGTCCGCCTTCATGCAATCTACAGGCTGACCGGCGCACGATTGTTGACTTGGGCCAATTACGGGGGATTGGAAGGGCGATAACCTGGAAGCGGAAGGTTGTGATTGAACTTCGATCGCGACAGCGAAGGGAAAGTCCTATGGAAATCGTGAACCTTCACTTGCTTGTTGGATGGATCGCCATGCTCCTGGGCGTTTTTGCGGGGGCGGTTATTGGCATGTTCTTCCATCGGGAAGACTGGGCGGGCGGTTATGCGTCCTACCGACGCCGTATGCTGCGACTGGGGCATATCGCATTCTTTGGACTGGGTTTCATCAACCTGTTTTTTGCCCTCACCCTGGAGCGCATCGCTCTTCCATCGATCAACATGCAGATTGCGTCGGCCGGATTGATCCTTGGGGTCATCACGATGCCATTGGTCTGCTTCCTGTCGGCATGGCGTAAGCCGGTTCGGCACCTCTTTCCCGTACCGGTACTCGCTGTAAGCAGTGCATTGCTGTCCCTGCTGGTCGGATGGATAGCGCCATGAAACTGGGAATGATTGCGATGAGCGGCATAAGGGCCCATGACGAGGAGCTGACCAAACTCGGGCTGACCCTGCCGGGCTTCGTAGAGCGCAGTAAGGTCATCGCTTCACTGCCGAGTCTCGGTCTGTTGACCCTTGCCGGGATGACCCCGAACGACGTTGAGCTCGACTATATGGAAGTGGCGGATATCACGCAGGCGCCTGAGGGCGTGGGGGATTACGATGCAGTTGCCATTTCCTCGTTTTCCGCGCAGATGAATGAGGCCTACGAGATTGCCGATCGTTATCGAGATGCGGGTATCAAAGTAGTACTGGGCGGGCTTCACGTAACCGCGATGCCGGAAGAGGCGCTCATGCACGCGGATAGCATCGTGATCGGCGAGGGTGAACCCGCCTGGCCACAGGTCGTGCGCGACCTAAAGGCCGGCCGCCCCGGGAAGATTTACGATTCGCGCGCCACACCCTTTGATCTGGCCCTGGCGCCGCTGCCACGCTACGAGCTGCTGGAACCAGAGCGTTACAACCGGCTTACCGTTCAGACTCAGCGCGGCTGTCCCTTCGACTGCGAGTTTTGCGCTTCGTCCATACGCCTTTCGCCCTCATACCGTGTGAAACCGGTCAGCAAGGTCATCGAGGAGATCCGGCACATCAAGCGGCTTTGGCCGAATCCATTCATCGAGTTCGCTGATGACAACAGTTTCGTGAACAAGCGGCATGCGAAAGAACTGGCCAGGGCTATCGCGAAGGAAAACATACGCTGGTTTACCGAGACTGATATCTCTATTGCAAAGGACGACGAACTTCTTGCGCTGCTGCGCGACAGCGGTTGCGCGCAAGTTTTGATCGGCTTTGAGAGCGCTGCGGCGACCGGACTGCATGGCATCGAGCGCAAATCTGATTGGAAAGCCAAACAGCATGATTTTTACATGCGGGCAATCAACAAGATCCAAAGCCACGGCATCAGCGTCAATGGGTGTTTCGTGATGGGTCTTGACGGAACTGGGCCGGAGAGCTTCCAAGAAGTTTCCGACTTTGTGCGAGACAGCGGCTTGCACGAGGTGCAAGTAACTGTCATGACGGCATTCCCCGGGACACCGCTTTATGATCGACTCAAGGCGGAAAAGCGGATTCTCAGGGAAGGTGCGTGGGAGTTATGTACGCTCTTCGACGTTAATTTTCAGCCCCAGAAAATGACCGTGGCCGAACTCGAGGAAGCCTTTCGTGAGCTCGTGGTCATGCTCTACAGCGAACCTGTAACCAAGGCGCGCCGACAGAGCTTTTTCCATCAGCTTCGCCACGTGGTTCACGACGAACAGGTCAACAAGGAGAACGGATGATGCACATGAAATGGATGAAGGGGTTGTTCCTGATCGCATGCCTCTATGATGGTGTTTTGGGAATCGCTTTCTTTCTGGCGCCAGAGGCGATCTTCAGATTTCATGGGGTTGAACCCCCCAACCATTTTGCATACGTTCAATTTCCCGCTTTGCTGCTTCTGATCTTCGCAGCGATGTTCTTCAGAATCGCCTCCAACCCGGTCAAGCATCGTGAGCTCGTGCTATACGGCATTGGCCTGAAACTCGCATACGCAGGATTGGCATTCTGGTATGACCTGACAGCCGGTATCGCGTTCATGTGGATGCCCTGGGCTTGGCTGGATCTTGGTTTTCTGGTTCTCTTTTTGATGGTTTGGTGGCGACTGGGGCAGCCGGAAAAAGCTCTCCCATAATGCGACTTGTCGCCCCAAGCGGAAGCCGCGCATACGGCCTGAAGGTCGCCCTGGTCGGCACTATTTACCGCTTTCGCAACCGGTGAGAAGCCACCAGTCGCATCATCGAACCGCCCTTGCCCTCGGACGTGGAGCGATATGCACAGGTCGACCCGTTCCCGGTTCATAGATCGGGTGTTCCCCCCCGTCGGGTGACTCCACCGGGATACGCGCCTTGGGATCGCCCAAACGACGACCATCAACGGTCCTCACCCCCGATGCTCCCATCTCTTCAACCGCCGCGGCGTTCTTGTCCTGCTCCGCATTGCGTTGTTGCTCTTTTTCCATACGGGATTGCCGCATCTCCTCGGATTTCTTTTCCATTCGCTCAACTTTCTGCTCCGCCGCCTGCTGCTCCTCGGCAGAAGGTCCCGGGTTCAATTCGACTGTCCCGGCGTTCGTCGTCCCCTGCAAATCCGGCCGGTCCGAATAAACCGTGGCTCCCGACTCGTCCTTCAACCTGTAAACGGATTCAGCGTGGCCCAGCGCAGAGTATGCAGGCAACAAGACAATCAAGATCAACGAAAGGTTTTTCACCGCCATACTCCCAACGCCTGAATTTCAGCGAATCATACAGAGCGCTGCGCGAGGCTCGAAAACGGGTATGCGCTACCTGTTAGGGCAGACAAACTCCCGTACCGCCGAGCCCGCAATAGCCCGTTGGATTCTTTGCCAGATACTGCTGATGGTAGGTCTCGGCGTAGTAAAAGGCAGGCGCGTCGCGAATTTCGGTGGAGATCGCCGGTAAACCCTGTTTGGACAGCGCCGCCTGGTACTGTTCGAGACTCTGTTCTGCGGCCTCACGTTGCTCTTGCGAGAACACGTAAATGCCGGACCGGTATTGGGTGCCCACGTCGTTACCCTGACGCATCCCCTGGGTGGGGTTATGCGACTCCCAAAACACCTTGAGCAATTGCTGGTATTTCACACTATGTGGATCGAATACCACCAGAACCACTTCGTTGTGGCCGGTCAGGCCCGTGCACACTTCATCGTAGGTGGGATTGGGTGTGTGGCCGCCGGCATAACCCACGGCCGTACTGAATACCCCGTCTTGTTTCCAGAACGTGCGTTCTGCTCCCCAAAAACAACCCATGCCGAACAGGGCTTGTTGCATATGCCCCGGAAACGGCGGTTTGATCGGATGACCGTTGACGAAGTGTGGCTGGCTCACCTGCATCGGATCGGGACGACCCGGCAGCGCATCTTCGGCACCGGGTATTTCGTTTGATTTTTTTCTCATCCACATCATCGCACGCACCTCGCACCGTTGTCGGGTCTTTCGCCCGGGTACAGGAAAAGGGCCTGGGCCGGACATTGTTGCCTGTGATATTGCCTTCGCGCCGGCGGCGCAAGGCACCACAGTATTTGGGGTTAACGCAAGCCGCGGTATCCGGACGAGCAGGGATGCGTAAACTACAACAATGGCCGTATCGGCACCGATATCCGCAAGACTGAACATGCGATGGGGTATCTGGCCCTGGATCAGCTTTTTTTAAAATCGAATCCATCAACCACACGCAGGTCTACTGAATCGCCCCGGTTATTCCGCCATGTGTGCCGCGAGCTTTTGCGCATCTGGATTTTTTACGATCCCGCGTTCGGTCACTATCGCGTCCACCAGCTCTGCCGGCGTAACATCGAACACCGGGTTCCAGGCACCGGCCCCCTTTGCGGCTGTCGACTGACCGGAGCACTGCAGCACCTCCGCTGGCGGCCTCTCTTCGATCGGTATCGCCGATCCGTCAGGTGAGTTCATGTCGATGGTCGAGGTCGGTGCCGCCACCATGAACTTCACGCCATGATGGTGCGCGGCGATCGCCAGGCCATAGGTTCCGATCTTGTTGGCGACATCGCCGTTCGCGGCGATTCGGTCAGAACCCACGATCACCCAGCCCACACCCCCTGTCGCCATGCGTGCGGCCGCGGCACCGTCAACCATCAGCTGCACCGGAATACCGTCCTTTACCAGTTCCCAGGCAGTAAGGCGCGCTCCCTGCAGCCAGGGCCTTGTCTCATCCGCATAAACGGTTTCGATCTTGTTTTGGGCATGGGCACTGCGGATGACGCCAAGTGCAGTACCCCAGCCGCCTGTGGCCAGGCCACCGGCATTGCAGTGGGTGATCACCGCGGTCGGTCCCTCGATCAGGCTGGCCCCAAACTCGCCCATGCGCTGATTGTCCACCCGGTCCCGGCGGTGTATCTCGATCGCCTCGGCCAGCAAGGCGGGCGTCGGGTCGGAATCGGCCAGCTTCGTGATCATTTCGCGGAAATGCGCGATGGCCCAGAACAGGTTTACCGCAGTCGGGCGGGACGCGGCCAGGGTCTGCAGATCGGCCTCGAGGGCATTGCGCCAGGTCAGCGGATCAAGTGCGTGTCTTTGGCGCGCGGCCAGCACGATTCCATAGGCGGCCGTTATTCCGATCGCCGGTGCGCCGCGCACCACCATGCCACGTATCGCCTCCGCCGTGGATTCCACATCGGGGCATTCGATGAACACCTCTCGCGACGGCAGGCAACGCTGATCGAGCAGATACAGCCGGCTGTCCCGCCACAGGATGGCCGTGTCGGCCGACACAGGGATATCAAGGGTGACTTCTTGCATATTGGTCCGCCGGTTCGTTTCGGATGACATCGAAAACCGGAATTTCCGGCACTAGTGGGCCAAGCGGATAATTCTGTAATGCTCAGCCGTGGCCCTTTGGGAGCCACTGTGTGTGCGCGACTCGGCGTTGCGTTTCTTGCCAAGGGAACAACCATTGCCTACGAAACGCGCCTTGATTCGCACCCGCACAGTGGCTCTGAGCGTTACAGAATTATCCGCTTGGCCCACCAGTGTGGCACGTACAATAGGGACAATGCCCGGATTTGCTGTATTTTATGCCGCTGATTGCAAACAACGGCAAAGATTCGTGCAGGCAGACCTTCTTATTCATGCCGACTGGCTTGTCCCGGTCGAACCCTCCGGCGTTCTCGAGCGACACAGTATCGCTATCGAGGACGGCAGGATCATTGCCATTGCCCCGAGGGCAGAGGCAACAGACCAGATTCAGGCTGGTGAGGCAGTGGACCTGCCCGGGCACGCATTGATACCGGGGTTCATCAATGCACATACGCACAGCCCGATGAGTCTGTTCCGTGGCCTGGCTGACGATATGCCTCTGATGAGCTGGCTGCATGACCATATCTGGCCGGCCGAGTCGCGTTGGGTGCACGAAGAATTCGTGGCTGACGGCTCGCGCCTGGCGATTGCCGAGATGATCCGTAGCGGGACCACCTGTTTCAACGACATGTACTTCTTCCCCGACGTCACCGGTCGCGTGGCGGCCCAAGCCGGCATGCGTGCCATCGTCGGACTGATCCTGATCGATTTTCCCTCTGCATGGGCGAGCGATGCGGATGGCTACTTCGATCGTGCGATTGCGGTACACGACCAGTTTCGCAACGATCCGCTGGTCGGCACGGCATTCGCACCTCACGCACCCTACTCTGTCTCTGACAGCCCCCTTACGCGGGTGGGGGTGCTGGCCAACGAGCTCGAATTACCGATCCACATGCACGTCCACGAGACGGCCGCAGAGGTCAGGGGCGGACTGGAGCAGACCGGACACCGTCCCATCGAGCGTCTGCGCCAGCTCGACCTGATCAATCCCGCATTGCTGGCGGTACACATGACCCAGGTTGAACCCGAGGAAATCGAATTATTCGCCGGCAACGGTGCCCAGGTGGTGCACTGCCCGGAATCGAATCTCAAACTGGCTTCCGGATACTGCCCGGTACAGCGCCTGCTGGATGCGGGCATCAACGTGGCGCTTGGCACCGACGGTGCGGCCAGCAACAACGACCTGGACATGCTTGGGGAGATGCGGTCAGCTGCCCTGCAGGCCAAGGGGATGACTGCAGACGCCTGCGCCCTGCCCGCCCATCAGGCACTGCAGATGGCAAGCCTGAACGGTGCGCGGGCACTCGGCATCGACCACGAGACGGGGTCACTGCGGATCGGTAAATCGGCGGATATCGTGGCGGTGGACCTTTCTCAGCCCGAAACCCAGCCGGTGTTCAATCCCGTTTCACAGATCGTTTATGCCGCCGGACGGGAACAGGTGCGGCATGTATGGATCAGCGGCCGTCAGGTACTGAAAAACCGTTCGCTGACCACGATCGACCTGGTCAAAACCCTGCAGCGCGCGGGCGCCTGGCGCGATCGCATCCTGGACAAACCCGCTTGATGCAACTGCCGAAGCGGTGATAAGAGGAATCCGGCAGCTTATAATCGGGTTCCCAACCACCCTCCGGGCCATTTTCTATGTGTGCAGCAATCAACGTCGATCACGCCGAAGTCAGTAAGTTTGAGCAGCTGGCGTCACGCTGGTGGGATCCGAACAGTGAGTTCAAGCCGCTGCATGAGATCAATCCGCTGCGACTCGACTATATCGACTCGCGCGTCGGCCTCAACGGCAAGACTGTGCTCGACGTCGGTTGCGGCGGCGGCATCCTGGCTGAGTCCATGGCCGCACGCGGTGGCAAGGTCACCGGCATCGACATGGGCGAAGCGCCGCTGGAAGTTGCGCGACTGCATCTGCTCGAGAGCGGGCAGCAGGTCGACTATCGACGCATACCGGTCGAGGAACTGGCCGCCGAGATGCCGGCTCAGTTCGATGTCGTGACCTGCATGGAGATGCTCGAACACGTTCCGGATCCCGCCTCCGTGATCGCCGCCTGCGCGACCCTGGTAAAGCCGGGTGGCCAGGTGTTCTTCTCGACCATCAACCGCAACCCAAAGTCCTATCTTTTTGCGATCGTCGGCGCTGAGTATGTGCTGCGTATGCTGCCCAGGGGGACACACGACTTCGCCAAGTTCATACGCCCCTCCGAGCTCACCCGCTGGAGCCGCGAGGCAGGGCTGGATACCAGCGATATCACCGGTATGACCTACAACCCGCTGACCGGGATCTACAAACTCGATCCCCGCGATGTGGACGTGAACTATATGGTCGCATGCGGTCGTCCGGAGTGAGCCGGGGCCGACAACCGCACGCGGTACTGTTCGACCTTGACGGCACCCTGGCGGATACCGGAAAGGATCTCGCCTATGCGCTCAACCAGACCCTGCAACATTTCGAGCAGCCGACCCTGCCCTACGAAATCATCCGTCCGGTCGTGTCGCATGGTGGTATCGCGCTTGTCAAACTGGGCTTTGGCATCGTTCCGGAAAGTCCCGGTTTCGAGGAACGGCGGCAGTTTCTGCTGGATGTCTACAAAGACAACCTGTGTCGCGAGACCACGCTGTTTCCGGGCATGGAAAGGGTGCTGACAGACCTTGAATCCCGGCATCTGCCCTGGGGGATTGTGACCAACAAACCGGCCTGGCTGACCGACCCCCTGATTGCGGCCATGCAGCTCGAGCAGCGGGCCGGCTGCGTGATCAGCGGTGATACCTGCGTCAACCGCAAGCCTCATCCGCAGCCCATACTGCATGCCTGCGAGCTGCTCGATTGCGAACCGGAGAACACCTGGTACATCGGCGATGCAGGCCGAGATATAGAGGCCGGGCGAGCGGCGGGCTGCGTGACCATCGGCGCCCTGTATGGCTACCTGCATCCCGAAGACCCCCCTGATGCCTGGCAGTCCGATCTGACCATCGACAGGCCGGAGCAACTGCTCGATCTGCTGAGTGATGACAGCAGCACAGCCTGATATCGCAGAATGGACCTTCCCCAACCGCTCCACACCGGTGGGGTCGGCGGCATACTACGCAGTGCGTTTTTCCCCGGAACCGCTGCGCCAGCGCAATGCACTGCTGTTCGCCTGGTATGAACTGATCCAGGCGATCGCAGAACATCCGCACGACCCTGGCGCCGCCCGCCTCAAGCTCGACTGGTGGCGACAGGAGGTCGCAAACATCGCCCGCGGCAAGGCACGCCATCCGCTTGCGATCCAATTGCAGCAAGTGGGCCTGAATGAACACGCCTTACCCGGCATGATCGCGGTCATAGACAGGGCAGATACAGAGATACGCAGCCCCTCACTGGTCGATTGGGATGCATTCGCGACCGCCTGTCGCGATAGCCTCGGCAACCTGTTTTTGCTGCTCGGCCAGTTGGAATACGAGTCCGGACACGATGCCGATCATTGCGTCGAACTGGGAGCCTATTGTGCCGCTGTCGAACGCATCCGGCAGCTGCCCCGTTCTCCAAACCGTGTTCCGCAAGACCTGAGCCTGCCGGTGCTGGAACAAATCACCCCCGCGCAACGGGCAGAACGGATCGATCGGGTACTGGACAGATTCGGCGGACCGGACAGATCCGGCGCAGGTTCAGCACCCGACTTTGCCCGGCGGCTGACCGCACTGGCCCGCGCCATGCATAGTAAAATGCGTCGAAAGGGTTACCCGATCACGGGGGACCTGATTGACCGCGCGCCCATCGCCCATCTATGGACGGCATGGCGCTGCCGTTAACCGCAGAGAGAATTGCTGATGCATGCCAACTACCAGCCTACAACCGATATCCTGAAAGACCGGATAATTCTCGTGACCGGCGCCGGCGCCGGCATAGGCCGTGCGATGGCGCTCGCCTATGCACACCATGGCGCCACGGTGGTTTTGCTGGGCAAAACCGTTTCCAAACTCGAAGCCGTGTACGACGAGATCGAGGCCGGTGGGAACGCGACGCCGGCGATTTATCCGATGCATCTCGAAGGTGCAACCCCGCACGATTACGACGAACTGGCAATTGTCATGGAGAACAATTTTGGTCGGCTCGACGGCATCCTGCACAATGCAGCCAGCCTTCCCTACCTCAGCCGTATCAAGGACTACGAGACCGAAGACTGGCTCAAGGTCATGCAGGTCAATCTGAACGCGCCCTTCCAGCTCACCCAGGTGTGTCTGCCCCTGCTGGGGAAATCAGAGGATGCCAGTGTGATCTTCACGACCGACGCAGTCGGGCGTCATGGCAAGGCATTCTGGGGGGCCTACGGTGTCTCCAAATTCGGGATCGAGGGCCTGACCCAGATCCTGGCCGCCGAACTCGCGAACAGCGCGATCCGGGTCAACTGCATCGATCCCGGCCCGACCCGCACCGCACTACGCAAACGGGCATTTCCGGGCGAGGACAATGCGACTCTGAAGACCCCGGACACCCTGGCGCCGCTGTATCTCTGGGCCATGGGCCCCGACAGCCGGGGCACCACCGGGCAGCGTCTGAGCTGGGACGATTGAGCGGCTCGTCGTGACCCGGCCAACCATCTGAAGAGCGTGCTGAGTGCGAAGAAATAAAAAAGCCTCTCGTGCACCGGGCGGACCCGGCGTTCGAGAGGCCTTGGTCTCGGGTTCGTTATTATTTGTCGAACTCGATCTCTATACCACCGACTGAAAGCGCGAGCTGCGCGCCGGAACTATCGGTCGCCGTCGCCTGGATCACGACTCCTTTGCCGTTCTCGATCGTGCTTGCGCCGCCACCCTTGTTGCCGATCGTCGCACCCGCCGTGCCTCCCGTATAAATACCCGGAAAGTCCTCCAGCTTCTTGAGTTCATAGACCTTGCCGGTCCCCTTCACGCTGCGATAGCCCACACCACCCGCACTTCCGGACTTGACCTTCAGCGGGTAGCTTTTGCCCTCATAATTCAGCGTCCCGGTACCCCAGCTGGCACCTGCAATGAGTTTGACCGACGTAACGTCAAAATCCATCGTGGCGCTGGGCGTCATCTTGCTGTAATCAACGTACTCGTTGTCTTTCGCCTGATCCGCGTATGCCGTGACGGATGCGAACAACGCCAGCCCCAGGATTGCCGCCAATCCGCTCAGTTTTTTCAGTCCTACCATAAGGTTCTCCTCGTCGTTCTCATTTAGTAACAATCCAGGTACCGAATTCACCCTCGAAACGGGCTGCGGCGTGGATGGCCGACATTATGCGCCCAGGCGCCTGCCGCCAACGATACTGTTTCTGGGGAAATCGAACCGCATCACAGTCCGCTTGCCGGCCGTCCCCCGGCCCGTTGTTTCAATCCATCAGGTTGACCCGGATACCCCGCTCCTCCAGTACCTCGGTTCGATGCTGCAGAAATCGCTGAAACGAAGGTTGCCAGCGATAGGCACCGGAGACCGCGTAATCGATGGCACCGTGAATATGGAACGAACGCAGGTAGGCCTCAGTGCGAAACACCTCCGAACCCTGCCGGTCGAAAAACACCAGGCTGGGCGCGTACTGGATGCCAAGCTCGCGGGCCCAGTCGCGCGCTGGCATTTCGCGGCCATCCGGCGTCCAAAGCTTCTCGCCCGACCACAGATCGACCTGCGCGACATCCAGGTTGCTCAGTGCTGCAGCAATACCTTCGCGCGGCAGGATATCGTTGTGAAGTTCATCGCAGGCCGCGCAGCTGCCCTGCTCGAACAGAATCAGCAGCGGCCGGCCGCTGTCACCACGCTGATCCAGGCGCAGCGGTTCGGCCAGCGTCCCGCCAAGCTTGTTGAGCGCGGTATTGGCAGCAACCGGAGATGCCGCGGCATAGAAATCACGGAAACCAACCTGCTTTTCGTGTCTGCCGGCCACGAAATCCAGCGCGACATCGAATTTGTGTGGCGCGAAATAACCGTTGATACGCAGGATGACCTTTCCCTGCTCGTCCATGAACAGCAATGTCGGGGTGTATTGCACGCGTAATGCAGAGGCAAACGCCTTCTCTGTCGTCGCCTCGCCGGACAGGTCGGTTACATCGCGATCACCCCACATGTTGATGGCGATCACATCGAATGCCTGACGAGCCTTGTCCGCGATCGCACGGTTGCCGAAATTGTCGTTCAGTAACTTGGCGCAATAGGGGCAGCCATCCTGGTAGAAGTACAACATAACGCGCTTGCCGGCCGCAGCGGCCTCATCGATGTCCTCGCGAATGTCCAGAAAAGACGCTTTGAACCAGTCCGGCTTGTCATGATAGCCGGGGTTGACCATGCCTTCGCCCAAGGCTCCCTCGTGAGTAGCTGGCTGCGCGGCGGCGGCGGACGAGGCCAGGCCATAGACAAGAAGGGCGATCACGATGGATTTCATTCGTACCTCCGGCAAAAGCCTGCAAATGCGGTTAATCGAGATCTGCCAACAAGTAGAAACAAGTGTAACTTCCCCTGCACAAGCGCCTCAGCTTAACTAAGATGTCAGAAATCTGCCGACGAACGCAGTTCCCGAAAAATGCCGGGGTTTCGACGTTTGGGAATCTCAGGTGAGGTGATAAAAATGACGCCAGCCTGTTGAGCACACGAATAGAGTAGTTAACTCGCTGATTTTAAAGCCAATAACAATATTGGCATGGGTTTCGCATATCTTGGACTGCCTTTCCAGCACACGAGAATGCAGACATGGAAAACCATAGCTACACCAACACAGGCAACCTTGCATTGGTCAGTCCACTTCAGGCACACGGTACGGTAGTACCGACGGCACCCGAAAATCTGGGCCCCAGGGTCCTCGAGCTTTCGAGCATTCTGCAGACGACGCTGGATATCGAAAATCAGATCCACCTGTTCGGCAAAGAGATCCAGCGCTATCTGTCCATCGATGGCCTGGTGTATACCCCGCCCGGCAGCGAACAGAAGATGATCTACGGTCGCGAAGCATCGCACCGCGCCACCTACGACCTAAAACTCGAACAGACATCGCTTGGCGGCGTGCGCGTCTACCGTGAGATCCCGTTTGCCGACAAGGAGATCACTTCGCTCGAAAACCTGTTATGTGCACTGGTCTACCCGCTGCGCAATGCGCTGACCTACAAACACGCGGTCGAACTGGCCTCGCGCGACCCCCTGACGGGTGTGCACAACCGCATGGCCCTGAGCAGTTCACTGCAACGGGAGGTGGACCTGGCCCAGCGCCAGGAACTTCCTCTGTCGATGCTCGTTATCGACATCGATCACTTCAAGTCTTTCAACGACGAGCATGGGCATACCTTCGGCGATGATGTCCTCGTCGCGGTATCGCAGACAATCGCCAACACCGTGCGCCGCAGTGATCTGCTGTTCAGATACGGCGGCGAAGAGTTCGTTGTACTGGCAAGTCATACCGGTGAACAAGGTGCCATGTTGCTCGCCGAACGTATCCGCGAAAACGTTTCCGCGCTGCAGACCGTGCGTGGCCGCAGCACCAACGTCACCGTCAGTGTCGGCGTCGCACGCCTGCAGGAAAAGGAGTCTGCCGAGGCCTTTTTTGAGCGCGCCGACAAGGCGCTCTACAGCGCCAAGAGGAACGGCCGGAACAGAAGCCTGCTGGGTTAACCCGCATTTAAACCACTATGAGAAGGGCCTGGCCACGTCTCGCACCCACAGCTGAATTCTTAACATTGAGTTGGCCGCAATCAAATCTGTGACCCCTTGTTCTCTATAAGCCAGGTGGGGAGACACAAGGACTTCGCGGTACCCATTTCTTTTCATGCCATAAAGCGATTTTTCCACGCCAGCGATGGTCTGACGTTTCCCAAGCTCCGTCTCGTGATCAATCAATTCGAATCCATCAACGATTCGCGTTCTGAGATGCGCTCTCGCCCTTGAGATGATCCCCGCGTCTTGAGTAACTTCCTCTCCTCGTCGCAGGAAAAATCGTGCGTTATAAATTACCAAGGCGCCCTTGTCTGCCACAGGCCCTTCGCCGACTATTTCTTCGATCAACTCGATCCCTTTGGTAAGTTTCATATCCACCTGACCGTACTTGTGATCAATATCCTGAGTTTGAAGCATCTGCGGCTTGCCTGGTTCAATGAATCCGACTGGAAAGCAATGAGGCAGGATGCCTCAGTCGGGTGCCTCCGCTTCCTGGGCCATCACCTTGAGCAGGGCCAGGGTATCTTGCACCCGTTCATAGGTGTTCCCGTAAATCTCGTCCGGCTGAACGATCTCCAGCCACCGCACCCAGGCGACGACGGCATCAATCTCGTCAAGGGACAACAATGGCCAGCGCGGAAGAAAGAAGTCGTCCCAGTAGTCAGGCTCCGGGCTGCGATCGAGACAGCCAATCAGCGAGTCATATGCGTTGCAATCACAACGATTCTCTTTCAGTCCTGCGGCCAAAATTCCGGGCAGGTAATAACAAAAGGCCTCCGGCGAGAACCAGAACACCGCATCCGAATACTGCTCAAGCTGAGCAAACGTCACGTCCTCCCAGGTCATCCCCTGAAAAGACATGACCTCCGCATATTCGCAATCGGTTAACTGCATAGAGTCGGTCAAGACCGACGGTGGCAATCGATGGACAAACGATTTGTTGATCAAACTGAGGGCAATGGCCGCCTGGGATTCGCCATGCTTCTCTGTTCATCGATTTGCGTTCACTAGTCAAAAACAATTCCGAGAACGTTCCCGCTCTCGAGGGCCAGACCATCGCTTGAGCGCCCATTGCGGCGGCCCAATTTTTGACCACTTACCGTCGCACCCAGTCTTCATCCGCAGGTGCCCAACGGGACCGGATTCGACCCCACGCCGAAGCGGCTGGAGGATTTCTCCGCTTCGTTAAAACCATAGACCATTCGACGAAAGATGGGAGACATGCTCCGGCGGCATGATGGGCCCGACGATCCCGCGGGAGCCGGTCAAGTCATTGCCAAATAGTATCCATGTAGACCGCGGAGAGGGCAGGAAGATTAGCGGCAATTGACTACGCTTAAACTGTGGTGATGCGACCCTCAGGCAGGTCGCTTGGCGGGTAATCCGCCCGGCGCCCTGAAGCGGGTTTCGCGACTCGATTTCGCTATGTCAAAGCAGGTTGGGTCGTATCTGCCGGAACGGGGGCTTCGATGGGTGATTTGAGGCTGAGAGATTTGATCGTGCCCGTGGCGGATTACGCCACCGTGCCCTTGGGAGCATCGATCCTCGAGGGCATTCTTGCCTTGAAGGAGGCGCAGCAGCGCGAGTTTCGGGATGACCCGGAGAGGCACCGTGATCGTGCGGTGTTCGTAACGGACGCTCAGGCGAGGTTGTCGGCAAGCTCTCGATGTGGTCGATCATCGGTTGCCTGGAGCCGAGTTATGCGCGAGTCAAGGGAGGCACGGCATCCTCGAAGGCGGCATCGAGAGTCGGCTCGGCCCGGGGCATGATCGAAGGGATGATGGAGTCCTCCCACCTCTGGCGCAAGCGATTACGGACACATAGCGAACGATACGGCGGATCTGAAGGTACAGGATCTGATACATGAACCGCGCAACGAAGAATTGATCGACGAGAATGCATCGTTGGAAACGGCCATTCATCAGCTGGTAGCCGGACACTTCATGTCTCTGCTGGTAACAAGAAGACGATCGAATCGTCGGAATTCTGCGCCTGGTGGATGTATTCGAAGCCGTGTGCCGCATGATCAAGCGTGAAAACGTTGAAGCGCCAGCCGATGCCGCTAGTTCAAGCACTGAATGAATGACAAGCCCTTCTCAAGATGAATTGGTCGCCGGTGTAGGCTGCGACATCGCGCTTTCGTCGTTGAGCTGCACGACCGGGACACGCAGGGAACTGGATAACGACAACACGGAATCAAAGGTCAGATCCGGATTGTACTGTCGCAGCAGCCATAACGGGACCCGATAGGTCTGAGTTGACAGCTCCCACAGATTGTCACCATCGGCCAACGGATGGTCTTTCACGTCAACAATATGGTGGTTCTTGAAGAATCGATTTTGAATCCGGGTGTGAAAATTCTTTCGTTTCCTTTCGAACGCCTTGGCATCCTCTGTCGAGAACACGAGGCGCAGACGTTGACCCACGATGACGTGTTGGCCATGGCGGACGCCATTGAGCGCGCGCAGTTTCTGGGTCGGCAGGTTTAGCCAGTGTGCATAGTGGCCAAGCGTTTCTCCCACCTGGACCTCGATCGTGCCGTCTTCGGCGACCAGGTAATCGGCCGGATCAGCGGAAAGATCTGATTGCGCAATCACCACGGTTTCGTTTTCTTCGACCACGTCCCTCTCAATGTCGGACGGCATGCGTGCGGCCGGATCTCTCTCATCACCGCCCCGCTCGTCATTTTCGGACACGAATTTCGGGTCCGCTTCAGCCACCTGTGCAGACACCACTGGCACCGGCTTCCGTTCGATCTGCGTCGACACTTGCGCCTGCAGGTAATGAAGCGGCAACGTGCACGCGCGGCTGGGACTTCATCTGCTTTCGGAATTCGCAGCACCTGCCCCGCGTTGATGCGATGACGACTGCGCAGGTTGTTCATCGCCATCAACGTCTTGATCGACGTATCGTGACGCGTGCGCTATGCCCGCCAGGTTGTCGCCGCGTTGCACGCGATATAGAAGGTCGGGCACTTGCTTTGCATGCCCCGATCGTTCTTCCAGCGCGGCGATCTGGGTTTGCAGGAGCACAGCGTCTCGTTTGACCGGGATACGAAGCCGATAAGACTTGGGAATGTACTTTTCTCCACGCCAGACGGTCTCCCCCAGATCCGGATTGTGATCTTTGAGCTCCTTTTCATTGACTCCAAGTCCATCGATAATCACCGCGGCCGGCATATAGGCATTCAATGCAACGATTGGGAACATTGAACTCCTCTTCTTCCTTGAATTTCCCTTGTTGGCTGCTAGACACGTCGTAAGCGGCCAGAAAAGCGGCATAGAAATTACGCGATGCAAATTTGAATGCACGCCCATTGTATTTTTGAATAATCGTCTCGATATCTGCGGTACCGGTTTTTCGAACCGCGCGGCGTACGCCGGACAACCCATGATTGTAGGCTGTGATGGCAAGTGGCCAGCTTTTCAATACCGAGTAGTTGTGCTTCAACAATTGCGCTGCAGCGGTCGTTGCCTTGTACGGATCGAGGCGTTCGTCGACCACATTGTTCACCCGCAGGTAACGACGCCCCGTAGCAGGCATGATCTGCCACAGCCCGGCGGCACCTGCTTTGGATTTGACCTTGGGGTTGTATGACGATTCGACATGCGGCAAGGCGGCGAGCTGTTCGGGCACGCCTTTGTCGCGCAGGATTTTCCGGATTCTTTTTTCGTACGCGGCAGCACGCTTCAGCCCTTTGCGCATGCGGTCAGACTGCCCACGCTGAAACCGAACCCGTTTCGCCGCGCTCCTGATTTGCGACGGAGACACCTTCGATCCGAACAGGCGCTTGATCCGTCGCTCTTCTCGGCCCAGTTTTTCGTCCGGTTTTTGGGCGATTTTTCTGAGCAGCTGCTGGAAGTGCCGAATTCGTTTCTGAATGATGCGATGTTGCCGCTTGGGGCTGGCGTGGGCCGGGAGCCGGTAAACTTCGTAAACGATATCCAACGCCCGGCTGTCGTGTATAAAACCGCTGTTTGAGTCGACTTCGGAGTAGATGCGCGTCCAGAAGTCGACGGCTTTTTCTATCTCTGGCGGACGCGGGAAGGGTATTCCGCCATCGTCGGCTTGTGCCGCGCCACAACTGATCAGAGCGCTTATCGAGATAAGCACTAGCCCGACGGCCGTTCGGATCATGTTCCTTGTCAGCGCTGGTATTTTCATAGCCGGATGCCGAATGGTCAATTATCTGCCCGAGAACAACAAGTATGAGCGACCAAATGCGGAAAAATGTTAATAATCGCTCTTTTCCCCAAACCCATTAAGCCCTTGGCAACGGGAGCATTAGACTGGCTCATTCGTTCTTGAGTTTTAACTTCCGTGGGCTACCGAATTCTCGCTGACCTTGTTGTATTGGCCCATTTCGGCTTCATTGTGTTCGTCTTACTAGGCGGCCTGCTTGCATTTCGTTGCCGGTGGATTCCCTGGCTCCATATTCCAGCGGTGGCGTGGGGAGGATTCATTGAGCTTACAGGTCGAATTTGCCCGCTTACGCCGCTGGAGAACTCATTGCGCCGCGCGGGCGGCCTCAATGACTACTCTCAGAGCTTTATCGAGCGTTACATCGTTCCAGTTGTCTATCCGGCAGAGTTGACTCGGGAGGTTCAGATTGTGATCGGGTTTGTCCTGATTGGCTTAAACGTCATGATCTACGGCTATCTGGCCTGGCGCCGAAGCAAACGCTTCCCGGAATAGCGACCAAATCGAATGGGTGCTCGGGCGGTGAAAGGTCAACGCTACAGATGGGATAACAAATACTTTCATTGGACTGTAATTCAACTGCAATATTTAAGTGGCCAAATGACGATCACTTGAAACAAAGGTGATCAACATGCAAGCACACAGACAAATCGAAGACCACGACTCCCCGGCGGCTGAACTGGTAGCGCCCATAATGTTCATTGCCGGACTCTTTGCTCTTATGGGCCTGATCAGCGCTTTTGTATAAAGGCGGCCGCACGCCGCATATCGGCTCTGAACTGTTGTGTTTTGTCGGTCGGAAGATGCGTCGGTTCCGGCCGGATATCGCCTATTGGGTATGGACGTGAATCTCGACACCCCATCACACCCCAATGGCGGGTGCAAGTCCTCCTGATCTGTGCCTGGCGGAAGCCTGGGCAGGCGATCACTCTGGTGCAACGGTGCGCGCACCATATCTCATCAAAACGCTTATCGAGATAAGCAATGACCCGATGGCGGTTCTGGTGATGGTCCTTGTCAGCGCCGGCATTCTCATAGCCGGAGACTGAATCGTCAATTAGTCTTATATCAATTACTTCGAGCGCATAAGTTGCTAAACGTTGTTAACAATAGCGCTTACCCCAAACCCATTGAACTCCCATCTGCCCGAGGGTGTGATTAAGACGAAAAATCGCGTCCGGCGTGTAGGCGATTTCCGGAATTCGGAAGCAGGGACTCAGGCGGACACCCGCCGACAACGGCCGGCCAGCTGGTTCAGGGCATGATCCGGGCGTTCATTTGGCCTGGATTGTTGAAAGATACTCGATCAGCGCCAGGATTCGCGTTGTCATGTACTCGCCGGAATCAGCTGGCGAGAAGTTCTCGAACTCCTCATCCTTGATCCGGCCGCGAAATCGGTTTCCCCACACGGGCATGTCGCGCGATCCGTGTACGCGCACATCCGCGTTGCCTTCGATGATCGAATAGACTTTTGTCACAGGAAAGACGCCGCCATTGTTCTTTTGCAGCATGGTCAGGTCTGGGGGATTCTTCGTCAGAGATGAAGCAACTGGCCCATCCCCTTTGCCAGACACGCCATGGCATTGAGCGCAGCTGTTCCTGTATTCGAATTCGCCCAGGCTCATGGCCTGGGCCTCTGCCAAAAAGAACACTCCGACGCCGATCGCAACCAGAGCCGCAAAACCTTGTTTCAACATAACCATTCCCCCTTTGACAGAATATTTCTACACGAGCGTTCGAACGCTCTTTCAAGCGTGGCACATAGCTCGCTCTTTTTGGCCGGCCAGTTATGGCCTCCAGTAATACGCATGCCCTTCCAGATAGTTCACCGCCATGAATGCTGACCCATTTTCGCACGAGTAGTAACCAAGCTGAGAGGTAGGTAAAGCACTCTCAGGCAGCACACGAGGCCACCACTCAGCCTGAATGCCCGGTTCGCGCGAAGCAGAATGCGCTATACCTACGCACTGATGTTGGATGCTTTCCCATTCTGAGGCTTGAAACTCAAAGCTCAACAGACTTTCGTTGGTATCGATGCTGTGCGCCTCGTTGATATTTCGCGCCGACGTCGGCAACCAGCCTGGAATCCATCCCCGCTTCATTGCACCCGAGGCATTCGCTGACTCATAGCTGGGGTAATACCTCTCTACGATATCGCCGCAACCCGTCAAGACGAGCAGAAAGAGAACCGGCAGTCGCCCGTTTCTTCATGGCCGCCAACCTCAATCGCCAACCCATCCGTCCTCAGCGCATATCAACATTGTCACGGCTCTTATTGGGTGTCAGAAAAGCAGATAAACAGACCACTGCTGCCGGGCATATTGGAAGACCGGGGCGCCGCCCCCTGAGCACCATGAGCGGCTGGTACGACCGCCATGCGCCCTTAGCAGCCACATGAAAGGTTTTTTCCTGCAACGGCATTCTCACCCTCAGTTGCATAGCCATCGCGTCGCCACCATTCAAGACCGCCCAACAACTCCTTCACCGAAAAGCCAAGTTGCACCATCTTCAGTGCTCCCTTGGTCGAGGCGTTGCAGCCGATCCCATCGCAGTAGACGACATACCTAACGGATTTATCGAGATGTGCTGTTGTTTTTCGAGACATCTCTCGATGCGGGATATTGATCGCTGCAGGAATGTGCTCCGCATTGAAAGCCTCAGATGATCGGGCGTCAACGACAATCACCCGTTCTTGAGCACTCAGCGCCGTAAAAAGATCCCACGCATCTGTTTCGTATTTCAGTTTCTTTTCGTAGAAACGAATTTGTTTTTTCATAGCTTAGTCTCGCTGGACGGAAAACGGTGGAATATGGGGCCCGCCTTACCACCCGTTGCGCAATCTGCGGCCAATGCGCAACGCTGGCACTGCGGGACCTTGCGGCAAACGGCCTTGGCGTGCATGACAATCAGCGCATGATACTGCTGGAAGAGATAGACATCCGTATCCAACGCCTGTTCGAATTTCGAACGCAGTGCTTCATAAGCCTCATCGCCGCGTGCCAGACCGTACCGCTGCAACAAACGCCGGGTATAGGTGTCGATCACGAATACCGGCTGCTGCATTGCGTATAACAGGATATCGTCGGCAGTCTCCGGGCCGACACCGTTTACGCCCAGCAGGGACTCTCGCTGATCGGGCAGCTCACGCTTGGCGAATACATCCAGGCCACCCTCCTCTGCCAGAAATACGCATAGGTTGCGCAGGCGTTTCGCCTTGATGTTGTAGTAACCGGAGGGCCGGATCACGTCCGCCAGGGTATCGTGGTCTGTGTCCAGCAGTGCCGGCAACGACAGCAGCCCGGCTGCCTTCATGCGATCTATGGCCTTCTCGACATTCGACCAGGCTGCGTTCTGGGTAAGGACGGCCCCGACGACCACCTCGAAGGCGGATTCGGCGGGCCACCATGGCTGCTCACCATAGACAGCGCGCAACGCGTCATACAGACCACGCAAAGTACTCGCTGCGGGACCTGTCGCCCGTTAGCGGCGTTTTTTCTTTTTCCACGGCGAGAACGTCGAATCGGACTTCTTTTTTGCCGGTTTCTTGCTGAGGCTGCCCCAGGGACGTTTGTCCTTGATATCCACAACGGCCAGCAAGGCGCGGCGTTCCTCGGGGTCCAGTTCCCGCCACTGACCAACCTTTACGCTGCTGTCGAGAATGATCGGGCCATAGCGAACGCGCTTGAGTCGCGAGACCGTCGCACCGACCGCCTCCCACAGGCGTCGGACCTCACGCTTGCGTCCCTCCATGATCACCAGATGAAACCAGCGATTGCTGCCCTCGCCGCCGGATTCGACAACGTCCTCGAAGCGTGCCGGTCCGTCATCCAGCTCCACGCCGGTCACAAGCCGGCGCACCATGTCGTCACTGACCTCGCCGTTGACCCGCACCGCGTACTCGCGGGCGATCTCGGTACGCGGATGCATCAGGCGGTTGGCGAGCTCACCGTCATTGGTGAACAACAGCAGGCCGGCACTGTTGACGTCGAGGCGACCGACCGCGATCCAACGCCCAACAGGCAAACGTGGCAGACGCTCGAATACCGTTTTGCGACCCTCTGGATCGTTTCGGGTGACCAGCTCACCCTCCGGCTTGTTGTACATGATGACGAAGCGCTGATTGCCGGAAAGGCGCTTGCCGCCGACCGGTCGACCATCGATCTCGATACGGTCATCGGCGGTGGCACGATCGCCCAGTTTGGCGACCTTGCCGTTGACCTTGATCCGGCCTTCGCCGATCAGGGCCTCGAGGTGACGACGTGACCCCAGACCCGCATTGGCCAGAAGCTTCTGAATCCGCTCGCCCGGGGTTTCACGAGGTTTCATTTTTTTCGGCTCGGCTCGGCTTCGGCTTCGGCTTCGGCTTCGGCTTCGGCTTCGGCTTCGGCTTCGGCTTCGGCTTCGGCTTCGGCTTCGGCTTCGGCTTCGGCTTCGGCTTCGGCTTCGGCTTCGGCTTCGGCTTCGGCTTCGGCTTCGGCTTCGGCTTCGGCTTCGGCTTCGGCTTCGGCTTCGGCTTCGGCTTCGGCAAGTGTGCCTTCCTGCGCTCCTTGTTCAAGACCGTCTTCGGCGTCGCCCGCCTCGGAGACCCGTTCCGGATCGTTCAGATCGAGCTCGCGATTGATCTCGTCCAGATCGCGCAGTTCTGCGAGCGTGGGCAGATCATCAAGCGATTTCAGACCGAAATAGTCCAGGAACTCCCGCGTCGTGGCATACAGCGAAGGTTTTCCGGGTACGTCCCTCTGTCCGACCACGCGAACCCATTCCCGCTCCATCAGGGTCTTCACGATATTGGTGCTCACCGACACACCACGGATATCTTCAATCTCACCGCGCGTGATCGGCTGACGATAGGCGATCAGTGCCAGCGTCTCCATCAATGCGCGCGAATAGCGCGCCGGCCGTTCATCCCACAGGCGTGACACCCAGGGTGAGCAAGCCGCGCCAACCTGGATGCGCCAGCCGCTCGATACCTCGGTGATCTCTATACCGCGCCCCTGGTAGTCTTCGCTCAGTTCCTGCAGGACCGCCCGCAGCTCCTTCTTTTCCGGGCATTCGATTTCGCTGAACAGTGTCTGCATCGTCTCCAGCGACAGGGGACGGCCGGCGGCCAGCAGGGCCGCTTCGATAATGTTTTTTAGATTCGAGGGCAGCGACATCGTTAACCACCACGCGCCTTGACGTGAATCGGCGCAAAAGACTCGGCCTGTACCAGCTCGATAAGTTGCTGTTTGATGAGTTCGAGTACGGCCATGAAGGTGACCACCACACCCTGACGCCCCTCGCTGATATCGAACAGGTCGGTAAACTGACTGAAACGCTGCGAGTTGACCAACTCGAGCACGCGGCTCATCCTTTCGCGCATGGACAGCGCATCACGTGCGACGTGATGACTGCTGAACATGTCCGCACGGTGCAGGACGTCTTTGAGCGCCAGCAACACCTCCTTCAGATCGACATCGGGCGGTTCCTGAAACACATTCTTATGCGGCGTCTCGGCCACCACGGGAAATACATCACGTCCGAGTTGCGGCAATTCACTGATATCTTCAGCGGCCTGCTTGAAACGTTCGTATTCCTGCAGCCGTCTGATCAATTCTGCACGCGGGTCGTGTTCGTCCTCTTCCTCCACCTGTGGCCTGGGGAGCAGCATGCGCGACTTGATCTCGGCCAGCATGGCGGCCATCACCAGGTATTCGGCAGCCAGTTCCAGGCGCAGGTCAGTCATCAGGTCAATGTATTCCATGTACTGCTTGGTGATATCAGCAATGGGTATGTCGAGAATATCCAGGTTCTGCCGGCGGATCAGATACAGCAGCAGATCGAGCGGTCCCTCGAACGCATCGAGAAAGACCTCGAGCGCATCCGGTGGGATGTACAGATCCTTGGGCAGATTGAACTGCGGCTGTCCCTGCACCACGGCGAAAGGCATCTCTTCCTGCTGTGGCGTGACGGCTTCGGTAAGTGGCTCGATCAATTTATGTCGTTCCCGGCAGATCAGTAAATGAGTGACATGGCCTGGCGGACCTCGTGCATGGTCTCACCGGCCACAATGCGTGCACGCTCGCAGCCTTCGTCGATGATGTCGCGAACCAACTCAGGCTTTTCAGCATATTCCTTGCCGCGCTCCTGCATCGGCCTGAGTTCGGCCAACACGGCATCGATTACGGGCTGCTTGCAGTCGATGCAACCGATACCGGCGGAACGACAGCCTTCCTGCACCCAATCCTTCGTACCCTGATCCGAATACACCTCATGGAACTGCCACACCGGGCAGACCGCCGGGTCACCGGGGTCGGTGCGTCGCACCCGTGCCGGATCGGTCGGCATGGTACGCATCTGTTTCTCCACATCTTCCGGCCGTGCGTCCAGGGGAATGGTATTGCCGTAGGATTTGGACATCTTCTGGCCATCCAGCCCGGGCATCTTGGATGCCTTGGTCAACAGGGGCTGGGGTTCTGGAAGGATCACCTTACCGCCACCCTCGAGATACCCGAACAGGCGGTCGCGATCGGCCGTGCCGATGTTCTGCTGCGACTCCAGCAGGGCCCGGGCGGCTGCCAGCGCCTCACCGTCACCCTGCTCCTGAAAGGCACGCCGATAGTTTTTGTAAGCCTTGGCGTTTTTCTTGCCCATTTTCTGGACCGCCTGCTCGGCCTTTTCCTCGAAACCGGGCTCGCGTCCGTATATATGGTTGAATCGACGCGCCACCTCGCGCGTCAGTTCGACGTGTACCACCTGGTCCTCGCCCACCGGCACCATGCCCGCACGGTAGACCAGGATGTCCGCCGACTGCAGCAGCGGGTAGCCGAGAAAGCCATAGGTCGAGAGGTCCTTTTCCTTGAGCTTCTCCTGCTGATCCTTGTAGGTCGGCACCCGCTCCAGCCAGCCGAGCGGCGTGATCATCGACAGCAGCAGATGCAGTTCGGCATGTTCGGGCACATGTGACTGCACGAACAAAGTTGCCTCCTCCGGATTCACCCCGGCCGCCAGCCAGTCAATCACCATGTCCCGGGTACTCTGCGGGACCATGCTCGGATCGTCATAGTGGGTGGTCAGTGCATGCCAGTCGGCGACAAAGAAGAAACACTCATACTCGTGCTGCAGTTCGACCCAGTTTTTCAGAACGCCGTGGTAGTGACCCAGATGCAGGCGACCTGTGGGACGCATGCCGGACAGGACCCGCGCATGTTGTGCAGCTACAGCAACCAAGAGACTCTCCTAGGGAAACAAGGTGGGCAGTATACCCAACACCAGCTCAGAACCGGGCAACAGCTGGATCGACCCGAAAACCACCGGCCCCAATATCATGCCCACGAAGCCACTGATCAGCAGCAGGATCAGAATGATCATGCCAAATGGCTCGATGCGGGCGTATACACGGGCCGCCGCCATCGGCAGCAGACCGGTCACGACGCGGCCGCCGTCCAGCGGCGGTACCGGCAGGAGATTGATCGCCATCAGCACCAGATTGACGAAAACACCGGCTACCGCCATCAGCAGCAGCGGCTCAGCGACGGCCGGCATCGAGTGCACCAGCTTATGTGCCAGAAGCATGATGGCGGTCCAGCCCAGCGCCATGACAAGGTTCACGGCCGGCCCCGCCGCCGCAACGATCGCCATGTCGCGTTTCGGTGAATGCAGCCTGCGCACAGACACCGGCACCGGCTTGGCCCAGCCGATCAGAAAACCGGTGAAACTGAGCATCAACAGAGGCACCAGTATCGTACCCACCGGATCGATATGCGGGATGGGATTGAAGGTGATCCGACCCAGCTGACGTGCGGTCGGATCACCCAGACGATCGGCCACCCAACCATGAGCGGCCTCATGCACGGTAACGGCAAAGATCAGTGGCAGGGCCCATACGGCAACGCGCTGGACCAGAGTGAGTTCATCCATGGGCGGGCATTATATCTCCGGGCGGTGCCGGGGGCGCGGATGATGCGGCCTGAGCGTGGTTTTACAGGAATCCCGGCCGAATCTGATCGCGGACGGCCGTCGCATTCGAAAAACTGACGGCTCAGGCCTCGAACAACGATACATCGCCTTTGCCTACGCGCAGCACCCTCGGAGGGTCCTCGCTCAGGTCGATCACACTGGTCGGTTCAAAACCGCAGTAACCGCCATCGATGATCAGATCCACACTGTGTCCAAGGGTCTGATTCATTTCGTAGGGGTCCATCATCGGCATATCTTCACCGGGCAATATCAAGGTGCTGCTCAACAAGGGTTCATACAGCTCCTCCAACAGATCCTGAGCCACCCGGTTGTCCGGGATTCTCACACCGATGGTCTTGCGCTTGGCATGCATCAGACGCTTGGGAACCTGCTTGGTCGCCATGAGGATGAAGGTGTAAGGCCCGGGCGTCAGGTTCTTGATCAGACGATGGGCCTGATTGTCGAGCTTGGTATAGGCAGACAGTTCCGACAGGCTCCGGCCGATCAGGGTGAAATTGTGATCGTCACTCAGGCGTCGGATCCGGCGGATACGATCCATCGCCGACTTGTTACCGATCTGGCAGCCGATCGCATAACTCGAGTCGGTCGGGTAAATGACCACGCCACCTTGACGGATGATCTCTACAGCCTGCCGTATCAGGCGCACCTGAGGATTATCAGGGTGAATCTGAAAAAACTGTGACATCTTTTAATTCAATGGCTTATTGGCCAATCCTTCCAAACTGCTTTACATCCATCGGGCAGCTTGGGCAGCCTACCCAGTTCAATCCAGGGGTGCTCGGGACCGTGATAGTCGGACCCGGCAGATGCGAGCAGGCCAAAATCGCGCGCATGCCGGGCCATGGTGAAATAATCGTCACGGCTGTGACTGCCCGAAACCACTTCCAGCGCCTCCCCACCCGCATCGGTGAATTCTTTGATCAGGCGCCGCAGCTTGCTGCGTGTAATTGGATAGCGCGCCGGGTGTGCAATGACGGCCTGACCACCCGCTTCCCGGATCCAGCGCACCGCATCCTCAAGCTCTGCCCACTGTCCGGCTACGAACCCCGGTTTGCCGTTGACCAGAAAGCGGCGAAAAACCCCCCGCAGGTCCCGTGCATGCCGTTCTTGCACGAGAAATCGTGCAAAGTGCGTGCGGCTGATAAGCCGCCCGTTGGAGAATGCCAGAGCTCCCTCGAAAGCGCCGTGGATACCATGTTTTGCCAGGCGACGCCCGATCTCTTCTGCCCGCCAGTCCCGGAACTCGCGCAGACGGGCCAGCCCACTATCCAAAACCTGGCTGTCCGGCGCCACGCCAAGGCCGACGATGTGCACGGTGATGCCCAGCCAGGTCACCGAGACTTCCACCCCCGGCACGAACTCAAGCCTGAGCTTGCGCGCCTCAGCACCCGCCTCCTGCAATCCTTCCAGGGTGTCGTGATCGGTCAGGGCCATGACCTCTACACCCGCGGCATGCGCACGCCGCATCAGCTCCGACGGTGACAAGGTACCGTCCGAGGCCGTGGAATGTGCATGCAGATCGTAGTGCGTTGGCATGGGGGCGGATTCTAACAGGATGCTAGTGGGCCATGCGGGAAGTTCGGTAACCCACAGCCAGTACACAAGCCGGGTTGGCAAGGCACGCGAGCGCAGGACTGGCCGTCGCCAATTCCAGCAAGTGCAACGCGGTCAACATGGCTTGTGGGCTGGCCCGGAGGGAGCGCCTGCCTGGTGTTGGCTGAAGCCCCATGGATGCGTGTTAAACTTCGCTATCATGAGTCTGCCTCCGGTCGATCTGACATACCTTCAGGAAAGATTTAGCGCGCTGGCGGCCCAGGTGCTAGAGGCCTGGGAGGCATCCGGCCACGCCAGTGAGGATGTGGACATGCCGGTCATGTTGAGCCAGGCCATGTCCCAGCTGATCGACTTGCTCAAACACATTCAGGACGAGCAGCATGACGGCAAGAGCGAGGCGGCGGAGATCAACACCCTCTGCGGTTACGGGTTGCACCTGGTGGAGGAACTCTCTCAACTGGCAGCGGGGCTGGATCAGAGGGGCCTGGCGGCCGAGATCGAACAGCTGAGCCTGCCCTTTGCGTTGTGGTTTGCCCGCCATGGTGGCGAGATCAAGCTGTTGGCCCCGGTGGTCAACGCCCTGGCCTACTTTGCCAACCAGTCCAGCAATCCAACGGCGATGGCGATTCTTTACTCCCAGTGCTGCGAGCTGATCGAGGCAACCAGCCCCGTCTGCGAGGACTCCGCGGCCAACGACCCCGGGCACCCGTGGCGCCTGCTTCTCCTCAACCGGGCCATCGTCGCTACAAGGAGCCATAATCCGGAACTCATGGAACCGGCCTTCGATGCCATTGTCGAAAGCCTTCCGCAGGAGGCATTGCACTTCTTCAGCGAGGGCATGGAGCAGATGACCGTCATCGATTATCCTGCGCCTGTGCGCGAGGTCGTACGGCGCTACTTCTCCGCTTATGCCTCCCCCAGGCGTCTGCATTAGACTCCCCGATAAAAGAGACCTTTTCCGCAGATGAAAATGCTTGCTGACCTATTTCCGGTCATCCTCTTCTTTATCGCCTATCAGCTGTTCGACATCTATGTTGCAACCCAGGTTGCCATTGTCGCGGCGGGGCTGCAGGTCGCCTATCACAAGTTCCGGTATGGCCAGGTGGCGAATACTCAATGGCTTACTCTTGGTCTCCTGGTGGTTTTCGGCGGACTGACGCTGGCACTTCGCGACCCGACGTTCATCAAGTGGAAGCCCACAGTCGTGAACTGGCTTTTCGCAGGGGCATTTCTTGTCTCGCAAGTGTTCATGCGCCGCAGCCTGCTGCGCCGCATGATGGACCATGCGGTGGCCCTGCCCGACGCCGTATGGCTGCGTCTCAACACCGCCTGGGTGCTGTTTTTTTTCAGCATGGGCGTCATCAATCTGTACGTTGCCTATAGCTATTCGGAACAGACCTGGGTCAATTTCAAATTGTTCGGATTCCTCGGGCTGACTCTCGCCTTCATGCTCGCACAGGGCTTTTACCTGGCCAGACATATGGAACCCCAAAACCCCACCACAGAGGACTGAAGTCATGCTTTATTGCATTGTCGGCACCGACGTCGAAAATAGCCTGCCGCTGCGCAAGAGCGCGCGTGCGGCACACCTCGAACGTCTGACGCGACTGCAACAAGAAGGCCGCCTGGTGGTCGCAGGCCCGAATCCCGCCATCGACAGCAACGATCCGGGCGAAGCCGGCTTCACCGGCAGCCTGATCGTGGCCGCATTCAACAGTCTCGATGAGGCCAGGGCCTGGGCCGACGCAGACCCGTATATCGATGCCGGCGTCTATGCCCAGGTCAGCGTCAAACCTTTCAAACAGGTCTTTCCGCAATAGTATCCATACGGTATGAGGAGATATTGAGTATGCGCAATTACATGATGCGGATGTCGGCACTGACATTTTGCCTCGGCCTTGCTTCCATGGTGCTGGCCCAGGAGCAGTCCGCGCCGCAGACATTGGTGAAAATCGATGATTTCGAGATCACAAACCTGCACTTTGCATTGTTTGCCAGTCAAACGGGGCGCAACCCGAAGGATGCTCAGGGACAGATAAGCCTGTTGAACGAGCTGGTGAATAATTTCATGGTCGCCAATTCGAAGCAGGGTCGGGAACTGGCTACTGATCCGGAAGTGGCAGCGGCACTCGAGGTGGCACGCGCGAGACTGGTCGCCCAGGCTTTTGTGCGCACCCAGCTTGACGGTGCCCCCGTCGACGAGGCACAGCTGCGCGCTTTGTATGATGCTGAGTACGCCAGTGCCGGCAAGGAATTCAAGGCCCGTCACATCCTGTTGGAAAATGAGGAAGACGCCAAGGCGGTGATTGTGGAACTTGACGGGGGCGCGGACTTTGCGACGCTGGCATCCGATCGTTCCACAGGCCCAAGCAAATCGGTCGGTGGTGATCTGGGCTGGTTCGAGGCTGATCAGATGGTCAGTGAGTTTTCCGAGGCCACCAAACTGCTTGCGGACGGCAGCTACAGCAAGACACCGGTTAAAACTCGCTTCGGCTGGCACGTCATTCTGCGTGAAGAGAGTCGGGAGTTGCCGCCACCGGATTTCGAGACCGTGAAACCCCAACTCGAAAAGCAGATTCAGCAGCAAAAAATCGCAGATGCCATTGGCACCATCCGCGAAAACACGCGCATAGAGGTGCAGGCACCGGACCAACCCACCGCGGATAAAAAGGAATAAGCCGTCCAAAAAAAGCCCACGATCTCGTGGGCTTTTTATTTCGACTGGCCGGGCCCTTTCCCCCGTCAGTCTTCGGTGTCCATCTCGCGCTTGCCGACCTTTCCGATAGGCACCACCTTTGCCGCGGGCGGCTCGTCCGTATAGTACGGCTGCTCCTGGGTGGCGCCGGCAGCATCCGCCAGTTCGCGCTCACGCAGCGAGATCAGACCGAGACAATGACGCACGTCTTCGATGGTCTGGTCTGTCAACGGGTGTTTCATGGCCTTACTGGGCGGCGTCGTATCCTTGATGATCTGCGCCAGAACCTTGCGCATCACCAGCAGAATTTCACGTTCTTTTTTGCTTGTATCCCTCATTGCGATCCTGACTCCAAGGCTTAGATTTCATGTGTGTCCAATCAAGCCCGCACGATAGCCGAATCAGTGATCCGGAAACCACGCCCGCTACAGGCCAATGGGGCATGCGCTACCTACGTTCTATTTGAAGATCGTATCGATCGAGAACCCGTCCTGCTCCAGGATCCCACGCAGGCGTTTGAGCGCATCCATCTGAATCTGCCTGACCCTCTCGCGTGTCACACCGAGCTCATTTGCCACCTGTTCGAGCGTCGAATTTTCGTAGCCGTGCAGGCCAAACCGGCGCTCAACCACCTCGCGCTGCTTGTCGTTCAGCTTGGACAACCAGTCGTCGAGATGGCCCGAAAGATCATCCGCCTGGATATGCTCGGTAGGATCTTTTGCGTTCTCATCGGCAATGGTATCGAGCAGGGGCTTGTCCGCATCTTTACCATAGGGGGTGTCGACCGAGGTAACGCGCTCGTTGAGACCGAGCATACGCTTCACCTCGTCAATCGGACGATCGAGCAGGTCGGCGATCTCCTCCGCAGTGGGTTCGTGGTCAAGTTTCTGCGTAAGCTGTCGTGCCGCACGCAGATACACGTTGATCTCTTTGACCACGTGTATGGGCAGCCGAATAGTGCGCGTCTGATTCATGATTGCGCGTTCTATGGTCTGGCGAATCCACCAGGTCGCGTAGGTCGAAAAACGAAATCCCCTTTCGGGATCGAATTTCTCGACGGCACGAATCAAACCAAGGTTGCCCTCTTCGATCAGATCGAGCAGTGCCAGGCCGCGATTCATGTAGCGGCGTGCAATCTTCACCACGAGACGCAGATTGCACTCGATCATCCGGCGACGGGCTGCTGCATCCCCCTTCTGCGCAAGACGAGAATAGTAGACCTCTTCTTCAGCGGTCAGGAGCTTGGAAAAACCGATCTCGTTGAGGTAAAGACGGGTCGCATCGAGCTGACTGTCGGGAACATCCCCGGCCACATACTTCTTGTCGCCATCGCCGGACGGTCCTGCGGCTGGCGTCGGTTTGGCGCTGGTGTCCTCGACAGCTATCTCTACGTCGATGGCGGCATCGATATCCACATCGACGTCATCATCCTTACCGCCATCAACGGCTTTGATGTCTTCAACAACGTCCGCATCGACTTCGTCGCGCTTTGCGGGCATGCCCCCTCCGTCACTCTGTGATTACATCCGGTAAGCGCCCGGGAAACGTGAACGATCATTTGCGCGGCAAAAGGCGCTCGGGATCGACAGGTTTACCGTCACGTCTTATTTCAAAATGCAGCATCGGTTCACCGCTGTTCGCGGTTCCCATCTCTGCAATCTTTTTACCTTTGGTGACCTGATCGCCTTCTTTGACCAGGATCTTACTGTTATGCCCGTAGGCACTCAGATAATTATCATTATGTTTGACGATGATAAGCCTGCCATAGCCGATCAGTCCACTACCGCTGTAGACAACCTTGCCGCCCTCTGCCGCCAGAACGGCCTTCCCGCTCTGACCTGTAATCTTTATCCCTTTGCGCAACGGATCCCCGGCCTTGAAACTCGATACAATTCGGCCGCGCACCGGCCAGCGCCATGCGAGTTTCTTTTTCGTTACCGGCTTCTTCTTGACCGGGCTGGGAGCAGGTCTTGTAGAGGGTTTGCTTGCAGCTCGAACGCGCGGCTCTTGTTTCGCCTTGGGTGCCGGCGCCGAGGGCGGCATTCTGCTCGCAACTGGCGGCGTCAGGCGCAGGACCTGTCCGGAATAGATGCGGTAAGGCGGACGTATGCCGTTCCAGCTGGCGATCAACCGGAAATCCACTCCATTCTGCCAGGCTATCGCGTAAAGGGTGTCGCCGCGTTGCACGCGGTAATGATCGGTGCGAATAACGCTGCGCGATGGTTTGGGCGAGACGGTTTTTTGACCGCGCGATTCAACCGGGGCGCGCCAGGCTGCGGTGCAACCGGCCAGGCCCAGCGCAATCAACACAAGCGCGCAGAGCAAAGGCCACCTTCTCCGCACGGAGCAAACGCATTTTTCAAATGGGACTCGGAAGGATTTCTGCTTCAAGACTTCCGCTTCTGCACCGAATTCAATCAGAACCTGTAGACCAGGACTATGATCACCACCGCTGCGACCGTCAACCAGCCCAACCAGTCAATCCAGCGATGCAGTTTTTGCTCCATTGCCTCGCCACCCCATGCCATCAATAGTGCAACGAGAAAAAATCGTGCACCGCGACCGACGAAAGAAGCCAGCACGAAAGGCATGAATGCCATGCTCAGGACACCGGCCGTAATCGTGAATATCTTGTAGGGTATCGGCGAGAAACCGGCGGCAAGAATGGCGAGAAAGCCCCATTCGTCGAACCATTGCTTTGCAAGCTCAAAAGGCTCTGCGTAGTGGCCGCCCTGCAACCATGGTTCAACCATGTCAAACGCAAACATACCTATCAGATAGCCAAACATCCCTCCCAGCACCGATGTCAGCGTCGTGAGGGTGCCGAACCATACTGCCTTTTTCGGCTGCGCCATGCACATCGGCGCCAACATCACGTCCGGCGGAATAGGAAAGAACGAGGACTCGGCAAAACTCAGACCACCGAGATACCAGGGCGCGCGCGGATGGCGCGCCCAGCGCATCGCTTTCGCATACAGCGGGGAGAACAGCTTCACTCAGAAACCCCGCCGAGCAGCGGTACGAAGCTGACCCGTTCGAGCATTTCGTGCTCGTAACCTTCAGCTGTCCGGGTGACGCGCACCAGGACCTGTTCGTCACGCTCTCCAATCGGCAACACCATGCGCCCTCCGGGACGCAACTGTTCGACCAGCGCCAGTGGGATACCTTGAGGTGCCGCGGTCACGATAATCCCGTCGAAGGGAGCGTACTCGGGTAGACCGAGTCCGCCATCGACATGCTTGGTGATCACGTTGCGGATCTTCAGCCTCAGGAAGCGGCGTCGCGCCTGATCCAACAGGACCTGGATACGCTCGGTCGTATAGATCCGCCGCACCAGCGGCGCCAGCACCGCCGTCTGGTAACCGGAGCCGGTCCCCACCTCGAGTACGTTTTCCAATGGGCCGCCTTCCAGCAACACCTCTGTCATGCGCGCCACGATATACGGCTGTGAAATCGTCTGGCCTTTGCCGATCGGCAGCGCGGTGTCCTCGTAGGCGCGACTCGCCAGCGCCTCATCGACGAACAGGTGGCGCGGGGTGTTGCGGATGCGGTCGAGGACCCTCTGGTCGCGGATACCCTCATCGCGCAGGCGTCGTATCAGACGTTCCCGCGTGCGCTGTGAGGTCATTCCGATGCCGAGGCCGACGGGTGTCATCGTCGCTCCTCCAGCCAGGCGGCCAGATCCTGCAATGCCTGATGACGTGTCAGATCCACCTGCAGCGGAGTGATCGAGACGAAACCATTGCGCACGGCATAAAAATCGGTCCCCGGACCTGCATCCTGCTCGGCGCCCGCGGGACCCACCCAGTAAATGGGGCGGCCTCGCGGATCCTCGGATTTGACGACGGGTTCGGCCTTGTGGCGATGACCCAGGCGGGTCGCGACCATACCCTGCAGCTCATCGTATGGCAGATCCGGCACGTTCACGTTCAGAATCGAGTCCGACGCAATAGGCTGCGCGCACAAAAGCTGGACCAATTCGGCCGTGACCCGTGCCGCCGTATCGAAGAACCGCGGTGCATGCGAGGCGATTGAAACAGCGATCGCAGGATAGCCGAGAAAGCGCCCCTCGGTGGCAGCCGCCACGGTACCCGAGTAGATGACGTCATCGCCCATATTGGCACCGGCGTTGATGCCGGAGACGACCATATCGGGTTCAGCCTCGAGCAGGCCGGTTATCGCCAGATGCACGCAATCGGTAGGGGTTCCCTCGACGCGGATGAATCCGTTCTCCGCTTCACGTGCACGGATTGGTTGCTCCAGCGTGAGCGAATTGCTCGCACCGCTTCGATCCCGGTCAGGCGCCACCACGACCGTATCCGCGATCGCACTAAGCGCTTCGTACAGGGCGCTGAGGCCCGGGGCCTGGTAGCCATCATCATTGCTGAGGAGAATCTGCATGCCGTCCCGCGTTACGTCCAACCTTCGCCAAAGGGGGCGGCAAATGATACTGCAAACCGTATATATCCTCATCTTGATCTACGCCCGCCAACCCGTTTCAATCAGTCTCATGGGCAAAAACCACGACGACGGCGAAAACGAAGACGAGATCGCTTTCCGCGAGGCGATGGAGGGCGTGGAGCCCATCGAGGATCCACGCGCCGCCCCCTATCGCAGAAAACGGCGTCCAGTTCCCGTCGATCTGCCGGTCGGAGATGAAAAAGAAGACGACTTCCACGATCTGGCGATCGAGACGGGCGACTTTCTGGAGTTTCGCCGCCCGGGGATTCAGAATCGGCTATTCCACGATCTGCAACGTGGAGTCATCGAGGCTGAAGGCACCCTCGACCTTCATGGCCTGAGGGTGCGCGAGGCCAAACCCGCACTTGCGCGTTTTTTGAACTACAGCCTCGAAACCGGGCGACGCTGTGTGCGCATCATCCATGGCAAAGGGCGCAGCTCGGGCGAGCAGCCGGTACTGAAACAGAAGGCCAACCAGTGGCTGCGTCAGAAAGACGAGGTTCTCGCCTTCGTGACCGCCCCGCGCTGGGACGGCGGCACCGGTGCGGTCTACGTGCTGCTGTCCGGCAAGTACCGCCGGCAATTTTAACCGGGGATCAGATCCTGGCTTGCGGGTCGGGCTGCGCCCGACACCTACCGGCAGACGCAGCCTGCCCTACTGCCACAGAATATCAACATTCATAAGCGCAATTTGCAGGTTGATAAGGCACTTCAGGCCCGGACAATCTCGCGCAGCACTGCGGTCGCATAGGCCCCGGCGACCAGTCTGAAGCCTATTTCCAGCACCTCATCGGTCCAGTGCCAGTGCATGTCCTGCACCGCCAGACGCAGGGCGCGCCGGTCAGCATCCAGACCGAACCGCTGCAGACCGCTGATCCAATCGGCCCAGCCAGACAGTGACTGTTCCTCGATCGATTTCGCAACCGAAACTGTTTCCAGGGCACGACTGCGACGCCCGCACAGGGGCCCGGTCGGATGGATATCGAGTTCGGCCAGTCGGGGTGGGATGGTGGCATCTTCAGGGTCATACACGAATTGTCGTTGCGAACCGGACAAGGCCATTACATCGCCGTCCAAGGCCCGATCCCAGTTTCCGTCTTCGACGCGGGCCTGCAGTACCCGGTTGAACAGCTGCGCTCTGGCGGCAGACAGCAGCAAGCCACGTTGTTCACGACCGGGTCTGCGACCACTTCCGGCAAACAATTCGGCTACTCGAATCAGATTCTGGCCGTCACGCCCGAAACGCTGGCTGCCAAAATAATTCGGCACGCCTGCCAACGCGATACGCTTAAGTCGCTGATCAACGAGGTCCCGGTCGCCCCGCGCAGAGTCAACCCGAATGATGAAACGGTTGCCACGCAGACCACCCCGCCGGATCTTGCGGTGATGACGTTCGGCATTGAGAATCTGCAGTGAGTCATCCTCCAGCAAGGCCCACTCCGGCGCCTCGCGCCCGGGCAGCTGCACCGTGAAGTGCTGGGTCGTCACGGCATGGCGATCCTTCAGGCCGGCATAACCAACCGCCATTTGAGGCACGCCCGACAGTTTGGCAATGGCGCGCGCCACCTCCTGCGTATTGCGCCCACGCTTGCGCACGGTGAGGAACACATGCTCGCCCTCACCGGAAGCCTGGTAACCCAGTTCCTCTTCAACTACAAAGTCCTCCGGGGAGGCACGCAGGCAACCTTCCAGAACAGGACCGTCATGTGCAAACGCCAGCCCCAGGGTCGGGTCACCCGGCGGAAGCGGAGAGGACATCAACGTGCGGCCAGCAGGACGACGGCATGCGCCGCTATACCCTCACCGCGTCCCGTGTAGCCCATGCGTTCCGTCGTGGTGGCCTTGACGTTGACCCGGTCTGCGGCAATACCCATGTCCTCGGCCATGTTCAGAGACATCGCTTCCATGTGCGGCCCCATGCGCGGCGCCTGCGCGATGACGGTACAATCAAGGTTCGAAACACGCAGCCCGCGCTCCGCCAAGACATCACGCACACGCCGAAGCAGGATGCGGCTGTCGATACCGCGGTACTGGTCTTCCGTGTCCGGAAAGTGCCGACCGATGTCACCGAGTCCCGCCGCTCCGAGCAGCGCATCGCACACGGCATGCACCAGCACGTCGCCGTCCGAATGGGCCTCGAGGCCCTTGTCATGATCAATGCGGACGCCGCCTATGGTGACTTGACTGCCTTCGCAGAATCGATGGGCATCAAAACCGTGACCAATACGCATGACTTCAACAATTTGTTTATAAACAGGGAGCGGATAATAACACCCGCCGCACGCTAAACTGACTGCATGAAACTGTTCGACACCCATTGTCATATCGACGTCGGGGAATTCGACCCGGATCGCGGCCGCGTCCTCGACGATGCACGCGCCGCCGGCGTCGCTGACCTGCTGGTGCCTGCGGTTCAACGCTCCACGTGGTCGCCTTTGATCGAGCTTTGTGGCGCAGACCCCGGCCTGCATCTCGCCCTGGGCATGCACCCCGTCTATCTGCAACAACACCAATCGCAGGACATCCAGGCGCTCGCCGATGAAGTTGGTCGTTGCAGGCCGGTGGCAATCGGCGAGATCGGACTGGACTGGCAACTCAAGCACCTCGACAGAGTGCAACAGCAGAATCTGCTGGAAGCCCAGCTGGGTGTTGCACAGTCGTTTCACCTTCCCGTCGTTCTGCACGTGCGCAAGGCCCACGATGCCATGCTGCAGACGCTCAAACGCTATCGGCTCAACGGTGGTTTCTGCCATGCTTTCAATGGCAGCCTGGAACAGGCCGGTCGCTACATCGATATGGGCTTTCGGCTTGGGTTCGGCGGCATGCTCACGTTCGAGCGCTCGAAACGTCTGCGCCGACTCGCGACCGATCTGCCGCTTGAGTCCCTGGTGCTAGAGACCGATGCACCGGACATGACGGTGGCCTCACATCAGTACCAGCGCAACAGCCCGGCATATCTTCCCGAGGTGTTGACGACGCTGGCTGAACTGCGCGGGATACCCGCGGAAGCCGCAGCCGCTCAGACCACGGCGAATGCATTTGCTGTGCTCGGGATCTGACAGATCAAGTGGATATGGCCCGGTTTTGCCGGGTGCTATGGGAAGTCGGGCTCCGCCCGACATCTTTTTGGCAGGCACAGCCTGCCCTACGGGAATTCGAGTGCCTGCTGTTCCAGGTAATACGCGGCCAGGGACAGATCCTCCGGGCGCGTGATTTTGATATTGTCGGCATGGCCCTCGACCATGATCAAACGATGCCCGGCCCGTTCGATGGCACTGGCTTCATCAGTCACCAGAAAGCCTGCTTCCAGGGCATCCTTCATGGCGTCATTTAGCACGCCGAAACGGAACATCTGGGGGGTGAAGGCGTGCCAGAGGCGGTCGCGTTCCACGGTCTCGAGCACGCCATCGGTCGCATCGGTCCTTTTCATGGTGTCGCGCACCGGCATTCCGAGCAGGCCACCGACCGCGTGAGAGCGCACCCTGTCGATCAAGGCATCGATATCGGAGCGTCTGACACAGGGACGTGCCGCATCGTGCACCAACACCCAGTCGTCACGGTCTGCGCGCTGCCCCAACATCTCAAGTGCATTGAATACCGAATGACAGCGCTCGCTGCCACCCTCCACCCGCACCAGATCCGGATGGCCACTGAATTCAGTACCGTCCCACCAGCCGTCCTCCGCGCCCAGCGCGAGGTACAGGCCGTCCACCAGGGGGTGCAACAGCAGGCGCCCAATCGTGTGATCGATCACCGCGCGTCCCCTGAGTTCGAGGTATTGCTTGGGTATGGCACTGCCGACGCGCGTGCCGACCCCTGCGGCCGGCACGATCACCCAGAATGACGGCTCAGTCATCGGGCTTTGCATCCGGGGGCAACAACTGGAAATAGGTCTCGCCCTGTCGAATCAGGCCAAGTTCGCTGCGCGCCCTTGCCTCGATGGCCGCCAAGCCATCCCGGAGGTCATCCACCTCCGCCCGCAGGGTTGCATTGCGCTCCTGCAGATCAGTCAGTTCGGCACGCTGAGTGGCCAATTGCTGTCTCAATACCGACACCTCGGCCAGACTGCCCTCACCCACCCACAGACGGTACTGCAACCCAAGCAACATCAGCACGAGCACGGCAACCACCAGCTGCAGCTTTAGGCTCACAGTCGGCTCAGCCGCCTTTAAAAGCAGGGAAACGCGCTCTTGCCGGCATACACCGCATCACCGCCCAGCTGATCTTCGATACGCATCAGCTGGTTGTATTTGGCGACACGATCTGAGCGCGACAACGAGCCGGTCTTGATCTGGCCGGTGCCCGTCGCCACGGCCAGATCGGCAATGGTCGTATCTTCGGTTTCACCGGAGCGGTGGGAGATCACCGCCGTGTAACCGGCAGCCTGGGCCATGTTGATGGCCTCGAGTGTCTCGGTCAGCGTACCGATCTGATTGAATTTGATCAGAATCGAATTCGCAACGCCCTTGTCGATGCCCTCTTTGAGAATACGGGTGTTGGTGACGAAAAGGTCATCACCGACCAGCTGCACACGGCTGCCCAGTCGCTCGGTCAGCAGTTTCCAGCCATCCCAGTCACCCTCGTCCATACCATCCTCAATCGAGATGATGGGATACTGGTCGACCCAGTTGCTCAGGAAGTCGGTAAAACCTGCTGAGTCGAACGACTTGCCTTCCGAAGCCAACACGTATTGGCCATCCTTGTAGAACTCGGAACTCGCCGCATCCAGGCCCAGGTAGATATCTTCGCCCGGCCTGAAGCCGGCCTTGCCGATCGCCTCGAGGATGACCTCGATGGCCTCCTCGTTCGAACGCAGGTTCGGCGCGAAGCCGCCTTCATCACCCACCGTGGTCGCGAGCGAGCGCTGGCCCAGAACTGATTTGAGCGCATGAAACACCTCTGCGCCGTAGCGTACCGCTTCACGGATCGAACCCGCCGCCACCGGCAGGATCATGAACTCCTGCAAGTCGACACTGTTGTCGGCGTGCTCGCCACCGTTGATGATGTTCATCATCGGTACCGGCATACGGTAGCTGCCATCCCCCAGCGACTGATAGAGCGGCATGGCCTTTTCCTGGGCAGCGGCATGTGCGGCAGCCAGTGAAACGGCCAGAATCGCGTTGGCACCCAGGCGTGATTTGTTTTCTGTGCCGTCCAGATCGATGAGCCGGCGATCGATCGCCTCCTGGCCGCCCACATCCTGTCCCAGCATGGCATCGCAGATCTCACCATTGATATGACCCACGGCGGTCAATACACCCTTCCCGAGGTAACGGTGTTTGTCGCCATCGCGCAACTCCAGCGCCTCTCGAGATCCGGTCGAGGCCCCTGAGGGGGCTACCGCCCGGCCGATGGCGCCGTCTTCGGTCAATACATCGGCCTCAACTGTGGGATTCCCGCGCGAATCGAGGATTTCACGGGCGCGCACATCAATGATCTCGGACATGGGTACTCCTGAAAATAGATATTAGGCGACGGCAAACAAACGATGTTCAAGATTCGAGAAACGTCTGCCTTGCCTGGCAAGCTTCCTGTCTCTACAGCACGCCGTTGCGCTTCGCCGCCTTACAGTTCCTGTTCGATAAAGCCACTGCGCTTTACGGTCTGATCGAGTTCGATCAGGGTCTCCAGCAGGCGCCTCATTTTGTCCAAAGGCCATGAGTTCGGACCATCAGACAAAGCATTTGCGGGATCCGGGTGCGTCTCCATAAACAAACCGGAGATTCCAGCGGCGACTGCAGCACGTGCCAGCACAGGGACATGCTCACGCTGGCCGCCCGAGGCGTTGCCCAGGCCCCCGGGTTGCTGCACCGAATGAGTCGCATCGAATACCACGGGACAACCGGTTGAACGCATCACCGCCAGGCCGCGCATGTCGGATACCAGGGTGTTGTAGCCGAAAGATACGCCGCGCTCGCACACCATGATCTGTTTGTTTCCGGTGGCACGCGCCTTGTCCACCACGTTGCCCATGTCCCAGGGCGCCAGAAACTGCCCTTTTTTGATATTTACCGGCCTGCCGGCGCGTGCGACGTTTTGGATGAAATTCGTCTGGCGACAAAGGAATGCCGGGGTCTGCAGCACATCAACGACCGATGCGACCTCGTCCAACGGCGTATCTTCGTGGACATCGGTCAATACCGGAAGATCCAGTTCGGTCTTGACGCGCTCGAGAATCCTGAGTCCCTCTTCCAGGCCAGGACCGCGCGGGCTGTCATGCGCAGAACGGTTGGCCTTGTCGAACGAAGACTTGTAGATGAACGGGACGCCAAGTACCGAAGTCAGTTCTTTGAGCGTCGCGGCCACAGACAAAGCCGATGCCTCGCCCTCGATGACGCAGGTCCCCGCAATCAGAAAAAACGGGCGGTCCAGCCCGACCTCGAAACCACACAGCTTCATGCCGATACCGCCGCTTCAACGCCTTTGTCGCGATGGGCCAGTGCGGCATTTATGAAACCCTGGAACAAAGGATGCCCATAGCGCGGCGTTGATGTGAACTCGGGATGGAATTGACAGGCGACGTACCAGGGATGCGAAGGCAGTTCGATCATTTCAACCAGGCGTCCATCGATGGACGTCCCGGCGACTTTCATGCCGACATCCTCGAGTTCCTGCCGATAGCCGTTGTTGAATTCGTAACGGTGGCGATGGCGTTCGCTGATCACATCCTGACCATAGGATTTACGCGCTTTCGTGCGCCTTGCCAACTTGCATTGCTGCGCGCCGAGTCTCATGGTTCCGCCCAGATCCGCATCGGCCTCCCTTTGCTCGACCGAACCATCCGCATTCAACCATTCGGTGATCAATGCGATCACCGGGAATGGCGTGGCCGGATTGAACTCGGTGCTGTGCGCACCCTCGAGATGCGCGAGATTACGAGCGATTTCGATCACCGCCACCTGCATGCCCAGGCATATGCCAAGATAAGGCACGCCATTCTCACGTGCATATCGCGCCGCGGCGATCTTGCCCTCGACACCACGTTCACCAAAGCCGCCCGGCACCAGGATCGCGTCCATCTGCTCGAGACTGCCCGTGCCCTCGGTTTCCAGCGCCTCGGAATCGACGTAGTGGATGTTGACCTTGCGCGCCGACTTGATCCCTGCGTGCACCAGCGCCTCGTTCAGAGATTTGTATGACTCGGTCAAATCGACATATTTGCCGACCATGGCCACATTCACCTCACCCACGGTGTTGTCCAGACCGTCGACCACAGCCTGCCATTCGGTGAGGTCGGCCGGCGGGACGTCGAGCCGCAGCTGATCGACCACGATCTCATCCAGGCCCTGCGCATGCAGCATCAGCGGGATCCGATAAATACTGTCGGCATCGATCGCGGAGATAACGGCACGCTCGGCCACATTCGTGAACAGTGCGATCTTGCGACGCTCACTGTCCGGAACCGGTCTGTCGGCACGGCAAACCAGCACATCCGGCTGTATTCCGATCGAGCGAAGCTCCTTCACCGAGTGCTGCGTCGGTTTGGTCTTGATCTCTCCGGATGTCGGGATATAGGGCACCAGCGTCAGGTGCATAAACAGCACGTTGTCATGGCCCATCTCGATGCCCATCTGGCGAATGGCCTCGAGAAATGGCAGTGACTCGATGTCGCCGACGGTTCCGCCGATCTCCACCAGGGCGACATCGGCGTCCCCCGCACCGCGGCGCACGCAGTCCTTGATTTCGTTGGTGATATGCGGAATGACCTGAACCGTGCCCCCCAGATACTCGCCACGCCGTTCTTTGCGGATGACGTTCTCGTATATCTGGCCGGTGGTGAAATTGTTGTTGCGCCCCATGGTGGTACGTATGAATCGCTCATAGTGCCCCAGATCCAGATCGGTCTCGGCACCGTCTTCGGTGACAAAAACCTCGCCGTGCTGGAAAGGGCTCATGGTGCCGGGATCGACGTTGATGTACGGATCCAGCTTGATCATCGTGACGTTCAGGCCACGGGCCTCAAGCAAGGCACCAAGCGAGGCAGAGGCAATGCCTTTGCCCAGGGACGACACAACGCCGCCCGTTATAAAAATGCATTTAGCCATTGGCCAAGGGGCTCAGAAGGAGGTTTAACGGACGGGATTAGACGGTACCAGATGCCCCCATTGTGCTCAATCGGAAATGCACTCCAATCCGCCGGTCCGTGTTTAGGCGGCGCCAGGTATTCCATTAACATCACCTTATATTCCAATGCGTTAGGCCCAATATTTTCTTTTTTGCCGCTAGTGGCAATTGCTGGCTTGGTCTATAGTGATCCTTGCTCGGGACGAAGGAACCCCCCCGGGCCCGTGCCGACCGATCTCTTCGAAAAGACGGGTACTGTCGATGCAGGGAAGCTCACACATTTATAGAAACACGCACTTTAAGGAGTGATCCAAATGCGGAAGTTTGCAAAAGCATTCGGCGTTGCGGTTGTCGCAGGCGCAGCTGTATTAACCATGTCATCGGCCAGCGCCTTCTGGGGCGGCGGCGGTCCCTGGGGTGGAAACAACTGGGACAGCCAGTACAACCGTGGCTCCGGTTACGGCAACACCTCCGGCTGGGGCGACGGCTGGGGTGACGGTTCCGGTTCAGGTGCCGGTGATTTCAGCATGAACATGAGTGGCCGCGGCAATACCAATATGCGTGGCTACGGCAGCGGCTACGGCGCCGGCGATGGCTGGGGCCGTGGTTACAACTACCAGCAGCCGGGCTACGGCTATGGCGGTTACGGGGCGGACCTTGGGGCGGCGGATACGGCCCAGGCTACGGTGGTGGTTATGGCCCGGGCTGGGGAGGAGGCGCCCCAGGTTGGGGAGCACCGCCGGCCCCTGCTGCGCCGCCCGCCGAATAAGCCAAGGCGCCCGAAAAACAAAAAACCCGTCCTTGTTTAGGGCGGGTTTTTTTATGCAACACGCATAAAGTTATTGATCGAGATCAAAAAAGTTCGCACAATCAGGGCAGAACCGACAAAAATAGCGGCAATAAACAGCATAAGTCTCAGGGATATTCAAAGTGGCAGTCAAAAACGTTATCTCAATCGACAAGATCAAGGTTGCATGCCGTGACTGCAGCCTCGCCACGCTCTGCCTGCCCATGGGTTTGAGGCCGGAAGACGTCGACCGACTGGACGCGATCGTGAAACGTAACCGACCACTTCAGCGCGGTGATCACCTGTTCCGTGCAGAAGAGCCTTTCCGCAACCTGTTCGTGGTCAAGACGGGCGCGGTCAAGACCTTCACCCAGACCAATGACGGCGATGAACAGGTCGTCGGCTTCCACCTTCCCGGCGAGGTTCTGGGCCTGGACGCGATCCAGGATGGCCACCATGGCTGCAGTGCCAGGGCCCTCGAGACCACCGCGATCTGTGAGCTGCCATTCGAGCGCCTGGAAGACCTGTCCGCGAACATCCCCAGTCTGCAGCACCAGATGTTCCGCCTTCTGAGCAAAGAGATCAGCCAGGAGGCCGAAATGATGGCCCTGCTCGGACGCAGCACGGCTGAGGAGCGCGTCGCGTCTTTCCTGCTGAGTCTCTCCGAGCGCTTTAAAAGGCGCGGCTTTTCAGCCACAGATTTTTTCCTCAGCATGTCGCGTCAGGAGATCGGAAGTTACCTCGGGCTTGCACTCGAAACCGTCAGTCGTCTGTTCACCCGGTTCCAGGACGAAAAGATCCTGAAAGTGGAACGCAAACACGTGCAGATAATCGATATGAAGCGGCTCAGTTCGATGGTGACCCACCAACCAAATTGCGAACGCCACTTCAGGTAAACCCTTCGACTTGAGCTAGATCAAGTCGGAAGCGACAATATTACTTGCTCCGCCGCTCGGCGGCGCGCATTTGATCTAAATCAAAACAGCGATTCCTTATAAACCATTAGGGTGCGCGCGAGGTTTGCCCGTCTGACACGCGACGGGTGGATATCTTTATCACTTGGGAGACGCGTAATGGAGTCACAGACCACGTACAACTACAAGGTCGTGCGCCAGTTCTCGGTCATGACGGTCGTATGGGGCATCGTAGGCATGCTCGTCGGCGTCATCATTGCCGCTCAGCTGGCCCTTCCTGAACTAACCGATGGCATTTCTTTCCTGAGCTACGGTCGCCTGCGTCCGCTGCACACCAACGCCGTTATCTTCGCCTTCGGGGGCTCTGCCCTTTTCGCCACCTCCTATTACGTGGTCCAGCGCACCTGCCAGACCCGCCTGTTTGGCGGACCGCTGGCGGCCTTCACTTTCTGGGGCTGGAATCTGATCATCGTGCTGGCGGCGGTCACGCTGCCGCTCGGCATCACCAGTGGCAAGGAATACGCCGAGCTGGAATGGCCGATCGATCTGTTGATCGCCGTGGTCTGGGTCGTCTATGCGATCGTCTTCTTCGGCACCGTCGCCACCCGCAAGGTCAAGCACATCTACGTCGCCAACTGGTTTTTCGGCGCATTCATCCTGACCATCGCGGTGCTGCATATCGTCAATAGTGCCTTTGTCCCGGTCTCCCTGACCAAAGGCTACAGCATGTATCCCGGTGCCATCGACGCCATGGTGCAGTGGTGGTACGGGCACAATGCAGTGGGCTTCTTCCTGACCACCGCGTTCCTCGGCATGATGTACTACTTCATCCCGAAACAGGCCGGTCGTCCGGTCTACTCATACCGACTCTCCGTCGTGCACTTCTGGGCCCTGATATCCACCTACATGTGGGCCGGCCCTCACCATCTGCATTACACCGCGCTGCCCGACTGGGCCCAGTCGGTCGGCATGGTCTTCTCGCTGATCCTGCTGGCACCCTCGTGGGGCGGCATGATCAACGGCATCATGACCCTGTCCGGCGCCTGGCATAAGCTGCGTACCGACCCGGTCCTGAAGTTCCTGATCGTATCGCTTTCCTTCTACGGCATGTCGACCTTCGAAGGGCCGATGATGTCGATCAAGACCGTCAACGCCCTTTCGCACTACACCGACTGGACCGTCGGTCACGTTCATTCCGGCGCATTGGGCTGGGTCGCCATGGTCTCCATCGGCTCGTTGTACTACCTGATCCCACGCATGTTCGGCAAGACCGAGATGGCCAGCATGAAGCTGGTCGAGCTGCACTTCTGGACGGCCACCATCGGGGTGGTGCTTTACATCGCGGCCATGTGGATCGCCGGTGTCATGCAGGGTCTGATGTGGCGTGCGGTCAATGCCGACGGCACGCTGACCTACTCGTTCATCGAATCGGTCGAACGCACCTATCCGTTCTACTTCGTTCGCCTGCTGGGTGGCGCACTGTTCCTCGTTGGCATGCTGATGATGGCGTACAACTTGTGGAAGACAGCCGCCGAAGGCCGTACCGAAGACGCGGACGATGCCATTCCGGCACCCGCAGCCCACTGATCCCAAGGAGTATCGACAATGTCACATGAAGTCGTTGAAAAGAACGTCGGCCTCCTGGCGATACTGGTCATCCTTGTGATCAGTGTCGGCGGTCTGGTCGAGATCGTCCCCCTGTTTTTCCTCACCGAGACCACCACACCTGCACCCGGGGTGCACAAGTACAGTGCTTTGCGTCTGGAAGGCAGGGATGTCTACATCCGCGAAGGCTGTTACAACTGCCACTCGCAGATGATCCGTCCGTTCCGCGCCGAGACCGAGCGCTATGGCCACTACTCGGTTGCGGGTGAGTCGGTCTATGACCACCCCTTCCAGTGGGGCTCCAAGCGTACCGGTCCGGACCTCGCACGTGTCGGCGGTCGTTACAGTGATGACTGGCACTACGCCCACCTGAACAACCCGCGCGACGTGGTTCCCGAGTCGAACATGCCTTCGTACTCATGGCTCAATGAGGCCGCGCTCACGGGAGACGAGACTGCGACCAAGATGAAGATGCTCAACATTGCCGTGGGTGCGACCTGCCCGGAATGCGAGCTGTACAGCGACGAGGATATGGCAAACGCCCAGAAAGACGTGGCGGGCAAGACCGAAGCGGAGGCCCTGGTGGCCTACCTGCAGGGTCTTGGCCTCGCTTCCAAGGAGTGGTGATCGTTATGGACATTAACGACATCCGTGCCTGGCACACCGTCGTACTGCTGATCTCGTTCGTCGGGATCGTCATCTGGGCCTACAGCAAGCGTCGCAAGTCTGACTTCGACGAGGCCGCGAACCTGCCATTTGCCGATGAAAAGCGGCATCTGGAATCGATGAAGAAGGAGAACCTGTCATGAGTTCGTTCTGGAGTGGATGGATCATCATCCTTACCGTCGGCAACATCATTGGGTGCATATGGTTGGTCTGGTGGACCATGCAACGTCGTGCCGATGAGTCCGCACAGGGGGACGTCACCGGTCACACCTGGGACGGCGATTTGCAGGAATACAACAACCCGCTGCCACGCTGGTGGCTCTGGCTGTTCTATATCACCCTGGTGTTCGGCGCCGGCTACCTGATCCTTTACCCGGGGCTGGGTAAATTCGGCGGCGTTCTGGGCTGGACCTCGCATGGCAGCATGTATGAAGGCGAAATGGCAAAGGCCGCAGAAAAGTACGACCCGATCTTCAAGCAGTACGCGGCGGTCGCGGTCACCGACCTGGCCACCAAGCCGGAGTATCAGGAGGCACGGGAAATGGGCAAACGCCTGTTCCTGACCTACTGCATGCAATGTCATGGCTCGGATGCCGGCGGTTCGCGCGGCTTCCCCAACCTTACCGACGGTGTCTGGTTATGGGGCGGATCCCCGGAGCAGATCCAGGTCTCGATCGCCAATGGGCGCAACGGCGTGATGCCGAACCTGGGCCTCACTCCGGAGCAAGTGGACAATCTGACAGCCCACGTCATGAGCCTCTCCGGCCGGGATGCGGATGCCGCCAAGGCCGAGGCCGGGAAAGAGGCCTTCATGACCGCCGGCTGCATCGGTTGCCATGGCATGGACGGGACCGGCAACCAGATGCTGGGAGCACCGAACCTGACCGATAACACCTGGCTGTACGGTGGCAGCCCCGGCGCCATCAAGCAGACCCTCACCAAGGGCCGTGCGGGCGTGATGCCGGCACAGAAGGAACTGCTCGGCGATGAGAAGGTCCACCTGTTGACGGCCTACGTCTACAGCCTGTCAAGCAAGTAAGACCGAATGTGGCCCTGGCCGGGCGGAAGTGCCAAGATAATGCGAATTATCAAGGACTTCCGCCCGGTTTCAGGGCCAAAATCCGTCCAGCTGCAGCTCTCCAGAGGCGTTCGCACTCAACACAGGCCCCGGGCGAGTATGCAGCTCGTCCATGACCGACCGCCGGGATCGACGACCTGGCGTTACCAAAGGAAGAGCGCATGTCTACCCTGCCAGTCACCCGGCGAGACAAGAATGAGCTGCCGGTAATTCAGCAGATCATTTCAGTCATGTGGCCCTCGTTCCTCACGGCGAGCGCGGGCACCATCATATTCTTCACCTTGTTCGACCCAACCGAACTCGGGATTATCGGGGGCTTTCCGAGCCTGACCCGCCTGGGTGGATACACCATCGGGTTCTTCTGCTTCTGGTTGCTAACCTCGATCAGTTGCGCACTGACGTGTTATTTCCGTCGACCAACGCACCGGCCCAGACCACCTGAGCAAACCCCGGAAAGCTGAACAGAGAACTGCAGAAGATGTCCCAGCCTGGCACACGAGAAAACAACCTGCCCATCGAGGAAGAGCTTTACAAAAAGCGTGAAAAAATTTACGTGCGGGAGGTACACGGCGTATTTGCCGCCTTGCGTCTGCTGACCGTGGCTGTGCTGTTGGGCATGTATTACGGGATACCCTGGGTCAACTGGGACGGGCACCAGGCCGTTCTGTTCGATCTGCCGGCACGCAAGTTCTACATTTTTGCCCTGACTTTCTGGCCACAGGACTTTTTCTATCTGTCGATGCTATTGATCATCGCGGCGATCTCGCTGTTCATGTTCACCGCACTGGCCGGGCGCCTGTGGTGCGGCTACGCCTGCCCGCAGACGGTGTGGACCGAGATCTACATTTGGATCGAACGTAAGATTGAGGGGGGGTCGCGCAAGCAGAAAAAACGTGACCAGGGACCTCGTGATGCCGCTTTCTACGGCATCAAAACGGCGAAACATGCGGCCTGGCTGGGCTTCTCACTTTGGACAGGTATCTCCTTCGTCGGCTATTTCACCCCTATCCAGGAACTCTGGGGCAGTATCCTGAGCCTGAACACAGGCCCCTGGGAGACTTTCTGGATCTTCTTCTACGGATTCGCCACCTATGGCAACGCCGGCTTCATGCGCGAGCAGGTGTGTATCTACATGTGCCCCTACGCCCGCTTTCAGAGCGCGATGTTTGATCATGACACCCTGATCATTTCCTACGACGAGAAACGGGGCGATCCGCGCGGTTCGCGCAAGCGCGGCACGCCTTCAGCCGATGTGGGACTCGGTGATTGCATCGACTGCGGATTATGCGTCCAGGTCTGCCCCGTCGGCATCGATATCCGTGACGGACTGCAATACCAGTGCATCGGTTGCGCCGCCTGCATCGATGTGTGCGACGAGGTCATGGACAAGATGGGTTATCCCCATGGCTTGGTGAAGTACACCACAGAGAACGCGCTGCAGGGCAAGAAAACAGAGTTCATCCGCCCGCGCATCCTCGTCTACGTTGCAATTCTGGCCTTTATCAGTTCGGCGCTCGTTTACGGCCTGTTGACCCGCATCCCTCTGGAGGTCGATATCATCCGCGACCGCAACATGCTGTTCTCGGAGACCGACGAAGGCATGGTGCAGAATGTCTACAATCTCAAGCTGATCAACATGGACCACCAAGCCCAGCGTTACCGCCTCTCGGTATCGGGACTCGAAGGCCTGAGGGTCATCGGTAAGACGGAAGGCATTGAGATCGACAGCGGCGCCGTGGGCGACCTCCCCCTGCGCATCGAGATCGACCCGATTGCGCTAAAATCCCCGAGCAGCGAGATCATGTTCCACATCGAGTCGGAGATTTCACCGGAGATCTCGATCGATGAACACGCCCGGTTCCTCGGTCCGGTCATGAGATAAGGGAGATCAATGCGTCCACCCCGCGAAGACACCGAGCCATGGTACAAGCAGTTCTGGCCCTGGTTCCTGATCAGCCTGCCGTTGAGCGTGGTGATTGCCTCGTTGGTGACCATCAATATCGCCATCGAGAGTGACGACGGCCTGGTCAGCGACGATTATTACAAGGAAGGTCTGGCCATCCACAAAGACGCGGACAGCGCGGCCAGGGCCAAAGCGCTGGGTATTGCGGGGAGCCTGGACTATGACGCCGATACCGGTGCGGTCACCCTAGCGTTGGAAAAGCCACTTCCTGGCGACAAGTCTGCCCTCTCACTCCAGGTGACCCACCCCACCCTGCCTGATCAGGACCAGTCGATCCGGCTCTCGCGGCTGGATGATGCCCGCTTCGCCGGCCGCCTGGAGCCTCTGGGACCGGGGAACTGGAAACTTGCACTGCGCCCGGCCGATCGCGCCTGGCGGGTCGAAGGCCGCCTCGCACAGCCAGGCAGCAATGAGGCGCGCCTGGACTGAGCCGATCGAGATCAGCCAGGCCGGCCATACTGCGCTTGCTTCGGGGTGGGTGGTCCAAGATTCAATACCGGATTATTTGTTGGACCGGCTGCGCCCGGCTTCGGCGGCGGGCGCATGCCCGAGCATCACTGCAGTCGGCGCCAGACCGCCTTGTCACCGCAGGCCTTCTCTATCGCCCCAAGTCGATCCTCGTGCGCAAGCAGCTCATCGGCCGTCGCTTTGACCACGACCAGTTGCAGGCCATCGCGACTGACACGTCGAATACCCCCATCCCCGCCCTCCAACTGCTCCATGCCGCTGTCTGCATCCAGTGACAATGTACGCTGACCACCGGTCATCGACAGGTAGACGTCGGCCAGAATCTCCGCATCCAGTAGCGCGCCGTGCTTGTCACGCCGGCTGTTGTCTACATCATACCGGCCACAGAGCGCGTCCAGGCTGTTGCGCTGCCCCGGGTGCTTCTTGCGCGCCATGACCAGGGTGTCCAGCACGGCACTGTATTCGCTGGTCGCACCAAATCCTTCCACCCTGGCCAGCTCCGCATCCAGGAACCCGACATCGAAGGGCGCATTGTGTATTACCAGTTCGGCCCCTTTGAGGTAGGCGATCAGGTCTTCGGCGATATCTGCGAATCTCGGTTTGTCGGCCAGAAACTCGTTGGTGATGCCATGCACCTCGACCGCCGCAGCGTCGATCTCGCGGTCGGGCTGCAGGTAGACATGAAAGTTGTTGCCGGTCAGGCGCCGTTCGAGCAGTTCAACGCAACCGATCTCTATGATGCGATGACCCTGTTCCGGTTCCAGGCCGGTGGTTTCCGTATCCAGTACGATCTGTCTCATAGGAGCAGGGTCCAGGTTCGAGGTTCGAGGTTCGAGGTTCGAGGTTCGAGGTTCGAGGTTCGAGGTTCGAGGTTCGAGGTTCGAGGTTCGAGGTTCGAGGTTCGAGGTTCGAGGTTCGATTTCAGGATGAATCAGGAGACGGCAGGAATCAAGCTGCAGCACCGGACGCCGGTTTGTGCATCACAGCTCGTCTATCCCACGGTTGGCCAGGGCATCTGCGCGTTCATTTTCAGGATGGCCGCTGTGCCCCTTCACCCAATGCCAGCTGACGTCATGTCCGGCCACCGCCTCGTCGAGCTGCCGCCACAGATCGTCATTCTTCACCGGCTTTCTGGCAGCCGTGCGCCAACCGTTGCGCTTCCAATTGTGTATCCATTGCGTAATGCCGTTCTTCACGTACTGGGAATCCGTGGTCACATCCACTGCGCAACGCCGTTTCAGCGCCTCCAATCCGCGGATCACGGCCATCAGCTCCATGCGGTTGTTGGTGGTGTTTTTCTCGCCACCGAACAACTCCTTTTCATTGCCGTCGAAACGCAACACCGTCCCCCATCCACCAGGCCCCGGGTTGCCCCTGCAGGCCCCATCCGTGTAAAGCTTTACCCGCTCAGACATACCTAACCCTCACCCGGATCGCGACTTGTTCAATGGCTGCTCTCTTACCGTCGGCTCGATCGCACGCGGCCCCAATACGCGAAGGCGCGACCAACGCTGTCGAATAGGCGTCACGCGCGAAACACGCTTTACTGCACGCACCATATAGACACCGGCCAGCATCGGCCACACCCGACGTCCCACCCGCTCGACCACATCCAGTCGACCGCTGCGTGTGGGGGGGCGAAATTCCATGACGTCCATGCGCTCGATACCGAAACCCATCAGGGTCAGCCAGTCGTTCAACCTTGGGTATGACAGGAAGTTGCCGCACCAGGGCACCTTCCCCCGCCAGCGTCCGACAAGACGCCACAGCCCCCAAAGACTGAACGGATTGAAGCCGATGACGATAACGCGCCCGTCGGGAATCAGGGCGCGTTCGACCTCCCGCAGCACCTGGTGCGGGTCGGAAGAAAAATCCAGGGTATGGACCAGGATTACAGTGTCGATACTGTCTGATGCCACAGGCAGCCGCTGTGCCTCGGCCAGTATCACGCCGGGCTGCCCGGCTTCAGCACGATGACTAACCAGGGTTTTGCGCTGTATCGGACACTGCGCCAGATGGGCCATGTCTGCACCAAGCTCACCCAGTTGCAGCAGCTGATAGCCAAACAGGTCGTTGACCATACCGGACAGCACCTCACGTTCGTGCGCGCTCACACGGGCACCCGGCTCGGTCGCATACCAGTCCGCGAGCGCCTGGCCCAGCTGACTATTATGTTTGTAACAGAATCTGGATTGATTCATCTTGCTGTCGGCGCTGGAACCCTTTGACTGCATCTCGTATATTCACCCGCCATGACAGCGGCGAACGACATGCCTGATTCTGACCAAAGCAGCCATCATCAGCAACGCCTGCTTCAATTCGTTTCGCCGCTGCTCGTGCTGCTTGCACTCGCAATTGGCGGATGTGCGGGCCATGACGTGAAAACCGGGGTCGCCGGTTCTACATCACCGGAAACCGCCACCGAGACCCCAACCGACCTGACTATGCCGTCTGCCCCGGCATCCACGCCAAATACCCTTGGACCCGGCGACGGGTTGATCTGGGTACGCCTGCGCCGGGGTTTTCAGCTCCGTGAGGTGAAGAACCCTCGGATCGAACAGGAGATTCGTCGCCTGCAGCGGTCTCCGAATGCGTTTCGGGCCCTGATGGCCCGTTCAGAACCCTACATCTATTACATCCTCGGTAAGATCGAGGCAACCGGCCTGCCTACCGAGCTGGCCCTGCTACCCGCGGTGGAAAGCGGTTTCCGGGCCCATGTTTACTCCCCGGACGGCGCGGCCGGCCTGTGGCAGTTCATGCCGGCAACCGGTCGCATGTTGGGACTCCAGCAGGACTGGTGGTTCGACAAACGGCGCACCGTCAGGCCATCGACAGAGGCTGCCGCGATCTATCTGGAACGCCTCAATCAGCGTTTCGAAGGTGACTGGCTGCACACATTGGCCGCCTACAATGCCGGTGCGGGCACCGTGAGCCGTGCAATCAACCGTGCCGACAAGCGCGGCGAGGACACGGACTTCTGGTCGCTGGACCTGCCGGGCGAGACAGACCGCTATGTCCCCCGCCTGCTGGCACTGGCCGCCATTGTCGCTGATCCTGAAATCTATGGCCTCGAACTCCCGGAATTAGCCAATAAACCGTACTTCGCCGCCGCGGCAACCGGCGGTCAGATCGATCTCAACGTGGCGGCCGGGCTGGCTGACATGCAGGTGGAGGAGCTGCTGGCCCTCAATGCAGGTCACAAACGCTGGGCTAGCCGGCCTGACGGGCCCTACGAGCTGCTGCTGCCGGTCGACCGGGTCGAACGGTTCGAGCGTGCCGTGGCAACGCTACCGCCGGACCAGCGATTGCGCTGGCAGCGTTACCGCATAAAACCTGGCGACAGCCTGAATCGCATCGCGCGCCAGCATGGCGTGTCCGCGGAGGCCATCCGCCGCTCCAACGGGCTAAAGGACTCGCGCATCCGCGCCGGCAGGGATCTGCTCATTCCATTGTCAGATTCCGTCCGCTTCACCGGATCAAGCTCCAATCAGCTGGCACTTCAACGCCTGCACTATCGAGTACGAAAAGGCGATTCGCTCTACACGATCGCCCGGCGTTTTCAGGTCTCCGTACCGGATCTCAAACGCTGGAACCGGGTTGGCCGCTATATCCGGCCCGGCGAGAAACTCACGGTGTTTATCGATCCGGATGCCTGAGAATACCCGGCCATTGACGCCGGGTCCGAAATTTCAACCACGAAGTGCACGAAGGTCGCAAAGGCCGTAGAGGACGCTGGAACAGCGCCAGTCGGAGGCCGAGTTCGGTTATGTGAAGCCAAAGCTGGGTTCTTCGTGTTTCTTTGTGCGCTTCGTGGTGAGCGAGTCCTTCGATGTTTCGGCTACCCGGGCTCCGACAGCCAGCAGGCTACGCGCCTGCCCTGCTCCATCTCTATCGTCTCGGGATAGCGCTCGCGGCAGACCGGCAGCGCATGCGGGCAGCGCGGATGAAAATGGCATCCGCTCGGCGGATCGATCGGAGAGGGCATATCACCCTCCAGGCGCAGGACCTCGCGCTTATGTTCCGGGTCAGGCACGGGAACTGAACTGAGCAGAGCGGTCGTATAGGGGTGTAATGGATTTTTCAGCACCTTCCCCACTTCGCCATATTCGACGATGCGGCCCAGATACATTACCGCCACCTCGTGCGCCAGATACGCGACCACCGAGATATTGTGCGTAATGAACAGATAGGACAGTCCCAGCTCCGCCTGCAGCTCCTTGAGCAGGTTCAACACCTGGGCCTGCACCGACACATCCAGCGCGCTCGTCGGCTCGTCACAGACGATCAGCCGCGGCTCCAGGGCCAGTGCGCGGGCTATGGCAATACGCTGTCTCTGGCCGCCGGAAAACTCGTGTGGGTAACGTTGTGCGGCGGTCGGCTGCATGCCCACCTGCCCCAGCAGCCGTTCGACGAGCGCGCGGCGCTGCAGGCGGTTGCCGCCGATACCCTGGGCCACCATCCCCTCGGCGATGATGTCCTCGACCAGCATGCGCGGATTCATCGACGAGGCGGGATCCTGAAAGATGATCTGAAAGTCTCGCCGCAGACGACGTAGATCACGGCCCTGCACACCGGCCAGATCGGTACCATCGAAAAGCACCCTGCCGTCCGTTGGACGCTGCAGCTGAAGAATCGCCTTACCCACGGTAGTCTTGCCGCAGCCGGATTCACCGACCAGCGCGATGGTTTGGCCGGTTGCGATGCTCAGATCCACCCCGTCCACCGCCTTGACGTAACCCACGACCCTGCGCAGCACACCCTTGTGAATGGGGAAATGCACCTTGAGCCCCTGTACATCGAGCAGCGCGGCATTGCTCCCCTGACCGGCCTGCCGTGCGGCAATCGGCGCGCCCGGCGAGTCCTGGACCTCGTCGGGGGCAAGGTGGCAGCGGTAACCGTTTTCCGGATCACCATGCCAGGGTGGCAGACTGCTACGGCAGCGCTCGTGGACCAGTTCACAGCGATCGGCGAAACGGCAGTGATCGAAGGCCTGATTGAGCGCCGGGACGATGCCCGGGATCACGTCCAGACCAAGATCACGGTTTTCCGCCTTGGGTACCGACCGGAAAAGCTTGCGGCTGTAGGGGTGTGCCGCCTGGCGGAAAAACCCGCCGACATCATTTATCTCGAGCAGTTGCCCGGCGTACATGACGCCCACGCGGTCCGCCATCTCGGCCACGACACCCAGGTCATGCGTGATCAGCAGGATTGCCATGCCGGTCTCGCGCTGCAGCAGTTTCAGCAGGTCCAGTACCTGCGCCTGGATGGTCACATCCAGCGCGGTGGTCGGTTCATCGGCAATCAGCAGCTCCGGCCGCCCGGCCAGCGCCATCGCGATCATGACCCGCTGCTTCATGCCGCCCGAGAGCTGATGGGGATACTCCCTGACCCGGCGTTCCGGGTCTGGGATACCGACCGAGCGGAATAGCTCGATCACCCTTGTCTCCACCCGGCCGCGGCTTTCGGCATCGTGCAGACGCACTGCCTCCGCGACCTGCTCACCGACCATCATGACCGGATTGAGCGAGGTCATGGGCTCCTGAAAAATCATTCCGATGCGTCCACCGCGCTCGGCCCGCATCTCCGCCTCCGACAGTGCGCGCAGTGACTGCCCATCCAGCAGTACGTCACCTGCAACAATCCGACCTGAATGCGGCAGCAGCCGCATCATCGACAGCGCGATCATCGACTTGCCGCAACCCGACTCGCCCAGCAGAACAAAGGTTTCGCCGCGGTGTATGCGCAGACTGACGTCATCTACCGCACGCACCGGTCGGGTCAGGCTGCCCAGATGCGTGCTCAAGCCCCTGAGTTCAAGCAAGGGGGCCGCCGCTTCCGGCCTTTCGCTCATCGCATTCTCGATCAGGCTCATCGTTGCTGCCTCAGTCGGGGGTCAAAGGCATCACGCACGACGTCCGAAAAAAGATTGGCCGCCAGCACCAGGGTAAACATGAAAGCGAAGGCGGCCAGCAAGGACCACCAGACGACCGGCTCCCGGGCCAGCTCGAGGCGTGCGCCATTGATCATATTGCCCCAGCTGTTGGTGGCCGGATCGACCCCGATACTGATGTAAGACAACACCGCCTCGGCCAGTACCAGGCCACTGAAATCGAGCACGATGCTTATCAGCACGATATGCATCACATTGGGCAGGACATGCCGGATCAGAATCCGGAAATGTCCGACCCCGAAGGCCCTCGCCGCCTGCACGTATTCCAGTTCCCTCAGCTTCAGGGCCTCACCGCGCAACAGTCGGCACAGACCGGTCCAGCTGGTGACGCCCAGTATCAGGCACAGGAAAAGCAGGCGCAGATCGGCGCGCTCTGTCAGGCTGTTGAAGTCATCGGCGTGATTGCTCATGTAGATCTGCATCATCAGCACCGCCGCAGCGATCAGCAGCACGCCGGGTATTGAATTCAGGGTGGTATACAGATACTGGATGACATCGTCGATCCAGCCACGGAAATAACCGGCCATGATCCCCAGGAGAATCGCTGCCGGCAGCATCACCAGGGTGGTCAGGGTGCCGATCACCAGGCCGGTACGGATACTCTTCAATGACTGGAAGAACACATCCTCGCCGACCTTGTCGGTGCCCAGAATATGATAGTACGCAGACAGCTCCCAGCTGCCTCCCACAAACATCATCAACAACAGTGCAGTCCATGCGCCGACGTGCCAGGGGCTCTCGAGCTCGCCGCGCAGCAGGCGCACCAGCCGTCGCGGATCGAGGCGACACAACAGAAGCAGTACGAGCAACCAGACCACGGTACCCTGCAATGCACCGGCAGCGGCCTTCAACGCTATATCCCAAAGCCTGCCGTCAGCAGACGCGTTTAGATGCGCCCCGCCATACTTGAGGCGCGGAAAATCGCGCCGCATCCCGCCATCGGGTTGTTCAATGTTCTCTTTGCTGAAAAGGTGCAGGGCGAACGGAGCCGAGTAGGTCTTCTCGCGCTGCGTGCGCAGGCTGCCTGCTATCTGGTCAAACAGGCTCAAAACCTCGGTCGAATAGATTGTCCCGCCCTGAGCATCGTTGCCGGATTTCGGATGGAAATGTAAGGTGTCCAGCAAACCCACAATGACATAAAACAGCAAAACCATCATCGCCGCCTGACCCGTGCGGCTGCGGGCCACGCGTTTCCATGGCTGCATCAGGTGCTCATGTCGACGTGTGTACCAGATGAACCCCAGCGTGAGCAGCAGCAGGAGGTAGATCAGTGCATCTGTCCAGAGTATCACCGGCTGGAAGTCCATCATCTCATTCCAGCCTCACACGCGGATCGGCGATCGTGTAAGAGATGTCGGTCAGCAGGAGCCCGACGATGTACAGCACCGCACCGAGAAAGACCATTGCACGCACAATGGCAAAATCCTGGCGGTTGATTGCGTCGATCGTATAACTGCCCAGACCTGGAATACCGAAGAACGACTCGGTCAATAGGCTGCCGATGAAAAGCAGCGGAAGCACCACCACCACGCCCGTGAGGATGGGAATCAGCGCGTTGCGCAACACGTGACGGAAAAGCACCGCCTGCTCGGAAAGCCCCTTGGCGCGGGCCGAACGCACATAGTCGCGGTGGATTTCTTCGAGGAACAGCGTACGGTACCAGCGCGTGCCGGAACCGATGCTACCAATGACGCCGACAATCACCGGCAGGATCATGAACTTCCACGCATGCACACCCGTGTCATAGCCGGAAATAGGCACCAGATTGAGCAGCTTCCCAACCAGGAACTGGCCGCCGATGATGTAGAAAAGACTGGAGATGGACATCATCGCGACGCAAACGACCACCCCCCAGAAATCCAGATAGCTGGCACGGAAAAAAGCCAACAGCAGCGCAAAGGTGATGTTGACCGCCAGGCCCACCAACAGAGTCGGCACCGCGATCGCCAGGCTGGGCCACATCCGCTGCGAGATATCATGACTGATGTCGCGGCCACTGTCCGACTGCCCGAAATCGAACAGGAACAACTTCAGCGATTTCTCGAACAGGATGGTATCGGTAAATGCCGCGCTGCCCGAAGCCTGGGTATTGATCAGCAACGGTTTCTCGTAACCGTGTTCCCGCTTCCAGGACAATATCGCCTCGTCAGTGACCCTTTTCCCGCCAAGATGCATGCGTGCCATATCGTCAGGCGAGTTGACCACGAAGAACAACACGAAGGTCAGGGCATTCACTCCGATCAGGATCGGAAGCGCGTATAACAGTCGCCGGATGATATACGCGGTCACAGGGCTCTGCTCTTCTCACGCGCGCGAAAGCCGCGCACCGCCGGAACCAAGGAAACGACCAGGAGCACGAACAGCAGGACCACCGGCCATAGCACCGGCCGGTTCCATGCCTTCTGCGCGGCTGCGCGCGTCGCACCGTCGACGCGCTTGTACTTCAGCGTGTTGTTGGCCATCAGATGCGGTTTGGCATTCTGGTACCAGGAATGATGCAGGCTGAAGGCCTTGGGGAAAAAGCCGAACAGCCACGGTGAGTCCTTACGCAGGATCTCAATCATGCGATCTATGACCTGTTGGCGCTTGGTGCCGTTCGGTAGATCCTTCATCTGCAGGAACAGGGCGTCGAACTCAGCGTTGGTGTAGTTGGCCGCATTTTCGCCCTTGAACTCGACTTTGCCGTTCGGCCCATATAGCAGGAAGAAGAAATTCTCAGGGTCCGGATAGTCAGCATTCCATCCCCAACTGAACATCTGCGCTGTACCCTTCAGCATCTTGTCCTGAAAACGGTTGTAGTCGGTTGCACGAATGACCAGCTCGATGCCCAGCTTGGCCAGCTGCTTGCGATACCACTGCAACATTGCCTTGCTGTCGGGTCCGGCAGCCGGTGTATCGTAATACAGGATCATTGGCCCACCACTTTCCGGATCCCGGCCTTCGGCATAACCCGCCTGTTCCAGCAGGCGCATCGCCTCACTGATATCACGTCGACGCGCACTGCCATTCTGCCAGCTGTGTGTCACCGGATTGATCCCGGCCCGGCCGTCACGGTAGCCAAAAATACCGGGCGGCAGGGGACTCTGCGCCACATCGCCGCGACCGTTGCGAAAGATCGAAACGAACTCCTCGAAATCGATCGCGATGGCGATCGCCTTGCGCAGGAGCCGTGCGCGCTCGCTGTCTCCGCCGACCACCGGATCCTGCATGTTGAAGCCGGTGTAAAACACCGAGGTCTCGGTGGCCGTGCTCAGACGAATGCCTTTTTCGGCCATTGCCTGAGTCAGCGACGCCTCACCCGCGCCGCCGAACCGCACTGCCTGATCGAAACTGTCAGAACCGATGCCGGAGTTATCATAGTAGCCCTGCAGAAACTTGTTCCAGCGTGGGATTGCCTCTTTCTCCAGCGAATAGACTGCGCGCTCGATGAACGGCATCGGCCGGCCGGCATCCTCCAACAGGCCGTCGCGACGATCCTGGTCCGTACCATCGGCCGGATAGGCCTCGCCGTGAAAATTCGGATTGCGTACCAGCACCATACGCAGGTTGGGATTGTTTTCGGTCAGCATGAAGGGGCCGGTACCAACCGGATACCAGTGCAGACTGATGTTTCTGTCATTCAAACCGGGCTGCTCATAGAAACGCTCAGCCTCCCAGGGCATAGGGGCAAAGAAATTCATCGCCAGCCAGAAAATGAACTGCGGATACTTTTTCTCGATACGGATGCGGTAGCTGTAGCGGTCGAGCACCTCGACCCCATCCATTGGCAGGGTACGCAGGTCCAGCCAGGACGGATCGGCGCCCTTACCGTCGAGCTTCACATGCGCTGCGCTGGCGCGCTCGGAGAAATCGGCGAAACCGCGGATGTGTTCTGCCATCAGGCTGGCAATCGGTGAATGATTGGGCGCATATGCCAAGCGCTTGATCTGGTAAACAAAGTCCTCGGCGACCAGCTCACGCGTACCGCTCAGGGGAAAATCAGCGAGCGTGTTCAGCTCCTCCAGCATGGAGGCATCCAACGGCCAATACGCGGGCTCGCCGTCCGCGCCGAGGGCAAATGCGGGATGCGGCTGATAGCGGATACCGGGCTGTATGCGCAATACGTAGTCCGTATAGGCCACATCGGAGGCCGGCGCATCGGCTCCCAATGGCTCATCATCATGGCCAAAGTAGCTTATCTCCGGCATCTGTGCCGCAGTCTGTGGCACCAGGCTGTAGGGGCGGCGCAAAAAATGATACTGCAGCGGCGGTTCGTAGACCTGTGAGATGAAAGCCCATTCGTTGGAACTGTAAGAGCGCGCCGGGTCCAGATGCTTGGGACGTTCTGAAAAGGAACTGAAGAACACCGGCCCGGCTGACTCACCGGCCTTATACGGATCGTTCCAGGCCTGTCTGCCGCAGGCCGCCAGGGTGATCAGCACATACACCATCAGAATGGCAAAACCGGGGAACCGCATATCCGGAACTTTGAACGCGGGATATCTTTGGGTTAATTTACGCGCCATTCTTTGAATTATTCAGACTCAGGCTGTGGTCACCGCAGTATGCCGACCGATAATGGCATTGCCGCGGTATTCTGTCAGCCCGTTTATTCCCCTGCCAATGAGCTAATCGAGAGGAACTTTACATGGGATTTCTGCAAGACAAGCGCGCACTGATCGTGGGCGTCGCGAGCAACCGCTCGATTGCCTATGGTGTTGCCAGGGCGATGCATCGCGAAGGCGCGCAACTCGCATTCACCTACCAGGGGGAAAAGCTCCGCGACCGGGTCACCGGTTTTGCGTCCGAATTCGACTCTGACATCGTGCTTCCTCTGGACGTGAGCAGTGACGAGCAGATCGACGGTGTATTCACCGAACTCGGCAAGAGATGGGATGGTCTGGATTGCCTGATCCACTCGGTGGGTTTCGCGCCACGTGATCAGCTCGAAGGTACCTATGTCGAGGCCGTCACCCGTGAAGGCTTCCGGATCGCCCATGACATCAGCGCCTACAGTCTGGCTGCGCTGGCGAAGGCGGGGCGTGAAATGATGGCGGGGCGCAACGGCGCCATTGTCACGATGACGTACCTGGGTGCGGTGCGTACCGTGCCAAACTATAACGTCATGGGTGTGGCCAAGGCTGCACTGGAGGCCAATGTCCGCTACCTCGCCGACTCGATGGGTCCTGGTGGCACGCGGGTGAATGCAGTCTCAGCCGGCCCCATCCGCACCCTCGCGGCATCAGGCATCAGTGGATTTCGTGGCATGCTCGCCGAAGCGGAACAGAAGACGCCATTGCGGCGCAATGTGACCATCGATGAGGTCGGCAATGCAACGGCTTTTCTATGCTCGGATCTGGCCTCCGGGATCACCGGCGACGTACTGTATGTCGACTCGGGATACCACATTCTCGGCATGGCCTGAGCCGCCAGATACTTAAAGAAACAAGCGGTCGCCTGGCCGCTTTCTTTCGACCCGTTATTCGATCGGTTTTAACTCGATCTCCGCGCGATCACGCAGACTCCGGGTGAAGTAACGCAACTGCGCACTTGCGGCCACGTTGGTTGCCTGCTCAACAATCCCCTGCCTTTCAGCATCAGAGAGCGCAGCCAGTTCCCCGCCCTGCACGCCCGTCACCGCGATCACCATATAATCGCCTTCCGCCGAGACCACACCCGCATAAGCGGTCGCGCCCTGTTCTGGCGGCTTGAGGCCGAAGGCCTTGGCAAGCACCTCTGCCGGCACCGTCGGCTGTTCCCGTCCCACCTCACCGGGTTGCTCAAGCACCCACGCCTTGTCCGAGGCCAACTTCTCCAGCGATTTGCCACCCGCATCAAGCTCGGCAATAGCCTTTGCACCCGCCGCCGCCGCCGCTTCGGAGGCCTTGTCGACTTTGTAATCCTTCCCGAGCAGGTCAAGATTGTCCGCAAATGGCTTTACGCCCGCCGGCTCATGCTCTGCAACGCGGACGACCAGTGCCTGCTGCTGGCCCACCTCGATAAGTTCGCTGTTGTTTCGCTCGACCAGCACGTCATCAGCGAAAGCAGCATTAACAACCCTGGGCGAACCGAGTGCACCCGGCAGCACCGCATCCCGGGTTATCCAGTCGGTGGTCTGCACTTTAAGCCCAAGTGCCTCGGCTGCCGGCGTGAGACTGTCGGGGCTTTCATAGGCGGAATTCGCCAGCCGCTCCGCATAGTCAAAGTAAAGATTTTCAGCCTCGAACTTGCGAAAAGCCGACTCCACCTTTTCACGCAAATCCGCGAACCCGGCATCCGAGCCACCTCGAATATCGGTTACCTGAATGATGTGAAAACCGAAATCAGTCCGCACAAGCTCGCTGACTTCGTCTTTGTTCAACTCAAATGCTGCCTGCTCGAACGGCGGCACCATCAGGCCGCGCTCAACCCAGCCCAGGTCGCCGCCACTGCCTGCTGAACCCGGATCGTCGGAGTTCTCCTTGGCGAGGCTGGCAAAGTCACCACCTGCACGGACTTGCGCCAGGAGATCATCGGCCTTGTTCCTGGCCGCCTGTACCTCTTCGTCCGTAGCACTCGGCGATACCGAGATTAGGATGTGTCGCATCGCCCGCTCTTCGGGTGCAACGAATTCGGTCCTGTGATCCTCGAAGTATTGTTCGAGCGCCTCTTCATTCACATCGACCAGGCCAGCCAGGGTCGCGGCATCCAGCAGCACATAACTGAGCTTCACCCGCTCAGGCGTGCGGTATCGATCGAGATTCGCCTCGTAATAGCTCTTCAGGTCGTCCTGGGAAAATTCTATCTGATCGAGAAACCGATCTGCCGCCACACGCGCAAAACTCAGCTTGCGCTTTTCATTGTTCAGGCTCACTCGCGTAGCAAGCTCGGTCTCGGTCACGAACGCACTGTCGCGGACGCCGCTGCGCAACTGGCCGAGCAACAAATCCTGGCGCACATCCTGTTCGAAGCCGGCCCGGCTCGTTCCTCGATTGCGCACCGCGGTCTCATAGGACAGCTGGTCAAATCGACCATCGCGCTGAAACGCGGGAATGGACGAGATAAACCCGCGCGCCTGCATATCGCTGGTGCGCAGATTCCAGTCGGCACCGTTCTTTGCCAGCACCGCCTGCTCGACCATGCCCTCGAGCACCTGCTTTTTCAGGGCGCTGTCTTCAAAGAAATCGGCGCGATACGCATCACCGAGGGACAGCCTCATGTTTTCACGGAAGTCGCGCGTGCGCTGATCCAGCATCCGTTGTGTAATCTTTTCGCCCTCAACGACAGCCACTTCCGGTTCGCTACCGACACCCAGATACTCCTGGATGCCCCATAAGGCGAAAGGGACACTGATGAGGATAACGATGGCCCAGGCAATCCAACCCTGAGCTTTTTCTCTGATGGCCTGCAACATGGTCGATGCGTCTATTCAGTGTTTCTGAAACGAAAAACGGGGTATCGAATGATACCCCGTTTAACCCTGGATATGGCGGAGTGGACGGGACTCGAACCCGCGACCCCCGGCGTGACAGGCCGGTATTCTAACCAACTGAACTACCACTCCAATAAAACCTGGTGGGTGCTGCAGGGATCGAACCTGCGACCCTCGCCTTGTAAGGGCGATGCTCTCCCAGCTGAGCTAAGCACCCCGGAACGAGGCGCGCTAGTTTACTGCGTCTTTGAAGCCTTTTCCAGCCTTAAATGCCGGTGCTTTCGATGCCTTAATTTCGATCGCCATGCCGGTTTTTGGATTCCGGCCGGTGCGCGCAGCACGCTCCCGAAGGAGGAAGGTGCCGAAGCCGACAATGGATACGCTATCGTTGTTTTTGACCGCATTGGTGATGGCGTCGATCAGGCCATCCAGTGCGCGACCGGCTGCTGCCTTCGAGATGTCGGCGGAATCAGCCATGGCGTCGATCAATTCAGATTTATTCATTCAGACGGTACCCCCTTAAAGAAATACAAATACAGCCCTGTCCGTATAAGACTGTAAATTTGGTGTTTTGATTTTGTCAGTAGAGCTGACCAAGCTATGCGGGCCGCTGTTATAGCAGCCACAAAAATTCAGTGTCAAGCAAGCGCTACAAGATGTTTGAACGGCTTGCCTGACACTGTTTTCTACCAGCGTTCCCGACCGAGTTCAATGATGGCGCAGCCCGTCATTTGCATCCTCGGCATTTTCTTCTTTGCTTTCAGTGGCCTTGGTCTCTTTCTTTTTTTCCGTGGGACGTGGTTCAGGGCGATCAGCCAAGGCAATTTCAAGCACTTCGTCAATCCAGCGCACCGGTTTTATGTCGAGATTCTGTTTGATGTTCTTCGGCATCTCGACCAGGTCGCGCTCGTTTTCCTGCGGAATGATCACGGTCTGAATACCACCGCGGAGCGCCGCCAACAGCTTCTCTTTGAGACCCCCGATCGGCAACACCTCGCCGCGCAAGGTGATCTCTCCGGTCATCGCCACATCGGCCCGCACCGGAATATTGGTCAATGCGGATGCCAGCGAAGTGGCCATGCCGATACCCGCGCTGGGGCCATCCTTGGGCGTGGCACCTTCCGGCACGTGAATGTGAACATCCAATTGCTGGTAAAAATCATCATCCAGACCGAGCGTGGCCGCACGACTGCGCACAACCGTCATCGCGGCCTGAATCGACTCTTTCATCACGTCACCCAACTGGCCGGTATGGGTGAGGCGCCCCTTGCCGGTAGTCAGCGCAGTTTCAATGCGCAGCAATTCGCCACCGACTTCTGTCCAGGCCAAACCGGTAACCTGGCCAACCTGGTCATGCTCATCCGCCCGCCCGTAACGAAAACGTTTTACGCCAAGATACTTTCCCAGGTTCTTTGACGTTACGTTGATCCTCTTGCCCTTCTTGCCCGCCAACAGCACGTCTTTCACCACCTTGCGGCAGATCTTCGAGATCTCGCGCTCGACGTTTCGAACACCCGCCTCACGCGTGTAATAGCGGACGATATCGCGCACCGCGCTCTCGGCAATTTTCAGCTCTTCGCTCTTCAGGCCGTTGTTCTTGATCTGCTTCGGTATCAGATAATTCTGGGCGATGTTGATCTTCTCGTCTTCGGTGTAGCCCGAAAGACGAATGACTTCCATTCTGTCCAGCAGCGCCGGCGGGATATTCATGCTGTTCGCTGTCGCGACGAACATGATCTCCGACAGATCGAAGTCCACTTCCAGATAGTGATCCTGGAACGTATGGTTCTGTTCGGGATCGAGCACCTCGAGCAATGCCGAGGCCGGGTCACCCCGAAAATCCATTGCCATCTTGTCGATCTCGTCGAGCAGGAAGAACGGATTCTTGGTTCCGGCCTTGGTCAGATTCTGGACGATCTTGCCGGGCATGGCGCCGATATAGGTGCGCCGATGTCCACGGATCTCGGCCTCGTCACGCACGCCACCCAGGGCCATGCGAATGAATTTGCGGTTGGTGGCACGTGCGATCGACTGGCCCAGCGAAGTCTTGCCAACCCCGGGCGGGCCCACAAGGCACAGGATCGGACCCTTCAGTTTGCGCACGCGCTGCTGTACCGCCAGGTATTCGAGGATCCGCTCCTTGATCTTTTCCAGTCCGTAGTGATCGGCATCCAGAACCTCTTCGGCCTTGGCGATATCGTTTCTTACCTTGGTGCGCTTCTTCCAGGGCACACTGACCAGGGCATCGATATAGTTCCGTACCACAGTCGCCTCGGCCGACATCGGCGACATCAGTTTCAGTTTACTGAGCTCGGCTGTGGCCTTGGTTTTGGCCTCCTTGCTCATCCCCGCCTTGTCGATCTTTTCACCGAGTTCTTCCAACTCGTTGGGCGCATCATCGAGTTCACCGAGTTCCTTCTGAATTGCCTTCATCTGCTCATTCAGATAGTACTCACGCTGGTTCTTCTCCATCTGGCGCTTGACCCGGCCGCGAATGCGCTTCTCCATCTGAAGTATGTCGTTCTCGCCTTCCATCAGTGCCATCAGGTGCTCAAGGCGCTCGCGCACATCGAACATCTCCAGCACATGCTGCTTCTCATCGAGTTTCAGCGCCATGTGCGCGGCCATGGTATCTGCGAGTCGAGACGGCTCGTCGATACTCGCCAGCGAGGTCAGAACCTCCGGCGGCACCTTCTTGTTCAGCTTCACGTACTGGTCAAACAGCGCCGTCGCCGATCGCATCAAGACTTCCATCTCGCGTTCGGGCAGCTCGATGATATCGCCGGCTGCATCGATCTCCGCCGTAAAGAAATCGTCCACCGCGGCCATGGATTTGATCTTAGCGCGCTCGCCGCCCTCTACCAGCACCTTTACCGTGCCATCCGGGAGCTTCAGAAGCTGCAGAATGCTGGCCAGCGTACCGATCTCGTACATGTCCTGCGGCTGCGGCTCATCCACATCGGCACTTTTCTGCGCCACAAGCAGGATCTGCTTGTTGTCCGACATCGCGGCATCCAGCGCCTTAATCGATTTTTCCCTGCCTACGAAAAGCGGGATGACCATGTGCGGATATACGACGACATCACGGAGCGGAAGCACCGGGACGGCACCTGACTGGTCGTCGAGCACACTAACTGCAGTATCTTCCTGTCCCATCGGGATCCTCCCTCGCCGCACTCTGGTACGGGGTTAAATCGGGCAAACGCGTCGTCGGCAGCTCAATCGAGCTCTCCGGCCCTGCTCAACATGCGGGCTCATGTCGGAAAATTCAACCGGTAAAAGCTGCGTAATCTCGACACAGCCGGATGACACGTGGCGCGCCAACCTGTGCAGGTCGGGCTGTTCCCGCCGCATGCGGGTGAATCAAAGAACGATTTGACCGAATCTGGACAACATGGCTGCGCGAGAAAACCGTAGATCTGCAGCGCGAAACGTCTTCAGTCCGAGGCCACAAGCTGTCTCGGTTCTGAGCCGCCGAAAATGATGTAAGGCGCGGACTCGCCGTTGATCACGCCCTCATCCACCACCACCTTGGTGGCGTCTTCCAGAGACGGCAGGTCGTACATGGTGTCGAGCAGCACCTGCTCCAGAATGGTGCGCAGCCCGCGTGCACCCGTCTTGCGGTCCATCGCCTTGCGCGCAATCGCAAGCAGCGCATCTTCGCGGACCTCCAACTCAGCCCCCTCCATCTCCAGCAGACGCTGATACTGCTTTATCAGGGCATTGCGCGGTTCGGTAAGAATCTGTACCAGGGCGTGTTCATCGAGTTCCTCGAGTGTCGCGACGACCGGCAGGCGTCCGACGAACTCCGGGATCAGGCCAAACCGGATAAGGTCTTCGGGTTCGACGTTGCTCAGAATCTCACCGACATTGCGCTTATCCTCTTTGCGTGCGCACCTCGGCCGAGAAACCGATTCCCCCCTTCTCTGAACGGTCACGAATCACCTTTTCCAGGCCTGCAAAGGCGCCACCGACGATAAACAGCACGTTGGATGTATCGACCTGCAGAAATTCCTGCTGCGGGTGCTTGCGGCCACCCTGGGGCGGGACAGAGGCGACGGTACCTTCGATCAGCTTCAGCAGGGCCTGCTGCACGCCCTCGCCGGAGACGTCGCGGGTGATCGAGGGGTTGTCCGATTTGCGCGATATCTTGTCGATTTCGTCGATATAGACGATACCGGTCTGCGCCTTGTCGACATCGTAGTCGCACTTCTGCAACAACTTCTGGATGATGTTCTCGACATCTTCGCCGACGTAGCCCGCCTCGGTCAGGGTGGTCGCATCGGCGATCGTAAAGGGCACGTTCAGCATGCGCGCCAGCGTCTCGGCGAGCAGGGTTTTTCCCGAACCCGTCGGGCCGATCAGCAGAATATTGCTCTTGGCGATCTCGACATCGTCTTTCTTGCCTTTCGCCTCGAGCCGCTTGTAATGGTTGTAAACAGCAACCGAAAGCACCTTTTTGGCGCGAGTCTGGCCGATTACGTACTGGTCGAGCGTAGCGTTGATTTCCTGCGGAATAGGAAGCTTGTCGGATGATTCCCCAACACTCTCCTGCATCTCTTCGCGAATGATATCGTTGCAAAGTTCGACACATTCGTCGCAGATAAAGACAGATGGGCCCGCGATGAGCTTGCGCACCTCGTGCTGGCTTTTGCCGCAGAACGAGCAGTACAGCAGCTTGCCGTCCTCGCCTTTGCCGTGCTTTTTATCGTCGCTCATAGTTGTCCACCTTTCATCTGCACCGCCTCACGACCGTTTCCGAGGGCCGGGGCGGCTACGCGCCCTGTTTCACTCATGATATCCAAATGCCTTCGGATAACAAGCCACCCAATACCCGTGGATTTTGACGCTGTCAGTCGCCGGCGTCAGGCCGCTGGGTCAAAACCTGGTCGATGAGACCATAGGCTACCGACTGCTCGGCACTCAAGAAGTTGTCGCGATCGGTATCCAGCCCGATCTGTTCCAGGTCCTGGCCCGTGTGTCGCGCAAGAATCATATTGAGTCTTTCACGCACCAGGAGGATTTCCTTGGCATGAATCTCGATATCCGTCGCCTGGCCCTGATAACCACCCAACGGCTGGTGAATCATGATCCGGGAGTGCGGCAGTGCATAACGTTTGCCCGCCTCGCCCCCCGCCAGCAAGAGCGCGCCCATGCTGGCGGCCTGCCCTATGCACATGGTGGTGACGTGGGAACGAATGAACTGCATGGTGTCGTAGATCGCAAGCCCGGCGGTCACCGACCCGCCCGGCGAGTTGATATAAAGGTGGATATCTTTGTCAGGGTTTTCCGATTCAAGGAAAAGGAGCTGCGCCACGATCAGGTTGGCCATGTGGTCTTCGACCGGCCCCACACAGAAGATCACGCGCTCTTTCAGCAGCCTCGAGTAGATGTCGTACGCACGCTCGCCGCGCGCACTCTGCTCTACCACCATCGGCACCAGGCCGAGACTCATCGGTTCGAATTGATTCATGTCCTGCTTATCGGATGTTGCTGGAATTACTTGAAGCTACCTTCAAAACACTGACCGGGCAAGCCTGCTTTATGCAGTGTTACCCATGATCTCGGAAAATGCCTTGTTTTCGTCGGCAATCTGAACCTGCCCGATGACCCACTCCACCACCTGATTCTCAAGCACCAGATTTTCGATAGTGGCACGTGCATTCTTGTCCTGCATGTAGTAATCGACCACTTCCTGAGGGTTTTCATACGACTCAGCGAACTCGGCGATGGTCTCACGGATCCGGTCTTCATCCGCCTTGAACTCCTGCGCGCTCATGATCTCGGCGACCAGCAGGCCGAGGTGAACCCGACGGCGCGCCTGCTCCTCAAAAATGCTGACCGGCAGGTCCATGCTGCTGCTCTGGCCGCGCTGCTGCATGTCCTGCACCATCTGTTCCTTCATGCGTTCCGCTTCCTGCGTGACCATTGCCTTGGGAATGTCCATCGGGTTTGCCGCAACCAGCACATCCATTACCCGCTCCTTGGTGACACTGTTCAACTTCTGCTTCAGCTCGTGCCGCATGTTCTTGGCGATGTCCGCGCGCAGAGCATCGACGGTACCCGCTTCGACCCCAAAGGCCTTGATGAACTCCTCGTCCAGCTCCGGCATCTGGGGCTCGGCGACGCGCAAGACCTTGACCTCGAAAGTGGCGTCTTTGCCGGCCAGGTGCTGGGCCCGATAATCTTCCGGGAAAGTGACCTCGAGCGTGCGTTCATCACCCGCCTTGGCTCCCAGCAGACCGGACTCAAAGCCTTCCACCATCGAACCCGAGCCGAGCACGAGCGGCACATTCTCGGCAGTTCCGCCCTCGAAGGCCTCACCGTCGACCATTCCCTTGAAATCCAGATGCACGGTATCGCCGTCTTGTGCAGCGCGATCGACATCATTCCAGACAGTGCGCTGCTTGCGCAGTTTCTCGATCATTTCATCAATGTCGGACTCGCCGACCTCGGCCGTCGGCCGGGTGAGCGACTGGCCGGACAGGTCGGCAACCTTCACTTCGGGCATCACCTCGAAGATGGCCGTATAGCCCAGGCCACCCTCCTCTGCCGACTCGCGCAACTCCACCTGCGGCTCGCCCGCGGGCATCAGTTTCTCCTGGCTGGCTGCCTCGTACAGGGTCTCCTGGATCAGGGTGCCGTAGGTTTCCTGGCGCACCTGATCGCCGAAACGCTGCTTGATGGTGCGCATCGGCACCTTGCCCGGGCGGAATCCGTCCAATCGCACATGCCGCGCCAGGTCCCTGAGCTTTTTGTCCATCTCGGCAGTGACACGCTCTGCCGGCAGATCAACCAAAAGACGCTTCTCGAGGCCCTCGCCCGATTCAACAGAAACTTGCATTCCAATCCACCCCGGCAGCTCTTACTGCCCGTTAACTCTGTTCGGTTTAAAATGACCGGCACGCGCCAGTCGGATGTCGGCAATCAGAGACAAATGGTGCGAAAGGAGAGACTCGAACTCTCAAGGGTTGCCCCACTGGAACCTAAATCCAGCGCGTCTGCCAGTTCCGCCACTTTCGCTTGTCTCGTGCGAATCGCGCATTATACAAGACAGCGCGCCGACCGAAATAGCCCTGAATCGACTAAGAATCACTCCCGCGATGCCCGTTTTTCTCTATTTTCTCGTCTACCTGTTCGTCTGCCTCGGCATTGCGATCGTCATCGTGCCGCCAATCCAGCCCTGGCTGTTTGAACCCGTCGGTCTCGAACCCGAAAGCAGCCTGTACCGCTTCGCGATGCTTTCGGCCCTGCTAGGAATGCCATTCTTTCTTCGATATCTGGGCCTGAACAGCTGGAAGTCTGCCGGATTCACCCTTGGCGGACGGGCCGCCTGGGCAGCCATGGGCACGGGTCTCCTGGTCGGCATCGGCATCATGATCGCCTTGACCGCCGCACAATGGCTGCTGGACATTCGCCATTTCGCGCCCCCTGTGCACAAGTGGAACCCACCCTATTTCGTCCGCACCCTGTTCTCCGGGCTGATTGCGGGGCTGGCTGTCGGTCTTATCGAGGAGACGTTTTTCCGCGGCCTGCTGCACACCGGCATGCGCCGCAGCCTGGCCTTCTGGCCGACCGCGACCACTACCGCCCTGCTTTATGCAGCACTGCATTTCATGAAACCCGAATCCCTGGCGGGTGCCGAGTTCAACAGCGCCACGGCGCTCGATTCAATCGCCACCGGCCTGGGCAGAATCTGGGATTTCGCACCAATTGCGGACAGCTTCATCACCCTGGTGGTGGTCGGTCTGTTTCTCAGCATGGTGCGCGAGCGGACCGGCAACATCATCTGGGCGATCGCGATCCATGCCGGCTGGGTCATGATCATCAAAATGACGAAATACCTTACCGACACCAGTGTCGTTGATGGCAAGGCTTCTTTCTGGATTGGAAGCTACGACTACATCACAGGCTGGATGGCAACCCTCTGGCTCGGGTCGATCGCCGCCGCATATTGGCTGTACACAAGGCCCAGAGGCTGATTCAAGACCCAAGTCACAAGACACGAAGGGCACAGAGAACTCAGAGACTCAAAGTGTTCCTCAGACGGTCTATCCCGACTGGCCAGCGCCAGTTCACCGTGTCCTTTGCGCCTCCGTGCCCTCTGCGTTGCTTACTCGGACTTCGAAACAACTCCCCGCTCGACCTCGCCAGCGCGCCGCAGTTCACGCTTGAGGATCTTTCCGGTCGCGTTCTTGGGCAGGCTTTCATGCACCACGAACCTGCGCGGCATCTGGTGTTGTCCGAGCTGTTCGCGGCAGAAGGCCTTCAGCTCGTGGTCATCCAGGTCGAAGCCCTCGCGCGCCACCACATGGGCGACCACGATCTCGCCGTGAGAGGGATGCGGCTCGCCGACTACCGCCGCCTCGAGAATCCCCGGGTGCTGGTAAAGGACCTCCTCCACCATGCGCGGATAAACGTTCATGCCGTTGACGATCACCAGGTCCTTTTTGCGGTCGACCATGAAAATGTAGCCATCGGCATCGAGGTAGCCGAGGTCACCAGTACGCAGCCAGTCGTCGAAAAAGGTTTCTGCAGTTGCCTCCGGCAGGTTCCAATACCCCTGCATCACATTCGGGCCACGGACACAGATCTCGCCGATTTCGCCATCCGGCAGGGCATTGCCCGCATCGTCCATGATCGCGAACTCGACATCCGGCACCGGCAGCCCCACCGAGCCCGGCTTGCGCTCACCATCGAGTGGATTCACGCAGGTGACTGGCGAGCACTCGGTCGGACCGTCACCCTCGACGATCGGAAAACCGAAGCGCTGCTCAAACCTGTTCAACAGTTCGACCGGCATCGCCGCACCGCCGGCCACACCAAAACGTATGCATTGCCAGTGTCTCGCCTGCTCCTCGCCCAGGCGCAGGATGAGGTTGTACATCGATGGCACGCCGAGAAAAACGGTCGCCCGGGTCAATCCGATACTTTCGCTGACCAGCCCCGGATCGAATCGGATCACCGGCACCATCGAGAGACCATGCAATGCGGGCGTCAGCAGGCCTACGGTAGCGGCAAAGGAATGAAACATCGGCAACACAACGAGCAGCCGATCCTCTCCGGCGCGTAACTGCAGGGCGGCCCTGACACTGCGGGTGTTGGACACCAGGTTGTCGTGGCTGAGCATCGCGCCCTTGGGATGACCCGTGGTGCCTGAGGTATAAAGGATGGCCGCAAGATCGCGCATGGGATCGAGATCCGGCACCGGCACCGGCTGCCCCTGCGACAACAAAGACTCATAGTCCACATCGCTGCGCTCGACAGCGCCCTCACCGATACACACCCAGTAAAGCCCGGATGCAAGTTCCGGCCTTACTGCCGCAACCTTCTCGGCCAGCGCCGCATGGTAGATGACACCGCGCACACCGGCGTCCTCGAGCACATAGCGGATCTCGGACGGCTGGATCAGCAGATTGACCGGCACCACCACGGCGCCGGCCTTGACGATTCCGAGATAGCTGACCACGAATTCGACGACATTGGGGCAATACAGCGCGATGCGCTCACCCTTACCGATCGCGACCCCCGCCAGCCCGGCTGCCACGGCATCTGAGGCTGCATCGATCTGGGCGAAACTGTGCTGCGTGTCGGGCGTCACCACCAGGGGCGCATCGGCATATGCCCGCACGGCAGACCGGAAAGCGTCAGGAATTGAGACACACGCAGGCATTGCGACTAAGGTCGACTCAGATAACCTTGGAAAACCGCGTGGTCTGGCCTTTCGCACCGAGATAACGGTCGAACACCATGCAGATGTTTCGAATCAGCAGCCTTCCCGCTGGCAGCACATCCATGCGACGGTCCCCGATACTGATCAGGCCGTCTTTCGACATCTGCATCAAGCGCTTGAGCTCATCCGCAAAGTAGTCTTCAAACCGGATGTCCCAGGCGCTGTCGATCTTCTCCATATCGAGTGCAAAATTGCAGATCAGCTGGGTGATCACGGCACGGCGCAGTTCATCGTCACGGTTCAGTTCGATGCCACGAAACACCGCCAGTTCACCTGCATCGATGCGGGCATAGTATTCATCGAGGGTGCGCATATTCTGCGCATAGGTGTTTCCGACCATACCGATCGATGTGACACCCAGGGCCACCAGGTCGCAATGCGCATGCGTCGAGTAGCCCTGAAAATTGCGATACAGCTCGCCTTCGCGCTGCGCGACGGCCAGTTCGTCGTCGGGCCGTGCGAAGTGGTCCATCCCGATATAGACATAGCCGGCATCAGCAAGACGCTCGCCAACCTGATGCAGTATCTCGAGTTTCTGATCCGCCGAGGGCAGCTCCAGCTCGTTGATCCGGCGCTGGGGTTTGAATATCTCTGGCAGGTGGGCGTAATTGAAGACAGACAAGCGATCCGGTTCAGCCTCGATGACGCGGTCCAGCGTGGCAATAAACGACTGCGGAGTCTGCAGCGGCAGACCATAGATCAGGTCCATGCTGACCGAGCGGAAACCTTCGCGGCGCGCAGCCTCGAGCGCACCAAAGGTCTCCTCGGCTGTCTGGATACGATTGACGGCCTTCTGGACATTCGGATCCAGATCCTGCAAGCCCAGACTCATGCGATTGAATCCGATTTCGCGCAGCAGGCCGATGTTTTCGTCGGTAACCTCGCGCGGGTCTATCTCGATCGAGTATTCGCCCGTGTCGTCATCCAGCAACTTGAAATGCCGACCGGTGACCACCATCAGCTCGCGCATCTGCTCGGCACTGATGAAGGTCGGTGTACCACCGCCCCAGTGCAGCTGCTCGACCGGCCGACTCTTATCGAACAGTTCTCCCTGCATCTCCATCTCACGATAGACGCGGTCCAGATAGGGCTGCGAGCGCGTGCGGTCCTTGGTCGCGATCTTGTTGCAGGCACAGTAAAAACAAACGGTATCGCAGAACGGAATGTGGAAATACAGGGAAAGCGGCCGGCCGCTAGCGTTGCTCGCCTTTGCGGCAGCGCGATATTCCTCCGGGCCAAAGCCGTCATGAAACTGCACCGCGGTCGGGTACGAGGTGTAACGCGGACCGGATTGATCGTAACGGCTGATCAGGTCCTGATCGAGAACGAGGGTCTGTTGCATGTTCGACATTTTGGTGTCCTGAGTCAGGAGTTCGCATGGTTTCAGCCGGATAGATGATTTCCATCTTGATCCGGCCGATATACGTCAAAAAGCCTGTCAGTCCTGTTCCGGCACGTCCAGGCCTTTGCGGTGCGTTTCATTAATCTGTTTCAAAAGAGAGTGGAACGGGATCTGGTCTTCGTAGCGACGCAGGATTTCCATAAACACCAGATCTTCACGTCCGAATTGGTAGGTACCGGCCACCATCGCATCGTAGACCTGCTTGACGCCCTCTTCCAGCGGCTCTATGTAAGCGGGAAAGCGCTGCAGGTCCTCGATCTCGTATAACAGGCAGTCCTTGAGATCGCCCACCTCAAACATCGCCTGCTTGACCCATTCGGCATATTCCTCGGCGCTACGCGCCCTGCGCAGACTCATGCTCCTTTCTCCTCGAGACTGTCGCGAAATTCGTCCAGCTGTTCCGCGGTCAGCAGAAACACACCATCGCCACCGCGTTCGAAATCCAGCCACAGAAAAGGCACGTCCGGGTATCGCGCCATCAGCAGATCGGCACTCGCGCCGACTTCGACCACCATGATACCACCCGGACGCAGATAGTCGGCAGCACCCCCAAGGATCCGCGCGACGACATCCATACCGTCGTCGCCGGCCTCAAGGCCGAGTTCGGGCTCGTGCCGGTATTCTTCCGGCAGATTGCCCATCTCGGCGCTGCTCACATAAGGCGGGTTTGTCACGATCAGGTCGTATCGCTCACCATCCAGCCCATCGTAGACATCCGCGCGCAATGTCCGAACCCGTCCCTCCAGCCGGTGCCGCTCGATGTTGCGTGTCGCGACATCGAGCGCGGCCGGAGAAATATCACTGAGATCGACCAAGGCATCGGGAAAGGCATAGGCGCAGGCGATACCGATGCAGCCACTCCCCGTGCACAGATCCAGCACACTGCCCACATGATCTGAATCCAGCCAGGGGGCGAAGCCCTGTTGGATCAGTTCAGCGATCGGCGACCTGGGTATCAGCACATTGTCGTCGACATAGAAAGCCAGCCCGGCAAACCTGGCCTCACCGATCAGATAGGCTGCCGGTACCCGGCGGTCGATACGTTCGTGGAACAATGCCGTGATCTGCCTGGCCTCATCCGCCGTAACCCGCGCATCGAGATATTCACCCGGCAGATCGTGATCGAGATTCAAGGCGTACAGGACCAGGGCAAGTGCCTCATCCAGGGCATTATCGGTGCCATGACCGAAGAACAGGCCGGCCTCGTTGAAACGACTGCAGCCCCAGCGCACCCAGTCGCGCAGGGTGAGCAATTCGAAATGTTGCGGGTGTTGCATGGCATTTGCCTCTGATTTCGCTCCCCAGCCGGCTGCCACCTAACCGTGCCGCCCAAACAGGGATCCCTGACCACCATCAGATTCTACGCCGAAGATTGCACAGACAATCACGCCCTAAGCCGGGATCTGATTGCTGGAATAAGGGGGAGCCAGTCAAAAAGGCTAATATAGGCCTCCATAGACGCCAGTTTTCTGCCGGTCGGCCGATTTTCCCTTGCTCAACGATCGCAACCTCCGGAGCCCCCAACATTGCAAAGACCGCTGCACTCGCTGAAATTCCAGATCGGTTTCGCCATTGCGGCGATGGCACTGCTGTTTGCAAGCTCGACGCTCTACTCTCTGCATGTGATCGATCAGCAACACGCCGACGACGCCCTGGTCCGCCTTGCCGGACGCCTCCTGTTCAATCAGCAACATCTCACCGTCCAGGCGATGCAATACCATGACAACGCCCCCAGGGACTACCCAAGCTACTTTCGCGACCTGCGACTCTATTTCCAGGACCTCAAACGAACACGCAACGAACTGTCGGAGATCATCGAGGCGTTTGCCAACAACCGCTTCGATGGGGTGCTGGCCGAGGTCGACATGGCGATGCAACCCCGGCTTCCGGAGCGATCACGCCGGATTGCCCGGGACCTGGGCATGGCCTGGCAGGAGTTTTCGGCCCAGCTCGACGAACGCATCGGTCCGAACGAAGAGGAACCACGGCTGGAATGGGCGGCCAAGTGGATCACCGAGCAACATGCGATGCTGGAACAGACCAGTCGTGAGCTGGTCACCACCCTCGAGAACGACGTCGCGGCGCGCGCTGCCCGGGCCAACCTGGTCAACCGAGTTGTTCTGGTGGCGGCGATAATCGTTTCCCTGGGCATTGCTGTCTGGTTCTATCGACGGGTACTGGTGCCTCTGGCAACGTCAGTGGAGGGCTTCAAGAAAGTCGCCAACGGCGACTTCTCGTACAAGGTACCCGTCGCCCACGACAACGAGATCGGCTGGCTGGTCGAAGCCTTCAACGGGCTCTCGCATCGGCTCGACACCCTCAAGAGACTGCTGACCCGTCTCGAACAGGGCGGCGATCTGGAAAGCACGGTCAGGACACTTTCCGAAACCCTGCCCTCCCTGATCCCCGTCGACTGGATTGGCGTCTTGATCGTCGGTATCGACGGACGCATACATCTCGAAAAGGCATTCAGTGACGGGAAACCGGATCCGGTCGGCCAACATAATTTTGAACCTGACAAGACGCTGCTGAAGGAATGCCTTGAAACTCACCGCCCACTGCACATCCCGGACGTCAGCGAGATGGCGCGACGGTCCGAAAGCTACGTCTTTCTTCGCCGCCTGACCGAGTTGGGCCGCAGGGACGCCATATTTCTGCCCATTGGAAGCGCAAACTCGATACAGGGGGTGGTGGTATTCGCCAGTCGCTTCCCCAATATGTACCGCAGCGAGCATCTGGAGCTGTTGGGTAATCTCGGGGTGCTCGTCGGCGCCAGCCTGGGACGGACCATCCAGCTGGTGGAAAACACCCGCCTGGCCACCATTGGAGAGTTCGCGTCCGGCATAGTGCACGAAATCCGAAATCCCCTGGCGACCATCAGCCTGGCGCTGGAGCACATCAAAGACCTCGAGGAATTGCCGCCGGGGGCCAGAAAGCGCGCCGACCTGGCCGGTACCGAGATAACACGGCTGGAGCGGCTGCTGGCGGATATCCTGCTTTATGCCAAGCCACTGACACTGGAACGGTCGGCACTGGACTTGGTGAGGCTGGTGGGCGAGACCCTGGCTGCAGAATGCGAGAAAGCGGAAGATTGCGAGTTCACTTCAACCCCCTGTCCGGCTGTCGCGGCCGATGCCGACCGACTGCGTCAGGTCCTGATCAACCTGTTGCGCAATGCCCGCCAGGCCTCGCCGCCCGGTTCCAAGGTCCGGATCGAATGCGGCCCCTCTGACGGAGACTGGGTCGAGGTGATAATCAGCAATGCCGGAGAAACCATCCCGGAGGAGGCCCTCGCACGGGTATTTGAGCCCTTCTTCACCTCCAAGAGCCGCGGCACCGGCCTGGGGCTCCCTATTGTGCGCCGCATTGTAAGCGCCCATGGCGGCGAGATCTCGCTGCAATCCGACAGTGAAAGAGGTACCCGCGCAATATTGCGCCTGCCGACCATGGCGGACGCGGCAGCTGTCACTCAGGTTCAGGCGGCAGATGAGGCGGTTTGAGAGGAGGCAGAACCCTGTTTCGAATGCAGGTCGTCGATGGCTGCCTTGATGGCATCCTCGGCCAGGACTGAACAGTGCACCTTCACCGGCGGCAGGGCCAGTTCCTCGGCGATCTGTGTATTCTTGATCTCGCGCGCCTCGTCAAGGGTCTTGCCCTTGACCCACTCGGTCAGCAGCGAGCTCGATGCAATCGCCGAGCCGCAGCCGTAGGTCTTGAACTTGGCGTCTTCGATCACGCCCTGATCGTCAACCTGAATCTGCAGACGCATCACGTCACCGCAGGCAGGCGCACCCACCATGCCAGTACCCACCCTGATTGAATCCTTGTCGAGAACGCCGACATTGCGTGGGTTTTCGTAATGATCGATCACCTTGTCGCTGTATGCCATTTCCAATACCTCTCGATAATCTGACAATTGGCGGGTGCGTTGTTTCCCGTTGGGGTCACCCCGGTTTGAATCAGTGCGCGGCCCACTTGACGCTCTTGAGATCGATGCCTTCCTTAAACATGTCCCAAAGCGGACTCAGGTCGCGCAATCGCTCCACCTGGCTGCGTACCTGAGACAGCACGTAATCGATCTCTTCCTCGGTCGTGAAACGGCCCAGTGTAAATCGGAGCGAGCTGTGGGCAAGCTCGTCTTCCCGGCCCAGAGCCCGCAGGACATAGCTCGGCTCGAGACTCGCAGAGGTACACGCGGAACCCGACGACACCGCCATGTCCTTGAGCGCCATCATCAGGCTTTCACCCTCGACAAAATTGAAGCTGATGTTGAGATTGCCCGCAATTCGGTGCTCCAGGTCCCCGTTCACATAGACCTCTTCCATGTCCTTGAGACCGTCATACAGGCGATTGCGCAACACAAGTATTCGTGCGTTTTCCTCGGCCATTTCCTCACGTGCGATCCGGAAGGCCTCACCCATGCCCACGATCTGATGCGTCGGCAGGGTACCCGAACGCATGCCGCGTTCGTGACCGCCGCCATGCATCTGGGCCTCTATGCGAACGCGGGGTTTGCGCTGCACATAGAGCGCCCCGATCCCCTTTGGGCCCGTAGATCTTGTGCGCACTGAAACTCATCAGGTCCACCGGCAGCTCGGCCAGGTTGATGGGTACCTTGCCCGGGCTTTGTGCCGCATCGACGTGAAAGATCACCTTGCGTTCGCGACAGATGGCACCGAGCGCGGCGATGTCCTGAATCACGCCGATTTCGTTGTTCACATGCATGACCGAGGCCACGACGGTGTCGGGCCTTATTGCCGCTTCGAACACCTCTTGATCCACGAGGCCATCTGGCTGCACGTCCAGATAGGTGACTTCAAATCCCTCACGCTCGAGCTGCCGACAGGTGTCCAACACCGCCTTGTGCTCGGTTTTCAGGGTGATGATGTGTTTACCCTGCTTCTGGTAGAAATGGGCCGCACCCTTGATCGCCAGGTTGTTCGACTCGGTCGCACCAGAGGTCCACACAATCTCCCTGGGGTCTGCACCGATCAGCGCCGCCACGTTGGCTCGCGCCTCGTCAACGAGTTGCTCGGCCGCCCAGCCGAACGCGTGAGAGCGCGAGGCCGGGTTACCGAAGACGCCATCCGGGGTCAGACAGGCACACATTTTTTCCGCAACCCGCGGGTCTACCGGCGTCGTCGCAGAGTAATCAAGGTAGATCGGAAATTTCATGAAGCGCTCCGCTACTGCATGCTTCTCAATTCACATTCATGGTTCGGAAAATCACGCGCCCACGGTCTCGGTTTTCAGCTGGCCCAGCGAGACGGTGGCATCTCCGCCGCCCCCCTGTCGCTCCACGACTTCCTGCACCCCTCGCCGGTTCATCAGGTCCTGCAGACTGATCTGATTCAGGTAGTCGTAGATCCTGGCACTCAGGTCCTGCCACAGATCGTGGGTCAGGCACTGTTGATTGTCCTGGCAATTATGCGCCCCGCCACAGCGGGTCGTGTCGACACTCTCGTCAACCGCCGCAATCACCTGCGCCACAAAGATGTTGGCTGCCTCGCGTCCCAGGCTGTAACCGCCGCCGGGGCCACGCACACTGGACACCAGGTTGCGTTTGCGCAGACGCGAAAACAACTGCTCCAGGTAGGAAAGGGAAATCCCCTGCCGCTGTGCGATATCAGCCAACGTTATCGGGCCGCCCCCATGATGGATGGCCAGATCGAGCATCGCGGTAACCGCATAGCGGCCCTTGGTTGTCAGCCTCACGTGTGTTTACTCCGCCGCTTGGAATGCTCCGGACTATACATTGTCGAGTAAATTAGTCAAGAATTCCCAAGCCACATTTTGACCAGGAAATCAGTCGACTTTCTCGCTGTCCTGAAGCTGCATTTTGTGCAGTTCCTCGGCCGTGGAGATGATCTCACAGGAACCCAGATCATCGGGCACCTCGTCGTCGCCCGGCTCGAAGCCCATCTCCCGCATCGCCTCACACATGCGCTGCATCTTGTTCTCCATGACATGGACATGATCCAGCATGCAGTTGATGGCGTGCGCCACCGGGTCCGGCGCATCCGAAGTGACGCCGTAGGCATCGAAACCCATCTTGGACGCAATCTTTTCGCGGTGTTCCGTATCCACGACGGCGTCTTTGCGCTCGATCAAACGTCCCGGGACACCAACCACGGTGCTGGCGTCCGGCACATCCCGGACCACGACGGCGTTGGACCCTATGCGCGCACCCCGGCCGATAACGATCGGACCCAGCACCTTGGCGCCGGCACCAACCACCACGTCGTCCAGCAGCGTCGGATGGCGCTTGCCCTTCTGCCAGCTGGTGCCGCCCAGGGTCACGCCATGATAGAGGGTGCAGTCATCGCCGATAATCGCGGTCTCCCCGATCACCACACCCATACCATGGTCGATGAAGAAACGGCGGCCGATGACGGCGGCCGGGTGGATCTCTATACCGGTCAGCCAGCGCGCGACATGCGACACAATCCGCGCCAGCAGTTTGGCACCGGCATGCCACAACCAGTGCGCAACCCGGTGAAACAACAGTGCATGCACACCCGGGTACGCGGTCAGGATCTCCAGGGTGCTGCGGGCTGCGGGGTCGCGGTCATAAACGGCGCGTATGTCTTCCCGAATCGTGTCGAACATGGATTGCACTGCGGATGGCGACGAAAGACTCACCACTTTACTCAATTGCACGTTCTCAAACTAGCCGGGAACGCCTGTCGGCCTGAATACACGTCGCGAACAGCCTGTCAGGGATCACGCCGCATCGATTTTCTGCCCTGCGCAGCACTGAGAATACCGCGCAGGATATTCACCTCCTCACTGTCCGGTGCCGCACGGTGAAACAGCCGGCGCAGGCGCCGCAACAACTTGTGCGCCCGAAGCTCGTCAGTGAAGCCGATCTCATCCAACGCCTGCTCGAGGTGGCGGAAAAACCCTTCCATCTCGGCGTTGCTGGCGACCGAACCATTTTCTTGCACGGCGGGCAACCGCCCGCCGGCCGCCTGCATCAGCTCGTAACTGAGCACCTGTACCGCCATGGCCACGTTGAGGGAGCTGTAATCGGGATTGGTCGGGATATGAACCAGATGAGTGCACAGATCCAGCTCGTCGTTGCTCAGGCCCGAGCTCTCGCGCCCAAACACGATCGAAACCGCCCCGGCCCTGGCCTCGGAAGCGGCCAACCGGGCGGCTTCCCTCGGGTCCACCACGGGCCATGCAACCGAGCGTAGGCGTGCGCTCGCACCTATCACGACGCGACAGTCGGAGACAGCATCTGCGAGGGAGTCCACAACCCTGGCACTCGCCAGCACATCGTCTGCGCCCGATGCCCGTGCGGTGGCCTCCGCGCAGGGAAACTCACGCGGAGCAACCAGCACCAGCTCTGTGAGGCACATGTTCTTCATGGCGCGGGCAGCCGCGCCGATGTTTCCGGGATGAGTGGTATGCACCATCACGATGCGGACGTTCTGAATCATGCCGGCAAGCTTATCAAACGCGCCCTCTCAGACCCGCGCCTTTCCGATCGACCGTATTTCCCGTATCCTCGCGCGCCATGAATCCGACTACCAATATCGCCGTACGCGCCGCCCGCCAGGCCGCCAATGTCATCATGCGTTCCTTCAGCCGCCTCGACAGCCTCACAGTCTCCGAAAAGGACGTGAACGATTTTGTGAGCGAGATCGACCGCAACGCCGAGAGCGCGATCATCGATACCATCCACAAGGCCTATCCCGGGCATGCAATCCTTGCCGAGGAGAGCGGCGAGCACGGCAAGGATGACTTCCAGTGGGTCGTCGACCCGCTGGATGGCACGACCAACTACCTGCACGGCTTCCCACAGTTCGCGATCTCCATCGCGCTGATGCACAGGGGTCGACTGGAGAGCGCAGTGGTTTACGACCCGTTGCGCGACGAGATGTTCACCGCCGACCGCGGTGGTGGCGCCCTGCTGAATGACCGCCGCTTGCGCGTGACCGATCAGAAGGTCCTCAAAGGTGCGCTGCTTGGTACCGGCATACCCTACCGGGACCAGCGCTACATAGACGCCTACCTGGGCATGCTGAAAGACTTCACCCAGGAAACCGCCGGGATTCGTCGGCCCGGTTCGGCCGCGCTTGATTTCGCCTATGTCGCCGCGGGTCGGCTCGACGGTTTCTGGGAACTCGGCCTCTCGGTGTGGGACTTCGCTGCGGGCGCACTGCTGGTCGAGGAGGCCGGCGGCGTGGTCAGCGACATCGCCGGCGGAAGCCGGCACCTGGAGACGGGCAACGTGATTACCGCGAATATCCGGCTGCACGGGAAGATGGTCGACACCATCCGGCCGCACCTGCCCAGCGGCCTGAGTGCCTGACATGTTGGTCGATGGGGGTGAAAACTCACGGCAAACCCGGACCTAAATTAATTGTTGCCGGGCCCAATAAGCCGTGTTAACAATCAATCCTCATTATAAGAATGATGTATGAGGATGGATTCCGCATGAGGCTGAAGCCTTACCTGACGTCGATGCTGATGCCGCCAGTGGGCGCCTGCCGCTACGGTTGCGGCACCAGTTGCGCGGCGCCGGTCACCGTCTTCTGGTTGTTCGGCCTGGTCAGTGTGATCTACGGATTCCTTGGCGGCCCCACTGGCGAGGTGGGGATCAGCTGGTACACCGTCGGACTCGGCCTCGCGATGTGGGGTATTGCTGCAGTCTGGACCCTGCTGACCATGCAGGGCGTCGAGGCCGATCGTTGTCACGGCGTAGTGAGCCCGCGCGATCATCACGCCGAGCCCGAGGATTCCGAGCCCGATTCCTTCGACGAGATAAAAAAGGCGCACTGAGTGTCGGCAGAAAAGCAAAAAAGCCCGCCGCGTGCGGGCTTTTTCATGATCAGGACTCGATATATCCCTCTTTGAGCAGATACAGGTAGATTTCCTGGGCGGCCTCCATCGGGCTGACGTTCGCCGTGTCAATCGTCAGCTCGGCCCGTTCCGGCACCTCGTACGGATCACTGATACCGGTGAATTCGGGTATGAGCCCCTTTCTTGCCTTCGCATACAGGCCCTTGCGATCGCGTCCCTCGCACACCTCCAGCGGCGTCGCGACATGAATCTCGATGAAAGCGCCTTGGTCCTCGATCATCTCCCGCACCGCGCGGCGGGTCTCCGTATAGGGCGCTATGGGCGCACAGATGGCGATACCGCCGTTCTTGGTGATTTCACTGGCGACGTAACCGATACGCCGGATATTGAGATCGCGGTGCTTCTTCGAGAATCCGAGTTCGCTGGAAAGATTCTGCCGCACGATGTCACCGTCGAGCAGGGTCGCCGGTCGGCGGCCGCCTTCCACCAGCTTTCCGTAGATGATCTTTGCCAACGTGGATTTGCCCGACCCGGACAGGCCGGTGAAGAAGAGCGTCATACCCTGTCGGTTGCGCGGCGGGCACACGTTGCGTAACTCGTCCACCACCTCGGGGTAGCTGAACCACTCCGGCGGCTCTTCACCCATCGCCAGATCCTGTGTCAACTGGGCATCGGTGTATTCGACACCCTCCAACCCCTTCTGCTCGATCTCGGACACACCCATGAATTTTTGCCTGGACGGCACGTATTGATGCGGTTCCACATGCACAATCTCTATCCCTAGGCGGTGTGCGTGCGCATCGATCAGCACGCACGATTCGGTCGTGTCGTAGAAAGGGGCATCGTCGCCCTGCACCGGTGGCGGACCGGCATGCTTGGGGCCCACGATCATATGGGAGCAGCCGTAGTTCTGATGCACGATCGCGTGCCACAGTGCCTCGCGGGGCCCTGCCATCCGCATCGCCAGAGGCAGCAAGGACAAGATCGCCAGGTTGTGCGGAAAATGGCGCCGTATCGCCTGGTAGCAGTGCACCCGGGCGTAGTACTGCAGGTCTCCCGGCTTGGTCATACCTACCGTCGGATGCAGCAGGATGTGCGCCTGAAGCTCCTTGGCAACCTTGAGGGCTATCTCGCGCTGCAGCCGATGTATGGGCTTGCTGGTCTGAAAGGCCACCACCCGCCGCCAGCCTGATTTGTTGAACAGCGCCCGCATCTCGCGCGGCGTATCCCAGAGATTCTCGAAATCATGGTGCACAGGCGCCTGGACACCCTCGATCCGCCCACCGATGTAGACCGGGTTGACCGATTGCATCAGATAGCGCACCCCCGGGTGCGATTCATCCGCGGTGCCATACAGCTTTTCGGCCTCGCGCCGCCGATCAGGCTGCCAGATATCCTCCACGGTCAGAACAGCGGGCATGAAGCCTTCACCGTCACGCAACGCAAGCCTGTCGCCGACCGACAGCTTCTCCGCGAACTGTTCGGTGACATCGAGCACGATAGGCACCGGCCACAGGGTCCCGTCCGGAAGACTCAGTGAGTCGAGCACGGCCTCATAGGCGGCCTGGCCCATGAAACCGGTCAGCGGGGTGAAGGCGCCGTTGATCAGCAGCTCCAGGTCGCACAACTGGCGCTGGGAGAGCGTGAGCGACGGAAAGCCGCCGGAGGTCTGCTTCAGTTCCTCGGCCTGATCGGGTTCCACCAGCAGATCGACCAGCTGTTCACTGCCATGCGGTTGCACTTTGAACGTCATTGTCCGTCACTCACTTCATGAAAATGAACCAAAACACACCTCAGGTCAGAGACAAGAGCGCAGAGACCAGCAGATCGTTGTCGTAATAAGGGGCACTCTGCTTGCTGATCAGTTTCACATCAATCAGCTCTATACCCAGGTCATGCAAAAACTGCGTGGACACGCCCCCCGGATACTGCCCGTTTCCGCTGTCAAGCAGGACGAAATTCAACAGCTTTTCGTTTCCGCAGTCATCCGGGACATCTGCGCGCAGCTGATCGAGCAAGGCTTGCACGGTCTGCTCGAAATCCATCCCGATCTGTTCCGGATCTGAGCCCAGATTAGGTATTAATACCTTCGGGCAATCGTTGCTGGCGACCGCCCGCCCAACCCCGGCCGGCACAAGATTGGCAAGCACACTGGTATAAAAACTGCCCGGTGGATAACAAATCAGCTCTGCATCTCTGATCAGCTTGCGGTTCTTTTTTCTCAGTTGCGCAGCTGCAGGCACAAAGCTGTCACGATTCCCTGAAAGATAAAGTCGCGTGATGGGGGATGTCAGCGGCATGACTTCTTTGCCGGTAAGCCTGTGCTGACCAATCACCTGGGTACCGTCGGCAAGATCGGCCGCCAGATGAAGATCGTCATTCACGATCGCACGCACGGTGCCCTGCACATTCACCAGTTTGGAAAACAGATAGATGATGGGATCCAGGTGATGATGATTATTCAGGTAACCGCCGACCAGGATCAGGTTGCCGATGCTCGCGCCGCGAAGATCGAATGCCCCCGGCATGGCCTCCAGAAAATATCCCAGCTGATTGCGTATCAGCCGCCGCATCGGATTCGGCACGGCGGTTATCCGCTCCGATTTACCCTGGGCCATGGCCTCGAGCCTGGCCCGAAGGTCCTGATTGTCGGCATCTTTTGGAAACCGGTAGGTAAAAAGCTCGTATACCTCCGGATGCCCGAGGACCGTCTCGTCGGCAAGCGCCATGAGCCGACTGCGCAGATCCCCTATGGAAGGCATATCGAATGCCTGGCGCAATTCCGCCGAACTGCCGCCCGAATCAAAAGGCGTCACCAGATGGATGGAATTATGCGTGTAGCTCTTGAGCGTCTTGCACAGACCGTTGAGCGCCGAGCCGCCGCTGAAAAACAGGATACGCGGCCCCAGTTCCGGTATTTTATGATAGCGGCTGATGCGCAGCGCATCCGGTATCTCTACCGTCCGGACAACCCGGATTCTTGACATAGTCCCTGTTTCTCTTTTGCACATACCCACGGGGTACCGCCCGAAGATTAACCCAGGCAGGCGGGTATTGTCCTTTCTGAACAAGAATCCGGTGCACGAACCTGAACTGGCTCAGAACGAGCGGAAAAAACCATTCAGACCGTTATGATATGGTGCTATAAAAACTTGTGACACAAATCTGTAACACCGGTGCATGCTCGAACTGACACCCGAAATTAGAAATGCGGCGCGCGCCCTGATCATTCGACAGGACCGGATCCTGCTGCTGCGCAAAGAGGGTGGCGGTCGGGCCGAGCGTTTCGCCCTTCCCGGCGGCGCACAAGACCCGGGCGAGTCGCTGACGGACGCGCTCAACAGGGAATGTATCGAGGAAATCGGTACCACGGTGGATGCAGCTGAGCTCGTCCACGTCGCCGACTTCATCAAGCTGAGAGACACCCAACCGCCCACCCGCCGGCATGTGGTCGATTTTCTGTTTCGTTGCACGGTTCCCGATGACTATTTGCCACGCAATGGCGAAAGACCGGACAGGCACCAGGTCGAGGTGCTCTGGGTGAAACTCGCGATGTTGGAACAGACGCCCCTCTTCCCACAATATCTTTCGAGCTGCATCCCCAAGCTCGGGAACGCGAACGGGACGCTCTATCTCGGAAAATTCGATGACCATGCAGCTCCCCAAGAGCATTAGAGACAACCTGCGTTTCCTGAGCGTCGAGGTCGATTCACAGGTCGCCAACCTGCAGAAATTTTTCAAGACGCCGACGGCGGCAATCGCGCGACGCATCCTCGATCGCAGCGGTTATGCGTACAATCTCAAGATGCGCATCCATACCAGCTGTCTGGAGCAGCTCGCGCGCCGCAAGAAAAACGGACGCGCAGATACGCTCGCCCTGCGCTCGGTGGAGTTCATTGCTACCAACCTGGAACGGATCACCGAGCTCTGTCGCGACTGTATCAAGCAGATGGAATACGTCACGGACATCGAGTGCACCAAGCCGAAGGCTTATGGGCCGATGCTCGGGCGTGTCAGACGTGGTATCGAGCTGGTAGGACCGGCGATCGAAGACAACGACACCGGATTGGCGCTCAAGATCGGACAGATCGAGGCAAAACTCGACAGTGACTACGACAAGCTGCGGCATCACTATATCAAGGCGCTAAAGCAGCGAAGGAACACAGAGCAGCTGGCGGGTGCGCTGTTTGTGGCCCACAGCGTCGAACAGATGGGCGACGCCCTGCTCGATATCAGCGAGTCCATCCTCTCCGCCAACCTCGGGCAGCCTGTCAACTTAGAGCGTTATCACTCGCTCGAAGACTCGGTGGAGATGCTGGAGACCGACGAAGACCTCGGGGATGTGCAGATTCAACGGATCGCCGACACACGTTCAGGCAGCGCCATCTCCGGCATCAGCGCATCGGACAGCAAGGATGATGAGTACATCGCTATCTTCAAGGACGGGGAGAAGCGCAAACTCAAGGAGGAGCGCCAGGGCGTGGAGAGCTGGCATGAAATCTACCCCGGGCTGGCACCCAAGATACTCTCGTACAAAAAACGCGGCCAGTCCGCCGCCCTGCTGATCGAGCATCTGCCCGGTCTCACCTTTGAGCAGATCCTGTTGAACGAACCCCCGGAACTGCTGCAGGAGACGCTCGACCAACTGGGCAAAACACTGAAATCGGTCTGGCGCGAGACGCACACCAAGCAGCCCGTTTCCGCAGACTTCATGCAGCAGCTGGAAAAGCGTCTGGACGATGTCTACAAGATCCACCCCGAATTTCAGCAGGGCAGGAGCGAGATCTGCGGCCTGGACATCCCTTCGTTCGATACGCTGGTCGAGAAAGCAGGGGCATATGAAAAGCGTCTCAAGGCCCCTTTCTCCGTCTACATCCACGGTGACTTCAACGTCGACAACATCATCTATGACCCGATGGAGCAGCGGATCAACTTCATCGATCTGCACCGCTCGCGCTACATGGACTATGTGCAGGACGTCTCGGTGTTCATGGTTTCCAACTACCGCCTGCAGATCCTCGATGCCCCGCTGCGCCGCCGGATCATGGCGCTGGCAAAGGACTTTTACGCCATGGCGAGGCGCTACGCCGACAAGGCGGGCGATGAAACCTTCGAATTGCGGCTGGCCCTGGGGCTGGCACGTTCCTTCGCAACCTCCACACGCTTCATACTGGACAAATCACTCGCCCGCAGCATGTTTTTGCGGGCCCGCTTCCTGATCGAGCAGGTGCTCGCGGCCAACCCGAAAAAGGCCGGCAGTTTCAAGATTCCCGTGAAGGAGATATTCGTTGGCTGAGCCCAGGATAGGTATCGTAGGCATACCCGGAAAATGGTCGACCGAGACGCTCGCCGATGCCGCCGAAAAGCGTACCGGCTTCCGCCTGGTCATCGACATGGGCAGGGTCGAGCTCGATCTCGAAAACAGGCGCCTGACGTTCGGCGAACATGACCTTTGCCAACTGGACGCCCTCATCGTCAAGAAGATCAGCGCCGAGTACAGCCCGAACACGCTGGATCGACTGGAACTCTTGCGGGTTGCGGAAAATGCCGGCGTCAGAGTGTTCAGTGGTGCCGAAAACATGCTGCGACTGATCGACCGTCTGAGTTGCACCGTCACCCTGCGCAACGCCGGCATCCCGATGCCGGACACCCGGGTCACCGAAGACGTCGACGCCGCAATGAAGGCGGTCAGGGAATTCGGCAGCGCGGTTTTCAAGCCGCTGTTTTCCACCAAGGCCCGCGGGATGTGCATTATCGATGCCGAACAGTCCGAGAAGACGATGAAGGCCGCCATTCAGGATTTCCGCCGCAACAATCCCATGATGTACATCCAGCGCAAGCTCGATCTTTCGGGACGTGACCTGGGCATGGTGTTTCTGGGCGGCAAATACCTCGGCACCTATGCGCGCGTCTCTCAGGACGACTCCTGGAACACCACCATCAACAGCGGCGGCCGCTATGAGGGCTATTCGCCGCCGGATGACATCATCGATCTGGCCTACCGTGCCCAGGCACCGTTCGATATGGATTTCACCACCGTCGATGTCGCGGAGACACCTGACGGCCCTATCGTCTTCGAGGTCTCGGCCTTCGGCGGTTTTCGCGGTGCCCTCGAGGGCGCCGGCATCGATGCCGCCGGTTCCTACACCGACTACGTAATCGCGAAACTGAAAAAACAATGAGCAAAACAGAAAGCATCGACACCTTCACACAGGCCTTGTATAACGGCGCCACCCTGTGCGATGAGGCCCTCTACCTGGCACTCGGCGAGTGCACCATCCGTGTGCGCTCGAACTCCGGCGAGCACATCAAGCAGCTGACACGCTATTTCTCGCACGTCGTCGGTCCTGCCGCGGATCCGGATATCGAGATCATCGCGATCGAACGCGAAGAACCGGATCTGGGGATCGAATTCACCGACTGGAAACGGGAACCCGGCAAGAGCGGGCGCAAGGACAGTTACCATGACTTCGGCGGCGGTCGCCTGGTACGCAAGGTCCGCACCGGCATGGTCTTTCTGCAGAGTGCGACGCAACGCATCGCGGCCGGTCCCTGCATCCGCTACGACAACCAGGTGATCAACTTCATCAATGCCCAGTACATGAACTGGCTGCAGAATCGCGGCTGGCTGATCTGTCACGCCGCGGGCCTGGTGGAGAATGGGCGCACCCTGGGCATCGCCGGTTTCTCGGGCGGCGGGAAATCCACCCTGATGCTGCACATGATGGAGCACCCCGAGATCAACTACCTGACCAACGACCGCCTGTTCATCCGCGCAGAGGATGCTGGGGTCCAGGCCGCGGGCATACCCAAGCTGCCGCGCGTAAATCCGGGCACCATCGTCCACAACCCGCGCCTGCACGCACTGATCCCGGCGGCTGAACGCGAAGCGCTGCTGGCGCTGCCGAACGAGCAACTATGGGAGCTGGAAGACAAATACGACGTATTGATCGACCAGGTCTACGGCCCGGATCGCTTTACCGTCGAGAAGCCGCTGGGCGCCTTCCTGGTACTGAATTGGAAGCGCAACAGTGACGAACCGCTGAAGCTGCAACGGATTGAACTGTCTGAACGACGCGATCTCTTGAGCGCGATCATGAAATCACCCGGACCCTTCTACCAGTTCGCCGACGGCAGCTTCTTTGACGACGACATGCCGCTGAATGAACAGGCCTACCTCGAAACCCTCGCGGATATCGCGGTCTACGAGGCCAGCGGAGGTATAGACTTCGAGGCCATGGCCGAACGTATCGACCAATTACTGGGGTGAGCCATCATGACACGTGAACTGTTGTTGCTGCGGCATGGGAAATCGGACTGGAAAACGGATACCGACGACTTCCACCGCCCGCTCAAGGACCGCGGCAAACGGGGCGCGCAACGCATCGGGGTCTGGCTGCTGCAGCAAAAACTCATCCCGGACCTGGTGATCGCCTCACCCGCCGAGCGTGCACTGGTTACCGCCGAGAAGTGCTGCAAAGCGATGGGGATCCCTGCAAGCCGCATCAGGCAGGACAACAGGATCTATCTGGCCGAGCCCGGTCGACTGATGGAGGTGCTCGCGGACTGCCCGGCAGAGGCGCACAGGGTGATGCTGGTGGGCCACAACCCTGGGCTGGAGATGCTGCTCAGATATCTCGCAGACAAACCGCCCTCGATCCCGCCGGACGGCAAACTGTTACCCACCGCCACCCTCGCCCAATTGCTGATACCAGGCACCTGGAAGTCTCTGGATCAGGGGCAGGCGCGGTTGACGCAAGTGCTGCGCGCCTCCAGCCTGCCGAAGAAATTCCCCTTCCCCGCCCCAAACGGCGACGAAGCCCGGGACCGGCCCGCCTATTACTACACCCAGTCATCGGTAATCCCATACCGCGTCAACGAAAACGGTGTGGAGATACTGATCGTCCGTTCCAGCCAGGACAAACATTGGGTAATCCCCAAAGGGATTGCCGACCCCGGCCTCAGCCTGCAGGAATCGGCGGGCAAGGAGGCCTGGGAAGAGGCCGGCGTCGAGGGCCGGGTCCTCGAGGAGCCCATCGGCAGCTACAGCTACCCCAAATGGGGGGCGACATGCACGGTCACCGTGTACCCGATGGAGGTCAGTCGTCAACTGACGCAGGAGGAATGGGAAGAGGACCATCGCGGGCGCGAATGGGTTTCGGCCAAGAAGGCCGCCAGCATGCTCAGACAAGCCGAACTCGGGCCCCTGGTTCTGGCACTCGAAGAACGGCTCACCAGGGACTGAGACCATGCCGAGGTTGATTGCGGCGCTGATTCGTCACGGTGACTATCGGCAACTGCCGGACACACCCAGCGCCCACCAACCCTTCCCTCTTACGCCAGAGGGTGAGGCACAGGCAAGACAGGCAGGTGCCGCTCTGCGAAATACAATCAGTATCGAAGGCTGGGTACTGTCACCCGCCGTGGACAGTTCGCAGCTGTTGCGCGCATGGCAGACCGCGCGGATCATCAATGAGGAGCTGGCCGAAAGGTTCGAGACCCCTCCGCAACTGACAGGCTTCGATGATCTTGCCGAGCGGGGACTGGGCAGTGCGGCCAACCTCACCATAGCCGCCATCGAGGCAGTCGTTCGCGAAGACCCAAGGTTTGAGGAACTTCCGGCAGACTGGAAATCAAACAGTGGTTTCAGGCTGCCATTGCAGGGCGCCGAGTCGCTGCTCGAGGCCGGCGAGCGCGTCGCCGCGCATATCCGCCGGCAGATGGAGACGCTGGCTGCTCAGAAACCGACCCACGACACCCTGAAACTCTTCGTCGGCCATGGCGCCGCATTTCGCCACGCCGCCTACCACATGGGAGTGTTGTCTTTTGACCAGATTGCGCAGTTGAGCATGTACCACGCTCAGCCGGTCTTTCTGGAATTCCTCTCGGACAATCGTTGGCAGCATGTCGGTGGCGAATGGAAGGTTCGCGCCAAACACAGCGAATATACGGATTGATTGGCGCACAGTTACCTTTATCCACGGACCCGATAGCTCAGCACGATGCCTAAGAAGAAGCACAAATTAAAACTCCCCAAGTATCGTGGCAAACGTTGGATACGTGATGGCCTGCCGAGCACGGGGCAGAAATGGATCCCGGGCAAACACCGTTCGGCGAACAAGGAACGCGCCCTGGGCCTTGCGCTGACAAACGCGGTCTCGTACAGCCCCTGGAAGTGGCCGAAACGCCCGATCTACTTTCTGGCCGATCCCCATGCCGACGCCGAGGCATTCAATGCCTCACTGGTTGCATCCGGTGGCGTACGCAAGACGGGTCCCGGATATTTTGACATCAAGCTCACCAAGCCGGGTCGCAAGGGCCTGTTCATTATCGGCGGCGATTGCATGGACAAGGGCCCGAGCAGTCTCGAGGTGCTGCGCAGCGTACGCAACTTCATGCGCACAGGCGCCAGAGTAAAGCTGCTGGTCGGAAATCATGACATCCGCCTGCTGATGGGTCTGCGTGCCATGGCGTTGAAACGCGACACCCTGACCGAACATTTTTTTGTCCGCATGGGGCCAAAGGTCGTGCCGCTCCTGAAGGAGATCCATACGGAGTACCTCGGCGGCAAGAAGAAACTGCGCGGCGTACCGGACAAACAGGCGTGCCGGCAGGCCCTGTATCCATCGCCGGACTGGTTCGACGAGTTCCCAAAAAAGGCAGCCCATTCGATATCGAAGGCCGGCATCGAACGTGAAATCACGCGCATGCGCAAGAAGATCAAAATCTTCGAAAAGACGTGTGATGAAGCAGGCCTGTCATTGCGTGATGTCTATGCGACGGCACAGAAATGCACCGAACTCTTTCTCAAGCGAGGTGGCGAGTTCGCCTGGTTTTACCGCGACATGCAACTTGCCTATCGCGAGGGCTCATTTCTTTTCATCCACGCCGGGCTTGACGATCAGATAACCAGCCTGATCGAAAAGAAGAGCGTTCGGCATCTGAACCGTCTGTACAAGAAGCAGATCAAACGTGATCTGTTCGATTTCTATTACGGTCCGCTTGCGAACACCATGCGCACCAAATACCGTGACGTCGACAAGCCGTTGAGCCGGCAGGGTGTTGAGCGCGCATACCGCCAGGGCATACACGTCATCGTGCACGGGCATCGCAACATCACAAACGGTCAGCGCATCATGCTGCGCAGGGGCATGATCCATATCGAGAGCGATATCACCATGGACCGGAACTCACGCAGGAAAGAGGGCCTCGAAGGCTATGGCGCTGGCGTCACCATCGTTGACCGGAAAAGGATCATCGGCATCAGTACCGACTATCCGCATGCCAAAATCTTCGAGCCCGAAGACTATTTTTAACCACTAGCGAAGCAAGCCAATGCGCCAAAGTAAAAACAGCTTCAGACATGAATCCCTTCAGGATGCCGAAACCATACAGGACATCCTTAAATCCCTGAGCAAGGGTATCGCAAAGGGAAAACTCTCGTTCAGCGATGAAGACGGCGAGATCGTCATGGAACCCGAGGGCCTGTTGAACCTTAAAGTCACCGCGAGCCAGGACGAGGGCAGACACCGGGTCAATATCCGCATCACCTGGCAGGCAGAGGAAACGGTGAAACAGACAAAGCCATTGCACGTGAATGCCGGCGGGAAATAGGCTGCAACAACGATGGCGACAGGCTGCTAGCATTAATTTGATCTCAAGGGTTTTTTGTGCCCTCCGGGTGCGTGTCCTCTTTGCGCACGCATGATGCCAACAACACGAGGAATCCTGCCATGGCCAAAGACACCCTACCGGCAATCGGCGAAAATGAAGCCAGCGGCGAGATCGCGGAACTCTATGCCGATATTCGCCAAACCCTTAACGTCACCGCCATCAACTATGTCTGGCGACACATCGCCACCATCGATGGCGGCTTGCGCTGGGCCTGGGAAGCGGCCAGGCCGATGTTCGTCTCCGGGCGCGTTGAAAGCGAATCTGAACACCTGCTTGCCCAGCTTGCGTACCCGAAGCTGCCAGTGTTGAGCGACACCACCCTTTCCCTCGTGGGAGTCGGTGGTGACGGCCGCGACACGATCGGCGCCATTCTCGATACCTACAACCGCGGCAATCTGCTGAACATGGTGTCCCTGTCCGCCCTGCTCGCCGAGCCCGTCACGCCACCCGCCGGAAAGCGTCCCCGAGCCGAACTGCCGTTCACAAACCTGGCCCTGCCGCCGATCCCGGAGGTGGCCGACCTGTCCGATGAGGTCAGTGAACAGGTACTGGTCCTCAATTCGATGGGGGCCAAGCCGGGGCCGAACCGCGTGGTGGCCAGCATCTACAAGCACATTGCCCTATGGCCGGGTTACCTCTCACTCAGCTGGGCGCAGTTGGCCGCGATGCATACAGACGGCTCGCTGTTGCACCTTATCGAGGACACCCAGCAGAAAGCGCGGCTGCACTCAGCCTACCTTGCCGGCAACCTCGGGCCACGCCCCGCCGGCCCGGTGGCGGATCGGGTGCGCAGCACCGTCGATGAATTCACCGATACGGTGATCGCCCGCATGATCCCCATCGGCCAGATGCTGCGCCAGTCGTTAAGAAATGGGGGCGCACCGAGCTAGAGATTCTCTGGCTTCGCTAGCCTGCCAGCAGATTGGCAGTGGCACCCGGTGGGATGTCGATGTCGATGTTGATGGATGGCCTAACAGCTAAAGGTAGGCGGCTTTATTGTCGGCAAACCTGTGCGGCCGAGCTGCTAGACTTTCACCTGAATTTCCAGTCAACAGGTCCCCGTGCGAAAGCGTGATTATTTTTGCCTTTCGAAGCTGGGATGTACCCCGTGTCAGCTATTAAGTCAGGAGAATCAAACATGTATGCGGTGGTTAGAAACTATTCCGGCGCAGGAGCAAAAGAACTCTTCGACCTTCTAGACGAACGGAAAACTGATGTCGAAACGCGTCTGCGGGCGGTCGCCGGCTTTGTGTCTTACACCCTTATTCGGACCAACGATGGCGGTGTTTCCCTGACAGTCTGCCAAGACCAGGGCGGTACTGACGAAAGCAGCCAAGTGACGCGTGATTGGGTCAAAGCCAATGCTGTCGACTTGAATACCGACCCACCGACGGTCTCCAAGGGTCCCGTCATCCTACATTTAACCTGACCCTGACCCCAGGCGGATGCTGGCCGGGCGCCTTCGGGTCCGACGTTGGCTTCCAGTCAGTGTCAGGTGAGGTTTCGACCATCACTGCTTGATCATCCAAAAAACGCGCGAATGGTGTAGGTCACTACGACGATAAGAATGAATATTCCGATGCCCAAAGCCATCTTGCGAGGAACTGAGGCCTCGTCCTGGGGGCCAAGAAAAAAACGCGCTCCTGCCAGGACCACTGCAACTCCGAGTACGAGCCTGGCATTCGAAATGTCACCGACATAGAAACTATACAGACTGGCAACAAAGAACGCCGACGCAAGAAGATACATATGTTCAGTTTCCGATGATTCCGCTGCGCACACATTACCAGCCAAAGCCGGCGCAGCGGAACCCGCTTGAGAACGCGGCGGCTGCTTATTTCACCCGAGAGAAAGCTTTGCCCAGCGTTGATCCTGCCGCCAAGCCCCCATGCAAAGCGCGAAACCGCAAGGGATGAAAGGCCACGTCAGATCCTATTTCTTGATCTGCCTTCAGAACATGCTCGCAGGGATTACTGAAGGCCGTCATCCGCGTGAAGATGGAATCCGCGACCACACTCAGGCCGGCGGTGGCCCAGGCCGCTGCGCCATAGACGGCGGCGCCGCCCACGTCCAGGCTGACCGTTGGCTTGTCCAGTGTGCCGGTCACACCCGCCACGCGATCCGCGATACCCACGATGCTGATGCCCAGCCCCTTGCGTTGGGCCGTTTTGAATTTCAGGTTGATCTCGCCGGTCTGCAGCTTGAGCGCACCACCGCCGAGCACATTCATCTGGTCGGTCCTCAACGCAAGACCCTTGCTGCTGGTCGCGATGCCCTTGGCGACATCGAGCTGGACCACGGCACACTCCAACTTTCCGCGGTCATCGCTCTTGTCTTTCGGCAGGAGCGCACCGACCAGGCTGTAGAGAACATTGCCGAGCGGCAGATGGCGCGAAATCGTTTCACTCAGCCTGCCCTCCCCGATCACCATCAGAAATTGCCCTTCAGCGGATTGGAGCATCGCTGCCGGTGATTTCCCTGTTCCCCTGAGATGCATCTCTAATTCGATTGGCGCCTGCGATTCATCCGAGCCATACTTTTTCCGGTCGATCAGCTCACCGAGATCCATCTTGCCTTTGTGATTCAACCCAAGCTGCCATTCGGTATCGACCGGTTTGAGATCGACGTCGGCCGTCAGTCGCTCATTTTCGGCGCCCATCGTCAATTTGAGATGGCCTTTTTCCAAAACGGCATCAAGAACGAACTGCTCCAGTTCCATTGCGATCATGTAAAGATTCCGCACCTTGAGTCGCAAGGATCCATCCAGACCCTGCAATACTCCTGTCGACAGCTCGCGCTCCAGGAACGGCTGGGCATTGGCGGCTGGCTTGTCGGAATGCTCAAGAAACGTCTTCAAGTGGAGTGCACGCGATTCCAAAATGCCCTCGATGCGCCCGCCCTGCACCAGTGGGATGCTCAAATCACCACCGATGTCGCTCTCCCCGCTCGTTAATTTGAGCTTTTTGAACTGCAGACGACGCTCACTGCCCTCGACCTGCGCAGTCACCGCGAAGGGTGGGGTGTCCGGCATCTCCAGGCCGAGCATGGCGTTGAGGCGCGAAAGACTGGGGCCTGAGGCATCGAACGCAAATCGGCTGCCCTTTAACTCGGCCAGGCTGGCGAAAGTGCCGTCTAGTCGCACCTTCAGGTCGTCCTGTTGCACCGACAGTTTTGCCTTTACGTCGCGGCCCGCATGCAAGGCCGACAAAGGTCCGACATCGCCGGTGATCTGCAGCGGTTTCTTACCGAGCTGTCCCTCGATCTTTACCTTCAGCGACTTCCATGACTTTTTCTCATCGAACAAATCGGCCAGCAGTCCGCCGCTCAATTCAATCTGGTAAGGCTGTTTTTCATAAACCATCTCGGTCTTGAGGCGCACCGCTTCCTTGGGCCCCACGGTAAGCGTGAGCGCCTTCAATTCCAGGTCTTGCGCCTTCTCTCCTTTCTTGGCAGGCAACTTGACGGCCGCAGACCCGATCTTGATCTCGCCGCTCAGATTGCCGATCAATGCCTCTCGCGAATCACCCGCGGTCGTGAACCGCCCATCGACTTCCTGCAGGTTTCCGTCGATCGGGTTCGACGTCAAAAGGGCAAGCGCGGACTTGTTGAGATCCAGTCGATCGCTCCGCAGTTTCGCCTCCAGTTTGGTGAGTTCGAACAGGCCTTTGAGTTCCCCCGTCACCGCCAGTGTCGTGCCGCGCATCTCCACCGTCCCCTGGAACGGACGCTCCCCGGCCAGCGAGATCACCTGTGGTTTGGAGCTCAGCGATGCAGAGACCGGTATATCCCGATAGGTAAAGCGGGCCTTGAACTCGAGCTCGCTGCTGCCCAGACCCCTGAACATGACCTCCGGGATATCCGCACGCTGAACCTCACCCGTCGGCGAACGGTAGCTCAGATGCGAGTTTTCCACCTTCAGCGCGTCCAGATCGACGTCGAAACCGCTGTCGCCTTCCCCACCGAAGGACCAGTTGCGGCTGCCGTCCGGCGCTTCCTCCAGTGAGATGTCGGCGTTTTGAATCGTTACCTGCTTCAATTCCAGGTGGCGCTGCAAAAGACTCAACAGCCTAAGACGCACGAGCGCACGCTCGGCGCGGGCAAGATACTCCCCTTTGGCCCATTCCGGGTTACCTATCCAGACACCCTCCAGGGAGATAGCAGGCGTCAGCGACCATTCCATGCTCACCCCTTTTTCGATCCTGACCTCGCGCCCCAAGACCGTACTGACCCGGTCTGCCAGCAGGTCTTTGTTTTCATCCAGGTAGGCAACAAAATAGGTCGCAACGGCGACGGCCACCAGCAACAGCAAACCGATGCCCGCAAAGATTATCTTGATGGCTTTCATAGCTTCTGGCCTGATTCCTGAGGCTCATCGAGCCCGATAAACTCGAGCACTCTCGCCTCGACAAAGGCATAGAACGGATTCCAGCGCAGCCGCAGCATGTCGGACGCGGGGACTTTCAGCGCATCGCGCTCTCCGCGCAGCGCAATATTACCAAGACGAATGCCCGGACTCTTGCCGGCCGACAGTCCACCATAGAGCGGATCGTTCGGGGGAAACGGCAAAGCCACGTGGGCCAGCGAGTAAACATCATCGGGCCAAGGCTGGCCAAGCCTGGACACGCTCAGAAATTTGCGCCCCGGATGTTTGCTCGCCATAACCACGCTCCGACTTTGCTCTGTCTCGTTGGTGACAACACTCAGGGTGAAAGTCTGACCCGAGCCCTGCTGCAGCGTCTGGATCACCTCGTCCGGATCCCATTTTAACAACGGTTCCATCTCGGCCACGCGGTTGATGTCGAACAGGACCAACTCGTGGCCATTGGCCGGCAGCCGGTCGAACAACCCGCTGACCAGGGCCGGGGTCGATACGGTCGCGTCAACAACGGATGAAAATGCCAGGATCCTCGGCAGCCCTGCGAGCTTTCCGGCCTGATCGAGTGCGGTGATACGTTCCTGAATCTCGTTGGTCAGCTGATAGACCACGTCGCCGGCATTGACCGCGAAGGAGCCGTACTTGAACGGATCATACTCCGGCAGAATCACATTCCAGGCAAGCTTCTCGAGCCCCAGCAGGTGCCCCAGCCGCCCCTGCCAGACCGCCAGCGCGGCGACCGAACTCACACCGATCGCCGGCGACAACAGCACCAGACGTTTAACCCGTGGGAGTGTTTTGTCCTCCAGCGCAGCCAGCGCGTAGTGCACCGCCAGCGCAGCGCCCGTTGAGTAGCCGACGATATAGATCGGCCGATCGCCGATCTGTCCGGCCAGGTGACGTATCGCCAGGCGCGTCGCCGCGGCCATATCCTGCCAGGTGAGTTCAACCAGTCCCGATGGGGCGGTGCCATGGCCGGGCATTCGCAGGCCGAGGACCTGCGCACCCGCGGCGTTCAGGCGCTCTCCCAGCTGGCGCAGGCTATAGGGGGAATCGGACATGCCATGCAACAGCAGTACGCCCGACTTGGGTGACTTCGCCGTCAGCTCGAAACTGCGGTTCCAATCCGGTTTCCAGCGCGCCGGATCGGACAGGCTGCCGCGATTGTATCGGTTGATCTCGGTCTGTTGGTCGGACGGTATCTTCGCGTAGACGAGCTCGTCCAGCTGCTTGAACAGACGTTCTTCGAGCGCCAGGTAATCCGTGAAAGTGTTGATTCCGGCGTCTGCCCTGAACTCCTCGTCAAGATCGACCAGGTGCCAGACGTTCAGATCCGGCCGACCGTTCAGATAGGCAACAGCCACAACCACCAACACTACGGCGGCACCCAAAGTGCTGTAAACGGCGGCCAGGACTATCTTTCGGGCCAGGCTGCCCAGCCGGGATAACATACGCCAGTGCCTCATCCTATGCGCCCCGGTGCATCCAGGGGCATTGTTGTTTTAACGCAAGGGTACCTAAAGACCGGCGGATTTGCGCGTGTTCAGTTGCATGGCGTCGTTTCCGGCTTCCGGGCTCGATTCATCGGCACAACGCACCCTTGGTGATCAAGCCACAGCAAAAATCCAGCTGGGGCCTGCAACCTATTTGGCGGACCTCGCTTTCGTGGTCAACAGCATCTGCAGCACAACCAAGGCCGCAACCGCAGCAGTCAGGTGTTTCAGCGTATGTCCGCTGACCGTGTGGCCAAGAAACCCGAACACCTCGTGATCAAAGTGCTCGAACACCTTCGACAGGCCGTACCACAGGATAGCCCAGGCCAGGTATCGTCCCACCGTGTAACGGTGCCGCGGAAACAGACCGATGATCAGCGGCAAGGCAACCATCGGATAAAACTGTACCAGTGCGTAGAAGCGCAGATCGCCGCGCCCCAGAGACTCGGTCCAGTCCCAATAGATCAGGCTGGCAGCGCCCATGACAAGGAGTGTAATCAACAGCCAGCCGTTCCCCGCCCTGGCATCAACCCGATCGGCCACGACTGCCGAGGTGATCGCCATGAAGCCGATCGACATCGGCAGGCGGTCCCAGAAAAGGCGCTCATTGCTCGGCGCCAGGTGGTAGTAGACCGACCCCAGGCTGATCAGGGCAATGCCGAGGAAGAAGATGAGATAGGGGCGGGCATCAGGCGACCCGGCAAAGATTTCTCGATGCCGCCCCCCGGCCACCACCAGCAGTCCAAGTGTCCCGACCAAGGCGAAACCGATGTTCGACACCACGTCGTTGAAGTTGGCAATGCCGAGGAATGACCGCCGGTCGGCAAATAAATGGTAGTTGGGATCCTGCGGGATGGGGTCCAGCATGCCGACGATAAACACCACCACGATCAGCAATCCGAGCAGGAGCCACACCCGCTGCCAGAAAGACAGATCGCTGATGGCCCTCCTCTTTTTCGCTGCGCTCACCTTCGGCCCCTCCTTAGGACGGAACAACCGGACAAGGGCGCATTGTCTGCTCCGATTCTGCTTTGCGCCAGCCAGACGACAGCAATTCAGTGCTGGCCGACGCGACCATGGAAGAGATGCCGGAGGACTAAACTTACGCAGGGTAGCAGACCGACGAGCGTCCCTCGTCTTTTAAGGCGCTGAGCAGGTGACCTGGAATACACAGCCCCAGGTCACCCAGGTCACGTTCAAACTCAAATGCTTACTTGGCAATCAACAGCTGACGGTACTTGCCATAGAGCAGGCGGATCAGCTCGTACTCGAAAGGCGAGCCGGATTCCCAATAACGGAACTTGGTCCGGTGCCGGGTATCGATTGCGTTCAGCAGATAATACGGCACTTCGAGGTCGTCGTTGCTGTCGAAGTTGAGTGGATCGATAGCGGAAAACATCAAGCCATCCGCAATCAGGCCCGTGGTATCACGCGCATTCGACGGCCCAAGGATGGGCAACACGATGAATGGACCATCGCCGACGCCATAGTGCCCCAGCGTCTGGCCGAAGTCCTCTTCCCACTCAGGCGTACCCATCAAATTGGTGGCCGGGTCAAACAGGCCGAGCACGCCGAACGTGGAGTTCATCACGAACCGGAAGCCCGCCGTGAAGGTAGCCTCGGGCTTCAGCTGCAGCACCGAGTTGATGAAGTTCTCGATCTCTCCGATGTTGGAGAAGAAGTTGGAAACGCTGTCCTGGGCAACGGTCGGCAGGATGAATTCGTACCCTCTGACCACCGGCAGGAAAATATAGCGGTCGAACTGCGTGTTGAAGTTGTAGATCCGGCGGTTCATCGGCTCCCAGGGATCGTACACATCCACGACATAGTTCACGTCCGGCTTGACCACATCCTCGACCGGGTGCATCGCCGGGACCTCAGGCTCCTTATGTTCCGGCGTGGTGCTGCAGCCGGCAAGCCACAGCAGGGACAGCGAAATGAACAGGATGCGTGCTGGGTACTTCATTGAATTCCTCTGGCTCATTTTCCTGCTCCTGCATCAGCAAACAGACTGAGCATGTGCTCTACATTCACCGGGTAATCCATGTTTCCGCAGTGTCCGCCGAACGGGTAGATCTTCGCCCGCGAGCCAAACACGTCGGTGAAAAAGTCGATCTCGCCCTTTTGCAGAATCAGATCGTCAGCATTGTGCACAACGTAGATCTTGTCGCTGTTGCGCAGGTAATCCTCGATGCTGTGAAGGCTGAGTTCATCCAGCAGTTCCTGTCTCTTCAGGCCCGGCTGCTTCGATTTGTAGTAGGGATAGAGCAGTTCGTCGAAGTACTGCAGAGAAGGTGATCCGGTGCGCCACCTTGGAGATAACCGGTCAAGCGAGTCACTGAAGGCTGACAGCACCCGGTTCTTCGGCACGATATAGCCGGAATTGGTCATCACATCGGTGGTGAATATCATGTTCGCCGACGAAATGCGGAAGCTGGTGCCGATCAGCGCAGCCAGCGGCTCATTGTCCTTCGGCGGACGATTTCGGTAGACCGTGTACAGAAATTCATCGTTGAACTCGACATTTTTCTCAGTCGTGTAGACCTCGGTGAATGCCTTCATCAGGCGTTCAAAGAACGCGTCGAAACGATCAAGGCCGCCGGGGATATTCTGCGCCAACATGTCATCGATAAGGTTAACCGAGTTGTACAGACTGACCGGCGGGTTGATCATCAGGACCTTCTTGAAGTTGAAGACCCGTCTTTCTTCGTCCAGCTTCGACACATAAGCCGCCTGCGCACCACCCAGGCTGTAACCGGTGACGTAATAATCACTCACCTCGATCCGGTCACCCATCTCCTTCATCATCAGTTCCATGACCCGATAGATATCCTTGGAGTCGTCCGCCAAGTGGCCGGGGAACCCTGAAGACGACGCGGAGATGATGAAGTTGGGGTGGGTGGAGGACGAGATAGCCGCAACGTGAAAGCCCGCCTTGTAGAAGGCACGCGCCATTCCGCGGTTTTTGGGCGAATCGAAGCTGGCACCGGTGCCCGCAATCAAAAAAATCAGCGGCGCTTTGTGGTCCTGGGTCACCACCGCCGAGCGCAGTCCCCGGTCATACCAGAACACCTCCGGCTTCTTCCGGTCCCCAAACACGTCGAGCGCCATCCGCGTTACGTTCGCGCCCTGAATCGGCTTGGGTTCTGCGCGCGCATCAGGCGGCGTACCCACCACGGTTGCGACATAGGGATCCTGGAACGGGAAGGTGTACTCTTCTGTAGCCGCCCAAGCACAAACACTTATCAGCAGGCCGAACAGGACCCAAAGACTGCTTCTTAATTTCATACTGTAATTCCTGAGAAAAATCGTGGTCGTTCCCACCGCCGGTCTTGCAGGACGCCCTGCTCTGCGAACCGCGGCTATGTTACAACATCCCGCGTCCGGTTTCCGGCCATATCCCGCCAATGCAGCATTCGACAAAGGAGAAATGCCGCGAAGACGGTTTCATGCGGGCTTGGAGGGCGTTCCAGGCTGCCATTCCACACCCACATGAATCCGCGAAAGGAGCATAAAACCCATATTCGATTCCATGCACTTTGCGACCAAGAACTGCTGGTATTCGCCTTCGGCCACATGGAGGAACCTGGGGTTTGAAAGAATGGCCATTACGAGATTGGAACCCGCCGTCCATCAAATTCAGTTGTAGGTCGGGCTCTGCCCGAAGTTGAACACGTGGAAGTTAAGCGGCTGCAGCAAGGAGAGCTTTTCAGCTGCTTTTGTAGACGACAGAACGGTGGGCAACTTTGACAATCATGATCACGAGTTCGTTTTCGTGGATTTCATAAATGATGCGATACATGCCCTGTCGCACTCGATAACGCTCCAGGGCAGAAAGCTTTACGCAGCCTTCGGCCCGAGGGTCTTCGCGCAAGGCTTCGATTCGCTTCAGAATCCGACCGACATCCTTTTTCGGGATACTGCGCAGATCCTTTGCAACGGATTTTTTGAACGAGAGTTCATAACTTGCCATGCGCTTTGAGATCTTTCAGCAGTGCCTCATAGCTCAGCGTGGGTTCATTAACCCTTTCGTCAAATGCGCTCAAATCTTCCTGGTCTTCTCGAAGCGCCAACCGGACAGCTTCATTGACTACCTCGGAAACTGACCGGTGCGTATTGGCGGCTTTTACCCTCAATGCGTGGTGTATATCCGGTTCGAAATAAATCGTTGATCTCTTTGATGATTCGCCCATAGCCACGTAACCCACAAAAAAGGCACCATAACGCTATGACGTTTTGGCGTCAAACGAGCTGTTTCGTAAAGCTGAGGTGAGCATTTGCCTGCTTCGTTGGCGAGCACCGTGCAGTGCTGCCACTTCGGCGATCGCGTGCAGGTGTTGATGAATCCCGAGGTGTGGAAATGGGTCGGGCTGTGCCCTACTTGATCAGCCATGCCCACGCGCGGCATCCGACCAGGCCCGCTGGACAACCGCAAACAAAAAGGCCGTCGTCCAACCGACCAACAGTATGCCGTTGAGCGCCTCGATACCGCTCATCATGCGCCATTCATGCTCTGGCAGGGTGATTTCACCGTAGCCGAGCGTGGTGAAGGTGACCATGGAGAAGTATGTCGCCTTCTCGAACGTGTCCAGACTGGTGATTGGCGACAAAAGCAGGTAAGTCACTGCCCAAACGACGACCTCAACCACGTGCAGCATCATTAGGGTGACAGCGGTCCATATTATCGCCGGCAGTGATTTGCCGGCCTTGAAATTTTGGTCGGCACCCACAAAGCGACGCTTCATGAAATGCATCCAATGGGTTGTCCCATAGGCGTGGATCACGACCGTGATGGCAACGAGCAAAACGGATACCAGTATCGGTTCCAGCATTACTTGGTCCTCATACTTTCGCTGAAGAAATCATCTTAACTAGCGCTACCCGGATTGTCTGTTTGAATGCGGATATCCAATGGCCGCCGGGTATCCAGATGCACATCCCGCTGCGGGAACGCGATCTCAATACCCGCGTCGTTCATCTCGCGGTATATCGCCTGATTGATCTCCGTTATGGTGCGCAGACGGAAATCGATATCGTCAATGTAGCAGCGCAGAGAGAGCACCAGCGCGTTGTCGCCGAACTCCTCGAACACCACGAACGGCGCCGGATCCTCCATTATTCTCGGATGCTCCGCCGCCACCTCTTCGAGGATCAGCATTGCGCGGTCCACGTTGCTGCCATACGCAATACCGAGATTGATCAGGATTCGGGTGGTCTGGTCACTCAATGACCAGTTGATCACCTCCTGGGTGATGAAATTCTTGTTCGGCACCAGCAACTCCTGCCGGTCCCAGTTGCGTATGGTCGTCGCCCGTATCTGGATACGCGTCACGATGCCGTCGGTGTTGCCGACGGTAACCACATCCCCGACCCGAATCGGACGCTCGAACAGGATGATCAGTCCACTGATGAAATTTGCGACGATCTCCTGCAGGCCGAAGCCGATGCCCACACCGAGTGCGGCGAATATCCACTGGATCTCCGACCAGCTGCCGCCCAGGGTACTGAAGATCCACGCCACACCCACGGCGACCACGGTGTATTTCGACAGTGCGACGACCGTATAACGACTGCCCTGCGACATTCCCAGCCGCTGCAACAGAACGATCTCGAGAAATGCGGGTAGCTGGCGCATGGCCACGATCATGACCATCAGAACAAAAATGGCCAGACCCAGACTGAACAGGGTGATCGGGATCACCCCCTCGACCCCCGGCTTGGTGTAGGACCAGAGCGTAACCTCATCCAGGACACGCAGGGCCGGCAGCATGTCGTTCCAGATCAACCATGCGCCGATCACGCCGATCATCAGAAAGGCGTTGTTGGTCAGACTGCGACTGGCTGCATCCAGCGCTTTAAGATCGATTTCGGGTTCTTCAATCTCGCGCGCGAGTACCCCTTCAGACCCGTCAGACTCCTCGGCAGCGTGCGCCGCCCGCTCGGCCCGCCGGCGTTCGCGCGCGGCCTGAAGCCGAATCTTGCGTTGATTGAGTACCAGCCAGCGCACGATGAGCTGGTGAAGTACGATCACAAGAAGTGCGAACCAGAGAGTGTCGATAATGTGGCCGATCACCGAAAGCGCGGTATACATATAGCCGGCCAGTGCAGCACCCGCCGCGACCAACGGCAGCGAAACGAGTAACACAAACCACAGGTGGCGCCATCGAAAAACCCTGCTCTGCTGATTGTCCGCGAACAACACGGTCAGTGTGCCGTTGCTGGGCTGCGTCAGGCGGAAAAAGAACACGCTGAACAGCAGCATGGTGACCAGGAAGGCCGCGCGGCCCAGACCGCTGCCCCAGGTCTGCTCACCCGAGAAGATCACCAGCGTCGTAATGAACGAGGTGGTGATGAACAGCGGCGTAAACCAGCCCAGATCACGATGGAGGCGCTCAAGTCCCCGCACGCGCCAGCCGAAATGGACGGCCGCCACGCTGCCCGGCGCCACAAGAAGCCTGAGCGCCTTGAGCTGAAACAGCAGGTGCGACACCAGATTCAGCACCTGACCGACGGCCTTGCTGAAACCGGCAGCGTCCTCAGACATGAGGAGCAGCTGTCCGCAAACGAGCAACACCAGCGGCCAGGGCAGGGCCAGCAGCACAACGATCAACAGCGCACGCACGGTGCTGCGGAGCCGGTCGCGTAGCAGCTTGCCGACATCGCTGCCGCTTTCCTCCAGCATGGCCAGCAGACGACGGCGCCAGAGACGGAGTGCCAGAGCGAGCAGGATGAGGATGCTGATCCCGTTCGAGGTGGCTCCCTCGACCAGGCTATCGAGTACGCCCCGCCACTTCTCAGGCGACAGGCGATCAAGGATCTGCCCGGGAATCCGCATGGCCGTATCCAACCCGACCACCTCGGTACTGCGCACCCAGAGCAGCCGCTTGTCGAGAAATGCGTCAAAACGCTCAGCCACCTCGCGGAGACGCTGCTGCGCAAAATCAAGCTCCGCCATGGCCTGCAGATACGCGCGCTGAACCGCCAATGCCTTGTCGACCAGTAGCAGTCGATTGGACGCAAGTTCGTTCAACTCCTCGACAATACCCTCGGCGTCTTCAGGCGGCGTGTCTGAGGACAGCTTCACGACATAGGCGGCTGGATCGAGCAGTTTCTTTCGTTCCTCCTCCAGCAGGAACTTCGATAGCGTGATCTGCGCAATCCTGCGTTCCCGTGTCCTGGCCTTGTTTTCGAAAAGTTTCAGATCAGGCAGGCTGCGACGCTGTTCCAGGAGCAGCTGTCCATGAATCTGACTGACCCCGGCCAGATCGATCTGCTGCCGTGCCGTATTGAAACGTTGCTCGATGCGGGTTGCTTCTTCCGCAGCACTTTTCTCTTCTTTTTCGAGGTTCTCGATCGCGCCTGCCAATGCGCCGATCTCCTCACTCAGCTCGCGGTTGCGCGCCGCAAGTTCCTCCACCAGGGGATGTTTGCCGACGGCTGTGATCTCAGCGGCGCGCGCCTCGACCTTTGCACGCTCGGTCTCCTTCAGCCGCGCGTCGTTTACCGCCGCCTCCAGCGCGGCCACTTCTGCCTGAACGGAAGTCAGACTGAATTCGGCAAGATCCTGCTGGGCGCGCAATGCATCCAGCCGCACGGGATGACTCGCCAGTTCCTGTCCGAGCATCAGAACCTCGGCCCGCAGTTTTTCCAGCTGGGTCTCGTTCAACCAGGCACGCGCTTGAGCCACTTCCTGCGGCTCCTCTCCGACAGGCGACCCATCCGAGCCCGATTCGATCTCCACCATCCGGCTCTTGGCTTCGCCGATCAGCCTGCGTATCTCTGTCGGCCGCTCTTTTTCCTTCCCGACCCTGCTTCTAATCTCAGCGAGCCGGGCATCGATGGTCGCGCGTTCGGCCTTTTGCTGCTGGAGTTGCAACTCGGCATCCGCGAGAGAAAGGTCCTCTGCGGCATCGGCCTCCGAATCAAAATCCATGCGTCGTTGTTCGAGTTGGGTCCGTAACCGGGCTGCCTCGTCTTTGCTGCCCTGAATGGCCCTTTCGTACCGCTCCGCCGCCGCGCGATCGGTCTTCACGGCTTCAAGATTGCCAATCGATTGACGGTAGAGTTCGGCAAGCATGGCCTGGGTGATTTCATCGAATCCGGCAGCAGCCGCAACGTCGTCGGCCCGGCTCTTGACCCTTTCTATGGTCAGAGCGGCTCGTGCTTCCTCGGTTGACGGCGCCAACAAAGGTGCATCGACCTCGGCCGAAGCCGGCGCCGCCCAGGCCAGAGATAAAAAGACGATCAGTGCAGGTATTACCGGGCGAAAAAAAACGCGCAAAGTTCGGTACTCCCTAGTTTCCATGGATTTCTTCGCTCAAATACCCGCCTTGCCGCGCTCTCGCACAGCTTGAGAGACAGGTCACCCGCTTCGCTCAAAATACATTACAATTCGTTCACAAGCCATTGTTTATCAATGCAACTACGATATTTTATCGGCACACGTGAGGCACCCTCGGCCCGACTAAAGATCATCGCCAACGGCACTTGTGCCCCGGCGACTCTAACGCAGGAGTGTCAGGTGAGGTCGCGCTCTCCACCTGTTTCTACCGTAAACTTCGATTGATATCATTACGGTGTCCCTCCCGAACCCAATGGATGACGAAGAATTCAATCCCATCCGCATACAGCTTGCGGAGCTCCGCATTGAACACCGCGACCTCGATGATGCCATCCACCGGCTCGCAGAAGACCCTGCTGCTGATCAACTGCGCCTGACCCGCCTGAAAAAGCGCAAGCTGCTGCTGAAAGACAGCATCGCCCGGCTCGAAAGCAGGCTGATCCCGGATCTCGATGCCTGACAAAACGTGACAAAATGGGG
>CAVWYD010000014.1:0-211751 GCA_963759055.1 uncultured Gammaproteobacteria bacterium
CGCGGGTTTCGCAGGCCGAGCTGGCCGAGGGACTGGCAGAGGTGGATGCCCCCCGTGGTTTCGTGAATGCCCTGCAGGCCAAGGTGGACGCAGGCCTGCCGGCGGTGATTGCCGAGATCAAGAAGGCCTCACCCTCGAAAGGGGTACTGCGGGAAGACTTTCGCCCGGCCGAGATCGCGCGCAGCTATGCACAGGGCGGGGCGGCCTGCCTGTCCGTGCTGACCGACATCGATTTCTTTCAGGGCGCTGATCGCTATCTCCAGCAGGCTCGGACGGCCTGCAGTCTGCCGGTGATCCGCAAGGACTTCATCGTCGACCCCTACCAGGTGGTCGAGGCGCGGGCGATCGCTGCCGATTGCATTCTGTTGATTGCGGCCTGTCTGGATGATGTGCAGTTGCAGGGCCTGAATGATCTTGCTCACGAGCTCGGTATGGATGTGCTGATCGAGGTGCATGACGGCGATGAACTGGAGCGGGCGCTGCAGACCGGCAATCGCCTGATCGGTATCAACAACCGCAATCTGCGCACCTTCGAGGTCAGCCTGCAGACCACGCTGGAACTGCTCGGCCGGATCCCGGAAGGTCGCCTGGTGGTGACCGAGAGCGGCATCCTGGCGCCGGAGGACGTGCGACTGATGCGCGAGCACGAGGTGCATGCCTTCCTGGTGGGGGAGGCGTTCATGCGGGCCGAGGATCCCGGGGCGAGGCTGGCCGAGCTGTTCGGCTGACCGGCGCTGGCTTCGGGCCGCTACCCTTCGAGCCCCAACAGAATATTGCGCTTGGCTTTCGGGTGCCACTGCTGGACCACGCGACCGCTCACGACGTCGATAGTGCAGGACTCGGAGTCGCACAGATCCGGCGGGATGTGTGAGCGCAGGATGCCCAAAACCTGGTCGGTCTCACTGCTGCGCGCGTAACGTGTGCTGGTCTGCGAAAAACCGTATTCCCGGTCGAACAGTTCGACCACGATGCGGTTGACCTGCTCAACATCCCCGGCACGATCGAAGACATTGGCGTTGGGTTCATACTCGCTGTCGTCGATCCACAGACACAGGCTCGGCTCACTGACCCTGAGTCCGTGCTTGCTGGTCATCAGGTATTCCCAAAGCTTGAATGCACTGATCTCGACAAAGCGGACGCTGGTCTCCTGGTAGCGATTGGCCACCTGGCAGCGCACGAGTTTCTGACTTTCATGAAAAGGGGACTTGTCCGACATCAGGCTTCCGGCCGAATTCGCATTCTCTCGCTGATAGCGGCGGACGCGCTGTGCTCTTGAGGTCCCCTTGAATCAGCGCGTACCGAATACGACGATGGTCTTGCCTTTGACGCCGATCAGGCCGCGTTCTTCGAGATCCTTCAGCACGCGCCCCGCCATTTCGCGGGAGCAGCCGACGATGCGGCCGATTTCCTGGCGGGTAATGCGTATCTGCATGCCATCGGGATGGGTCATGGCATCGGGTTGTTTGCACAGATCGAGCAGGGTGCCGGCGATGCGGCCGGTGACATCGAGGAAGGCAAGGTGGCTGACCTTCTGGCTGGTTGCGGCCAGGCGTTCGGTGAGCTGCCTGCCCAGCGCATACAGAATGTCCTTGATATAGGCCCGCAGGTCGTTGCCGAACAGTTGCTCCAGCTTGTTGTACGAGATCTCCGCCAGTTCACAGGAGGTGCGTGTGCGGACCATGACCGAACGTTTGGGCATCGGCATGAACAGCCCCATTTCGCCGATAAAGTCACCTTTGTTGAGATAGGTGAGAATTATCTCGCGGCCCTCCTCGTCTTCGAGGAAGATCGTGACCTGGCCGGAGACCAGGTAAAACAGGCTGTCGGCCGCGTCACCCGGGTGGATGAAGGCCGTTTTTGCCGGATAGCGCCTGCGATGGCAGTGCGCCAGGAAGGGCTTGAGCCAGTCCGGATCCTTCGGGGGGGGCTGAACAATGCTGTAGGGGCTCGTTTGCGGCATAGCTTTCATATCTAAGGCGTTGCCAGAATTCTAGGCAGGCTGATCGATATTGTCGAACTATGCTAGCCTCATCACCTGTTTTTTGTGACGCAGCACGAATGAAAGCGAGAATTAAGTGGGTAGAGGGTGTAACCATGCTGGCCGAGTCGGGCAGTGGCCATGCTGTGGTGATGGATGGTCCACCGGACGCCGGTGGACGCAATCTTGGTGTACGCCCGATGGAGATGCTGCTCATGGGCATGGGTGGCTGTACCGAGTTCGATGTACTGCTCATCCTGCGCAGGGGGCGTCACGAAGTCTCTTTCTGCGAGGTGGAGCTCGAGGCGGAGCGCGCTGAAACGGACCCCAAGGTGTTCACCCGTATCCATGCGCATTTTCTTATCGGTGGCAAGGGCCTGACCGAGAAGGCGGTGGCGCGCGCGGTGCAGATGAGTGCGGAGAAGTACTGCTCGGCGTCCATCATGCTGGGCGCGACTGCCGAGATCACCCATGATTTCGAGATAGTGGAGGCCTGATGAGCAGACCTGGACTGGGTTTCGGTATGCGCCACGTCGCCCTGTTTGTGCGCGACATGACGGCCTGTGAACATTTTTACGTCAACCTGATCGGCATGGAGGTGGAGTGGCGTCCGGATGAGCATAACGTCTATCTAACCTCCGGTGGCGACAATGTTGCACTGCATCAGGCCGAGCCTGGCATGCAGCGTGACGAGGCCTCGCAGCGCCTGGATCATATCGGCTTTTTCCTCGATAGCGCCGAATCCGTCGATCACTGGTTTACCTGGCTGAGCGGGCAGCAGGTGCGTATCCGCAGCGAGCCCCGGGACCACCGCGACGGCGCACGCAGCTTTTATTGCTACGACCCGGACGGCACCCTGGTGCAGATGATCCATCATCCTGAGATCTCGCAGTGGGAGCAGCTCAAAGGCCTCAATTGAGCGCTTGTTCCGGCGAGGCCAATCGCGTAACTTGGCGGCCCTTTTCCACCCGGGTCTGCAGGTATGCCGCGGCCAAAAAAAATCAAGCTGCACGGGTTCAATAACCTTACCAAAACCCTCAGCTTCAATATTTACGACATCAACTACGCGGCATCGCCGGCGCAGGAGCGCGAGTACATCCGCTATATCGATGCGGAATACAGCGCAGAGCGCCTCACCGACATTCTGCGAAATGTGAGCGATATCATCGGTGCGACCGTGCTCAATATCGCGCGCCAGGACTATGATCCGCACGGTGCCAGTGTCACCATCCTGATCTCAGAGGAGCCGGTCGCAGCCGAGCAGATCCCGAATACCGAGGCGCCCGGTCCGCTGCCCGAGACCGTCGTCGGTCATCTCGACAAGAGCCACATTACGGTGCATACCTACCCGGAGAGTCACCCCGAGGGGGGTATCTCGACCTTTCGCGCCGATATTGATGTGTCGACCTGTGGCCGCGTCTCGCCGCTGAAGGCGCTCAACTATCTGATTCACTCCTTCGCGTCGGAGATCGTGATCATGGATTACCGTGTGCGCGGTTTCACCCGAGATGTACGGGGCCGGAAGCATTTCATCGACCACAAGATCAATTCGATTCAGAACTTTCTCGCGCGCGATACCCGCGAGCGCTACCAGATGGTCGACGTCAACGTCTACCAGGAGAACATCTTTCACACCAAGATGATGCTGAAGGAATTCGATCTGGGCAGCTATCTGTTCGGCGTGAACGTCGACGAGGTATCGCCGAAGGACCAACGGATGATCTCCAAGAAGATCCGGTGTGAAATGCTGGAGATCTTCTACGGCCGCAACGTCAGCAGTGGCATGAAAACGTCCTGACCCTGACGCGGTCGGCTGATCAGGTTTCGCCCTTTTCCTGGCCCCCGCCCTGCGGTGCTGCGGCAAGGATTCGATCGGCCATGCGGGAGAAAGGCAGACTCTGCAGCCAGACCTTGCCGCTGCCGCGCAGGGTGGTGAGGAACAGGCCTTCACCGCCGAAGATCATGGACTTGAGTCCGCCAGCACGCGCGATACTGTAATCGATGTCGCCGCTGAAGCCGACCAGACAGCCGGTGTCGGCCCGCAGCGTCTCGTCACTCAGGGTCTTCTCGATCACGCTGCCTCCGGCCTGGATGAAGGCCATCCCGTCGCCCTCCAGCGTCTGCAGGATGAAGCCCTCGCCGCCGAACAGGCCGCTGCCCAGACGGCGGTTGAACGTAATATCCAGCTTGGTGCCCAGTGCGGCGCATAAAAAGGCGTCTTTCTGGCAGGTGATGCGCCTGCCTATCTGGGCAAGATCCAGCGCAATGACGTTGCCGGGGTAGGGGGCCGCGAAACCCACGCGTCGTTTCTGCGTCCCTTCGTTGGTGAAGTGGGTGGTGAATATGGATTCACCGGTGAAAACCCGCTTGCCCGCGGAAAGCAGCTTGCCCATGATGCCCTGGCGAGGGTTGGAGCCGTCGCCCATCCGGGTGTCGAAAGCGATGTCCTGCTCCATGTAGGTCATGGAGCCTGCCTCTGCCACCACAGTCTCGCCCGGGTCCAGCGTTACCTCTACCAGCTGCATCTCTGAGCCGATGATTTCGTAATCGATCTCGTGGCTGTTCATTTTGCTGCGTCCGGTGCTCAGGTGAAGCGCGCCGGGTCCTGCTGACCCGCACAGGGGGATGAGAACGGCTGTGGCGGAGAAAGGTCGAGTCGCAACACCGTCATGGCGCCTCCCCAGACACAACCGGTGTCCAGTGCCCAGACGTTGTGGCTGGCAAGATAACCCAGGGTCGACCAGTGGCCGAAAATGATCCGATGTTCGCGGGTTGCCCGCTCCGGATGCGCGAACCAGGGGACTCGACCTTTGGCCTGGCTGCCGGGCGGCCCCTTTTCCTTCAGGGCAAGACGCCCGTCCGCATCGCAAAAGCGCAGCCGGGTCAGGCAATTGGTGATGTATCGCCAGCGCGCCATCCCAACGAGCGCGGGGTCCCAGCGGTCGGGTTTATTGCCGTACATATGCATCAAGTAATCGATGTGGGCTTCACTGCGCAGGACGTCCTCGACCTGGTTTGCGCAGGCGCGGGCGGTATCGAGGTCCCATTGCGGTGGCAGGCCGGCGTGAACCATGACGAAGTCCAGCCCGACGTCGTAATGCAGCAATGGCTGGTGGCGCAGCCAGTACAGCAGCTCTTCGCGGTCAGGGGCCTGCAAGACGGCATTCAGGCCGCTCTCCCCCTCGTGTTTCCGGTTGCCCGCCGCCAGTGCCAACAGGTGCAGGTCATGGTTGCCGAGTACGCAAACCGCCTTGTCCCCGAGGTCGCGGATGAAGCGCAGGACCGCGACCGAATCAGGCCCGCGACTGACCAGATCGCCCACGCACCAGAGCGTCATCGCGCCCGGGCTGGAAGCCGGCGTCGTCAAGGGACTGTCTCAGCTCGTCATAGCAACCCTGGATGTCGCCGACGGCATATACGGCCAAAATTCAGTCCCTAGTGCAGGGTGCGTGGGACCGACAATGAAAACCGGTCGATCGGGGTGAGGAACGCCTGGCCGTCGTCTCCGAGCATCTCATATTCGCCTTCCATGGTGCCCACCGGGGTCTCTATCACGGTCCCGCTGGTGTAGCGGAAGACCTCGCCCGGCTTGAGGTGGGGCTGCTCGCCTACGACGCCCTCACCGCGAACCTCCTGGATCTTGCCGTTGGCGTCCGTGATCAGCCAGTGGCGGTTGAGCAGCTTCGCCGGGGTGCTGCCGGTGTTGCTGATCGTGATGGTGTAGGCAAACACGTAGCGGTCTGCGTCCGGGTTGGATTGATCGTCGATGTACGTGGTTTCGACGCCAACCTCGAGTTTGTGTGTGTCGTACTGGCTCATGCGCAGGTTCTCTTCTGTTTGACCCCGGAAGCTACTGTCGGGGCGGTGGAAAAGCAAGTGTGTTTCAGACTGCGCCCTGACTGCCGACATAAAAAGGGCACAGTCGAGGACAATTGCCCGCGGCTGGCCCGTTTTTTGGTTGAGTTGAGGACGAGGGTAGTGCGCAGCTTGTTTTGGATACTGGTCGGTCTGAGTCTCGTGATGCCGGCGTTCGGCTACGATGCCGCGACCAAACTGGTCGCGGCAGCCACTGCCGGAAAGGCAACGGAGGCTCGTGAGTTGTTGGTTCAGGGCGTGGATGCCAATACCAAGAATGGCTCGGGGCGCCCGGTATTGGTGATGGCCGGGTTCAACGGCAACCGCCGGACGGCGCTGGTTCTGCTGGCTGCGGGTGCCGATGTGAATGCGGTCGATGCATCCGGGACCTCGGCGCTGATGGCGGCCAGCGCATTCGGTCACAAAGAGCTGGTGGATGTGCTGCTGGTCGCAGGAGCAGACGCAAATCTAAAGGACAGCGCCGGAAAATCCGCGCTGGCTCGGGCCACGCTTGCTGGTCACCAGCAGGTGGTCGACGCCCTCAAGGCCGCTGGAGCGGTTGAAGACAAGGGCAAGAAGTGAGCACGGCACGAGGCTTCAAAACTGGGCGTTCGGCGCGGTGGTTGCAGGTATCCCGGTCAAATCCGCTGCGGGTGTGAACGGGTGCGCGTTTTGCTTGGGCCGTATCGCACAAAATGCGGGTCAGGGGATGGATTGGGAGGTGATGAGATGAACGTATCGTTGCGACTTTCCGCTGGAAGGGCCGATCCGTTCGGGTTGCTGGTGCTGGCGGTCATGCTGGCATTGTTGGTTACCATCGGCATCCAGTCTGCGGCTGCCGACAATCCTGGCTCCCATGCGCGGTCTGCGGCTTGCGCTACCGCTGGATGCCTGCCCACCAATAGCCGCAAATAAGCCAGGTCAGGTCTTATCCGGCACGGCCCGCCGCTCAGGCCGCTGCGGCAATCATACCAATCGCCGTCTCGATCGCTGCACGCATGCTGCCGGGGTCGCAGCGGCCCGTGCCCGCCAGATCCAGTGCGGTGCCATGATCCACAGAGGTGCGGATGAGCGGCAGCCCCAGGGTGATGTTGACTGCCTCACCGAAGCCCTTGAATTTGAGTACCGGCAGACCCTGGTCATGAAACATGGCCAGTACCGCGTCGGCCCCCTGCAGCAGCGATTCGCTGAACAGGGTGTCTGCCGGCAAAGGCCCCTGCAGCCGCATACCTGAATCGCGAAGGTTTTGCAGGACCGGCTCGATCACCTCGATCTCCTCGCGTCCGAGGTGCCCACCTTCTCCGGCGTGCGGGTTCAGTCCGCACACCAGAATCCGCGGGCTCTGAATCCCGAAGCGGGTGCTCAGATCGTGGTCGAGAATCCGCAGGACCCGTTCGAGCGTCTCCGGCGTGATCGCGTCCGCGACCTCGCGCAATGGCAGATGTGTGGTCGCCAGAGCCACCCTCAATCCGGGGCAGCTGAGCATCATCACCGGGTGACCACCGCAGCGCTCTGCCAGAAACTCGGTGTGTCCGGTGAACGCGATGCCGGCCTCATTGATGATCCCCTTGTGCACCGGGCCGGTCACCATCCCGCCATACCGGCCGTCAAGGCAGCCGTCGATCGCGTGCGCCAGGGTGTCAAGCACGTAAGCTGCGTTGCGGCTATCCAGCCTGCCCGGTTCTGCCGGTGCCTTTAGCGCCACTTCGTGGATGTACAGACAGCCCGCTGCGGCCGCTTTCAGCGGTGCCTCGGAACCTGTGGGTAACAGTTCGAGCGGCAGGCCCAGCATTTTTGCTCGATCCTGCAGCATGGTCGGATCTGCAATGACCACCAGGGGCACTGGCCAGGACTGTTGGGCGACCTGGACGCACAGCTCGGGGCCGATTCCCGCGGGCTCGCCGGCGGTCAGGGCCAGGGCCTCAGTGGCCATCGGCTTGTTCGCTTGAATGGGAGATCTCGAGCCCCCTCAATACCTGGTCAAAAAAACGGCTAATTGGTTTCGTCGTCCAGACGCAACTCGATGTAGGCCTCGTCTCGCAGGCGACGCAGATAGGCGTCCAATGCCTCTTCGGCCTTTTCGTCGCGCACGGCTTTGCGGGCCTGGTCACGGCGGGTTTCGTCGGTGGCGTCGTAGTCGCGACGCCCGAGCACCTGAACGATATGCCACCCGAACTGGGTCTTGAACGGCGGACTTGTCTCACCGATGGGCAGAATATCCATCTGTTCCTCGAATGCGGGAACCAGGTTGCCGGGCGTCGACCAGCCGAGATCGCCGCCTTTGATGGCCGAGGCCTTGTCATCCGAATTGGAGCGCGCCAGGGTGTCGAAATCATCGCCATTGATGATGCGTTCGCGCAGCTGCTCGAGCCGCTGGCGAGCGTCCTCGTCCGAGGTGACCTCGTTGGTTCTTATCAGGATATGCCGCGCCTGGGTCTGCCGCACGATCATGGTGGACTTACTGCGGACATTTTCCAGTTTGATGATATGAAAGCCCCTGCCCGCCGCGATCGGTCCCTCTATGTCGCTGGTACTCATCTTGGCGACATAGGGTTGCAGCAGGGGCGGCACGCTGTTGATGTCTATCCATCCCAGGTCTCCCCCCTGCAGGGCGTTCTGTCCCTGGGATACCTGTTGTGCCATGGAGCGGAAATCCTCACCCGCTTTGAGGCGTTCAACGACCTGGGTTGCCTGTACCCTTGCCGCTTCACGCTGCGCCGGCGATGCGCCATCCGGTGTCGCTATCATGATGTAAAGCAGGTGCACCGCGGTGCGACCGTCGGCGCCACCACTGCGCTCGAGATAGCTGTCGATCTCGGATTTGGTGACCTGTATGCGATTGGTGACCTCGCGACTGCGCAGACGCCGGACCACGATCTCATCGCTCATCGTGCGCCGGAACGTATTGAAATCCATGCCCTCGGCCGCGAGTGCGTCACGCAGTTCCGGCACTGTCATATCGTTGTTCTGCGCAATCGCAGTGACCGCTTTGCTGACCGTCGTCTCGTCTGCCTCGATCCCGAGCCGTGCCGCCTCGGCAAGCTGGAGCTTGTTGAGCACCAGGGTGTCAAATGCCTGCTTCTGGATGGCTGCGTTGCTGGGCATCGGAGATACGCCCTTCTGCTTCAGGCGCATCTGCAGCTTCGTCGCCTCAATGCGCAGTTCACTGAGCATCACCACATCCTCGCCGACAACCGCGATGATGCGGTCGATCAACAGCGTTGGTTCGGCAGCGTTGGCCGGTGTGGATGCCAGCACACAGACGAGTGCGGCCGACAGGATCAGTCTCAGGCCCTGGATTTTGTTCATCATTAATCCGTTGAGTAACCGTATATTCCGCGTTCCAGGACCTGGTCGATATCGTCACCGAACCGGCCCAGACCGTTGAGTTCAAGCTGAATCAGGAATGACAGATTGTTGTCGTTTCCCGAGCTGTCGGTATATTTGCGCGCGACCGCACGCAGCCGCCAGCAACATTCGCCGTATTCGATGCCTGCAAGCGCCTCCAGCAGACGATTTTCCTGCAGCGAGTAATTATGCCTTGCGACCAGGCTGATTTGTTCGTTCACCGGCCAGTAGACGGCCAGATCGGTTTGTTCGGTGACGCCGTCGCGCAGGCGATACGCGGCATTGAACACGCGGTTGTCGCGGTCACGGTAGCCGAGTTGCAGCAGTGACTGATCGGTGTTGCTGTCATGCGGGTCCCACTGCAAACCGGCGCGCGTGTACCAACCGCCACCCAGCTGTGCCGCCAGTTCCGCCACATAGGCCGAGCTGCTGTCGTCGCCGACCGTTTCTCCCGGCAGGGTCACTTCGCGGTCTTCGAAGTAAAGTATCTGACCGACGCTGGCCCGCAGCAGTTCCGCGCCGCTCTCATCCGATAGCATCCGGCTGGTCAGCGCCAGCGTCATCTGGTTCGCGTCGCCGATCCTGTCTGGGCCATTGAACCGGTTTTCGCGGAAAAGGTTGTCGAAGTTGAAGTCGAACACCCCGGTATCAAACACTGCCTGGTCGTCCTGATCCTCCTCCGGCACATACAGGTAGAACAGGCGCGGTTCCAGTGTCTGGGTCGTGCCGGTGCCGAACCAATCGGTGTTGCGGTCGAAATACAGGCCGCTGTCGAGGCTGAACACACCGGTGGCGGTCGATGCAGAATCGTCGATACCGGGGTCCGGGTCGGTCAGATCGTATCCGACGTAGCGTGCTCCGAGCTTTGGCTCGACGAAGCCCCAGCTCTTGCGCAGTGGCAGGCTGATGCCCGGGGCGAGGGCAATCCGGTGACCTCGCATGGAGTCGGTGCGATGGAAATTCACATACTCGGCACCGAGGTGATAGGTGGTCCCGGATATGCCGTCCGGATTCTCGAGATTGAGCAGCAGTTGTGGCAGACGGCTGTATGGCCGGTCCTCCGGCAGGATGGCATCATCGATGGTCTGGTAATACTGGACGCGTCCGAGGAGGTCCCAGGTGTCGGCGTAGTGGCGCAGCTCACCGGCACGTTCCAGGTGGGTGGCGCTGGTTGCAGCCAGACTGTCGCCCAGATCGCTCAGGTAGTCATTGTCCGTTACGTAATTCAGCCGCACCTGCCCCGTGTTGCGCTGATTGAACCACGTGCTGCTGCGAAATGAAGCGGCGCCGCGGTCGTTTCTGTCCCCGTCGTATTCGCTGTCGTTGGGCAGGTATTCGGCGGCCAGTGTCGCCTTCCGTCGTCTCGGTCAGGAAACGGAATTCGCCGCCGAGCATCACGCCACGTTTCGACATCACGCGCGGGGTCAGGGTGAGGTCGTAGTTCTCGGCCAGATTCAGGTAGTACGGCACGCTGATATCCAGGCCGCGGTTGTTGCTGTAACCGATCGAGGGAACCAGCAGGCCGGAGCGTCGGCGGTCGTCGATCGGGAAGGTAAAAGTCGGGGCATAAAGCACCGGGACACCGAGGAACCTCAGGGTGGCGTGGCTTGCGGTGCCCAGGCCCTCGGTCTGGTCGAGCTCGAGCGCCTCGGCCGTCAGCAGCCAGTCGGTTTCACCCGGCTGACAGGTGGTATAGCTGATGTTCCGGTATCGACTCTGGCCGTCCCCGAGCAATTCCGCGTGGTCGGCGTCGCCGCGTGCGCGCATGGGCACGATACGGTAACTCGCCTGGTCGACCTGTCCCTGTCCGGTCTCCAGCTGGTAACTGGCGGCACCGCCGGCAATGCGAATATCGGGATGGCGCAGCAGGACGTTGCCTTTCGCATCCACCACGCCGGTGTCGCGATTCAGGGTCAGTTCGTCGGCCTGCATCAGGAGGTTTCCGCGCACCAGCTGAACGTTGCCGCTGAATACCGCCTGTTGCGGAGCAATCTGCGCCACCGCCGCGTCGGCGCTCACCTCGACCGGGCCGGTGGTATCAGCCGCCTCTGAGCGGAGGCTGAGGTTCGGCGCCCCTGCGATCGGGCCACAGCTGGCCCAGTCTATGCCGGCGTCGATGCCGCCGGCGATCGGCTTCAGGGCCGGTTCCGGTGATGCTGCAGTGAGGGTGGTTTCAACGGTCGCTGCCGCCTCGGGTACAGGTGCTGTCTTCGGCTCTGGCTCTGGCTCCGGCTCCGGCGTTTTCTGCTCGGTCCCCAGCAGGTCCGGCATGGCGCCTTCGTCGAATGCGCGCATGGCATCCTGGCTGGCTGGCGGCGGGGTGGCCGCTGGCGGAGAGGGCTTTACGTCAGCGACATCCGGCGCTTTTTCGAGCTCAGCCGGCTTGGGGCTTGCCGCTGGCTGTGAGGGTTTCAGGTCAGCAGCGCCCGGCGCTTTTTCGAGTTCTGCCGCCTTGTCGGAAAGTTGTTTTTCAAGCGTGCTGAGGGCCTTTTCCGGGTCCGTTTTTTCTGCAGCCGCCGCTGATTCCCTGCTGATCGTAGGGCCGGTCACCGTCTCAAGGGTCGGTTTTGCGCTGACCGGAGTTGGCGGGGTGGCTGTCTTTTCGACCGAGGCATCGGCTGGCGGCGGTTTCGGCGATACATCGGCCGGTGCGGGTGCTGCTGGGCCGGCGGGTTCGAGCGCCTGGGCCTCGGGCGGCGGCTTCAGTGGGCTGACCACGGCAGCTGCATCGGTCTCCGGTTCCACCGGGTCCTGCACCAGCTGGCCGTCCTTGTAGCACTGCCAGTTGCGCCCATCCGGCGCCATCCGGCAGTCCCAGCTGACCTGATCCGCGCACACGGCGCCATGCGACAACATCAGTCCCGCGAGACCGATCGTCAGCGGCGAGGTCATACAACGCATTGCCGCGCGCAGTGGTTTGAGGCGGATGATCCGTTTGGTCCCTGACACGTGGCTGCTCTTCGCGATTCCCGGTGTGCGGCCCCGATTATCCGGTACCGCCCGTGGTGGGAGCCGGTCCGGTCTGCAGGAGGCCTCGATGATGGTGCTTCGAGGGCCGCTAAAATCTCATAGAATAGGGTTTTCTTCAATTCCTGCTTGGTCATTTAACTTGGTGACCGGCAACCCTGTAGAGGCCCCGAGATGCCAGAACGCCTGCGACAGCTCGAGCACTGGCTCGAGCTGTCATGCCAGCTGCCGCAGCACGAGATTGCGCCGGCCTCGGCCGATGCCAGTTTTCGACGCTATTTTCGCGTCACACTGAAGGATGGCCGCAGCCTGATCGCCATGGATGCGCCGCCCGACAGGGAGGACTGCCGACCCTTCGTTGCGGTTGCCGAACGCATGCGCCAGGCGGGGCTGCACGTGCCGCAGATCATCGAACAGGATCTGGAGCAGGGGTTCCTGCTGCTGGAGGACCTGGGGTCGGTCGATTACCTCGGCCGCCCTGACCCCGGATTCGGTGGAATCGCTGTACTCCGACGCCACCGACGCCCTGCTGCGTCTGCAGTTGAATGCCCCGGTGACCGGTCTGCCACCCTACGACCGCGCCATGCTGCTGCGCGAGATGCAGCTGTTTCCGGACTGGCTGCTCGGGAAGCATCTGGGGCTGGTTCTCGATGCCGATGAGCAGGGCATGCTCGAGACCGCCTTCGAGTGCCTGGTCGAGAATGCCCTGGCGCAGCCGGTGGTCTGTGTGCATCGCGACTACCATTCACGCAACCTGATGTTGCTGGATGTCGACAACCCGGGTGTGATCGACTTCCAGGATGCCGTCGCCGGGCCGGTCACCTACGACCTGGTATCCCTGCTGCGCGATTGCTATGTGCGCTGGCCGCCGGAGCAGGTCGACGGTTGGGTGGGTGAGTATTTCCGGGCGGCGAGTTCGGCGGGACTCCTGGGTGCAACGGACGAGGCCACCCGGAGAGGCAATTCCGCGAATGGTTCGACCTGATGGGCGTGCAGCGCCATCTCAAGGCAGCGGGCATCTTTGCGCGGTTGAATCACCGTGACGGCAAGCCGGGGTACCTGGCGGATATCCCGCGTACGCTGGGTTATGTCGTCGAGGTGGGGCGGCGCCGGCCAGGGCTAGCGCCGCTGGCCGACTATATCGCCGTGCAGGTGCTGCCGCGCCTGGCAGATGGTGCTTAGATTAGTCCAGTCGGGCATTTACGATGTCGGCGTGGAGATTGTCGATGCGCGTGAGCGCGTCGCCAGTGAGTTGCCCGGCGGCTACCATTTTCAGTGATCTTTGGGTCGGCCTACGACGCGGCGAAGGCTCTTACGTACCAGATGCGGCAAGAGAATCGAAGGGGGCATCCGCAGCCAGTGAGACCGGGTATAGAGCATCCAGCGCGCAAGTCCGGTCGCGGCATTCGATTTGTCGGGGTTTTGCGGAAAAAGGGCTCTGGGCACTATGGCGTCCATGACGAGCCTCACCGGAGCGGGCGGCGCATGCTCCTTCGCGCTCGCCATGACGTGATCCGGCACCGGGGTGTCCAGGAACCGGTTGCAGTAATGGAGGGCGTAGAAGAGCGGACGTGCGAGACCCAACTCTCCGGCGCGCAGCATCAGTGTGTCCCAGAATTCCGGCTGCTTGGGAAAAGAGGCGCATCAGACCATCGAGATCCAGTATGTCGCGAACCGCATCCGCGAGATCCCCGTCGTGAAACAGATGGACAGCGCTGTGAAGGACCATGTCCTCCGGGGCGAGAGTTCGGAACGGGGTTCCGGGTAGCGCCTGCGTGCGTTCCCAGAGCTTCTCCCGGTCGGGCGTCAGCCGACTCGTGAGCGGCAGAATCGTGTGGTGCACGTCGAGTTCGACCTCACGCTCGAAATGCCGCATGGGCGGCAGCTCATGGCTCCAGACGCGATAGTATCGCTCGTCATAGGCGTTCAGCTCGATAAAGCGCCAACCGCGTTGCTTTAGGCGTTGCTCTACGCGGGCGAGGTCGTCGGCGGGGACCATGACATCGAGATCAGCGAACAGGCGCCCTCGTTCGAACTCGAAGCCGGACAGCATGTACGCCGCGCCCTTGAGCAGGACAACCGGCACCTCCAGCCCCTGTAATGCCCAGCCGACACGGTTTGCTTCCCAGGTCACCATCTGCCGCTGCTTGTCGATCAGCACCAGGGCACTCTCGAACTGCTGCTGGACCTTTTGCGGAAGTGAGTCGGTAATGCCGACGGCGTCACACGACAGTGCGACACGACCAATAAGCCGGCACTTCCACAACAATCTGAGCAGGAGATCCCACTGTGGGTTAGTGAGCTCGCGCAGGTCTTGGGGCGAGCGCGACCGCACGTAGGAGAAGACTCGCCTCGACAAACAACACTTTAACTATACTTCCAGGTTGGATGCTTGCCTCAGTCTAGCAAGCCATTGATTGCGTCGACAGCCTCTTCCAGATTCGAATAGACGAGCCGGTAAGCCTGACAGCTTCTGACCAGACGCGATACGGTTCGGAAGCCTGCTTCTCCCCGAACCTCATAGTTGAAGGCATTCGTGGCCACCATGAAGAAGGCCTCCGGCCCGGGCATGGGCTCCAGCTGGGTTTGCGAGTCGGCCACCCAGCGGGGAAAGACCAGCCAACGCGGTACGGCGGGTTCTTCCGCGCGAGCGATGCTGTCTGCGGGGGGGCGCATGTGGGCCACGTCTCCCTTTGCGCGTCTTGGGGAAAACGGGGCCCATGAATGCATCGGGCGCGAAGCGTCGAATCACCTCGATGGATTCGTTCTTCAGCGGGAGTGGCCGGGGAACCGGCTGAAGCAGATCGTCTTCCGGCCTCACCAGGCCGAACTCATCCGAGAGCAGTCGCCAGCCTCGGTTGATGAGGGCTGCACAAAGGGTGGTCTTGCCGTGACCGGGCCACGCCGGGAAAAGAACCGCGTCGCCGTTCTTTTCGACACAGGCCGAATGCAACATCAAGTAGCGATGGCCGCGGTTGGCGATGCACCAGTTGATGCCCCATTCCAACAGGGGAAAGGCAAGACCGGCAGGCAGTGGTTCGAACGGCTGACCGCCGTCCCAGTGGAATACCGCCTGCGGCCGGGTGAATCGTCGGGCCAGCGGCGAAGACGATCCTGACATGGAAATCGAACGGCCCGTCGTCATCCGCCAGTGGATAGCTCGCCGTAAAGCGAACGGGCGAGAGTCGCGAGATCGAGACCATCGCTACGGATGCGGACGTCGAAGCAGCCGATCTTCAGCGGCAGGCCGTCGGTTCGGAGGCGGCGGCTGAGTTCCCCGTCGGCAAGGCCGTTGAGGCGGTTGTTCAAGAGCCAGGCTCAGGGTCGGCAATCCGCACGGCCAGTCCCTGGGTCTCGAGGTGCTGCAGAAGCCCGGCAATACTGCTGCGAAGCTCTTCGCTCAAGGGTTCACCCGATTCCTGCGGAGAGCGTGTCGGCGAGCGTCTCGGCCGAGTAGGGCGATTCCACCAGGCATTGGAGAACGATGGCGCTGGTCTGGTTGAGGTAGTGCGTCTTTTGCGAGGCACGGTGAAACAGGACGTAGCGATCATCCCATTCCTCCCAGCAGAACTCGGCTTTTCGCGCGCTGTATACGGATGGTGCCTCGCCTGTCATTCGGAATTGGGCTCACCACCGAGGCAGCCTACTGCTATTGACTTTAGACTAAATGAAGCCCTGCGTTAACGGGGGATTGTTCCAGCAGATGGAACCCCCGGATGAGCCTGCGATTATGTATCCACCTTGTCATGCCGCCTTCGCGTGCGTTGCAACGCCCAGGACCATAGATCCCCGGCGATCTCAAAGACGCCATCGTCAGAACACATCGAGCTGGGTCCGAAATCGGACTTTGTCGCCTTCTTCTCTTGGGTCAGCTGTCGTCCAAAGGGAACGCGCATTTCAAACTCGCTGAGATTGTCCCCAACTGTTTACGTCTTCCATAATCGTCGCATCGTTGCTGGTGTTAGCGAATACCGACCCGTTCTGCAGCGTCAGAAACACGGGCGCCGAAAGCGCACCTTTGACCAGCCGACGGCGACGCTGACTGGGCTGCTCGGTAACTCCGTCAGCCACAGTTTTAACTTCGCGTGGTTTTTTACGATCGTCACTCATAAACTTTTCCCAATGGACCTTACGCGATCTGGATCCCCGGCGCTTGGCCGGCCGGACGAAATCGGCGTGACTTCAGATCGATATCATGCACGAAAAATGCCAGATCGTAAAATATTCTACATTTTCAGTTGCCTACGTGCTCAGCGGCATCTGTTCATCAGTACGGCATCGCCCGCAACTGTAAATTTACCTGACGTTTTCTGTCCGTCTTGCAGCGGAACAAACTATCAGGCTGCACAATTCTGCAATTTAGCAGGCGAAATGCATAACGCAAATTTGGGATTTTTCGGTTGGCTTCCAGGCAGAAGCCCTTTCCCAGATAAGGACTTTAAAGGCCGTCGAATGCGTGGGGGTGCGTTTCCGTCAAACATGCCGCAAACTTTGGCCACAGATGTTCCAGTCAATCAACAACAACTTATTCCTGCGCGTCATTTATACCCCGTCCTCGAATGAACGGCTGAACGCAGGGGGCCTCGATCAGGCTGTGCATTCTGCGTGCAATCTTGGCGATGTTTGATCAGGTCCAACTCATCTGCTTCGATCTGGATGACACCCTGTGGCCCTGTCATTCGGTGATCCGTGCCGCCGAGGCCGAGTGTTACGACTGGCTCGACCGCGAGGCCCCGCGTCTCACCGCCAGATACACCCCGGAACAGCTGCGTGAGCACCGATTTGCAACCGGCCGGCTGCACCCCGAGATCGCGCACGACCTTACCGAGGTCCGGCTGCGTTCGATGGCGGCCCTGCTGGAGGAGGCAGGGTTACCGGATCGGCCTGGCCCATCGGGCCATTGATGTCTTTCGCGCGGCGCGCAACCGCGTGACCCCCTACGACGAGGTGGTCGATGCCCTGGCTCAATTGCGTGAGCGCTATACCCTGGTATCGGTGACCAACGGCAACTCGCAGATCGAGTGCACGCCCTTGTCGGGGAGTTTCGACCATTCGCTGACCGCCGCACAGGTCGGCGCTGCCAAGCCGCACCCGGCCATCTTCCATACCGCCAGCCGGCACAGCGGCATTCCGCTGGAGGCCTTTCTGCATGTGGGTGACGACCCGGTGCGGGACGTCCAGGCGGCACGCGAGCTGGGATTGCCGACGGTATGGGTGAATCGCGACCGGCTGCAATGGCCCCATCCTCTCGAGCCGGCAGACCTGGAAGTGGGCGACCTCGCGGAGCTGGTCGAAAGCTTGCTTGACTAGACTGTTTCTGTAAGTGAACCGGAACGGGAAGGGAAACGCACTGATGCCGAATGATCGCAACCCAGTCAAACATCAATTGAAGATCTATGGTCCGGCCGCGCTGATGGTGATAGCCGCCTTCGCGCTGGCGTTCCAGTTCATCAAACCGGCGCCGCCGGACCGTGTGGTGATGGCCACCGGCGGTGTCGATGGCGCCTATCACGCCTTCGCGACCCGCTATGCCGAGTTCCTGGCCCGCGAGGGGATCACCCTGGAATTGCGGCCGACTGCGGGCACGGTGGAGAACCTCGCGCTGTTGCGTTCGGGTGAGGTCTCTCTGGCGATGGTGCAGGGTGGCGTGGATGACGGAGACCCGGCATCGACGCTTCTCTCGCTCGGCAGCCTTTATTACGAGCCGCTGTGGCTGTTCTACCGCAAAGACTTACCTTTCGGGCAACTCAGGGACCTGGCCGAAAGGCGCCTGGCCGTGGGCCCCGAGGGGTCCGGGACCCGTGCACTTGTCCGTCGGCTGTTGCGCGACAACGGGGTCGATGAAAGCGCCTGGGTCGACCTGGGTGGGCAGGAGGCACTCGATGCCCTGTTGCACGCAGACGTCGATGCCGCCTTCTTCGTGATCTCTGCCGAAAGCGATCTGGTCGATCGCCTGTTGCGTCACCCGGACATTGCGCTCGCGGATTTTGCGCGCGCGGATGCCTATACGCGCCGCTATCGTTTCCTGAACAGCCTCGAGCTGCCCGAGGGCGTGGTCGATCTGGCGGCGAACATTCCGCACAAGACGGTGCGTCTGCTGGCACCGACCGCCAATCTCGTGGCCGACCCCGAGCTGCATCCGGCGGTGATCGATCTTTTGCTGCAGGCGGCCACCGAGGTGCACCGCAGTGGCGGCTGGTTCGAGGGCCAGGATGAATTCCCCATGCCGGGGCTGCTGGCCTTTCCGCTGAGCAAGGACGCGGAGCGTTTCTACAAGCACGGCCCCCCGTTTCTGCAGCGTTACCTGCCGTTCTGGGCAGCCTCCCTGGTGGATCGCCTCAAGGTCATGCTGCTGCCCCTGCTGGTGCTGTTGTTTCCGCTGTTGAAGGTGATGCCGCCGATCTACACCTGGCGGATGCGCGCGCGTGTCTATCGCTGGTACGACGAACTCGAACAGGCCGAGCAGCGCCTGGCCGAGGGTGAGCGTGATGTGGCCTGGGTGCACAAGGAGCTGGCGCGGATCGAGACCGAGGTGCAGCAGATAAAGGTGCCCCTGTCTTTCACCGACCAGCTCTACCACCTGCGTCAGCATATCGATCTGGTGCGGCGGGAGCTTGTCGACAACGGCTGATGGCCCGCCCGGTCAGATCTCGCGCAGACCGTCAGAGGGCTCGATCCGTGCGGACCGGAAGCCGGCCAGTGCGGCCGCGAATACGGATGCGCCTACGGTGAGGCCGAGCGCCATGGCGAAATGCAGGGGCAGAAGGACGCAGACCTCCTGGCCGGTCGCCATCTGGTCGGCGAGCATGTTGTTGATTGCGGCCGCGGCCGCGAAGTAGATACCGACCGCAAGGACCCAACCGAAGATCCCTGTATAGAACGCCTGGGTGACGGGGAACCAGACAATGTCGCCCGTACGAAAACCCACCAGCCGGAGCACCGACAGTTCCTTGCGTTTGCGGTCGACATTCGCCCAGAGGCTGGCGCCCAGGGAGAGCGAGAATCCGATCAGGCCGATGATGGCGATTGCCCAGTAGATCGCCGAAAGGTTGCGGTCCATACGCATGACCAGCTCGATGTCTGCGGCCTTGGTGCGCACGTCGATACCCTGCCGGTCCAGGTAATCTTTGAGCTCCGATACCTCGTAGATCGAGTTTGCATACAGTCTGAATCCGGGATAGCTGCGTGCCTCCTCCTCGGGTTCGCCACTCCAGTCGAGTGCGGGTACCGCGCGGCCGTCGCGATAGTCCTCCAGGGCCTCCACCAGGCGCACGTCCGCAAAGGCGCCGTCGCGCCCGAATGCCGAAGCCGGCGCCACCGCTGCGACCGTCAGTTCGATATGGTTGCGCTCCTTCTGGCCCAGGTAACGACGGGTTGCGCTGCCGTCGATCCGGTCGCCCTGCTTGACCTGCAGTTTTTCCGCCGCGGTCTGTGACAGGACGACGCGGTCGATGCCGTCGGGCAGCGGGCTGTCGTCCGGCAAAAGAGGGTCGCCGATGCCCGACGGAATCAGCTCCGATCGCACGATGCGGCTGGATTTGTCACTGTCGAGTTCGATCGTCGCAGCAATACTGCGCGTCCTCGGCACCAGGAAGGCGACGTCGTCGCGGCGCTGCATCTCGTCGAACCAGGCCCGATCGAAGCGGCCGCTGCTGATCGGGCGGATCTCGCGGTTCTCCGGGTTCTCGATCAACTGGTTGAGCATGCCGCCGACGACCCCGAACTTGAGTCCGAACAGGACCAGCATGGGCCCGAGTACGGCTGCCAGGGCCAGCACGAAACAGCCGGACATCTGCCATTCGTGGGTATAGTCGCGCGTCGCGAGGCGTAGGGTTTTGAACAGGCGCATAGGATTCTTCAGCCGTTGACGACGGTTTCGGTCGTGCGACCGTCTTTTGATCGATGGGTGTGGTGAGCCAGGCGGCGCAAGCCCAGTCGCTTGATATGGCGCCAGGCGTGGCTGGCGACCACCACGGTGATGTTGCGCTCCTCGGCCAGGCCGATGAACAGCGACATGATCTTTTCTGCCGCGAAGGGGTCGACCGAGGCCGTCGGTTCGTCGGCGATCACGATCGAGGGCTCGTGCGACAGGGCCCTGCCGATCGCCACGCGCTGACGTTCACCGACCGACAGCGTCTCAGGCAGCTTGTCGAGGTGCCGGGCGATCCCCAGCTCGCGCGCCAATGAATCGACCGTGTCGTTCTGGCGCAGGCCAAGGACACTGCGCGAGAGCGACATGTTTTCGCGCACCGTGAGGTAGGGCAGCAGGCCGCCGGTCTGCATCACGTAGCCGATGTGGTGTCGGCGCAGATTTCCCAGCTTGTTCATCTGCTTCTTTTTCCACAGCTGGGCGACGTCTATGGCCTCCTCCTCCAGCTCCGGACGGAAGCAGAATGCCGCGATGTTGGTGGGCTGGGCGATGAAGGCGAGCATGTCCAGCAGGGTGGACTTGCCGCACCCGGATTCGCCGATCAGGGCAATCTTCTCGCCTTTGGCGATCTGCAGTGACGGGACGCGCAGGCGGAAGGTGACCCCTTCGGAGGCACGGTCGCGGATCACGTCACGCAGGTGGTAGACCAGGTTTTTGGCCCTGTTACGGGATTGAAATACGTTTTCCACGGTTTCCTTTGATTCTGCTGGTTTTTTGGTTTCAGTCGCGTTCTTGTTGCGCTCAATCGTTTATTGCTCGATCCGCTGTCTAGCGGTCTTTTCTAACGTGCGTTATCGCGCATTTCTTTTCTGATGCGCTGGGCCCGCCGCAGGATGTCGGGCACAGCCCGCCCTACGGAGTGCCCCGTCCCCTTGGTGCAGCCGAGCACCACAGGCAGAAAACGGACCAGCGCGAGGACTGTCTGACCGAGCGTAGCGAGGGAGTTCCGCAGCGCCCGTTTTCTGCCGAGGAGCACAGGGAAGTCGGAGCGAAGCGCAGACCAAGCCGTGGGGTGCCCTTTCTTTTGCCTTCTTTTCTTTGGGCAAGCAAAGAAAAGAAGGGCTGGCGCGCTGAGCCCAGCGCATCAAAACCGGGTGCGCTCCGCCGAGCGCATCAAAATCAAGCTGGCGCCGCGTCCGGCGCATCCACCGCTTCAGGGCAACATCTCCAAGTGCCACCGGAAACACCGAGTCACCGTCCACCGCACCGCCGTCCAGGCTCACCCAGAGATCGGTATGGTCGTGCAGGGCGCGGTAATAGCTGATCTTGTCCTCGAGCCCGTGCAAAAATTCGATCTGTCGACGTGCCGGCCAGGTCTCCCAATCTTCCAGCGAGAGGTCCATGACCTCGCCCGTATAGGGCAGGTCTTCTATGTACTCACGCATAAAGCCGAGGTCCGCCAGGCTGTTGCCTTCGCCGGCGGTCGTGGCGGTCGTGCTGCCCAACTGCTCCGGGTCGCGCGCGATGGTGGCGGCAAGGCTCTTGAGCTCGTTCAGGAAATTCTGCGGTGACAGCAGGCCTTCCTCGGCGGTCTCGAGCACGCCTTTGAGAATGTCGTGCAGATCGGAAAGCTGGTCGCGGGTGAGCAGGACCTGCACGTCCAGCGTGCTCTTCTGGGGGTCACGGATGTCGCGATCCAGCAGCCAGGCGTCGAACACATTGGGGATCTTGCCGCCTTCGGTTCGTTGCAGATACTGCATCCGCAGGGCGTAACCCAGCTTTGCCACCTTGCTTTGCAGTTCAGCAAGGCGCGGGTTTTCGCTCGGCGTGGGCTCTGCCTGCCGGACCGGCAACGGTTGTGCCCCGCCTGCCATCTGCACCTGCATGGTGATCTGGCCGGCAAGGGTGTCGAGTACATGTCCGAACTCACCGACGTCCCCGGTCGGGACCGCATAGTAGAGGCTGCCGATACCCGGGAACCTGGCCAGCTCGCGATACTGTTTGGCGGCGTTTTCGTGATCGGCATTGTTGGACTCGGTCAGCAGATGCAGGACGAAAATGGCAACCCCCTTGTCGCGCGCGATCTGGCGCAGGGCCTTTGCATCCAGGCCGGTGCTCGACAGGGGGTCCGTCCCCGGACGCGGACCGGCGTCGGTGATCAGTACCAGATAACGTGCCGCGTGCTCGGACCATTCCATTTCGTCCAGGGCCTGCTTGACGCCCGCGTAGGAATCCTCGACGAAATCCTTGCTCGAGGCCGTTGCCGCCGACAGATCATTGATCTTGTCCAGGAAGGTGCCGGGGTTGCGGCCCTGACGCAGATTGACATAGGTGCGTGCCAGATACTCCAGTTCCGGCACCGCCTCGGGCGAATCACGGAAGGCCACCAGGCCGAAGTTGACGTTGCCCAGCAGCCCGGCGTCCCCCAATGCGTCGTAGATCTTCATCACCGCCTCGCGCGTGCGGTCGATGTAGGGGTCCATGGACAGTGTCGCGTCGATCGCAAATACCAGGCCGGCACGGTAACCACTGTCGGCGGCCACACCCGGCCTGTTGGTTTTGGCCGCCGGCTTTCCGGCCTTGGCCAGAACCGCGGTCTTCGGTGTCGGCAGGGGTTTGTCACTCTCGAGCGGTACGCTGGACACCTGCAACAGTCGTGCCTGTTCACTCCCCAGGTACAGATCTTCGTGGCGCAGGATCGGTACCAGATAGAAGTTCTCCTTGATGTCGAGTTTGCCCGGCGGCTGGATGGCTACCACCGGCGAATCATCGCGTTTTTCGCCTGCCTCGGCCGAGCGGTACAGCGCCTCGTACTTTTTGAGGTCGCGGGTCTTCGCCAGTTCGCGGACAGAGGCTGCATCGCGGTAAAGCAGCGCCCGGTCGCGATCGACCGCCTCACGGAATGCAACGGTCAGACCCTGCGCCCAGTCGATTGCGCCACTGCGCCTGAGCCAGCCGCTGGTTCCACCATGACGATCGGTACCGACCTGTAACCACTCGGTCCCGCCCGCCGATTTTCTCGCGTAGACGTAAAAAGCCGTGAAGGGTACGACCGGCTCGCCGGCCGCGCCGCCCGGTTCTGCGTGCAACTGCGAACCCGGCACGGCCAGCACCCGCTGATACAGCGATTCCTTGCCCGGAATAAGCAGCGGCTGTTCGGCCGCATGCAGCTGGGTGAGAGCCGGCAGACCCAGTGAAATCGTCAGCGCCAGCAGCGCCGAAAGTTGTCTTGTTATTGCCATAGGAGCGAAATCCGTTGCGCCTGCGGGTCACCGCTGGCGGCCATTTTTTCGACCCGCGCATGCAGATCGGCGAGGCGATCGCGGGCCTCAGTATCGCCATTCTCGGCAGCGATCCGGTACCACTTGTGCGCCTGATTCAGGTCCGGGCCCTCAAATACGCTGCTGAGCGGGTCACGACTGGCCGGATCGGCCTGTTTACCCAGTTCCAGTGCCGCTGCGACGGAGCCTTCGCGCGCAGCGAAAAAATACAGCAGGTAGGCGTCGGCCAGTTCGCCGGAGATCTGTGACCGTTTCGCCGAGGCGACTATCTGGTCGAGATCGATATTTCCGTCGGCACGCATCCTGGCGATCAGCGCACGTGCCCGGGCTCCCGGCCGCTCGTCGACCACCTCCTGCCCCTCGGGGCCCGGTGTCGCGGTCCCGACAGCATTCGATTCACCACCGGGCCCGTCTGCCAGCAGGCTGGGTGCCCCGGCGGGCGATCCCGCTTTTTGTCCCGGCGCTCCCCGTTCGGTCACCGCGGGATCTTCCTGTGACTTGTCGCCCGGTACCAACCAGACCCCGATCAGGGTGAGGACTGCCACGATGATGATCAATTTCCACGGGCCTGACCGACGCTGCGGTTCGCTGTCGGCGACTTCGGTTTCCACCACGGGTTCATCCATCGGGAGGGCACTCTCTTTTAATTTTGTCTCGGTGGGGGGATTATCCCGGACTCGGTCACGGCTGGAAAGGAGCCGAGATGAAACGCGCCGTTTTTTTGCTGTTGTTCACACCTTCTTTGCTTTGGGCTGGACCACCGAATTATCTCGACACCATACCGGTCTTCTGGCGGACCCTGTATCCCGACGGGGGCCAGGGTCTCTACTGCGGCACGGCGTTCGAAGCCCGCGACCGCAGCTACAACATCGAGCATGTCTACCCGATGGCCTGGGTGACCCGGGCCCTGCGCTGTGGTGACCGTCATGCCTGCCGGAGAAACAGCCCGCGATTCAACGACATCGAGTCGGATATGCACAACATGTATCCGGCGCGTAAGGACCTCAACAAAGCGCGCGGGGCATACCCCTACCGGGAGATCCGCGGCGAACGCCGGGTCGAGCCCGGCTGCGACCTGGAGATCGACCAGGGTGCCAGGGTGGTCGAACCGAGGCCGGCGTCACGTGGCAATATCGCGCGGGCGATGCTCTATATGGAAGAGCGCTACGACCTCAAGCTGTATGAGCGCCAGCGCCGCCTGCTGCTCGAATGGCATCGCTCGGATCCGGTCGATGAGCACGAACGCCGGCGCAATCGCCGGATCGCCGAGGTGCAGGGCGAACGCAATCCCTGGATCGACTGACTAGGCCAAGGACCTGTATTAACCTGATGTCGAGTTTCGACATCAGGTCGAAACGCTTTTGGCTCTTCGTCCCGCGCTGCGGCGGGCGGTGGCTTGACCTGTATAATGCGCCGCCTTTGCAGCTTTGGCCCAACTTAAAGACATGTCCCGCGATTGCACCGCCCAACTCAAGGCCCTGATGGCCGAACGCATCCTGGTGATGGATGGCGCCTACGGCACCATGATCCAGCGCTACCAGCTTGACGAGGCCGCCTATCGCGGCGAACGTTTCTCCGACTGGCCCAGCGACCTCAAGGGCAACAATGACCTGCTTTCGCTGACCCGGCCAGAGGTGATCACCGAGATCCATGAGGCCTATCTCAAGGCCGGCGCCGATATCATCGAGACCAACACCTTCAGTGCCACGACCATCGCCATGGCCGATTACGGCATGGAGTCGCTGGCCTACGAGCTGAACGTCGAATCGGCCCGGCTCGCACGTACGATCGCCGACGTTTACTCGACGCCCGAAAAACCGCGTTTTGTTGCCGGTTCGGTCGGCCCGACCAACCGCACGGCCTCGATCTCGCCAGAGGTCAACGATCCGGGGGCGCGCAACGTCACCTTCAACGAGCTGGCGGAGGCCTACGCCGAGGCGATGCGCGGCCTGATCGAGGGTGGGGTGGATATCCTGCTGATCGAGACCATCTTCGATACCCTGAACGCCAAGGCGGCGGTGTTCGCGGCGGAACAGGTATTCGAGGACCTGGGCTTCAAGCTGCCGATCATCCTTTCGGGCACCATTACCGACCAGTCCGGACGCACGCTGTCGGGGCAGACCACCGAGGCCTTCTATAACAGCCTGCGCCATGCGCAACCGCTGGCGATGAGCCTCAACTGTGCCCTGGGCCCGGATCTGCTGCGACAGTACGTCGAGGAGCTGTCGCGGGTGTGCGAAACCTATGTCGCGGTATACCCGAACGCCGGTCTGCCCAACGAGTTTGGTGAATACGACCTGACACCCGAGGATATGGGGCGGCATATCGGCGAATGGGCCGAGGCGGGTTTTGTCAACATGGTCGGGGGTTGCTGTGGTAACACGCCTCCGCATATCTCGGCCATTGCGCAGGCGGTTGAGGGCAAACGGCCGCGCGTCCTGCCCGAGATCCCTGTCGCCTGTCGCCTGTCGGGGCTGGAACCCCTGAATATCGACAGCCAGTCACTGTTCGTGAACGTCGGCGAGCGCGCCAACATCACCGGTTCCGCGCGCTTCAAGCGCCTGATCCTCGAGGGTGAATACGAGACCGCGCTGGACGTCTGCCGCGAGCAGGTCGAGAACGGTGCCCAGGTAGTCGACGTCAACATGGACGAGGGCATGCTCGACGGGATTGCGGCCATGCGCCGCTTCCTCTACCTGTGTGCCTCCGAGCCGGACATCTGCAAGGTGCCGGTGATGATCGACTCATCGAAGTGGGAGATCATCGAGGCCGGTCTGCAGTGCGTGCAGGGCAAGTCGATCGTCAACTCGATCTCGATGAAAGAGGGCGAGGACAGGTTCCGCGAACAGGCCCGTCTGTGCCGGCGCTATGGTGCGGCGGTGATCGTCATGGCCTTCGACGAGGTCGGTCAGGCCGACACACGCGAGCGCAAGGTCGAGATCTGCACCCGCGCCTACCGCATCCTGGTCGACGAGATCGGCTTTCCCGCCGGAAGACATCATCTTCGACCCGAACATCTTTGCGGTCGCCACCGGTATCGAGGAGCACAACAACTACGGTGTCGATTTCATCGAGGCGACGCGCGAGATAAAGCAGACCCTGCCGCATGCCCTGGTCTCGGGCGGCGTGTCGAACGTGTCGTTCTCGTTCCGCGGCAACAACCCGGTGCGCGAGGCGATCCACGCGGTGTTCCTGTACCACGCGATCAAGGCGGGTATGGACATGGGTATCGTCAACGCCGCCCAGCTGGCGGTCTACGACGACCTGCCGGCAGAACTGCGCGATGCAGTCGAGGACGTGGTGCTCAACCGTGACCCGGATGCCGGCGAACGCCTGGTCGAGATGGCCCCGCGCTATGCCGGTTCGGGCCAGGCCGAGAAGGTCGAGGACCAGGCCTGGCGTGAATGGCCGGTGAACAAGCGCCTCGGAGCATGCGCTGGTCAAGGGTATCACCGAGTTCATCGACGAGGACACCGAAGAGGCGCGCGCGCAGGCCGAACGCCCCTTGCACGTCATCGAGGGTCCCCTGATGGACGGCATGAACGTGGTCGGTGACCTGTTCGGTGCCGGCAAGATGTTTCTGCCGCAGGTGGTCAAGTCGGCACGCGTGATGAAAAAGGCGGTGGCCTATCTCGAGCCCTACCTGGAGGCCGAGAAGCAGGCCCTGGTCGCGGCCGGCGGCGAGCTCGCCACCAACGGCAAGATCCTGATGGCGACCGTGAAAGGCGATGTCCACGACATCGGCAAAAACATCGTCGGCGTGGTCCTGCAGTGCAACAACTACGAGGTGTTCGATATCGGCGTCATGGTCCCGGCGGAAACCATCCTGACCAAGGCGCGCGAATACGGGGTCGACATCATCGGCCTGTCCGGCCTGATCACACCCTCGCTGGACGAGATGGTGCACATGGCCAAGGAGATGCAACGTCAGGGCTTCACGATCCCGTTGATGATCGGCGGTGCGACCACCTCGAAGGCACATACAGCGGTCAAGATCGAACCCGAGTACCCGCATGGCGCGGTCTATGTCGCCGATGCCTCGCGCGCGGTCGGCGTCGCCAGCACCCTGCTGTCGGCCGAACAAAAGCCGCAGTTCCTCGATCAACTGCGCGTGGAATACGCGGGCGTGCGCGAACGTCGGGCGGCGAAGAACGAGGCGGCCAGCCTGATACCGATCGCCGAGGCGCGTGCGAATCCCGTGGCCATCGACTGGGCCAGCTTCGAGCCGACCCCGCCGGCCGAGTCCTTGCGTGTGTTCGACGATGTGCCGATAGCAAGCCTGATTCCTTATATCGACTGGACCTTCTTCTTCCATGCCTGGCAGTTGCGCGGGCGCTTCCCGAAGATACTCGACGATGCTGAAAAGGGTGAGGAGGCGCGCAAGCTATACGCGGATGCCACCGCCATGCTCGATCAAATCATCGCCGAAGGCTGGCTCAAGGCGAAGGCGGTGGTCGGCATCTTCCCGGCCAACGCGGTTGGCGACGATGTCGAGCTGTACACGGACGAGGCGCGCACAGATGTGCGCATGACGCTGCATTTCCTGCGCAAGCAGGGAAAACAGCCGAGCGGTCGCTACAACGACTGTCTGGCCGATTTCGTGGCGCCCGAGAGATTCGGGCAAGCCCGATTACATCGGTGGCTTTGCCTGCACCGCGGGCATCGGCATAGACGACAAGGTCGCCGAGTTCGAGGCCGACCACGACGATTACAGTTCGCTGATGCTCAAGGCCCTTGCTGACCGCCTGGCCGAGGCCCTGGCCGAGTGGCTGCACCACGAGGTGCGTACCGGGATCTGGGGCTATGCCGCGGACGAAGACCTGAGCAACGAGGACCTGGTCGCCGAGCGCTACCAGGGAATCCGCCCCGCCATGGGTTATCCGGCCTCGCCGGATCACAGCGAAAAAGACCTGCTATGGGAGCTCCTGGATGCCGAGGCCAATACCGGCATCTGGCTGACCGAATCCAAGGCGATGGTGCCAACCGCCGCGGTCAGCGGGCTTTATTTCTCGCATCCCGAGTCACGCTATTTCGCGGTGGGCAAGCTCAACCGGGACCAGGTCGAGGACTATGCGGTTCGCAAGGGCATGGAGCTTGCCCGGGTCGAAAAATGGCTGGGGCCGAATCTGGCCTACGATCCTGATTCCTGAAACCTGACGCTCCCCGGTCTGCCATGGGGTGGCGGCCGCCATGCCGCCCCCTCAGTGCGTCTGCACGACCCTGAAACAGTTCCAGCATCGATCCCTTCCCAGGTTGCGCCCGGGATCAGCCCTTTGCCCTCAATATTCAGCGGAATCAGGCGCTAACTTCGTATGGGAGAGATGGAGTCCAGGGTTTTGGAATGGCTGCAAATGCCTTGAAAAAACGGGTGACGAGCGTTCGGCGGGTGGCATGTCTGTTCCTGCTGAACGTCGCCGCTACACGCGTTATGAGATCAAGCTGCAGGGCCGGATCGGTCCCGTGGACGGGCGTCATTGCGAGTGTCTGGTCCGCGATTATTGCAGTGGAGGGATGCTTTTGCAGCAGTCGCGGGCCGAGACCGGTGAGGAGCAGGCCACCTATCAGCCCGGTCAGCAGCTGCAACTCAGGGTAGACCTTTTGACCGCCAAGGGCCCCCGTGCCGTGCGCGTGGGCGGCAGCGTGGCCTGGGCCGGGGTTGAATACCTGGGTCTTTCTTTCGCAAAGTCCTCGGATATGATCGTCGAGGCCCTGCAGCTCCACGATCGCCTCGCGCGCGGGGATACGGCGGAACAGCGGGCCCAAGCTGCCTTAAGCAAGACACGCGGACTGGCCAGGCTGCGTCAGTTTGCCCAGGGCGCGTTGCCTGCACTGCTGCGGGACCTCCTGGTCAAGGCCGGGGAAGACCTGCTGGAAGTGGCAGATGTCGTCACATCCGACAGCGAACGGCAGCAGATTTACGGCGACATCAATGCGATCGACAAGGCACGTGAGGGTGACTCCCTGACCCGCGCGGTCCTGTCCGCGGCGTTCGACAGCAAGGCCGGCGCAGAGGAAGGCCCGGAACCGGCCGGCGGCGAACTCAGCCTGGTCGATCCCGACGATTTCGAGCGTTGGCTGGAGGCATCCAGGGTCGCGAACCTGCTGGACAGGCGTTTCGGCGAGCGGCTGGGCGCTATAGCTTCGCGTCTTGCCGGGATGGATGGATCGGCGCCCTCGGGTTCACTCACCGTGCCCTTTGAGCCCAAGCACTTCACCGTCCCGCTCAAGGATCTGGCCAAGGAGATCGAGCTCAGCGCGATCGCGCGCAAGGCGCTGTTCGATCGGGCCAACGCATTGTTCGCCGAAAAGCTGACTGAATTTTACAGTGGGGTCGACGATGTCCTGGACGCGGTTGGCGCCCCGGCCGCCAGGCGGGAAAACCGCCTCAAGGCGCCGCGCCCCGTTCGGGCCGGTGGCAACCACACGCCTGACCAGGCCGATGACGAGGTGCAGACGACGGATGCGGTCGAGCAGGCTGCAGCCGAAGCGGGTCTGGGCGCGGACACGCGCACGGCCGGGCCGGCATTGACCCAGGGCTATATCACTGCCCACGGGCACGGAGGGGCCGTCGCGCTGGATCCGGTGCTGGTAGAGCAAATGGGCAGACGCGAGGCCAAGCACCGTGAGAGCCTGGCGCAAGAGCTGATGAGCTATGTCAGCGAAGCGCCGAACATGACCGAGAGTATGGCTGGTTGGATGCAGATGCTGAGCGCCCCCCTGGCCCGCGAGGCGGCTGCCGATCATCAGTTCTTTCAGAACAAGCAGCATCCGCTGCGCGAGATCGTCGATGGATTGGGGCACCTGCAGTTGTTCCGTGCCAGACCGGATATGCATTCCAGCGAGGACCCCATCCGCGAGCAGGTCTCGGAGATCTTGCGACCGATCGGTGAGGGTGAGACAGACCCCGAGGTGCTGCGCTCCATCGCCCAGACGCTGGGCGAACTGAGCAGTGGCCAGAGCCGGCTGTATCAACGCAACGTCGAACGTGTGGTGGAGGCGAGTGAAGGGCGGGACCGCGTGCGCCGTGCGCGTAGCGAGGTGTCAACCGAGATCCGGCGCCGTTACGCAGGACGCCAGGTGCCCGAGGTGGTTCCACAGTTGCTGGAAGTAGGTTGGCGTGCAGTTCTCGAGCTCGCCGCGATCAACGCATTCGAGGGTGACACCGCCTATGCCATCTACCTCGGGCTGCTCGACAGTGTGGTTGCGCTCCTGGGCGGCGAGGCGTTCGAACCGGAACCCTTCGAGCCGGACGCCGCTCGCCTTATCGATCGTGTTGAGAAGGAACTGGGCTCCGTGGCCTTTGATCCGTTTCGACGAGACGCTGTCGAGACCCGCCTGCGGAAAGAACTGACGAATCCGGAGGTGGCCGGGGTAGAACTGGTCTCCATGTCCCTCCCGGAGGATGAGGCTGAAGACAGGGCCGCAGACGCCTGCCCGGAGGAGGTCAGCGAGACTGTCTGGGCCAGCCTGCTACAGCGCTGCGCCGAGATCGAGGTCGGTGCCCGCGTCTTTCTGCTGGGTGAAGACGATGGCAACAGGGAACTGCGTGTCGCCTGGATCCGTGTTGACCGCGAGGTCTTTGTGCTGGTCGATCACCGCGGGCTCAGGGCGCGTTATCTACAGTTGGCCGAGCTGGCTCGGGGTCTGCACGAGAAACGGATCGCGATCGAGCAGCCGGATGGGCGGCCGCTGAGTGATCGTGCGGTCGACTCTATCCTGGTGCGAATGGAGGAACGCCTGGCCCATCAAGCCAACCATGATGCACTAACCGGGCTGATCAACCGGCAGCAGTTCCATTCCGCTGTGCAAAAGGCGCTGGACACGCCCGCCCGGTCCGGCGACCCCGGTGTGCTGCTGTTGCTGGACATCGATCAGTTCCGCCTGGTCAACGATGTCCGCGGCTACGAGACCGGCGACCGCCTGCTGGTCGCAGTCGCCAAGTTGCTGGAGGGCGTGACGGGGGCCAAGGTGCTCGGGCACATGGGCGGCGACCGCTTTGCCCTGATGTTGCCCGATATCGGGTTGGCCGATGGCGACCAGCGTGCGCAGGAAATATGCGGGCTGTTGCGCGAGATTCCCTTCGACTGGTTGGGGCAGGCGATCTCACTGAGCAGCTCGATCGGGGTGGTGGGCATGGGGATCGGGCATGAAGGTATGGGCGATCTGTTGCAGGCCGCTGACGATGCCCTGGCGGCGGCCAAGGCCGCCGGCGGCGACCGTGTCTACGTGTACGACGAGGAGGACCCTGAGATCACGCGCCGCAAGGAGTCGGTGCACTGGGTCGTACAGGTGGACGAGGCGCTGGATCGTGGCCACCTGCGTCTGCGTTGCCAGCCGATCGTACCGGTAAAACCGGGCAGTGGTCTGCAACCGCACTACGAGGTGCTGCTCGGGGTTCACAACGCCACCTCTGAGCCCCTGCCGATCGCCGAGTTCATCGATGCTGCCGAGCGATACAATCGCATGCGCGCAGTCGATCGCTGGGTTGCCCGGACCGCGATGGAGTGGATCGCCGCACACCGGGATCAGATGCCTTTGCTGCACGGATTCGCGGTCAACCTGTCGGGCCAGACCGCCAGCGACCCCAGCTTCGTCGACTTCGTGCGTGAGCAGTTCCAACACACCGGCATCGATCCTGCCTGGCTGAGTTTCGAGGTGACCGAGACCGCGGCCGTCTCCGATCTCTCCAGCAGTGCGGGGATCATCCAGGACCTGAAATCCATGGGGTGCAAGATTGCGCTGGACGATTTTGGCAGCGGTCTGGCCTCCTATTCCTACCTGAAGGAGCTGCCGGTCGACTGGCTCAAGATCGACGGTGTCTTCGTGCGCAAGATCGCCGAGAGCCGCGAGGACCTTGCGGTGGTCAAGTCGATCAACGAGATCGGCCAATTTCTCGGCAAGCAGACCATCGCCGAGTACGTCGCGGACGACAAGATACTGCGCCTGATACGCGCGATCGGCGTGGACTATGCGCAGGGGTTCGGTATCTCGCCACCTCTTTTTATGGACGAACTCGTGCAGACCATCGAGGCAGCTACAGGCTGAGTCGCTCCCAGGTCCAGTAAAGGCCGACGGCCGCGATCAGCAGTGAACCCGGGACGACGATCCGCTGGCGGTAATAGGTTTTTTTGCCGAACCACAGGCCGACTGCCAGGAAGGCCAGGGCCACCACGGCAAGCTGCCCGCCCTCGACGCCAAGGTTGAAACTGATCAGCGCAGTGAAAAAGGCGTCATCCGGCATCCCGAAATCGGCCAGCATGCTCGCGAATCCGAGCCCGTGAAGCAGGCCGAACGCGAACACCAGTACGAGGCGACTCTTGTGCAGGCGCCGGTGCCAGACATTTTCGATACCGACATAGGCGATCGACAGCGCGATCAGCGGCTCGACGACCCGTGCGGGCAGCTCGATCAGGCCGGTCATCGCCATCGCCAGCGTGATCGAGTGGGCGATGGTGAACATGGTGATCTGCCACAGCAGAGGACGCATCCGGGTGCTGAACAGGAACAGCCCAACGACGAACAGAATGTGATCCGCCCCCTTGGGGATGATGTGGTCGAAGCCGGCGGCGCCGTACTCTGCGACCACGTCGATGAACCCGGGGGGGCTGAATACCTCGGTGAGTGAGAAGGGCTCGCTGGTCCTGTCGTCGCGGATCCACTGCCAGGGCGACCAGTGCCACTGCTCGTTTGCCTCGTCGACCTGACGCACCCGCACCGCGTTGTCGCCGAAGGCGGCGGGGTAATACCAGCTCAGCGCCTTTGTGTCGGCCGGGATGTCGCCCTCCAGCACGAATCAGGCTGATCCTGGGGACCTTGGTGTAACCCGGTACCGGGATATCCACTTCGGTGATCCGTGCCTCACTCAATCGGCCGTCGAGACGCAGTTCGATGGCGTCGAGCATCGCGCGGCGAAAAGGCTCGAATGCCTCTGCCAGGGCCGGCGCCTCGAGCTCGCGCAGGCGATCGTATTCCTCCGAGGTGGGGGCCTGGGTGGTGTCCTTGTAGCGGGCATTGATCCCGGTAAGCAGGGCCTCGATGCTGGCACGGATCTCGATCCGGTAGCGTCCCTCGCTGTAGACGCTGATCTCCACCAGGGCCGGTTTGACGATGTCGGCCACGCTTGGAGCGGAGGCCAGGGAAAGCAACAGGAGCAGCGTGAATCGTAATGGAATAAACATCTTGTGCTAGCGTCTTAGGGGGATCGGCAGGATACGGACAACGCCCGGATTTCGCTATGTGTCGGCGCAAGCGCGTTGTTTTTGTGGGTAGAGCCGGGGTGGCAGCATTGGTACACTGCTGCGCCTGCCCGATCAGTTCCAGCCCGCGGCATTGCTTGCTGTGGCCGGCCTGAAGGCATTCTGCCAAACCCAAAAACCGAATCAAAATCTACGAGAACAGCAAAATGGCAAAGATTGACCGTCGTGACTTCCTCAAGGTGATGGGACTCGGGGCAGCTGCAACTGCGGCACCTTTCCTGTCGGGCAGGGCCTTCAGCGGCAGCAAGATGCCCGAAGGATTCTACGACCTTCCGATGAAGGGGAATGTGCGCCTGCTGCATATCACCGATGTGCATGGGCAACTCAAGCCTGTGTACTTCCGTGAGCCCAACGTCAACCTGGGCGTAGGCGATGCCTACGGCCGGCCGCCACACCTGGTTGGCAAGAAACTGCTGGATGCGATGGGGATCAAGCCCGCGACGCCGGAGTCCTATGCCTACACCTATCTCGATTTCGATGCAGCGGCGATGAAATACGGACGGACCGGTGGTTTTGCGCACGTGAAGACCCTGCTGGACAGGCTGCGCGAGCAGGCCGGCGGGCGAGACAAGACTCTGACCCTGGATGGCGGCGACCTGTGGCAGGGCTCGGGCACCTCACTGTGGACCCGCGGGGTGGACATGGTCGAGGCCTCCAATATCCTCGGTCTCGACGTGATGGTCGGTCACTGGGAGTTCACGTACCGTGAGGACGAGGTGCTTTCCAATGTGGCCCTGTTCAAGGGTGACTTCATCGGCCAGAACGTGCGCGTCAAGCCGGATTCGCTGTTCGGTGACGAGTACCCGGCCCTGGTCGAGAAGTACGACGGTCGCGGCCTGTTCGACGAAGACACCGGTCATGCCTTCCAGCCTTACGTGATCAAGGAGATCAACGGTGCGCGCATCGCGGTCGTTGGCCAGGCCTTCCCGCGTACCGCGAATGCCAACCCACAGGAGTTCTTCCCAGACTGGTCGTTCGGCCTGCGCGAAGACGACATGATCACCCTGGTTCAGAAGATTCGCGAAGAGGAAAAGCCCGATGCGGTGGTTCTGTTGTCACACAACGGCATGGACGTGGACATCAAGATGGCCGAGCGCGTCCCAGGCCTGAACGCGGTGTTCGGCGGACATACCCACGATGGTATCCCGCAGCCGATCAAGGTCAAGAACGTCGAAGGTCACGAATGCTGGGTGACCAATGCCGGCTCCAACGGCAAATATGTCGGCGTGATGGACTTCGATATCCAGAACGGCGAACTCAAGGGTATGGAGTACAGGATGTTGCCGGTCGATCACCGAGTGGCTGCCGGCCGACAAGGAGATGCAGGCCTACATCGACCAGATGCGCCAGACCAAGTACGACGAGAAGATCGTCGAGTCACGCCGCAGCGATCTGTTCTTCAACAAGTCGCGCCTGGGCAAGACCTACGAGGAAATCCTGTCGGAGAAACTGGCCATCGCCGACCGCCTGCTGTATCGCCGCGGCAACTTCATGGGTACCTGGGACCAGGTGCTGTGCAACGCCCTGCGGCATGAATACGATGCCGATATCGCATTGTCCGCCGGTGTGCGCTGGGGCACCTCCACGCTGAAGGGCGACTGGATCACCATGGAAGACGTGATGACCCAGTGCTCGATGACCTACGCCGAGACCTATGTCGCCGAGATGACCGGTTCAGACATCGTCAACATGCTCGAGAGCGTCGCGGACAACCTGTTCGACCCGGACCCCTACCTGCAGTCCGGTGGGGACATGGTGCGGGTGGGTGGACTCGATTACACCATCGATCCGTCAAAGAGCCTCGGACATCGCATTACCGAGGTGCGCCTGGACAACGGCCATGTCATCGAGGCAGGTACCACATACAAGGTCGCTGGCTGGGCAACGGTCAACCGGACGCCCGAAGGTCGTCTGATGTGGGACGTCGTGCGCGATTACATCCTGGCCAAGAAAGGACCGGACAATGTGCTCAAGCTGCCCAAGATCAACCATCCGAAGCTGGTCAGCGTCAAGGCCAACCCGGGTATCGCGGACTACCCGGGCGAGTGGAGCTAGCGGGCAGGCCACTGGAAAAAATCCCGCCAGCTTGGCGGGATTTTTTTCGTGCCGGGGGGCGAGATTTACTTCTCAATCAGCAGATGGGGCCAGCCCTGCCCACACGTTGTCCAGAATACGCGGTTGCGCCTCTACCCCGGGGTGGATGCCATCGGCCTGCATGAGCTCGCGTGTTTCGGCCACACCCTCGAGAAAGAACGGCACGAGTTGAACCTCTTCCTCATTCGCCAAATCCAGGTAGACACGGTGGAACTTTTCACCGTAGACACTGCCATAATTCGCCGGCAGCTTGATGCCAAGCAGCAGCACGGAAACCCCCGCATCGCGCGCCTTCTCGATCATCATGCGCAGGTTGTGACGGGTGCGTTCAGGGGCGAAACCGCGCAGACCGTCGTTGGCACCCAGTGCGAGCACCAGTACCGCGGGCGACTCGCGTTGCAGCGCGGCCGGTAGGCGAGAAAGCCCGCCACGCGTGGTGTCTCCGCTGATGCTTGCGTTGACGACCTGATAGCCGAAGCTTTGCTGCTGCAACCTTTGCTGCAACAGTGCCACCCAGCCGCTTTGTTTGTCGATGCCATAGGCAGCGCTGAGGCTGTCACCCATAACCAGGATGGTCCCCGAGGCAAGCGAGACGATGGGCGCTATAGAAACGACAATCAAAAAGGCAATGGAAGAAACGACACGCATATCAGCCACACAATTGGGTAAACGGGTAAAGACGCCGGACGGCCGGATGCTCGACATACTCTCGGCGATCGACATGCAGGTCAATGCCGGAGAGGCAGTAGCGATACTCGGACCCTCGGGTTCCGGTAAGTCCACGCTGCTCGGCCTGCTTGCCGGGTTGGACCAGCCGACCCAGGGCAGAGTTTCGCTGCTCGGACGCGATCTCGGTGAACTGGACGAAGATGCGCGTGCTGCGCTGCGCGCCGGGCGCGTCGGTTTCGTGTTCCAGTCCTTCCAGCTCCTGCCGGGGATGAGCGCCCTGGAGAATGTGGCTCTGCCACTGCAGATCAGACGCAAAAGCGGTGCGCGAGCGCAGGCTGAGCTGCTGCTGCGTGAGGTCGGGCTTGGAGAGCGCCTTTCGCACCAGCCGCGTCAGCTGTCCGGCGGCGAACAGCAGCGTGTAGCCCTGGCACGCGCCTTCGCCGGCGATCCTGACGTCCTGTTCGCCGACGAACCCACCGGAAATCTGGACGCAGACAGCGGGCAGCGCATCATTGAGCTGTTGTTCGGTCTGCGTGACCGGGTTGGCAGCACCCTGCTCCTGGTTACGCATGACCAGGAGGTCGCGAGACGATGTGACCGGGTCCTGCGGATCAGCGCCGGACGCCTGCAGGATGCGTCATGAATGAAGGCTGGCTTTCAGTGGCCCATTGGCGCAGTGCCCTGCGCGATCCCGGACTGCGCCTGTTGCTTGCCTCTGTCCTGGTCGCCGTGGCGGCGCTGACCTCGGTCGCCTTTTTTGCCGATCGCGTGGAGCGCGCCCTGTTGCTGCAGGGCGCGGCCCTGATGGCGGCGGACCTCGTGGTGGAGCAGGGAGAAGTCATTCCACAGGCCTGGCTTGACAAGGCCGACAGTCTGGGCCTGCGCAGTGCGCGCAGCATCAGCTTTCCGAGCGTGATTGTGGCCAGTGAACGGCCACTGCTGGTCCAGGTCAAGGCGGTCGAGCCCCCGTATCCGCTGCGTGGCCGGCTCAGGATCGATACACCCGATGGTGAGGTAGGCCAGGCGCCGGCACCCGGTGAGGCCTGGCTGGAGGGGCGTCTGCGCAACCGCCTCGACGTCGATATCGGGACGAGCGAGATTCAGCTGGGCGAAACGCGTCTGCGCGCTGCGGGGATCCTGCGGGATGAGCCGGACCGTGGCGGGAACCTGTTCCAGCTCGCGCCGCGTCTGATGATCAGTTATCGCGATGCGCTGAACAGCGGCCTTCTGGGGCCGGCCAGCCGGGTCAAATATCGTTTCCTGATGGCGGGCGATGCAGGACAGATTGCGAGCATGCGTACCTGGCTGGCAAGCCGGTTGAAACCCGGCAGCGGGCTGGCGGACCTCGAGAATGCGCGTCCTGAGCTACGCACCGCACTCGAGCGAGCAAGGCGTTTTCTCAGCCTGGCCGCACTCTGTGCCAGCCTGCTGGCCGGCGTAGCCATACTGCTTGCCACCCGGCGCTACGTCGACCGGGCGCTGGACGGTGCGGCGGTGTTGCGCACCCTGGGGATGACCGGTGCCGCGGTCCTGCGCTGGCACCTCGGCCAGTTGTTGGCCGTGGTGCTGGTCGCGACCCTTGCCGGCAGCCTGATCGGCCTTGCCGGGCAGCAGGTCCTGGTGCTCGTGCTCGGCGACTGGTTCGGCGAGGCGCTGCCGGCCCCCGGGCCGCGGCCCGTCCTGGTCGGGCTGCTTTTCGGACTCAGTATGGCGCTGGGTTTCGCCCTGCCGACCCTGTTGAAGGTGGGTCGCGTACCCCCGCTGCGCGTGCTGCGGCGCGAGCTGGACGCACCCGGGCTGGCGGGCTGGCTGGTGTGGCTGCTGGCCGCAGCCGTTTTTGTCGGCCTGATGTTCTGGCAGGTACAGGACCAGCGCCTGGCCGGGGGCATGGCGCTTGCCCTCATGGTCACACTGATCGTGCTGATGCTGGCGGGACGTCTGCTGTTGGCGGCACTGGCACCGCTGCGCCGCGCCGGTGGTACGGCAGCCATGGGGCTGGCTGCACTGGCACGCTACCCACAGTTGACACTGTTGCAGCTCGCCGGTTTCGGTCTCGGCATCACGCTGTTGCTGCTGCTTGCCGTGGTTCGCGTCGACATCGTGGATACCTGGCAGGGCAGTCTGCCCAAGGACGCACCGAACCACTTTCTGATCAATGTTCAGGCCGACGAACGAGAGGCACTGATGGCCTTGCTGGCGGAGCGGCGGGTTCCCAACTCGGGGCTGCATGCCACCACGCGCGCACGCCTGACCTCCATCGGAGAACGCATCGTCAGACCCGAGGTCTACACCGAGATGCGTGCCCGCCGCCTCGCGGCCCGCGAATACAGCCTGGGTTTCAGCGCCGAGATGCAGGCCGACAATCGCATTCAGGCCGGCCGCTGGTGGAACGCCGAGGAGGCCGGGCAGCCCGCCTTTTCGGTCGAGGAGGGCGTCGCCCGCAGCCTGGGGATCCGGCTCGGCGATATCCTGACCTTCGACGTCGCCGGGCAGATCATCTCGGCACCGGTGACCAGCCTGCGATCCGTGGCCTGGGATTCGTTCAATGTGAATTTCTTCGTCGTCGGGACGCCTGCGCTGGCGCGTGAGTTGCCGGTGGCCTACCTGTCCAGCCTGTTCCTGGATCGCGACAGCGAGTCAATGACGCTGGAGCTGGCTGACCGGTTTCCCGCGGTCTCGGTGCTTGATGTGAGGCCCATCCTTTCGCAGGTGCGCGAGATCATGGAAAGGGGCGCGCTGGCGGTCGAGATGGTGTTTCTGTTTACCCTGATTGCGGCGGCCCTGGTCACCTTCGCCGCGGCCCAGGTCAGTCGCGACGAGCGCGCCCGTGAGGTGGCGGTGATGCGCACCCTGGGCGCCTCGCGCGGTCGCCTGGTCGGTGCCGTTCTGACCGAATTCGGCCTGCTTGGGTTTATCGGCGGCCTGCTCGCCGCGGTATTGGCGAGTGTCAGCGGCTACCTGATTGCGGTCGAGCTGTTCGATCTGCCGGGGCGTTTCAGCCCCTCGATCTGGTGGTTTGGGATCGGTGTCGGAACCCCGGTGGTAGCCCTGGTGGGCTGGCTGGCCACGCGCCGCCTGCTTGCCGTACCGCCGATGCAGGTGCTTAACTCAGGGTAGGAAGGGCAGATCAGGGAAAACTCCAGTTCGTCATGGCCGCGTATCCCGGCACCGTTTTGAGATGTCCGCTGACCTGCACTTGCTCGGTCAGACGCACGCCCTATGTGAATCTCCATCTTATTGGTGACGGTGATTTCTTTTGCGGCAGCCGCGATGGAGCACGCCGATGATGGTCGAATGCTTTGCACGGCGCATCATGATGCCTTTCCAGGGCGTTCTGCAGGTGATCCGCGTCGGTGCCGGCGAGGCCGAGAGTACCGACGGCCGCAACTGGGTGCTGTACGCTGCCCACCCCGATATCCTGGCTCACTCCGGTCTCTCCGAGGTTCGCTTCGGGACCTGGTCGGTCGAACAGGGCCTGCGGCGGGCGCAGGTGCGTGGCACGGCGGCCGGCTGCCTGATCGAGCGTATCGGCGAACCCCTGCTGGGTGCCCTGGAGGCCTTTGCCGGACAGGCGCCGTTTCCGTTGCAGGATTCTCTCGAGTGCTGGTTGCTGGATGAGCATACCCGCGAACCCCTGGTCCTGATCGACAGCCTGATGCCCGAGGAACAGATACCGCCGGTTGAGCAGCCACGCTGGTTGCCCGGGCAGGCGGCGCGGGCCGAGTTTGCCGATCTGGACGAATTGGAGCGCATGATCTCGCAACGCGCCGGAAAGCGGCCGCAGGCGGTCTGGTTTGAACGCGATCCCCATGGTGCAGGAAAAGGACCGGAGTGTGCTCATTTTGCCGAGGCCTTTTTTCCGCGCCTGTTGTTGACCACGCGCTGGCCGGAGGCCCGTCAGCGCCGCATGGCGGAGTGTTTTATCGACTGGTGGGCGCCGGCGCTGCTGCAGCTGCAGCACCTCAGGGATCGCGAGCGAGCGCGCCTCGAGCGCGCGGCGGCGCAACGTGCCAGCGTGCTTGCAAGGCTGTTCCGGCTCTATCCGAAGACCCTGGATGAGCGCCTGATCCGGGTTGCCCGGGTGCGGGCCTGCATGGAGGCGTCGACCGAGACGGTTGCGCATTACGAGGAACCCTTCCTTTGGGCCGAGTAGCCGCGTGCTGATCTCAGGCCGGCACGGCGTATGAGCGATTCCGGATTCACTGCCGATACGTTCACGCGCCGGTTGGTCCTGGTGAGCGGTGATCAGGGGCGATCTGAGGCCTGGGTGGTCGCGCAGTTGACCGCCAAGGAACTGGGTGCGGGCCTCTGGGTCGCGGAAACCGCCCCGGCAGGCTGTCCAGCCGACGCCGGCCAGCAGGGTGAGTGAGGTGCTGGGTGCCGAATACCGGCTGCTGGTGTTCAATGCACATCAGGGTTTTCATCCGGACGCCTTTGCGGCGGCGATCGGGACCTTGCGCGGTGGCGGCGACTGCGTGGTTCTCGCCCCTGCACCGGATGCATGGCCTGCGTTCGCAGATCCTGACAAGACCCGGTTTGCCTGCTACCCGCGCAGCCTGAGAGACATGCGCGGCCTGTTTCTAGAACGTCTGGTTCGACTTTGGCGGTCCGATGTGGCGGTTTGCCCCGTCAACCCGGATGATTCACAGCTGACGCTGCGTGTGGCCGGTCCGCCTGCCGGCGAATTCCACCTGACCGCAGAACAGCAGGATGCCGTTGCCGCGATCGAGCGCGTGGCACACGGGCATGCGCGCCGCCCCCTGGTGCTGACCGCCGACCGGGGGCGCGGCAAGTCGACGGTACTCGGCGTCGCCGCCGCCAGGCTGCTCCAGGGCGGTTTGGCGCGGGTGACGGTGGTGGCGCCAGGGCGCGCGGCCGTTGCCACCCTGTTTCGGCATGCCCTGGCTGCGCTGGGCCACGATAGGCATGCTGTCGCGGACATCGAGATCGGCGGCGGCATCCTCTGTTTCAGGCTGCCGTCCGAGTGCATGACAACGGGTCCAAAGGGGCTCGGCCTGGTCCTTGTGGACGAGGCGGCGGCGATTCCGGTGGCGGTTTTGAACCGTCTGCTGGCGCAGAGCAACCGCCTGGTGTTCTCCTCCACCGTGCACGGATACGAGGGCAGTGGGCGTGGATTCGATCTGCGTTTCAGGTCACTGCTGCAACAGGCCATGCCGCAGTGGCATAGCCTGCGCCTGTCGGCGCCGGTGCGTTGGCCTGAGGGTGACCCACTGGAGCTCCTGCTGAACGCCTCATTCCTGCTGGATGCCGAGCTGAACGGCATCGATACGGATCAGCCGCCGGTGGTCGAGCGGATTGACCCGTCGACGCTGGCCATAGATGAGAGGCTGCTGCGCTCCACCTTCGGGCTGTTGATCAATGCCCACTACCAGACCCGCCCGTCCGACCTGCGTCAGTTGCTGGACAATCCGGATATGCATCTCTGGCTGGCGCGCGCCGGCGGGACGGTGGTCGGCGTTTTGCTGGCCTCGGCGGAGGGGGGCTTCGACTCGGCCATGGCATCGCGGGTGCTGTCGGGTGAACGTCGTCCGCGCGGACATCTTTTGCCTCAGTCGCTGGCGGTGCATGCCGGGCTCGATCCGGCATTGCGGCTTTCGACCTTGCGGGTCCAGCGTATCGCCGTGCATCCCCAGCTCCGGCGTCGCGGCATCGGTCAGCGGCTTTTGGAGGCGGTTGCGGCCTGGGCAACCGACAGGCAGTTCGACCTGCTGGGTTGCGCCTACGGCGTCGACCTGGCCTTGTTGGCGTTCTGGCAGGTGGCGGGCTTCGCTCCGGTGCGTCTGGGGGTTCGGGTTGATCCGGCCAGTGCGGCGCATTCATTGTTCATGCTGCGTGGCCTGAGCCGGGCCGGCCGGGACCTGGCATCGGTTGGGCAGCGGGATTTTAACGCCGCCCTGCCGTGGTCGCTTGCTGCCAGTCTGAAGGATCTGGACAGCCGACTGGCGGTGGTTCTGCTCAAGGGTCGCGACTGCGCCGATCTTGCCCTCGCCCCGGCCGACCGGCGTGCCCTCGAGCGCATTGCCTCCGGCGCACGGCAGCCGGCGACTGCGGAGGCCGCGGTTTGGAAGTCATTGGTGGCAAGGGCCGCTGCAGGCGAATCGCCCGAGCGGCTGGCAGCGCTGATTGCCTGGTGTGTGCAGTGCCGGCCGCTTGAGGAGGTCTGTCGCACATTTGCGATCGCCGGGCGCAAGGCCATGGAGGCACGACTGCGGGCCCTGTTGTCCGACCGATAGATTTCCCGCATGTCCGCGCTGGTTGACGGCGCCAGATGCGCAACCTACATTCCGCCAGGTCAAGTATCAGTGGGAGAGAACCGTATGTTGACTGCTGGAGACCAGGCGCCCGAGTTTCATCTGCCCGATGCGGACATGAGCATGACGGATTCTGCCAGTTTTTCTGGTAAACCCTATGTCATTTACTTCTATCCCAAAGACGATACCCCCGGGTGCACCATGGAGGGCATCGAGTTCACGGACCTGATGGAGGAATTTGTGCAGGCGGGTGCCGCTGTCATCGGAGTAAGCAAGGACACCTGCGTCAGTCATGCCCAGTTCCGCGACAAGTACGGCCTGAGCGTCGGCTTGTTGGCCGATGTCGAGGGCCAGCTGTGCGATGCCTACGGCGTTTGGCAGGAAAAAGAGAAGCACGGCGAGAAAAAAATGGGAATCGTGCGCTCAACCTTTATCGTGGATGGCAGCGGTGTGATCCGCCATGCGATGTACGATGTGAAACCCAAGGGACATGCTGAGCAGGTGCTGGATCTGGTGCGCGCGCTCTGACACGGGCGCTACTCGACAGCCGAAAACCGCGCCCGCTCCGGAGTTTCACTCCAACAGTGTCTTCATGCCCTTGATCACGATATCGGTGTAGCTGACGATACCGATCACTTCGCGGTTTTCGACCACCGCGGTTCGTACCATGTGATGACGTTCGAAAAGGCGCGCGCAATAGCGGATGTCCATGGCCGGATCCACCCCGATGACCGGCTTTTCCATGATCTCGTAGATGTTCACCCGGTCAGGGTTGCGGTTTTTCGCCAGAACCTCGGTCGCGATGTGTTCCAGTTCGACGATGCCAAATTCGTCGTTATCATCGCGGCGACGCACGATGAGCGCCTTGGTTTCGATGTATTTCATATCGCGCAGTGCATCCGATACGGTTGCAAGGCCATCGACTTCGTCGAATTCAACCTTCATGACATCCTTTACGAGGACGGGTTTGGGTTTGCTCATATCTCTTCCTCTACCATTTCCTGAAGTTTGGCCACTTGGCCGGTGACGCCGACGGCGTCCTCGACGTCGAGCTGTATTGCAATGCCGGAACCCGGCTTGGACTCGAAATCTCCGGCCTCCGCTATGTCTTCCAGAATATGCCGCGCCATATGCTCCTCGACCAGGAGCAGGATCATGTCCCTCTGCGTATCGAGCGAAAGACCGAAAAAGGTCTTGGCCTCGTTGAGTCCCTCGCCGCGGGCATTGTTGATCACGGTTGCCCCGGTCGCACCGGCGCTGCGTGCGGCCTTGAGTACGGTATCTGTCTTGTCGTCGTCGACGAATGCAATCAAAATTTTGAAGTGCATTTTATAGAACTCCTCAGTTAGATCTGTCGTCACGTTTTGCACGCCATTCTGAAAGCTGTGCATAGGCCATGACGCTCATGATCGGGAACAGGCTGGCAAAGGCGATCAGGCCAAAGCCATCGAGCAGCGCGCTGCGGCCTGGTACGGTACTGGCAAGCCCGAGACCCAATGCGGCGACCAGGGGTACGGTCACCGTGGAGGTGGTGACACCTCCGGAGTCATAGGCCAGCGCAATGATAAGTTTGGGGGCAAAGAAGGTCTGGATGACAACCACTGCGTAGCCGGTGATTATGTACCAGTGCAAGGGGGTACCGGTTACGATCCGGTAGGTGCCAAGTGCGATACCAATCGCGACACCCAGCGCCACTGCGACCCGCAGCCCCATGACTCCGACAGTCCCGGCAGAAACCTGGTTGGCCTTGATAGCCACCGCCAGCAGCGAGGGCTCGGCTATCGTGGTCGAAAAACCGATCGCAAAGGCGAACAGGTAGACCCAGTAGTAGTCCCGCCAGTTCAGTGTCGTTACCTGCTCTGTAGCGTGGGTGACACTGGCGATGAACGCGGGATCGGTCAGCTGTGCCGCCATCAGCTTGCCCAGTGGGAAAAGCGCGAGTTCCAGCCCCTCCAGGAAGAATGCCAACCCGATCAGGACGTAAAGGAAACCGGCCAGTACGCGGCCGAAATGCGGTATCGGCTTGCGCAGAACAAACAGCTGAAAACCGAAAATGATCACTGCAATCGGCAACACATCTGCGATCGTGCCGATCAGGGTGTGCCAGAGCTCGATCAGGGTATCGACAGACATCAGATCAGCATCCCATAGCCCATCACGAAGATCATGGGAGTCAGCGAGGCGAAGGCGATCAGGCCGAAACCATCCACCATGGGGTTGCGCCCTTTGATCGACGACGCGAGACCGACGCCCAGGGCGGTTACCAGGGGTACGGTGATGGTCGAGGTGGTGACCCCGCCCGAATCGTAAGCAATGCCGATTATTTCCGGGGGCGCGAAGGCGGTCATGATGATGACGCCAACGTAGCCGCCCATGATCAGATAGTGGATCGGCCAGCCGCGGATAATGCGCAGCACCCCGACCAGGATAGCGAAGCCGACCGATACGGCGACCGTCAGTCGGAGCCCATCCGCGTAACTCTCCTTGGCCTCCGGGTTGTTGTCGATGATGTTGCCGGCGGCCGCGATCTCGGCCGCCTCTTCGGCGACGGCGATCAGTGCCGGTTCTGCCACCGTGGTGCCGAAGCCCAGTGCCGCCGCGAACAGCAATAGCCAGGTCAGCGAGCCTTTGCGCGCAAAGGCATGTGCCATGCTTTCACCGATCGGGAACAGGCCCATCTCGAGGCCCTTTACGAACAAGGCCAGGCCGATTATCACGAACAGTGTACCGAGCAGCAGTTCACCCAGATTGGGTATCGGTTGCTGTAGGACCACGAGCTGGAAGAAACCGATCACGACCACGATTGGCATAAGGTCGCGCGTACTCGACAGCAGGGGTGCCAAAACTCGTTTCAGTTTATCCACTTAGGGGACTTTGCCAAATCCTTGGGTGGGCCGCCAGTTTCATTTATAAATTTACTGCCTTGGCTCCGTCCCCAGATCCCGGCAATGGGCAGGCAAACAGCATCTCCACCTTGCACCAGTCGCGGTCGGACTCTGCTGAAATGGTTATCCGTGTGCCCTCGTAAGGATGCAGGAAACCAAGCCGCCGCGACATCAGCAGGAGGCGGTGGATGCCGTAATGCTCGCGGAAAAAGCGGTTATGCCGGCCATTGCCGTGCGTCGTGTCGCCGATCAGGTGGTGCGAAATGTGTTTGAAATGTTTGCGGATCTGTTGACGTCGACCGGTCTCGGGCACGATGCGCACCAGCGAATAACGGCTGCTCGGATAACGGTCGACGGCGAATGGCAGTTCGACCGCCGCCAGCCGCCGATAATGGGTGATGGCCGCCTGCGTTGCGCCGCCGCTTTCCTCGTCCGCCACCGGATGGTCAATTGTCCCCGATTCGTCAACCCAGCCACGCGCGACTGCCAGGTAGCTCTTGTCCACCCTGCGCGACTCGAACTGCCCGGCCAGCTGCCGGGCCGCGTCCGCCGAGAGGCCGAAAATCAGCACCCCGGAGGTGGCGCGGTCGATTCTGTGCACCGGGTAGACCCGCTGGCCGAGCTGATCGCGCAGGGTCTGCATGGCGAAGACCCGGTCACGTGATATCGGGCTGCGGTGGACCAGCAATCCGGATGGTTTGTCGATTGCAACATAGTGTGCGTCCCGGTAGAGGATTTTGAGCTGCATTGTTTGCATTCGCGTGCGGCGAGGCGTTACCTGTGAGTCTGCTTGGCTCCCCCGCTATTGTACCGCCGGCAGAAATCGACCGGCGGCCGTGCCTGTCGGGTAGCAATAGGGCTTCTGCCGGCCCGTGAGGGGGATTCTATTCACGGCGATCAGGCGCTAAGGTGCGTGCATGTCGTTACGCATGCGTATCCTGCTGTTTCTGTTTGTATTTGGACTGGTGCCTCTGCTCCTGGCAGTCGTTATCAACCTGCCTCTGGTGCTGGAGCGGGTCGATCTGTTCTATCGCCATGCCTTTCTGCAGAACCTGCGTGCGGACTTCAGTGACCTCGATCAGCACCTGGCCAGCCGCGATGCCAGCGTGCGTCTGCTCGCCAAGCTCCCCGAACCGGGTGCCCTGGTCGGTGACGATGGTAAAGAGGATCAGGCCGAGATGGACCTGGCGCGCGCCCGCTATACCCAGTGGATCAACCGCATACTTGGCGAGGAGCGGGATATCACCGAGATCCTGTTTCTGGACGAGGCCGGTGTGGAGCGCTTCTGGCTGGAGCGTGACGGCGGCGGGAAATGGCAACCGACCACGCGCCGCCTGCGCGGGGTGCCACCGGACCAGGTCGCTCTGCTTTTGTCCGGGCGTGTGAGTAATGTGGTACTGAGCCCGCTTCGCATCGATCTCTCGGCCGATGATCCGGCCAGGGTGTTCACTTTGCAGCTGCTCAGCCCGATTGCCTCGGGCGTACCAGGTGACACGCCGATCGGCCTGGTTGCCATTACGCTGGATATCGCGGGCCTGGTCCGCCGTGACAACAAAACGCTGTGGGTGTACGGCGATGGCAACTATCTGCACCTGCCAGACCTGCCGCGGGCGTGAGGGCAATGCCTTCGAAGATTTTCCCGGGCTTGCCAAGGATTTCAAGGCCAATCGCATCGTGCTTTGGGAACGGGGCGATGATCGCGCGATCTGGGTGCCGATGTTCCGCACGGTCGAGGGGGGCACGCTGTGGGTTGGACGGTCGGTAGATGACGGCCCCCTGCAGGCGTTTCGCACCGAGATCATCCTGCGGGTTCTGCTGATCGTGCTTGGTCTGATAGTGTTTCAGTTCATCGTGGCGCGATGGATTACCCGGCGTGCCGAACGCATCGGTCGCAAGTTGACCGAGGGGGTGCAGCAGACCCTGGAGTCAGACCAGCCGGTGGTATTCGACTGGTCGGGCTCACCCGAGTTGCGTCAGTTGGCCGATGATCTGACCCGCCTGTCGCGCACCCATGCCAGCCAGACCCGCAATCTGCGTGCCCATGCGCGAGAACTGGAGGCCACCAACCGTTACAAGTCCGAATTCCTGGCGAATGTCAGCCACGAGCTGCGCACCCCGCTCAATTCGATCCTGCTGTTGTCCAAGCTGCTGGCCTCCAGGGACAGCGAACTCGACGAGGAATCACGTGAGCAGGCCGAGGTCATCCACAAGGCGGGCTGCGACCTCAAGGCACTGATCGACAATATTCTCGATCTGTCACGCATCGAATCCGGGCGACTCGAACTGCATCTGGAATCAGTCCCGCTGGCCGAGTTGCTGGAGGATCTGCGCCTGTTGCTGAAGCCACAGTTTGATGCCAAGGGCCTGCGGCTCGAGCTGCAGTTCGCGCCGGGCGTGCCAGAGCAGATAGAGACCGACGTCGACAAAGTCCGCCAGGTGTTGAAGAATTTTCTCGCCAACGCGGTCAAGTTTGCCGACCGCGGCGAGGTGACTCTCGGTGTCGCACCGGCGACGACGCCCTATGCCGTGACCCTGTCTGTGAGGGACCAGGGGATTGGCATACCGCCTGCGAAGCAGGAGGCGATTTTCGAGGCGTTCCAGCAGGCGGATGGCTCAACCAGTCGGCGCTATGGTGGCACCGGCCTTGGCCTGACCATCAGCCGCCAGCTCGCCGAGTTGCTCGGGGGTGAGATTCGCCTGGTGAGTCAGGTGGGCAGGGGCGCGGAATTTTCGCTTCTGCTGCCGGCGGTATGCAGCCAGGACGCTGTCGGGGCCCGGGCATCTTCAACGACATCGCTGCCGGCTCCCGATGAAGAGCCCGAACTTGCACCGAACAGTCTGCAAGGCCTGCACGTCCTGCTGATGGAGCCCGATGTGCGCAGCCAGCTTCACCTGAGTGGGATGCTGCGTGCTTGGGGCATGTCTCTGCACCTGGCCGATGATCTCGAAGAGGCAGCAGAATCGCTGGATGAGCTGGAACACGTTGATTTTCTGATGATCGACGTCCTCATGCCCGATGATGGTGCCTGTGTTACGATTCGTAAAATGCGCGAGCACCTGGGCGACTCCACGGTCGTGATCGGGATTATTCCCGCCGACCGGGTTGACGCCGCTGAGACCTGCCTGGGGCAGGGGGCGGATGATTTCGTCACCATGCCCTGCGACGCGCACGAGCTGTCAGGGGTGCTGACAAGGCACCTGCCTACGGATGCCGAATAGAGTTTTGATGAAGCGTTATTCCGGATTCAAGCTGCTCGCGGTAGATGACAACGAACATAACCTGTTCACGTTGCGAGCGCTGGTGCAGGAGCATATGGATGTCGAGATTCTCGAGGCCCGGGGCGGTGCTGAGGCGCTCGAGATAGCCCAGGCGCAACCGGATATCGATCTGATCATCCTCGATGTGCAGATGCCCGAGGTTGATGGTTTCGAGACCGCGCAGATGCTCAAGCTGCGCAAGAAGACCCGCGATATCCCGATCATCTTTCTGACTGCCGCATTCAAGACCGAAGAATTCCAGCGCAAGGGCTACGACGTCGGCGCGGTCGATTATCTGCTCAAGCCGATCGACGACAACCAGTTTCTCAACAAGATCAGCACTTATTTCCGTCTGATCGAAAAAGAGCGCCAGCTCAATCAGATTCTTGAAGAACAGGTGGCGCAGCGCACCGCTGAGCTGGATCAGGCCAAGCAGTATCTCGAGAACATCCTCAGCCACATGGGTGAGGCGCTGTTGCTGCTGTCGCCGGAGGGCGTGATTCGTGAGGTCAATCCGGCCGCCTGCGACATGCTCGGCTATCCTCGGGCAGAACTGGTCGGCATGTCGATCGGTGATGTGTTCGAGGAGGAAGGTGTGGCGCAGGCCGGCGCCTTCATGGGCACGTGGCTCGAGGCATTGATCCGTACCGGAGCACTGCGCGATATCGATGCGGCTTTTATTTCCAAGAGCGGCGAACGATTACCCATCCTGTTTTCCCGTACCGCGTTGTTGAATGCCGAGGGTGAAATAGGCGACATCATCTGTATCGCGAAGAACATGCGTGGTTATCGCAAGGTGTCCGAGCTGGCAGATGCATCCAATGAAGCCGGCTGAAGCTGTTAGGAGCAAGTAATGACGGACCCCGTTGAACCGCAGCCACCTGCGGATGAAGATCCGACCATGACAGCGAATGCGCTCAAGGCGATGGCGCATCCTCTGCGTTGGAAGATCCTGTGCACGCTCGGTGACCGCGAACTGTCGGTGGGCGAGATCGTCGAGCAGACCGGTACCTCGCAGAGCAACATCTCGCAGCATCTGGAACAGTTGCGCAACAAGAACATCGTGACCTCGCGCAAGGAGGCCAATCGGATCTATTACCGGATCCGAAACGGCAAACTGCTGGAACTGGTGGGTACGATGCGCAGTGTGCTTTGCCCGGCGAATCTCGACGATCGTTATCCCGGCAGCTGAGCTGCGCAGGTGAACCGGCTGCGATGCTACGTATCGCGGGCTTCCATGTCATTAGTCTCCGAGTATGAATCCCGCCTGGTGGCGGAGGGGCTGACCTCCGATCCCGACCAGCTGCGCGTGCTCGAGTCGCTGCAGCGACTGACCGATGAATTGGCGCAGCCCGGGCCGCAAGGCCTGAAGCGTTTCTTTCAGCCTGCGCCGCGGGCGATCAAGGGGCTGTATATCTGGGGTGGTGTCGGGCGCGGCAAGACCTGGTTGATGGACCTTTTCTACGACCAGCTGTCCGGAACCTCGAAGACAAGATTTCACTTTCACCGTTTTATGCAGCTGATCCACAACGAGCTGACCTCCATCAAGGGCAAGGCCAATCCCCTGGAGATCGTTGCCTCGCGCATGGCGCGTAACTGGCGTCTGCTGTGTCTGGACGAATTCCATGTGGTGGACATAGGCGATGCGATGATCCTGGCCGGTCTGCTGCGCAGTCTGTTCGAGCAGGGCATCGTGCTGGTGACCACCTCGAACGTCCCGCCCGACAGTCTTTACCGTGACGGTATCCAGCGTGCGAGTTTTCTGCCGGCGATCGATCTTCTGAATACCCGCACCGAGGTACTGGAACTGGGCGGTGACCGCGATTACCGCAAGATGATCCTCGAGCAGGCGCAGGTCTACCATACTCCGCTGGGTGCCGAGACCGATGCGAGCCTGCTCGAGGAGTTTCGGCGTCTGGCCAACACCGAGCTGGAAGGTCCCGGTGACCTGTTGATCAACGGTCGGCCCATGCCCTACCGATACGCTGCCGAAGACATGGTCTGGTTCGATTTTGAGGCCCTGTGCGGCCCGCCACGCAGCAAGAACGACTATATCGAACTGGCGCGCTGCCATCAGACCGTGTTCATGTCGGATATCCCCGTCATGGGGGGGTCGCGCGACGACCGCAGCCGCCGTTTCATCTTCCTGGTCGATGAATTTTACGATCGTCGCGTCAAGCTGGTTTTGAGTGCGGAGGCGCCCGCCCAGCGGTTGTATATCGGTGAACGCCTGGCATTCGAGTTTCAGCGCACGGTCAGTCGTCTCACCGAGATGCAGACCCCGGCCTTCCTCGGTCGGCCGCATCTGGGCTAGCGAACTCAAGCAGCCCACAGTGTCCTGTCCGAGTTTACAAATTATTCAGGGCTTAGCGCGCGTTTGCCGGCGGATTTAATCGGCCCTGGTGACTTGAATTTCCCATAACAATAATCTATATTAGCAATCATTAATATTATATCCGGGATGTTTGTGATGATCGCAGCCGCTCGTTGGTTTATCGCTGGAACCCTCTCCGTCTGGATGCTGGGCCTGACTCCGGTCATGGCCGAAGGGCTGGATACTGCACCGGTGGCGCGCGCGGATCTGCCGCGGGTCTATCGGCTCGATGGTGTGGCCGAGGCGGTCAATCGCGGCACCGTCTCCGGGCAGACCTCCGGTCGCGTGATCGCGGTGAATTTCGATGTCGATGACTATGTGAGCCAGGGCGATGTGATCGTTCTGATCGAGGATACCGAGCACCAGTCGCGGGTCGATCAGGCGCTGGCCAATCTCAAGGCGGCGAGCGCCAGGCGCCAGGATGCCGAGAGCGATTTCAAACGCATCCAGGGGGTGTTCGCCAAACAGGCGGTCTCCAAGGCCGAAATGGACAAGGCCACGACGGCACTCAAGCAGGCCCGCGCGGGCGAACAGGAAGCCGAGGCTGCCTACGAGCAGGCCCTGCAGCAGCTCGAGTACACCCGGGTCAAGGCGCCCTATAACGGCATCGTGACCGAGCGTCTGGTCGAGGTCGGGGAATCCGTGCAACCCGGTCAGCCCTTGGTTTCCGGGCTGTCGCTCGACAGCATGCGCATCAGCGTCGACGTACCGCAGATTCTGGTCGAGTCGATCCGCAAGGAGCGCAAGGCGCAGGTGAGAATCGGCGCCACATGGGTCACGGCCGAGGAACTCACCATTTTCCCGGTTGCGGATCCGCTCTCGGTCACATTCAAGGTCCGTCTGCAGCTGCCTGACGGGATCGAGGGTGTGTATCCCGGGATGTATACGAAGGTCGGCTTCGTCGCCGGCTCGCTGCCCAGCCTGGTGGTACCGCTGTCCGCGGTGGTGTTGCGATCCGAGGTGGTCGCCGTGTATGTGGTCGACGGCGAGGGCCGGGTGCATTTCAGGCATATCCGGCTCGGTTCGCCGGCAGGTCAGGCACATGTCAGCGTTCTGTCCGGGCTGGATGAAGGCGAACTGGTCGCGACCGACCCGGTGGCCGCAGGGATCCTGCTGAAATCGCAACGAACGGCGAAGGGTGCGCGATGAATAAGCTCGGCTTTTCCGGGTCCATCGCCGCCCGTTTCCAGTCTACCCAGATAACACCGCTGCTGGCCCTGGTGGGCCTGCTGCTCGGCGTGTTCGCGGTGCTGGTCACGCCGCGCGAGGAAGAGCCGCAGATCAACGTCACCTTCGCCAATGTGTTCATTCCGTTTCCGGGTGCCTCGGCACGCGAGGTGGAGAGCCTGGTCGCGTCGCCGGCCGAACAGGTGCTGGATGAGATCGACGGTATCGAGCATGTGTACTCGACCTCGATGCCGGGCATGGCGGTGCTGACCGTGCAGTACCTGGTCGGCGAGGACCGTACCGACGCGATCGTGCGCCTGTTCAGCAAGATCAATTCGAACCAGGACTGGCTGCCGGCCGGGGTGGGGGTCGGCCAGCCGATCGTCAAGCCCAAGGGCATCGATGATGTCCCGATCGTCACCGTCACCCTGTGGTCGGAGGACGAGTCGCAGGGGGCCTTCGAACTGGGCCAGGTGGCGCATGCGATCGAGTCTGAACTCAAACGCGTGCCCGGGACCCGCGACATTTACACCATCGGTGCCACCGAGCACGTGGTCGCGGTGGACCTCGATCCGCAGGCGCTGGCGTCGCATGGGCTCGATCCGCGTGATCTGCGCCTTGCCCTGCAGTCGGCCAATGTGACGCGCGATAACATCCGGCGTTCTGGCAGACGACAGCGAACTGCTGGTACAGGCCGGCGTCTTCCTCAGTCATGCCGACGAGATCGATGATCTGGTGGTCGGTGTGCATGACAACAAGCCGGTGTTCCTGCGCGATGTCGCCACCGTTCGCCTGGGTGCAGATATCCCTTCGACCTACGTCTGGACCGGCGCCGGGCCGGCCAGCGCGGACGCGAAACTTCGGGACGCCGTCGAAAGGCCTGCGGTCACGCTCGCGATCGCCAAGAAGCCCGGCACCAATGCAGTCGAGATAGCTCAGCGGGTGATCGACCGCTTCAATCAGCTGGAAGGGATCTACATTCCCGATGGTATCGCGGTCCAGGTGACGCGCAACTACGGCGCCACGGCCGATACCAAGGCGAAAAAGCTGATCACCAAACTGGTGTTCGCAACCGCCTCGGTGGTGCTGCTGGTCCTGTTCGCCCTGGGCTGGCGCGAGGCGATCATCGTGGGCTCTGCGGTGGTCGTGACCCTGGCCGCCACCCTGTTTGCATCCTGGGCCTGGGGCTTCACGCTCAACCGTGTCTCGCTGTTTGCGCTGATCTTTTCGATCGGCATCCTGGTGGATGATGCGATTGTCGTGGTGGAGAATATCCATCGCCATCTGGCGCTGGGCGCCAAACGCCTGCGCGACGCCATACCGGCCGCGGTCGACGAGGTAGGTGGGCCGACGATCCTGGCGACCTTCACGGTGATTGCGGCGCTGTTGCCGATGGCCTTTGTCAGCGGTCTGATGGGTCCCTACATGAGCCCCATTCCGATCAACGCCTCGCTCGGCATGCTGATCTCTCTGGTCGTCGCCTTCGTATTCACGCCCTGGATGAGCAACCGCATGCTCGCGAAGGTGGCAAAAAAGTTCGAGGCGCATACACACGAACACGAAAGCAGTCCGGCCCTGGAGCGGTTTTTCGACCGCATCATGTCGCCCTTCCTGATCGGTGTGCAGGGTTACCGCAATCGCTGGAAGCTGCTCGCCGGGGTGCTCGCCCTGATCGTGCTTTCGCTGATGCTGGTGGTCAGCAAGGCGGTGGTGCTGAAGATGTTGCCGTTCGACAACAAGTCGGAGTTTCAGGTGGTGCTGGATATGCCGGAGGGCACCAGTCTCGAGCGCACCACGCGGGTGCTGAGCGAGATTTCGTCCTATCTGGCCGAGGTGCCCGAGGTGACCGATTACCAGGTCTATTCGGGCACTGCCGCGCCGATCAGCTTCAATGGCCTGGTGCGTCAGTATTACCTGCGCGAAGGTGCGCATCTGGGTGATATCCAGGTCAACCTGGTCGATGCCAAGCTGCGTGAGCGCAAGAGCCACGAGGTGGCGCGTTCGGTGCGCGAGCCGATCCAGGCGATCGCCCTGCAATATGGCGGCAATGCCAAGATCGTCGAGGTGCCGCCCGGCCCGCCAGTGATGTCGCCGTTGGTGGCCGAGGTCTATGGCCTCGACTACCAGGGCCAGATCGCGGCAGCCAAGGCCCTGCGCGAGACCTTCGAGTCGACGCCCGATATCGTCGATGTGGACGACTCGGTCGAATATCCGTCGGAAAAGGGCGTGGTCATCGTCGACCGGCCCAAGGCGGCGCGCCTGGGGGTGCCGCAGAGCGCCGTGGTCGATGCGCTGGGCATCGCACTGGGCGGCGAGGACATGAGCTTCCTGCACGCCAGTCATCACAAGTACGCCGTACCGATCCGGGTGCGTTACAGCGAGCGTGACCGGGCCGATCTGTCGCAGGTGCTGGCGCTCAAGGTGCGCAGCGAAAGCGGCGCCCTGGTGCCCCTGTCCGAGGTCGTGGCGGTCGTGCCCGGCGGTGCGCGAGTTCAGCATCCAGCACAAGGATCTGTTGCCGGTGGTCTACGTGACCGGCGACATGGCGGGTGAGACCGACAGCCCGCTGTACGGCCTGTTCGAGATATCCGACCGCCTGGAGGAGCAGGGCGGCCCGGAGCAATGGCTGCTGTCGCAGCCACTCAATCCCTATGACTACAGCATCAAGTGGGATGGCGAGTGGCAGGTGACCTACGACACCTTCCGCGACATGGGGATCGCCTATTCGGTCGGTCTGCTGCTGATCTACCTGCTGGTGGTGGCGCAGTTCCGTTCCTATCTGGTGCCGCTGGTGATCATGGCGCCGATTCCGCTGACCATCATCGGTATCCTGCCGGGACATGCCATCATGCAATGGCTGACCGGCGCGGGGCAGTTCACCGCGACCTCGATGATCGGCATGATCGCCCTGGCCGGGATCATCGTGCGCAACTCGATCCTGCTGGTCGATTTCATCAACCAGGAGGTGCGCGACGGTGTGCCCTTCGATCGCGCGGTCGTGCGTGCGGCGGCGGTGCGCGCCAAGCCGATCGTGTTGACCGGGCTGGCGGCGATGGCCGGCGCCTTCTTCATCCTCGACGACCCGATCTTCTCCGGCCTGGCGGTATCGCTGATCTTCGGTCTGTTCGTCTCCACCATCCTGACCCTGATCGTGATCCCGGTGGTCTACTTCGGCGTGATGTACAAACGTATGGACAGCATCCGCGAAAGCTGCCTGAGCAACCCTGGCTCAGGGAGTTTCGAGACGACGCACAGAACAAACCCCGCGACCGCGGGGCTTGTTCTGCACAGTTTTTCGGAGCGGGGTTAACCAGTCTCCACGGGAGTTTTGTAATTTGTCGACCCTTGGAGAGTCCACCCGCATGGGTTGTCAGCTCAATCCAGTCAGGTTAACCGCGACCTGCGGTCGAACCCGCCTGCTTTCCCTGGCCCACATGGGTGTTCCCCAAGTGAATCGACATCGCCGATCCCTGTCGGCGAACATTTCTGGCCGAAGCCAGCATGACTAATCTTAATGGCTGTGGCTGCGATGTACAGAGGGACAATTACCTAGGGGAAATCCCGATGCCTCGATAAGTCCATGACCGACAATGACTGTTGCGCCCAGCAGATCGAGGTTCTTGCTCAAGCGTTAAGTCGGTCATAAATCAGGAAGCCTGCGATATAGGTTCCTGCCGCCGAGCCCAGGGTGCTGAGCAGAAATACCAGCAGGGTGCGCGACACGCGGTTACGCCACCAGCCACGCAGTTCCGTGGTGTCGTGTCGCAGGCTGCTGAAGTCGGCGACCCGAGGTTTGCGTAACCAGAGTTCTGCCGCCGCAGTGACCATGCCCGCACCGATGGTCGGATTGAGTGAGGTGATAGGCGCGGCGAGAAAAGCAGTCGCCACGGTGAGCGGATGCGCCGCGGCCAGCAGGGCGCCCAGGGCCGAGAGGCCACCGTTGATCAACACCCAGTCGCGAACCAGTTGCCAACCGAGATCTGGATTGCGCGTGAAGCCGAGGTAGAAACCGGTCATGACCAGGGCCACGATGGCCCAGGGAATCAGCTTTGGCCAGCGCGACTTTTCGCGGCACCGCATCGAGTTCGCTGCAGTGCCGCGGCCGGTTCGTCGCGGTCGTTCAGGTGTTCCGCGATTCCCTTGAGGTGTCCCGCGCCGACCACTGCCAGAATGGGCCGTCCGGGATGTTGCTGCGCGGCCTCGCGCAGTTTCGCCGCCATGTAGCGGTCACGTTCGGCGATCAGCGGCTGGTAAAGGTCGTCGCGGTCGTGCGCGAACTCTGCGAAGGTGGTCTCCAGCACATCACCTTCCTTGAGGTGTTCGATATCCTCTTCGCTGACCTCTTCGCGTGAGACCAGGCTGGTGACCAGTCCGGTAAACAGGATGGCACGGCGCCACCAGCTGAGGTTGCGCGCGGTGCGCTTGAGCGTGATGCCGATCTCGCGGTCGATCAGCACCACCGGGAGACCGTGCACCTCCGCCTGACTGACCGCCATGCGCATCTCTGCGCCGGGCTCGATCCCGAGTTGTTCGCCGAGGCGCTGTTGGTAGGCGGCCATGGCGAGATTGGCCATTACCATCGCGGCCTTGCCCTGTCGCAGGACCTGCATCAGGTCGAGCTGTGCCAGCCGGTCCGGGTTGTTCAATGCATCGAAGCGGCTCGGGCAGAGCTCGATTGCCACTGCCTGATAGGCCTTGCTGTCCAGCTCGGCGGCCACCTGTTCGGCACTGCTGCGCGATACGTGCGCCGTGCCCAGCAGGGTGATCAGCGTATCTCCGAGTTCAACCTCGCGCAGCAGGGCCGCCGACTGCTCCGCGCCTTCGGTTCTGGCGTCCTCGACTACCGACATGAACGACTCCTTACGTAGAACGCGACATCATAACAGCCCCAGGTCGGTGACAGTCTGCCCGGTGGTCATTACCATGCGGGGACGAAACCAATGGAACCGTTCACCATGCGTTATCTGCTGCTTGCCATGACCCTGCTTTCGACCGCCTGCATGACCAACCGTTTTGGCGAAGTGCCGGATCCACTCGGTTATCGGGTTCGGGCATTTGAGAATGTCGTGCGCTGGGGGGCCCTGGAAAAGATGTACGCGTTCACGAAACCGAACCCGGGCAAACCGGTCGAGATCCCGGACGGCCTGGGAAATGTCCGGGTCACCAGCTACGAACTGGCGAATCCACTGGCCAAGATTACGCCCACCCGCTGGACGCAGACCGCGGTGATCGATTATGTGCTGACCGACCGTCAGATCGTGCGTCAGCTGGTCGACCAGCAGTTCTGGGTCAGCGACGATGAAGGCAAGAGCTGGTATCGCGAGAACCCCATGCCGCAGTTCCGCTGACCGGTGGGTCTGAAGCGCGCAGATTACAGGCGATTACCGCGGCCGTCGCGGGTTGATAGAGCGACCGACTGATTGCAGGATCCTGCGCCATGCAAAGTCTCCGCGATCTGCAGTTCGACAATACTTTTGCGCGCCTGCCGGCGGGCTTTCATTCGCCTGTCCGACCCGCCCCCCTGCAGGGGGCCCACATTGCCAGCGTAAGTCCCGGAGCAGCCGGTCTGCTGGACCTTCCCGCGGAGGCCCTGCACCAGGAAGAGGCTTTGGCCTGGCTCGGTGGCGCCCAGCCGCTGCCGGGCAGTGAGCCGGTGGCGATGTGCTATGCGGGTCACCAGTTTGGGCATTACGTGCCGCAGCTCGGAGACGGTCGCGCCCTGGTGCTGGGTGAGGTCGTCAACGGGCAGGGCGACCGCTGGGAACTGCAGCTCAAAGGGTCCGGCCAGACAGCCTATTCGCGCGACGGTGACGGACGCGCCGTGTTGCGTTCGACGATCCGCGAGTACCTGTGTTCGGAGGCGATGGCGGCCCTGGGTATTCCGACCACGCGGGCCCTGTGCATGTTCGGAAGCGCAGAGGAGGTCTACCGCGAACGCATCGAGAGCGGTGCACTGCTCGTGCGCATGGCGCCCAGCCATGTGCGCTTCGGTTCCTTCGAGGTTTTTTTCCACCGCCGGCAGTATGACCAGCTGCGCCAGCTCGCCGATTATGTGATCGGGCACGATTACCCGAATTTGCAGGATCACGGCCGGCCCTATCTTGCGTTGTTCCGTGAGGTGGTTGCGCGCACTGCGCGGCTGGTGGCGCAATGGCAGCTGGTGGGCTTCGCGCACGGGGTGATGAATACCGACAATATGTCGATTCTCGGCCTGACCCTGGATTACGGACCTTTCGGTTTCCTGGATGCCTACGACCCCGGCTTCGTCTGCAACCACTCGGACTATCACGGGCGCTACGCGTTCGAGCAGCAGCCGTCGATTGCACTTTGGAACCTGAGTTGCCTGGCCCAGGCCATGCTGCCCTTGTTCGATCCGGACGACGGTGAGGCGGCCGCTGCTCAGGCAAGGGAGGTGCTGGCAGACTACGAACCGGCCCTGGTGAGGGCCTATGCATCCGGGATGCGTGCCAAGCTTGGCCTGCGCGACGAGCGTGCTGAGGATCAGCCGCTGAGTGCGCGCCTGCTCGATCTGATGCAGGCGAACCGGATCGATTACACCAATCTGTTCCGCGACCTCGCCGGCTTGCAGCTGGATGATGCCGCCGGCGACGCCTTGCTGCGCAATCGTTTCGCTGATGGAGCAGGTTTTGATGCCTGGGTAGCTGATTATCGTGAACGCCTGCGTGCAGAGCGCAGCGACGATGCGTGGCGGCGCACAGCGATGCAGGCGGTCAATCCACGCTACGTGTTGCGCAATTACCTGGTCCAGCAGGCGATTGAACAGGCGGAGCAGGGTGACTATGGCGAGATAGACCGTCTCCTGACGCTGTTGTCGCGGCCGTTTTCGGATCAGCCCGGGATGCAGGCATACGCCAGCGAACCTCCGGACTGGGGGCGTCATCTCGAAGTCAGCTGTTCGTCCTGACTCGTGTTCTTGGGTGGCCGGGTTAATATTCACGACCTGTTTCTCGAACTCGGAAGTTCCATGGCGATCCCTTTCAGTCAGCTGCCCGGCCGGCACGAGCGACATTACCGGCGCAAGATCGACAACCCCTTGTTCGCGGGAGCCCCGGTTGCGCTGGACGAGGAGGTGCTGCTGGAGATGCAGCGCCTCGATCACGAAGAACTCCTGGCCTATCTCGACGAGTTGCGCCAGACGGTGCAACGCGCGGTCGATCTGAGACCGAATGAGGGCAGTGAGCTGGTACTCGAACTCAAGGAGCAGCTCGACCGGCTGTATGAGGTATCGGCCGGACTGGCGGATGACCATGGCAGCAACCAGGCCGCGATCGGTCAGCTGCTGGAGGTCATCATGCGCAACGTCGAACGTGGTGCGGCGGGGGATCCACAGGCGATGCATGAACTGGCGCAGGAAAAGATCGCGCGGGCGGCGCATTTCGAGCTGCTCGGCACGCCGCTGGTGGCCGATCTGCTGCACCCGCAGAGTGTCATTGATGCCGGGGAACTCGCGCCCAGCCTGCTGTCAGAGGACGAAGAGGGGCTCGCTGCCGCACTGCAGCTGTTCGACCTGGAGCAGCTGAGCCTGTTGTTCGCGGATGCCGAGCGGTGCCTGGCGCGATGCGGCGCGCCGCCACCGGGTGCCGCGGCACGTCTGCAGCAGATTGCTGATCAGCTGGTGCGCCTGAAACAGCATTCGGCGCCCAACTGATGCCCGCGGTCCATACTATTTTCGTCGAGTTCGATCTCGCCGTTGATCGAGATCGTCATCTGCTGCGTTCCCGCCTCTATCGTCGCCGGGGCCACGCGATTGTCCGCGCTGGCCTCCATCATCATCCCGCGCGCCACCGGCATGGGGTTGTGGCGGCTGTCGTTGATGTTGATGCGGACCACCCGGTAACCGCTGCGGCCGAGCGACTTGGCGATATGCATGGCGCGATCCCGGAATCGTGCCAGTGCCTCCTCGGTCAGGCCGTCCAGGTGTTTCCTCCGCTGCTCCTCGGACACCTGGTAACCGATCGATTGCACCTTCAGCTGTTCCTGGAGCCCGGCAATCAGGTCACCCAGCTCACGGCTGTCACGGCTCTCCAGGCGCAGTGACTGATTTACCCGCCAGCCGCGGATGTTGCCTTTGTTGTAGATCGCGTTGCTGTGGTAACCGAGGGTCTGCACCTTTACCCCGGCGTGGCTCTTGGCCATGGTCACCGCCCAGTCCATCATGCGGTTGACCTCATCGGCGGGCGCCGCCGCGTCGCGCCCCTCTGCCTGCGCAAACAGGACCGCGACCAGCAGATCGTTGTCGACCTCGGTCTGCGCGGATTCGTTCAGGCTCACCCGGTTGTATTGCGGTTTCTCCGAGTGCGCCAGGGCACTGCCGGAAAACAGCGTAAAGATCAGGGCGAGGATAAGCGGAAGGGGCATGGGGGTCTCCAATATCTGTTTGAGCCGTAGTTTGCACGAACGCCGGCGCCGAATGAATGATTCCTGAGCCTGACAAAGGCTGCCGGCCATCGGAACTATCCCGAACATCCACCAGACAGGCGTTGAACTGGACCTCAGACCGTGATCGCCGGGAAAGATCTCAGGCGCAAAAAAACCCCGCACCATGGTGCGGGGTTTTCGTGGCCGCCTGGGCGGCCGGCAATCCTGCCTGACGGCGGGATTACTCTGCAGCAGCCGGCTCGGCAGGTGCTACCGGGGCGACAGGTGCAGGGCCGTAGCCGTAAGGCGCGTAGCCGTACGGGCCACCCCAGTAGGGAGCGGAGTAGTTGTAGCCGCGGCCCCAGCCGTCGCCGGCGCCGTAGCCGCTGCCGTAGCCGCGCATGTTGGTGCGACCGCGGCCGGAGAAGTTCATGCTGAAGTCGCCAGACCCGGCAGCATCGCCGACGCCGTCAAAGACGCCGTTGGTGTAGCCGTTGCCGTAGCCATAGCCGTTGTTGTAGTTGCGATCCCAGCCATTGCCGCCCCACCAAGCCGAAGCCTGAGCTGAAGCAATGACAGCAACGATAGCGATAATCTTTTTCATGGTCGTGACCTCCGAAAAGTCTTGGTGAGCGTTGGCTCGAACAGTGTTTGGGTTGCTGCCTGTGGGGGCAGCCGGCGATACAGCTGCCGATGATTGAAAGTATATAAGCAAATACTTACTTGTCAATATGTTCACGCAACTTTTTTCCCGCGGCTGCCGGACTGGACTGGCGATCGAATGGAAGCGGACCTTGCCGCATTGGGAAAAGATGCAGACACCACCTGATCTGGACGGATATCGGGGTGGCGGCTGGGCTTTTGGCCGTCCGCCACCAATAATGCGGCTTTAATCCGCCGGAGCGATGCCGATGCTGTTGCGCCATTCCCACACCTCGCCCTTCGTACGCAAGGTGACCGTCCTGTTGCACGAGACCGGCCTGGCTTCGCAGGTGGAAATCGAGACCGTCGACGGCTGGTCCGAGCCCGACCAGTTGACCGCGGATAACCCGCTGTCGATGGTGCCGACCCTGGTGCTTGATGATGGCAGCAGCCTCTACGACAGCCCCGTGATCTGCGATTACCTGGATCGCCAGCACACCGGACCGAAGATGATCCCCGATGACGGCCCGGCTCGCTGGCAGGTGCTGCGCGAGCAGGCGCTGGCCGACGGCATACTCGACAGCGCGGTGCTGATCTTCGTGGAGACGGTCAAGCGACCGCAGGAAAAACGCTGGGACTGGTGGCTGGAGCTCAAACGGCGCGCGATCACGCGTTCACTCGATCTGCTCGAACAGCGGGTGGATGAGTTCGCCGGACGGGTGGATCTCGGCACCATCAGCACCGCGGTGGCGCTGGCCTATCTGGATCTGCGCGGCGCGGTCGGCGAATGGCGTGACGGACGCCCCCGGCTGAGTGCCTGGTTTGCCGAATTCGCCCGGCGGCCTTCGATGATCGCGACTGCGCCGCCGGCCTGAAAGTTTCGTGTCCCTGGCTATCGTCTGGTTTCGCCGTGACCTGCGCCTGAGCGACAATCCCGCCCTGGCGGCCGCCCTGGCAAACCATGAACGCGTGCTGCCGGTGTACATTCATGCGCCGGACGAGGATGCGCCCTGGCAGCCGGGTGCCGCCAGCCGGTGGTGGCTGCATCATGCCCTGGCTGACCTCGCCGCGCAGTTGCAGGATCGCCTGCTGATTCGGCGCGGCCCCAGTCTGGCGACCCTGCAGGACCTGGTGCAGCGCAGTGGAGCCGAGTGCGGTCTACTGGAACCGTCTGTACGAACCGGCGGCGATTCGCCGCGATACCGAGGTCAAGCAGGCGCTGCGCGCGGCAGGCGTCACGGCCGTGAGCAACAATGCGGCCCTGCTGTTCGAGCCCTGGGAGGTGCAGAACAGGCAGGGTGGCGCCGTACCGCGTTTTCACGCCGTTCTGGAAACGCCTGCTGGAATTCGGCCTGCCGCAACGGCCGGTCGGCCGTGCCCGCGACTCGAAGGGCGGCTGGCGGGCGGGCGGCACTCGCCGGTATGGGTGGCTGTGCGCTGGCTGAGCTCGATCTGCTGCCTCGGATCCCCTGGGATCAGGGTATCGCAGGGGCCTGGCACCCGACGCGGGCCGGGGCGGAGGCCAGGCTGGATGAGTTCCTGGCCACCGGCCTGCGTCACTATGCGCATGGTCGCGATCTGCCCGACAAGGATCAGGTCTCGCGTCTGTCGCCTTATCTGCATTTCGGTCAGCTCGGGCCGCGCGAGATCGTTTCTGCGTGCCGCGACGGCGGGCACGCCGCGGCCGAGTTTCTGCGCGAGACTCGGCTGGCGCGAGTTCGCCCATCATCTGCTGTTTCATTTCCCGCACACCAGCGACAAGCCGCTGGACGAGCGCTTTGCAGCTTTCCCTGGCGCGACGATCCGGCGGCCATGCAGGCCTGGCAGCGCGGCAAGACAGGCATCCCCCTGGTCGATGCAGGCATGCGCCAGCTGTGGGCCACGCGGCTGGATGCACAACCGGGTGCGCATGATCGTCGCCTCTTTCCTGAGCAAGAATCTGCTGCTTCCCTGGCAGGACGGTGCGCGCTGGTTCTGGGACACGCTGGTCGATGCCGACCTCGCCAGCAACAGCCTGGGCTGGCAGTGGATCGCGGGTTGCGGTGCCGACGCGGCGCCTTATTTCCGGGTGTTCAATCCGGTCCTGCAGGGCGAGAAGTTCGATCCCGCTCGGCGGCTATGTGCGGCACTGGGTGCCGGAGCTCGCGCGGCCTGCCGCCGAAATGGATCCATCGGCCCTGGGAGGCACCTGCCGATGTGTTGCGCACAGCCGGACTGACGCTGGGTGAGGACTACCCGTATCCCGATTGTCGATCTCAAGGCGAGCAGGCAGCGCGCACTGGATGTCTGGGCAACGGTGAAATGAGTGACTATCCCGTTCGGCGGAGACTGGGCTCTGCGGCTGCGGGCCTGTTCAGGCCCTGTCTTTGCCCCTGGCCGTCAGGGTGCCTGCCTGCGCGGGGGTGTTGCTGCCGGCCTGCATCTGGTAGGCCGCACGGCGTTTGAGATAGGCGCCCTTGCGCAGATCTCCATGGTGGGGCTCGGACGATCCGGTGGTGGAACTGTGCGTGTGCTTGATTTTTCGTTCATCTTTCTTGCGAAAGGGGGGGGTCCTTCCGGCATGTCCTTGTCTGAATTCAATCGGCTAAGCCGGTTGTCGGCATCCGTCCGACAAGCTATAGCCCTATTTCTCATCGCCTGTTGCCCTTTGTTCGCAGTATCTCGCTTGTGCGTCAGGTCGCAGTTTGCGGCCGGCGCACTGCGGGACGGTTTCAGTTGACCTCGTTCTTGTTGGCGACACTGCCCGGAATCTGCGATGTTTTCCACCTCGGCCAGTTTCTCCAGGGCCACCTCCATCAGCCAGCGCGCGCGCGCCGTCATCTGATGCAGATAGCCGTGCAGGGCGGCGTCCTTGCGCGTGCTGACCTCGCAGCGCGCGCTGTAGTCCTCGAACGCGGCCAGCTGTTCGATCACGCTGGACATGTGGTGCGGACACTCGCATTCGAGGCTGGTGGTGACGTCGGACAGGTAGCACCAGCTGTTCACTGCTGAAACGTTTGGGTGGTATCGGGTCGCTGCTGGCCACCCGCGGATCCCAGTCCGGCGGGCTCCAGTCGATCTGGCGCGACTGGCTGAGCTGGCACTGCTGCCAGATATGTTCCAGCGCCACCGGTGCGCGCAGGGTCTGCAGGCCGTAGCGCTGCAGCTGGCTGACGATGTTCGACGGACTGAAGGCATAGATCACCACGATGCGTTGGGCGCGCTTGCGTAGCTCGGGCGCATTGAGGTCGCGCGCGATGTTGCGATCGAGGAACGGCAGTTCGATCACCAGGGTGTCGCAATCGGTCTCGTCTTCGAGGAAGGACTCCAGGTCCGTGTAGGCACCGGCCATCTCCAGGCCCTGCGGCATGCTCTCGGTGTTGCAGGCGCGCACCGAGATCGCCTGGCCGACGACGCAGACCTCGTGCTGGCCGCTGCCCATCGGCGGCAGGTTGGCCGGCTGCGCCGTTGTTCAGTCGACGGTTCAGCTCCTCGAGCCGGAGGTTGGCGACCGTGCTGATCGCGTGGCCGCTGTCGACCAGGGTCTTGATCATGGTCAGTCGGGTGACGTCCTGCTGGCTGTAGAGGCGGCCGCCCTTGGGTGTGCGCCGTGGCTCGACCACCTCGTATCGCCGCTCCCAGATCCTCAGGGTGTCGGGCGATATCCCGGTCAGGCGTGCCACGGCGCCGATGCGGTAGGCGCTGCTCGTGTCTTCTGAGTGGATCGATCATGTCGGGTTCCTCTGAGGTGGCTGAAGATTGGGTTGGTGTCGGGGTCGCTGTCTGCGGTGCCGCGAGGCGATTGCGCAGCGCGCGGAACAGGCGTCCCAAGACGGGAAGGTCTTCGTACAGCTGGCTTGCCGGGTCCCAGTAGTCGCGGTGCTCTGTGACCCGGCCGTCGGGTGAGAACTGCACCCGGCTGACGCCGTGCACGCTGCGCCGCGAGCCCGGGCTGCCGAAACTGAAATGCCAGCGCAGATAGACCAGTGTCGTCGCCCAGGCATTCGTCGACCTCGAACCTCGGATCCTCGCAGCTCGCGAACATGTGTTCGAACACGCGGCGGATCGAGCGGCTGCCGCGTACGTCGTTGAACGGGTCGACGAAGTGCGCCTGCTCGGCGAAACAGTCTTCCAGGGATTGCAGCATGTCGAGGGCGTCAGGCTGCTCGAAGGCCTCGATGTAGCGCTGCACGTGTGTCGGATTCATGCGGAGAGCACCTTGCGTCCGATGAACCAGAAGAAGAGCCCGGTAGGGCAGGCAGCGCAGCAGTTTCAGCGGCCATATCAGACGGCGCGGGAAGCTGATCTCGAAGCCTTTGCCATCCAGCGCGTCGATGATTCGCCGGGCCGCAGTCTCGGCGGTGCAGCAGGCCGGGCATGCGGAAATCGTTCTTCGCGGTCAGCCGGCTGTCGACGAAGCCGGGGTTGATCACCCGCAGGCGAATACCCCAGCGCGCCGCCTCGGGCTGCAGCGCCTCGGCAAGGTGGATGGTCGCCGCCTTGGGCGCGGAGTAGGGCGCACCCTGCGGCAGGCCGCGGTATCCGGCCGCGCTGGCGTTCAGCAGGATCTGGCCGCCGCCGTGCTCGCGCATCAGTGGCAGCACGGCAGCCGAGGACGTAGACGGCGCCGAGATAGTTGACGCGGTTCAGGCGCTCGAACAGGTCGACGTCGAAATCCTCCAGCGGCATGGGGCGGTAGTCGCCCGCGTTGACCAGGACCAGGTCGGGGGGCAGCTGCGCGAACAGCTGCTGCGCAGTTGGCGCACGGCGTCCCGGTCGGTGACGTCCAGCGGCAAGGGGGTGGCGCCGATCTCGGCTGCGGCCGGTCGCAGCCGGTCAGGGTCGCGCGCCGAAAGGGTCACCGTCCAGCCCGCCGTCGACGAGCAGGCGTCCGACCTCGAGACCCATGCCCGAACTCGCACCGATCAGCCAGGCGTGCTGCGTTGAGTCCGCTGTCACGACGCATCCCCGGGTGCGGGACGGCAGCGGTGAGCAGGCATCGCGATCACCAGGGTCGACAGTCGCAGGCGCAGCCGCCGGTAGTCGTCGTCCAGCAGCGGCAGCAGATAGCAGTCGACACCAGGATGAGGGCGAAAAGGGCCGCAAATCCGGCAAAGGCAATGCCGGCCGGCAGGCTCAGGAGGGACCAGGCGAGCAGCGCCGGGGTGACGCCCCAGGCCAGGCGGACGGTCTGCTGCCCTGCCGGTCATCTACCGACGGTCCCCCAGTGAACGGCGCCAAGGAAACTCGCGATCAGCGCCGCGTAGTTGAGCAGCTGGGTGGCCGCCAGGTCCTGCCAGCTGCGGTCGTCGGCGAGCAGCATCACCGCCAGGCAGCCGCAAACGGCAGCAGCCCGGCATAGCCGAGGAGCCGGCGCTGTTGCAGGTCCCGTCGCAGGGCTGGCCGCAGACCGCGGTCACAACAGCTCCTCGACGGCATTGACGATGGTCGCGCTCTGAGGCGAGGTGAAGCTCAGGTAGTTGTCGACCAGGCGCCCGTCGCGACCGATCAGGTACTTGTGGAAGTTCCATTTCGGATAACGCCCGGCGGCCTCGCCAAGGGCGGGAACAGGGGGTCGGCCTTGCCCTTTTTGACCTGGGTCTTTGCAAACATCGGGAATTTCACGCTGTAGGTGAGTCGGCAGAAGTCCTTGATCTGGGCCTCGGTGCCCGGCTCCTGCCCGCCGAAATCATTGGACGGAAAACCGAGTACGACCAGGCCGCGGTCACGGTACTTGGCGTACAGCGCCTCCAGCCCTTCGTATTGACCCGTGAAGGCGCACTTGCTTGCCGTGTTGACGACCAGGACAACCTTGCCGCCGTATGCCTCCTTCAGATTGACCGTCTCTTCGCTGCCCAGACGCCGGGCATCGAGGTCCAGCAGGTCCTGTTGCGGTGCCGCTTGTACAGGTCCGAGCCCAAAAATTGTCAGCAAAGTCAGCATCTTGATCTGAAAGTGTACAGGTTTCATATATTTTCTCTTGCATTTTTGTCCAGAACGTATAAGTTATGTATAGCTTTTTACGAAAAGAATGTCAAAGACTCCTTCGACAAAGAGGGTAATAAATGGACAAAAACAGACGAATTGCAGTCATCGGAAGCGGCATCAGTGGCGCCTCTGCCGCCTGGTTGCTGCGCGACCACGCCGACGTGACCCTGTTCGAGCGCGGTTCACGCTTCGGCGGGCACACCCACACCTTTCACGTTGAGGAAGAAGCAGTCGGTGGCGGTCGATACCGGCTTCATGGTCTTCAATCGTCGAAAACTACCCCCTGCTGTGCGCGCTGTTCGACCATCTTGGGATTGGCAGCTACCCGACCGACATGTCCTTTTCGGCCTCTTTCGATCAGGGTCGTCTGGAATATGCGGGGACCGATCTGAACACCCTGTTCGGTCAGCGCAGAAACCTGGTCAATACGCGCTTCTGGGGGATGCTGCTCAGCATCATGCGCTTCAACCGCCTCGCCCAGCAGGCCCTGTCGGAGTCGCTGCCAGCGCAGATGGGCATGGGGGAGTTTCTCGACCGTCACGGTTTCAGCGAGACCTTCCGCTCGCGCTACCTCTATCCGATGGCGGCGGCCATCTGGTCTTGCCCGCGCGACCAGATCGCGCGATTTCCCGCGGTCAGTTTTCTGCGTTTTTTTGCCAACCACGGACTGATACGTCTGGCCGACCGCCCGCAATGGCTGACCGTCGAGGGCGGATCCAGCACGTACATGGATCGGCTGATCGGCGACCTGGGGCCGCGGCGCGGCTCAATGCGCCGGTCGCGCAGGTGGAGCGCACCGCGCACGGGGTCGATCTGATCGACAAAGACGGGGCGCGCCAGTCCTTCGACGAGGTGGTGTTCGCCTGCCACAGCGACCAGGCGCTGCGCCTGCTCGCGGATCCCAGCCCGAGCGAACGTCGCCTGCTCGGCGCTATCCCCTACCAGGCCAACCGTGTGCTGTTGCACCGCGACCCGGCGCCTGATGCCGCGCGAACGGCGGGTCTGGTCTTCCTGGAATTATCTCAGCCGCTCGGCCGAAGACGAGGCCCAGGCGGTCAGCGTCACCTATTGGATGAACAGTCTGCAGCGCCTGGCGACGTCGAACGATTACTTCGTCAGTCTGAATCCCGCTGGACGAGCCGCGCGAGGAGAGCCATCGCCGCCGAGTTCGAGTACGAACACCCGGTGTTCACCACGGCGGCGCTGGAGGCGCAGAAGCAGCTGCATCGCATCCAGGGCCGTTCGCACACCTGGTTTGCCGGCGCCTGGACCGGCTACGGTTTTCACGAGGACGGGATGCGCTCAGGCGTCGAGGTGGCGCAGGCGCTGGGGGCGACGCTGCCCTGGGATGCCGGCGCAGGTGCGCGCCTCGCGTGATCTGACCCTGGTGCCCGAACTCGTAAGGAAGGCGGCATGAGTCCTGCCGACGACACGGCCTGCGTCTACAGCGCCGAGGTGATGCACGAGCGCTTCACGACGGCGCAATACCGCTTTCGCTACCGGATCTTCAGCGTGCTGCTCGATATCGACGGTATCGAGCAGGCGGCGGCATCCACCCGCCTGTTCTCGCTGAACCGCTTCAACCTGTTGAGCTTTCACGACCGCCGATCATCTGCCGCCCGGGGAGACGGACCTGCGCGCCTGGGCCGAGCGGGTGCTTGCCGAGGGTGGCATCGACGGCAGCCGGCTGAAGATCCGCCTGTTGTGTTTTCCGCGCCTGCTCGGCTGGGTGTTCAATCCGCTCAGCCTCTGGTACTGCGAGACACCGGAGGGTCGGCCTGCGGCGGTCATTGCGGAGGTGCGCAACACCTTCGGTGAGCGCCACTGCTATCTGCTGAAGCCGCAGGCGGGGGAGAATCGGACTGGCCGCTGCGACAGCGGCATGCCAAGGAGTTCCATGTCTCGCCGTTCATCGGCATGCAGGCCGAGTACGCCTTCCGGCTCTCACGGCCGGACGAGCGACTTGGCGTTCTGATCCGCGAGTACGAGGGAGACCGGCTGATGCTGGTTGCCAGCCAGACCGGCTCGCGTCGCCCCTTTACCGACCGTCAGCTGCTTTCGCAGGTCCTGCGCGTTCCACTGCAGACGCTGAAGGTCCTGGCAGCCATCCATTGGCAGGCACTGAAGATCTGGGCGCAGGGCGCCCGTTTCCATCGCAAGCCTGCGCCACCGATTGAGGAGGTGAGTTGAAATGAGTTCGCAAACAGCTTCGCTGGCCATTGATCTGCCGGCGATCGAACGTATGCCCTGGTATCAGCGCCGGTTGATCGACCAGCTACGCCGGCTGCAGCGGGGTCTCTGGAGATCACCTTGCCGGGTCACCCGGCCTTCCGGATTCAGGGGGCGGCGCCCGGTCCGTCCGCCGACATCACGGTCTGCGGCCCGGCGCTGTGCTGCGGCGCCTGTTCTGGCGCGGCGACCTCGGTTTTGCCGAGGGCTACATGGCTGGCGAGTGGGAATCGCGCGATCCTGCCATACTGCTCGAGCTGTTTGCGGTGAATCTGGACGCCTACGCCGAGAGCGATTCACGCCACGGCCTGGCGCAGGTTCATGACCCGCGTGCGGCATCGCCTGAACCGCAACTCGCTGCGCGGCAGTCGTCGCAACATCTCGGCGCACTACGATCTGGGCAACGACTTCTACGCCCAGTGGCTGGACGACTCGATGACCTATTCGGCCGCCCTGTTCGACCGGTGATGAGTCGCTGACCGAGGCGCAGGAGCGCAAGTACCAGCGCATGCTGGACCAGATCGACCCGAAGCCGGGCGAGCACATCCTGGAGATCGGCTGCGGCTGGGGCGGTTTCGCCGAGTATGCGGCACGCCGCGGTATGCGGGTCACCGGTCTGACCCTGTCGCAGGAGCAGCTCGATTTCGCACGGCGCCGTATCGCGGCGGCGGGTCTGGCTGACCGGGTCGAGCTGCAAGCTGTGCGACTACCGCGACTTCGACCAGACGGTCGATCACATCGTCTCGATCGAGATGTTCGAGGCGGTCGGTCAGGAATACTGGCCGGGTTACTTCGCGACCCTGATGCGCTGCCTGCGCCCCGGTGGACGGGTCGCGCTACAGGTCATCACCATCGACGAGGCGCACTTTCGAGCAGTATGCGGACAACCCCGGTGGTTTCATTCAGACCTACATCTTCCCCGGCGGCATGCTGCCCACCAAGGGACACCTCGAGCAGCTGTCTCACGGACAGCGGCCTGAAATGGCGCGGCATGCACAGCTTCGGGATCGACTATGCAGATACCCTGGCCCTCTGGCACCAACGCTTCAACCGCTGCACCGAGTGGCTGGAAGCGCACGGTTACGACCGGCGATTCCGCCGCATGTGGCGTTATTACCTCGCCTTCTGCGAGGCCGGTTTTCGCGCCCGCCAGATCGACGTGGTCCACTGCGTGATGGAAAAGGGCTGAGGTCGCCCGGTGACAGACACGACCCCCTCGCTGATGGTCTATGCGCTGCCAGCGGTGCCGCTGGCGTTCCTCGGCCTGCCGCTGTACGTCTACCTGCCGGCGCACTATGCGGATCTGCCGGGCCTGGGACTGGCCGCCGTGGGCGTGGTCCTGCTGCTCGCGCGGCTGCTCGATCTGGTCACCGACCCGCTGGTCGGCCTGCTGACCGACCGCACGCGTCCTGGCTCGCGCCGCAGTGGCTGATGACGCTGGGTGGTCTGGTGATGCTGGGCGGCGCCTGGTGGCTGTTCAGGCCGGACCCGGACGCGGGGCCCTTGTTCTGTTTGCGGCGCTGAGCGTCACCTACCTGGGCTGGACCCTGCTGGCGATTCCCTATTACGCGCTCGGCGCCGAGCTGGGCGCCGACAGCGGACAGACCGCGGTCGCGGCATGGCGCGAGGCCGGCGTGATCGTCGGCACCCTGCGGCGCTGATGCTGCCGGCGATGCTGGTCGCGACAGACAATCTGGCCTTCAGCGCCTCGGCCCTGCTGTGGCTGGTGCCGCCGGCGCTGGCGGCGGGTTGGTGATACGCCCCGGTGCCGTGGCCAGGCATGCGGGGGCCAGGGCAGGCCTGCGCGATGTGGCGAGAGACCAGCCTGGCCTCGCGCCAGGTGCTTGTGGATCCATCTGCTGAACGCACGGCCGGCGGGACCGCGGCGACCCTGTTTGTGCTCTACACGCGCGACGTGATCGGGCTGGACGAGCGCTCAGCCGGGCTGCTGTTGCTGCTCTATTTCGTGGTCGGTCTGCTGGCACTGCCGCTTTGGGTGCTCGTTGCACGCCGGGTCGGCGAGGCCCGCGCCTGGCGCGCGGCGATGCTGCTCGCGGCGGCCGGGTTCCTGCCGGCGGCCTTCCTCGGGCCGGGAGACAGCGCGATCTTCGCCCTGGTGTGTCTGGTCACCGGGGCAACCCTGGGTGCCGATATCGCGCTGCCGGCGGCGCTGCAGGCGCGCGTCGTGGTCGATGAATCACAACGGCTGTCGCGGCCGCGCGGCGGTGCGCTGTTCGGCCTGTGGGGTATGGCAAGCAAGCTCGCGCTGGCCCTGTCGGCCGGTCTGGCGCTGCCGTTGCTGGCGTGGCTGTCGGTGCCCGAGGCCGGTCGTCCGCAGGCCGTCGTGGTGCCTTGGCTTTATGCCGGTCTGCCGGCGGTCATCAAGCTGCTGGCCGTTCTGGCATTGCAGCGTTCCGTGCTCATGTCGACCCCCGTCGACGACCCTAATCACTCAGAGGAGGTTCCGGATGCGCACCATCCGTCTGTTGCTGTTAACCCTGCCGTTGGCGCTTCTCGCCGGGTGTAGCGGGATGCAAGCGAAAGATTTTGAGGGCACGACGCCGCGCCTCGACCTGTTCGATTACTTTGCCGGCGATACGCGTGCCTGGGGCATCTTCGAGTCACGCTCAGGTGAGCTGAAGCGCCAGTTTACGGTCGATATCCGGGGCGAGGTCGAGGGTGATTCACTGACGCTGACCGAGGATTTCGTGTATGCAGACGGCGAGACTCAACAGCGCGTATGGCGTATCAGAAGGCTGGATGAGCATCGCTTCGAGGGGCGTGCCGATGACGTGGTTGGCACAGCGAACGGACTCGCCTACGGTCAGGCGCTGAACTGGCGATATACCCTCAGGCTGCCGTTTCGCGACAGTACGCTCGAGGTTAAATTCGATGACTGGATGTACCTGCAGCCGGATGGCGTGCTGATCAACCGCGCCACGGTGAGCAAGTTCGGATTCAAAGTCGGTGAGGTGACGCTGTTCTTTTCGAAGGGGGCGAAGGCGGTATGAAAAAGACGTTCGCTGCGATCGCGCTTGGTCTTTCTTTGGCGGGCCCGCTGTCGGCCGGTGAGGCGATCGAGGTCGACGGCCAGCGGCTCGAGCTGAAGGCGCAGGCGCGCGCCTGTTACCTCGGGTTCGTCGAGCTGTACGACGTCGATTATTTCCGTGGCACGGCGGGGCCGGCAAGCTGCGTGAGGCTTTCCTACCTGCGGGATATCGAGGCGGCCACCCTGGAGCGAGGCGACGCGAAAGGTTTTTGAAGAACGCCACGGTGGCGAATTCGTCAGCCGATACCGCGCGGAGTTGGAACAGGTTGGCAAGGCCTACCGGTCTGTCGGTCCGGGTGACCAGTACCTTTACTGCGTGGGGGCGGACGGCGCCGGATCGCTGCTGCGGGACAATGCACCGGTCGTGCAGCTGGCATCGTCCGACTTCGCCCGCCGTTTTCTGCAGATCTGGGTGAAAGCTGACGATCCTGCCGACGCACCGCAATGGGGCTTTGGCCGCTGTTGATGATCGCAGCCGCATCCGTCGGCGCCGGGCTGTCCGGATGACGGCCTATCCCTCGATGGCCCGGTAGCCGAGTCCCTCGCACAGCAGCTGCACGAGCTCAGCTGCCAGGGCCGCCTGATCGTCTGCGATTCCCAAGCAGCCGGGTGCTGGTCACCTCGAGCCCGGCATGGCCGCAGGGATTGATGCGTCGAAACGGTTCGAGGTCATTGCTCACGTTCAGCGCGAGACCATGATAGGTGCAGCCGCGACGAACGCGCAGTCCGAGTGAGGCAATTTTTCGGTTGTCTACGTAGACCCCGGGTGCATCCGCCCGAGCCCGACCGTCGATACCGTGTTGTTCCAGCAGCCCGATGATTGCATGCTCCATCGTGGTCACCAGGCGCCGGATCCCCAACCCGGCCTCGCGCAACGATATCAACAGGTAGATCACCAGCTGGCCCGGGCCATGATAGGTGACCTGGCCGCCGCGGTCGGTCTGCACCACAGGGATATCGCCGGTGCCCAGCAGGTGTTCGGCCTTGCCTGCCTGACCCTGGGTAAATACCGGCGGGTGCTCGACCACCCACAGTTCGGATAGCGTCTCTTCGTCGCGCTGGTCGGTGAATTCGCGCATCGCTCGCCAGGTCGGCAGGTAGTCGCGCTGCCCGAGCCGGCGGATGATCAGGGTTCGACTGGACATGGGGGATGCCGATTTCTTCCGCACACCCCTACAGGCGCATCAGGACCTTGTCATGTGCGGTCAGATCATCGTAGATCGCGTCGAGCTGTTCGCGGCTGCTGGCCTCGATGACCACGCTGACCGAGACGTACTTGCCCGCCCGGCTGGCGCGGGTGCGCACGCTGTCTTCGCGCACGTCGACGCAATGGCGACGGATGATCTGGAGGACCACTTCGTGAAAGCCGCCGTCGTCGAGTCCCATCGCCTTGATCTGGTATTCACAGGGGAACTCGAAGCCCTGGGGTTCTTCAGTGGTCATGGCACTCTTCCCCCAGGCGCAGGCGCTCCTTGCAGGCCTGGAAAAGGGCGTCCATGCGGTACCAGAGTTCGCCCGGTCTGCCGTCGCCTACCGGGCGGCCATTGAGTTTCACCACCGCCGCCACCTCGCGGGTCGAGCTGGTCAGCCAGATCTCGTCGGCGGCTTCCAGGTCGACGGCTGCGATCGCGGCCTGCGCGTAGGGCAGGCCGGTCTCCTGCGCAAGCTCGAGCACCAGGTCGCGGGTGATTCCGGGCAGCAGTTCGTCGCTGTCGGGTGGTGTGATCAACAGGCCGTTACTGACCACGAACAGGTTGCTCGCCGTACCCTCCATCGCCAGGCCGTCACGGATCAGGATGGCTTCATCCGCCCCTTCCTCGGTGGCCTGCGCGCGTGCCAGCACATTCGCCAGCAGGGTGGTCGCCTTGATGTCGCAGCGGTGCCAGCGGATGTCGTCGAGGGTGATCGCGCTTATCCCGCTTTGAGCCTTTTCGATGTCGCGCGGTGGGTTCGGACTGGTAAAGGCGAGGACGTTCGGATCGATCTCTGCCGGAATAACGTGGTTGCGCACCGGGTAGGCGCCGCGGGTCACCTGCAGGTATATCGACTGGTCCTGACCGGGCAGCTGCCCGGCCAGACGTTCGAAGACGGCGCGCCAATCATCGTGGCAGAGCGGGTTTGTCATGCGGATCGAGGTGAGGCTGCGGTCGAGGCGGTGCAGGTGATGCTCGACGCGGAAAGGCCGGCCGCCATAGGCCGGCACCACTTCGTAGACGCTGTCGCCGAACAGCAGTCCGCGATCGGTAATCGGCAGCCGGGCCTCGCATCGCGGCAGGTATTCGCCATTCAGATACGCGAGCAGCGAGTCGTCGTCGCTCATGCGATCACTCCAGCATCATCAATACGGTGTCTACCACCGTGCGCCAGATGCCACCCTCCGGTACTTCCTCGAGGGCAACCAGTGGCTGGCGGGTGATCACTTCGCCGTCCAGCTCGATCACGACCTCGCCCACTTTCTGCCCTTTGCCGATCGGGGCCTGCAGGTTCGGCTGGATCTCGGTGCGCGCGTTCAGCTTGTCGTATTGCCGGCGCGGGATAGTGACATGAAGGTCCCTGGCCAGCCCCAGAGAGAGCTCTTCCTGCTCGCCCATCCACACCCGGGTCCGGGTCAGGCGATCGCCTCCGCCATAAAGGCGATGTGTCTCGTAGAAGCGGAATCCGTAGTTGAGCAGCGCCTGGCTCTCGGTGAGCCGGGCCTTCTCGCTCTCGGTACCCATGACCACCGAGATCAGCCGCATGCCCTCGCGCTTTGCGGATGCAACCAGACAGTAGCCGGCAGCCTCGGTATGGCCGGTTTTCACGCCGTCTACCGTCTTGTCGCGCCAAAGCAGATTATTGCGGTTGTGCTGGCGGATATCGTTGAAGGTGAATTCTTTGACGGCGTAGAGCTTGTAAAGCTCGGGGAATTCGCGAATCGTCGCCTCGGTGACCATGGCGATGTCTCGCGGTGTGGTGTAGTGCTCAGGGTCTGGCAGACCGGTGGCGTTGACGAAGTGCGTATCGAGCATGCCCAGGCGATGTGCATGGTCGTTCATCAGGTTGGCGAATGCCTCCTCGCTGCCGGCCACGTGCTCGGCCAGCGCCACGCTGGCATCGTTGCCGGACTGGATGATCATGCCCTTGAGCAGGTCCGACACCGATACCCGCTTGTTGACCTCGATAAACATGCGCGAACCCGGAGTCTTCCAGGCCTTCTCGCTCACCAGAACCTCGTCCGATTCCTTGATCGAACCGCCGCGCAGCTCACGAAACACCACATAGGTCGTCATGATCTTGGTCAGGCTGGCCGGTTCGAGACGCTGCTCGGAATCCTTGGCCGCCAGGATGCTGTCGCTGTCTACATCGATCAGCAGGTAACCGGTGGCCGCGATCGAAGGCGGAGCCGGGGCGGGTGATGCCGCCAGAACGCAGGCCGGAACCAGAAGGAGACTGAATAAAAGGACCAAGACTTTTTTGTGCACGATGCTACTTTCCTGATGGTCGTGTATCGAATCGGGTAGACAAGGATACGCGGCGCCGGTTCGGTTTGCTGCATGACGGATGTCGAATGGCTCACGCTTCGGGACGCGAGCAGGTCATTGAGAGTCATTCTAACGCCTGGAACGGCCCTGGGTCAGGGTGATATCCCTAAACACTCAGGTGTTTCGGGGAAACCGCGAAGGGCGCCAAGGACTCAAAGGCGAGAGCCGTCCGAGGCGCGACGGAATCGCAGGCAGCATCCCGTGCCCTCATGGCGCCGGTTACCTCCGGGTGTGTCCGGTCAACCTTCGCGAACTTTGTGCTCTTCGCGGTCGATTCTGTCCATACACCCACCCACAGCCGGATAGCGGTTAATCGATCACCACCAGCGGTTGCCTGATGCCGAACTGGTGCATCTGCGCGGTGACGGTATCCGCCAGCTCGACCGAGGCCAGGGGGCCGACCTGAACCCGGTGTACGGCGCCGTTGGCGGTGGCCACCGGGGTTACACGGACGTGGCGCGCAAGGCCCTGTTGCAGGCGTTTGCGCAGGCGTTCGGCGTTTTCGCTGTTGCTGAATGCGCCGGCCTGAAGAAAGATCTGCGGGGGCCCGGCGCCGGCCTTTTTGGCGCGCGGCGGTTTATGTGCGACACGGGTCGCGGCAGCGGGCTTGGGCGCCGAGGGGTCGATTGCCCGCACCTCCACCAGTGCGGTCCCTTTGCCGAGCATCCCGATGCGCGAGGCCGCCGCGTAAGAGAGGTCTATGACCCGGTTCTCGTGAAAAGGTCCACGGTCATTGACGCGCACGATCACGCTGCGGCCGTTCTCGAGATTGGTGACCTTGACATAGGTGGGTATCGGCAGCTTTTTGTGCGCCGCCGACATCGTGTACATGTCGTAGACCTCACCGTTCGATGTCTTGCGGCCATGGAACTTGCGGCCATACCAGGACGCGATGCCGCGCTGGACGAAGTTCTTGCTGTCCTGCAGGGTGTAGTAGCGTTTACCCAGTACGACATAGGTATTGGGGTTGCCGCCGCGGCTGCGCGCCTCGACCCGCGGCACCGCATTTGGTACCTGACTCACGTCCCGGTGCTCGCCGGGGCCGTCCACCGGGTAGGGATAGCCCCGTCCCGGCTTTCCACAGCCGTTCAGCACGACCGCGATCAGTGCGAACACCACCAGGGCCGGAACAGTATTTGCGTACGATTCGGAATCCCATGAGGGAAATTTAGCCTGCATCCGGCGCCGATGCCAACTGCAGGTAGTTCTCGCGGATCTCCTCGCTCAGCTGATACACCGCCATGGCGTATTTTGTCCTCGGGTTGTAGCGCATGATGGCGTAGAAATTATCCATGCCGAGCCAGTACTCCATGCCATCGCGGGTCTCGAAATCCATCAGGCTGACTTTGCTGCCGGCTGGCGGGTTCGGATCCATCCTGATCCCGGCAGCGGTCAATTTTTCCGGATCCAGGCTTGGCTTGGCGCCGGCAGCGATCAGCGGCTCGTGTGCGGCGGTTACACCCGTAACCGGCCAGGTCACTGGCCCGCCCGGCTGCCATTTACCCTTTTTGGCGAAGTAGTTGGCGACGCTGCCGATCACGTCGACCGGGTTGTGCCAGATATCGCGGCGACCGTCGCCGTCGAAGTCGACCGCGTAGACGCGGAAGCTGTCTGGCATGAACTGGGGCACCCCCATGGCGCCCGCGTACGAGCCCGTTGGCATGGTGGCCGCGATCTTTTCCTCGCGTGCGAAACGCAGGAAATGGCTGAGCTGTTCGCGGAAGAATTCGCCCCGACGTGGGTAGTGGAAGCCGAGCGTGTGAAGAGCGTCGAGTACGCGGTATCCGCCCGTATGCGCGCCATAGCGGGTCTCGACCCCCAGAATTGCGACGATAATCTGTGGCGGCACGCCGTATTCCTTTTCCGCGCGCGCCAGGGTTTCAGCATGCTGACGCCAGTAGCTGACCCCGCCCATGATGCGCGACCGGGTCAGGAATATCTCGCGGTACTCACTCCAGTTGAGACGTTTTTCGGCCGGGCGCGCTATGGCCTCCAGGATGGGCCGGCGCAGCTGCGCCTGGTACAGCGTCCGGGTTACATCGCGCTCGGAGAAGCCGTACCGGCTGACCATCTCATCGATAAATTCGGCGCGAAGCTGGTCTGGGGTCTTGGCATGTACGGCTGCAGCAGCGCAAAGCAGGGCGAGCAAAAAAAGGATGGAACGCATAGTCAGGTCGGAAGCAGCCTTCGATGGGTGTGAATGGACATCAGCATACCGAAGCCGGCCATCAGGGTCACCAGCGAGGTGCCACCATAACTGACCAGCGGCAGGGGTACGCCGACCACGGGAAGCAGACCGGTCACCATACCCGTATTGACGAACAGATAGACGAAGAACACCAGCGTCAGGGACCCGGCCAGCAGACGCGTGAAGGTGTCCTGCGCCCGGGTTGCGATGTACAGCCCGCGGGCGATGATGAACAGATACAGGGCCATCAGCATCAGGACCCCGATCAGGCCGAATTCTTCCGACAGCACGGCGAAGATGAAGTCGGTATGGCGTTCCGGCAGGAAGTCCAGCTGCGACTGGGTACCGTTGAGCCAGCCCTTGCCGTACATGCCACCGGAGCCAATGGCGATTTTGGACTGGATGATGTGGTATCCGGTGCCGAGGGGGTCTTTCTCGGGGTCGAGGAAGGTCAGCACCCGTTGGCGCTGGTAGTCGCGCATCAAGTACCAGGCGGCCGGCGCCGCAGCGGCGGCGCCGGCCATGAGGGCGCCGATAAGACGCCAGCTGATGCCCGCCAGGAAAAGAACGAAGACGCCTGCGCTGGCCACCAGCAGCGAGGTGCCCAGGTCCGGCTGCTTGGCGATCAGCAGCACCGGGACGATAATCATCGATGCGGCCATGGTCAGCCGCTGCCAGCTCGGTGGTAGGCGCTTCTCCGCCAGGTACCAGGCGATCATCAGGGGCACCGCGAGCTTGACCATCTCCGAGGGCTGAAAACGCACGATACCCAGATCGAGCCAGCGCTGCGCACCCTTGCCTACCTGGCCGAAGACCAGCACCGCGACCAGCATCAGCAGCCCGATGCCATACAGCCAGGGACTCCAGCGTCTGAGGGTGGTCGGGTTGAGCTGGGCGATGGCCAGCATGATCGCAAGCGCGAGGACAATTCGCACCGCCTGTCGTTCGACCAGGTCGAAATTCTGCCCCGAGGCCGAATACAACACGATCAGCCCGAAGCCTGACAGCAGCAGCAGGCCCGCCAGCAGGGGCAGGTCGATGTGAAACACCGCCAGCAGGCCCTGGCGCCGGTTCGGGTTGGTCGGTGTCAGGTCACCCAGCTGGCGCGGCGAATAGTTCACGAGCCACCTTCCGGCAGGGTTTCATCCGGTAGCAGGTAGGCATCCATGATCTCGCGCGCGATGGGTGCCGCGACCGAGCCGCCATGGCCGCCGTTTTCCACCACCACGGCGACCGCGATCTGTGGATCCTCGACCGGCGCATAGGCAATAAACAGGGCATGGTCGCGCAGCTTTTTCTCCAGCGTCTCCTCGTCGTATTCTGCGTCCTGGGCGACGGTAAAGACCTGGGCGGTGCCGGTCTTGCCCGCGATGCGGTAAGCGTCGCTGCGGATCCGCTTTGCGGTTCCGCGTGCGCCTTCGACGACGTCCGTCATGCCGTTGCGTACGTCCTCCCAGTTTTGTTGGAAAGCGATTGGAACGGGGTGTGCGGTCGGTGGGATCGGATTGATCTCGCCGGTCTCGCGCGAGCGCAGGTAGTCGACCACGTGCGGCGTGAAAAAGGTGCCGTTGTTGGCGATCGCCGCGGTGGCCGCCGCCAGTTGCAGCGGGGTGGCCAGGAAATAGCCCTGCCCGATACCGATGATCAGGGTCTCGCCGGGATACCAGGGCTGCCGCCGCGCCCGCCGTTTCCATTCGCGCGAGGGCAACAGTCCGGTGGATTCACCGGTCAGGTCGATGCCGGTTCGGCTGCCAAAGCCGAAATGCGACAAAAAATCGTGGATCTTGTCCACCCCGAGTTCGTAGGCGAGCTTGTAGAAGAACACATCACAGGATTGCACGATGGCCGAATCCAGGTCCATGGAGCCGTGACCGCCCTTTTTCCAGTCGCGGTAGCGATGCGTGTTGCCCGGCAGCCGGAAGAAGCCGGGGCAGTAGACGCTGCTGTCGTACTGGATGGCGTTGCGTTCGAGCCCGGCCAGGCCCATGAAGGGTTTGACCGTCGACCCCGGCGGATACTGGCCGCGCAATGCGCGGTTGTAAAGCGGGCGGCTGTCGTCCTCCTGCAGCGTCTTGTAGTTCTTGGTACTGATGCCCTCGACGAACAGGTTGGGGTCGTAGCCGGGCTGACTGACGAAGGCGAGAACAGCGCCGTTCTTGGGGTTGATCGCCACCGCTGCGCCTGTATTTTCGCCGAAGGCCTTCATCGCGACCTCCTGCAATCCGATGTCCAGATGCAGGTGCACGTCGACCCCCGGTTCGGGCGGCGCCTGCTCCAGCGTGCGGACCTTGCGGCCAGCGGCGTTGACCTCGACCTGCTCGAGTCCGACCACGCCGTGCAGGGCCGATTCGTAGGTCTTCTCCACGCCGTTCTTGCCGATGTGGCTGGTCCCCGAATAGTTCGAGATATCGATCTGTTTCAGATCCTGTTGACTGACGCGGCCAACGTAACCCAGCACGTGCGTGGTCTTGACGTCATGCGGGTAGTGCCGAAGCAGCTGTGCCTTGATGTCGACGCCGGGGAAGCGGTGGCGGTGAACGGCGAACTGGGCGGTTTCATCCTGGCTCAGATTGACTCGGATCGGGACACTGTCGAAACGGCGCTTGCGCTTTCTGAGTTGCCAGAAGCGCTCGAAGTCTTCCTCATCGATCTCAATTACCCGGCCCAGTTCTGCGATAGTGGTATCGAGATCGTCGACCTGCTCCGGCGTAATCTCGAGACTGTAGGCCGGGCGATTTTGTGCCAACAGCACCCCCGTGCGGTCGTAAATGAGCCCGCGTGTCGGCGGCATTGGGAGTACTTTCACCCTGTTTTCGCGCGACAGCGTGGTGAAGTGCTCATGATCGATAATCTGAAGCTGCACCATGCGCCAGGCAAGCGTAAGCACCGCGGCCATCACCAGCAGGCCAGCGACGATGGCGCGGGTCAGGAAGGCCTGGCTTTCGCGGATGGTGTCCTTGAGCTGCATGCTTTAAACGGCCTCTGTGTTGCAGGCTCCGATGACTGGACGGGAATTCGATCGCGGTTTAAGCCCGCTTCTTGGACCCCGCTGCCGGTATCGTGGTTCATTCGTGGACAAGGCCGATTTTCCTCAGATGACCTTGAAGTGGCGACGGACCTTGCGCAGCGTGACGAAGATCCAGGGCCAGAGTACTGCGCCGATCAGTGGCACAGTCCAGTAGACCAGGCCGGGAGTGACGCCTCGTGTGGCGCCCATTACCCAGAGGGCCAGCAGATGTTCGATCACGAGCAGGATAAGTATACCGAGCGACTGCTGCCAGAATGGAAACACGCGGATGCGCTGGTGCAACTGTATCGCGATGAAGGTCACAACCGACAGCCCCAGGGCGTGCTGTCCGAGCAGCGTGCCGGTCAGGACATCGAGCACGATGCCGACCATGAATCCGCTGCCCACACCGATGCGGTGCGGCAGGGCGATTGCCCAGTATAGAAGCACCAGGGTGACCCACTGCGGACGGAAAGGGCGTGCCCATTCCGGCATTGGCAGAATCATCAGCAGCATGGCCACACAAAGCGTGACCAGGATGGCCAGCCGTCCGTCTCCGGGCTCGCTCATGTTTCGGACTCCTGCGGCTTCTCCGGCACAGCGGCAGGTTCTGTCGCTGACTCGGTTTCTGCAGCGGGTTCCGGTGCCGGATCGGCATCCTCGGCCGGTTCAGGTTCTCTCGGTGTGACCGGCAGCTGATTGGGTACCGTCCAGACCAGGAGGACCTCGCGGCTGCGATCGAGGTGGGCACGCGGTTGTGCCAGGACGCTGGAAAACGGGGCGTCAGGAGAGCGATCGATACGGGTCACGGTCGCGACCGGGTAGCCGGGTGGGAATTTGCCGCCGAGGCCCGAGGTGACCAGCAGATCACCCTCGACGATATCGGAGTTGGTCGGCAGATAGGGCAGTTTCAGCTCGCTGATGCGCCCGGTACCCACGGCGATGGTACGCAAACCGTTACGCAACACCTGGACCGGCAGGGCATGGCTGGTATCGGTGATCAGGAGCACGGTCGAGGAAAATGGCCGGACATTGATCACCTGACCCATAACCGCGTGCGCATCCAGCACCGGCTGGCCCTCGAAGGCACCGGAGGCCGAACCCTTGTTGATGATGACCTGCTGTTTGTAGGGATCGAGGTCCACTGAGGACAGTTCCGCGACCAGTACCCGGTCCCCCACCTTGAACGAGGAATCCACCAGGTCGCGCAGGCGCATGTTTTCCGCCTGCAGGGATTCGTACTTCTGCAGTTCCGCGCGCAGGTGCAGATTTTTATCCCGCAGGTCCCGGTTTTGTGCCAGCAGCGCGTCGCGGCCGCTGGCGGTTTCATTCAGCCAGCTGGTGGCGGTAAACGGCAGATCCGCCACGTAATGCAGCGGGTAGGTCAGAAAAGCCAGGGTGCTGCGCAGGTGTTGCAGGTGATGGAAGCGGTGGTCCACCACCAGCAGCATCAGTGACAGCACCACCGCCACCACCAGACGCGTGGTTTGCGACGGGCCCTGTGCAAAGATCGGCTTGATGGTAACGCTCTCCCTTCGTTGGCTGTGACACAGACGATGATGGCGCAAACCGGCGCGAATGGATTTCCGGCGGCCTTTGGCAAAGCCGGGCCCCGGTGCACCACCGTGCCCTTGACGCTGCGGCGACCGATGAGGGGCCGGGCGCGGTCTGCGTGATCAAGATTGGGTCCGGCGGCCAGACGGGATATCTGTGGCGTGCCGTGCCGGACTTTTGCAGCCGGCCAGTGACCTGCCGGCTGCCTGGGTCCTCCTCTACTCGACCGTGAAGATCTCGCCCCCACGCTCGTCCATCAGCTCGAGGGCGCGGCCGCCCCCACGCGCCACGCAGGTCAGTGGGTCTTCGGCAATGATTACCGGCAGCCCGGTCTCTTCCTCGATCAGGCGGTCGATGTCCTTCAGCATGGCCCCGCCACCGGTCAGCACGATGCCGCGCTCGGCAACATCGGCGCCCAGCTCAGGCGGCGTCTGCTCGAGCGCCTTCTTGACCGCATCGACGATACCGCTCAGGGGTTCCTGCAGGGCCTCGAGGATCTCGTTCGAGCTCAGAGTGAATCCACGCGGTACGCCTTCGGCCAGGTTGCGTCCCTTGACCTCCAGTTCGCGTACCTCGTCGCCGGGGTAGGCTGAGCCAATCTCTTTCTTTACCCTCTCCGCCGTGGCCTCCCCGATCAGGGTGCCATAGTTGCGGCGGACGTAGTTGATGATGGCCTCGTCGAATTTGTCGCCGCCGATACGCACCGAATTGGAGTAGACGATGCCGTTGAGCGAAATGATCGCGACCTCGGAGGTGCCGCCGCCGATATCCAGGACCATTGATCCGCGCGCCTCGTCCACGGGCAGGCCGGCCCCGATCGCAGCGGACATGGGCTCTTCGATCAGATAGACCTCTCGAGCGCCGGCCCCGGCCGCGGATTCCTTGATTGCGCGGCGTTCCACCTGGGTGGAGCCGCAGGGCACACAGACCAGCACGCGCGGGCTGGGTCGGATCAGGCGCGATTCGTGTACCTTGTGGATGAAGTACTGCAGCATCTTTTCGGTCACGGTGAAGTCGGCGATCACGCCTTCTTTCATCGGGCGGATGGCAGTGATGTTGGCCGGTGTGCGGCCGAGCATCTTCTTGGCCTCCTCCCCCACGGCCGAAACCGATTTGGGGCCTCCCGGGCCGCGATCCTGGCGGATGGCGACGACCGAGGGTTCGTTGAGCACGATGCCCTGATCGCGTGCGTAGATCAGGGTGTTTGCGGTCCCCAGATCGATCGAGAGGTCGTTGGAAAAGAGTCCACGAATACGGCGAAGGAACATGCTGTGATTTCCAGTGGCCGGCCGGGCAGCGTGACAATATCCGCGCCCCGACCTTTGACATTTAAGCGGTATGCCGGGCGCCCATAGCCCGGAGAGACGCGTAATCTAGCAATGGCCCCGGAGTTCGGCAAGCGTACTGGTTCGCAACGGGTGGCTTTGGCCCCGATCCGGGGACCGTTCCTGGGGCCCCCGGGCCGCATAAACCGGGTTCGGTGGCCGCCAGAGCGGCGGATTCACTGTCGCTGGAGGTTTCGGGCTGACGCCCGATTGTGTTAATTTCGTCGGCTTATCCAAACCACAACGCTGTTGCCGAAAGCCTATGTCTCTGTCCGCTGACGACGTCGCCAAGATTGCCCACCTCGCCCGCCTGGCGGTGGAGCCGGAGAAATCCGAGGCCCTGGGTCGGGAGTTGTCCAATATTCTCGACCTGGTCGCGCAGATGGATGCGGTTGACACAGAAAGCGTCGTGCCGATGGCGCATCCACTCGAGATGGCCCAGCGTCTGCGCGACGACAGGGTGACCGAGGAGAACATGCGAGACAGCTATCAGGCGAATGCGCCGGCTGTCGAGAACGGCCTGTTCCTGGTTCCGAAAGTCATCGAATGAGAGAAGTTTTGAGTTGTGAGTCGTTGGTTTCGGGTTAATGCCCGGCAGATCCCTAGAGGCCCGCGCAGCGGGTTCGACAACTCAAAACTCAACACTCAACACCCAAAACTCCCATTTCTGCGGTTGAATCATGGATCTACACGAACAATCCATCGCCGAACTCTCTGCCGGCCTGCGTGCCGGCGAGCTGTCGAGCGTCGAGCTGACACAGCATATGTTGCAGCGCATCAATGCGCACGATGCCGGGCTCAACAGCTTGGTCACAGTCACCTCGGAACAGGCGCTGGCTGAGGCCCGGGCCGCCGACGAACGTATCGGCGCCGGTGATGCGACCGCCCTGACCGGCATCCCGATCGCACACAAGGACATTTTCTGTACCCTCGATGTACGCACCAGCTGTGGCTCGCGCATGCTGGAGAACTTCGTTTCGCCCTACGATGCCACCGTCGTGGCCAATCTGAGGCGGGCCGGTGCGGTCATGCTGGGCAAGACGAATATGGACGAGTTCGCAATGGGCTCGTCGAACGAGACCAGCCATTTCGGGCCGGTGCGAAATCCCTGGGATACGGACACCGTACCTGGCGGGTCATCGGGAGGTTCGGCAGCGGCGGTGGCCGCACGTCTGTGTGCGGCGGCAACCGGCACCGACACCGGGGGTTCGATTCGTCAGCCGGCGGCGCTGACCGGCATCACCGGGCTCAAGCCGACCTACGGGCGCTGCTCGCGCTGGGGCATGATTGCATTTGCTTCCTCGCTCGATCAGGCGGGCCCCATGACCCGGAGTGCCGAGGACGCCGCCCTGATGCTGGCAGGCATGGCCGGTTTCGATGAGCGCGACTCGACCAGTGCGCAGCGTCCGGTCGATGACTATGTCGGCGCGCTGGGCAAGGATATCCGCGGGTTGCGTATCGGTATCGTCAAGGAATTCATGGGCGAGGGTCTGGACGCAGGCGTCGGTGCCTCGGTGGAGGCTGCGATTGATGAGCTGAAAAAACTCGGCGTCGAGGTCGTGGAGATCAGCCTGCCCAATGCCGGTCTCTCGGTGCCGGCATACTATGTGGTCGCCCCGGCAGAGTGTTCCTCGAACCTGGCGCGTTTCGACGGTGTGCGCTATGGCCATCGCTGTTCAGACCCGAAGAACCTGGAAGACCTTTACAAGCGTTCGCGTTCTGAAGGCTTCGGGCCCGAGGTGAAGCGGCGCATCATGATCGGAGCCTACGTGCTGTCGGCCGGCTACTACGATGCCTATTACCTGAAGGCGCAGAAGGTCCGGCAGCTGATCGCGGACGATTTCCGCAGGGCTTTCGAGTCCTGCGATGTGATCGCGGGACCTACCGCGCCGAGCACCGCGTTCCGATTGGGTGAAAAGGCCGACGATCCGGTATCGATGTACCTGCAGGATATCTACACCATCGCGGTCAACCTCGCGGGACTACCCGGGATCTCGATCCCGGCGCCGGCGAGCAACGGCATGCCGGTGGGTCTGCAGCTGATCGGCAACTATTTTGACGAAGCGCGCATCCTGAATGTCGCGCACCAGCTGCAGCTCGGTACCGACTGGCATCAACAAGCTCCGGCCGGGTTTGAATGAGCTCGAGTAGGGACGCAGAGGACGCAGAGACGCAGAGGGCGCAGAGTTGTAGTGACTGAATCCTCGAAAAACTGCGATAGGCCTCGATCTTCTGCGAGTCTCTGCGTCTGAGACTCTGCGATCGAACAGCTTTGACGGTTCGCGAACGGATGACAGACCATGCAATGGGAAACAGTCATCGGGCTTGAGATCCACACCCAGCTCGCCACGCAGTCGAAAATCTTCTCGGGGTCTTCGACGGCCTTTGGTAACGAACCGAACACCCAGGCGTCCCTGATTGACCTTGGCATGCCGGGCGTGTTGCCGGTGTTGAACAAGGAGGCTGTGCGCATGGCCGTGCGTTTCGGCAAGGCGATCGACGCGCAGGTGGCCGAACGTTCGGTGTTCGCGCGCAAGAACTACTTCTATCCAGACCTGCCCAAGGGCTACCAGATCAGTCAGTTCGAACTGCCTGTGGTCGGCAAGGGCGAGGTCGAGATCGTGCTCGAGGATGGCTCCACCAAGCCTGTGGGGGTCACCCGGGCTCACCTCGAAGAGGATGCCGGCAAGTCGCTGCACGAGGACTTTCACGGTATGACCGGGATCGACCTTAACCGGGCCGGTACGCCTCTGCTGGAGATCGTGTCGGAACCCGACATGCGCTCGGCCAAAGAGGCACTGGCGTATGCCAAGAAGATTCATCAGATCGTGACCTACATCGGTATCTGTGACGGCAATATGCAGGAGGGATCCTTCCGCGTGGATGCCAATGTGTCGGTCCGCCCGAAGGGCCAGGCCGAGTTCGGCACCCGGGCCGAGCTCAAGAACATCAATTCTTTCCGGTTCCTGGAGAAGGCGATCAATTTCGAGGTCGAGCGTCAGGTCGAACTGATCGAGGATGGCGGCAGGGTGGTCCAGGAGACCCGCCTGTACGATGCCGACAAGGACGAGACCCGTTCCATGCGCTCCAAGGAAGAGGCGAATGACTACCGCTATTTCCCCGACCCGGATCTGCTGCCGCTGGAGATAGACGAGGCCTTCATCGCGGAAGTGGTGGCGGGGATGCCCGAGTTGCCGGATGCCAGACGCGCACGCTTCGAGTCTGCCTACGGTCTTTCGGCCTATGATGCGGATGTGATGACTGCCAGCCGCGAGCAGGCCGATTACTACGAGCTCGTGGCGGAGGCCGGCGGTGACGCCAAGCTGGCGGCCAACTGGGTAATGGGTGAACTGGCCGCCGCATTGAACAGGGATGGTGTTGAGATCAGCGCCAGTCCGGTCGATGCAGCGGCTCTCGGACAGCTGGTCGCGCGGATAAGGGACAACACCATCTCCGGCAAGATCGCGAAGGAGGTTTTTGCCGCCATGTGGGCCGGTGAGGGCAGTGCCGATCAGGTGATCGAGGCTAAAGGTCTCAAGCAGATCACCGATACCGGGGCTATCGAGGCGCTGGTCGACGAGGTGATCGCCGCGAATGCAGCCCAGGTCGAGAACTACCGCAGCGCCGATCCGGCCAAGCAGCCGAAGATGCTGGGTTTCTTTGTCGGGCAGATCATGAAGAAGTCCCAGGGCAAGGCCAACCCGCAGCAGGTGAACGAACTGCTGCGCAAGAAGCTCGGTTGACGATCGTTAATGATTAAACCGCCAAGGGCGCAAAGAACGCAAAGAACTTGTTTGGGCGGCTATCTGAATGTCCTGGGCTGCGGGGTATGTGTCGGAAGCCAGCTTTGTTGCGACAGAAACATCAATGATTGATCCCTTGGCGCTCTTTGCGTCCTTGGCGGTAGAAACAAACCGAGACAGGTGACAGGTGGCTGACGATATCCAGATACGCGCGGCGTCCGAATCAGATGCTCAGGCCTGGGATGAGCTATGTGCTGGCGCATCCGCAGGGGACCTTCTTTCACCGCTACGGCTGGAAGCGCCTGATCGAATCTACCTATCGCTACCCCGGACATTATCTGCTGGCGGAGCGCTCGGGTTTGCTTTGCGGTGTCTTCCCCCTGGGGGAGGTCAAACATCTGTTGTTCGGGCATTCACTGATCTCGGTGCCTTTCTGTGTCTACGGCGGGGTGCTGGCCGATGATGACGGAATACGCGAAGCGCTCGAGGCGCATGCCATCCGCCTGGCACAGGATCTCGGTGTCGGGCATCTCGAGGTACGCAACCAGCAGCCCGTACGCGACGACTGGCTGCGCAAGGAGGGGCTATATGTCACCTTCAAGCGCGAACTCAGCGAAGATCATGATGCCAATCTCAGCGCCATTCCACGCAAGCAGCGGGCGATGGTGCGCAAGGGCATCAAAGCGGGACTGGTCGGCGAATTGGACGCCGGTATCGACAATCTCTACCAGGCCTATTCGGAGAGCGTGCGCAACCTGGGTACGCCGGTGTTCCCGAAAGGGCATTTTCGCGCGATCCGGGCGGAGTTCGGCGATGAAGTCGACGTGGTGACAGTGCGTCATGAGGGCCAGGTGGTGGCCTCGGTGATGAACTATTACTTCCGTGATCAGGTGCTGCCTTTCTACGGTGGCGGAGTCTCGGCGGCGCGCAATCTGGCGGCCAACGATTTCATGTACTGGGAAGTGATGAGACGTGCGGTCGAACGTGGCTGCAGGGTGTTCGACTTCGGGCGGAGCAAGGTGGATACAGGCTCATACCGTTTCAAGAAGCACTGGGGATTCGAACCGGAACCGCTGAATTACGAATATTTCCTGGTGCGTTCCAGCGAGATGCCCGATCTCAACCCGAACAATCCAAAATACCGGCTGTTCATCAATGCTTGGAAACGTCTGCCGGTTGCGGTCAGTCGCACCATCGGTCCCTGGCTGGCGCGTGGTCTGGCCTGAGATCAGTCAACTGATGTTGGTCTGGATTTGTCCTTCGTATTCGCTATCGTAGGGCAGGCTGCGCCTGCCGATTGGCGTCGCGCACAGCCCGAGTTGCCCACCCGTCAGGCGACGCTGGTTCGGTTACGCCCTTCGTTTTTGGATCGATACAGTGCCTGGTCGGCACGATCGATAAGTTCCATGATGTCCTCTTCACCCCGGTAGGTGGCGACACCGGCGGAGATGGTTATCTTTCCGAGCGGCTTTTTGTTGTCGGCACGTACCAGCTGCGCATTGGCAACCGCGTTGCGGATGGAGTCCGCGACCGATTTTGCACCCGCCGGGGGTGTCCCCGGAAGCAGCACGGTAAATTCCTCGCCACCGTAGCGGGCAGAGGTGTCTTTTCCCTTGGTGTTCTTCTGCAGCACCTGTGCGACGAAGCGGATCACACGGTCACCGATCAGGTGACCATGGGTGTCGTTGACCGATTTGAAGTGGTCGATGTCGAGCATGATCAGCGAGGGCGGATGACCTTTTTCCATCTCCCCGACTGCCGCATTCAGTTTGTCGATCAGCGCGAAGCGGTTGTAAAGCCCGGTCAGCGGATCGGTGATGGCGCGTTTACGCTCTTGCTGCAACTGCTCTTGCAGCTCCTCGATCTCTTTCGACTTGACCTCGAAGTTGTTCTGTATGGCGCTGGTGCTCGACTGCATCTGACGGGTCTCTGCGACCAGTGTGGTCAGCAGCTCCCTGATTTCATTCAGGTCTTGCTTGTTGGAGAAGTCTTTGGCGATGCCACCCAGAGTGCCCTCGAAACTGCGTGCGCCGTCTCCTGCCTCGGTCAGAGTCGAGCCGACTTCGGCGAGAATCTTGTTCAGATCGGTGCTTACCTCATCGATATTGCTGATGTCGTTTTCGGCAACGTGGGTGCGGTATAGCTGCGTGTTGACTGCCGCGGTGAACTCGCTATTTTCGCTGATCAGCCGATCTATCTCGGCGTTCAGCTCCGCGTTTCCGCCACTGACGTACATATACCAGGTGGCATAGTTGTCCGGTGTCGCAGGTACCTGATGTCGCGACATGAGTGGTAGGGCCATGCGCAGATATTCCGCCGCCGTTTCACCTGTGATTTGATCTGCTGCAGCACTCACTAGCTTTTCCCGTAGCCGATGGAATTTTTTTGGTTCTGGTTGCCGTCTTATCGGATGAGGGAACTAAAAACTTTAGTTCTGAATTAAATTCCTTGAGGGGCTTCCAGCAATTCGTACGCGGTCATCTCGCGGCCAGGATTGCCCATCACGCCCTGATTCCCGAATTAACGGCGTTCTGCCAGCGCCACCGTGTACTGTTTGCCCTGCTTTATCTTGTGATGATTGCCGAACACTTCCTCGAAGGCGCGTGCGATGAACTGACGCAGGCCGCTGATCACCACCACGTAGAATCGTCCGCCGGGTTCGAGGTGCTCATGGATATCGTGAAAAAACAGGTAGTAATGCTCTTTGCTCGTCTTGGCCGGCAGGTTGCTCACCGCGAGCGTGAAAGTCTGTTCTGGAACATGGCGCAGCCCGTCGCTCAGCATTGCCTGCGCGTTCATGATCCGGTTGCGCCTGGCATTGCCATTCGCGTATTCGACCGCGACGAAGTCCTTGTCGACCATCAGGCAGCTGCCTTCGGGGGCCGAGCGCGCGATCGCAAGGCCCAGAGGGCCATAGCCACAGCCCAGATCGATGGCGCGGTCGTCCGGCCGTACCTCGAGGTGTTCGAGCAACAACCGCGTCCCTTCATCAATGCCCCTGGGGGAAAACAGGCCCCAGGTGGTGTGAAAGTCCAGCGGGTGGCCCAGCAGCGTGTCACTGAAGACGATGTCCTGGCGCAGCCGTTCGAGGTCAAGCGGTTGTCTGGGTTTCTTGGGCATAACGATCTTCGTGTTGGTTGAGGGAACTTCTAATAAACCTGGCCGGCTCAGATTGAGAGTCAGAATTTGTCAGATCAAGGCGCAAAGTGCGCGTAATAGCCGGCTATTGCGAAGCTTTGCAACGCGGAGATGACGATTTCTGGACTCAAAATGGCCGTTCATGGATTGTTGGACGTTCCCTTAAGCCAGTCGCTGATCCGCGGCAACTGCTGCTCAAAATGGTCGAATCGGTGGCAGCCGCCGGCGGCCTGAATGACTTCCTTGTCGCGGTAAAAGGACGCGGCCTGACGGTAATCCAGGATCTCATCGCCCTGTTGCAGCAGCACCAGATATTGTTCTTCCGCTCTGAGCCGTTCGCGTTGCAGTCGGATCAGGGCCCCCAGGTAATCCCGCCCGACTTCAAAGCGGGCGCCGTCACACCAGCGCTGCTGCGGCCCAAGGTACCGGGCCAGCAGTTCATGGGGCTTGACCACCGGGTTGATCAAAACCGTGGCCCGCGGGTCGTCCGCGTTCAGCACGGTGGCATAGAAACCGCCCAGGGACGAACCGATGAGGGCGCTGACCGGGTAGCGGGCGATCAGCCGTCGGAGCTGGCTGATCGCCGCTTCGGGATGGAAAGGCAGGTCTGGGGCGAGAACCTGTTCGAGCCCGAAATGACGTCGCAGCTGAAGCGATTTTTCACCCCATCCGCAGCTGCCGAATCCGTGGATGAACAGGATCACCGGCCGCACACCGGGCAGGCGGGGTCGGGCTTCAGCCGCAGTTCGCGCCATTGCATCCTCAACGCGTCCAGCATCAGCAGGCGGCCGCCGAGCGGTTCGCCGACGCCACACAGCAGTTTGATGGCCTCGAGTGCCTGCATGGCGCCAATGATTCCGACCAGCGGGGCAACCACGCCGTTCTCGCTGCAGCGCAGTTCCTCCTCTCCGTCCTCGGTGTATAGGCAGCGGTAGCAGGGGCTGCCCGGCTGGCCGTCAAATACGGTGATCTGGCCGTCCCAGCGGATCGCTGCGCCCGACACCAGCGGCGTGCGCAGATCATGGCAGACCTGGTTGAGGGCAAAGCGGGTGGCGAAATTGTCACTGCAGTCGAGCACCAGGTCGGCGTCGTCGATGGCGTCACTGAGGGCCTCCTGGTGCAGCCGGGCATTGCGCAGTATGAGTTGTGTCTCGGGGTTGAGCGCGTTCAGGCCGGCCTGTGCCGAGCTGGTCTTTTCGCGGCCGATACGATCCGTGGTATGCAGGATCTGGCGCTGCAGGTTGCTGAGGTCGACCTGGTCGTCGTCGACCAGCTCCAGGGTGCCGATGCCCGCGGCGGCGAGATACATGGCAGCCGGCGAGCCGAGCCCGCCGAGGCCGATGATCAGGGCCCGTGCGTCGCGCAGGCGCTGCTGTCCATCGATACCCAGCTCGGGCAGCATGATCTGGCGGCTGTAACGCAGCAGTGCTTCGTCATCCATCGGTGCTTCTCGAGGGCGGAACGCAAATTTTAGCGGATTCGGCTCCGGTCAGGAGCGTGCAGATTGAGCGACGGGGAGCGACGGTTCAGAGGTAGTGGCGCCAGTGTTCGGGCCGCTCGTCCTGGCAGCCATGTTCGCGTTTGCGATACCGGTTCGCGAACACCTTCTGGGTGCAGTTGGCATCGCCCTTGGGGCAGCCGAGGTTGGCGCGCTGGGTCTCTTCGGTGTAGTGATACAGGGCGCGCCGGATCTTGTATACCAGCCCGTTTTCGAGGTGATATCCGCTCCGCTCCAGCAGCTGTTCGATATCGGCCAGGGTGATGACCATCAGGTGATACGCGACCTGCAGCGTCGCCGGACCGAGGGGTTCCGCCCGGTGAATGCCTTCGATATCGATCAGTAGCACGGCAGCCGAGCCGGCCTGATTCGGGTCCGGGTGCAGTGTGCGGAACTCGATCTCGCGCTCCATGAACAGACTGTCGGCAGAATGCTCCATGGCGCCAATGCTGTGCCGAAAGGCCTTAGCGGTCAAGGGGGATTACCCTGATGCCTGGGAGCCTGCTTCAGGTATCCATCGGCCGCCGGAGTGGCGTTCCTTCCCGGCCAGGTCGCGTCTCAGGCCGACCTGGCGGAAATTGTGCTGCTGTAAAAGTTGTTGCACCCGTTCTCCCTGATCGCAGCCGTGTTCCAGCCACAACCACCCGCCCGCTTCGAGGTGCACGGGGGCCTCAGCAGCTATAAGGCGGATATCGCGCAGGCCGTCAGCGCCCGAGATCAGCGCCTGGCGCGGTTCGAAGCGGAGGTCTCCCAGCCCCAGGTGGGGGTCCTGTTCGGCCACATAAGGCGGATTGCCGAGGATCAGGTGGAAGCGCAGATCTGGGTGCAGCGCGGCGAACCAGTCGCTGTGAAGCCAGTGCGGCCGAGTCAGGCCCAGATCGGAAGCGTTTTGGCGTGCGACCCTGAGCGCGGCCTCGGAGCGGTCGACCGCGGTGATGCGCCAGCCGGGACGCTCACTGGCGAGGGCCAGCGCAATGGCGCCGCTGCCGGTACCCAGATCCAGCACGCGGGCATCTTCCGGCAGATCGAGTTCCAGTGCGATCTCGACCAGGTGCTCGGTCTCGGGGCGGGGGATCAGGGTGTCGGCACTGACCTTCAGCGGCAGCGACCAGAATTCGCGTTCGCCGGTGAGGTGGCCGACCGGTTGCCCCTGCAGTCTGAGAGACAGCAGGCGTTCGAATGCCTCGATGCGGCCGCTTTCCGGAACGTGTTCGGGCCAGGCATAAAGCCAGCTGCGGTCACGGTCGAGCACGTGCGCCAGCAGCACCTCGGCATCGAGTGCGGCGTCGGTCGTTTCTTTGCCGAGCAGGCTACGGGCACGCGTCAGCAGCGCGCGCACCGTATTCATTCGTTGCCCAGCGCCGCCAGCTGATCGGCCTGGTGTTCGTGACGCAGCGGGTCGACGACCTGATCGAGCGAGCCGCTGATGATCTCGTCGAGCTTGTACAGCGTCAGGTTGATGCGGTGATCGGTAAGGCGGTTCTGCGGGAAGTTGTAGGTGCGGATACGCTCCGAGCGGTCGCCGCTGCCGACCTGCAGGCGCCGGTCCTCGGCGCGCGTGGCCGCCGCGCTGGCCTGGGCGGCGGCCAGCAGCCGCGCCTGCAACAGTGACATCGCGCGCGCCTTGTTCTTGTGCTGCGAGCGCTCGTCCTGACATTCGACCACGACGTTGGTCGGCAGGTGGGTGATCCGAACCGCCGAGTCCGTGGTGTTGACGTGCTGGCCGCCCGCGCCGGAAGAACGAAAGGTATCGATCCGCAGGTCATTGGGGTTGATGTCGATTTCATCCACCGCCTCGGCCTCCGGCAGGATGGCCACGGTGCAGGCGGATGTGTGGACCCGGCCCTGCGACTCTGTCTCCGGCACCCTTTGCACGCGGTGTGCGCCGGATTCGAATTTCAGCCTTGCGTAGACGCCCTGGCCGATGATGCGCACCACGGCCTCTTTGTAGCCGCCGTGTTCGCCGATGCTCTCGCTGACCATCTCGGTGCGCCAGCCCCGCTGCTCGGCATAGCGCAGGTACATGCGCAGCAGATCGCCCGCAAACAGGGCGGCCTCGGCGCCGCCGGTACCGGCGCGCACTTCCAGGTAGACGTTGCGTTCGTCGTTGGGGTCACGCGGCAACAGCAGGCGTTTGAGCTCGGGTTCAAGTTCGCCGAGCGCCTCTTGTGCCTCGCAGCGTGCATCCTCGGCCAGTTCGGCCATCTCGGGGTCGCCCAGCATCTCTTCTGCGCTCTGAAGCTCCCGTTCGGCCATGGTAAACCGCTGATAGCACTGGCTGACGGGTTCGACCTGGGCGTACTCGCGACTGAGGTCGCGGAAGCGATTCGGATCGGCCTGTACGTCCGGGTCCGCCAGCAGCGCGGTGATCTCCTGGAAGCGCTCACTGATATGTTCGAGTTTGTTTCGGATGCTGGCTTTCATGGTGCGTGGCTGTCGCCTGGTACGGATTCAGGGGATGGTGGCCGGTCTTGGCGGCCGGTCGCGGGGCGCTTGCGGATCCAGCTAATCGTTGCCCGACTTGCCGTGACCGAGCTGGAACAGCGCGTTGGCCGCCTCGAGCAGCTCATGCTGGCCGTTGCTGCCGGCTTCACGCAGTCGGGTACTTGGGGTATGCAGGAGTTTGTTGGTAAGGGTCTTGGCGAGGAAACTCAGCGCCTCGTCGGCGGGTTTGCCCGATTCGATCATGCGTATCGCCCTGGCCAGGACCTCGTCACGAATCTCTCCCGCCTGTTTGCGATAGTCCTGGATAAGGCCGACCGCATCGAGCGAGCGCATCCAGGCGAGGAACTCGTCGACCTGAAACTGGATGATCTCTTGCGCCTGCTCGGCGGCCTCCTGGCGTGAACGCAGGTTGTCCTGGATCACCTCGACCAGATCATCCACCGTGTAAAGGTAGACATCCTCGAGGTCGGCGACCTCGGCCTCGATATCGCGCGGCACCGCGATATCTACCATGAACATGGGTTGATGGCGACGACGTTTCAGCGCACTTTCAACCGTGCCTTTGCCGAGGATGGGCATCGGGCTTGCCGTGGAGGCGATCACGATGTCCGCCTCTGCCAGGTGTGAGGGGATCTCGGTCAGAGCGATGGCAAAGGCGTCGAACTGCAGCGCCAGCTCCTGTGCGCGGGCAATGGTGCGGTTGGCGACGATGATGCGCCCGATGCCGTTCTGAACCAGATGGCGCGCCGCCAGTTCGACGGTCTCGCCGGCGCCGATCAACAGCGCGGTTTGCTGTGACAGATCGGCAAAGATCTGGCGAGCCAGGCTGACCGCCGCGAATGCCACCGAGACCGGGCTGTCTCCGATGGCGGTGTCGGTACGCACCTGCTTGGCGGTGGTGAAACTGTGTTGAAACAGGCGTGTGAGTATCTTCCCCGTGCGTCCCGCATCACTGGCGGTCTGAAAGGCGTTCTTCACCTGCCCCAGGATCTGAGGTTCGCCGAGTACCAGCGAATCGAGCCCGCTGGCGACAGAAAGCAGGTGGCCGATCACATGCCGCCCTTCGTGGAGATACAGATAGGGCGCGATGTCTTCCACCGACAGGCCGTGGAACCTTGCAAGCCAGTCGCGGGTCCATTCATCTGCATCGTCGTCCGCATGGCAGTACACCTCGGTACGGTTGCAGGTCGACAGGATGACGGCTTCGTGGATCCCCGGGATCTCGGTCAGACTGCGCAAGGCCGCAACGATAATATCCGGGCCGAACGTGAGACGTTCGCGGATGCTAACCGGCGCGGTTGTGTGGTTGAGTCCGATGACAAGCAGGGGCATGTTGGCCTAGGCTGCACTGAAATTGAGCGGAAATTTTGGGATATCAAGGGGTTAAATGCAAGTGTCAGAAGTTGGACACCACCGGCCGAATAGTCGCCGCGGCCATTTTCCTGCGGCGTTCTATCCGCTAACCTTAGCAGCTGTGAAGAAGCTAACCTTCAGCCTGGGTCTGGTGTTGTTGCTTGCGGTCCAAGGTTGCCAAACCATCAAGCAAAAAGGGGACGTTGCGACCGGGGACGGAGATGCCGACGAATCCCAGTCCGTGGTGCTGCCGTTTCCGGAGCCCGAACCGGTCAAGCGTGAGCTGGACGAAGATCTGGTCTACAGCTACCTGGTGGGGGAGATTGGGGCGCATCGGGGCGAGCTGCGACTGTCGCAGACGCACTACCAGCATGCCGCCATCCTGGCCCGGGACGCCTATGCGGCAGAGCGGGCCACCCGGATCGCGCTACATCTGAAGGACTATCAGGCCGGGCTGGCCGCGGTGCGTCGCTGGGTGGAACTCGATCCGAACAACATTGCCGCCCGTCAGCTGGCGGCGGTCCTCTTCCTGCGTGACGGGCAGACCGAGCAGGCTGGTGAGCAGCTGGATGCCCTGGTCAGGATCGCAGATGCGCGCGGCAGCGACGGTTTTCTGCAGGCGGCCGGCGCGCTCAGTGTCGAGTCGGATCGCAGCAGCGCCGAACAGTTGATGCAGGGGCTTCAGGAGCGCAACCCCGAGGATGTGCGCGCACTCTACGCCTTGGCCGTGCTCGAGACGGCACACCGGCGTTTTGGGGAAGCGGAGACACGACTGCGCGCGGTGATCGCGCGCAAACCGGACTGGGAGCAGCCGCGAATTCTGCTGTCGCGGGTACTGATTGCGCAGAGTGAGCGTGACCAGGCCCTGACGTTTCTGGCCGAGAGTGTGCGTCGCAACCCGGACAGTGTGCTGTTGCGCACCAGCTACTCACGCCAGTTGGTGGACGCCGGTGACTATGCCCGTGCACTCGAGCAGTTCCGCGGCCTGCACCGACTGACGCCCGAAGACAGTGAAATCACCTTTGGCTACGCCATGCTTGCGACCCAGCAGGAGCACTGGGACGAGGCCAGGCCACTTTGGCAGGCGTTGCGGGGGAATCCGGATCGGCGCGATGAGGCCAGCTACTATCTGGCCCAGGTGGAAGAGCAGAACGGAAACGATGATCTGGCGATCGGGTTGTTTCGCTCGGTGGGCGGGACTGAGCTGAAGGTCGACGCGATCATGCGCATGTCACAGATCCTGGCCCGGACAGGACGCCTGGATGCGGGGCGTGAGGCGCTGCAGCAGGCAAGGATCGCCAACCCGGGGCGCGCGACCGATCTGTATATCGCCGAGACCCAGATGGTGCAGAAGTACGGTTCGCCCGACGAGGCACTGGCCCTGTATGAAACGGCGATCTCCGCCTACCCGGATAATCCTGACCTGCTCTACAACCGTGGGCTGTTCGTGGTCGAGCTGGGTGATTTCGCCTGGATGGAGCGCGACCTGCTGAAACTTCTGGAACAGGATCCGGATCATGCCGATGCCCTGAATGCCCTGGGTTACACTCTCGCGGATCGCAACGAGCGTCTCGACGAGGCATTCGCGTACGTGGCGCGCGCCCTGAAACTGCGACCCGACAGCCCGGCGATCCTCGACAGCATGGGTTGGGTGCTTTATCGGCAGGGAGATCTCGCGCAGGCAGCCGGTTACCTGCGGCGCGCACTCGAACTCAACCAGGACGACGAAATCGCGGCACATCTGGGCGAGGTGTTGTGGATGAGTGGCCAGCACGACGACGCGCGCGCGGTCTGGCGTGAAGGGCTGAGCCATGCGCCCGAAAGCGACAAGATCCGATCTGCGATCGAGAGGCTCCAGGCCAGTAATCATCAATGACAGCCGGAGAGTATGCCTGGCCGGCCCCGGCCAAGCTGAATCTGCTGCTGAGGATCGTGGGGCGCAGGCCGGACGGTTACCATCTGCTGCAGACCGTATTCCAGTTTATCGATCTGAGTGACGAACTTTATTTCGGTCTACGGACCGACGGCGAGATACATCGGGCGAACGAGGTGCCGGGCGTCGCTGAGGCGGACGACCTGGTGATTCGTGCAGCCCGGCTGCTGCAGCGAGAGGCGGGGTGCAGCCTCGGTGCCGATATCCGGTTGGAAAAGCGTATTCCCATGGGCGGTGGGCTGGGTGGCGGCAGCTCGGATGCGGCAACTACCCTGGTCGCGTTGAATCGTTTGTGGAATTGTGGCCTGGATACGTCGCGTCTTATGCAGCTTGGTCTGCAACTGGGTGCAGATGTGCCGATCTTCGTCCACGGTCACGCCGCCTGGGCCGAAGGGGTTGGAGAGCAGTTCAGTGAGATCGATCCTGCCACGCCGGTCTATCTGTTGCTTGCGCCTGCCGTGCATATCGATACCGGTCGCGTGTTCCAAGACCCGGAATTGACAAGGAATTCACACAGAATCACAATACGCGACTTTCTCGCCGGTGAGCAGGGCAACGATTGTCTTGCTGTCGTGAGGAAGCGCTATCCTGTTATCGGGCAAGTATTTGATTGGCTGGACAAAAAAGCAGATGCCAGGATGACCGGAACCGGCGCATGCCTGTTCGCACCCTGCGCAAGCCGGAGCGAGGCCGAGGACTTGCTCGCCGAGCGACCGGCTGGCCTTGCCGGTTTCGTGGTGCAGGGGATGAACCGCTCGCCTTTGCTCGAGGCGTTGGAAAGGCACTGAGTACAAACAGTTTTTTGGGGCGTGGCCAAGCGGTTAAGGCACCGGACTTTGACTCCGGCATCGTAGGTTCGATTCCTACCGCCCCAGCCATATGTTGGACGACCGCGGAGCGGTCGCGCACTGAAGGGTATTTGCAGGGCAGGTTGCGCCTGCCGGGATCGTCGGGCGCAGCCCGACCTACGAACTTTAGTTGCAGCCATCCACTGAAAGCTGCGAGCCGAGACGGTGGCAATCTCAAGGAGCAGGGTGTCGAGCCTGCCCCGGGAAGGCCCAACGTGCGTTTTTATTCGCCGAGGTACAAGGGAGCCCACAGTGTCCTCCAGCGCCATGATGGTTTTTTCGGGCAACGCAAATCCGCAGCTGTCTGCGGACATTGCAAGCTATCTGGATGTTCCGCTGGGCAAGGCTTCGGTGGGGCAGTTCAGCGACGGCGAGTCGATGGTGGAGATCCAGGAGCACGTCCGCGGTCGTGATGTCTTCGTGGTGCAGCCGACCTGCGAGCCGACCAACGACAACCTGATGGAGCTTTTGGTGATGATCGACGCCCTGCGCTGGTCATCAGTGCGCCGCGTCACCGCCGTTATCCCGTATTTCGGGTATGCGCGCCAGGACAGGCGGCCGCGCTCGGCGCGTGTGCCGATCACGGCGCGGCTGGCGGCGAAGATGATCGGGACGGCGGGCGCCAACAGGGTGCTGACCATGGATCTGCATGCCGACCAGATTCAGGGTTTTTTCGATATCCCGGTGGACAATGTATATGCATCGCCGGTCCTGCTGGGGGATGTGTGGCGCCAGAAGTACCCCAACCAGATGGTCGTGTCGCCAGACGTTGGCGGCGTGGTGCGGGCCCGGGCGCTGGCCAAAAGGCTGGATGACGCAGATCTTGCGATTATCGACAAACGCCGCCCGAAGGCGAACGTCGCGCAGGTGATGAATATTATCGGCGACGTCAGAGGACGAAGTTGTATTCTGGTCGACGACCTGGTGGATACGGCGGGCACGCTGTGCAAGGCTGCGGCTGCTCTCAAGGATGCCGGTGCCGCGCAGGTGGTTGCCTACTGCACGCACGCAGTGCTGTCGGGTGCGGCGGTGGCCAATATCGAGTCTTCGCGTCTGGATGAACTGGTTGTTACGTCGACCATTCCGCTGCGCGAAGACGCCGCCGCGTGCGGGAAGATCCGCCAGCTGTCGATTGCCGGCCTGCTGGCCGAATCGATCCGGCGAATCAACAATGAGGAATCGGTCAGCTCACTGTTTGTGGACTGACGGTAAACGGGGAGGTTTCCCCAACAGGGTGTATCCGGTAACTGCCTGGTCGCGGGCTCCGGGCGCCGTTTTTTTACGTTTTTTGAGAGAATCGAGACATGCAAGAGAATTATGAAGTTGTCGCTGTCTCCCGTGACGTGCAGGGCAAGGGTGCGAGCCGCCGCCTGCGTCGCGAGGGACTGGTACCTGGGATCATCTATGGGGGTGGCAAGGACCCGGAGATGTTTGCCACCAGGCACAATGAGCTGTTGCACCATCTGGAGAACGAGGCGTTTTACTCGCACATCCTGAATGTGAAGATGGACGGCAAGTCGCAGCAGGTGGTGTTGAAAGACCTTCAGCGCCACCCCGCCAAGCCATTCGTTACACATGTGGACCTGTTGCGCGTGGTCATGGACGAGGAGATCCGCATGACGGTGCCGCTGCACTTCGACGGTGAAGATGGATGCCCCGGCGTCAAGCTGGGCGGGACCGTGCTGCACGGCATGAGTGACGTGGAGATCGAGTGTCTGCCCAGCGACCTGCCCGAGTTCATCGCGATCGATGTATCGGAGATGCAGATCGATGATGTCATCCATCTCTCCGAGGTGGTTTTGCCCAAGGGGGTCATCCTGGTCGGCGCGGACCAGATCGACGAGGACAACGATCCGGTCGTTGTTACCATTGAGGTCATGCGCGGCCAGGAGGAAGACGAGATCACCGAGGAAGGTGCCGAAGAAGAGGCCCCAGGTGAAGGTGAAGGAGCCGAGCCTGCCGGCGACGAGGACTGATTCGCCCGCGTCTCCGGGACGTAAATCAGGGACGGCGGCCTTGTGCCGCCGTTTTTATTTGGCGCCTGTTCACACTACAAACACGCAAACGTTGCCGCTCCAAAATGGCCGCCGTCGCTGGTGTGTTTGTAGTGTGAACAGGCCCTAGGAGATCTGCCGTGTCAGCCATCCAATGTGTGGTCGGTTTGGGAAACCCCGGACCCAAATACGCAGAAACCCGCCACAATGCCGGGTTCTGGTTCGTCGACGAATTGGCCCGGGCCAACGGCGTCGTGATGCGAGCGGAGAACAAGTTTTTCGGTGAACTCGCCCGTATCCGCGGTCCTGTGGGCGATTGCTGGCTGCTAAAGCCGATGACCTACATGAATCACAGCGGCCGTTCGGTCAGTGCCCTGTGTAATTTCTACCGCATCCTGCCGGCCAATCTGCTGGTCGTGTACGACGAGCTGGACCTGGCGCCGGGAATGATGCGGCTCAAGAGCGGTGGTGGCCATGGCGGCCATAACGGCCTGCGCGACATCTGCTCTGCCCTGGGCAGCAAGGATTTTCAGCGGCTGCGCATGGGTATTGGCCATCCCGGTCACAAAGATGCTGTGGTCGACTACGTGCTCTCGCGCCCGGGCAAGAACGAGCATGCGGCGATAGAGGCGGGCATAGACGAGGGGCTGCGGCAGTGGGAACTGATTCAGTCGGGCGAGTTGCAGAAGGCGATGAACGCCCTGCATGCCGCGACCTGATGCCCGGTTGTGATACGGGAACGCAGAGGTCGCAGAGTTTACGCGGAGAACGCAGAGGTTTTCAGGGTTGCCGATGCACATCGGTTGAGTCCCGAAAAATTAAGAATTCTCTGCGCCCTCTGCGAATCCTCCGCGTTCTCTGCGTTCCCCTAAGCGCTCAGTCTCCGAAGACATACTTCGGTTTGAACCACTTGACCATCAGCGGTAGCAGCATCAGCGCGGTGAACACGTCGATGATCAGGGCCCAGCCGATGTAGATGCTCAGGCCCCAGGTGTTGGCCAGCGTGGTGCCGACCAGCGGGATGAAGCTGCCCAGTAGCACGATGATCGAGACGATGACCGCCGATCCGGTGGTGTTCTGCGTGTTACGCAGCGCCTCCAGCCAGTTGCCGCCGGTGGCCTGCATCTCCTCACGCAGCCGCGAGACCATGTAGATCCCGTAGTCCACGCCGAGACCCATGGCGATCGACAGGGTCACCAGCAGGTGGAAGGCGAGGTTGCCGGACCAGTTCTCCACCGAGGTGAAGTAGCCGCCCAGGCCATACTGTGCGAACAGGGTGATCAGCAGTGTCACGGTCAGCATGGCCGACACCAGCACGGAACGGAACATCAGTGCGGCGATCAGGAAGATCGCCAGCGCCGTCTGCAGCGGGCCGGTCAGCCAGCTGTCCATTGCCACCTCGCGGGTCGCCTCGGTCGCACCGAGGAAGCCGCCGATACCGGGTCGTATATAACCGGGACCGTCTGCGGACAGCTCATTGCTGTCACCCGAGGTGTCTGCATTGCGCAGACCGAAATTGACCATGGCGAATCCGGGGTCGTTCTTGTGCTCTTCGATGTACTGCTGGATGTCCATCGTCACCTGGTGGGTCTCGACCGGATCCATGGTATTGACGAAGCCGAGGATGACGCCTTCGTTCCAGGTCTCGGTGTTGACGAAGGAATCCATATCGCCAGCCGATGTCATGGCCTCCAGCAGGCCGTTGTACATCCGCACGATCGCGGTCGGACTGCGGTCATCGTCCGGGTTGATTGCGAGCAGGTAGTCCTTGTTGGGTACACGCAGATCGCTGAGCTTGGTCGGTTCACCCGGCTCGGCCGTCAACAGCATGTTCACCAGGCGTACGTACTGGGTGTAGGAACCCGTGTAGCCGATGAACTCGTGGTTGCGCATCCAGTTTTCCATCTTCTCGAGATCGGTATGCAGTTCGACCTTGTTGAAAACGCCCTGTGCACCACAGGCGTCGGCGTCCCAGCAGCCCAGCTTGGTCTTTGCTTCTTCGCAGGCCTGGGCCTTCTTGACGGGATCCTCAATGTCAAAGATCTCGTCCGGGAAGTACTCGTCGAGACAACCGTTGAGGTTCGCCTCCTTGCCGCGGATCGGGACCGCGACTGAGATGACGCCTGGCATGATCTTGTTCAGCTCGACCAGATCTATCCAGGTGTCGGAACTGCCTTTGAACGCCGCACGGGCATAGTTGATGCCTTTCTCGACGCCGGGCATGTAGTCGTTTTCCTCGACCAGCTTGATCTCGTCTTCCGGGTTGCCCTGCCAGTTCATCAGATTGGTGTAGTAGACAGAGCCGGCCGTAACCAGCACCACCACCGCGATCGGCACCCATTTGCCGGGCCCGGTGATCAGGCGGGTGAGGAAGCCACCGACGCCAACCTCCCAGCCGTGGCCTTCCATCGACCGACAGGACTCCTGCGACGGCGGGAATACGGTCAGCAGCAGCGGGATCAGGGTGGTGGTGGTCGCCAGCAGGGTCAGCATGCCGAACATGCCGAAATACGCGTAGGCCTTGTAGAAGGAGATATCCACCGTGGCCAGGGTGGCGAAACCGACCATGTCGGTCACGATCGACAGGGTGGCCGGGACGATGGTGTGACGTATCGCCTCACGCCCGGCCAGTCATGCAGTCGCCGCTGTGCCCGTGTTCCAGCAGGAAGCGCCGGGTGACCTGCACCGAGTGTCCTATCCCGATCGCCAGCAACAGCATCGGGGTCAGCACCATCATGGTGGTCAGTTTGAACTCGGTGAAGCCCATCAGGCCCAGGGTCATGGCGATGGTCATGCCCACGCCGATCAGCGGGAACAGGGCGCCGCGCCAGTCTTTGAACTCCAGCCACAGGACCACGATGACGATCGCGATGGAGATCGCGAACAGCCACCACTTGTCGACCAGGTCGGCCAGCATCCAGGCGAGGAAGTAGGGCTCGCCGGCGACCAGCAGCTCGACGCGGTCGTCCTGGCCGTACTCGTCCATCATGGCGCGCACCTCGCGCACCCAGGGCAGGTAGATCTCCTTCACCTCGTCGGTGTAGTCGGCGATCACGTAGGCCGCCTTGGCGACACAGTGGTCCTTGTCATAGTCCTCGTAGGCGCAACGATTGCCGTCGCGCGTCCCACATCGACACCAGCATGGGTGCCATGACCGGGTTGTTCTTCACTCCCTCGCGCAGGAAAGCGAGCTGCTCCTCGGCCTTCGCGGGATCGTCGCTGATACCCTCGGTCGGGATCAGGCGCTTGAACACCAGGCCGTTCTCGTCGGTGCCCATGTACTTGATCTTCTGGGCCGCGATGTCGATGAAGTTGGCCGAGCGCGAGTGTGGCAGGGCCTCCAGCTTGTTGTGGATCTCCTGGACCTTGTTGATGAACCAGGGCTGCCAGATATCGCCTTCCTTCACCCGCAAGGCAAACACCATCAGGTTGCCCATGCCGAAATTGTGCTCGGCATACAGGTTGGTGGCGACATAGCGGTTGCTCGGCGGCAACAGCGTGTCGGGGTCGTTGCGGATATCCAGTTTGTGGATATTCAGGGCGGCGGCGATTGTGGCCAGCACCAGCAGGATGATGATCACCCAGCGGTTGCGGAGCACAAAGTCGGCGTAGGCGTTCGCCCAGGCGTTTTCTTTGACTTTCATTGTCCTAAGTCCTTGTCGACGATTTTCCAGGCGGGGAAGGGAAAAAAAGCGGCGCCGGTTGATCCGAACGCCGCTTTTTCGGGGCTTCCCCTAGGTGGCGATCACTCTATGATGAATTTTACACCCACCTGGATGTTCGAGGAATTGTTGAATTGCCCAAACAGGGTGTCTTCATCGCCCCAGTAGTGGTTGAGCTCACCGGTGAGCATCGATCTCGTCCGAGAGGGAGTACTCGGCGTCCAGACGGTTCCAGTAGCCGTCGCCCTCTTCGTAGATGATGATGTTGTTCACGCGGCCGAGCTGGTTCTCGCCGAACGGCTTGGACAGGAACAGGGAGTAGAACTCCTTGTTCTCCTAGCCCTTCTTGCAGGCCGTTGGTGACGTTCATGCGTGGCCGGGTCACCGGTGTACTTCGAGCAGCTCGGCCGTGGCGCCGGCCCTGGGTGATGAAGCTGCACTTCTTGTCGACGAAATCCAGGTTGCGGAACTGGATGAACTGGCCGCTGACCAGCAGGTTGGTGAACACGGTCGCATCCAGGCCGATCACGTACTTGAAGAAGTCGTGCCTCTTCGCTCTTGAGTGCCCCGACCAGGTCACCGTTGGCCAGTGCGCCGCGGTCGACCACCGGCTGGTTGACGTCCTTCTGGTAGAGGAACTCGCCGCGGATGACCAGCGGGATGTCGCCGGCCTGGGTCGCATAGTCGAACGAGGTGCCGAGGTTGTGGATGCGGTTGCGATCTTCCTCGAAGACCAGGTGGCGGCGCCGCCGTTGTTGGCGCTGGTACGTTGGTCGGCGCCGCCGCCCGGCGTAGTATGGGCAGTGGCGCTGAAGTGTTGCATTCGGCCGCCGTAGAGCTGACCGGTCACCGGGTTGCGGATCTGGATGCACCTGGGTGCCCGGCGAGCGGTGATTGTACTTGTCGACCACCAGTTTCTCGCCGGTGTTCGGAGTCTTCCCAGTGCATGTTCAGCGACGGGTTGGAGTCATAGGCGTAGAAGTAGTTGACGCTGTAGTTCAGACCGTTGTCCAGGTAGCTGCGGAAGCGTCCGCCCCAGTTTGCCGCTGACGGCAGATCGCCGTCGTCGTAGTCGCGCTCGTACTTGGTCGTCATGCCGAGCATGGAGTTGAAGGTCGCGAAGGTGGCGTTCGGGAAGTGCTCCCAGGCCGAGTTCGGGTTGGTCACATTCCAGCCGGAACCGACTACCGTGGCGCGATCGGATCAGACATCGATCAGGTTGGTCACGTTCTGGTTGGTGGCCTCGGTGAAGGCCTCGAGACAGGCCGCACCGTTGGCGCCGCCGAACAGGCCACAGGCGGGAGGCAATGCCGCGGCGTATTGACGAAGCCATCCACGGTGGCAAACTCAGGCATGCCCGGGTTCACGCCAGCCGGACGGGTCGATGAAGTTCAGACCGCCGGGGTTGAAGCCGCCGAAGGTGTTGATGACACCACCGAAGGCGGCACCCAGGTTGAAGAAGCCGTTCACGCCACCGGTGATGACGTCCACGCCCTTCATGATGAACGGGTGGCCGCGGTCCTGACCCTTGATCTGGCCGTTGCCGACAAAGGCGAAGCCGGTAGGGGATGCGCCGGTGCGACCGTGTGCTGCGCCGGCTGCTGCTGCCGCTGTCATCCTGGGTCCAGAGGCCGGCGACCTTGTTGGTCTCGGCCTGGGACAGGATCAGCTGGAGGTTGCCGCGCTCGCCGATGTTGCGTCTCGGCATTGATCATCCAGACCGGGATGCGCGCGTCTTCCATGGCGTTCTGGTTCAGCTCGCGGAAATCGGTCGGGTTGATGATGTCGAGCAGCTTGATGCCGTCTGCGGTGCCCCAGACCACCTGCTGCTTACCGATACGCAGGTCCCAGTCGCCGGCGCCGGTGTCCACGTAGAGTTCACGCAGGTAGTCGTTCTGCGTGTAGCTGCGATGGTATTTGTAGTCGGGCGAGGTGCCCTCGGTATCGACCACCGGGCGCAGTTCCGCGTGCCAGCTGCTGTCTTCGCCCGACGTCGCCGTTGATGAAGATGCGGGCCGAGTTCTCGAACTTCATCAGGTCGCCCTGCTGATGGCCGTCGCTGCCAAGGGTCGTTCTGGCCTGGCCTGTCACGTCACCGGACTCGGTGAAGAACGCGGTCTCGTTCTTCAAAACTGCCGAAACTTCGACCTCGGCATAGGCGCAAACGGGTGCGGCTATCAAGGCAGCGATCGCCAGCCCCAAAGGTGATTTGCTAAACATCGTTATGACTCCCTCCGCGCTCCGCGCGTTCTCTGGTGTGCCGGGGTCGAGCCCCGGCTACGTATTTTGTGTGTGTTGCGTATCAGCGCTTGATCTTGCGCAGGGTCTTTTCCGACCACCAGTCATCGTCATAGGTGCCGTCGACGGCATTGACGTTGGCCGGGATCACCGCCCAGGTCTGGTTGCCGGTGGCCAGCGTCTTGCCGTACCAGTAGCCCCAGCCGACGGCACGCGGGTCGTCGGTCTTGCCCAACGGCACCCAGTCGCGGTCGATCACTTTGACCTGCTCGCCGCCCTTGAAGTACTCGGTGCGGTAGTCGGCGAAGGTCTTGGCATCGATGTACGAGACACGATAGTCGTACCACCAGTTCTCGAACTTGGTCGTGCTCTTGACCTTGTAGACCTCTTTGCCCTTGTGGCTGCAGGAGCCTTCCTTGGGCAGGTCCTTGGTGTAACGGGTGTTCTCACCTTCGCCGAACGCGATGAAACCGAGGCAGTCGTTGAAGGTCTCTTTGCCCAGCAGTTCGTGGGTCTCGTGGAAGGGCTTGCGCAGCGCGACGTCGCCGAAGGTGAAGTCCGAGCCGCCCCAGGCATCGTCGTGCGCGGGCTGGGCGAAGCGGCGGATCTTGCGCAGTGCCGGCAGCCAGATCATGTAAGACTGGGTCTTCGCATCGTCGACGTAGTCGGTGATCAGCATGCCGGTGCCCTTGAGCTTGCCGGAGCGGAAGATCGCCAGGTCCTGCGCCTTGATGTTGCCGTCGGCTGTAGTCGTTGTTGAGATAACGCTCGAGCGTGTTGGTGGTCGGTTTTTTGCCTTCGCCCTTGATGACCAGGACGGTGATGTCCCTCTTCTGCTTGGTGATGGCGTAGTTTTTGAAGCCGTAAAAATGGTTGACGAAATAGACCTGCTCCATGATCTGGTCGGCGGTCAGGGTGCCGCTGGGGTAGGGGAGGTCGTTGGGGACACCGGCGGTCGCGGCGAACGAAAGGGTGGTCGCAAGAGCAAAGGCGGCGACTCGGGCCCGGAAGGGGTGGTGCATAGTAGTTCCTCTCTACAATCGTTGGATTCTGGCTTGCAACTGCCCGCTCCGGAAAACGACTCGGCGGGCCTGTATAGTTCTCGGTCGCAGATTCCGTCATTCCTTGTGGGCACGGAACCAGTTCCATCAGGTGGTCTTTCCACCCTTTTCAGAAACTTGCGTGAAACATGTCACAAAGTCGCAACATGTTCCATTCGCGCAACATGGTACATTGACGATTGTCAATTGAACAACTTTTTTATGGTAAATATTGGTTGGGGCGTGGCCACCCGTGAAAGGGGTGGCCTGGTGCATCAATCAGGTGGGGTTGGCGGGCCGGCGGCCGATGCTGTAATGGATCAGCCCGGCTGACGTGACTGCCTGCGGATCGTAGATGTTGCGACCGTCGAAGATGGCCGGGTAATTGAGTTTCTCGCGGACTTCCTGAAAATCCGGGCTGCGGAACTCGATCCATTCGGTGACCACGGCCAGCACATCGGCGCCTTCGAGCGCCTCGTCTGCGTTCTCACAAAGGTGCAGATCTCCGCGTTGGCCATAGATTCGCTGGGCCTCTTCACGCGCGACCGGGTCGAAGGCGCGGACCGAAGCGCCGGCATCCCAGAGCGCTTCCATCAGGGCGCGGCTGGAGGCGGCGCGCATATCGTCGGTATTGGGCTTGAATGCCAGTCCCCACAGTGCGACGGTCTTGCCGCTCAGCCTGCCGTCGAAATAATCGCTTATCTTATTGAAAAGCAGCTCTTTCTGGTGATGGTTGACGGACTCTACAGCGTGCAGCAGCTCGGGTCTGTAGCCGACCTCCAGGGCTGTTTTTTCGAGTGCCTGGACGTCCTTCGGAAAGCAGGAGCCGCCGTAGCCGCAACCCGGGTAGATAAACTGGAAGCCGATACGCGGGTCCGAGCCGATCCCGATGCGGACCTTTTCGATGTCCGCGCCGAGGATCTCAGCGATATTGGACAGTTCGTTCATGAAGCTGATCTTGGTCGCCAGCATGGAGTTGGCGGCGTATTTGGTCAGCTCGGCAGAGCGGATATCCATGAAAAGGAGGCGCTCGTGGTTGCGGTTGAACGGGCCATAGAGTTCACGCATTACCTGGATTGAGCGCGGATTCTCGGTGCCGACCACGATGCGGTCGGGTTTCATGAAGTCACTGATAGCCGCGCCTTCCTTGAGGAACTCGGGATTGGCGACGACGTCGAATTCGATCTTTGCGCCACGTTGGGCCAGGGTTTCGCGGATGCGGGCGGCAACCTTGTCACCGGTGCCGACCGGTACGGTCGATTTGTCCACCACGACCTTGAAGTCGTTCATGTGCTCGGCGATCGATTCGGCGACCGCCAGAACGTATTGCAGATCGGCCGAACCGTCCTCGTCCGGCGGTGTGCCTACCGCGATAAATTGAATCTGGCCAAAATCGACGCCGGTCTTGGCGTCGGTGGTGAAAATCAGTCGACCGGCCTCGCGATTGCGCTTGACCATTTCGGGGAGGCCGGGTTCGTAGATCGGCACGCCGCCGCTGTTCAAAAGGTCGATTTTCGCGGGGTCCACGTCTACGCAGATGACTTTGTTACCCACTTCCGCGAGACAGGCGCCGGTTACAAGTCCGACGTAACCGCTACCGAATACCGTGACTTTCATGATCTGATCTGGGTCCTTAAGCGCTGAAGGTATGTATAAAATAAGGTTTCGGGTTCTAACGGCCGTTCCGCGGGGAAGTTGACCGCTGGCCCCGGAAGGCGGCGATGCTAACACATGCTTTCTGGGTTCCTGTGACGCGGGAGGCTTAAATCTGCCAACCATCGGTTGACAGTCATCGCTGGTTACCAGAGAATACGGCCTCTTTTTTGGAGGGGTTCCCGAGCGGTCAAAGGGATCAGACTGTAAATCTGACGGCTCAGCCTTCGGAGGTTCGAATCCTCCCCCCTCCACCAGAAAAATATTTCCCTCCAGCGGCGAGACCGGGGAGGATGAGAGACCGGAAGAGGTTCGACGGGTCGGCGGGGCCCGCGCATCAGGAATGATGCGGGTGTAGTTCAATGGTAGAACTTCAGCCTTCCAAGCTGACTGTGTGGGTTCGATTCCCATCACCCGCTCCAGAATCAGGGCCCAGGGCCCGGGGAGCAGGGCCGAGGGGCTGGAAACCTCGGCCCTTGGGCCTCGGCCCCCGGCCCTGGAGTTTTTGCCCAGGTAGCTCAGTTGGTAGAGCACACCCTTGGTAAGGGTGAGGTCGGCAGTTCAAATCTGCTCCTGGGCTCCAGTGTTGCCGGCGCCGAAAGGCGGCGGTTTTGTTTTAAAGATTGATTCATGTTCTTCTGAGAGATTTAGCAAACATGTCCAAGGAAAAATTTGAACGTACAAAACCGCACGTAAACGTGGGCACGATTGGTCACGTAGACCACGGCAAGACCACGCTGACGGCGGCGATCACGCTGCACCAGGCGTCGAAGTTTGGTGGTGAGTCGAAGGCCTACGACCAGATTGACAACGCCCCGGAAGAGCGTGAGCGCGGGATTACGATCGCGACCGCGCACGTGGAATACGAGTCGGAGAACCGTCACTATGCGCACGTAGACTGCCCGGGACACGCGGACTACGTGAAGAACATGATCACGGGTGCGGCGCAGATGGACGGCGCGATCCTGGTGGTATCGGCGGCTGACGGCCCGATGCCGCAGACCCGCGAGCACATTCTGCTGTCACGCCAGGTGGGTGTTCCGTACATCATTGTGTACATGAACAAGGCGGACCAGGTCGACGACGAAGAGCTGGTTGAGCTGGTCGAGATGGAGATCCGCGAGCTGCTGGATTCGTACGAGTTCCCGGGTGATGACACCCCGATCATCGTGGGATCTGCGCTGAAGGCGCTGGAAGGTGATACCTCTGACATTGGTACGCCGTCGATCGACAAGCTGGTCGAAGCGCTGGACACCTACATTCCGACGCCAGAGCGTGCGGTGGATGGTACCTTCCTGATGCCGATCGAGGATGTGTTCTCGATCTCGGGTCGCGGCACCGTGGTCACCGGTCGTATCGAGCGTGGTGTGGTCAATGTGGGTGACGAGCTGGCGATTGTGGGTATCAAGGACACCCAGAAGACGACCTGTACCGGTGTTGAGATGTTCCGCAAGCTGCTGGATCGCGGGGAGGCGGGTGACAACGTGGGCGTGCTGCTGCGTGGTACCAAGCGTGACGAGGTGGAGCGTGGTCAGGTTCTGGCGAAGCCGGGCACGATCAATCCTCACACCCACTTTGAGGCTGAGGTTTATGTGCTGGGCAAGGACGAGGGTGGACGTCATACCCCGTTCTTCAATGGCTACCGTCCGCAGTTTTACTTCCGCACGACCGATGTGACCGGTGCGTGTGAGCTGCCGGAAGGCGTTGAGATGGTGATGCCTGGTGACAACGTGAAGATGACTGTCAAGCTGATTGCCCCGATCGCGATGGAAGAAGGTCTGCGATTTGCAATCCGCGAAGGTGGTCGTACCGTCGGCGCCGGTGTCGTCGCCAAGATTATCGAGTGATATCGATAGTCAATTAAAGGTTTGCGGGCTGCCCCTGATGGGGCGGCTCGTTTGTTTTTTTAGGCCAATAGCTCAACTGGTAGAGCAGCGGTCTCCAAAACCGCAGGTTGGGGGTTCGAGTCCCTCTTGGCCTGCCATTTTCGGCTGGTGATGAACGCGAATACGGAAGAAACTGGGTCGGGGATGGATACCATCAAGCTGTTGGTGGTTGTCGTCCTTCTGGTCGCTGGTGTCTATGGATTCTACAGCTTTGCGGATCAGCCCCTGTGGGTACGTCTTGCGGGGCTGTTGGTCGTGATCGGTGCTGCGGCTTTCGTGGCTTTGCAGACGGCCATGGGGCGCACTGTCTGGCAGTTCGCCGCGGATGCGCGCACCGAGGTGCGCAAGGTGGTCTGGCCGTCACGCCAGGAAACCCTGCAGACACTTTTGATCATCACCATCGCCGTCCTGGTGACGGCATTGTTCTTGTGGGGTGTGGATTCGGTGCTGTTCAGCATCGTGCGCGCCCTGACCGGTCAGGGGGACTGATATGGCGAAACGCTGGTACGTCGTGCATGCCTACTCCGGTTTCGAGGGCCATGTAAAGCGGTCGCTGCAGGAGCGTGTTGAGCGCGCCGGGATGCAGGACCTGTTTGGCGAGATCCTGGTGCCGACCGAGGAAGTGGTCGAGATGCGCGCCGGCGCCCAGCGTCGCAGCGAGCGCAAGTTCTTTCCCGGGCTACGTGCTGGTGCATATGGATATGACCGACGACACCTGGCATCTGGTCAAGGATGTGCCGAAGGTGATGGGGTTCATCGGTGGAACGGGTGACCGACCGGCGCCGATAACCGACAAAGAGGCCGATGCCATTCTGCAGCGTATGCAGGAGGGCGTGGACAAGCCGAAGCCGAAGGTCCTGTTCGAGCCTGGTGAGGTGGTGCGAGTCACCGACGGGCCGTTCAACGACTTCAACGGCGTGGTCGAGGAAGTGGACTACGAGAAGAGTCGCCTGAAGGTTTCGGTGTTGATCTTTGGCCGCTCGACCCCTGTCGACCTCGAGTTTGGCCAGGTTGAAAAGGGGTGAGCCGCGATCGTCATGCCAGTGGCATGACGCAGCGCGGCGATGGTAACCGGTCGCTAGCGATCAAAAGCCACTTAACGTGGCTTTTGAAGGTGTGAACGCGAGGCCCTGGATGGCCGAGCTGGACGGCGCTCCATGGACGGATTCCCAGCGCAAGTGGATGGCGAGAACGAATTCCTGCTTACGGAGCGCGTCTTTGTAAGCACAACATGATCGGGGAGTCCGGGTAACCAGTCCCAGACGTTTGCACCCGTAGAGAGGTAGATCGTGGCAAAGAAAATCCAGGCTTATATCAAGCTGCAGGTGAAGGCCCAGGAGGCCAATCCAAGTCCGCCCGTCGGTCCCGCGCTGGGCCAGCACGGCGTCAATATCATGGAGTTCTGCAAGGCGTTCAACGCGCAGACTCAGAGTGTTGAAAAGGGTCTTCCGATTCCGGTCGTCATTACCGTCTATTCGGATCGTTCCTTCACCTTCATCATGAAGACGCCGCCGGCGTCGATCCTGTTGAAGAAGGCGGCCGGCATCAAAAGCGGCAGCGGGCGCCCGAATACCGAAAAAGTCGGTAATGTCACCCGTGCCCAGCTTGAAGAAATAGCGAAAATGAAAGAGCCCGACCTCACTGCGGCAGACATGGATGCGGCGGTGCGCACCATTGCCGGTTCTGCCCGGAGCATGGGTCTGAATGTAGAGGGGGTCGAATAATGGCCAAGCTGACAAAACGCCAAAAGGCAATCCGGGAAAAGATCGATGCGGGAACGCTGTATGCCGCTGACGAGGCCTTCGGTCTGGTCAAAGAGCTTGCGACGGTCAAGTTCTCCGAGTCGGTTGATGTGGCTATAAACCTCGGGGTCGATCCGCGGAAATCTGATCAGGTTGTGCGCGGTTCCTGCCTGTTGCCCAATGGCACCGGCAAGAGTGTCCGCGTGGCGGTCTTCGCCCAGGGCCCGGCGGCAGAAGCAGCTGCCGAGGCAGGTGCAGAGAAGGTCGGCATGGACGACCTCGCGGACGAGGTCAAGGCCGGAAATCTGGACTTTGACGTTGTGATCGCGGCACCCGACGCCATGCGTGTGGTGGGTCAGCTCGGTCAGATTCTGGGTCCCCGGGGCCTGATGCCCAACCCGAAGGTGGGTACGGTAACCCCCGACGTCGGGCAGGCGGTCAAGAACGCCAAGTCCGGTCAGGCCCGTTTCCGCACCGATAAGGGTGGTATTGTGCATGCCTCGATCGGCAACGTGGGTTTCGAGCCTGCAGCGCTGCAGCAGAATCTTGAGGCGCTGATCAAAGATCTGCAGAAACTCAAGCCGAGTTCGGCGAAAGGCATCTATCTGAAACGCATTACCGTGTCCTCGACCATGGGTCCCGGGCTGTCGCTCGATCAGGCCAGTCTGGCTATCGAGTAACGAATCTTGTGGGTCGGGCAGTTGCTCCGGCTCATCATGAATTGGGGGCTCCGGCAGGCTGTGTCCGCACAGTCGCCGGTTGCCGTCAAAGACCGCAGGCGCCGTCTTTTGGGGATGGCTTAATCCGTGCCTGCGCAGATGGCGCTCCGTAATCAGGTTTCTCCTGATAACGGGCACCGAAATGGGTGGGGTCTTCGGACCTCGGGTGTAAATCGGGGCATTTGTCCCACGTTGTCGGGAGGTGACGACTTTGGCACTCAATTTTGAGCAAAAGCAAGCCATCGTCGCCGAAGTTGCTGAAGTGGCAAGCACGGCCTTTTCTGCCGTTGCGGCCGAGTATCGTGGCATTACCGTGGAGGACATGACTGCGTTGCGTGCACAGGCGCGCAACAACGGTGTTTACCTGCGCGTGGTGAAAAACACGCTGGCTCGTCGTGCGGTGAAGGATACCGAATTCGAATGCATGACAGATGGTCTGACCGGTCCGCTGGTCCTGGCCTTCTCGCAGGAAGATCCGGGTGCGGCTGCTCGTGTTATCAAGGACTTTGCCAAGGAAAATGACGCGCTGAAGGTCACGCTGGTGGCCATCGGTGGTCAGATGCTCGATGCTTCACAGCTCGATGCCTTGGCAAAGCTGCCTACCTACGATCAGGCGATCAGCATGCTGATGTCGGTGATGAAAGCACCGGTCCAGAAGCTGGCTCAGACCATGAACGAGGTGCCGGGCAAGCTTGTACGCACGGTTGCAGCAATTCGCGACGCCAAAGAGGCTGCCTGAGGGCGGTTTCATTAACCTTTTGTGCTAAAGCATTTATTGGAGTTTTACGATGTCTAAAGAAGATATCCTTGAGGCCATTGCCAATATGTCGGTAATGGAAGTTGTCGAACTGATCTCCGCTATGGAAGAGAAGTTTGGCGTTACCGCTGCAGCTGCTGTCGCGGTTGCCGGTCCTGCTGCTGGCGGCGACGCCGGTGCTGCGGCTGAAGAGCAGACCGAGTTCGACGTCGTGTTGACCGGTTTCGGCGAAAACAAGGTTGCCGTCATCAAGGCGGTCCGTGCTATCACCGGCCTTGGCCTGAAGGAAGCGAAGGAAGCTGTGGAAAGCGCCCCGAGCACCCTGAAGGAAGCCGCTGCGAAAGAAGAGGCCGAAGAGGCCAAGAAGTCCTTGGAAGAGGCTGGCGCCACTGTCGAGCTCAAGTAATTCGGCTTGGTAGCGTCAAGCGCAATCAGGGTCGGGCTGGTGGCTTTTGAGCCGCCGGCCCTTTCCTGCTTGCGTGTTTTCAGAATTCGAAAGATCGGTGGGCGCTACTTGCGTCGCGGGTCTTTTATCTGACCGCCTGCACGGGCGGTCAACCACAAGGGATCCATCGTGGTGCGTCGGTTCACTTAACGTGTTTCCGGCAATTCCACAAAGATCATAGTCGAGGGAAGGCAGGCATGGCCTATTCGTTTACCGAAAAGAAACGTATCCGCAAAGACTTTGGCAGGCGCTCGAGTATCCTCGAGGTGCCATTTCTGCTGGCCACGCAGATAGAGTCCTACAAGGGATTTCTGCAGGCCGACGCCCAGCCTGATGAGCGTGAAAGCCGCGGACTGCATGCTGCCTTCAAATCGGTGTTCCCGATCGTCAGCTATTCAGGCAGCGCAGCGCTGGAGTACGTGCATTACCGCCTCGGTGAGCCCGTGTTTGACGAGCGCGAGTGCCAGCTGCGTGGCGCCACCTTCGCTGCACCTTTGCGCGTGCTGGTTCGCCTGGTCATATACGACAAGGACGCCCCTGCGGGCGCCAAGCAGGTCAAAGATATAAAGGAGCAGGAGATCTACATGGGCGAACTGCCGCTCATGACGGACAACGGCACCTTTATCATCAACGGGACAGAGCGCGTCATCGTGTCGCAGCTGCACCGTTCGCCCGGCGTGTTCTTCGATCATGACAAGGGTAAGACACACTCCTCGGGCAAGCTGCTGTTCTCGGCGCGCGTGATTCCTTATCGCGGATCCTGGCTGGATTTCGAGTTCGATCCCAAAGACTCGGTGTTCGTGCGTATCGACCGTCGTCGCAAGTTGCCGGCGACCATCCTGCTGCGCGCGCTTGGTTACGAGACCAGCGAGATCCTGGACCTGTTTTTCGACAAAGACAGCTTCCAGATCGGCAAGAAAAAGATCGAGCTGGCGTTGGTGCCCTCGCGCCTGCGTGGCGACACCGCAGGGTTCGATATCAAGTCCGGCAGAAAGGTCATCGTTGAGGCGGGCAAGCGCATCACCGCGCGCCACATCAAGCTGTTGGAAGAGGCGAAGGTCAGCAAGCTCGAGGTTCCGCATGATTTCCTCGTCGGCCGCACGCTCGCGCACGATGTGATCGACGCCGAGACTGGTGAGCTGCTGGCCAAGGCCAATGACGAAATCACCGAAGAGCTCAGCGGACAATTCGCAGAAAAGGGCGTCAAAAAGATCCAGACCCTGTTCACCAACGACCTGGATCATGGCCCATTTATCTCGGATACGCTGCGTAATGATCCGACCACGAATGCCCTCGAGGCCATGGTTGAGATCTATCGCATGATGCGTCCGGGCGAGCCGCCGACCAAGGAAGCGGCGCAGAATCTGTTCCACAACCTGTTCTTCACCGACGATCGCTACGACCTGTCGGCGGTTGGCCGCATGAAGTTCAACCGACGCCTCGGGCGTGATGAGGCCGAAGGCACGGGCATCCTATACGACCATAAGTACTTTGGTGCGCGCGACGACGAGACCTCGGGCGAGCTGGTCAAGCAGTTCGGCGAGACCTCGGACATCGTCGATGCACTCAAGACCCTGGTTGAGATCCGCAACGGCAACGGTGTGGTCGACGATATCGATCACCTCGGCAACCGTCGTGTGCGTTGCGTTGGCGAGATGGCCGAAAACCAGTTCCGTGTTGGCCTGGTGCGTGTCGAGCGCGCGGTCAAGGAGCGTCTGACGCTGGCTGAATCCGAGGGCCTGATGCCCCAGGAGATGATCAACGCCAAGCCGGTATCTGCAGCGATCAAGGAGTTCTTTGGTTCCTCGCAGCTGTCGCAGTTCATGGACCAGAACAACCCGCTGTCGGAGGTCACCCACAAGCGTCGCGTGTCGGCACTCGGCCCGGGTGGTCTGGCGCGCGAGCGTGCCGGTTTTGAGGTCCGCGATGTGCACCCGACCCATTACGGTCGTGTGTGCCCGATCGAGACCCCTGAAGGCCCGAACATCGGTCTGATCAACTCGCTGGCCGTCTATGCGCGTACCAACAAGTACGGGTTCCTCGAGACCCCGTATCGCAAGGTGGAAAACGGCCATGTCATCGATCAGATCGACTACCTGTCGGCGATCGAGGAAGGGCGCTTCGTGATCGCGCAGGCCAACGCCTCGCTGGACGAGAAAGGCCAGTTGACCGACGACCTGATCTCCTGTCGTCACCAGAACGAATTCACCCTGTCGACACCGGACAAGATCGAGTACATGGACGTGTCGCCGAAGCAGATCGTGTCTGTTGCGGCCTCGATGATCCCCTTCCTCGAGCACGACGACGCCAACCGTGCTCTGATGGGCTCGAACATGCAGCGCCAGGCGGTGCCGACGCTGCGTGCCGAGAAGCCCTTGGTCGGTACCGGCATGGAGCGCACTGTTGCGGTCGACTCCGGCGTGACCGTGGTGGCCAAGCGTGGCGGTGTGATCGAATCGGTCGATGCTGCCCGTCTCGTGGTCCGGGTCAACGATGATGAGACGATGGCCGGCGAGCCCGGTGTCGACATCTACAACCTGACAAAGTACACGCGCTCCAACCAGAACACGTGTATCAACCAGCGCCCGCTGGTACTGGTCGGTGACGAAATTGCGCGTGGTGACGTGCTGGCCGACGGTCCTTCGACCGATATGGGCGAGCTGGCGCTGGGGCAGAACCTGCGCGTCGCATTCATGCCGTGGAACGGCTACAACTTCGAAGATTCCATCCTCATCTCTGAGCAGGTCGTCAAGGAGGATCGTTTCACCACGATCCACATCGAGGAAATGACCTGCATGGCCCGCGATACCAAGCTGGGCTCGGAAGAGATTACCGGGGACATCCCGAACGTCGGTGAGGCTGCGCTGGCCAAACTGGACGAGTCGGGCATCGTGTACGTCGGTGCCGAGGTGGGTGAGGGCGACATCCTGGTCGGTAAAGTCACGCCGAAGGGCGAGACTCAGCTGACTCCGGAAGAAAAGCTGCTGCGCGCGATCTTCGGCGAGAAGGCCTCGGACGTGAAAGACACTTCGTTGCGCGTGTCTTCCGGCATGTCCGGCACCGTTATCGATGTCCAGGTTTTCACCCGTGACGGCGTCGAAAAAGATGCCCGTGCGCTACAGATCGAAGAGGCTGAACTGGGCATGGTCCGCAAGGACATGAACGACCAGCTGCGCATCATGGAAGAGGACACCTTCGATCGCATCGAGAAGATGCTGATGGGCAAGGTCGCCGAGGGCGGCCCGAACAAGCTCAAGGCCGGCTCCAAGATCACCAAGGCCTATCTGGCTGAGCTCGAGCGTGATCAGTGGCTGGAAATCCGCCTGAAGAACGAGGAGTCCGCGGCGCAGCTTGAGGCCATTGCTGCCCAGATCGCGCAACTGCGCGAAGATTTCCGGGATCGTTACGAAGAGAAGAAGCGCAAGCTGACCTCCGGTGATGACCTGGCCCCGGGCGTGCTGAAAATGGTCAAGGTGTACGTCGCGGTCAAGCGCCGTATCCAACCGGGTGACAAGATGGCCGGGCGTCACGGTAACAAGGGTGTCATCTCGATGATCGTTCCGGTTGAGGACATGCCTTTCGATGAGCGGGGGCGCCCAGTCGATATCGTGCTCAACCCCCTCGGCGTGCCGTCGCGCATGAACATCGGTCAGATTCTGGAGACCCACCTCGGTTTTGCCGCCAAGGGTGTGGGCGAACGCATTGGCCGCATGCTCGATGCACAGGTCAAGGCCAAGGATCTGCGCGACTTCCTCGACAAGGTGTACAACACCAGCGGCAGGAAGGAAGACCTCAAGAGTCTTAACGACGATGAGATTTTCGCCATGGCGAACAATCTACGAGGTGGGGTGCCTACGGCGACGCCGGTATTCGACGGTGCAAACGAAGACGAGATCCGGTACATGCTGGAACTGGCCGAAGAGGATCCGGACGGTCAGACCCAGTTGTATGACGGTCGCACCGGCGAAGCATTCGAACGCCGCGTAACGGTCGGTTATATGTACATGATCAAGCTCAACCACCTGGTGGATGACAAGATGCATGCACGTTCCACCGGTCCGTACAGCCTGGTCACGCAGCAGCCGCTGGGCGGTAAGGCACAGTTCGGCGGTCAGCGCTTCGGGGAGATGGAGGTCTGGGCCCTGGAGGCCTATGGCGCCTCGTACACCCTGCAGGAAATGCTGACGGTGAAATCGGACGACGTGAATGGTCGTACCCGTATGTACAAGAACATCGTCGACGGCGATCACCGCATGGAGCCCGGCATGCCGGAGTCCTTCAACGTGCTGGTAAAAGAGATTCGCTCGCTCGGCATCAACATTGAACTGGAGCAGGATTAATGAAAGACCTTCTGAAGATTCTGAAGCAACAGGGTCAGAACGAGGAATTTGATGCCATCCGCATTGGTCTGGCGTCACCCCAAATGATCCGCTCCTGGTCGTACGGCGAAGTCAAAAAGCCGGAGACCATTAACTACCGTACCTTTAAGCCCGAGCGCGAAGGTCTGTTCTGCGCCAAGATTTTTGGCCCGATCAGCGACTACGAGTGCCTGTGCGGCAAGTACAAGCGCCTCAAGCACCGCGGTGTTGTGTGTGAGAAGTGCGGCGTCGAGGTCACGCTGGCCAAGGTGCGCCGTGAGCGCATGGGCCATATCGAGCTGGCCAGCCCGGTTGCGCACATCTGGTACCTGAAGTCGCTGCCGTCACGTATCGGCCTGCTTCTCGACATCACGCTGCGCGACATCGAGCGCGTGCTGTATTTCGAGTCTTACGTCGTCATCGATCCGGGCATGACCCCGCTCGAGCGTTTCCAGTTGCTGACCGATGAGCAGTACCTCGAAGCGATCGAAGAGAACGGCGATGAATTCGACGCGCGCATGGGTGCAGAAGCGGTTTATGAACTGCTGCGCACCATGGATATCTCGAAAGAGATCGCACGCATGCGCGAAGATGTCGAGGCAACCAACTCCGAGACCAAGATCAAGAAGATTGCAAAGCGCCTGAAACTGCTGGAGTCCCTGCAGGTTTCCGGCAACCGGCCGGAGTGGATGATCCTGACCGTGCTGCCGGTGCTGCCGCCGGAGCTGCGCCCCCTGGTGCCTCTCGACGGTGGTCGTTTTGCGACCTCCGATCTGAACGATCTGTACCGCCGCGTGATCAACCGCAACAACCGCCTGAAGCGTCTGCTCGACCTCAATGCGCCCGACATCATCGTGCGCAACGAGAAGCGCATGCTGCAGGAGTCGGTCGATGCGCTGCTGGACAACGGCCGTCGCGGTCGAGCCATCACGGGTACCAACAAGCGCCCGCTCAAGTCGCTGGCCGACATGATCAAGGGCAAGCAGGGCCGCTTCCGTCAGAACCTGCTCGGAAAGCGTGTCGATTACTCGGGCCGCTCGGTTATCGTGGTCGGCCCGACACTCAAGCTGCACCAGTGCGGCATCCCGAAAAAGATGGCGCTCGAGCTGTTCAAGCCGTTCATCTTTTCCAAGCTGCAGTTCCGCGGTCTTGCAACAACCATCAAGGCGGCCAAGAAACTGGTGGAGCGCGGTGCGGGCGAGGTATGGGATATCCTCGAAGAGGTGATCCGCGAGCACCCGATCATGCTCAACCGCGCGCCGACCCTGCACCGTCTGGGTATCCAGGCATTCGAGCCGGTTCTGATCGAGGGCAAGGCCATCCAGCTGCATCCCCTGGTCTGTACGGCGTTCAATGCCGACTTCGACGGCGACCAGATGGCGGTTCACGTGCCGCTGTCCATCGAGGCGCAGATTGAAGCCCGTACCCTGATGATGGCCTCGAACAACGTGCTGTCACCGGCGAACGGCGAGCCGGTCATCGTACCGACCCAGGACGTGGTCCTCGGTCTGTACTACATGACCCGCGAGCGCGTGAATGCCAAGGGTGAGGGCATGGCGTTCAGCAACATCGAAGAGGCGCGCAGGGCCTACGAGTCCGGAATGGCTGAACTGCATGCACGTGTGAAGGTCCGCATCGAGGAAAGCGTGGCCGATGACGATGGTGAGATCCAGACTGCCTGTTCCATAAAGGAGACGACAGTCGGCCGCGCCCTGTTGTGGGATATCGTACCGAGGGGTCTTCCCTTCGAGCTGGTCAACCAGGCGATGAAAAAGAAGGCCATCTCACGTATGGTCAATGCCTGTTACCGCAGGATCGGCCTCAAGGACACAGTCGTTTTTGCCGACCAGCTGATGTATCTCGGGTTCCGTCAGGCAGCCCGGGCCGGTGTCTCGATCGGTGTCAATGACATGGTCATTCCTCCGCAGAAAGCGGAGATCCTGAGTGCCGCAGAGACCGAGGTGAAGGAGATCGAGGATCAGTACTCCTCCGGTCTCGTTACCAATGGTGAGCGCTACAACAAGGTGGTCGATATCTGGTCGCATACCAACGACCAGGTGGCGCGCGCGATGATGGGGCAGCTCGGCAAGGAGCGGGTCACCAACCGTGAGGGTGAAGAGGTCGAACAGGATTCGTTCAACTCCATCTTCATGATGGCCGATTCCGGTGCGCGTGGTTCTGCGGCGCAGATTCGTCAGCTGGCCGGTATGCGCGGTCTGATGGCCAAGCCGGACGGCTCGATCATCGAGACGCCGATCACCGCCAACTTCCGCGAGGGTCTGGATGTACTGCAGTACTTCATCTCGACCCACGGCGCACGCAAGGGTCTCGCCGACACCGCGCTGAAGACTGCCAACTCCGGTTACCTCACCCGTCGATTGGTCGATGTGGCGCAGGATATGGTCATCACGACCCCAGACTGTGGCACGGAGAGGGGTCTGTTGATGCAGCCCATCATCGAGGGTGGTGATGTGGTCGAGCCGTTGCGTGAGCGCATACTCGGCCGAGTGCTGGCCAGAGATGTCCTGCGCCCGGGGGCTGATGACGTGGTCTGTGAGGCCAATACCCTGCTGGACGAAGCCTGGGTGGATCTGCTCGAAGAGGCGGGTGTGGACCAGGTGATGGTGCGTTCGCCGATCACCTGTGAGACCCGTCACGGCATCTGTGCCAAGTGTTACGGGCGTGACCTGGCGCGTGGACACGAGGTCAATATCGGTGAGGCGGCCGGTGTCATCGCGGCGCAGTCGATCGGTGAGCCGGGTACCCAGCTGACCATGCGTACCTTCCATATCGGTGGTGCCGCATCCCGTTCGGCCGCGGTCAACAGCATCGAGGTCAAGAGCTCGGGCACGATCAAGCTGCACAATATCAAGACAGTCGAGCACGCCAACGGCAACCTGGTCGCGGTATCGCGTTCGGGTGAGGTGGTGGTTGCTGATGAAGTCGGGCGCGAGCGCGAGCGCTACAAACTGCCCTACGGTGCGGTGCTGCTGGTGCGCGACGGTGATTCAGTGGACGGTGGCCAGATGGTCGCAAACTGGGATCCGCACACCCACCCGGTCATCACCGAGGTGACCGGTACCCTGCGTTTCGTCGATTTCGCCGAGGGCGTGACCGTCCAGAAGCAGACCGACGATGTCACCGGCCTGTCATCGGTCGTGGTGCTCGATCCCAAGCAGCGTCCGGCGAGTGGCAAAGACCTGCGTCCGATGGTCAAACTGATCGACGACAAGGGCAATGACGTGAATATCGCCGGCACCACCCTTCCGGCTCACTACTTCCTGCCCGGTGGAGCCATCGTCGGTGTGAATGACGGCGCGAGCGTCGGTGTCGGTGACGTTCTGGCGCGTATCCCACAGGCGTCTTCGAAGACCCGCGACATCACGGGTGGTCTTCCGCGGGTTGCCGACCTGTTCGAGGCGCGCAAGCCGAAAGAGCCTGCGATTCTGGCCGAGGCCAGTGGTACGGTCAGCTTCGGCAAGGACACCAAGGGCAAGCAGCGCCTGATCATCACCATGGCGGATGGCGAGCAGGTTGAATCGCTGATCCCCAAATGGCGTCACGTCAATGTGTTCGAGGGTGAGCACGTCGAGAGGGGCGAGGTCATCGCGGACGGCGAACTGAACCCGCACGACATCCTGCGCCTGCAGGGCGTCACCGAGCTGGCAGAGTACCTGGTGAAGGAAATCCAGGATGTCTACCGGCTGCAGGGTGTAGGTATCAACGACAAGCACATCGAGGTGATCATTCGCCAGATGCTGCGCAAGGTCGAGATTACCGACGTCGGTGAGACAAAGTTGCTGCGCGGCGAACAGGTCGAGCGGGCCCGTCTGCTCGAGGCCAATGAGCAGGCGGAGGCGGAAGACAAGCTGACGGCCAAGTTCGAGCCGCTGCTGCTGGGAATCACCAAGGCCTCGCTCGCGACCGAATCGTTCATATCCGCGGCCTCGTTCCAGGAGACGACGCGCGTACTGACCGAGGCCTCGGTGCGTGGCATGCGTGATCCGCTGAACGGCCTGAAGGAGAACGTGATCGTCGGTCGCCTCATCCCGGCCGGTACCGGACTGGCGCACCATAAAGAACGTCGTCGCGCTCGCCAGGAGGTCCTGAGCGCGGGTGCCCCGGTGGAAATGGCTACCGAGGAAGTGGAAGAGGCCATCAAGCAGGCCCTGAACACGACCGGCGGCGAGTGAGGGCAGTGAAAAGCGCTCCGGCCGCTGTTGACAGCGGCCGGAGAGGCGCATAGAATTCGCAGCCTTCGCTAAAGGCAGGCCCGCACGCTTGCCCGAAATTGTGCGACAAATCAGTCGCTTCGCGAACAGTTTTGAGATTCGAGTAATCGCACCCAACGCCCGGCGCTTTTTCAGGCAGTCGGACGGGATCGGCTACGCGAATTTTTGACGTCGATACTGGTGTCGGCGCGTCCCGGAGACGGAAGATTTAGATGGCTACTATTAATCAGTTGGTTCGTAAGCCGCGCAAGCGCAAAGTGGAAAAGAGCAATGTCCCGGCACTCGAGGCATGCCCGCAGAAACGCGGTGTCTGTACCCGCGTGTACACCACCACCCCGAAGAAGCCGAACTCGGCTTTGCGTAAGGTGGCGCGTGTGCGCCTGACCAATGGTTACGAGGTTTCCAGTTACATCGGTGGTGAAGGTCACAACCTGCAGGAACACAGCGTGGTGCTGATCCGCGGCGGGCGAGTCAAGGACCTGCCGGGTGTGCGCTATCACGTGGTGCGCGGCAGCCTGGATACCTCTGGTGTCGACAAGCGCCGTCAGGCGCGTTCGAAGTACGGCGCCAAGCGTCCCAAGGGATAAATTTTCCCGGTATCGGATGCAGTGCGTTGAATGGGGCCGGTGTTGGCCGGTCGCGAGTAGATCGAGAGTGAAAGCGAAATGCCTAGAAGAAGAGTTGCAGCCAAGCGGGAGATCCTGCCGGACCCCAAGTTCGGAAGTCAGACGCTGGCCAAGTTCGTCAACATGGTGATGGAAGACGGTAAAAAGGCCGTCGCCGAGCGTATCCTTTACGGCGCATTGGATACCGTTACCGAGAAGCGCGGCGGCGACCCAATGGAGACGCTCGAGCAGGCGCTGGAGAACGTACGTCCGGTCGTGGAAGTCAAGTCGCGTCGCGTCGGTGGTGCGACCTACCAGGTGCCTGTCGAGGTTCGTCCTATCCGCCGCAATGCCCTGGCAATGCGCTGGCTGATAGACGCAGCGCGCAAGCGCAGCGAAAAGTCCATGGCAGCGCGCCTCGCCGGTGAGTTGATGGACGCCGCGGACCAGAGAGGTTCTGCGGTCAAGAAGAAGGAAGAGACTCATCGCATGGCCGAGGCAAACAAGGCGTTCTCTCACTACCGCTGGTAAGTACCAGCTTTATCGTTCTTTTACATTACGGGGCGGGATAAGACAGTGGCACGTACCACACCCATTCAGCGTTATCGCAATATCGGCATCATGGCCCACATCGATGCAGGTAAGACGACCACGACAGAGCGTGTGCTCTATTACACCGGCGTCTCCCACAAGATCGGTGAGGTGCACGACGGCGCTGCGACCATGGACTGGATGGAGCAGGAGCAGGAGCGTGGTATCACCATTACCTCGGCCGCAACCACCTGTTTCTGGAGCGGCATGGGTAAGCAGTATCCCGAGCACCGTATCAACATCATCGATACTCCCGGACACGTGGACTTCACCATCGAGGTGGAGCGTTCGCTGCGCGTGCTTGACGGCGCCGTCTTCGTACTTTGCGCGGTCGGTGGTGTTCAGCCCCAGTCCGAGACCGTCTGGCGTCAGGCCAATCGTTACAAGGTCCCGCGCATGGCGTTCGTCAACAAGATGGACCGCATGGGGGCAAATTTCTTCCGTGTCGTCGAGCAGCTCGGAACCCGCCTGGGTGCTGTAGCCGTGCCGATCCAGGTGCCGATTGGTGCCGAAGAAGGCTTCTCCGGCGTGGTCGATCTTCTGAAAATGAAGGCGATCAAATGGAGCGAGGAGAATATGGGTACCGAATTCGAGTACCTCGATATTCCCGAAGAGCTGGTTGACGACTGCAACAAATGGCGCGAGAAAATGGTGGAGGCTGCGGCCGAGGCCAACGAAGAGCTCATGGAGAAGTACCTCGAAGGCGAGGAGCTGACCGAAGCGGAGATTCTCGAAGGTCTGCGTCTGCGCACCCTGAGCCTTGAGATTGTTCCGATGACCTGCGGCACCGCGTTCAAGAACAAGGGTGTTCAGGCCATGCTCGACAAGGTGATCGAGCTGATGCCGTCCCCGACCGACGTCCCGGCCATCACCGGCATCCTGGATGACGATGAGACTCACGCTGAGCGCCCGTCGTCGGACGATGCGCCGTTCTCTGCGCTGGCGTTCAAGATTGCCACCGACCCTTTCGTCGGTTCACTGACCTTCTTCCGCTGCTATTCGGGCGTGTTGAATTCAGGCGATACCGTGTACAACCCGGTCAAGCGCAAGAAAGAGCGCGTCGGTCGTATCCTGCAGATGCACGCCAACTCGCGTGAAGAGATCAAGGAAGTGCGCGCAGGTGATATTGCCGCTGCGGTCGGTCTGAAAGACGTCACCACCGGTGACACCTTGTGTGATGCGAACAACATCATCACCCTGGAGCGCATGGAGTTCCCGGAGCCGGTTATCTCGGTTGCGGTCGAGCCCAAGACCAAGAGCGACCAGGAAAAGATGGGCATCGCGCTCGGTCGCCTGGCGCAGGAAGATCCGTCTTTCCGCGTGCACACCGATGAAGAGTCCGGTCAGACCATCATCTCCGGCATGGGCGAGCTGCATCTCGATATCCTGGTTGATCGCATGCGTCGTGAGTTCAGCGTCGAGGCCAATGTCGGTGCGCCACAGGTGGCCTACCGCGAGACTATCCGGACCAGCACCGAGGTCGAAGGTAAGTTCGTCCGTCAGTCAGGTGGACGCGGTCAGTTCGGTCATGTCTGGCTGAAGATCGAGCCGCAGCCAGCGGGCGACGGCTACGAGTTCGTCAATGAGATCGTGGGCGGCGTGGTGCCGAAGGAATACATCCCGGCGGTCGACAAGGGTGTCCAGGAGGCGATGGAGGGTGGTGTTATCGCCGGTTACCCGGTGGTCGACGTCAAGGTCACCCTGTATGACGGCTCGTATCACGAAGTCGACTCCAACGAGAACGCGTTCAAGATCGCGGGCTCGATGGGCTTCAAGGCCGGTGTGCAGAAGGCGCGTCCGGTCATTCTCGAGCCGATGATGAAGGTCGAGGTTGAGACCCCGGAAGAGTACATGGGTGACGTGATCGGCGACCTGAACTCCCGCCGCGGCATGATCCATGGTATGGAAGATGGCCCGACCGGCAAGATGGTCAACGCAGAGGTGCCTCTGTCGGAAATGTTCGGTTACGCGACCTCGCTGCGCAGCGCGACCCAGGGTCGAGCTTCTTACAGCATGGAATTCGCAAAATACAATGAAGTGCCCAGCAGTGTTGCTGAGGCGATCATCAAGAAACAGTAACGGTTAGCGGTCGCAAGGCCAGACAGGTAAAGGGGTACAACGGTGTCCAAGGAAAAATTTGAACGTACAAAACCGCACGTAAACGTGGGCACGATTGGTCACGTAGACCACGGCAAGACCACGCTGACGGCGGCGATCACGACTGCACCAGGCGTCGAAGTTTGGTGGTGAGTCGAAGGCCTACGACCAGATTGACAACGCCCCGGAAGAGCGTGAGCGCGGGATTACGATCGCGACCGCGCACGTGGAATACGAGTCGGAGAACCGTCACTACGCGCACGTAGACTGCCCGGGACACGCGGACTACGTGAAGAACATGATCACGGGTGCGGCGCAGATGGACGGCGCGATCCTGGTGGTATCGGCGGCTGACGGCCCGATGCCGCAGACCCGCGAGCACATTCTGCTGTCACGCCAGGTGGGTGTTCCGTACATCATTGTGTACATGAACAAGGCGGACCAGGTCGACGACGAAGAGCTGGTCGAGCTGGTCGAGATGGAGATCCGCGAGCTGCTGGATTCGTACGAGTTCCCGGGTGATGACACCCCGATCATCGTGGGTTCTGCGCTGAAGGCGCTGGAAGGTGATACCTCTGACATTGGTACGCCGTCGATCGACAAGCTGGTCGAAGCGCTGGACACCTACATTCCGACGCCAGAGCGTGCGGTGGATGGTACCTTCCTGATGCCGATCGAGGATGTGTTCTCGATCTCGGGTCGCGGCACCGTGGTCACCGGTCGTATCGAGCGTGGTGTGGTCAATGTGGGTGACGAGCTGGCGATTGTGGGTATCAAGGACACCCAGAAGACGACCTGTACCGGTGTTGAGATGTTCCGCAAGCTGCTGGATCGCGGGGAGGCGGGTGACAACGTGGGCGTGCTGCTGCGTGGTACCAAGCGTGACGAGGTGGAGCGTGGTCAGGTTCTGGCGAAGCCGGGCACGATCAATCCTCACACCCACTTTGAGGCTGAGGTTTATGTGCTGGGCAAGGACGAGGGTGGACGTCATACCCCGTTCTTCAATGGCTACCGTCCGCAGTTTTACTTCCGCACGACCGATGTGACCGGTGCGTGTGAGCTGCCGGAAGGCGTTGAGATGGTGATGCCTGGTGACAACGTGAAGATGACTGTCAAGCTGATTGCCCCGATCGCGATGGAAGAAGGTCTGCGATTTGCAATCCGCGAAGGTGGTCGTACCGTCGGCGCCGGTGTCGTCGCCAAGATTATCGAGTGATATAAATGACCAGTCAGCGTATCCGTATTCGTCTGAAGTCCTTCGATCATCGGCTGATCGACCAGTCCGCGCGCGAGATCGTAGATACCGCCAAGCGCACTGGGGCCCAGGTGCTGGGCCCGATCCCGCTGCCGACAAAGAAGGAGCGATTCACTGTATTGATCTCGCCGCATGTCAACAAAGATGCGCGCGACCAGTATGAGATTCGCACCCATAAGCGCCTGATGGACATCGTCGATCCGACCGACAAAACGGTCGATGCGTTGATGAAGCTTGATCTGGCTGCGGGTGTTGATGTTCAGATCAAACTGAACTGAGGTTAGAGACATGGCGATTGGAATCGTAGGCCGCAAGGCAGGCATGACGCGGGTCTTCACAGAAGAAGGCGTGTCGGTGCCCGTTACCGTTATCGAGGTTGAGCCCAACCGGGTAACCCAGGTGTGCTCGCCGGAGTCTGATGGCTATAGCGCCATCCAGGTCACCGTGGGCGAGAAGAAAGCTTCGCGCCTGAACAAGCCGATGGCGGGTCATTATGCCAAGGCGGGGGTAGAGGCGGGGCGCGGCCTGTGGGAATTCCGTCTGGATGATCACAGCGGCGATGTGCCGGAGGTCGGTGCCCAGATCGATGCGGCCATCTTTGAGGTTGGCCAGAAGGTCGACGTGCGTGGCAACAGCAAAGGCAAGGGATTCCAGGGCGGCGTCAAGCGTCACAATTTCCGCATGCAGGATGCGACCCACGGCAACTCGCTTTCGCATCGGGCGCTGGGTTCGATTGGTCAGTGCCAGACGCCAGGGCGAGTCTTCAAGGGCAAGAAGATGGCCGGCCACATGGGTGCGGCGAAGGTCAGCACACAAAATGTCGAAGTTGTACGCGTCGATACCGATCGCAACATTCTGCTGGTCAAGGGTGCAGTGCCCGGCTCGCGTGGCGGCGATGTGATCATCACGCCCGCGATCAAAATGAAGAACAAGGGTTGAGAACATGGACCTGAACGTACAAGGTGGTTCCAGCATCCAGGTCTCTGACGTGGTGTTCGGTGCCGATTACAAAGAATCTCTGGTGCATCAGGTTGTTGTCGCCTTTATGTCGGCAGCCCGATCCGGAACCAAGGCGCAGAAGAACCGCTCCGCAGTCAGCGGCGGTGGCGCCAAGCCATTCCGCCAGAAAGGTACAGGTCGTGCCCGTCAGGGCACCATCCGCAGCCCGATCATGCGTTCCGGCGGCGTGACCTTCGCCGCTCAGCCACGTAGCTACGAGCAGAAGGTCAACCGCAAGATGTATCAGGGCGCGCTGCGCTCAATCCTTTCGGAGCTCGTGCGCCAGGAACGATTGGTTGTTGTCGATGATTTCAGTGTTGCTGCGCCGAAGACCAAAGAGTTGGCGGCCAAGCTGAGTGAGTTCGGCACCAATGACGCTTTGATCATCACCGAATCGTTTGATGAAAACCTGATGCTGGCAAGTCGCAATCTTTACCGTATCGAGACCCGGACCCTCAATGAGGTGGATCCGGTCAGCCTTATCGGCTTCGAGAAGGTGATCGTCACCGCGGCTGCGCTGAAGGCGCTTGAGGAGAAGCTGGCATGAGCAAAGAGCGTTTGATGAAGATCCTGCTTAGCCCGGTTGTGTCTGAAAAGAGCGCAATGGCTGCAGACAAGGCCAATCAGTTCGGCTTCAAAGTGGTCGCCGACGCAACCAAGCCCGAGATAGCGCAAGCCGTGGAGCTTTTGTTCGACGTCAAGGTGCAGAACGTACGTACCGTCAACGTCAAAGGTAAGAAGAAAAGGTTCGGTGCGGTAATGGGTAAGCGCAACAATTGGAAGAAGGCTTACGTCCGCCTGCAGGCCGGACACGATATCGATTTTGCTGGTGGCGCCTGAGTGCGGGCACGGCATAGGTAACGGATAGAACAATGGCAATCGTCAAGACAAAACCGACATCACCGGGTCGCCGTCATGTGGTCCAGGTAAAGAGCGAAGGCTTGCATAAAGGCGCGCCGCACGCCCCGCTGGTCGCAAAAAAGAGCAAATCGGGCGGTCGCAACAGCGACGGCCGCATCACCACCCGTCATCGGGGCGGTGGCCACAAGCAGCGTTATCGCGTGATTGACTTCAAGCGTGACAAGGATGGTGTGCCCGGTACGGTCGAGCGTCTGGAATATGATCCGAACCGCACTGCACACATTGCCTTGATCAAATACGCCGATGGTGAGCGTCGCTACATTGTTGCTCCGGCGGGAATCAAAGCAGGCGATTCAGTGCGCTCCGGTGTGGAGGCGCCGATCGTGGTCGGAAACAGCATGGCGCTGCGCAGTATCCCGGTTGGTAGCACGGTCCACTGCATCGAGCTTAAAATCGGCAAGGGTGCACAGCTCGCACGCAGTGCGGGGGCTTCAGCACAGCTGATCGCTCGCGAAGGTGACTATGCCACTCTGCGTTTGCGCTCCGGTGAGATGCGCAAGGTCCATGCGGATTGTCGTGCAACCATCGGTGCTGCCGGAAACTCAGAGCACAATCTGCGCAAGCTCGGCAAGGCTGGAGCCACTCGCTGGCGTGGCGTTCGTCCGACCGTTCGTGGTGTTGTGATGAATCCGGTTGACCACCCGCATGGTGGTGGCGAAGGCCGCACCTCCGGTGGTCGTCATCCGGTCAGTCCATGGGGCACGCCGACCAAGGGCTTTAAGACGCGCTCGAACAAGCGTACCGACAAATTCATTGTACGCGACCGTCGTCGTAAGTAATTTAGGTGAGAGGCTAGAAGGCTATGCCACGTTCAATTCGCAAGGGTCCTTTTATCGATCTCCACCTGCAGAAAAAGGTGGAGACCGCCCGTGAGAGCAATGATCGTCGCCCGATCAAGACCTGGTCGCGTCGCTCGATGGTCAGCCCCGACATGGTTGGGTTGACGATTGCTGTGCATAACGGCAAACAACATGTTCCGGTGTTGGTATCCGAGAACATGGTTGGCCACAAACTCGGCGAGTTCGCGCTGACCCGTACCTATCGCGGTCATGTGGCGGACAAGAGGTCCCGGTAAGGAGATAGCCATGCAAGCTTTAGCAAAACTGCGCTTTGCGCACATCTCGGCCCAGAAAGGGCGGCTGGTGGCTGATCAGATCAGGGGTCTTCCTGTCGAGCAGGCGTTGAACGTGCTGGCATTCAGCAAGAAGAAAGGCGCCGCCATGATGAAAAAGGTGTTGGATTCCGCGGTTGCCAATGCGGAAAACAATGAAGGTGCTGATGTGGACGAACTGAAGGTCAAGGCCGTTTGTGTAGATGAGGGCCCGACCATGAAGCGAATCCGTGCAAGGGCGAAGGGTCGTGCTGCCCGTATTCTCAAGCGCACCAGTCATATCACCGTCACTGTAGCTGACGAGTAAGCGGGCAAGAATTATGGGTCAGAAAGTAAATCCAAACGGTATTCGCCTCGGTATTGTCACGGACTGGACGTCCAAGTGGTATGCCGACAGCAAGCATTTCTCAGATCTTCTGATCACGGACATGGCGGTACGCGATTTTCTGAAGAACAAGCTGCGTCAGGCCTCGGTCAGTCGCATTCAGATCGATCGGCCTGCAAAGAACGCGCACATCACCATTCATACCGCGCGCCCTGGCCTTGTTATCGGTAAGAAAGGCGAGGACATCGACGCCCTGCGCAAGGAAGTCTCGGCCCGCATGGGTATTCCTGTGCATATCAGTGTCGAAGAGATCCGTAAGCCTGAGCTCGATGCACAACTGGTATCGGAAGGCATCGCACAGCAGCTCGAGCGCCGGATCATGTTCCGTCGCGCCATGAAGCGCGCGGTTCAGAACTCGATGCGGATTGGTGCCCAAGGTATCAAGGTGAACATTGCCGGTCGTCTGAATGGTGCGGAAATCGCACGCAGCGAATGGTATCGCGAGGGCCGTGTGCCGCTGCATACGCTGCGCGCAGACATCGATTACGGCTTTGCAGAAGCACTTACCACCTACGGAATCATCGGGGTGAAGACCTGGATCTTCAAAGGTGAGGTGTTCGGCGACAAACAGGAAGAGCAGGAGGCGTCGGCTTCGGCCAAGGGCGCTCCGCGGGGGTAACGTAAGAAATGTTGCAGCCTAAACGTACCAAGTTCCGGAAGCAGATGAAGGGCCGTAACCGCGGTTTGGCCCAGGCCGGTAACAAAGTGAGCTTTGGCGAGTACGGCCTGAAGGCCGTTGGCCGGGGACGCATCACTGCGCGCCAGATCGAGGCGGCCCGCCGCACCATCTCGCGCACGGTCAAGCGTGGCGGAAAGCTCTGGATTCGGGTGTTTCCCGACAAGCCGGTCTCCAAGAAACCCCTGGAAGTCCGCATGGGTAAGGGAAAGGGTAACGTTGAATACTGGGTAGCCCAGATTCAGCCCGGACTGGTTTTGTATGAAATTGAAGGTGTGGACGAAGATCTTGCGCGCCAGGCGTTTGCGCTTGCCGCCGCCAAGCTGCCGGTTCAGACCGCATTTGTAAAACGGGTGATCATGTGATGAAAGCGACAGAACTTCGTGGCAAGTCCGAGGTGGAGCTGCGTGAAGCCTTGCATGATTTGCTCAAGGAGCAGTTCAATCTGCGCATGCAGCGCGGAACCGGACAATTTTCCCGCCCGCACCTGATGAAGGATGTGCGTCGCAATATTGCGCGCGTGAAAACGGTAATCAACGAGAAGCGCCAGGCAGGTGAAGCATGAGCGAGCAGGCAGCCGAAAACCGCACCCTGCAGGGTCGCGTGGTCAGTGACAAGATGGACAAGGGCATCACGGTAGTTATCGAGCGCCGCGTAAAGCATCCGCTCTACGGCAAGTATGTGAGCAAGTCCACCAAGTTGCATGCGCACGATGAGAACAATGAATGCCAGACTGGTGATCTTGTTGTGGTCGAGCAGTGCCGGCCGGTGTCCAAGACCAAGAAGTGGCGCTTCATCAAGCTGATCGAACGCGTCAGCTGAACATAAGAAGTTTCTGAATTTGAATTTGGTGGGGTAGTGTCATGATCCAGATGCAGTCTTTGCTGAACGTCGCCGACAACAGTGGTGCGCGTCGCGTTCAGTGCATCAAAGTGCTGGGTGGTTCCCATCGGCGCTACGCCGGCATTGGGGACGTCATCAAGGTGTCCATCAAGGACGCTAGCCCGCGCGGTAAGGTTAAGAAGGGCGACGTGTTCAACGCGGTCGTCGTTCGCACGCGCAAAGGTGTGCGCAGGGCAGACGGTTCTCTGATCCGTTTTGATGGCAATGCGGCAGTGCTGCTGAATGCCAAGCTTGAGCCCATTGGTACCCGCATCTTTGGGCCGGTGACCCGCGAACTGCGCAGTGAGCGATTCATGAAGATCATTTCACTCGCGCCCGAAGTGCTCTGAGGTAGAAAAGATGGCAAGCAAGATTCGCAAAGGCGACGACGTCATCGTCCTGGCCGGCAAAGACAAAGGCAAGCGTGGAACTGTGCTGCGCATGGACGATGACCGGGTCGTCGTGGAGAATATCAATCTGGCCAAGAAGCACGTGAAGCCCAACCCAAACAAGGGTGAGCAGGGCGGCATCGTTGACAAGGAAATGCCGATGCACGTGTCGAATGTGGCTGTTTACAATCCCGCCGCCGACAAAGGCGACCGTGTGGGCTTCAAAACCCTGGATGACGGTCGCAAGGTGCGCGTATTCAAGTCAAACGGCGAAGTCGTTGACGTCTGAGGCGATAGCGATGACAAGGCTACAGGATCATTACAAAGAACAGGTCGTACCCCAGTTGATGGAGAAGTTCGGCTACAGCACCGTCATGCAGGTCCCGCGGATCGAGAAGATCACGCTGAACATGGGGGTCGGCGAAGCCGTTGGCGACAAGAAGGTGATGGAATTCGCCGTCGGCGACATGGAAAAAATTGCCGGGCAGAAGGCCATCGTCAACAAGGCGAAAAAATCTGTTGCCGGATTCAAGATCCGCGAGGGCTGGCCTATTGGCTGCAAAGTCACCCTGCGCCGGGAGCGCATGTTCGAGTTCCTTGATCGACTGATCAATATCGCGATTCCGCGTATCCGTGATTTCCGTGGTGTGAGTGCGAAATCATTTGATGGTCGAGGCAATTACAGCATGGGCGTCAAGGAGCAGATCATTTTCCCGGAAGTGGAATATGACAAGATCGACGCACTGCGTGGCTTGGATATCACCATTACCACTTCAGCTGCGAATGACGAAGAATGTCGTGCATTGCTCGACGGCTTCAATTTCCCGTTCAAATAAAACCGGCGATTTAACATGGCAAAAAAGAGCATGTGGGCCCGTGAGGCCAAGCGCGCAAAGATAGTGGTCCAGTACGCCAACAAGCGCGCTGAACTGAAAGCGATCATCAATGACCGCAGCAAATCTCACGAAGAGGTTGATGCTGCTGTGGTCGCGCTGCAGAAGCTGCCGCGTGATTCGAGCCCCGCCCGCCAGCAGCGCCGCTGCCGGGTTTCCGGCCGTCCGCACGGTGTTTACCGTAAATTCGGCCTGTGCAGGAACAAATTGCGCGAAGCGGCCATGCGCGGGGATGTGCCGGGCTTGAAAAAAGCCAGCTGGTAAATTGCCAGCTAGCGTTTCTGCAACAATTCGGCTATAGTGCGCGGCTCCCTCAAGCAGGGAGCCTTTTTCGTGAACCGGGTATCGCGCTCAACAGGAGCGGTTTGACCCAAAGGAGTCTCATCAATGAGCATGTCAGATCCGATAGCGGATATGCTGACCCGCGTCCGTAACGGCCAGGCTGCTGGCAAGGCGGCTGTTTCCATGCCGGCCTCCAAGCAAAAAGCCGCCGTCGCCCAGGTCCTGAAGGACGAAGGCTACATCAAGGATTTCTCCGCGACCGAGCTGGACGGCAAGCCCGCCATCGAGATCACGCTTAAGTACTTCCAGGGATCGCCCGTCATCGAGTACGTCAAGCGTGTCAGCCGTCCCGGTCTGCGCATCTATAAGAGTCGCGATGAATTGCCGAAGGTCCGTGGTGGTCTCGGAATCGCGATTGTTTCCACCTCGAAAGGCGTTATGACCGACCGCGAGGCCCGCAAACAGGGCCACGGCGGCGAAGTCGTCGCCTACGTAGCCTGACGGGGGGATGTCATGTCACGTATCGCAAAAGCTCCTATCACCGTTGCCAAGGGTGTCGACGTCAAGATCGACGGGCAGCATGTCACTGTCAAAGGTGGCAAAGGCACCATGGAACTCGACCTCCACCCGACCGTGTCAGTGAGTCTCGATGATGGCGTCCTCGGCGTCACGCCGGCAAATGATTCGGCCTGGGCGATGGCTGGAACCATGCGAGCTCTGCTGGGCAATATGGTGCACGGTGTCAGCGAAGGCTTTGAGAAAAAGCTGGAACTGGTCGGCGTCGGTTACCGCGCCCAGGGCAAAGGCAAGGTGTTGAGTCTGAACCTCGGATTCTCGCACCCTATCGACTATCCGGTTCCCGAGGGAATCACGATCAGCACGCCGTCTCAGACCGAGGTGGTGGTTGCCGGTACTGACAAGCAGCGGGTCGGGCAGGTGGCTGCTGAAATTCGCGCTTTCCGTCCGCCGGAGCCTTACAAGGGCAAAGGTGTTCGCTATGCAGATGAACGCATCATCCGCAAAGAAGCGAAGAAGAAATAAAGGGTTAGGACGATGGACAAAAAAGCATCTCGTATTCGCCGTGCACGCCGTGCACGCGCAAAAATCAGCGAGTTGGGCGTGCATCGCCTGACCGTGCACCGTACCCCGCGTCACATCTATGCGCAGGTCATTGCACCCAATGGGGCAGAGGTCATCGCGTCCGCTTCGACGCTGGACAAGACGATCGCGGCCGAACTGCAGGGCGCGGGAGGCAACACGGCTGCAGCCGCCGTCATCGGCCGCGCTGTCGCTGAGCGCGCCAAGGCGAAGGGTATCGATCGCGTCGCTTTCGACCGTTCCGGTTTCCGTTTCCACGGTCGGGTGAAGGCCCTGGCCGACGCTGCCCGCGAAGCCGGGCTTGAGTTTTAAGGGGTCTTTTGTAAATGGCTAATTTCGAATCCAAACCAAGCGGCGACGATCTGTTTGAAAAGCTGATCGGCGTGAATCGTGTGGCCAAGGTGGTCAAGGGTGGCCGGGTGTTCGGTTTTGCCGCGCTGGTCGTCGTTGGCGACGGTGAAGGCAAAGTCGGTTTCGGCACCGGGAAAGCCAAAGAAGTGCCCATTGCCATTCAGAAGGCGATGGATATGGCACGCCGCAATATGAAGTCGGTCAAGTTGAAGAACGGCACCCTGCAGTATCCCCTGGTCGGACGTCACGGTGCCGCCAAGGTGCATATGCAGCCGGCGTCCGAAGGTACCGGCATCATCGCCGGTGGCGCGATGCGCGCGATCTTCGAAGTGGTGGGCGTGAAAAACGTTCTGGCCAAGTGCATCGGCACCAACAACGCAATCAACGTCGTGCGCGCAACGATGAACGGCCTGGTCGATATGGATGACCCGGAATACGTCGCAGCCAAGCGTGGTAAGACGATCGAAGAGATCCTGGGGTAAGCAGAGATGGCCGACAAGAAAATGATGAAGGTCAAGCTGGTGCGGAGCATCCATGGCCGCGTGGAGAAGCATCGCGCCTGTGTCCGTGGACTGGGTCTGCGCCGCATGCACCAAGTCGTCGAAGTAGAGGATACCCCTGCCACGCGTGGCATGTTGAACAAGGTGTCCTACATGGTTCAGCTTGTGGAGGAGGCGTGACATGCGTCTGAATACTCTCAAACCAGCTGCTGGCAGCAAGACTGCCCGCAAGCGCGTCGGTCGTGGCATCGGCAGTGGGTTCGGAAAGACCGCGGGTCGTGGTCACAAGGGCCAGAAGTCGCGTAAAGGCGGTTATCACAAGGTCGGTTTCGAAGGCGGCCAGATGCCTTTGCAGCGCCGTCTGCCCAAGGTCGGTTTCGGCTCGGCCATGGCCCGAGCCACCGGCGAAGTACGTCTCAATGAGATTGCCAAGGTTGAAGGTGACGTGGTCGACATGGACGCCCTGTACCGGGCAGACATCCTGCCGATGGCGGTCACCCGTGCCAAGGTCATCCTGTCCGGCAGCATCGATCGCGCAGTTACTGTTCGCGGTCTCGGCGTGACCAAGGGTGCGCGCGCCGCGATCGAGGCAGCGGGCGGCAAGGTCGAGGATTAAGAGCAAGTTATGGCGCAGAATCCCGCAAGTGCTGGCGGCATGCAGTTGGGGCGGCTCACCGAGTTGCGTCAGCGTCTGCTGTTTCTGCTCGGCGCGCTGATTGTCTACCGGGTCGGGACCTTTATCCCGGTGCCCGGTGTCAATCCGGCTGCGCTGGCAGCACTGTTTGACCAGCAACAGGGAACCATCCTGGACATGTTCAACATGTTCTCGGGGGGCGCGCTCAGTCGTGCCAGCCTGTTTGCGCTCGGGATCATGCCTTACATCTCTGCCTCCATCATTATTCAGCTGATGACCGCGGTTATCCCGAAGCTGGAGCAGTTGAAGAAAGAGGGCGAATCGGGTCGCCGCAAGATCACCCAGTACACTCGATACGGCACCCTGGTCCTTGCAACCTTCCAGGCGATCGGTATCTCGGTAGCATTGCAGGGTCAGTTTGGAGAAGGCCTCGTAGTGACCACCGGGCCGGGTTTTGTTTTTACGGCCGCGGTGTCACTGGTAACCGGGACCATGTTCCTTATGTGGCTGGGCGAGCAGATTACCGAACGTGGGCTGGGTAACGGGATCTCGATGATCATTTTCGCCGGTATCGTTGCGGGTCTGCCGTCCGCATTCGGTTCGGTAGTCGAACTGGTGAGCAATGGCGAAATGAATGCGCTGTTCGCCCTGTTCCTGTTCATGCTGGCGATTGCGGTCACCGGCTTTGTGGTGTTCGTGGAGCGCGGGCAGCGCCGGATCACGGTCAACTACGCCAAGCGCCAGCAGGGCCGCAAGATGTACGCAGCGCAGAGCAGCCACCTGCCGCTCAAATTGAATATGGCCGGCGTTATTCCGCCGATCTTCGCCTCCAGCATCATCTTGTTTCCGACCACGCTGGCCCAGTGGGCGGGTAACAATGAAGGCATGCGTTGGCTGCAGGACATCGTCGGCAAGTTGTCGCCGGGCGAGCCGATTTACGTGGCGATGTATGCGGGGGCCATCATCTTTTTCTGCTTTTTCTACACCGCGCTGGTCTTCAACTCGAAAGACACGGCGGATAACCTCAAGCGTTCAGGCGCCTTTATCCCGGGAATCCGTCCGGGTGAGCAGACTGCACGCTATATCGATCAGGTCATGTCGCGCTTGACCCTGGCGGGTGCCATGTACATCACCCTGGTCTGTCTGATGCCGGAATTCCTGATTGTGGGCTGGAACGTGCCTTTCTATTTTGGCGGCACCTCCCTGCTGATCGTGGTTGTGGTCGTGATGGATTTCATGGCCCAGGTTCAGGCGCACGTGATGTCGCACCAGTACGAAGGCCTGATGAAGAAAGCAAACTTGAAGGGTATCGGCGGCACGGGCGTACCTCGCTGACCGGTAGTTGAGATTAGGAGATAACGCATGAAAGTCCGCGCCTCTGTAAAGAAGATGTGCCGTAACTGCAAGATTGTTAAGCGCAAAGGTGTGGTTCGCGTGATTTGTAGCGACCCGCGCCACAAGCAGCGCCAAGGCTAAAAGCGGCGTTGCTAAAACGTTGAAATGTCGGTAGAATTTCGCGCCTTCGCGCGCCGATCTGCCACTGTACCAGGAGATTTTTGACAATGGCCCGTATTGCTGGAGTCAACATTCCAGATCGCAAACACACGGTGATCGCCCTGACGTCGATCTATGGCGTGGGCATCACCCGTGCAAGGCAGATCTGTGCCGCAGCCGATGTCGTTCCGGATCGCAAGATCATGGATCTGACGGAAGAAGAGGTGGAGAGGCTGCGTACCGAAGTGGCCAAGCTCACCGTCGAAGGTGACCTGCGCCGCGAGGTGTCCATGAATATAAAGCGTTTGATGGACCTCGGTTGCAACCGCGGTATCCGTCATCGCCGGGGGTTGCCGCTGCGTGGTCAGCGCACCCGTACCAACGCGCGTACCCGCAAGGGCCCGCGCAAACCGATCAGAAAATAAGCGTCAGCTAGGTTTTTTAGGAAAAGGCATATGGCCAAGACCCCGACCCGTACCCGTAAAAAGGTCAAAAAGGTTGTAACTGATGGGATCGCGCACGTTCATGCGTCGTTCAACAACACCATCATTACCATCACCGATCGCCAGGGCAACGCCCTGTGCTGGGCCACTTCCGGTGGCTCCGGATTCCGCGGCTCGCGCAAGAGCACGCCGTTTGCAGCCCAGGTGGCCGCAGACCGTGCCGGCCAGGTTGCCAAGGAATACGGGGTGAAAAACCTCGACGTCAACGTCAAGGGTCCTGGTCCCGGCAGGGAATCCGCCGTTCGCGCCTTGAACAATGCGGGTTTCAAGATCACCAGCATCTCCGATGTCACGCCGATTCCCCACAACGGCTGTCGTCCACCGAAAAAGCGCCGCGTCTGATTTGGAGTTTGAGTAATGGCACGTTATATCGGTCCCAAATGTAAACTGATGCGTCGCGAGGGTACGGACCTGTACCTCAAGAGTCGCGTACGTTCTATCGATTCCAAGTGCAACATGGAAAAAGTCCCGGGCCAGCAGAGCGACCGTCGTCGGCGCCTGTCTGACTATGGCGTCCAGTTGCGCGAGAAGCAAAAAGTCCGCCGCCTTTATGGCGTCCTCGAGCGCCAGTTCCGCAACTATTACAAAGAGGCGGACCGGATGAAGGGTCCGACGGGTGAAATGCTGCTCAAGTTGCTGGAAAGTCGTCTGGACAATGTGGTCTACCGCATGGGCTATGGCTCGACCCGTTCCGAGGCGCGCCAACTGGTGAGCCACAAGGCCATTACTGTGAACGGCTCGGTTGTAAAAGTCGCCTCGTACAAGGTGCGTCCGGAAGACGTCGTTGCGGTCAACGAAAAGTCGAAAAAGCAGGATCGCATCAAGGGCTCGCTGAGTCTTGCCGAGCAGTACGGCATACCTGAGTGGGTCGAGGTCGATTCCAAGAGTATGAGCGGTACCTTCAAGCGCCTGCCCGACCGGGTAGAGTTGCCGGCGGAGATCAACGAGCAGTTGATCGTCGAATTGTATTCCAAGTAAAGGAACTGAGAGGCACATCCATGACGGAGTCCGTCACCGAATTCCTCAAGCCGCGTATCGTAAACGTGCAGACCATCAGTGAGCGCCACGCCAAGGTGTCGCTGGAGCCGCTGGAGCGTGGCTTTGGGCATACGCTGGGCAACGCCCTGCGTCGTATTCTTCTGTCCTCGATGCCGGGTTGTGCCATCGTGGAGGCCGAGATCGAAGGTGTGCTGCACGAGTACAGCGCCATCGAGGGCGTCCAGGAAGATGTACTCGAGGTCCTGCTGAACCTGAAAGAGGTCGCGATCACCATGGAGGATCGCGATGAGGCGATCGTCAGCCTGAATGCCAAAGGGCCAGGTGTGGTGACTGCCGGAGACATCCAATTGTCGCACGGCATGGAAATCGCTAATCCCGATCTGGTCTTGGCGCGCCTCACCGACAAGGGTGAGCTGAGCATGACCATGAAGGTGCGTCGCGGGCGCGGCTATGAGCCGGCAGCCAGCCGCGAAAGCGCGGCGGGTGATGACCGTCCGATCGGTCATCTGCAGCTCGACGCGACTTTCAGCCCTGTACTGCGAATTGCCTATGCGGTAGAGGCTGCGCGTGTTGAACAGCGCACTAACCTCGACCGCCTGGTGATCGATATCGAGACCGATGGCACCATCGATCCCGAGGATTCGATCCGCCGTTCCGCGACCATCCTGCAGGACCAGCTGTCTGCGTTCGTCAAGCTCGACGAAACAACCAGCGCCGTGGCCGAACAGGAGCGCGCCGAGCCGACCGTGGATCCGATCCTGCTGCGACCGGTTGACGATCTTGAACTGACGGTCCGTTCCGCGAACTGTCTCAAGGCAGAGAACATCTTCCTGATCGGTGATCTGATTCAGCGCACCGAGGTGGAGCTTCTGAAGACGCCGAACCTGGGCAAGAAGTCGCTGACCGAGATCAAGGATGTGCTGGCTACCCGTGGCCTGTCGCTGGGCATGCGCCTTGAGAACTGGCCCCCGGAAAACCTCGAAGAATTGATGGCACGCTGAGAAGCGTTTGGTTAAACAGATTAATTAGGAAGTTGACCCATGCGTCACCGCAACTCCGGACGGCAACTCAACCGTAACAGCTCGCACCGTAAGGCAATGTTTCGCAATATGGCTGCGTCGCTGATAGAGCATGAACTGATCAAGACCACTTTGCCGAAGGCGAAGGAGCTGCGCCGCGTGGCCGAGCCACTGATCACCATGGCCAAGGAAGACAATGTTGCCAAGCGCCGCCTGGCCTTTGCGCGCCTGCGCAGCGATGCCGCGGTTGGTAAGCTGTTTGCAGAGCTGGGTCCTCGCTACAAGGAGCGTGATGGTGGTTACCTGCGTATCCTGAAGTGCGGCCACCGTCCCGGCGACAAGGCTCCCATGGCCTTCGTCGAACTGGTCGATCGCCCGGTGGTCGAAGTGGAAGAAGTCGAAGCATAGGCGGATCTCCGCCTGAGCAGCGAAGAAGCCGGGCTGTGCCCGGTTTTTTTGTGCCTGTCGAACTTTGGAACGCAGAGATCGCAAAGGATAGAAAACCGGCTATCCTGGGCGCTTTGCAACGAGTTCCGAAGTCCGATGGGCGCGACAGACACCCCACCTATAATCGCCCTATGAGCAAGCCTCGCCCCACCTTCCTGTTTACCGACTTCGGGTATGCCGGCCCCTATGTCGGGCAGATGACGGGGGCCATTCTGTCCCGCAGCCCGGATCACGTCGTGATCAACCTGATGCACGATGCACCGGCCATGCGTCCGGACCTGGCGGCATATCTTCTGTCGGGCTGCTGTCGATCGCTGCCTTCGGGCTCGGTCGTGGTAGCGGTTGTCGATCCGGGTGTAGGCGGGGAGCGGGCTGCCCTGGTGGTCGAGGCCCCTGGTCTGACCCTGGTTGGCCCAGACAATGGTCTGTTGTCTCGCGTCCATGGCATCGGGGCTTTGGCGCGGGTCGACTGGCGGCCCGAGACACTGTCCAGCAGTTTTCATGGTCGTGACCTGTTTGCCCCGGTCGCGGCGATGCTGGCCGGCGGCGAGACCGTGCCCTGCACGCCGTTGGCGTGTGCAGATATGGTTGGGGCCGACTGGCCCCCGGATCTTGAGCGGTTCGTGTATATCGACGGCTACGGTAATCTGATGACCGGCATTGATGCCGGAAATTTTAATAAAAACAGATGTATCCGCGTTTCCGGGCGGGTGGTCAAATATGCTGAAACTTTCTGCCGCGTGCCGTCGGGCGGGCTTTTCTGGTACCCGAATTCTCTGGGGCTGGTCGAGATCGCGGCCAATCAGGGTTCGGCCGCAGAGCTTCTGTCACTGGCATTAGGCGATAAATTCCTGTTAGATTAATATCCCTGCCGAGCATTGGCGGTGGTATAAGTAAGAAGGTTGCAACAACTTGCTGTAGACGTGCGTCATTGACGCTATTGCTGTTCGCCTTGGTGCTTTCTGCACAGGCTTGATGGATCTCATCGTAAATCAGCGGGATCCGCTACGACAATGTCGGTGTCGACGTGGACGAGTTGATCGCAGTGATCGGGCCGGAGGGGATCGACCTCTCTGGAACGCCGGGTGTACTCCGCGTTGGTTCGAATCGCCAGCGGAGACCCGGCTCAAGAGTTCGTGTGGCCGTCTGGACCAAGCACCGAAAGCCTGGCCCGGGTTCAGTGGCAGTCGCGTATGTGGGGAGGGGAGGGACATGCAGGGTAACCGCCGAATTTCTCTGATTGACCGCCTGACGGGCAGGTCAAGATCCGCTTCGTTGCGACAAGACGACGTTTCCGTCGAAGGGACTGCCATTATCAAGCGCGGGCAAGCCCCTGCGGGGTCCGGTTTGAAGGGGGCTGAACTCGAGCAGGCGTACCGGGATCTGATGCTCGAAAACCAGATGCTGGTGGAAAGCAACGAGCACCTGCACGAGCGACTCGCACGCGTGGAGGCCGGACTCGAGGAGTCTCCAGCGGCCAAGCAGCTGATCCGGGCACAGCGCAACGCCCTGGCCGAGCGCAGCCATCGCTTGCGTGAGGTTCAGTACGAAAACCTCAATCTCAAGCGCGAGCAGAAGAAACTTGTCAAAGAGAACCAGAGGCTCGCGGCCAGTCTTGCGCGGCACATGCATGATATTCAGCCGTTGCTGAATCAGGAACAGCTGAGCCGACGTGAACTCGAAGAGGCCAAGGCGGCACTGCGCAAGAAAAGCGATCAACTGGCTACATTGACAGACAGGTACTACCAGTTGGAGGCGCGTTCCAAGCCGCAGCCCCCGCCCAGTTCCGCCGCCAACGGTCGATTCTGAATCAGTTGTCGTGCCCTGCTTGACCGCAGCCGGGGTCTGCAAGTCGCACCAGTCGGTCACAGGCGGGCGCGCATGCCCGATTCTCAATGCGGCAGATCTCGACATCCTGGTGGTTAACTGTGCGGGTACGTTTTGTGATCCGCCTCAGTCGCTCGCTGCAGGCGCGTGTCTCGCCAATATCGGTGCCAGAAAGCGTCCGGTATGAGATTCGGACATCTCCGCCAGTTGCTCGGGCGTGCCGCTGGCGATGATCTCGCCGCCGCCATCACCACCTTCGGGCCCGAGGTCGATGATCCAGTCAGCGGTTTTCACCACGTCCAGATTATGCTCGATGACCACCACGGTGTTGCCATGGTCCCTCAGCCGGTGCAGCACACCCAGCAACTGCTCCACATCGTGAAAATGCAGCCCTGTCGTCGGCTCGTCGAGAATGTACAGTGTCCGGCCGGTATCGCGTTTGGACAGCTCGCGTGACAGCTTGACGCGCTGCGCCTCGCCACCCGAAAGGGTGGTCGCATTCTGGCCGAGCGTGATGTAGCTGAGACCGACGTCCATCAGGGTCTGCAGCTTGCGCTTGAGCGCCGGCACTGCATCAAAGAAACCAAGGGCGTCCTCGACCGTCATGTCGAGCACCTCGTTGATGCGTTTACCCTTGTACTGGATCTCGAGCGTCTCACGGTTGTAGCGTTTGCCCTTGCAGACGTCGCACTGCACATAGATATCGGGCAGAAAGTGCATCTCAACCTTGATCACGCCGTCTCCCTTGCAGGCTTCGCAGCGGCCGCCCTTGACGTTGAAGCTGAATCGGCCGGGGCTGTAGCCCCGCGAACGGGCCTCGGGGACATTGGCGAACAGTTCACGTACCGGGGTGAACAGGCCGGTATAGGTTGCCGGGTTGGAGCGTGGCGTGCGGCCGATGGGTGACTGGTCGATATCGACCACCTTGTCGAAGTGCTTCATGCCGCGGACTTTTCGGTAGGGCGCCACGGTATGGCTGGCCGCGTTGAGTTCATTCGCTGCCAGCGGGTAAAGGGTGTCGTTGATCAGGGTCGATTTGCCGGATCCGGACACGCCGGTCACACAGGTGAACAGGCCGCCCGGGATCTCCAGCTTCACCGCTTTCAGGTTGTTGCCGCTGGCGCCTTCGATCTCGAGCATGTGTCTGGGGTCGACCGGATGGCGCTCTGGTGGTACCGGTATACGCGCCCGACCGGCGAGGTAGTCGCCGGTGACCGATTCCGACACTGCACAGATATCTTCCACCTGGCCCTGCGCGATGATTCGGCCGCCATGCACGCCGGCGCCCGGACCGATGTCGACCACGTGGTCGGCGGCGCGGATCGCCTCTTCATCATGCTCGACCACGATGACCGTGTTGCCCAGGTCGCGCAGGTAGGTCAGGGTCTTGAGCAGGCGCTCGTTGTCGCGTTGGTGCAGCCCGATCGAGGGTTCGTCGAGCACGTACATCACGCCCACGAGGCCGGCACCGATCTGACTGGCCAGGCGGATGCGCTGCGCCTCGCCGCCGGACAGGGTCTCTGCACTGCGGTCGAGGGTCAGATAATTGAGGCCGACGTTGACCAGGAAACGCAGGCGGTCGTTGATCTCCTTGACGATCTTGTCCGCGATCTTGCCGCGTTTTCCGGGCAGGTCCAGCTGTTCGAAAAAGGTCAGGCTGTGCTCCACCGCCATCGAGGTGACCGTGGGCAGATCGTGCTCGGCGACAAAGACGTTGCGTGCACCCTCGTTGAGACGGGTTCCCCGGCAGTCGGGACAGGGTTGCGAGGAGATATAGCGCGCCAGTTCTTCGCGCACAGCATTCGATTCGGTCTCGCGGTAACGACGCTGCATATTGTTGATGATGCCCTCGAAGGGATGGTTTTTCTTGACCACCCGGCCGCGGTCGTTGAAGTAGCTGAACTCGATGCTGTCGAATCCGCTGCCCTTGAGGATGATCTGCTGCGTCTCCGCCGGCAGCTCGTTCCAGGGGGTCTCCGGGTCGAAGTCGTAGTATTTTCCGAGCGAGCGGATCATCTGGTGGTAGTAGGCGTTGCGCCTGTCCCAGCCGCGGATCGCGCCGCCGGCCAGCGACAGCTCGTCATTGTTGATCACCTTGTCCGGGTCAAAAAACTGCTCCACGCCGAGCCCGTCGCAGGTGGAACAGGCCCCGACCGGATTGTTGAACGAAAACAGTCGCGGCTCGAGTTCCTCGATGCTGTAACCACATACGGGACAGGCGAAGTTGGCCGAAAAAACCAGGTCCGGCTTGGAATCTTCCGGATCGGCGTCCATCCAGGCCACGCGCGCCACACCTTCGGCCAGGTGCAGCGCGGTTTCGAAAGACTCGGCCAGGCGCAGACCGATGTCCTCTCGCACCTTGAAACGGTCCACCACCACCTCGATGCTGTGCTTCTTGTGCAGTTCCAGGTCCGGTGGATCATCGAGTTCGAAAATCTCGCCATCGATGCGGGCGCGGATGAATCCCTGGGCGTGCAGTTCGGCCAACAGCTTGTGGTATTCGCCCTTGCGCTCTGAGATCACCGGCGCCAGCAGCATCAGCTTGCTGCCTTCGGGCAGGGTCAACACCTGGTCCACCATCTGGCTGACCGTCTGCGCCTCCAGGCGTTCGCCGTGCGTCGGGCAGCGCGGGGTGCCTGCGCGCGCAAACAGCAGGCGCAGGTAATCGTAGATCTCGGTGATGGTGCCGACCGTCGATCGCGGATTGTGGCTGGTGGTCTTCTGCTCGATCGAGATCGCCGGAGACAGGCCCTCGATATGGTCGACGTCCGGCTTTTCCATCATCGACAGGAACTGGCGGGCATACGCGGACAGCGACTCGACATAGCGTCTCTGACCCTCGGCATAGATGGTGTCGAAGGCCAGCGAGGATTTGCCGGAGCCCGACAGGCCGGTGATCACGATCAGTTGGTCGCGCGGCAGATCGAGATCGATGTTCTTGAGGTTGTGGGTGCGGGCACCCCGGATGTGAATCGTGTCCATGACTGCTGCTGCGAAGGATCAAACCTGACAAGTGTACGGCAGTGGCGGGGATCGGGAAACGCCAATCACGACTCGGGAAGGGGAACGCAGAGGGCGCAAAGTGCTTCTCGGGAAATGACCGCTCGTGCTTTACGGTTTTTCCGGCATAGGCCGTCAGGTTCAGTGCCGCCTGAGATTGACTCCGCGCATCTTCGCGCCCTCTGCGCTCCTTTGACCGGTTTCTGTCTGCGTGCCACCTGAATATGGTGCTCGATCCGGGTTAGAATGTGCGGCTGGATTTTCAGGATTCCGCCGTGCGAGAAAAGACGACCATACAGATGACCGCGGGCGAAAAGCGCGCCGTGCTGGGTCTTGCCGGTGTCTACGGCTTCCGCATGCTCGGGCTTTTCCTGATCCTTCCGGTGTTTGCGCTGTTTGCCGAGCGCCTGCCCGGTGCGACCCCGCTGCTGACTGGCCTGGCCGTAGGCATCTACGGCCTGACCCAGGCGGCGCTGCAGATCCCATTCGGCCTTCTTTCGGACCGCATCGGGCGTAAGCCCGTAATCTTCGGCGGGCTGTTGCTGTTTGCGCTGGGCAGCGTGATTGCGGCCTCGGCGCACGATGTCTGGATGGTGATCTTCGGTCGTGCGGTGCAGGGCAGCGGTGCGATAGCCGCAGCGGTCATGGCACTCGCCGCCGACCTGACCCGGGAGGAGAATAGGACCAAGGCGATGGCAAGCATCGGCATCACCATCGGCATGTCCTTCATGGTTGCGATGATGGCCGGGCCGGTGCTCGGGCGCCTGATCGGCGTCAGCGGCATCTTCTGGCTGACGGCTGTTCTGGCCCTGCTCGGCATTGCCGTGGTTGCCCTGATCGTGCCGACCCCGACGCGCAGCAGCGTGCATCGGGATGCCGAAACGGTACCCGCGATGTTCCGGCGCGTGTTGAGCGATGGCGACTTATTGCGTCTGGACTTCGGCATCTTTTCGCTGCATCTGATCCTCACTGCATTGTTCCTGGCAGTGCCGCTGATACTGCGGGACCTGGGGCTTGAGCCGCTGCAACACAGTTACCTGTACCTGCCGGTGATGCTGGGTTCGATCGCGGCGATGGTGCCGTTCATTATCCTGGCCGAGAAGCGCGGTCTGATGAAGCCGGTCTTCCTGGGCGCGGTCGCGAGCCTGGCACTCGCGCAGCTGGCGCTGGGGATGTTGACGGCAGAATTCTGGGGCTTCGTGGCGGCACTCGCGCTGTTTTTCACCGCCTTCAACCTGCTCGAGGCAACGCTGCCCTCGATGGTATCCAAGGTCGCCCCGGTCGATGCCAAGGGCACCGCCATGGGGGTTTACTCGACGTCGCAGTTCGCCGGCGCCTTCGTCGGCGGCCTGCTCGGTGGATGGGTTCATCAGCAGTTCGGTCTCGCCGCAGTTTTCCAGGTCGGCACGCTGGTCGGGGTGGTCTGGTTGCTGCTGGCCAGCGGCATGAGAAAACCCGGTCGCTACGCCAGCCGGCTGGTGAATTTCGGCGTCATGGCGCCCGACGGTGCCGGTGATCTGGCGGAACGACTGCGCGGCGTGACCGGTGTGGTGGAGGCGGTGGTGGTGGCCGATGAGGGGGTGGCCTACCTGAAGGTCGACCGTGACCGGCTAGACAACGTGGCGCTGGATGAAATTGTGGCCCGGCCGGCGTAGACTGCCGGGCAGTCAAAAATACCCGGCGCAGCACGGAGGCTGTAGCCGACAAGAGGAGGAAAAATGGCAAGCAGAGGCGTAAACAAAGTCATCCTGATCGGCAACCTGGGGCAGGATCCCGAGGTGCGTTACATGCCCAACGGGGGTGCCGTGTGCAACATCACCGTGGCGACGTCCGAGACCTGGAAGGACAAGAATACGGGTGAGAGTCAGGAAAAGACCGAATGGCACCGCGTGGTGATGTTCCGGCGCCTCGCCGAGATCGCCGGCGAGTACCTCAAGAAGGGCTCCAAGGTTTACCTGGAAGGTCGTTTGCAGACACGGAAGTGGCAGGATCAGCAGGGCCAGGACCGTTACACCACGGAAATCGTCGCCGACCAGATGCAAATGCTCGACAGCCGCGGCGGCAGCGCCGATTTCACGCCCTCGCAGCAACGTTCGTCTGCGCCGCAGTCAGATTCGCCGCCACAGGCCGCGCCTGCCGACAGTGGGTTCGAAGACGACATTCCGTTCTGAGGACAAGCGAGAAAGGGGGCGGGCCAGATCAGGTCGGCGCGCCTACCGACTCCACCGCCACTTCTTATGTTCTCCGCTTCAGCACAGGCGTTGGCTAGATCAATGTGGAGGCGATAGGCGTGCCTGGTATCCAAGTACACGGCACGTTTAATGCCAGCCTCGTTTTGTCTATAAAAAACAATTGTTTATGCTTTGGGTGACAGGATTCCGGTTCCTGCCTGTAAAGACTGCTGACACATAAATCTGTTATTTCCCAATGGCTTGGCTGTGCCGCAACGATACGTCCGCCCCCCGGGGCGGCCCCGTGAACCAACTGCCGGATGGGTGTGGATTCAGCGGGGAATTCGGCCTCTCCGACGTAGCCGGCCACCCGCCCGCTCAATCACGGAAAATGGACTCAATACCCCATTCTGCAACGGCCGGCCTGTGTATACTTCATGGTCGATTCTGCATCCTTGACCGCCCCGGGTTTGCCACGTGTAAGCTTTGGATCATCCGGTCGCGGTGGAGCAGACGGACAGACGCTGGCCGAAGCGATGATCAGCAACCGACGGTAGCCCAATGGAGAAAGTAATGAGCGAAGCATCAACAAGCCGTAAACCTGTACAGATTGCGGCGCCGGTTTTCAGGAAGTCGGCCATAGCTGCCGTCGTCAGCCTCGCGGTGTTCGTGAGCGGCTGCGAGACCAACCCCTTCCAGAACACCAATCCCTATACGGGCGAACAACAGGTTAACAAGACGACCAAGGGTGCCGGCATCGGTGCGGCCGCCGGCCTGCTCACCGGCATCATCGTTGGCGGCGACCGCAAAAAACTGCTACTGGCGACCGGCATCGGTGCGCTCGCTGGCGGGGGGGTCGGATACTACATGGACCAACAGGACGCCAAGCTGCGCGCCCAACTGCAGGGAACCGGGGTCAGCGTGACCAAGGTTGGCAACCAGATCACGCTGAACATGCCGGGCAACGTGACCTTTGCCACCAACTCGAGCGACATCTCCGCGAATTTCTACGATGTGCTCAATTCCGTGGCGCTGGTGCTCAACGAATTCGACAAAACCTACGTGGACGTGATCGGCCACACCGACAGCACCGGTTCCATGGAGCTCAACCAGCGGCTCTCGGACCAACGTGCCACCAGCGTGGCTCGTTACCTCACGAGCCAGAAAGTACTCCAGGCGCGCGTCCTGACCCGCGGTATGGGGCCGAATTCACCGGTTGCGTCGAACGACACGCCGGAAGGGCGCGCGCTAAACCGGCGTGTGGAGATCATCCTGACCCCGATCACCTGATCTCCCGGTCTGGCGCAACAGGCAATGCATGAGGGGACTCACTTGCCTGTTCACTGCCGGCCGTTATCGACGGCCTGTTGCAGGCGGATCAAATCCTGTAATCGACAGAGACTCGGTCCTGATGCCGGGGTCTATGCCCAGCGTGCGGATCTGATCACCGTCGAGCAGGCCTTTTAGATTGTTGCGCAGGGTCTTGCGGCGCTGGCGGAATGCCGTAGTAACGAGTGCGCTGAAGGCCTCGATATCCTCGGCCGCAACCAGTGGCTCGGGGAGTGGCCGCAGGCGCACCACGCTCGAATCCACCTTCGGCGGCGGATCGAAGGACTCCGGCCCGATATCGAACAATGGCGTGATCTCGCAGCTGACCTGCAGCATCACCGAGAGCCGGCCGTAGGTCTTTGAGCCGGGGCCCGCCGCCATGCGGTCGACCACCTCTTTCTGCAGCATGAAGTGCATGTCTTCGATGGCGTCCGCCTGCTCGACCAGATGAAAGAGCAGAGGAGTCGAAATGTTATAGGGCAGATTACCGATCAGGCGCAGGCGCCTGTCGTCGGTTCGCAGGCTGCGGAAATCGAACTTCAATGCGTCTGCGTTATGTAACTGCAGGCTGCCGAAGGGTGCACAGCTTTGCCGCAGTGGCTGCAGCAGGTCACGGTCGAGTTCAATCGCATCCAACTCACCCGCTCGCTGCAGCAGACCGCGCGTGAGCGCCCCCTGGCCCGGACCGATCTCGACCAGCCTCTGACCGGGCTGCGGATCGATGTAAGACAGGATGCGTTCGATCACGCCCTGGTCGTGCAGAAAGTTCTGGCCGAACCTTTTCCTGGGACGGTGGCTCAAGGGGTTAGCCTTCCAAATGCGAGAGATTACAGACGATTATGAAGGAGTGGGTTGGGAATGCCCACGGGGATCAGTCGGTTAGGTGCTCGTGGGAGAAGCGAGTGGGTCGCTTCGATTTTCGCGGCGGTCGGAATTGGCAATATCACTCGAAGGCAACTGCAGCACCTGCAACTCAGCCAAGGGCACTGGCTTCGCTGCCGGCGAACGCGGCAGGGGCGCGATCGGGCTATCGCCTGAAATGATCTGAGATACGCGCCGGGCTGTTCCCTCTGGGTCAGTTCGAATGATCAGGCCATTCCTGCTATAAGCCCTGACAACAACCAGAGGAGAATCCAATGAAGTGTAAGGCCGCAGTGGCATGGGAGCCCAAGCAACCCCTACAGATCGAGGAAATTGAAGTCGAGGGGCCGCGCGAGGGCGAGGTATTGCTGAAAGTGGTCGCCTCTGGAGTCTGCCACACGGACGCTTTCACGCTATCCGGTGAAGATCCGGAAGGGGCCTTTCCTTGCGTGCTTGGTCATGAGGGGGGCTGTGAGGTGGTGGAATGCGGCCCTGGCGTTAAGACCCTGCGGCCCGGTGACCATGTGATTCCCCTGTATATCCCCGAGTGCGGCGAGTGCGAATACTGCAACTCGACCAAATCCAACCTCTGCCAGTCCATCGCGGGTACCGTTTGGACCGGTTACATGCCCGATGGCACTCGCCGCTTTTCGCAAAAGGGCAAGCCGATCTACCATTACATGGGTTGTTCGACCTTCGCCGAGTACACCGTGGTGCCGGAGATCGCGCTGGCCAAGATCAACAAGGCTGCGCCACTGGACAAGGTCTGCCTGCTTGGATGTGGTGTTACCACGGGCATTGGCGCTGTACTCAACACGGCCAAGGTCGAGCCCGGTTCCACGGTCGCCGTATTCGGACTCGGTGGGATCGGGCTTTCCGTTGTGCAGGGCGCCGTGATGGCCAAGGCGTCTCGCATTATCGCGATCGACCTGAATCCTGCTAAATGGGAGATGGCCAAGGCCCTTGGCGCGACTGATTTCGTCAATCCTGCCGACGTCAATGGTAGCGTGGTCGAACATATCGTCGAGTTGACCAAGGGCGGCGTTGAATACTCCTTCGAGTGCATCGGTAACGTGCAGGTGATGCGCGATGCGCTGGAATGCACGCGTACCGGTTGGGGTGTATCGACCATCATCGGCGTGGCCGGGGCAGGGCAGGAGATCAGCACCCGCCCCTTCCAACTTGTTACCGGACGCACCTGGAAGGGCAGTGCCTTCGGCGGTGTGAAGGGGCGGACTGAACTACCAGGCTATGTCGATCGCTACATGAGTGGCGAAATCGAACTCGACAGCATGGTGACCCATACGATGGGTCTCGAAGACATCAATCGTGCATTCGATCTGATGCACAGCGGTGAGAGTATCCGCTCAGTCATCATCTTTTGAGGCCGAAATGAAACCGATCGAGCATATCAAGGAATTCGGCGGCTACCTGAACCGCTATACCCATGACTCCGTCAGTTGCGGATGCGAGATGACCTTTTCGGTCTACCTGCCGCCACAGGCGCAGACGCAGCAGGTGCCGGCACTGTATTGGCTGTCCGGCCTGACCTGCACCGACGACAATGTGCGGGTGAAGGCGGGTGCCCAGCGCTATGCCGCTGAACATGGGCTGGCGCTGGTGATGCCGGATACCAGCCCACGTGGCGAAGACGTGGCCGACGATCCGGAACGTTACGACCTCGGTAAAGGCGCCGGCTTTTATGTCAATGCCAGCCGAGAGCCATGGGCGTCTCACTATCGGATGTATGACTATGTCACCGAAGAGCTGCCGGAACTGCTCGAGTCATCGCTTCCGCTGCGGTCGGGGCGCAAGTCGATCAGTGGCCACTCCATGGGCGGGCATGGTGCGCTGATCTGTGCCCTGAAAAATCCTGAGGCCTATCGGTCGGTATCGGCGTTTTCGCCGATCTGCCATCCAATGGCGTGCGCTTGGGGCCAGGGCTGCTTTGGCGCTTATCTGGGTGATGACCGCGAGCGCTGGTCGCCGTACGACGCCGTCGAGCTGATCAATGCCGGTGCAAGACTGCCGGGGATACTCGTTGACCAGGGCACCGCTGACGAGTTTCTCGATGAAGGGCAGTTGCTGCCAGAAACACTGGAGGCAGCCTGCGAGCGGGCGGGGATAACTCTGCAGCTACGTCGACAGTCGGGTTACGACCACAGTTATCATTTCATCGCGACCTTCATCGGCGAGCACATGGCATACCATGCTGAGGCATTAAAGGCTTAGCCTGCAAATTGCATGAAGGCGGACGCACCTAACGAGGTTGGTGACGTCGCGAAGGGCGTTTGATTCGTCTTCGGCCTTTGTTTCTGCCGTTACGTTTTGTCCTGTTTGGGTGTTGAATTGCATTCAACATTGAACCACCTTTGCATCTAAGGTTGATCCGGTCATGAGCTTCTATTTGTTTGAAACTCATCAACGCGCATGATTGTCAGCACACGGACTGTGACTGACGGATCAGCGGGATCCGGGGAGTGGAACTCCAGGTTCCGGTAGTAGTAGTCGATCTTCCAGTAGTAGTCCTCACCACTGACGGTGAATCGGCCCATATCGTGCTCACCGCAGGGATACGCTGCGTTGCGAGAACTATAATCGCGGAACCTGAGTACGGATAGATTGACTAAACCCCTACTAACATTCGGAATCACCGAACAACGCTAGACCTGTGAAATCCGCTCACCGCAAGAAGCGCCACTGGTTCGTACGCTGGACCGCCACACTCACCCTGCTCATTGGGCTTTTACTGATGGGACCGGTTTTTGCTCTGTTGTTCGGCGAAATTGATCTCGACACCCACTGGAGTCACGCCAGCCTCCACAGCACCGGGATGGCGCCGGATCCTCTGGATACACCAGAAGCGGTGGTGCAGGTCTATGCGGCGCGCGCCTACAACTGGCGAGGCGCCTTCGGCTCCCACAGTTGGATATCGGTAAAACCCAAAGGCGGTCATCAGTACACGGTTTACCAGTTGATCGGTTGGCGGCTGCGCTCCTCCACTTCAGCGGTCAGCATCCGGGAAGGAGGGCCCGCTGACTTTCTCTGGTTCAATTCGGAGCCGACGCTGCTGGTGGAGCATCGTGGCGAAGAGGCGGACAAGATGATTCCGCTGATCCAACAAGCGGTGCGCGACTACCCCTACGCTCACCAATACCGGGTGTGGCCTGGGCCCAACAGCAATACCTTCATTGCTTGGGTGGCGCGCCAGGTACCGGTGTTGCGCCTGGACCTGCCCGCCACAGCCATCGGCAAGGATTACCTCGCCAATGGCGACTGGACGGCCCCCATGCCCAGTGGCACCGGCAGCCAGGTTTCACTATACGGTCTGCTGGGTGCCGGGCTGGCCCTAGAGGAAGGTATCGAGTTCAACCTCCTGGGCCTATCCTTTGGCATCGATGTCAATGATCTAGCGCTGCGAGTACCTGGCTGGGGACATGTTCCAGCTCTCGACTAGACTCCACGTTTTGGGCGGGGCTGCCAGTCAGTGACACGTCTTGTCACCCCAGGTGGTATCAAGGCGCTTGTCACGCCTTCATGCCGAGCATTAGTCGTTGCAAGGGATGGAGTTGTTCTTGACGTAACCCTGGTGAAGCACCCTGTTCTTTTCATGGGGTAAATGGTTCTGTGGTCAAGGATGAGAGTCACCTGTCCATTCTGAAAATTGAATCAAGTCCCATCCTTGGCGATTCTCGAATAATGCGTCTATGCCGCCAATCGTCCGTAGCGATGATGTAGCCCACCCACAAAGGGAAATGCGGTCACTTTGCCTAAGTCCGGCGGTTAAACAGTGCGCGGCTTGGGCGAATCTTTACTCAGCGATAGATGCGTCCTGGCTTTTCTCTTTGCGCTTGCTTCTGGCCCGAATGCCCAGCTATGAAGCACCGGCATGTCAAACGATCGGACTATGTCAAGAATGGAGCGCCGGGCGGCAATTCGATCGGTCCGTGTTGTATCCTTGAAGGCCAGAGTAAATGCCGTAGTAGTTTATGGCACTAGTTCCCGGGAGGTTTCGCTTGGCACGCAGCTATCAAAGGCTCTATGGCGCCGCTTCGATACTAGCGGTCATGTTCTGTCTTTCTGTACAGGCATTCGCAATCGTTTCGTCCGACGTCTTTTCGACTGTTGGGGTGCAGCAGCCTTCACCGTCGTTGTCACCGACTGAGGTCGTCAAGATACAGGTAGCGGCCCTCAAGGTGAACGACGCCAGCAATTCGGGGATCGAACTGACCTTTCGCTTCGCCTCGCCGGAGAACCGCTCAACGACAGGACCTCTAGAACGATTCATCCGCATGGTTCGATCGTCACCCTATGATCGCCTCATCAATCACCGGAGTGTGGCCTATGGGCCAATACGTATCTCCGGTGATGACGCGTCCCAAGAGGTGACGGTAGAGGATATGCTTGGCGAAAAGACGACTTACCTATGGGTCTTGGGTCGACAAGACAATGGAAAGTACGCCGACTGTTGGATGACCGACGCTGTCCTCCCTTTGACTCGTCCGAAGCCTCGTCGAATGGCCTGGACATTGAGCCTTCCAAAAGTCTGAGAAATTAAGGCGTCAAGTTTCGGGCAAAACCAAAGGTCTGCGCAAATCAGGGCGTTACGAATGCGTGGGCGAAGAGAGTGGGTCGCTTCGATTTTCGCGGCGGTTGAAATCACTGGCATGAAAAGAGACCTGCATGTTTTCGTATAACCTACCAGAAGACTGCTAAAGCGCCAGACTAAGCTGTCGCAAGCCGGTTTTCGCGGAAACGTTGCGGCAGTAGCCGTGATGGCGCCCGGCCAGTTTCAAACATGCTTGAATGAGCGAGGTGGGATCCGATGGTGTGCCGTTTAGCCCGGGCTATACGTTCAGGGCTTATCGCTGGAGTACTGTTGGCATTGCCAGCCATGGCAGGCGATTGGCGACCCGTGCCCAATGGTGAGGATGTATTTGTTCAGCGACGGGAGTACCAGGGCTCGGCGCTGCAGGAAATCAGGGGGGTTACCAGATTAAAGGCGTCCCTTAATGCCGTCATGGCGTTGCTAAAAGACGCGCAGTTCAATCGCCACTGGGTTTACCGGAGTGGAGGCGCCACGATTCTAAAAGAAAACGGTTACAAGCAGGCCTATGTCTATGGAGTCGTGGATGCACCATGGCCTATGCAGGACCGTGATACGGTGGTGCGTTTCGACTACTGGCAGCACCCGGAGTCCGCAGAAATCACCATTACAATCACCAATTTTCCAGCGTTTATAGAACCTGAAAGCCAGTTTATACGGGTGCCTGATTTCGGTGGCTTCTGGCGGCTAAGACCCCAGGCAGATGGCTGGGTGGAAGTGACCTACCAGGTGTATGGTGATCCGGGCGGCTGGATACCGGTGTGGTTGGCCAATTACGCGGCAATCACATCAGTTACCAGGACTTTGAAGAATATGACTTCGGCGGTCAGGCGTTATTCAGGCGCCAGATCGGAGTTTGTTAGAGAAGCGTCGGCCGATTGACATCGCGCTCTGGCCCGCTGGTCCAGGTCCGTCAATGATCATCGACGCGCATGATCGTCAGCACACGGATCGTCACTGAAAGCTCAGCCGGATCTGGAGAGTGGAACTCCATGTTCCCACCTTAGTAATCGATCTTCCAAAAGTAGTCATCCCTCTCGACAATGAGTCGGCACGATATCGTGCTGATCGTATGAATCGATGTCTTCGTCAAACCGATAGTACGTGCGCACCGAATCCAGGATTTGAGCGACTGTATCAGCGTCCAAACAAGCGACACCGCGCGTCATTACGATGCGACCGAGACCGGCGTTCAGAGACGTGACAATTGCTGGGAAAGACGTCAATAATCGGATCGCGCGACTTTGAAAATGCACTCCTAACGCACATTCGTCGATCTGGACGTTGTCCGCGCCGGTGTCTCGCTTGCGAATCACCAGCTGTCATGAGTCCGATAGCGGGAGTCCCAACCGCCCCCAGAATTTCAAGTACCACGGCAGCTGTTTGTACCAGCGCGAAACCTCGTGTAGTTTCTCTCGACCCGCTTCGCTAAGGGCGAAGAACTGGATCGAGTCCGGATTACGATCTGGGAAAACGACCGCGCGCAGATAGCCGTCGCGTTGTAGGCGATCGAACACCAACGCAATTTCGGGCACGTATTCCAGGTACAGACCGTTGCTCAAGCCGCCGGCCTTACGCAATAGATGGCCCTTATTGAGAGACCACAGGGCATCGTAAAGAAGGATTGAGTTTGGCATGCGTCATCGTAGTATCTTATCGCTGTTGAATTGCACTGAACATTGAACCACTTTTGCATCGAAGCTTGACGCGGCGACGAAATGCCATCTATTTCAAGCCTTAAGGAAATGCATGACTCGAGGTGGCCAATGCAAATATGCAAATCTGGGTCAAACGAACACGCAATTCAACACACTAGGGAGTCATAGCGCCGGTTTGCGATCAGATATTGGCTCAGCGGTATGCAGTTAACGTGTTCCAAGAAGATGATTGCTTACTTGGCGCTCGAACAAGCGTTCAGCATTTTTGTAGGCGACGTTTTCGGCTATAGAGCGGGAAAACTGGCCTAGCCATTTTCGATTGATCTTTATCAGATCCCGATACTCGGCCCATCGGCTGTTCGCCCATGTGTCCGATCCAACCATGAATCTGTCGGGGAAGCGTTCGATCACGCGTCGCCAGTCTGCATCGATGATGCCATCTTTGTTCATGATGTCGGACTCTCGATACGAGGTGTCGGCATATAGAGAGTCATATCTCGACATCATGGCTTCGACCACATTTGCGGGCTCGATCATGCCTGCGTGCGCCCAAATGACACGCAGCTCCGGTTCCATGTCGTACAAGAGGTCTACCGGCGCTTTGCCTGAGTGAACATGTATCAGAAGGTCGCGTTCTATCGCGATCGCAGCGATTCGTCGGAGCAGCGCTTTGTCCTCGGTGCTGACTTCGTGCAGGTGAAATTCGCCAATGCCATTGTAAGGATGGATAGCCAGTCGGTTCGACAAGTACTCGAACATGTCAGGCAGAAGGGTCCAGTTCGTCGAATCGACCTCGCCGTGATAGGGACGCAGTTCAGGGACGATGCGGTTGGGTGCGAAGTTCAACAATGTGAGGGTGCCTTCATCTGGCGTCGACGACACGAGTGCCATGGCCACGCCGCTGTCATCCATCAGTTTTAGGACAGCTTTGGGCGGAACTGGGTCCCAGGCCCGGCCGTTGTAGTGCATGTGCGCATCGAAAATTGGGAGTTCTGCAATCGCATTGCCGATGTAATCGTGTTTTTCATTGGCATCCGCGATGGCTGAATGACAAGCCGCAAGTGCAGTGACTATGACGAGCAGAATCTTCACGAAAGATACTCCTTGGTATCGCCCAACATTTAGGCCTTCAAATTCGCATGCTGACCTGGGAAAGGCGGCGCGCCACCGTCCGCATGAATGCAGCGAAGCGCTCGGTCATCCTGGCTGAGGGCCTGTTAGCGTCATCATGATCCTTGCTGTCGGCGATTGCGTCGACGGCCCTCATTCCCGCTTCTTGAACTCCGCGTAATCCGCAGAAAAACCACTCCGGGCAACACTTCTGGCCGAACCTTTTCCTGGGACGGTGGCTCAAGGGGTTAGCCTTCCAAAAGTTTGAGAAATGAATGAGTTAAGTTTCGGGCAAAACCAAAGGCCTGCGCAAATCAGGGCGTTAGATGCGCGTGGGGGAAGCGAATGGGTCGCTTCGATTTTCGCGGCGGTTGAGATTGGCTGAGGGCATGTGGCTTGTAAAAAATACTGCAGAAGGGCCATCAGCACGTTACGCTGCGCCCAAAATCATTCCGCCTTCTCGCAGTGAACGCTTTGGGAATCAGCTCGTGAAGAAGCACTATCGAAGGAAGCGCGACTGATCACCTTTCGATAATGGGCGACTGCGGGAATCCCCCCATCTGATTGGCTTCGTGCTGATTGCAGGCTAGGATTCGACTGAACCGCTTGGGATTGCCAGTGAGAACTGCTCGCGAGCACTGGGGTTATTATTAAGGGCGCCAGCCGGAAATTCCTTCTGCCAGCTTGATGTGGGCACTACATTCCGATCGGGTTAATAGCGATTTCACCTGGGATGCGTTATCACTGCAGGTCGGTTGAAGAAACAGGCACCTGTCGAATTTTCGCCTTCAATAACATCATCAACAGGCTGCCCAAGGCCATCATTACTGCCGCCAGGTAAAGGCCGTTGTTGTAGCTGCCATCGCCCTCTGCCAATACGCCGGTAATGGCAGGAGCGACAATCTGCGCGACACCATAGGAAATGGTCATCTTGCCCATCATTTTTGCTGGCCGAGTAGGGTAGAAGCGCCCGGCCATGGTCAGCACAAGACTTACGATACCGATAAAGGTGCCGCCGAACAGCGTGGCGCCAAACAATGTCATACCGAGGTTGGGGGTGATTACCGGCAACAGGATACTGATGAACTGCAATGTGAACGCCATGATCAGCGCATTGATATCGCCTATTCGCCTGGCAACCAGGTCCCAGATGATGCAGGCTGGTGCGGCGGCCAGGCCGAGCACCATGAATGTCCGTGAGCCTTTACCCTGTAAGCCGGGCAGTTGATCAACAATCGCGACAATGAAGGTTGCACTCACTACATAGCCGACACCGGCACAGAAATAGGCTGCCATGAACAAACGTAAGAAGGTTTGACTCGGTGGCCGGTCGACCATGACGGCCCCTTTCCTGGTGACCGACTTTGCTTCCGGGCGTGGAAGCCAGATCCAAGCTGGAATAGCCATCAGCCCGCCAATGACGGTTAGGAGTATCCATTGCTCACGCCAATCGAAGTGGGGTTGCATCAGTTCGGCAGCGACGGCGCAGAACGCGATACCCAGACCAATGCCACCAAAATGGATCCCCAGTTCACTACGATGGTCATGGCGGATCAGCCAGTGCATGATCAGACCCGAACCAAGCAGCAACCCGGCAGCACTGCTCAGGCCGGCAACAAAACGCAAGGCGGCCCATAACCAAAGGTTATTGGTTAGCCCCATGCCGACGGTTGTTGCCAGTGCCAGTATCAGGCCTACGCGATAAAGACGGTCCTTGAGGACGATGTCGCTGATCAGCGAAGCGATTATGGCACCGCTCAAATACCCCATGTAATTGACGGCTGCCAGCCAACCCCCATCGGCCACGCCTAATCCAGCCTGCTCCTGCATCAATGGCAATAACGGTGTGTAGGCAAATCGCGCGATACCCAACATCAGTACCAGGCTGATTATGCCGGCGCTGAGCACCTTGAATCGCTCTGCCTGTCGAGTGCTCATGGTGGACCCTTTGCGTTAGTGGCATTGACGCCCGAAATGGGGGGTGGTCGTTTGTGAATCTATTTTTTATTTGTTCTGCGAAGTTCTGTTACCTGGTCGAAGCCGATCCCCCAGTTATCGGTATTTACCTCGTCGATGACCACTACCGTCGTGGCCGGGTTCTTTCCCAGAACATCCACAAGCAGTTGCGTGGCCCCTTGTATCAGCTGAAGTTTCTGTTCTTTGGTTACGCCTTCGTCGGTGATCTTGATGTTTACGTATGGCATTGGTTTGTATCTCCGTGGTTGGGCAATTGTGGCTTGGTTTGTGTGCCAGGCAAAAAACGGCTTGCCGGTGCAGCAGCTGCTACACCGAGGTGATCTAAGCTACGGATGGGGCGGGCACGATTTTCTCGTTCATGGGTAAGAACAGTGCGGCCATAAAAATCAGAGTTGCAGCGACGGACAGGACACCGCATAAAACGCTGAATCCCCACGCACCGTGTATCCAGGCTGTTGAATTGCACTGAACATTGAGCCACTTTTGCATCGAAGCTTGACCCGACGACAGAATTCCATCTATCTGAAACCTTGAAGAAATGCATGACTCCAGGTGGTCCGCGCAAGTATGCAAATCTGGGTCAAACGAGCACGCAATTCAACAGGTTGCTGGATAAATGCGCGATGGCGCATCGTTTGAATGGCAAGAAAAACCCCGTACAGCCCAATCGACATAACGATTAGGTAGACCGACATCAGCAGGGAGGCTTCACCTCCGGGTGCCGAGGGCGTTTAGCGCGGCATGATAATGCCGAGCCCGGCCATGGGGATTATTACGCCCAGGTAGGCTACAGACCCTTTGAGTAACCCCTTGATTCCCGATTTCCTTCCTGGCGGAAAGCCTATGAGAGCTGCCAACGAGCACAAGAAAACGGCCACCGGTTACCAACCGACGGCCGCTTCTTGTTGCGACTGACCTATGATAGGTGATCAGGCAGCTTTCTTTGCAGCTTTCTCAATACCCTCGGTCACAACCTTACGCACGTCTTCGGCCACTTCCTGGTTGAGCTGGGTTACGGTGTTTGCATCGGCGGCATAACCTTCTACCAGTTCACGGGCAGCGTCGCTCCGGGCGGCCAGGTAACCCTGGATTTCCGCGGGATCTTTGATCGACAGTGCGGATTTCCAGCTCGACAATGCCAATTCGGCCTGCTTGTTCAGTGCGGCCAGATTCAGTTCGACCAGCTTCTCGGTGTAGCTGAGAGCGATCTTATTGATCTCGACAACAGGGGCATACAATTCTTCGAAAGAAGCAAGGTTAGGTGTGTTCATGTTCAATCCCTCTCGGATAAAAGTTTAAGAAAACGGCTGATGTTGAGTACAGCATAGTGCTTGTTTTTGTGCAGTGCAACATTTTTTGTTGCACTGCATCAATTTGACCGACGGCGTCTCAGACGGAGCAATCCAACGGACCCTGTCCCCACAGGGATTCTCCACCCGACAGGGGCGACCCCGATGACTGCCGGGCTTGCAGCTGGAGCAGATCCAGGTGACTGTTTGAGGTTAGAGTAAAATGTCCGGGGCCATCTCCGATGCCGGTTCGAACGCTGTCGGCGAAATCGTCGGCAGTCCCGGTTCAGACCTTTCTAACTTCGCAGAAAGCGTAAGAAATCCACTCCGGGCAACAGTCCTGGCCGAACCTTTTCCTGGGACGGTGGCTCAAGGGGTTAGCCTTCCAAAAGTCTGAGAAGTGAAGGCGTTAAGTTTCGGGCAAAACCAAAGGCCTGCGCAAATCAGGGTGTTACGAATACGAGGGAGGGGATTGTGGGTCGCTTCGATTTTCGCGGCGGTCGGTAAAACGGATCGCCGTGTTGATCGGCCCGTACCTCGTTCGGGCGCAGCGCCGTCTGTGTTGTCTAATCATGTATATGAAGATAATATACATTTATGATCGATTGGGCACTAGTCACCGGCTTCGATTGGGATGAGGGCAACGCCCGGAAAAGTGCCGAGAAGCACAGCGTTAGCCAGGGCGAGGCAGAGCAGGTCTTTTTCAATGAGCCGTTGCTGCTTCTACCGGATCAAAAGCACAGTGACAAAGAGCAACGGTTCCACGCCTTGGGCAAGACGCAGGATGGTCGTCCGCTTCACGTGACGTTCACACTGCGTGATGGTGGCAAATTGATTCGTGTGATCTCTGCGAGAGACATGCACCGCAAAGAGAGAATGTTCTATGGCAAAGCCAAGAAAGAAAATTCCTGAGTTCAAAACGGAAGCTGAGGAGCGTGAGTTCTGGGAGAGCCACGATTCGAGTGATTACTTGGATTGGAGCCAAGCTGATGCGGTGCGGCTGCCGAACCTCAAGGCATCGACTAAGACGATCTCCCTGCGGCTTCCTGTGGCCTTACTTGAGCGCATCAAGCTGGAGGCAAACAAACGTGATATGCCGTATCAATCGTTGATCAAGGCTTGGCTGGCCGAGGATGTCTACCAGCGTCGTCCATGACGCCAACACGGCTTTATTTTTTGCGAGCCGCCTGTTTGGACTTAGATGTTGGCTGAGGCGAGCAAGAAGTTTTGTTAGAACTATCTGCACAGAATGAATCTTTTCCTCGCACGATGACCCAGCTTTTGGCGCCGGCTGGGTTACGGCTGCTTTTCTGATTTTCGAAAAACCATCAGGTGCTGCGTGGGCAGCACCTGCAGCGTCTTCTCCCAGATCAGGCCAACATTGGCCATCTCGGCCTTGGCCTGGGCCTCGGTCATCTTGTGTAAAGGCTTGATAGGGAGCGCCTTGTCCTCGCCGCGGTACTCAACGAGGTAGACTCGGCCGCCCGGGCGCAGGCTGTCGTAGATTCTCTGCATCATCTCGAACGGGTGCGAAAACTCGTGATAGGCGTCGACCATCAGCACGGCGTCGACGCCGGCCTGGGGTAGTCTCGGGTTGTCAATTGCACCCAGTACTGGCTCCAAGTTGTGGATGCCAAGGCGCTGTATTCTACGTGTCAGCAGCGTGATCATCTCGGGCTGGACGTCGACGGCGAGCACGCGGCCATCGGGCACGCGGGGTGCGATCCGGAAGCTGAAATAGCCGGTACCGGCGCCGATGTCTGCGACCACATCGTCGGGCTGCAGCGTGAGGCTGTCGACGACCCGGTCGGGTTGTTCTTCACGGACCCGCGACGTTCGTTCCAGCCAGGCGGCGCCGCGATGGCCCATGACTTGCGAGATCTCCCGGCCCATGTAGACCTTGCCGATGCCATCGCGGCTCGGCGTCGTCCAGCTGTATGCGGTGTCGGGCTGCAGGCCCCATGAGGTCACAGGCAGGAGGAATGCCAAGAAGGTCAGAAGCCGGCTTTTCCGATAGTGCATGGGACTCTCCAAGATTCCGCTGCCAACCGCGTTCGCTTCAAAGACTGGCGGCGGTGGACAGGTCAACGGCACCGAGACGGTCGGGAATGTCGCGAAACTGCAGTGCGGCCAGCCGCGCGTACAGACCATTCTGTGCGACCAGCTGGTCGTGGGTGCCGGTGGCCGCGATGCGCCCGTCCTGCATCACGACGATGCGATCCACCTTGCGGACGGTAGCGAGCCGATGGGCGATGATAATTGTCGTGCGCCCCGCCATTACTTCGTCTAGCGCAAGCTGTACCGCCTGTTCGCTCTCGGCATCGAGTGCACTGGTCGCCTCGTCGAGCAGCAGCAGGCTGGGATCGCGTACCAGCGCACGTGCGATCGCGATGCGCTGGCGCTGGCCGCCGGACAGGCGCACACCGCGCTCCCCGAGTCCGGTATCGAGTCCGTCCGGCAGGCGATTGAGGAACTCGAGCGCATGGGCGGCCTCCGCGGCCCGGCGCACCGCGTCGCGTGTCACGTCCTCGCGTCCGTAACGAATGTTCTCGTAGGCGCTGGCGGCGAAGATCACCGGTTCCTGCGGGACCAGCGCGATGCGTTCGCGCAACGCCGTGAGGTGAGCGTCGCGGAGGTCGACGCCGTCGAGGCGGATGCGCCCGACCTGTGGGTCGTAGAAACGCAGCAGCAGTTGCATCACGGTAGACTTACCGGCTCCAGATGGCCCGACGAGCGCGACCTGCTCACCGGGTTCGATCGTCAGATCAAAAGCGTTCAGCACCCGTGCCTGGGGCCGCGAGGGATAACTGAATCCGCAATGCTCGAACGTCACGGCGCTGGCTGCGCGTGCCGGCAGCGCGACCGGTGTAGCGGGTGAGGCCACCGCCGGGCGCGCAGCGAGCAACTCCGTAAGCCGCTCGGCGGCGCCGGCGGCGCGCATCAACTCGCCAGCCACCTCGCTCAGGGCGCCGATCGATCCGGCGACCAAAACCGCGAAGAACACGAAGGCAGACAGGTCGCCGCCAGTCATCTGGCCGGCCAGTACGTCGCGCCCGCCGAACCATAGTACGGTGCCGACCGCGCCGAAGGTAAATAGCATGACGCCGCCGGCCAGCATCGCACTGAGACGCGCACGCCGGGTCGCGGTGGAGAATACGGCATCCACGTGAGTGCCGTAGGCTTGCTGGTCCGCCGCCTCGTGGCAAAACGCCTGCACCGTGCGGATACCGTGCACCACCTCGTCGACGTTCGCCGCGACGTCGGCGACGCGGTCTTGACTCAGACGCGACAATCGTTTTACCCGCCGGCCAAGCCACAACACCGGCAGCACGACCAGCGGCACCCCGGCCAGCACCAGCAGCGTAAGCTTTGGGCTGGTAGCGAGCAGCATCACGACACCGCCGGCAATCAGCAGCAGGTTGCGGATGGCGATCGGCAGGGTCGAGGCCACGACACTCTGCAATAGCGTTGTATCGGTCGTCAGGCGTGAGATGACCTCGCCGGTGCGGGTCATTTCGAAGAATGCCGCATCCAGTTTGAGGACTTTCTCAAATACGGCCTTGCGCAGGTCGGCGACGACCCGTTCACCCATCCAGTTGATTAAGTAAACCCGGGTGCCGACCGCCGCACCCATTATCGCGATGACGCCGATGAATATAGCCAGCGAGGCGTTCAGCGCAGCTGGATCGCCGCTGCCCAGACCGTGGTCAACGACGTCGCGGATCACCCAGCCGAAGGCGAGCACGGCCGCAGCTGCCGTGATCAGGGCGACGACGGCCAGCGTAACGTGCTTGCGGTAGGGCTGCAGAAAGCCAAACAGCCGTCGCAACGGTTTGAGGTCGCGCGACTTAGGGCGGTCGGTGTTGGCTGTGGAGTTACTCACTGTACCTGTCGCAGTTTCACCTGCGCATGATGGCCGATGTCCAGGATTCTACATGCACGATCAGTACGCGGTTTTACAGGCGCCTGTTGTTCGCCCGTTGCAGCGTGCGTTACGGTCATGTGATTCCCCACCGTCGCTGTGGAACCAGACTGCAGAGGTTAGGAGTCGATCATACTCTCATAACACGCACGGGCTCGACCTGGCGCAAGCCTTTACAAGCCCACTCAAACGACCTATTTTCTTTGGTGATCGTTAGTGTCAGCTTGCGCACACATGTGTCCAGGAGCGGCTAATAACCCGAAGGTCGTAGGTTCAAATATTGCCTCCGCTATCAATACCAAATTAAGTTCTTTTGAGTTTATGTTTCGAAGATGGTCGTAGAGAGATCTAAAGCCCTTTTTTCATGCCGAGAGTTTCTTGCTGTTTGCGGGTTTGGCACAAACTTGGCATACAGGAGATTTCTCGTGGCATCCATTCGAAAGCGTGTTGGCTCAAAGGAAACCAGTTACCACTTCGTCGACCGCTTATCGGGGTGGACGAGAGATGAGCGTGAAAGATGGGCCGCTTTTTCGTCGGCAAAGATGACTTGCTTGGCTTCGCGGTATCGCTCACGCGCGGACGGTCGGTAAATCAAAGCTGCCACCAGCAACAGAAACAGGGGTGCGCCGAAAAAGGCAACCCAAAAGTAGGCATCGTGCATGTGAAATCCTCCCAGCAATATCGACCGACGTTGGCGAACGTACGGCTTGTCGGCCGACGCTCTCTGGATAGAAGATCGGGATAATAATGTCGCCTTCAACACCACGCGTTCTGTGGATGGCCGGGTAGGGAGATCGACCATGCAATCGACCGCGCGTCCGGCAGCGTCGTGCCAGAACGGGGTCTGTCCTGGTCAAGCCACCAGTATTGAAACCGTGTACCGGCGCACCCACCCGGTATTGTGTCTTGATGGACCGGCCGCTACTTTACATTCTGATCGCTTTGGCCAGCACCTTGCTGTTGTTCGCGGTTGGTGTTTTTCCCTATCCGTTCGGCTTGATCGTGTTGACCCTGCTGGCCTTGGGTCGGATTTTGCAGATCAAGGGGCAGGCGTGAAGGCGTCGCTGCAGGCACGTTCAGCGAGCGATCGCGCAGATGATGCAAACCAGGAGGCTGTATGAACAGCGACCCGCACATGAAGGCGCGCAACCAGCGCAAGCTATTAATGAATACCCAAAGGCAAGAGTCGACAGATTGCCTGGTCTGGAATGGGCAGATCTCGAACGGTGGATACGGCCGGCTGATGCTGAAGACCGACGACGGCAATAAAATCGTCAGCGCGTCTCGTGCCGCCTACCAGCTTTTCATCGGTCCGCTGCACAAAGACAAGATCGTGTTGCCGAAATGCCGCAACCGGCTGTGTGTGAATCCGGAACATCTCGAGCTGGTCGACGAGGTACCGCTGGACTATTGGCATCGTGCCTGAACGCTTGGTATCGGGCGGGGCGGCGAATCGGCTTTCTCGGCATTACGCGGCATGGCCGCATAAAGGTTACGCATATGGTCCGACATCGTTTTCTTGGGTTGCTCCTGCTGCTCGTCACGGGGGGCGCGATGGCAACTGAAGAGCCCGCTTACACGGTTGTCGAACAGTCCGGCAATTTCGAGCTGCGGCGCTACGAACCCATGATCATCGCCGAGACGCTCGTCTCAGGGTCCATGGACGATGCGTCGGGCAGCGGCTTCCGGCTGATCGCCGATTACATTTTCGGCAATAACACCGTTCGGAGCGGCGGTAATGAAAAGATCAGCATGACTGCGCCGGTGGCCATGGAGGCCCAGTCGGAAGAGATCAGCATGACCGCGCCAGTGAGCATGGAGAGATCGGCGGGGAAGTGGCGCATGCATTTCGTGATGCCGAGCGAATACACCCTCGATACCCTGCCCAGGCCAAACAATCCCGCGGTGACACTGCGCGAGATTCCGGCGACCAACTATGCGGTGATACGTTTCTCTGGCTTCGCTGGTGAGAACAAGGTCGCAGCGAAAACAGCCGAACTGAAGGCCTGGCTGGAGGGGAGGGGTATCGAGCCTCTTGGTAACCCCGAACTTGCGCGTTACAACCCGCCCTGGACCTTGCCCTTCTTTCGCCGCAACGAGGTCATGATCCCTTACGGACAAGGTTGAACGAATACCCTACGCACCCTGTGATAGCGACTCTTGTTTTCAGCAAACAGGGTTATTGACGCACGCAAAACAGGACGCTGCCGCCGTGCGTAACTATGGTTTATCCTCTTTGTATGGCGCTCAGCGGCGCCTCTGTCGCTTCGCGCGTCGTTTTGGATTTCCTTTCCCATTGCAACGGCACTGCTGGGGCGGCAATGGGTGTTGGGCCTCGGAATAAGATCTCACTTGGATTGGATAGATTCCTGGATGACCTATCGAAGACTGTTTGGCAGTGCCATCCTGATGACGTTGTTTGTATTGCCACCGGCCACAACGGCAGAGAGGGACTGGGGTTCCAGCCACAATCTCCTGATCAAGGCGCCGGTCAACGATGACTGGTTCGTGATATCGCGCTCCAACCTCGCCTATAGAGACGACTTCGATGACCGTTTCCTGGGCTTCACCGGGGGCGGGCTCGGTCTTCAGTGGACCGACGAGTGGAGCTTGCGAGCCGGCTACCGGCACGTCTGGTTCAAGCCGCAGGACGACTGGCTGGAGGAGGACCGGCTGTACGCCGAGGCCCTCTATGCGAACCGTTTCGATCATGTCCGGTTCACAAGTCGCAGCCGGTTCGAGTTCCGCTTCTTCGACTACCGCGAGAACGACGTGCGCTTTCGTAATGAGTTTGTTGTCGAGTCGAACAAGACCATCCCGGGTACTGCGTTGCGACCGTATGCCGAAGAGGAGTTCTTCTACAGCGCGAACGACCGTCGCTTCGAGGCCAACTGGCTCGGCGCGGGCCTTGCGTGGCGGCCGGCAGACGGGATCAAGCTCAAGATCGGCTACCGCTGGAACCGATTCCGGGTCGGTGACGACTGGCGAGATCGGGATACCCTGGTGACCGGCATCAACCTGTTCTTCTGACCCGCTGCCAGGCGCTAGCGCTTCAGCTCGAGCGGTTCGCTGGTTGTTGATTTGCACTTAAAATCTAGCCATTTTTGCATCGAAGCTTGACCCGATGACAAATTCCATCTTTCAGAAACCTTGAAGAAATGCATGACTCCAGATGGTCGACGCAAGTATGCAAATCTGGTTCAAATGAGCATGAAATTCAACAGCCCTAGATGCCTACTGTACCGGGGTCAGTCCAGTCTGGCCCCGAGGTGTCTACGAGAGCCGGGGCGATTCAATATCGTCGACAGTCCTCATTCACACTCCTCTAACTCCGCAGAAACCGCAGAAAAACCACTCCGGGCAACAGTTCTGGCCGAACCTTTTCCTGGGACGGTGGCTCAAGGGCATGTCCTGGTGATTGCGAAGGAATTCAGATGATTATGAAGCGGTGGGTTGGGAACGCCCACGGGGATCAGGGCGTTAGGGCTTCGCGGGAAGAGATAGTGGGTCGCTTCGATTTTCGCATCGGTACGAATGTTCAGCAAAGAACCCTGAACACCTCGGTTAGGGAGGCAAAAACACCAACTATCCCGGTGACCGACACCATTGAACCCCTACACCTCCTGCGCTCAAAGAACAGGCTGGAGGCGTCTACCGTGGTGGGGGAAGTCTACTGTGGATGAAAGATCTGTCATCTGTCCTTTTTCGGCGCATTTCAGCCCCAGATATCGCTGTTTGGACGCTTGGCCTTGAGATACAGCATCTCGACCTTGTTACGTGCCCAGGGTGTCTTGCGCAGTAACTTCAGGCTGGAGTTGATGCTCGGGTCTTTGGCGAAGCACTTGATCCTGATCCGGCGGGCAAGTTCCTCCCAGCCATAGATCTCCACCAATTCTGTCAGCAACGCTTTCAGTGTGATGCCGTGCAGCGGGTCTCCGGCTCCGGATTCGTTTGTCACTTGCGATTTGCCGATGCCGTCTTCGGCCCAGCTTTTTTGACCCGGATGATCTGTCCGTCGACGGATTTGCCGTTGAGCGTTTTCATCGCCGCCTTGGCCTCGCCCTCGCGCGGCATCTCGACAAAGCCAAAGCCCTTCGAGGTGCCGGCTTTCTGATCCATGACCAGCGTGCACGACTGGACCGTGCCGAGCGCTTCGAACATCCCCAGCAGTGCGGCTTCGCTGGTGTTGCGGGCCAGATTGCGGACCAGAAGTTTCATCGGGTTATGCGGCCTCTTGTTTGCGCAGGTAGTCTTCATAGCTGCCATGGAAGTCAACGATTCCGGTTGGCGTCAGTTCGAGAATACGCGTGGCCAGCGAGGAAACAAACTCTCGGTCATGGCTGACGAATAGAAGCGTGCCCGGATAGTTTTCCAGCGCCAGGTTCAACGATTCTATCGATTCCATGTCGAGATGGTTGGTCGGCTCGTCCATCAACATGATATTGGGCTGTTGAAGCATCAGTTTGCCGAACAGCATGCGGCCCTGTTCACCGCCGGAGATCACGCTGACCGATTTCTCGATCTCGTTCTGCGAGAACAGCAGGCGACCGAGGATGCCGCGGATAACCTGTTCATCATCGCTCGGTGTACCCCATTGCTGCATCCATTCGAATAGGGTTTCGCCGCCGGCGAAATCACGTGCATGGTCCTGGGCGTAGTAACCAAGCTGCGCATTCTCCGACCATTTGACGGTGCCGGCAGAGGGCGTCGCCTCGCCGACCAGGCACTTCAGCAGGGTAGATTTGCCAATACCGTTCGGGCCGATGATGGCGACGCGCTCTCCGACTTCGATGGTCAGGTCGAGCCCCGAGAACAATTCCTCGTCGTAATGTTTGCCGAGACCCTTCACCTCCAATGCCAAGCGGTGCAGTTTCTTCTCCTGGTTGAATCGTATGAAAGGATTTCGTCGGCTGGACGGCTTGATCTCGGTGAGCTCGATCTTGTCGATCTGCCGGGCGCGCGAGGTGGCCTGCTTGGACTTGGACGCATTGGCTGAGAAGCGACTGACAAAAGCATTTAGCTCGGCGATCTTGGCCTTCTTCTTCGCATTGTCTGCCTGCAGTCGTTCTGCCGCCTGGGTCGCAGCGGTCATGTACTGATCATAGGAGCCGGGGTAGATGCGTACCTCGCCGTAGTCCAGGTCGGCCATATGGCTGCAGACACTGTTCAGGAAGTGGCGGTCGTGCGAAATGATGATCATCGTGCAGTTGCGTTCGTTGAGGATGCCTTCCAGCCAGCGAATGGCGTTGATGTCGAGGTTGTTGGTCGGCTCATCGAGCAACATGATGTCAGGATCCGAAAACAGCACCTGCGCAAGCAGTACGCGCAGCTTCCAGCCAGGTGCGACCTCGCTCATCGGACCGAAATGCTGTTCAACCGGGATGCCGACGCCGAGCAGCAATTCGCCGGCCCGGGCCTCGGCAGTGTAGCCGTCCATCTCGGCGAAATGCGCCTCCAGATGCGCGGCGCGCATGCCGTCTTCTTCGCTCATCTCTGGCTTGGCGTAGATCGCGTCACGCTCCGACTTGATCGCCCAGAGTTCCTTGTGGCCCATGATGACCGTGTCGATGACCGCGGAATCTTCGTAGGCGAATTGATCCTGCTTCAGCTTGCCGATGCGCTGGTTCGGGTCCTTGGACACATTACCTGAGGAGGGTTCGAGATCGCCGCCAAGGATCTTCATGAACGTCGATTTGCCGCAACCATTGGCGCCGATCAGGCCGTAGCGATTGCCGTCGGTAAACTTGACCGAGACATCCTCGAACAGGGGCGCAGCACCAAACTGCATGGTGATATTGGCGGTGGTAAGCATGATATTTCCGGGCCCAAGAGCGCTGATGCGAAAAAACGGGAGGACATTTTACGCTTTTGTCACTTGGCTCGCCTGCCGAAGGGGGCTGACGCCTGTAAAAACCCATTTATTCTGCCAACCAGCGATGAGCTGAGCCGAATTCAGGCAAGCGCTGGCGGCCATACAGCCCGATAGCAGCCTGCCGCAGAGGCATGCGCGATCACGTTGCCAGGGGCTATCGAACCTATGTGTGGCGAATTCCTAATCATGCCGCAATGGGTGTAAACGTGGTTAACGGGCGATAGATTAGGCCAATCAATAGAATTAAACTAAACAATTTCCATAACCTATAGTGCAGAACTATGATTCGAGCCGTGACTTGGCAGACTGTCGACCTGTTTTCGCCGGAGAAAAGCAGCAATGACAACGCTCGTAAAAAATATTCGCAGCTATACCCCCAGTGCTTTCAGTGGGCAGGGGTTCACGCATCGCGCCATGTTCGTGGCGGCGCTGGTCGCAGCTATCTCCGTCGTGCCGGGGGGTTGGCGTATCGCCCTGGACGCGATGAATGAAGCCTATCTTGCTGTTGCGGTTTTTGTAGCCGGGACACTCGCGCTTGTCAGCTATGCCGAGCGCGGACTGAAGATCGACCTGGGGATCTGGTTGCATCAACACCGCCAGTGGCAGGTGCCGGTCGCTACCCTCCTGGGCGCCTTTCCTGGCTGCGGTGGCGCAATCATTGCCGTTACCCAATACACACGAGGCCACCTGAGTTTTGGGGCTGTCGTCGCTACGCTGATTGCGACGATGGGTGATGCCATGTTTTTAATGCTGGCGCGTGAGCCTCAGACGGCATTTGGCGTACTGGCGATCAGCATGGCCGTTGGTTCTGTCACGGGGTTCATCGTCGATCGCGTGCATGGTCGGGACTTCTTGCGGCCGAGCGAAAAAGATACTGCTCCCGGCATAGTGTCGAACGCAGACGCAACTCCGGGGAAACCAGCGGGAGGCGCTGACGTTGTCTGGCTGTTGTTGATGATGCCGGGTGTCGTCATCGGTGTCCTGGCGGCATTTCAGTACGAAGTGGACGTTCTTCTCTACTTTTTGACGGGTTTCGAGTTTGCACACTGGTTGGGCGTGGCGGGTGCCTTTCTTGCCCTTGCGATGTGGGCCAGTGCCGGCGCATCGCGAATCACCTGCAACACAGACGGCGAGACCTGTCAGCAGACAGCGTCGCCGGCACTGCAGAAAGTCATCGACACCACAAACTTCGTTACGACATGGGTCGTAGTTGCCTTCGTTGGGTATGAACTGCTGATCGCCGTTGCCGGGATCGATCTGGGGACAGTGTTTACAGTCTGGGCACCACTGGTACCTGCGGTGGCTGTCCTGGTTGGTTTCATCCCCGGCTGCGGGCCGGCAATCCTGGTTACTTCCCTCTATCTGTCCGGATCGGTGCCTCTGTCGGCGCAGCTCGGCAATGCGATCGCCAATGACGGAGATGCGTTGTTTCCCGCGTTGGCGGTTGCCCCGAAAGCGGCAGTGGTTGCGACCCTGTACAGCGCAGTCCCTGCCCTCATTGTCGCCTACGGATGGTATGCCTGGATCGAACATGGCGCCTTTTGATTGCCGATAAATCGTCAACCGCTATCAAGGAGTGTGAACATGCTATACGAAACCCAAAAGACGAAGACCGACGTGGTCATGATTCGCCACGGGCAGAGCGAATGGAATCGTGCGGGCCTTTTCACCGGGTGGGCGGATCCGGCGTTGAGCTCGGCGGGTTACCGTGAGGCGCTAGTGGCTGCCGAGGCACTCATGGCCGACGGCTATACCTTCAGTCATGCATTCAGCTCCCGTCTGACACGCGCCCATCAAACAACGGAGATCATTCTCCACGAGATGGGTCATCAGGCACTACCCATTATCGAAGACTGGCGGCTGAACGAGCGTCACTACGGTGTGCTTCAGGGAAAGAAAAAGATCGAGATGGCAGCGCAAGTCGGCGAAAAACGAGTCTGGCGTTGGCGTCGTGGTTATCTCGATAACCCGCCTCTGATGGACAGCGACGATCCTGCGCATCCTCGTCATCAGCCACGTTGGTCTGATCTTGATCCGGGCAGTTTGCCCAGCGGTGAAAGTTTGGCAGCGGTGCGTAAACGTGTCATGGCTTTCTGGCATGAGGAAGTCGCACCGAATCTGAGCGCTGGCCGCCCACTGCTGATCGCCAGTCACGGCAATACGTTAAGGGCCTTGTTCATGGCGCTGGGGAATATGACTGTCCACGAGGTCGAGGGCTTGGAAATACCAACTGGTATTCCGATTGTCTACTCATTCTCTGAGGAAGGGATCCCGATCGGCTGGCGTTACCTGAGCGACACAGAACCGAAAGCAGCGTGAGGGGGTTAGCTGCCTTTATGGTGCACTCCCCCTGACGTGTGAGTTCTTCTATAAACGTTAACTTGGAGGTATCGACAAATGAAAGACATTGATATTGGTATTGCAGAACAAGATCGCATACAGATCGCCGACGGACTGAAGCGTCTTTTGGCTGATTCGTACACTTTGTATCTGCAGTCACACAATTTTCATTGGAATGTATCCGGGCCGCAGTTCAGAGAATTGCACCTTATGTTTGAAGAGCATTACACGGAGCTCGCTACCGCGGTTGACGAGATAGCTGAACGCATTCTGACACTTGGCATACCCGCACCTGGTACCTATAAGGCACTCGCGGAATTAAGTGCCATAGAAGAGGTCGAGGGTGTGCCCAAAGCGGAAAATATGGTGAAGATTCTGCTGAGCGGCCATGAACGGGTGGTCAAGACCTGTCGCGAGGCTTTGCAGGCAGCCCAGGCTGGTGGCGATGAGTCTTCTGCAGCGCTCATTTCGGACCGCATGCGTATCCACGAGAAGACAGCCTGGATGCTAAGGTCGCTTCAATAGCCGTCTCAACAGCTTGACGCGATTGTTCCTTGGTGCTGGGTAAACGAGAAGCGACCGGAGGTATCGTCCGGTCGCTTCTTTTCGTTCGGGGTTTCGCAAGTGTATTTGACTTGCTGCCCACAGTTAGCATGCGTCTTCCAACAAACGGCGAATACCGAGTTCGTAGCAAAGCCGATATCGTCGACAGAGCCCCTATTCACACCGCTGTAACTCCGCAGAATCCGTAGGAAAACCACTCCGGGCCACACTTCTGGCCGAACCTTTTCTTGGGACGGTGGCTCAAGGGGTTAGCCTTCCAAAAGTCTGAGAAATGAATGAGATAAGTTTCGGGTAAAACCAATAGCCTGCGCAAATCAGTGCGTTAGGAGTTCGCGGGGAGAGATACGAACTCTCTTCGATTTTCGCGGCGGCATAACTCGAATCAAGTCGGCCACCATGGTATCCGGGGCATCACCGCCTTACCTGGCGCCAAGGCAACGCCCCGGATGCCTCACAACTGTCAATACTTCACTGAGCAGCCATACGGGCGGGTGACGCTCGACGCCACAGGTTTGCTGTCCAGCACCTGGGTCAGTGCCGGAAGGACATACTGGGTGGCCTTGCTGATATCTGCCGGGTTGGACGAGGCGATGCTGTCGATGCCGCCCATGTAGGCCAGTTTGCCTTCGGCGTCGATGATGTACATATGCGGTGTGGTTTTGGCGCCATACAGCCGGCCGATGTCGCCATTCTCATCGAGAATGACGGCGCTTGGCGCCGCTTTGCGCTGCACGGTCAGGGCATCGGCCTGGGTCGGCGTGACATGCCCCTGTTTACCGGGTGCGGAAGAAATGATCGACAGCCAGATCGCACCTTTTTCGGTAGCGGCCTGCTGCTGTTGTTGCATGTTGCCGCTGTTGTAGTGTTTGCGCACGTACGGGCAGTCATGGTTTGTCCATTCCAGAATCACCGGCGTGCCGCGAAAGTCGCTTAGTGTGTGGCTGTTGCCACGGGTGTCGATGCCGGTGAATTCGGGTGCCGGCCCACCGATACGCAGCGCGGCGCCGGCCGTGGTGGCCACGATAAACAGCAGAGTGGTTAAGACGGATTTGATCAGCATGGTAATTCCTCCTTTCCAGGGTGGTCATATCTTGTCGATGCGCGACAGTGCGTCGAGCACCAAGCCTTCGGTGAGCAGTTGGGGCAGGACCTCGGGTGAGCCCTGTCCACGAGGATAAAGCAGGTACAGTGGTACACCGCTGCGCCCGTAGCGTTGCAGTTCCTGGGTGATAGCCGGATCCCGACGCGTCCAGTCGGCCTTGAGGTAGGCAATACCACGTTCGTCAAGCGCCTGGCGGACCGCGTTTGTGGTCAGCGCGACCTGTTCATTCACCTTGCAGGTGATACACCAGGCAGCGGTGAAATTGACCAGTACAGCGCGGTTGTCCTGTTGCAGGGTGGCGACCCGCTCGCGGCTCCAGGTCTCGGCCGCGTTCGCTGCAGATGGGTTCGGCGTGCTGTGCCCGGCGGCAACCATCAATGCGAGACTCGCGAAGACCAGCGTGCCTGCCAGCACATGGCGCATGGCCCGACGACGCAGCGGTTGGCCAAGCCACCACAGACCGAACGCGAGAAGCACGCTGCCGGCCAGCGCGATTCCGAGCCCACTTGGACCGACCTGCTGGCTCAGTACCCACAGCAGCCAGGCGGCGGTCGCGTACAGGGGAAAGGCCAGCGCGTTGCGCAGGCGTTCCATCCAGGGCCCGGGGGCGGGCAGCAGGCCGATCCAGCGAGGCCAGATACCCAGGAGTATCACGGGTAGGGCAAGGCCGACGCCCAGTGCCGCGAACACCAGCAGGGTCTCGAGTGGCGTCCGGGTCAGCGCGAAGCCGAGTGCGGTGCCCATGAAGGGTGCGGTACAGGGGCTGGCGACGACTACTGCGAGTACGCCGGTGGCGAAGGTTCCGCGCAGTCCCTTTTGCTCGGCCAGCGTCTGGCCAACACCGGCCGATCCGGCACCAATGCTGAACACACCGGAAAGATTCAGGCCGAGCGCCAGCATCAGGTACAGCAGGGCGATCACGACCCAGGGTTCCTGCAGTTGGAAACCCCAGCCGAGTGATGCGCCGCCCGCGCGTAGCGCAATCAAAAGGCCGGCAAGCACGAGCATGCTCGCCAGCACCCCGGCACCGAACACCAGCCCATGTCGTGCGCTGCGGTCGCCGGCGTGTTGAACGAGCGCCAGTACCTTGATGGACAGCACCGGCAGCACGCACGGCATCAGGTTTAGCAACAGCCCACCGAGCAGGGCGAGCCCGAAGGCGAGGGCGAGCGTCACGCGGGGCTCATTGGTCGGTATTGGTGCGCTGCCGAGCGGCGCGGCGCTGATCGTGAAGCCTCGACTCAACGTGGCGCCGGATACCGCTTCGCTGACCACCAGGAGCCCGTCGAGCATTGCGTCGCCGGCCAACGGTGCCTCGCCCACAGGCAGTGTCACGAGCAGCACATCACCATCGAAGCGCCAGGCCTGCGGCCGCGACGGTGCAATCGGCCCCCAGTCGTTCGCGGCAAACCACATTGAACCGATCGGTGCGTCGGCCCAGCCAGTCGCGTTCACGCGCAGAGTCAGGGCATCAGGCTCTCGCAGGTAGCCTGCATCGCCGGGTGCGGCGGCCGGCCACTGCGCGCGCACCGCTTCGAACGAATTCGTCGTAACAGGATCGGCCCCGGCCGACATGACCGGCAGCGTGATCTCCAACCTTGCATCCTGCGGGATGCATTCCTCACGACAGACCAGCCAGCTGACATTGGCTGCGATGCCTACAGGCTTCCCGGTCTTCTGGCCTGCGGGAACAGTCATCGGCACCAGCAGGGTGACCGAATCCTCGTAGCCATAGTTCACCAGCGGGCCAACCGGGATACGCTGTGGTGTCGGCCACTGGATGTCGCCAGCCTGCCATTCGGCAGGCAGTTGCCAGTCGACCCTCGGTGCCTCACCAGAGTCTCCGGGATTGCGCCAGTAGACATGCCAGTGCGGGATCAGTTCGAAACGCAGGCCCAACCAGAGCGTCGTGCCCGGAATAGCCGCCGCATGCTCCGGTAGCAGGCTGACCCGGACCTGCTCGGTGCGCGCACTGTCACTCGCCGGCACTGCGCCGGACATGGTAAACAGCATCAACAGTAAGGCAAGCAACTTGCTCAACGGTTCTCGGAGTGGGCCATTACACGGGGTTAGTCTCGCGAGTGAGCGAAAGGTTTAACGCATCATCCGCCTTGCCGGTGAAACAAGCCGAACACCACCTATACCGTCCTTCGAACGCCATCGGAACTGTCGCCAGCATCGGCCACACGACCGCGATTGACGCCGATTTCATCCAGCACTCGTCCTCATGCCGAAGGAGGCATGGCTAATCATCGAATGCGCAGGGAGAGATTCGAACTCTCTTCGATTTTCGCGGCGGCCAGTAAGAGCGATGTCACTTGTGACCGGTCATTCCCGGGTTAGGCGATCGAGCTGCCAGGATGGTTTCCACGTCCGGGTCGGCTGACGGGCACTTTCACCCGGGAGCGGCCACTTGGCCTGATCGCTACAATTGCGATTCCACCCAGTTTGTACCAGCTTGGCTGAACGGCGCGAGCAGTCGTCCGCCATTGTTCATTTCTCCATCACAGCAACCCGGCGTGGACTCCATGCCATACCGTCCGGGGCCTCATGGTGCCGAAGAAACAACTCTCGTTCTGTCAGTGCTGGCAGCTCAAAGGTATCGGCAAGATCTGCCAGTGGGTCCGTCACGAAAACAGTATCGCCTCGGATCAGTATCCCGAAATAGCCGATCTGCGGGGTGCCGTCGCGCAGCGGCTTTTCGGCGATCATCTGACGATTCTTGACGTCGTACACGCGCAGGTAGTTCGGCACTTCGCCGGCACCGCTCCCGTTCGGCACGACCGCATAGCGGCCATCGGCAGTCATTTCGATGCGCCCCGCATACGGTCGCGATGGCAGAGTCGCCACGATCTTCAGGCTGTCGGCGTCAATCACCGAGATCGTTTCTTCACCGCGGTTCGCAACCCAGATCTCGCTACCGTCTGGGTTGACAGCCAAGCCCTCGGCGCCGGCCCCAGTAGGGACGACGACCGTGTCGCGTTCCTCGTCCAGGAAAATCACGGACAAGGCGCCTTTCCCTTTGCGACTCGTCACATAAGCCCGCGAGCCGTCGGGACTGAGTCGCACCATGTGCCCCTCTCTGGCGCCGGTGGGATAAGTCCGAACTACCTCCCCCGCCTCAAGATCGATCAGCGCTAACTGGTCTGACTCTTCTAGCGTTGCGACCGCCCGTTTACCGTCTGGCAGGAACAGTGCCGTGTGCGGGCGCGAGTTCGGCCCAAGATCAATCCGGGACAAAACCGTGGCTTTCTCGATATCGATCAGCACCAGATGCTGACCGTGACGCTTCTTAGTACCGTACTCGCCTGTCAGGGCCAGTCGACCATCGGGCGAAACATCCACTTCGTGCGGGATAACGGGGCCAATCGGTAGGCGAGCGACCTCTACACGCGTTGGAAAGTCGATCAGCGAGATGCTGCCCCCGTCGCGGTTGGCCACGAGCAGCGTGCCTTCCATTGCCAGTAATTGGCTTGAAAAAAGTAGGCTGGACACCAGGAAAAACAGAATGATTCCTTTTGAGCTCGCTCGTCTCATCGTTTCGCCTCTTCGAACAGAGTTAATTATGGTTCCGACAGACATCGGAATCAGACCGACAGTCTAGGTGCGATCGTATGGCCTATTTCAACGGCACCAGCATGGACTAACGGAAACAGATCGCATTTACTACCGCACACGGCCGCCCGTGATCAAGGCCTGGTTTCAATTCTCCAGACAAGTCCGCATCCAACCAAAAGCGGACGCCGGGGCGATTGCATCTTTTATACACCGACGAGAAACGGGTACTAAAATTGATCTAGGATCTCGTGGAAAATCCGACGCAGGAAGACGCGGTATTCCACATTTATACGGTACTGAAGAACCGGAACTAAGCCCCCTCAACTATCCTGCAACAACACCGCCGGATTAAGCCGCATGGCCCTTAGCGTCGGCAACAGCCCACCCAGAAGCGCCACTGAACTGACGGCGCCAGCCACCAGCGCACCCAGCCACCACAAATCCCCGGCCGGCAGTTTTAACGCCAGGTCCGCCACCGGCAGCGCGATCAGAGACCCGAGCCCTGTCGCGAAGGCGGTCGCAAGGAGCGTAAGTAACCCGGTCTCAAACAGCATGGATTGCCGAATGGCCTGGTGCCTGGCACCGAGGCAGTGCAGCAGGTTGGCCACATAGAGTTGTCGCCTACGGCTTACACTCACCACGCTCGACAGCACCAGAAGACTTGCCATCAGGCTGACGGTGGCAACGGCTGCGAGGCCGGCAGCGGCCTTGTTGAGCAGGTCACCGGCGGTTTCCAGCCAGTCGGCGGTGCGCAATGTGATCACGTTGGGGATGTTTTGCGACAGCCATTGCTGGGAGGCTTTGGCGGCCTCATCGCTCTGGTAGACCGCGCCTACGTACAGGCTGATTAATTCGTCCAGTGCCCCTTCCTGCAGAATGCCTTCAAACCAGAACCGGGTCTGGAGGCCTTTCTGGCGGTAGATGGCGCGGATTTCAGCGGTGATGGTCTTGTGCTGGGCAGTGAATTCCACCTTGTCACCGACACCCAAGCCGAGTTGGTAGGCTTCCCGATCCTCCATGGCCATAAAGGCAGGCGCTCCCTCCGGCGCGGAATCACTCCACCAGGCGCCTTCTACCAGTTCAAGGCGTTCCGGATTGCCCGAGAGGTAACTGAGTTTGTATTCATCCCCCATGGCCTCGCGCCTCGCCTCCGGATTGTCCGCGAGTAGCTCGGCAATCGGTTGCTGGTTGATCTTAGCCAGGCGGGAGCGAACCAGTGGCAACAGCTCTACTCTACTGGAGGAATCCAGCGTTTCGAAACCGGCCTCAAGCGGCTGCCTCTGGTCTGGGAATACCTCATACAAAATCAACGCGGGTGATTCCGCCGGTATGGTGGTTTCAATCGCTCGCAGGAGCGTGGTAACCATCATGGTGCACGCCACTACAAGGGTCAGTGCTGTACCCAGCGACAGCAGTATTGCTCTCAGAGGCGAATCCGGCCCGTGGAGATTGGCCAGCGCCAGCCGCCGGGCAAACTTGCGGTTGGCAAAACCGCTTTCTTCCAGCGTTTTGGCAGCCCCGCGCAATCCCTTGATCAGGCCTTCCAGCAGTCCCCAGAGCACGATCACCGCCAGCAGGAACAGAAAACCCAGATGCGGGGATGGCAACCAGAACAGCGTTGCGGCGATATAGACCGCGGCTAGCAGGTAGCTGGCAATGCGCCAACTGCGAGGCTCATTCGGTGCGGCCTGAACCTGGCCCCGAAAAAGCCCGGCCGGAGAGGCTGCGAGTGCCCTGGCCAAGGCCGGCAGCGCGAAGACATAGGCGGTCAGCACCGCAAACAGCCAGCTAAGAAGCAAGGGGACAAACCAAAGGGACAGCCAGTGCCCTGCTCCGTCCGGCCCGGATAGCGCAAAGGCATCGCTGGCCAGGCTGATAGCCACGGCAGAAAGACCAAGTCCGATCCCGCCGCCGATAAGGCCAGCCAGGCTGCCCAGTATGCCGATCTGTAACAGGTAGATGCCCATCAGCGGTTTGCGGCGCAGGCCCAGTGTCTGCAGCGTGGCCATGGTGCCCAATTTTTCGTCCAGGTAGGCGTGTATGCTGTTGGCAACACCAAGGCCGCCAATGAACAGCGTGGTGAAGGCAATGAGGATCAGCCCCGTAGCAATCTGGTCCAGTCGCTCGGAGATACGTTCGCTGCGCTCAGCAAAGGTGGTGATGTCCCATCGTGTGTCCGGAAATGCCCGTTCGAACTCCTCCAGCCACACGTCCAGATCCTGATCGGTCTGAACTCGGTATTCGTAATCGATTCGGCTGCCTGGCCGGATCAGACCCGTTGCCTCCACCGCCTGGTCGGAAATCATGATCGGCAAGCCGCGCCAGTTGGCATTCAGACTGCGATCCGGCTGTTTCTGAATGAGGCCGCTGATACGAAAGGTCGCTGCGCCAATCTCAATCTGATCGCCAACAGACAGGCTCTGACGCTCCGCCAGCAAGGGGTCGATGATAGCGCCCCAAAGGTTGTCCTTTCGTGCCGTGAGTGCCTTACGTGGCTCATCCGGCGTCAGCTCCAGCGCGCCGTAGAGTGGATATGCCGCATCCGGTACCAGTATCTCGGCTCTGAAGAAACCATCACCGTCGCGATCGCTAACAATGGTGTCGAATTCCCGGACCAGCGAGATGCTGCCAGTGGCACGAATCCACTCGAGCACGTCGTCCGGCAAAGGCTCGCCGGAATCGAGCTCAACGTCTCCGCCCAGCAACGCGCGGGTATCCGCCAGCAGGCTCTGCTCGATAACCCCGTATAGGCTGGCAGTAGCGGCCACGAGGGTGACGCCGAGGATCAGGCAGGCGAGAAAGACCTTGAGCGCGGAGATGCGTGATCGCAGATCGGTAATTGCGAATTTGAGCATCCAGAGCGGCTTTGTTGAGGTTTCACGCTTCATAGAGGCGACCACCATCCATCCGCACCCGATGCTGACAGCGCTCTGCGACACGCTCGTCGTGCGTCACCAGAAGCAGCGTGGATTTGCTTTTCTTGTGGAGGTCAAACAGCAGTGAGAGCACTTTCTCACCGGTTTCGTGGTCCAGGTTGCCTGTAGGCTCATCGCCAAGCAGCAGGCTCGGCTGGTGGACCAGTGCCCTGGCAATCGCCACGCGCTGTTGCTCACCGCCGGAAAGCTGACCCGGATAGTGCTGCAGCCGATGACTGAGACCGACCGCCTCCAGCATGGAAAGCGCCCGATCCCGGGCCTTGGCCTGACCGGCGATTTCAAGCGGCAGGCTGACGTTGCCAAGGGCGGTCAGTCCAGGCAGCAGATGAAATGACTGGAAGATGATGCCAAGGTGCTCACTACGCCAGTCGGCCAGGGTATCGGCATCCATGTCACCAAGGCGCTGATCGCCGACGAGGATCTCACCGCTGGTCGGGCGCTGAAGGCCGGAGAGAAGGAGGAGCAGCGAAGTCTTCCCACTGCCAGAGGGACCACTGATTGCCAGTGTTTCACCCGGCGGAACCATGAGTGAGGCATTGTTGAGCACTGAAACCTTACCTGATTCGGTCGGGTAATCGAGATGGATATCGCTCATTTGAACGCTGGTGGACACTGGGACACCTTTTTTCAAAGAATTTCGCCCGTAGGCAAGTATCAATACACTGGCAGTCGGTCTGGAGATTGGAGTACGAGTGTTTTTCCGGACTGACGCACGGCCGGTGGTTACAGTCATCCTGTGTGAAACAGGAGCACGTAAGTGACCGGCACTTTCGACGGTCTCCGCATTATCGACCCGACCGCCATGACATCCAGCCCCACAAATGATCCGGGCATCCGTCAGCTCAAGACCCCATGCCGGTCATTGGCCCACTAGCGTGATGGCAGCATTATCTAGATGTTGGCGAAACTGCCGGCAGCCGTTGGTAACGCCGTGCTAACTTCTGGCCGAACCTTTTCCTGGGACTATGGCTCAAGGGGATAGCCTTCCAAAAGTTCAAGAAATGAATGAGTTAAGTTTCGGGCAAAACCACAGGCCTGCGCAAATCAGGGTGTTACGAATACGAGGGAGGGGATTGTGGGTCGCTTCGGTTTTCGCGGCGGTTGAAAAAGCCGGATCGATGAGTTGGTTGGCCCAGATCTCGTTCAAAAGCAGCGCGAGCTGTGTTGTCGACATGTGTTCGATCTCAGATGTGAGGTGGTGCGAGCAGGAGATTTCTAGACTCGGACGGAAAGGCCATCGATCAATGACAGCTTGTATGCGCGATAACTCGGTATGACGCCGACAAGAAATCCGGCAAGTATGACCGAGGCGAGCAATCCCGCCTCGGTGAATGACGGAGCACCAAAAGCTAGCGAGATCCCAAACTGGCTTTCCATGATCGGCCGGGCTACCAGAAGAATCGCATGGAGTGCGGCAAACCCCAGCAACACCCCAAGCAGTGTGAGAAAGCCGGCCTCCCCCATGATCAATGCGAATACATGGACCGGCCGTGCGCCGACCGAGCGCAGTATGGCCATTTCACGGCGTCTTTCGTTCAGTCCGGTCATCAGTGCGGTCAGCATGCCGAACATGCCGACGATCACGACAAACACGGAGACCAGCAGAAGCGCGTTTTCGGCGATACCGATCAGATTCCAGAGCTGATTGAGTGCGACCCCAGGCAGGATTGCACTGAGCGGCTCCTGCGGATATTCGTTGATGAAGCGTTGTACCTGGAAGGTCGATACTTTCGACTTCAGGCCCAGCAGAACCGCGGTGATCGTTTTCGGTGTCAGGTCCAAGTTGCGCGCCTGCTCGGCAGTGTTGGCGGTGCCGGGCAGCGGAGCGCCGTACTGCCAGCCGATGTGGATCGCTTCCAATCCTTCCAGGCCGACATGTACCGTATGGTCCACCGGTGTGCCTGTCGGCTCGAGAATGCCGACGACGCTGAACGGCTTGTCGCCGTGACGGGCAAAGGCCACATCACTGGCACCATGCGCCAGAATGATCTGATCGCCTGGCTTGTAGTTGAGTTTTTGCGCGACCTCCGATCCGATTACTGCCTCATAGACGTCATCGAACACGCGGCCGTGGGCCAGCTGCAACGCCTTCTGGCGCGCATGGCGGTAATGCTGGAAATAATCCTTCGTGGTGCCGAGCACACGAAATCCGCGGTGTGAATCACCCAGTGACATCGGGACTGCCCATGCCACCTTGGGGTGGCTAGACAGGTCCAGATAACTTTTCCAGGACATGTTGTTGGTTGCGTCACCAATGCGGAACACAGAGTACAGAAGCAGCTGTGCCGGGCCGCTGCGTGCGCCAACAATCAGGTCGGTGCCGGAGATGGTATTGGAGAAACTAGAACGCGTCTCGTTGCGCAGGCGTTCCACGCCCACCAGCAGGGTAACGCTCAGCGCAACCGAGATCACGGTCAGTGCGGCGGTGAATCGTCGATTCATCAGGCTGTGCCAGGCGAGTGTTGCTATCGGCATGTGCTTATCCTGCCTGAGCTTCCCGATGGGCAGCGCGGTTTGCTTCTTTCAACGGAATGCGCCGGTCGAACAGGGGCTCCAGCGATTCATCGTGGCTGACAAAGACCAGTGTCGCCCCGGATTCGCCGCATTCTTTGAACAGCAGTTGAACGAATGCCTCGCGCCGGTTCGCGTCGAGCGAAGAAGTGGGCTCATCGGCAATCACGATCTCCGGGGAGCCCATCAGCGCGCGCGCGGCGGCCACGCGTTGCTGCTGCCCGACGCTCAAGGTGGTGACAGGACGCCCCAGCAGCTCATCATGCGCCATGTCCAGATGGTCCAGCAGCCGTAATGCTTCGTGCTCGGGCGTGCCGCTGCGCTTGACCGCCTTGTCCCGACGTTGCCGGGAGAAGCGGCAGGGTAAGGTTACATTGTCGACCATCGAGAGATAGGGAATCAGGTTAAACATCTGGAATATGTAACCGATATGGTTGGCGCGGAAATGGTCACGCTCGACGCCGCCGAGTCTTTCCAGTCGGTTGCCCAAAACCTGCAACGAGCCCTGTTCGGCTGTCGTAACGCCTGCCAACAGGCTGAGCAGCGTACTCTTGCCACTGCCGCTCGGCCCCGAGATAAAGACCTGTTCGCCGCGCGCAATACGAATGGCGTCAAGCGATAAGACGGTCGCTCCGTCCCGCTTCCAGCGGAATATCAGGTCGTTGATCTCGATTGCGTGCATACAGCTCTATTCACTTGTGCAAACCGGCACGGTTGTTCAACCGTCATCCCCGAGGTGTGATACGCAAGACAATCAGAACGTCAGAAGCGGCTCGCCGCTGCTCAGGGTCGCGGCACCCTGTCCCCCATCGGTGATGTACTGCACGGCCAGATTGTTTATCGCCGGAAAGGCATCGAACAGGCCGACGCGCAAGGTGTCGAGTTCACCGGGGACATCACAGGTGAAACGGTACATCGCAGTTATGTCGGAATGCCGCGTATCCGCGTGTTCTTCATCGTCGGATTCGTGATGCCGATGCCCGTCCTGGGCCGGAGGCCGTGCTGCCTGAGTCGAGCCGGATTCGATCTCGACCTGCGCTGCATGGCAGTTCGCGGTCTTGTTGAAACGAAACAGCTGGTCTGCCTTCTTCAGGGTCAAAAGCGCATTTTCTTGTGCCGTGTGCTCCGCTTCTGAAACTGGCGCATGTTCGAAACCGACCAGGTTGGCGGCAGGGCTGTTCAGCTCGATATGAACGGCCTTGCCGTCGAGCACGAGGTTCAGCGCTGCAATGCCATGCACGTGGCTGGTTTGCGGGCGGTGTGAGTGTGACTCGTCGGCCTGGGAGCCGGCGGCGATCAACATCGCGATGATGCAGACGCCGGCACGGTGAAGAGGGATGATTCGGTTCATCAATTGACCTTCGGAGAAGTTGCACGTATCCGACCTGGCCGGGCCCGAGGCGTTCAGGCCTTGCCATCAGTCTGCTCCAGGTGTCGAGCCGGGATGACTGTTCGAAGCCGAAGTATACCCAATGGAAAGCATGGACAGACATCGTGTTCGCCGTCCTTGACGGGGCGCACAGCGTGAGTTGGGTTGGCGATCCGGGAACCTCATTGATCCGCCAGATGTCACCCGTTATGCTGCTTCGGCCGCAAGGTTCAGCCTGGCGCGTGTATTTTGCACCTGCGTCGCCCCCCACTGGAAAATCACCCTACACGCCGATGATTTATAGACTTTTTCGAAAAGCACTTCTGTTACCGGCGCTGTTCCTGACAGCCTGTGATTCCGGGCAACCGCCGACGACCATTGCCCCGGCTACCCAAGTGCTGCCTGCAACTACAACCGCCGCCGAGCCGGCAGTCGTTGAATCCGACCCTTCGTCACCGCTGGAGATACCGGCTGACGGGGCCGATGCAGGCGTTAAGGAAATCGACTGGGATTCGCTGATCCCGGATGACTATTCACCCGAGAAGCTGCTCGCGGAATATCAGCCGGAAAATATGGAAGACGACGACCCCCGTGCGGCGGAGCTGATGGAGAAGCTGCGAAAGCTCTGGGACGAGGCACCGGTCAGGACAGAACTGGATGGAAAGGTGGTGAAGCTACCGGGTTTTACGGTGCCGCTGGAGGGTGACAGTCAGGAAACCAGCAGTTTTCTTCTGGTTCCCTATTATGGCGCTTGCATCCACGTGCCGCCCCCACCCGCCAATCAGACCGTTTTCGTCCTGACAGAACCCGGCAAAGGCACCAGGCTTGGTGAATTCGACGTCGTTTGGGTTACCGGCACTATGAGTGTCAAACGCATGGACAACGATATGGCGGAAGCCGGTTATACCCTGTACGCGACTGAAATCGCGCCCTATGAAGAGTAGCGTCGTCTTATGTGGTCGCGCCTTTTCGGTCTGAGTATCTGTCTGGCGGTCGGCTGCGCCGTCGGCGCCGGTACGAGATCGAGTACCTGCCACATCCATCCGCCCGGGTCCTCGCCGGACAACCCGGTTAACATCATCGGGCCTTTTGCCTCCGTGGCGGAGTGCGAGACAGAACGCAAACGTCGTTTCTCGGGTGAAGGGCGCTGCCATTGTCAGGCCGATTTCACCCCACGCTGGTATCCACCAGACCCGACATTGAACGGACGAAGGCAACCGACCGATCTGCTTTGATGGCGGGATCTGTGCCTGTTTGTCCCGAGTATGGAAGCGGAGTTCAGGTCATAATGGCTTGGAGAAGGTGATTCGCCGGTCAATCGATGGACTAAAGACAATGGGGGAATTGGGAGAAGGGGCGGTTATGCTCCCTATACCCAATCAGGCCCGTTAAACTCCTTTTATCCAATCGCCGGTGTGTGCAGGAGTGAGATCAATGCGTCGAGTAGTTTTCAATCAGAAAGGCGGTGTAGGGAAATCCACGATCACCTGCAACCTGGCAGCGATCAGCGCTGCGCAGGGGAAGCGCGTCCTGGTACTGGATCTCGATCCGCAAGGCAACTCGACCCGCTACCTGCTGGGCCACAATCCGGAGAATCCCACTGAGACGCTAGCCGGCTTCTTCAGGGAGATGCTCAACTTCAGCTTCAACAACAAGGGGATCGTCGGGTACATTCATCCAACGCCGTTTGACAGGCTTTTTCTGATGGCGGCCCATCCTGAGCTGGAGTACCAGCAGGGCAAGCTGGAGGCGCGCTACAAGATGTTCAAATTGCGCGACGCGCTGCTGGCGCTGGAGGGGTATGACGAGATCTATATCGACACGCCGCCCGCACTCAACTTCTTCACCCGCTCTGCGCTTATCGCGGCTAATGCTTGCCTTATTCCGTTTGACTGCGACGACTTTTCGCGTCAGGCGCTCTATGCGCTGCTCGCAAACGTGCAGGAGATCCAGCAGGATCACAACGATCAGCTCCAGATCGAGGGGATTATCGTCAACCAGTTCCAGTCACGTGCACGTCTGCCCAAGGCATTGGTGGAGGAGTTAATCGGTGAAGGGCTGCCGATCCTGGGCACCTATCTGTCGCCGTCGATTCGCATTCGCGAGTCGCATCAGGAAGCCAAGCCGATGATTCACTTCGATCCGCGCCACAAGCTGACCGGCGAGTTCCAGGCGCTATACGGCGCCCTTAGTAGCCAGGTCTGACGCGAGCGCTCAGTCGGCGGTTCAAGGATAACTTGGGGGCATCCATCCGCTCGGCTGCGTTTAACAAACGCGGCAGGGTGCTTGCGGCCTGTGGGTGTGGCCGGGGCGCGATCAGGCTGACGGTAGCTTGGGGAAAAAGGCCATCAATATTCCTTATGGTTCAGCCTACGCTTGCGGCGCACTAAACTTAAAGCAGAAGACAATTGAGAGGAGATGAGAGATGTTGACTTACGAGGATTGTATCGGTCTCAGCGATTTGACCGAAGAGGAAGTTGAGGCGATTGCGGAGCACGAGCATATTCCGGAAATCGTGGCTGCTGAGCTTGGAAGTTACCTGGTCCACACTGACGATGGCGTACCGAAGATCCGTCGCATCATACTGGAAGATATCGAATCGGCGGAGAAGAAAGGTGATGCGGAACATGTGATCACGCTGAAGCTTGTACTCAAGCATTTCGTGGACACTCATCCTCAGGCTGCGCTCAACACTTGAGCCGTCGACACGGAGATTTTCGAGCGGCGATGTCTGTTTGTCGAAGGAGTCTTGGGGTTGTCGGCGCTGATTTTGTGCGGTGCACAAAAAAGCTTGACCCAACCCTGTGCTGTCCCGATAATGGAAACGGATTGTGCAGTGCAGCATTTTTGAAAGGTTCAACCAGACTTAAGGGTAAATATCATGGCTTCTCAGACGAATAATCCTTTTGACTTCACCAGCCTTCTCAAAGGCTATGACCCCCAGGCGTTCATTAAGCAGATGCAGGGTGGCTTCAATGCCTATCAGCTGCCGAATTTCGACAGCGGTGCTTTTCTGGAGTCCCAGAAGAAGAACATGGAGGCGCTGGTGAGCGCCAACCAAGCCGCTTTTGCCGGTACCCAGGAGCTTTTCAAATGCCAGTCGGAAATGCTTCAGCAGGCGATGGCTGATGCTACTGAAGCGGCCAAGGGGTTGGCGAGCTCCGGCAATCCACAGGATTTGGCTGAGAAGCAGGCCAAGTTGTTGCAGTCCGCGGTGGAGAAAGCTCTGGCCAATTCCGCTGAACTGACCGAGTTGGTGAAGAGCAGTCAGGAAGCGGTTGCCAAGCAGGTCAACGAGCGTTTCCTCGCCAGTGTTCAAGAGATCAAGGACGCGATCAGCAAGCAGGGCTGATTCAGTGTATTGCCTCGTCTCTTCCAAGGTACGCTGCAGGAGAGGCGAGCCCGTTAATACGTTGTAGCGGGAAAGAGCACACGGATAGTCACGGAAAGCCGGGTATGTCTCGGTCGCTTGCTGTACCCGAACTTACGTGTTGGTTGTTATTTTGCCGGACTACCGGTCGGCAACCGAATAAAGAGTCGTATCCGCAGAACAGAAGTTGGCATTACGTGGCGAGAAATGCGCCGAGGATGAGCTGACCATGACCGAATCGACCGCCCAGGATCTCAACACTCTTGACATGGGAGAGCTGGCGCAGGGATTGCTGCAGAATTTCAAGACTGTTGAAAATATGTTGACGGATTTTTCCAAAAACCACGCGCAGTCGGATCTCGATCCGTTCAATCTCGGCGAGCTCTACAGTGAGTGGTTCGTCACTGCAATTCAGGATCCGCAGAAACTGGCACAGACCAATCTAGAGTTTTGGCAAAGCGCTATTCAACTCTGCCAGAGCAGCACCATGGGGTTGCTGGGGTTTGAGGCAGAGCCCGTTATCGAGCCGGATAAGGGTGATCGCCGCTTTCACCACGAAGATTGGGCAAGGCAGCCGATCTTCATGTGCATCAAGCAGTCCTACCTTCTGGTTTCGCAGTGGATGCGAAGTATGGTGGCCGATGTCGATGGTCTCGACGATCACACTGCCGAGAAGGTGAAGTTTTTCACAGAGCGAATTCTCGACGCGATGTCACCGACCAATTTCGCGATCACCAATCCTGCGGTGTTGGAGAAAATTCGGGAGACCAAGGGCGGTAGTCTGGTTCACGGCCTGAAGAACATGTTGGAGGATCTGGAGCGGGGACAGGGACAACTGAAGATCCAGATGACCGACACCAGCGCTTTCGAGTTGGGCAAGAACGTTGCAGTAACGCCGGGAAAAGTCGTCTATCAATGCCGCATGTTTCAGCTCATTCAATACGCGCCTACTACGGAAAAGGTATTCGAACGGCCACTATTGGTTGTTCCGCCCTGGATCAACAAGTTTTACATCATGGACCTGCAACCCAAGAACTCGATGCTCAGGTGGCTGGTCGAGCAGGGTCACACGGTGTTCGTCATATCCTGGGTGAATCCGGATGAAAGCTTTAGCGAAATCGGCTTCGAGGATTACCTGCGTGAAGGCGTACTTCATGCTACCGATATGGTGGAGCAGATAACCGGCGAGAATGAGATCAACGCTATCGGCTATTGCATCGGCGGTACCCTGTTGAGCACCAGCCTGGCATACATGAAGAGCAAAGGTGACTCTCGCATCAAGAGTTCCACCTACTTCACCACCATGATCGATTTTTCCGAGCCGGGTGAACTAGGCGTTTTCATCGATGAAGAACAGATCTCCGGTCTGGAGACGCAGATGGAAAAAGACGGTTATCTTGAGGGATCCTCAATGGCTGCTGCTTTCAACCTGATGCGAGCCAATGACCTTATCTGGTCTTTCTATATCAATAACTATCTGCTTGGAAACGACCCGCGTCCGTTCGATCTGCTCTATTGGAATTCTGATTCCACACGCATGCCGGCCAAGATGCACAGTTGGTACCTGCGCAATATGTACCTGGAAAATCGCTTGTACAAAGGGGAACTGACGGTTGCTGACACATCTATCGATCTGACCACTATTGATATCCCGTGCTGTTTCGTTTCCGCTGTCGAGGATCATATCGCGCCCTGGAAATCGACCTATTCGGGGGCCCAGCGTTTCTCGGGACCGGTACGTTTTATACTCGGTGGATCCGGACATATCGCCGGTATTATCAATCCCCCAGAGCGCGGGAAATACGATTACCGCGTTATCGACGGGTTGGTATCGAATCCGGATGAATGGGCTGCCGGTGCTGAAAAACATGCCGGCTCCTGGTGGCCAGAGTGGCAACGCTGGATAGAGCCGATGAGCGGGGATTTGATTGAAGCGCGTCAGCCTGGCAGCGACAGATTCAAAGCACTCGAAGCCGCACCTGGCTCTTACGTCAAGGCCCGTATCGGAGAAGAAGCCGTCGCGCCTTTCCCTGCGCCGGTTGCTGTGGAAAAAGCAGCCGAGCTCAAGGTTAAGAGGCCTTCGGCAAAAACAATATCAGCGGAAAAAGCCAGGACGACAAAAACTGTTGCTGAGCCTGGAGTAGCAGATGATTTGACTGCAATAACCGGCATTGGACCCAAGATAGCCTCTGTATTGCAAAAGAAAGGGATCACCAGCTATGCAGCACTGGCGGCGATGACGCCTGATGAAATTAAGACTCGGCTGTTGACCGAAGGATCGGGTTACGCCAGATTCGATACGTCAGGTTGGCCTGCAGTGGCGAAACAGCTAAGCAGTGAGTAAGCCGCCCGCGGGGTAGGTAGTCGTGACACGCGGGCCGGAGATTTTCTCCGGCCTGTGCTGTTCTGAAAGGGGACGGGAGAAAAGGGGACGGAGGTATTTGGAGGCGTTTAATTTTTGACCAGTCGCTTTGGCGGCGATAGGGTTTGATTTTGAAACGGCATACGCAGGGAGGCGAGGATGCCAAGACGAGCGAGGCACTATGTGCCGGGGCTTCCGTATCACGTCGTGCAACGCGGCAGATGCGGCGAGGGCGACCGCGCAACACAGAAAAAACGTAGCCAAGCACGAATTAATTCCTCCGTCCCCTTTTCCGGAAACGTCCCCTTTTCCGCCCTTTTCCGGCCGAACCTTTTCCTGGGACGGTGGCTCAAGGGGTTGTCCCGGTGTTTGCAAAGGAATTCAGCGGATTATGAAGCAGTGGGGTTGGGATGCCCACGGGCATCAGCGTTTTAGTGGCACGCGGGGGGGCAAGATAAGCGTCGCGAGAATTTTTTCAGCGCTTTTTGGGCTTCAAGAGCCCAAGGTGGTTTCCTTTAACTTGATTGATGGTTCATTCACGGCTTCAATTAAGAGTGCGACCAAGCCTGGCAAGGACGTCTCGACGCACAAACAAACGTTATTTGTCCGATGCGTCTTCTGGCGGAATCCCAGTCTTCCATTTTTTTTTCGAGCTCGCCTCGTGCATCAAGTTCGCGCACTCTGGACAATGCTTGGGCGAGTTCTTCTTTGCTTGCCAGCGACCATGCGGAATCGCCGTTGCGCCAGGCAGCGCGAAGCGGCCCATGGGGTTCAAAATAGGCGTCACCCTGTAATACCACGTCGCCCAATGCCTGCTCGGCTATATGTCGAAAACCAAGTTCCGCCAGCAGCTCTGCCAGTTTTGGCAAGGGTATAAATCTTTTTTGCAGACGCCGTGCCGCTTGTGGGATGAGATGATAAAACCAGAAGCCGCTATCAATTTGTTCTTGCGAGCTGGTGCTGACCACGATCACGCCATCCGGTTTTAAGATGCGTGCGAATTCACGCAAAACTTTTCTATGAGCATCAAACCCCTCGGATTGCCCGTCTTCGAGGTGATGCAATGTCTGGTTTGCCATGATCCCGTCAAAGCTTGAATCTCTGAATGGCATTTCCATCATCGTTCCAAGCATAAAGGCAAGTTGGGCCCGCCTTGGAGATTTGCGCCTCTTTTCCTCGGCAATAGCGATCATCCCCCTGCTGCGATCGATACTTGCGACGCGCGGAACATGTTCAGCCAATGCGAGGCTGTAACTCCCGGTACCGCAGCCCGCATCCAATATGCTCATTTTTGAAAGCGGGGTGCTTGATGTACTGAATGCGCGCAGAATCAATTCGACGCCGACAGGAGGTCGGATGCCATCGTAGTGTTCTGCGATCTGGTTGTAATCCGGTCCGGTGTCCTTGGTGTAAGGTTTGGTCACGGCGGCATCCCGTCAGATTTCCAGTTCAAAAAGTGCATAGGTGCTGAGCGCATCATCCAGGTGCTTTATTTTGATTGCCTCGAGCCAGATCGATTTGCGCATCAGTGCCAGGACAACCGAACTATAGCCGGCATGGAAACATTCGCGAACAGCATGGTACACAGTCGAAGGCGCCAGCATTTTATTACGAATCCCACCCTGTTCCGTGGTCCCGACAAGAAAGAAAACGGCTTCTTCGTTTGATAAAGACGACGTACCGCACGTCTGCTTGTTTGGATAGGCGAGGGCAAAGGCCAGTACACGATCATCGGGGTCTCTGACGATGGTCACGAGCCGGTCGTCCCGGCACCGCGCAAGGAAAAGGCGCTCAAATTCATCGAAGGGAAGAGGCGTAAAGCCCAGCAGAGGCAGGAAAGCCTTCATTATCGCGTTATGTAAGACTCGCAAATCCTCGTGCCCAGAGAGCGTGGTAAAGCGGAGGTCCTTTCCCATGAGGTAGTTGAGCTTGGGTGCTCGGTGGCTAATCAGGTTCTCCACGGCTTCTGGTTCCGCTATCCACACCGAGCTCCACTGCCACTTGGGTTTGAAGCCGTATCGTTCAAGAAAATGTGGGTAATAGGAGTTGTTAATGGGTTCGCCAGTAAAGCGGTTGACGTTGAATCCCCGGGTCTTGAAACGGTAGCCGTGCCAGATGTCGAACTGTATAGGGCCCCATATTCGCGTGAGTGCCTTGTCATTCTTGAGCCAGCCGATCGCCGCATCCAGGAGTTGGGTCGCCACGTTGTAGTCGTCTATACACTCAAAAAAACCGATTGCCCCAACGGGGTCGCCGTCTGGAGTCTTCAGTTGCCCGTTCACTGTGGCAGTCACGTGCCCCACCGTCTTGTTTCCCTGTCTGGCGATGAAGCACATGTGATCATTCCCTGGGTCCGCGTGAAAGGAAAAACTTCGGCTGAGCAGTCGCCGGATCTCTTCAGCATGAAGTGCAGTTTCCGGGCTGTCGCCATATAGCTCAGTACGGAGATCAACCAGTGATTCGATCATTTCAAGCTCGAATCTGTACGCTGTCAATGCCATTGGACAAGCCCCGACTCTCCATTGATCGTGATAGCAGCCTTATCCGGTATTCGGTCGGTTGCATCGGCAACGCCAACAACGGTGGGTATTCCGAGCTCCCGGCCGATGATCGAGGTGTGTGAGAGAACGCTGCCCCTTTCAACGACGATCCCCTTGCATGCGGTCATCAGGTAGACCCATGCAGGGTCAGTCGAGCGCGCCACGATAATGTCGCCTTCATTGATAATCACATTGGCCGCCTCACGGACTATTCTGGCGACGCCCGATGCGATACCAGAGGAACAGCCGATACCCATCGCCTGATTGGGTTCCCCAGTGGTGGTCGCGGCCATCACGGGTACGTTTTCATACACGAGGCCTCTGGTCTGAAAACGGCCAGGTGGTTCATGGTTTTCGAATGATTCATATTCGTCGCGACGGAGTCTGACTGTAGCGCGAAGGTCTTGAGTTACGGCGGACCCATTGATGTAGTCCGTCACCTCGTCGACGGTCAGGTAAAAGATGTCCCGGCGCGAATCGAGGAGCCCTTTCACTACAAGCCGCTCTCCGATCTGACTGAATATGCGTCTCACCAGCCCGTACACGCGTCCGCGTGCCAGGCGCATACTTTCTCTGTTTGCGAGTGCGCTTCGTGCGTTTGCCAGAACCAGTTGTAGAGCAAATCGTTTCAGCGGGTTGCGGATGGCCTGCCGCATGACCATCTCATGCTGGTGCCGTGCAGTTTTTGCACGACCTTCGATGTCATCGATCGTTTGGGTAGTGTGAACCCTCCGCTTGATGATATCTATCAGCCTTTCCGGTTCCTCGCGAAAGCTGGGAACCTCCAGCTTCAGCTCCTCCACGCTGCGGTCGCCAAACATTTCGATATGCAGTTGCAGAGCGTTTCTGAGTGTCCCGAAACTGTCGTCGCTCTGAATCCTACCCCAAATGGCTGCGCTGTCCTGCAGTGAGTTCAGTGCTTGATGCTCTTTATGCTGCGTAAACATTTCGGCCAAATGATCGATTGACCGCGAGGGTGCAACGCTCTCAATGAGAGTCTGGCCCTGCAGTAGATCGTTGTGCAGGTTTGGATGATCTGGCGCCCAACGATGGCACAGCTTCTGCAGCCAGTCGTAGTACGTCATGGCGCAGAAGTCATTGCTCAGGGTCAGATACCAGTGTTCGGTGATTTCAGCGGTGAGCTGTTCATAGACCTCCAGCAGTTCGCTTTCGTTCAACTTATCAAGTTCGATTGACTTGTACTTGTCGTAGAGGGGTTGAAACCACAGGTCGAAACGGCGTTTCGCTTTTTTGACAGTCAGAAGCGTCTTGACGACGACCCCGGCAACACTCGCGTAGTCGATAAGGGATAATTGTGTGCGCGGCGGATTAAGCTGCCTGTCGATACCAAACATCTGGTCCCATGCGAGCTTGCGCTGTTTAAAGCCCGGCAAAAATGACAGCATCTGGTACCAATTGAGTAAATTCAGGTAAACCCTTCCATTGATGAGTCCGAAAAGATTCTTGAAGACCGGGTGCCGCTCCCAGTAGGAGTGATTTAAGCGGAATGCTGTGAGGGCAAGCTGCCGGAATGTCCGTTCATAGTGTCCCCGTGCAAAACTGAACGTCAGCGGTAGCGTCAAGCCAGGATAGCTTTCGACGATATTGGCGTTGTCCCAGACCCTGAGGTGACCGGGTCTTTCGGGTGGTATGATCGGTCGGGCTTGCAATAACCAACACTTTCCGTATCTGTCGAAGGCCCATTCGATATCGAGCGGCGTATAGAATACTGCCGACGCCCGAGTCCCAAGGTCACGTAGCTCCCGGATTTCCTGGTCCGTCAGAACGGCGGGCGGTTGCGCCGAGGATGTGGCAACGCCAGAGGTGCTCCCACCTTCGCTTGATTCATTCACCTTGGGCGTTTTGTTGGTGACCGGTCTTTCAATCGAGCTCGTATGCCAATCTACCCGATAGGTGTCAGTGTCCGAAAAATCGCTGGTCACTCCTTCGCCGAGGCCTATGGTTGCCGTTATGACACAGGTTTCCTGGAGGTCGTTGGGGTCGTGGGTAAACAGGACGCCAGCGCTCTTTGCCGGGACCATCTCCTGAACAATGACTGCGGCAGAGATGTTTCGAATATCAATGCCTTTCTTCCAGCGGTATGACAGCGCGCGAGAGGAAAAGGCGGAAGCCCAGACTTGTAAAATGCTCTCTTGAATATCATTGATACCTTGATTCAGGAACGATTCCATCAAACCTGCAAAAGAGTGCTTGGCGCCATCCTCGTCGAGAATTGACGACCTTATCGCAAATGCTCGCTTCTCCCCGCCTCGCATTAGGAGTGTCTGCAGGTGATGAAGAACGTCCGGGGGGAAACTCAGCGTGAGTATCGTGTCGCGAATATTTCCGGCGGTTCGGTCGATATCGACGACGTCATCAAAGTCCGTTCGGTCGAGCAGGTCTGCGATCTTCTGTCGGACCGGATTGATGGCGCTGTCGAACACGTGGCTGGAGACCACCCACCAGTCAGGTATATCGAATCCGGCCTCACGGAGCCGAAGGAGGTTTCGTGCTTTCCCACCAACGACCTCACCTGCTGTCAGGGCAGACTGGGTCGTTGAGGGGATGATCAAGTGTGCAAAGTCATCCGTCATCGTATTCACAACATGGCTTTGCCGAAACCGATGAGCTGCGCAGCCAATACACTTGCGGCAAATATCTCGGTAAACGGTTTGAGTCGTGCCGAAGAATCGCTGGGAGCGATGAGGAGACGCAGATTGGCTGCCAGTGCCAATGCAAAGGCTGCGGCGATGATCGATACGTATATCCAGCCCAGTGACCATTTCAACGTCAGGAACAAGGCAACCGACAAGCTGATTGTCTGGGCTGTAATCACACACAATACTGCACCGGCATGGCCCAGCGCGGGCGAATAGATGTCGTACGGGTCTTCAGCTTCAGGTTCACGAAGCTTGCGGCCGATCTCCCAGCCCAAAAACGGCATCCATACCATCACGGTAAAGGCCATGATATCGCCCCACGCCAAGGTGGTAGCTGAAGCGTGGGATTCGCCCGCATACAGGAGTATTGAATACAGTGGAATCAGGGCAAATACCGGGTTGTGCGCGACCAGATTCAGCAGCGGGCGACGTCGCAGGATGTCGGGGATAAAAAAGAACCGGTACATCAGAAATTCGTAGACCAAGACACCGCTTGCTGCCAGAAACGCGATTCCTGTTCCGAGGTTCAAAACGGGTGTCAGCAGGAAGAGAAGGATCAGTCCCAGCTGGAGGTCCCATGGTGTCACGCGGCGTGACGGCAGGGGGCGTTCTGGGAAGTTTTTGCTGTCTAGCTCAATGTCTTTGAGTTCATCGCTCAACCGCAAGATCAGATAGAAACTGAAAACAGTGCATATGCCGACGAGCGTTGACGTCGACCACGGTGCAGGGCCTTTACCATGAACATGTGCCAAAAATGCCGCTGGGCCGAGATAAATCAGAGACGACAGGGCGAGGCGATTCGCCAGCGGGTGCCTTTCTTCCATGAACGACCACATCCGATGCGGCCATCCTTTTTGGGCTTCTGAGATCATGACTTGCTGTTCGATTCCTGGAGGGATCGTTCGGCATTAGCTAGTTAAAGATTAGTCCGTGGTTTCCTGGTAGTCCATTTCCATCAGCCGACAAGCTGGGTGCATTCAGGCCTCAGAAGCGGCGATGTTCAGTATCTGCCATGGGAATTTTTCTCCTGTTCGACGCGATAGAAATCGAATCTGCGGCACGTTCTGAGACTTCCGCACCCCGATCGGTATCCGGGAAGAACGAGACAAGATTCGTCGACAGGTCATAATATTCAATAAACCGGCATTAGGGATCTGCGTCATGGAAAGCAAGGCCAGCCAGTTCAGAAGGATGTTGCGCTCAGGCGGACTTTCGTTCATCTGTGAGGCCCACAATGGATTGAGCGCCAGAATCGTTGAAGAGGCTGGTTTCGAAGGGATTTGGGGCAGTGGGCTTGCCTTGTCGGCGCAATACGGGGTTCGCGATAACAACGAAGCCAGCTGGACCCAGGTTCTCGACATGTTGGAGTTCATGTCGGACGCCACGCGCATACCGATTCTCCTGGATGGTGATACCGGCTACGGGAACTTCAATAACGTACGGCGGTTGGTGAAAAAGCTTGAGCAGCGGGAAATTGCTGCCGTATGTATCGAGGACAAACTCTTCCCGAAGACCAATAGCTTCGTCCAGGGTCAAGCCCAGCCGCTGGCGAATCTGGACGAGTTCTGCGGGAAGATAAAGGCTGGGAAAGACGTTCAATGTGACGATGATTTCTCCATCGTGGCCAGAGTCGAGGCATTTATCGCTGGTTGGGGGCTGTCTGAGGCACTACATCGTGCCGAGGCGTATCACGAGGCGGGGGCAGATGCGATCCTGATCCATTCCGGTCAGAGCGTTCCGGATGAGGTCCTCGCGTTCAAACGGGAGTGGGGCGACCGCTGTCCCGTGGTTATTATTCCCACCAAATACTTTACGACGCCGACTCGGGTGTTTGAGGAACATGGGTTTTCCCTCGTGATCTGGGCGAATCATTTGTTACGTGCATCCATTACGGCCATGCAGGGTGCCGCCCGGTCTCTGATGCAGAACCGGACTCTGATTGCAGTTGAAGATCATATTGCCCCGGTCCCGGAGGTATTCCGATTGCAGGGCACCGAGGAACTGCTGGAGGCCGAGAAGCGTTATCTGCCGTGGCATATATGGAGCGTACAGGCCCTGGTGTTGGCTGCGTCTAGGGGGGTGGCGCTCGGTGATCTCACCCGGGATCGTCCCAAGGCTATGGTTGAATTGGCCGGCAAACCTCTTTTGGCGCATATCGTCGATGCTTATAACGCGATCGGTATCAAAAAGATTACGGTCGTGCGTGGTTATCGCAAGGAAGCGATAAACCTGCCCAATCTGCACTGGGTCGATAACGATGCTTTTGCCGAGACTGGTGAGCTGGTTTCCATGATTGAAGGGCTTGAATCACTCAGTGCCGACGACGGTATCATCGTCAGTTACGGTGACGTCGTGCTGAACGAGTGCAGCTTGCAGATACTTTCCCAGTCATCTGACGATCTGGCCGTGTTGATGGATTCAAACTGGCGGGACGAACTCCACCGGCGGCGACAGACGTACTACGTGCACTGCACCTCCCGCCAAACTGGGCATGCTTACTCATCCCGGGTCTTGGTCGAAGAAATCGATCCGCAGATGGACGCAAAACGGTGGGACGGGGTATGGACGGGCTTTTTCAAGATTTCCGGACCGATGATGGCGACCGTGCTGGAACTAGCGCATTCCATTACCGAGCAGCGAGGGCGGCGAACAGCCAGCCTGCCTGACCTGATCAATGGACTCATCAACTCAGGGAGGGAGGTGAGGGCGTTGTACGCGACCGGGTATTGGCTAGATATCGATTCGCCGGATGATCTGGTTCGCGCTAGCAGTTTTCAGGGAGCCCTGTGATACAGCCGCGCACCTTTGTCGATGCGGCCAGAAAACTCGGATTCGTGCTGTGGACCGGAGTACCTTGTTCTTATCTGACGCCCTTCATCAACTATGTGATCGACGACCCCGATTCCCGCTATGTGGCGGCAGCCAACGAGGGTGATGCGGTTGCCATAGCCGCAGGCGCCACGCTCGCGGGGCAGCGGGCGATTGTCATGTTTCAGAATTCCGGCTTGGGCAATGCGGTAAATCCTTTGACTTCGCTTACCTATACGTTCCGGATCCCGGTGCTGCTGATCGTGACCCTGAGAGGCGAGCCAGCGGGTGTCAGGGATGAACCTCAGCATGAGCTGATGGGGACGATTACTACCCGCATGCTGGAATTGCTGGAGATCCCCTGGGCCTACTTCCCAACGGAGGCCGAAGACGTGGCCCCTGTGCTGAACCGGGCTATGGATCATATGGCGCGTGCAGGTACGCCGTTCGCCCTGGTAATGCGCAAGGGTAGCGTGGAGAAGCATGAGCTGAGATCCCAGCCGCAGGCGCACCCTTGCCTGGGCTGCAGTGGGGTGGCCGAGGCAGGAGTGGCGATATCCAATCGGCGTGATTGTCTTGAGGCAGTCCAGGCGAATACAAAGGCAAGCGACGTAATCCTTGCCACGACCGGCTACATGGGGCGAGAGCTCTATGCATGCTCGGACCGGTCAAATCAGTTCTATATGGTCGGATCCATGGGATGTGTTGCCAGCTTTGCGTTGGGCCTTGCGCTGACCGTGCCGAAGCGGCGGGTGTTCGTACTGGATGGGGACGGTGCCTTGTTGATGCGCATGGGGGCTTTATCCACCATCGGATATGAGCGGCCAGATAACCTGACGCACATCCTGCTCGATAATGAGCGGTATGAATCCACCGGTGGACAGTCCACGCTTTCTCACTCGACGGATATCTGCGGCATAGCCTTGGCCAACGGTTACCCGGAGGTCCATCGCGTGGCAGATGCTGAGGCCTTGGCGGCTTGGTTGCCCAGAATGGGCAGCGCATTAACCTTCCTGTACCTGAAAATCCGCCCGGGCGTGGCAAAGGATCTGCCAAGGCCACAAATGACCCCAATCGAAGTGGCTGCGCGTTTGAGACGGCTGCTGGAGCAGCCGATGTGAAAAGAACACTGCTGCTGAATCCGGGGCCGGTGACACTGAGCGAACGTGTAAGACAGGCCCTGTTGAGGGAAGATGTCTGCCATCGCGAACCCGAGTTTGCGCAATTGGTACTCGGTGTGAAGACCTCTCTAGCTCAGATCTACGGCGCGGATCAGGCAGGTTTTGAGGCCGTCATATTGACCGGCTCCGGCACTTGTGCAGTGGAAGCCATGATATCGAGCCTGGCGCCCAGGGAGGCCGTTACCCTTGTCGTAAGCAACGGAGTTTACGGGGAGCGCATCGCGGATATGTTGCGCATTCGCGACAGGCCGCAGGTGGAGGTCAGGGCCGAATGGACGAACCCGATGGATCTGGGAGCGGTGGAGGCGGCCTTCGGGACTGACCCCGAAATCTCCCACGTGGTGGCTGTGCACAACGAGACCACTACAGGAAGGTTGAACGACATTCAGGCCTTGGCGGATCTGTGTCAGCGTTACGAGAAATGGCTGATGCTGGACGTGGTCTCGAGCTTTGGCGCCGAGGCTATCGATTTCGAGCACCCCAGCCTTTTGGCGGCGGGCTCAACGGGAAACAAGTGTCTGCACGGAATCGTGGGTGTTGCCTTTGTGATGGTGCGGCAGTCATACATGGCACGCTTCCCCTCCCAGGCCGATTCCATGTATCTGGACCTGTATAGCTACCAGGATGCTCAACAATCGGGCTTCTCACCATTTACTCAGGCGACCCATGCCTTCTTTGCCCTGGAGGAGGCGTTGGCGGAGTTAGGTGAGCAGGGGGGGTGGCAGGCAAGGCGCGAGCGATATAGGCAGCTTTCCCAGCGCCTGCGCCAGGCGCTGGCCGGTTTAGGGACTCCACTGCTGCTGGGCGAAGCCGCCTGTTCCTCGATGATATCGTCTTTTGCTCTGCCGGAAGGCTGGGCTTTCGATGCAATGCATGACCGACTGAGGCGGGCCGGTTTCGTCATCTATGCGGGGCAGGGTGGCCTGTATCGCTCGACTTTTCGCATATCCACGATGGGTTGCATCCGCGACGACGACATGGACCGGTTAATCGATGTGCTGTTGAGCATGCTGAACGAGGCTGGGACATGAAAGGTCTCTTGGCGGGTCTTCGTTGCCACGGGTGACATTTGGGGTCAGCGTGGAAATTTCGTGTGGCCGGATCGTGAGGCCCTCAGCTCCTGACGCAAAAGACCTGCCTGCGCTATAGTCGGCAGTCCTTACTCACGCCGTCCTAACTTCGCAGAAAACGCGGAAAATCCATTCCGGGCAACAGTCCCGGCCGAACCTTTTCCTGGGGCGGTGGCTCAAGGGGTTGTCCTGGTGTTTGCGAAGGAATTCAGCGGATTATGAAGCAGTGGGGTTGGGATGCCCACGGGGATCAGTGCGTTTGGTGCTTGGGGGAGAGGAGGGGGGTCGCTTCGATTTTCGCAGCGGTTGAGAAGGCGGCTTTCGAGCAGGCGGTCTCGACCATGGGTTTGGTAGGCAAATCAGAAACGCTCGAGCATCTCTTTGCGATAAGAATCCGTCGTGACGGTGATCCCAAGATCCTCTATTCGCTGCTCCAAAGCCCGAAGCTCTAGGCCAATGGTATCCATGGTGATGGTGTTGTCATCAAGTTCATACAGCTGCTGGGAGCCACGATAAAAGAAATACATGATCGCGATCGCCTCAGGATCGTTTTCTTCGACAAGCGGTTTGATTTTTCTTTGCTTACGATAGATCTGATTCAGCTGTTGCTTGAGATCCCAGACGTATACGACCTCGCGCAGATACGGGTGTTGTCGTAGCTTGATCAGCGTCAACACGACCACAGCTGCACCGACGACAACACCCGCTACATTCAGCCAAAAATGTGACTCGCCGGGCGTACCCAGGAGTGCGATAAGAAGTGTCGATGTACTAAGTGAAACGATGGTAAGCACAACCACGATCGCAACGAATACGATCCTGAAGCGCTGTCGATACTGAGACTTGTCGATGTCTTTCAAATGCATATGGAACCTTCCTTCGGTAGCGTCCGCTGGGCCCGTGAAGCCGCCAATGCGAAACCCTCAACAGTTACTTGGTGATACGCCCGTCCGCGACCGCATTTTGATCGTCAACACCACTCTGGCTCAAGGGGGAGTCCTGGTGTTTGCGAAGGAATTCAGCGGATTATGAAGTAGTGCGTTGGGAATGCCCACGGGGATTAATTGGTTAGGCGTGCATGGGAGAAGAGAGTGGGTCGCTTCGATTTTCGCGGCGGTTCGGATGGTCACGTGACGGGTTCCTACTAGATGTTATCCTGTTGAATTGCGTGCTCGTTCGACCCAGATTTGCATACTTGCGTGGACCACCGCGAGTCATGCATTCCTTCGAGGTTTCAAATAGATGGATTTTCGTCGTCGGGGCAAGCTTCGATGCAAAAGTGGTTCGATGTTCACGCAATTCAACAGTCCTGGACTCGGAAATACCCCGGGCCGATCATGCCGACCCAGTTATAACCCTTCGCGAAACGCCGCTTTGGCGTGCGGTTTTCGGGTGATAGTTGCCGGATCGTGTTACCCAGATTCAGGAAGGCAGCCTGCCTATGCAATTCGACAATACCTATGCCCGTCTGTCGGAAGGTTTTTATGCCCGTTTACAGCCGGAACCTTCGCCAGATCCCCACTTGCTGGCTTGGAACGAGGAACTCGCACAGGAACTGGGCCTGCAGGAATTCGCTGATGATCCGGCCCGTCTAGCCCGGTTGTTTGGTGGCAATGAGTTGTTGCCTGGTAGTGAGCCGATCGCCCTGGCTTACGCCGGTCATCAGTTTGGCAACTTCGTCCCCCAGTTGGGTGATGGCCGGGCGCTCCTGCTTGGCGAATTGCTGAGTTCGGCGGGCAGGCGGCTTGATGTTCAGCTCAAGGGTTCAGGCCAGACCCCATTTTCGCGCCGTGGCGATGGTCGCGCAGCACTTGGGCCTGTAATCAGGGAGTACCTGGTCAGCGAGGCGATGCATCGTATGGGGGTGCCGACCACACGGGCTCTGGCGGCGGTAAGTACCGGCGGGTTTGTGTTGCGGGACGGGCGTCTGCCCGGTGCGGTGCTCACGCGCGTGGCGTCCAGCCACATTCGTGTCGGCACCTTTGAATTCTTTGCTGCACGGCGCGACAAGGAGGCGCTTCAGACCCTCGCCGATTATGCGATTGCGCGCCACTATCCGGAGGTCTTGGATGAGCCTCAACCCTTGGTGGCTTTTTTTGCCAAAGTACTCGAGGCGCAAGCCAGCCTGGTTGCCCATTGGATGGGGCTGGGGTTCATCCACGGGGTGATGAATACGGACAATACCTCGATTTCAGGTGAGACTATCGACTACGGTCCTTGTGCCTTCATGGACGAATTTGATTATCACAAGGTGTTCAGCTCTATTGATCAGTTCGGTCGTTACGCGTACGGCAACCAGGGACAAATGGCGCATTGGAATCTGGCGCGCCTCGCCGAAACCCTGATGTTGCTGGACGATTCCAGATCCTTGTTCGAGGAGCAGTTGGCACGATTTCAGCCCTTGTTCGAGGCGCAGTTCATACAGCGCATGGCGCGCAAGCTGGGCCTGCAGGACTTGCAGGAGGGTGACGACCAGTTGATCACCCGCTGGTTGCAGCAGATGCAGGAACAGGAGTTGGATTTCACACTCAGTTTTCGCCATCTGGCCGATCGTGTTGATGCCGATGACACGGCAGACTTTGGCGATTTTGAAACTGAGTGGCGGCGGCGTTTGCAGGCACAAAAGCTATCGGCGAGTGAGGTCAAAGAGGCAATGAACCAGGTGAATCCCTTGTTCATCCCGCGCAATCACCAGATAGAACGTGCCATCGATGCGGCGATCGAAGGCGATATGTCTGTATTCAATGAATTGCGCCAAGTGTTGCTGAAACCGTTTGGAGCGCAGCCGGACTTGGGCGTTTACGCTGAACCGCCACGCCCGGCCGAACGTGTGATTGAGACCTTCTGCGGCACTTGATGGAGATATCCGGGCGAGGTCTGGTGATGGTTTCCGGTCTGATTGGAGGAATAGGGCATGATGTCCAGGACGAGAAGACAGTTTTTGGTCGGTGCCGCCGGTCTTTTTACGACACTGGCGCTGCCGCCATCGGCCCGTGCGGCACTGCTTACACCGCGTCAGCCGGCGGGGCCGTTCTACCCAACGGAACTGCCACTCGACGATGATAACGACCTGGTCCAGGTCGCCGGGCAGGAAAAGGTCGCCAATGGGCAGATCAGTGATCTCAGTGGCCGGCTGTTCGATCGCAACGGCCGGCCGCTGGCCGGTATGCGCATCGAGATCTGGCAGTGCGATGCGCATGGCCGCTACCGCCACCCGCGTGATCCGGGGCGGCGACCGATCGATCCCGGTTTTCAGGGCTTTGGCCATACGCTGACCGACGGTGACGGCCGTTACCGCTTCCGCACTATCCGCCCGGTGCCGTATCCGGGGCGCGCGCCGCACATCCATGTTGCAGTCCGGCCGCGTGGCGCCGAGCCGTTCGTGACCCAGCTGTACGTTGCGGGCGAATCGCGCAATGCCGATGATTTTCTGTTCCGTCGCATACCGGTCGAACAGCGCGCGCGCGTCCTGGCCGAATTTGTGCCGGGCGCGGATACAACCGCACCGCTGCGGGCAGAATGGGACATCTTGCTCGGGGTTGCCGCGAGTTGAACGGTCGGTGAGCAGTCGGATGTGGCGGCGCACCGCGCGCCTGATTGCCTTCAGCCGGGCGCTGTTGGCCTGTGCTCCCCTTCCATCCTTGATACTCGACCATCCGCGATATCGAGTAACTGATTTGGAGGACTGTCAGGATTCGTGGCTGGGGCGTGCGGGAGGCAGACGGCAAAACCCCTGGGGAGCTACATTCAGTGCATCGTTGAATTTGCTGGAGAGGTTCTGGAAGGCGATGAGGCCGGTGAGCTCGACCAATGCGTCGTCGTCGAAGTGTTCCTTAACCCGTGCCATGAGTTTGTCGTCAACACGGAGTTCCGAGTGGGTAACGACCTCGGTGTACTCTAGGGCGACTCGCTCGATCTGATCGAAAAGTGGGCTCTCCTGCCATTCCCGCAGGGCCTCGATCTTGTTTTCCGGAACCCCGCGCTTTTCCAGCATCGCCGAGTTAATGTCAACGCAGAACTCACAGTGGTTGATCTGGGAGACTCGAACCGTGATCAGGGATCTCAATACCGGGGAGAGTGGCGAGCCTTTCCGATCCAACGCCCCGTACAACAGAGCCAGGGTGGCGAACACCCACGGCGAGCGACCCCACAGCATTCCAGGCGCCAGGACCTTACCGTAACGACGTTTCTGGTTCCAGAAGAACAGGCGGATGAACCAGGGATACTCTTTGGTGGGCTTGGTGTTGGCGTGCATGAGGTTCTCGTTACGGTTGGTCTTAAAGAGAGAAAGACCGGATTCAGTCGATCTTTTCACCAATTGGCAGATCGGTGGACTTCCATTTGCCGATAGTCCGGCAGATTACACGGCCCGGGATTTTTTCTATGCAATAGTCGATGGGTCTGGGCAGGTGCGTCGCGCGTCTCCAGCACCCAGGGCATCGATACTCTGCATTTCATCATCGCTGAGCTCAAAGTCGTAGATGTCACGGTTCTCGGCCATGCGCTTCTCTTTCGAAGTCTTCGGTAGTGCGGTGCGACCGCTCTGCACGTGCCAACGCAGTACAACCTGCCCCGGGGTCTTGCCATGCTGTGCGGCAATGGTTCCCAGTACGGTGTCGTTTAGCATGCCGAAGGCGCCGCTCGCAAAAGGCGCATAAGCGGTCACCACGATGCCCTGTTCGTTGCAGAAAGATTCCAGCTCAGGATCACGGCAGTATGGATGGATCTCGACCTGGTTAACGGTGGGACGAAGTTCCGGCTCCGGGACGTCTTCCATGAGCTGACGTAGGTGAGAGATTGTGAAGTTAGACACTCCGATGGCGCGTGCGGCGCCTTTATCGGCGATCTCGCAGAAGGTGCGCCAGATGGTGGCGCGAGCCTTGCGAGGGAAGTTGGGGTCTGTACTGCTCGGTTGCCCAAAGCCCCCGGGCCAGTGCATCAGTAGCAGATCCACATAGCCAAGGCCCAGGTCGTCGAGGGTGTCGACCATGTCGTCACGGACCTTCTGGGCGATGTCGTCGACCTTGTCGAAGTCCCAGGTTCGGCGGTGCGAAATGTTGATATGCGGTGGCGCTGCCGGGTGCGCGAGCTTGGTGGTGATAAAAAGGTCGTCGCGAGTCAGCTCGCCGCTGCTGAAGCGCTGGCCGAGTAGCGTCCCAACAATTCGCTCGGTACCGTAGACCCGCGCGCCATCAAAGGCGCGGTAGCCGTTATCAAGTGCCAGCGAAACAGCTTGCCAGGCCTGTTCGGGTAGAAAACCCTGGAACTCACTGGCGCCCACCCAATCACCGAAGGCACAACCAAAGGCCAGGGTGGGCATGGTGACGCCATTGTGCAGGGTGACCATTCGCGCGTTATCCGCTGTTGTGTTCATTTAGTTCTAGCCTTCTGTTGATTAGAGAAAGGGACGCTACAAGAGGTTCGCTTAAAGAAGAGACTCGCGGCGAAATCGCTGGCAGACCTCATCCCCACTCTTCTAACGCCGTAAAAATCGCAGAAAAACCCCTCCGGGCAACAGTTCTGGCCGAAACTTTTCCTGGGGCGGTGGTTCAAGGGCTTGTCCTGGTGTTTGCGTGAGAAATGAATGCGTCAAGTTTCGGGTAAAACCAAAGGCCTGCGCAAATCAGGGTGTTAGAGCTGGGTGGTGGGGAGTTCGAACTCTCATCGATTTTCGCGGCGGTGGAGATCGTCCTGGCGGGATACATCGGCCGGCGTTGACATTTTCGCGGGGAAACGAAAAGTGTTGAGTGGGTATCCGCAGTATGATTGTGCCCTCCGTTCTTAAGTGATAAAAAAAGGACGCTACAATAAGTCCATCTAAAGAAGTTGCGGCCAAGTTGGCAACTGCCGCGAGTTGTGTTTGGAAAAACTATTGTCGGGATAGACAGCTGGCGGGAGCCGCAATTTCATGCATGGTGTTGGTGCAGCTGCTGATTCGCTTGAGTAAGCCACGAGAAATGGTTCTATCCAATCGGCAGTTTCCGGACTCGGATATTCTTCGCAGTGATGGTGATCATTGCTCCGTCCATCACTTGCTGTTCAATATGCCTCCAGCTTTCTATCAATAACGAAGCCAGCTCGTTACCGCGCAGTCCTTCGATACGAACTCTTATCGTGGACGGAAATTGTCGCGCCTGTTACTGCGAGATGGGCATGAAAATCAGAATCGAGAGTTACGATGATTCGCCGTTCAGCGCGACCTTTCTGGATGATTTCAACGTCAGTCGCATTAGACATTCCGATGTCGCCAACGTGGACTGTGTCCCAGCCATACACATTTAGTGACTCCGTCGTAGAACGTGGTATTCCCTGATCAAGTAGCAAACGTGTCAAGCAGCACCCCTCGCTATAACTTCATCATCCAGATTTTGCGCCGCAAACTCCAAAGACTGGCGGATATCTTCATCGGTCAGTTCGGGATACTCTTTTTTCAGTTCTTCTCGATTTGGGTAAATTGCGACCGCCTCTACGACCCGACGAACAGTCAACCTCATTCCTCTTACACAAGGTTGACCGTTTAGGATTTCGGGATTTATCGTTATCCTGTCAAGCTTGACGTTCATTGTGATATCTCCATGGGGTAGGGCGGGGGAAATGCCAATATAAAAATTATCGCTTTTTTGTTTGCGATATTCCATAGTCACTCTGTATGTGCATTTTTTGGGGCTCATGGTTTTTGGCGACTGAGGTAAATCCAATGGCGGATGAAGTTCAGTGCACTGATATAGAGCTCAATGTTTCTCTTGCCGGTGGCAGGAGGATCTCTGTTCCTCTAGCTTGGTTTCCTCTTCTTGCAAATGCCACGCCTGCCGAGAGCAACAGCCAGGCTGATTTAGGTGATGGCCAGGGTATTATACCGACGAAGATTTTAGTTTCAGTGGACTCCTTGAAGGTACTCGGCTCGACGGATAACAGGCATAGAGAACACTGACAAACATACTGGTTGCAACGGGGGATTGAGGAATACTGCTCGTCTGCCCAGTGTGAATGGGGACAGCTAGCCAGCAGTTTTGATAAAAGACATCGCTGTTAAAATATCAAAGAAATCAGAGAGTAAGGCTATTCGCTAATTGTAGGATAGGAATATTATGCCTAATTGAGTGGCATAGCGAGTGGCATAAGCTCTAAGTTATTGAAATATAAGGAGTGGCAGCGGCCTGCAAAGCCGTGTACCTCGGTTCGATTCCGGGCTCAGCCTCCATCAATTAAATCAATTAGATAGTGCGCTTACTTAGTGTTTTTTCTAGAGTTATATTTTACGGAAAAGTTCGTGAAATCTCGTCTAAGCAAGCCTAACACAGTCTGACGACGCTACTCTATCGAGTGGCAAGAATTCGTGTGTGCCGCCTTTATATAGCGCTACTTCATCCGGTGGGTCTTGAATTCTTGCTGACACCAGAGTGGGGAGTGGGCGAGTCTGCGGCTGTCCTGCCGCAAGTTTTGAGCCAGTTGTAGTGGACAGTTACATTGACCGGATGCATGGTGGCATTTACTCTCCATATGCCCGGAGGGGATCAAAACCTGTGATAGGAACGATGAGAGGGCCACCTCGGAACAGTACGACTCACAGTCGCTGCATCGAGCTTGCCTGCAATGGTTAGCGATCAGTCATGCCAAGAAAAACACGTATAGACAAGGAAGAGGTTCGAGCATTCCTGCGCAGACTGCGCGATAAGGATGTCTACCGTCTCCTCGATCGAGCCGTAGATCTGCTGCCGGCCACCCGCTTGCCGAAGCTTCTCGAAGGTTACGTGGATCCGGAAGAGCTACGTACGGCGTCAGCACGTTCTTCGCGATTGCTCGATGCGGTGAAGGGCTTCCATAAAGCCAGCCTCAGTGGGGAGTACTACGAGTCCTTCGACGTCAACTCGAAGAACTTCATGGATGAATCCCGCGGGACTGCGGCCTGGATCGCGGAATGCAATCGGCTTCTAGAGCACAGCGTAGCACTTGCAGAATCCGGAGATCATGAGCAAGCCTGCGAATGCTTCGATTTGATCTTGACGCTTCTTCGCCGTGTAGACGACTGCATGGACGACATCATCTTTTTTGCCGACGAGGGCGGTTCGTGGCAGGTGGGCGTCGACTGGCGCAGGATGTTACCTGGCCTACTTCCAGTCCCTTGCAGCAACCAGCGAGCCCAAGGAATTTGCCCAACATTCGATCAACGCAATCAAAGACTTTGCGGCACACGACCGGAATCGTCATCTTCGCGACGCGGTGCGCCACGCGAGCACAGCTCAGAAGAAAGCGCTCAAGGAGCTTACGTGAGCGAATATCAATACTACGAGTTCATGACGATCGATAGGCCTCTCACGGAGGGGAGATGGGGGAGTTGCGCAGTATCTCGACGCGCGCGGACATCACAACGACCAGCTTTATCAATGAGTACAGCTGGGGCGACCTCAAGGCCAATCCGGTCAAGCTACTCCAGCATACCCGATGTTTTTGTGTATGTTGCCAACTGGGGTACGCACCGGCTCGGTCTAGGGATTCCCAGCGATACCATTGATGTAAAAATCATTGAGCAATATCTGATTTGCGATCAATCGTCGTCGAGAACCGGTAGCGGATACGTTGTTATCGATCTGCGGAGCGACGTGGAGTACTCCAAAGATTGGGAAAACGGACGAATCTGGATGACCTCTCTGGCGCCTATGCGTGCCGACCTCCTGCGGGGTGACTTGCGCCCGCTTTATATCGCCTGGCTCGCCTGCATTCAGAATGGAGACATCAATGACGATGCTTCGGAGCCACCGGTACCGGCAGGGCCTCGCCAGCTCACTTCGGCTCAGCTTCGACTGGCCGAGTTCCTTCGGCTTGAACGAGTATCTTCTGGAAGTCGCTGCAGACGTTAGTGAGGATGAGGTCGATATGCCGGATGGCCTTGCGAGTTGGATCGCCTCGCTGTCAGCAAAGGAAAAGGATCGGTTGCTGGTAACTGTGGCCCATGAACTGGAGGTCCAGGTCGGGGCTGCATTGGTCCGGCGCTACCGCCGACATCTCGCAAAGACTCGGGCCGGGGTGGAAAACAACCTTCCGACGTGCAGTGGGAGAGCTCCTGAAAGCTGCCGCCACGCGCCGTGAAGAACACGAAAATGAGCTGTCGCGCCACGCTGAAAAGGAACGTAAGCGCCGCGAGGCCGTAGAAGCAAAAGCACGAACAAAACATCTCGATGCGTTGGCCAAGCGCGAGAACGCGGCATGGAAGGAAATCGAACAGCTCGTCTCATCCAAACGGCCCAGGGCATACGACGAAGCGGTGGTTCTCTTGCGTGATCTGCACGACCTGGCCGAGCGTGCGAAAAATCTGGAGAGGTTTACTTCCAAGATTGGCGCACTTACGGGGCGTCACAGTGGAAAGCGGAGCTTCACGGCTCGGCTGCGCAAGGCGGGGTTGACAGCGTGAAAGCACGCACCGTCCGGAGAAAGAAAGTTAAAACGGACAGGCTCCAAGGCGAATGAACCAGCGGATGTGCGGATAAACTAACCTAATATACAAAAGGTCTTACGCCGAATAGAGGCAGACCTTCGGCGAGGAAGGGCCGCAAGGAATCAGATGGAAAGAGCTGCGGATAAAACAGCTTGAGTCAATAATGTCTTCAACGAGTGGAAAGATCGGGGCGTAACGTCCATGTCCATGCGGTAGCGGAAAGAAGTATAAGCGCTGTTGCCTGGCAAAGGGCGCGTTGAATCGCATTTATTCGCAGGCGGAACGGATGTCGGTGCGTATCAAGTTGGAGGCCTTCACCAGCGCCGGTACGAATATCGATATGAAGGAAGCTGCGGCGAACACTTACTGGGGCCC
>CAVWYD010000015.1:0-64602 GCA_963759055.1 uncultured Gammaproteobacteria bacterium
CACATGGTCGTGGAAGAAACCGGATGAGATGCCGGGCGGCAAGTCTGGGCGATCGGGTGGGGCCGGGACGCGCTTGATCGATACCCGATAGTAGTCTGACCGTGGACAGTCGGAGAGCGAGTAGCAGCGCACCACGGCGTTGGGTTCGGCCTTGGCAAGATTTCTCACGGCAAGCCGAAAGGTCAGGAACTGCCCCGGTTTGAAAGACGGTGAGCGGTTCACCATCGCACGGTACCAGGTAAAAGGAACAGACAGATCGGCCCCTATCCTCAAACTCCCTCCGTTGGACCGAGAACTCTCTGAATCCCGGCCAGGCCTCGGCGGAGGAGATTTGCGGCACTGAATTCGGGGTGGCCGAATGTGCACTCGGCTCGCCGCCAAGTCCAGCCAGCTCCCGGAATTGACGTCGGCGTCGTCTGAGCGCAATCAATGCTGCGACTCCGGCCTGCGCCAAAATCGCGATCAGAATTATCAGGGCTAATGTGCCGGTGGTCATCGTTCGCTCGTCTTTTTGCTGCCGCTGGCCGATTTCGCACGATGGCGATGCCAGGCCTGTTACGACTTTATAGCTGCCGTTCCTGAATCAAAGCTGAAATGTGGCGCGAACGAATTGGGTTGGCTGCCGGGCTCACAGGAGCAATCGGCAGATGTGTTAGGCCATCTATCGTGTGAGGTGCTCGTTTTGCAGGCGCGGCGGCACACGGAACGAAAAATTTCGGCGTGACGGCGCCGCACAGCGCACTTCATTTCAGCGCAGCTAGGCTTGGGTGCAGCCTTTCGTCACCAATGTCTTCGTTGATTGGCGAAGGAAATTTTGATGGATTCGGGATGCGCTGGGGGTATTTTTCGGCCGTGCTCATTTCATACCCCCATTTCGGTGTCCCAGGGACAACGTTCACTGGCGAGCGGGGCAGTGTGCCCACAAGAGGCTACGATGGACTCAGAAAAGCAGGAGTGCGTTAGAGGCGGCGAATAAATCTGCGCTTTCAGTCACTTGGACCGGCGGAGCGTGATTCCTTTATGCGGAATCGCACTCGGCGGCCTATTTATTAATGTTATGCTTTATATAAGCACTATAAGTTTATGTAAAATAACATAAACAATGTGGATTCGGCGGATATATTCGGCCTGTGGCCTCACCCTTCGGGTCGCCGTCGCTGTGCGACGACGTTCTGCGCCACCGATGGTGGCTTGTCGAACCCGAAACACGGGTCCTCATCCGCACCGCCTCAAAATGCAAAAAAGGCCAGCACAGGGCTGACCTTTTCACATTTTTGGTGGAGGCGGCGACAATCACATTGCGTTATCAATCAATAGCTTAAAACGCAAAATACCGATTATGCCCCCACAGATACCCCCGAACCGATTCGGTCGATTAACTACCTGAAATCAAACCGAGTTTATCGCTCCTCCGGCGCTAGCCATGATTTCATCACCCTCTGTCAGGCCTCTATGGCCAGCCGTTCGATCGCGTCGATCGCTTCCGCGCTGGCCTCGATCTCCCGCTCGAAATCGTAGTGGTTCTGCAGGTTCATCCAGAACTCGGCGGAGTTGCCGAACAGCTTCGCAAGGCGCAGCGCCGTACCCGGCGTGATATTGCGTTCCTCGCGTGCAATATCCTGGATACGGTTCGGCGGCACGTCGATCGCCTTGGCCACGCGGTAGGCCGAAAGTCCGAGCGGCTTCATGAACTCCTCACGGAGAACTTCACCTGGGTGCATCGGCTTTAGCGTCATGCTGGTCATGTTGATGTTCCTCAGTGGTAGTCCACGATCTCGACGTCGAAGGCATCGCCGTTGCGCCAGCAGAAGCAGACCCGGTACTGGTCATTTACCCGGATGCTGTGCTGGCCCTTGCGGTCACCCTTCAAAGCTTCCAGTCGGTTGCCCGGCGGGACACGCAGGTCGGTCACGTTCGTAGCGGCGTTCAGCATCTTCAGTTTACGTCGCGCCACCTTGCTGACTCGCGGGCCTAGCCGGCGGGAGACTTCGTTGTTGAAGAGCTTCTCCGCTTCGCGATCTGCCCACGTCTTGATCATAGAGGCAAGTATGCGCGGCGTATCTATGTACGTCAAGTGTATCTATGGGGAAGGGCAGATTGTTAATAATGCCGCGTCGACAATGGAGCAGGAGAGGGCGATGAACGGCGAATAGAGCTGCGATTTCAGTCGCTTGGAGCGGCGGAGTGTGATTCCCGCATGCACAATCACACTCGGCGGCTCTTTTCTTAAAGTTATGCTTTATAAAAGTAGCGTAAGTTCTATGAAAAATAGATAAATTATTGGTGGAGGCGGCGGGAGTTGAACCCGCGTCCGCAAGTCCTCTGCCTTCGGCTCTACATGCGTAGTCGATCGATTATATTTAACCGGGTACCGCCCGACCGACAGGGCACGTAGTACGGCGATTCCGGTAAGTTTTAGCGAATCCGTCCCGGACGTACTTCATCGCGATCTTGTGAGATATGACGCCTGAGTGTCCCGAAGGACCTGGACGCACAAGCACGGCTCCAGTCAGACGGCACCCTACCGGGTATTAAGCGGCGAGTGCGTAGTTGTCGTCGTTGGCAACTATAAGTTTGCGAATTGTTTTACGAGGTGATTCGCACCTCGGCATGCACCTCAGGTTTCGCTACCCACGTCGAATGCCGTGTCGCCCCCTGAACTGTACTCAATGGACTGGCGTCAGTCCGGAAAGTTCCGCGATTATAGCATTTAGCCTTTCTTGAAGATCCGCTGTTTTTCGCGCTGCCAGTCGCGGTCCTTCTCGTCGGCCCGTTTGTCGTGCAGTTTCTTGCCCTTGGCCAGCCCGATCTCGAGCTTGGCACGGCCGCGCTTCCAGTACATCGCAGTCGGTACCAGCGTGTAACCCTTGCGTTCGACGAGGCCGATCAGCCGGTTCAGCTCCTCACGGTGCAGCAGCAGCTTGCGGGTACGGGTCGGGTCGGGTTGGACGTGTGTGGAGGCAGTCGGCAGGGGTGAAATATTGGCTCCGAACAGGAAGGCCTCGCTGCCCTTGACGGTCACGTACGCCTCTGTGAGGTTGATCTTGCCGGCACGCAGGCTCTTTACCTCCCAGCCCTCCAGCGAGATCCCGGCCTCGTAGCGGTCTTCGATGAAATACTCGTGCTTGGCCTTTTTGTTGAGCGCTATCGTTGCGCCCCCGCTGCCAGCCTTTGTTTTTGCCTTCTTTGCCATGGCCGCGCATTGTATGCCTGCTGCCCGGCCGGGCCAATGCCGGCAGGAGAGTTTCCTTGTTCGCAGCCGACCATTCGCGGAAAATGGCGGCGTTTACGGATCAAAGGCATCGGGTAAGGAATTACGGACATCAGCATGGTGATCGGATGCCGGGCAAGGGGAATTCATGTCGAAAAAACGCACGTCTATTCACGGACAGTGGTCTTCGCGGATGATCTTTATCCTGGCTGCCACGGGATCCGCAGTCGGCCTCGGGAACATCTGGAAATTTCCTTACATGGCAGGGGAGAATGGCGGCGGCGCGTTTGTGCTGGTTTACTTGGTCTGCATCGCGGCTATCGGTGTCCCCATCATGATGTCCGAGATATTGCTCGGCCGTCGTGGCCGTCAGAGCCCGATCAACACGATGGCTGCCCTGGCGAAGGATGCCGATGCCTCCCCCAATTGGCACCTGCTGGGCTGGGTCGGTGTGGTCTCGGGTTTCCTGATCATGTCGTTCTACAGCGTCATTGCCGGCTGGGCGCTGGCCTATGTACTGGAGGCCGTCTCCGGTAGTTTCAATGGCTTCACTGGGAAGACTTCCGCCGCGGCTTTCGTTGGTCACATCACGAACCCGGGTGTGACCACCTTCTGGCATACCGTGTTCTCGATCATGACCGCGGTGGTGGTCGCCAAGGGCGTCAGGTCAGGCCTGGAGAAGGCCGTGCGTATCCTGATGCCGACACTGTTCGCGTTGTTGATCCTGCTTTTGGGCTACGCCATCAACACGGGTTATTTCGGGCAGGGCCTGGAGTTCCTGTTCAACGCGGATTTTAGCAAGCTTTCCCGCGAAGGGGTGCTGTCGGCTTTGGGGCATGCATTCTTCACCCTTAGCCTGGGCATGGGTGCGATCATGGTTTACGGCTCGTACATGCCGGGGAAGTCATCCATCGCCACCACCACCTTTGCGATTGCGGCCATGGATACCCTGGTTGCCCTGGTGGCCGGCATGGCGATATTCCCGATCGTGTTCGCCAACGGCCTGGAGCCGGGCGCGGGCCCCGGCTTGGTGTTTATCAGCTTGCCCATTGCCTTCGGGCAGATGCCGGGTGGGCTGTTGTTCGGCACTCTTTTCTTCTTGTTGCTGACCTTTGCCGCATGGACCTCAGCGATTTCCATTATCGAGCCGGCTGTTGCCTTCCTGGTCGAAAACCGGGGGATGGGGCGCAAGACGGCCACCGGGGTGGTGGTAGGTCTGGCCTGGATACTGGGCCTGCTCACCGTAATGTCCTTTGGAGGCTGGGGTTTCGAGTTTGAGTTTGCTGGTGCCAAGAAAACTGACGGTATTTTTGACATTCTGGATATTGCGACTACCAATTTTTTGCTTCCGCTCGGAGGCCTCGCTATCGCGCTGTTTGCCGGCTGGGTGATGGCGAGCGGAGACACTGCGGATGAGTTGGGAGTAGGAGAACAAACTGGCGGCTACCGCTTGTGGCGCGTGTTGGTGCGCTTCGTCGCGCCGGCAGGTGTGATTCTGTTCTTCCTGCATTCACTGGGAGTGTGGTAATTGGCCCGGGTCGAGAAATCAGCGCTGGTACCTTACCCGGCCCAGGCGATGTTTGATCTGGTGGCGGATGTTGAAAGCTACAAGGATTTCCTGCCCTGGTGCAGTGATTCGCGTCGTGTTTCGTCGGGCGAGAATGAGATGTGCGGTTGGATCGAGGTCTCCCGTCTTGGGATCACGCAGGCCTTTTCGACCCGCAATGAGCTTTACCCTCCGGGCCGCATGACGCTTTCACTGAACGAAGGCCCCTTCAAGAAGCTACATGGCGAATGGCAGTTTGTCCCCCTGCGAGAAGATGCCTGCAAGGTGATATTGACCATGGAATTTGAATTTTCGGGCAAGCTGATTGATGCGGCCTTCGGCAAGGTTTTCCATCATGCGGCAAACTCCCTGGTGGAATCTTTCGTCCGGCGCGCGCGCGAGGTCTACCGTGTCTGAGCCGAAAATCCGGGTCGAGGTGGTATTTGCGAAACCGGGGGAACAGGCCCTGGAACAGCTCTATGTTGCGGCGGATGAGACGGTCGAGTCGGTCATCCGTCAATCCGGTCTGCTCGAGCGTTTTCCGGAAATCGATCTCACGAGCAACAAAGTGGGTATCTTCGGCAAGGCGGCAGCGCTCTCCGCCAAACTCACGGAAGGTGACCGGATCGAGATCTACCGGCCGCTGATTGCCGATCCGAAGGAGGCGCGCAAGAAACGCGCGGCCGAGGGCAAAGCGATGAAGAAGGGCGCACGCGCGCAGAGTTAAAGCAGCCTAATCCAGGGTTTCGAGGCCGACGGCATTGAGCGTTCTGGCCCAAAAGGACTTTCTGCCCTCTTCCCAGTCAGGCACTGTCACGACCACTTCTTTCTTGATTTCCGCACGCTCGCTTTCCGGCTGGGGCCGCATGTCGCCGGCGATACGCACCAGGCGGTCATCCTGAAAAAACACGGTCACACGTCGGATCTCCCGCGGCGTGCTGCCCCTGCCGATGGTATAAGCGTAGTCCCAGCGATTGGCATGAAAGACATCGTCGAGCATCGGGGTGCCGAGCAGGAATCTGACCTGACGTTTGCTCATGCCCGGCTGCAGTTGGTTTACCTGCTCCTGTTCCACCACGTTGCCCTGCTGAATCTCCGGTCGATACACGAAAGGGGCATTATCGAGCGCATTTGGGACGACATCCGCCACTGAACTCATGCTTTCGCCGAAGCTGCTGCATCCGGCGGACAGGGCGGTTGCGATTGCGGTAATGAAAATGAGAAGCTTACGCATATTCAATTGATACTGTTTTGGGGCTTCCTGAAGGCTGCAGAATGATAGCGAATCCCCCGCAAGATTACATGTGCCCGAGGTGACAATGGAGAATAAGGAAATCCGCAAGGCAGGCCTGAAGGTCACTTTGCCGCGGGTAAAGATCCTCGAGATCCTGGAATCCGCCGAATCGCGGCACATGACCGCCGAAGATGTATATAAAGCGCTGCTGGAGAGGGGCGAGGAGATTGGGCTTGCGACCGTCTATCGGGTCCTTACCCAGTTCGTCAATGCCGGGCTGGCTGAAAGACACCATTTCGAGGGCGGGCAGGCGGTGTTCGAACTCGACCGCGGTCATCACCATGACCATATCGTTTGCGAGCAATGCGGACGGGTCGAAGAGTTCTTCGATGAGACCATCGAATCCTGCCAGAGCGACATCGCGGCAAGGAAAGGTTTCCTTATAACGGATCATTCACTGATCATTTATGGGAGTTGCACGCGAGACAACTGTCCTCACAGGGACGCGGGTTGATCCAACGGGCCGGCACCGAGCCCGACGGGCGCCCAGTTCATTCCCGACGAGAAATCAGGGACGAACGACGAACAAGGCATCGAACGCGGGCGTTGCCGCTGCGTGATTTTCGTTGCATGGCATGTTCGTCAGCCTGCCGGTGCAGGCCCGGCTGAAGCAGATCGGGGTATGGCAATCCAATTCGGAGAACTCGATGCAACTTACGTCAACCCAGCAGCTGCAACTCGAACACCGCTCTGTCCGGCGCTTCCTGCCCAGGCCGCTGGATCCAGGGCTGCTTGAATCACTGATTCAATGTGGCCAGGCAGCAGCCAGTTCGAGCTTCATCCAGGCCTACTCCGTTATCAGGGTGACCCGGCCGGAGGCAAGATCCGTCATCGCGAAGGCGGCGGGCGGTCAGCGCTGGATCGAGGAGGCGCCGGAGTTTCTGGTGTTCTGCGCCGATCTTCATCGAATCAACCAGGCCTGCGAGACTGCCGGCAGGGGACAACTGGAAGGGTATGCCGAGCATGGACTTGCGGCGGTCGTCGATGTCTGCCTGATGGCGCAGAATGTTTTGTTGGCCGCCGAGTCACAGGGGCTCGCTGGCGTCTTCATTGGCGGCATTCGCAACGATCCCCAGGTGATTGTTGACCAATTGTCGCTGCCAGAGCTGGTGCTGCCGGTGTTCGGTATGTGCCTGGGTTGGCCAAATGAATCGCACGAGGTCAAGCCGCGTATGCCGGTCGGATTCGTTCTGCACCAGGACAAATACCAGGAAGTTTCGCCGGAACGCGTGGCCCTCTACGATGAAAAAATGGCAGGCTACTACGCCAGCCGGGGTACCAATATCAAGCTCAGCGACTGGAGCAATTCTGCAGCAGCCGCCGTACAGGGAAAAAAGCGCGAACACATGCTCGATTTCCTGCACTCGCGCGGCTATTTCCGGCGCTGAGTCCTTTCTGCCGGTTGATCCGTGAACAGGCCCTGGACCGTCAGGGAATCCGCGGCGGCACATTGGGAAATTCACCCAGGTACTCGGCGTTCCAGATGCGTCCGCTTTCTTCTCTCTCCCGCGGTGTAGTGAATCCGTAGCGGTATGACTGGACGCGCAGGTAGCGCGGGCCTTCTTCCGGAAACGGGTTGTGTGCAAGCAGCGCGGTCACACTGGGTGAGTTCTGGTGCAGACGCCACAGGAATTTGTCGAACCAGTGCAGCATGTATGGATTGCGTGGCGGGACGAACCAGATCATCCAGTCAAGCCGGGGATGCAGCGGCAAGATAAACGCCGGCCGGTCATCCGGGCCGTTGGGTTTGTAGCGAAAGCTGTATGGCTGCCACTTGTGGCCATCCGTACTGCCTTCGATGATCAGTTCACGACGTTCGGTCTGCATATTCGGGAATATGTGGTAGACGTTGCCCAGTCCCCAGGCACGCACCCAATTCACGGGCGCGTGCCAGGTGGTCTGATCACGCCGGTCGGTCACGAATTCATAGATGGCATAGCTGCTCGTCGCGAGGAGTATGGCGGCCAAAGGGGGTAGCAACAGCCTGGCCGCCCGGCTTTCACGGGTCTGGCTGGGCTGCCGGTTCAACAATTCCGGGACCATCCAACGGATTGCGCGATCGTCGAGCAGGAACAGACACAGAGCGATGGTCAGCAGGTTTATCCAGTTGTGATTGCTGGTCAGGATGATCAGGACCTGGATCGTGATCGTCGCAAGTGCGGCAAAAAGCCGGAAAGGGCGTGGCAGAAAGATGAAAAAGGGCACGAGCAGTTCAACGAACAGCGTGATCCCGGTACCTGCCCGGAGGATCCATTCGGGTAGCTGGTGTGCATACCAGGAGCCCATGTGCGGCAGGGGTTGGGTCTCGAAATAGTACTTGAGTGTGGTCAGGTTGGCCCACGAAGGATCTTCGCTGAGGATCTTGGACAGACCGGAAAGAAAGCGCAGACGGAACAGCAGCCAGTGAAACAGAAAAACCAGCAGGCGGCTGGGACCGGCCGTGAGGAAGATGGACAGAAAACCGGCCTCGAGCAGCAGGGTATCCCACTGAAAATTGAAGAACAGTTGGCCCACCCGGACCAATGACAGGTAGAGGACGAACAGCGCTATGGTGGAGAGCAGGGGACGCCAGCCGATCAGCAGGGTGAACGAGAAGAAGCATCCGGCATAACTGGCCAGTAGCAGGCTGTTGTCACTGTGGTCGATCCAAAACAGAGTGGGGAAGCGAATCCAGCCGATCTGCCCGAGTTGTTGCTCCAGTCGGGCCAGTAGTTCGCCGGCCGGAAGGATTCCGTTCTCGCCGACCAGCCCGGTGATCTCGAGCGCGGAGGACACGAAGGCGGCCAGGTAGATCAGGGCCAGTAAGCGAAGAAACAGCCTGCCGGTCAGCCGGTAGCGATCATCGCAATCCAGCAGAAATGGCAGCCAGGACGAGGGTCTGAGTCGTTGCACGCTGAGCCACCAGAAAACGGGTTCTCGCGCGACTTTACGGCATTACGAGCCGCGCAAAAAAGGTCGTCGGGGGTTTTATTCGCCTCGATCTCCGGGAGCCATGGGATTCTGCAGTTCCGGAAGGATGCACCGTCCCGTTTCAGGAAATAAAAGAATTTTCTGGGCTAGACTTTGGAATTGGTGATGCCTGCCGCTTCTATTCAGAGAGGTGTGGGGCCGGCCTGCGCATATTTGGGAATGTCTTTCGATGTCAACAGCTTGGGAACAGATTACGGCGAATGCCCGCCTGGTTTCCTTACCGGACGTGTACCTGCGCCTGCAAACCGTGCTGGATGATCCGAATTCCAACCTGGCCGATGTTGCCGATGTAGTGGGGAGTGATCCGGCAATGACCGCGAAGCTCTTGAGAATCGTGAACAGCGCCTACTTTGGTCTGGGTACCGAGATTGACACGGTAAGCCGGGCCGTGGGTCTGCTGGGTACGCAGGAGGTGCATGATCTGGTGTTGGCTGCCTCGGTCGCACAAAGTTTCGAAGGCATGTCCAACGAGATCATGGACATGCAGAAGTTCTGGGAAAGATCGGTCAGGTGTGCGATCACCGGCGGTGAGTTGGCAACCCTCTGCAATGTGCTGGACGGCGAACGCCTGTTTGTTGCCGGACTGCTGAGGGATATCGGGCACTTGTACATGTACCAGCTGGCCCCGCAAAAGGCACAGCAGGCGATCGAGCTGGCCCAGGTACAGGGTGTGCCCGTTTATAAGGCAGAACGCGCTCTGCTCGGAACCGACTATGCCAAAGTGGGTGCAGACCTCATGCGCCAGTGGCAGTTGCCGCAGACCCTTTGGGAACCGACCGAATTTCACATCGAGCCGACCAAATCGCAGGAGTATGGACTGTTCACCAGCCTGATTCACATTGCCGCTCACATGACTGAGGGTATTGATCAGGATCTGGGTATCGAGGTGGCCGTGGCTGGTGTACGGACAGATGCCTGGCAGGCTACCGGCCTGTCGCCCGAGCATTGTGTCGGAGTCACCAAACGGGTTGATGCCCAGGTGGCGGCCGTCATGCAGTTGATATTCCCGTCGCTCAAGAGCAGTGTCGCCTGACAAACCTGCTGTTTTTGTGTCAGTTTTATTTACAGTGGCACCTTCCCGGTGCCGGCATTGAGTTTCTATCCATCTGAAATATAAGAATAAACTCTATCGGGTATGAAAACTGCTGTGTCAGTTTCATGCATGGCAGTGAGATCAAGACCGGAAACCATGGCTGCGGGTCCCTGGAATGGGCTGGGGCCTGGTTGCTCCTTGTGTGCGTGCTCATCGGTTTCCCTGCGCCTGCCTCCTCTGCCGCGAGCAAGCCTGCCGAGCTCACCGATCGGGCCCTGCGTTTCATGCACGGCGAAGGGGTAAAGCAGGACATAGATCGGGCCGTGGTTTACCTGTGCGCGGCGGCGCGCAAGGGGCATGGCCCCGCGGCTTATGAGCTGGGCTGGTTGTACCTGCAGGGGCGTGGAAGCGTGGCACGCGACGATCAACTCGGCGCCGCCTGGATGCAGGAGGCGGAAAGACTGGGTGAACAGCCACCTGCCCGCGTCATGGAGAGCCTGGCCTCGACCCAAAAGACTTCACTGGCCTGCGTTGCGAGCAACGGCCTGGATCTGCGCCAGACCAACGCGCGGCGTGCCGAGCTCATGGTCAAGATCCATGAGATGGCCCCGAAGTACGATCTCGATCCCGCGCTGGTGCTGGAGGTGGTACGTGCGGAATCAAATTTCAACCCGCGCGCGCGCTCGCACAAGGGGGCTCTGGGGCTCATGCAGCTGATTCCCGCGACGGCACGCCGCTTCGGCGTCAAGGATCCGTATGATCCGGTGCAGAACCTGCGTGGTGGCATGGCCTATCTGCGCTGGCTGCAGGAGCGTTTCGATGGTGATCTCAGGTTGACGCTGGCGGGCTACAATGCCGGCGAGGCTGCGGTCGAGCGCCACGGCGGGGTGCCGCCGTATGACGAAACGCGTGCCTACGTGGTCAAGATTCTCGCCCGTTACGCCAAAGGCCCGAAAAGCAAGCCGTTTAGCTGAACCCAATCCTGTGCTGCTGTGCCGGTTCGACCGTCGTTTGGGTTGTTTCCTTCCCTCAGGGTTGCGCGTTCAGTAACGTCCATGCTGCTTGGATATGTAGTTGCTCATCTCCACGAACTGGGCATTCATCCGGCCGAGAATGCGATGTGCCGTCCTTACGATGGAACGCATGACCTGGTAGACAAGCTCGGGATGCTTCTTGATCAACTGTTCGAGCGTCTTGCGGTCCAGCGCGATCAATTCGCAGCGCGTGAGCGCACGGATACCTGCACTGTGTGGTACGCCGTCGACGAATCCGAGGATTCCCGCCATATCACCCGTATGTAACAGCTGCAGGGTGATGGCATCACCGCCCCCGGTCGGTTTGAACACCTCCAGACTGCCACTCGATACGACGTACAATGTGTCGTCCGAATGACCCTCTTCGAGCAGGACGGTGCCTTTTTTCAGACAGATGCAACCCACCACACCGGCCAGTTCCTTGCATTGTTCTTTACTGAGGTCGGTACCCAGCGGCGAGTCCTTGATGGCGTCCGGACTGACGGGCGTTGTATCGGTTTTCTTGCTCATGGCTTCCTCTCCTGTCCTCCTGTTTGGTGTTGTCCTGTCACAAGTATAATGGCAGGCCTTGCCCTTCTTTTGCGCCAGATCAGTATCTCCCGGTGAGCGGTTAGCCTGGAAACGTCAAAAACGCGGTGCTTGTCATGTCCTTGCGCCGAATTCTAGACGGATAGTCGGTAGGAGCACGTAGGCCAATACCGCGACGGCGATCAGACCGTTGAACCCGATCTCCATTGCCAGCAGCGGCGCGCTCGCTGCGCTGACGACAGAGGCGATTCCATTGATACCCCAGGCCCATGGGATCAGTTCATCGGACGAATCTCCAAGCCTTCGCAGACCGCTGGGAAAAGGTATGCCCATCGCGAATGCCAAAGGTGCCAGTAGCACGAGTACCATGCCGCCCCTTGCGGCAAGCGGCAGGTCGGCAAATGCCTCGAGCAGTGACGGCATGTAGAAGATGTATGCCAGGCTGGCCAGCAGTATCGCGAGCACGGCAATGATCAGCACCCGTCTGACCTCTGCACGGGATCGCTTTTGCGCCCACAGACTGCCGAGCCCGGCAAACAGGAGGAAGGCGACAAGGACCGCAGTGGTGGCGTATACGGGGTGTCCGAGAAACAGCTGGAGACGTTGAATCCAGGCGATCTCGATAAACAGGAAGGCGATCCCGACCAGGCCGAAATACAACAAGGTGTTTAAGCGCAGACCCTTCGGCGTCCGGTCGCTGGATCTTCGACCTGGCCAGAACAGGGGCAAGATGATCAGAAGGAAACCGCCAGCCGTGACTACCAACAGGGTCGCGCTGGCGACGAACAGGCCGGTATCGAGTTGCGAGAGTGCCGGCCGTTCTCCGAGCCGATGGGCCGACCACCACTCCGACCATCGCGTGTAACGGTTGGGGAACGGAATGTTATCGGAGGCTGCCTGCAGGCGAAAACGCGTATCGAGATCAGGCCGGGTCCGGGTGGTGTTCAGAAGCGCTGTCGCCCCTATGTAATATTGGGCCTGCGAAAGCCGCTGGTAGCGGTTCGCATCATCCGGTTCCATGTTTGGCAGCCATACCAGGTCGAAGCCGCGTGCTTTGGCGAAGGAGCGGATGCCAGCCTCCTGAACAGGATCCAGCGGTTCCCTGGAGGCCAGCAGGTTGAAACGCTGCCAGCCGCGGATCACGGCGATGTGCCTGCCCGGTGCTGTCATGCCCAGTGTCTGTAAGGCCGCGCGCACCGTGTCTATGGTGCGCAAGCTTAGCCGGGGTGGCAGCCGGGTGGGTCCCTCGATGGCCAGCAGGCCGTGCGGTGAAAGCCGGCTCAGATAACTGACCACGGCTTCAGCGGTCAGGTCGAAGTCCGCCCTCAAGGCATCAAGGCCAGTGGGGTCGGATTCGACACTGAGGGTGATCAGATCGAAGCTGCCACCGCCGCCTGCGAGAAATGAACGTGGGGCCTGCGTGTGCCAATCTACCTGAGGACCACAGCGCTTCGCGTTTGCCTGCAGGTAGTGTTCACAGACGAGCGCATGCAGCTGGGCGTTCGGTTCGATCGCACTGACTGAGGCGGCGCCAAGGCTGATGGCCTGCTCGATCTTGAGCCCCACGCCGGCATTCAACACCGCCACCCGCGGGGCGGCCAGCAACGTAAAGGGCAGTGCAGATGTGAGTTCTTGCAGATAGGCGGACGACTCCTCGCCAGCGGCAGCCACCCGCAGCGTGCCGGCGGAATCGCCATCGACAAATACCGCCAGCTGCTTCGGCGGCAGCGCTGTGGCATTCAGGCTCAGGCCGGGGGCGTGCCGGATGGGGACGCGGTCATTGCGCACGACGCTCAGCGTGCCGGCGATACCGCTTGACTGATGATCCAGGGATGCGCCCATGACCGTCAGTGCGCGGGAGAGGTCCTTGTAGGCTGCCGGTTGCAGTTCGGGTCGGCCAAAGATCCAGATATGCGATGTCACCACCAGGCCAACGAAGATGACCGCCCCCCGACGCCAGCGCAGGGTCTCCGCGGCAGATACGGCCGCCAGTATCCCGAGAAGAGCGATGGCGAACAGATTGTCTGCCGGGCTCATCGCCGCCAGTCCACCGAGTAGCAGAATCGCCCCAATTCCTGCGCCGATCAGGTCGTACCCGTAAATTCGGGGTATCTGATCGTGGAAATACCAGAGTGAGAGACCGATGCAGTTGGCCGCAGCGAAAAAAGGCAAAGCCAGGACCAGAAAGGTCGCACTGAGGTAAGCCAGTTGCCACCAGTCCCAGGAAAGCCCCTGTGGGTCTAAAGGCAGCTGCTGAGCGAGCTCGACGCACACCAGAGAAGACAGGCTGAACAGCAAGGCGTTGGCGACGAACGCGGGCGCAAAGTGGCGATGCAGTCCTCGGCCGGCGGTCGCGAGAAAAGTCCCGCTGGCGCCGTACCCCAACAGGGCGAGGCTGATCGCGGTTGCGACCAGATGGTGCCAGTGGATGATGGCGAACAACCGGGTCAACAGGATCTCATACGCCAGCGCCGCCGCCGAAATCAGGCCGACAGCAGTCAGGGGCGCGGCGTATGCAGGGAGTTTCATGGCTTGGCGCGGGATCGGATAGGTGGTGCGCCGTTCAATGCTTCCCGGTGACCGGTACGAAAGTGACGGGAATGAGCTCCCGGGTGGTGATCACCCCATCCGTATCGCGGCTCACCAGGACCAGCTTCTGTGTGACATAACGGCTGCCGACAGGGATCAGCATGCGCCCGCCCGGTTTGATCTGGCGGATCAGCGGTGGCGGGATGTGATCACTGGCCGCAGTTACGATGATCGCGTCGAAGGGCGCAACGTCCTCCCAGCCGAAATAACCGTCGCCGATCCGGGTCTGGACATTCGGATGGCCTGTACGATCCAGTGTTCTGCGTGCACGTTCACCCAGTTCCGGCACGATTTCAACGCTGTATACCTCGGCACCGAGAGCGTCAAGAACGGCAGCCTGGTAACCGGACCCGGTGCCCAGTTCGAACACCCGATCGCCAGGTTCAATGTGGAGCATCTCAGTCATGATCGCGACGATCAGTGGCTGCGAGATGGTTTGCGCGTAACCAATCGGTAAAGGACGGTTTTCATAGGCATGACGCTTCTGCCCGTCCGGCACAAATTGTTCGCGAGGCACATCCCAAAGGGCGTTGCGCACCTTGGGCGACAGCCGGCCAAATCCGAGCTCTGAGCGCAGGCGGGATATCTGAAACTCAACATCGCCCCACAAAACTTGCCTGGCTTCATTGGGCGCTTCATCAGGGGCGGCGCATGCGATGCCGGCAAGCAGCAGTGCCAACAATCCCGCCATGAAACCCGGGTACATTCTCGTGGCTCTTCCCATCCAAAGGGACCTCCTTGTGTAATTATGGACCCTTGTGAATGGATTGAGAGACTTCGTTGCATTGAAGCGAGTCATTACTCTGGGCACCCCCTCTGAATCTGAGGCATGGCTGCTGTCGGCTTACGGTGCCGACAGCCATTCAGCCTGGGCTGACTGGTTGATCAGCAGTCAACCGCAGCTGCGGTGGCGACGTCTGGAGCTTCCCGGACGCCATTTTCGTTGGCGTATCCGCGGAAACCCGCTGTCCTGGCTGGATCGATTGCCCTCGGGCGTGCCGGATCTGATTGTGGCGACATCCATGGTTGATCTGGCAACGCTAAGGGGTCTGTTTCCACGGCTTGCGCGTGTGCCGGCCATCTACTACTTCCATGAAAATCAGTTCGCCTATCCGCTCGGTGCAAGCCAGCACCCGTCCGTCGAGCCGCAGATGGTGCAGATTTACGGTGCGCTGGCAGCGCAAAGCATACTGTTCAACTCGCGTTTCAACCGGGATTCGTTTCTGGAGGGTGTGGATGCCCTGATGGCAAAGATGCCGGATGCAACCCCGATTGGGCTGCGCGAACGCCTGACCGCCAGGGCAAGGGTCTGCCCGGTGCCGATCGAACCCGTGGCTACTGCGCCTGACAAAGACGAAAGACTGATCCTGTGGAATCATCGCTGGGAATATGACAAGGCGCCCGACCTTTTTGCCGATGCGATCCTGGCCGCTGCAGAGACAGGCGCCGATTTCAGACTGGCTTTGCTCGGTGCGCGAACGCCATCAGCGCCGGACGCGCTTGCGCGCCTGCGAAACAGCCTCGGCGGGCGGATCGTGGCGGACGGCAGGGTCGACCGGGTCACCTACCGGCGAATTCTCGGCCGCGCGAGTATTGTGGTGAGCACCGCATTGCACGAATTCCAGGGTCTGGCCGTTCTTGAGGCCGCAAGTGCCGGCGCCAGGCCCCTGGTCCCCGACGCATTGTGCTACCCGGAGCAGTATCCGGTGGCCTATCGCTATCCACCCGGCGACAGCGCCGCTCTGGCACAACGCCTGCGGGACTGGTTGTCGGGGGGGCTGCCGGGTCAGGTCGATGTATCTGCCTGGTACGTCGCGTCTCTGCACGGCGCCTGGCGATGTTGTTTAGCCGAAGGACAGAAACAGCATGTTGAATAGCAGGATGCCGATACCGATGTAGCCTAGCGTCTCAAACAGGGTTGCCCAGGCGCGGCGTTGCAAATGAAATCTCTTGGTCAGGGATGCAATGGCCGAGCGGCTTTCATCAGAGAACCCGCTATCGAGATAGGTTCGACGGTGCTTGAGGTCAAGTGATTCGATGGCGGCGATCGCCCGTTCCGGGGGGACACGATACAGGTGTGCATCCGGATCAATCAGGCGTCGCCTGAGGATCTCGTGGGTGTGCATGAGAGCCGCCTCGCGGTCGTTGAAACGTGCAATGTAGCGCAGTCGCCGCTCTGCATGTGCCGCCGGCGCTGGGTCCGGAGCCTCGGTGCTCAATACGAGGCGTACGATACCCGGGCGGTCCCGGTGAGTCTCGATTGCAAGATAACCAGATTGCACGCAGCCAAACTCCGTTTTTTTCCGATTCCAGTTTGAACCTTGCCCGGGCGATTGCCTAGTGGGCCATGCGGGAGCGTGGTTTTCAGTCGTCCTTTTTGCGACGGCCGTTTTCCGGCCAAAGGCGTCGTGCTACCTCGCTGCTGGCCGCAAGGGAGTGGCAGCTATCGATGAAGTCGCGTGGTGGCGCCACGCTATCTTCGAGATGGTCACTGGTTTCTCCACGCCAGGCGTACACTGTCTGCACCGCGGTGGTTGCCAGTGGCCCAAGCAACTCGACCAGGTGCGTACAGCCCCAGCGTCCACCCAGCAGGAGCCGCACCTTGGCGGTCCAGCCGGGTTCGATACGTTGCCCGACGAGCTTGCCGAAGCGGTCCGGGAAATTCGGACAGGCGGGGTAGGGGGCTTGCACAGTTTTGGCCTCAATCGCCTTGACCATGAGATCGGCGTCTACCGTCATTCTCAGCCACATTTCGTGCAGATGCTCGCCGGGGGCGATTCTGCCGCGTCCAAAGGTCTCCATCGCCGCGGTACGCGTGTCGATCAGGCTGCCTTCGATGTCCCAAAGGCCATCATCTCGGTGGTATCCGCGGCAATCGATCTGCCGTGTATGGACCAGTTTACGGCTTGTCGGGGGCGCAAGTGGCATGTAAAAAACCCTCTAGAAAACAATCAGTTAATATTAAAATGCTGCGGTGCACCAAATTTTTTGCTTTCGGGGGTTGACAACTGCCGAGCAGGACCGATATTGTGCACTGCAACATTGTTGCGCTGCACAATGCGTATTTAACACTTACCTGGAGACACTGTCATGCAAAACGAACTTCTGGAAATGGTAAACCAGTTCAACGAGAACGTCTTGAGTTCTGTCAAGCGTATCGGTGACCTGAACATGCGTACCTTTGAGCAAATGACCAGCAAGCAGGCTGAGATCATGAACGAATGCCTGGAATCTACTTCCAAGCAGTACGAAGTTCTCAGCACCGCCAAAGACTACAAAGATGCAATGGCCGCCCAGGCCGAGCTGCTCAAGGGCTGCAACGAGAAGTACCTGGCCAATGTGCGCGAGACGGCTGAGATGCTGGCCGCCGTGCGCGAGGAAATGACCGGCATGGTCGAAGAAGCTGTCAAGTACACCAGTGAGAGCGTCGAGAAAGCGAGCGAGTTGGCTGCCAACAAGGCGGCATAAAGTGGGCCCGACCGAGGGCGGCACCTGAGTGCCGCTCTCGCTGACCGGCGTTAGCCATTTACTTATTAACCTTGAAGAACAAAAACTGGAGAATTCGAATGACAAAGCGTGTTGCCCTAATCACCGGCGGTACGGGTGGAATCGGCTCGGCGATCTGCCGTGAATTGGCCGCTATGGGACATACCGTGGTGGCGGGTTACTACCCGCCGGAAAAAGAGTCTTCAGAGCTCTGGCAGCAGCGGAAGAAAGACAAGGGTTTCGAGATTGCGCTGGTGCCGATGGACGTTGCGAGTTTTGAGGATTGCGAACGTGCGATCACCGAGATTTCCGAGAAGTACGGTTCGGTCGACATCCTTGTCAATTGCGCCGGTATTACGCGCGACGGGACTGTGAAAAAGATGACCGAAGATAATTGGCAGGCCGTCATGACGACAAACCTCGACAGCGTTTTCCATGTCACCCGCCATGTCATCAACGGCATGCTGGAGAACAAGTGGGGCCGTATCATCAATGTTGCATCGGTCAACGGTCAGCGCGGTCAGTTCGGGCAGGCAAACTATGCTTCTGCCAAGGCAGGCATGCACGGGTTCACTATGGCAGTTGCGCTGGAAACCGCGGCGAAAGGCATTACGGTCAATACGGTTTCTCCCGGTTATGTCGCCACGGCGATGACAGAAGCAATGCCGGAGAACGTTCTCGAAGCCATCATAAACAGCGTGCCGATGCGCCGCATGGGCAAGCCTGAAGAGATCGCGCACGCCGTATGCTGGCTGGCGAGCGAAGACAATGCTTACACAACCGGCGCCAATATTCCGGTTAACGGTGGACTGTTTACCAGTCACTAATAGGTTTTTCTGTACCCTCCTAGCAGAGGAATCTGCCCCCTCTGCTCTTTACTTCGGCGCCCATCCCGGGCGCCCATTTTTTTTCACGAAGCGGGGGGCTGGATACGGGATACGCCTTGAATCTGTTAGATTGCGGCACTTGATCGGACTTTTTCGGCTAGGGTATGAACGTGGATGGCAAACTCTGACGCAGCTGATCTGAATTGATCTCTGTGTTCAATTCGACGACCAGGGTGTCCAGGTCCTCGAGCAGACCGCAGAGTCAATAGAAACATAATGCGGGGACTGGGCGCTTTGAAAGGATGGAGCACTAATGAGTATTTCCCCCCCAAGCTATAAACAGAACCGGCTCAAGCAGTTGCGCGCATTCTGCAAGACGGTTGAAACCAAGAATATTTCGCGTGCCGCCGAAAAACTTTTTCTGACCCAGCCCACAATCTCGCTGCAGATAAAGGCCCTGGAGCGCGAGCTTGAGGTCATCGTGTTCGAACGCCACGGTCCGCAGATTCGGATTACCCCAGACGGCGAACTGTTGTATGAGATCGCCAAACCGTTGCTCGAGGGCATCGACAATCTGGCGCAGACTTTTGCCAGCAAGAGCGGCCGTCTGGACAGCGGCGAGTTGACCATTGTCGCGGGTGAATCGACGATTCTTTACCTGTTGCCGGAATTCGTTGCCTGTTTCAAAGAACAGCATCCGGGGATCCATATCAAACTGCTCAACGAGACCGGCCGGGATGGCCTGGCCAAGCTTCGGTCAGACGCGGCTGATTTCGCGGTCGGGCCCATGGTGGATGGACAGTCCGATCTCGAGTACAAGGCCCTGTTCTCCTTCGAGCAGGTATTGATTGTTCCGCTCGATCACCCGCTGACCCGACGCAACAAGGTTACCCTGGAAGACGTCAGCCCCTATGGCCTGATCCTGCCGCCAAGACAGCTGAACCACTGGCGCACGGTGGACCTGGTGTTTGAGCAGCACGGTGTTCCGTACAGTGTGGTACTGGAGGCCGGTGGCTGGGAGGTCATCAAGCGCTATGTAGAGCAGGGGATGGGTATCTCGATCGTCAACGAGATCTGTCTTACGGGCAAGGAAAAACTCGTTGTTATCCCCCTGGAAAGCTATTTTTCGCGGCGCACCTATGGTGCAGTAACCCGCCGCGGGAAGTTCCTGACTCCGCAGGCGCAGGCGTTCTTGGATGGCATGTCGACGTTCCAGTGCTCCAAGCTGCCGTACAAGCTCGCGGTTGCGCACGGTCGTGAAGACGAACTGGACCCGAACGAGCTGGATCCCAGGCATCTGCCGACCAATATCGACGATCTGGACTAGCTCGAAGATGTGGAAAGGCCGCCGGGCATAAAAGGACGGCGTCGATGACCGTTGCGGATGATCGTACACAGGGGCGGGAAGACGACAGACCGGCTCTGGACGTGGCCTGCCTGAATCCGAAATGCCGGCGTGCGGCCCTGGTCTCGACGACGGGCAATCATTGTCAGGTGTGGCGCAGCACCCGCAAACACGCAGACGCCCTTGATGGCGAGTCCTATACGGAATTTGTTATCAAGTATCCACTTGACCGCTACAGTGACGCGGATGTGCGCATCCTCGCGAGTCAGTATCAGGAATTGCGCGCGAAGCTTGGCGATATGGTGCCAGAGGCGCTGTTTGTCTTTTCGTGTATCGATGACGAGCCAAATCTGTTCGTTATCGCGCGTGCGGTCAATGTCTGGTTCAACATTGCGAACCCGCAGAACCGGGAAGAGGCGATTGGACTTCTGCGTGAATATCCCCTGGCGCGTGCGCAGTTGGTCCAATTTGTCCTCCAGGCAGCCAAATGGCGGGAGGGTCCGAATCCCAGGGTGATCGACCTGTACGGCCTGGATAACCTGGTGATGGACAACCAGCGGCAGATCCGGTTCGTCGACAGTTTTTACGTATTTTTCTTTGAAGACATGTTGCATCTGCTGGGCGGTGAACCCGATTATGATCTGCAGGAAAAGATCGAGGTTTCCCTTCAGCGCCTGGCCTATCTCGAGAAGATCCTGGCCTTGTCAGAAATGGACTGAAGGCTGATGTGGCAAGGCCCTGAGAAAACATTGCGCTAAACCGGGAAGTGCGCTCGGAAATATCATTTCGATTCCCGGTACCAGCTGCCATCCTCGTTGCGGCGAATCCAGTTGTGGCTATACCAGGCATGGCGCGCTGTGCTCGGAACGGGCAAGGTGCAATGGGTGCGGTTCCGGCCGACGTTCAGACGTCCTATGGGTGTTATCACCACGGCACCTGCGGGTTGATCCAGCCATTGATAGTTCACCTTCGGACTGCCATTCACATAACAGCGCAGCTCTTTGACATTCTCTATTCCGGGTTTGAATACCAGGGTCAGCGCAGGGCGCCACTCGTCTATGGCAACCACCGGGTCTTCCGGGAAGGCGCCGGTGATGGGTAGTGGAAGGCTGGCCACCTTCTTGGTAAAGGTGCGCATGCGGGCAAAGAAGCTGGCCATCGGAAAACGAGGTAGCGCGCCGAAGTCGGCCTGCCGCCACAGGGGGCCGGATTGTTGCCCGAAACCTATGAGGCCCATCGAAGCGACTGTCTGCTTCAGTGCCTGGTTATATTCACCATACGGATAGGCGAACAGCGTCGGCGTGGTGCCCAATTCGTCGCTGATGCGGTTTTGCCCCGTCTGAATATCCACGGCAACGCGTTGCTCCCAGTCATCACGGCTCTCATCATCGTTTTGGCGGATCAGGTGCCGATGGGAATGACTGTGATTCTGGAAGCCTACGCCCTTTGACTGCATCTCACGCATCTGCGCCCAGGTCAGGTATCCCTCGTGTCCGTTGTCAACAGGCTCGGTACTGACAAACACTGTTAGCGGGTATTCGTACCGGACGGTCCTTGGATAGGCCTCGGTGAATGCCGAGATATAGGCGCCATCGATGGTCAGGGCAACGCATTTGTCGGGAAGCTCCATACCGATCTTGAGCCCCGTGATCACGTCTTCAAGCGGCATGACGGCGTAATCATGCTCCAGCAGGTAATCCAGGTGATGCTGGAACTGTTCCGGAGTGACACTGGTGATGCCCGGTGTATCCTCACTGATATGGTGATACTGCAGGACCACGCAGTGGTCGGCGGCGGGAACACCTTCGGCTGATATCAGCCCAGCGATCAGGCAGACGATAAAGAGTCGCATCACTTGCCCTTGTGCAGCGGGAGAGGTGGCATTGGATGTGTGGCGGTCGATCAAGGAAGCCATGCGGACTGGTCGCACGGCGTCGTCATCGACCTCAGATGGCTAAATATAGATCACCCGTCACCCGGGTGTGTACTGAAAAAGCGTCGCCGCTTGGACGAAGGTCGCAATAGCCTGCAAATTGCACCAGTATCCGGGGTCATCGCGCCTGGGCAAGTGAGCGACTGGTGCAACTTGCAGGATAGTTATCAAGGGGCCTGACATATTGCCAGGACACCGGCGGCCTCTTGGGGTCTGCACTTCCTGGATTCGGGTCTTTATATGAGAGTCATTTCAGGTTCGCCCCGACCAGCTCGACCAGGCTTTCAATCTGGGTTCCCCACTGGGTGCGACCTGCACCGGCCATCAGGTTCACCCTGCAGCTGCCGCAGGCCGTGACCACGGAGTCGGCGCCGGTCGCGTCGACCTGTCTACGCTTCAGGTCGAACGCGGCATTGCGCATCGGTTCGGCTTTTTCCATCACGAAAAGGCCGGCGCCACCGCCGCAGCAGAAATTTGCAGCCTTGTTATTGGGCATCTCGCGCAAATCCACACCGAGTGCTTCCAGGACTGCACGGGGTTCATCGAACACGCCGCCGTGTCTCCCGACCTTGCACGGGTCGTGATAGGTGACATGCTTGTCGGCCCCGATTGGGTTGACCTGCAGTCGCCCCTCGGCCACCTCGCGGCCCAGAAACTCCGAAAGGGCCATTACCTCGAAGGGCAATGGCGAACCGTGCACATTCGCACCTTCCCAGCGCAGCGCGGGGTAGGCATGTCCGCACTCAGGTACGATGACCAGCTTGGCACCGAGCGCGATCGCCTGACTTGTAATCCTCTCGGATGCCAATTTCTGGACCCGTTCATACCCCGACAGCAAACCAAAGTTGGCACCTTCGAACGCGCAGGTGTGCACGGTCCAGTCGACCCCGAGGTGGTTCATGACCTTGACGGTGGCTTCCAGCGCGTCCTTGAATAGCAGAATATCGATGGTTGAACTCAGCACCAGGATGTCAGCCTGCTTCTTGTCGATTGGGACCTCGTGCCCCTTTGCGCGCAGATCCTCGACGGCCTGCTTGAGTTGTTCGGCCCCAACGCCAAAAACGGTTCCCCGGACGCCCTGTTCCTGTTCGACTGCACGCAGACCGGCAGGAATCAGGCCGGCGTGAGCCAGGCCCTGCCGTGTCACGTTCACCATCGATGCGATATCAATGCCCATTGGGCAGGCCAGTCCGCAGCGTCCGCACTCGGTACAGGATTCGTAAACCAGAAACTGCGTTGCCTCCAGATCGGCCTCGGTGATATCGGCCTCGATCAGTCGATTCAGCCAACGCATAGGTGACTTCTCGCGGCGATAGTAACGCCTTAGGAGGTCAAGCTTATGGATCGGGGTGAGTGCCGGGTCTTCGGTCTCAATGTAGAATTGGCAGGCTTCGGCGCATATACCGCAATGCATACAGGAATCCAGTTGGGTGGCCTTGGATGCATCGAGTTTCTCCGAGAACACGGCCTTGGCGTGCTGGACCCTCTGGTTCTCGGGGCAGTCCGTCGGCTTTGCCATCTGCGGGAGCAGTTTTATCTGCTCTGCAAAGCCGCGGAACACGTTCATGTCTATTGCCATGATCAAACCCCTTTCATTGATCGCGTATGTCCGCGACCCAATTGGTTCCTACAAATCCCGGCCACGATTCGCCGCCCTGGGTCTGGCTATCACACTTTCACACCCCGCCGTCCATAGTGCGCGCCCATGAATCCCCGGCTGAACGGGAAGGTAAAGGTATGCATCAACGCGCTGAACGGGAAATACAGCAATAACAGTTCCGCGAGAAAGAAATGGAGGATACGCAATGACTCATGCGAACGGGCCAGGGCGAGACATCCGGTCAGCATCACCAGGAACAAAAGGATCGACCCGATATAGTCGCCACGGCTGGAGATCATACGCGTGACCGGGTGGATCATGCGATGAAGTATCAGCAACAGAAGTCCAAGAAAAGCGATCTCGGAGAACACAATGAAGGCCCATTCCGGCAACGCCGGCCAACCGAACCCTAGAACGCGTTCACGGTAAAATTCGATATGCGGCGCCGCAAAAAAAAGCAGCGCGAACAGGCCAACATGGAAAAGATAGCCTGCGACGACCTGCAGCTTGATGCGTGACCAGAAATCACGGCGCGGGAAAAAGCGCGTGATATTTATTCCGATCGCCCCGGATGCGGCGGAGGCACGAGGTGCGCTGTAATCGGTTTTGGTACCCATTGCGAGCATGCCGATCAAACGCCATAAGACACCGATCACAAATACGCCGGCGCTGAAATACCAGAACGGCCCGTCGACAAATTCACCGATACTCACTGTGTTTCCCTTCCTTCTTATCGCGTTTTATATTCCCTGCTGTCACCGCCGAATCGGTCAGGCTTTATCAGGCGCAGCATTCATTGGCGGTGTTTCCTGCTTTCCCTCTTTCTGAACGACGACCGGTTCGCCTCGCGCCATCATCTCGGCATGCCAAATATCATGGTGTGCCTCCGCCCAGTTCTCATCGACATAGCCGGTCGTCATGCTGTCGAGGCTGCCTTCACTGCCGATGGTGCCGATGTAGATATGTGCCAGTGAGCCGGCGGTCAATAAGACCGCTGTGATCCCGTGGACGATCAGGATGAGCTGCATGGTCTCGCGGCCCTGGGCGAAGATCGGAAAGTCCAGAATCAGCCCACTGATGGAGACGGTCAGGCCGAGCACGACTATCGCCCAGAACCAGATTTTTTCGCCGGCATTGAAGAAACCGGAACTCACGTGGCCCTCACCGATGGCTCCGCCGCCTCTCCTTAGCCAGGTAAGGTCACGTCGCTTGGGTATGTTCTTGACGACAAAACGGGTAAACAGGAGAAAGAGAGCCACCAGGAAAAGTGGGCCGAACAGGTTATGGGCTTCCAGGCAAGCACTTGCAATCACGCCGAATGCTTCCTGGCCAAACACCGGTAACACGACAAAGCGCCCAAACAGCAGAATCATCCCTGTCAGTGCCTGAAAGAGGAACAGGATCGCCGTGAACCAATGTATCGTCCGATCGATGTCGGAAAACCTTTTTATCAGTCTTCCAGAACGTCCGCCGGGTATCTTTATGCACCCACGCGTGAAATAAAAGACGAGGATTAGGGCAGCAAAGGCGCCGATAAAGATTGCCGCGTTGCCGATGAAATCCTGGCGTCTGAAATTTCGAAAGTCTTCGCCGGCGCTGTCGATCAATACGCCGGCCTCGATGCCGCGAACCTGCGTCTGCCCAACAGCGGGCGCATCGCGTTGCCTTACGGCCCGCCACAGGTCAGCGCCCGGATTGGGTACCATGATCGGGGAGGCGGGATTTATTTCCTCGGCCGATGCCGGGAACCAGGCGAACAAAAGACCCAGCACAAAAAGTGCGGCCAGGCTGCCTGCTCGGCTTTTGGGACAAAAAAGCGACATCGCCGAATTCCTCGTTGGAGCGCGCTGCACGGTTGGTTGAATCGGCCAAATTCTTCTGGCCAAACCGGTTTGATCAGGCTGCCGGCTCTGCCGACCCGGCAGCCTCAACGATCATCCATCGGTGCTTGCCTTGCCCCTTGCGCCCCTGTTCGGGGCGCGCAGGCTGGCCTTGTCATAATTCACCCCCCAGTTCAGCACCGACGCACCGCGATTGATGATGCGCTTGCGGTAAATATCCGAGACGATATCGGCGTCGCCCGCGATCAGCGCCTTGGTCGAACACATCTCGGCGCACAGCGGCAATTTGCCCTCGGCCAGCCGGTTGGCTCCGTACTTCTTGTGTTCATCCGAACTGCCGGTTTCTTCCGGACCGCCCGCGCAGAAGGTGCACTTGTCCATCTTGCCACGGGATGCGAAAGCGCCGGCCTTGGGGAACTGTGGTGCGCCGAAGGGACAGGCGTAAAAACAGTATCCACAGCCGATGCAGATGTCCTTGTCGTGCAGCACGAGGCCGTCTTCAGTGGTGTAGAAACAGTCGACCGGACAGACCGCGGCACAGGGTGCGTCGGCACAATGCATACAGGCTACGGACAGTGAACGTTCGCCCGGCTCGCCGTCCTTTATGGTAACCACGCGGCGGCGGTTCACGCCCCAGGGCACCTCGTTTTCGTTTTTACAGGCGGTGACACAGGCATTGCACTCGATGCAGCGTTCCGCGTCGCAATAAAACTTCAAATTTGCCATGTCTGAGTTCTCCTCAAGCCTTGTAGATGCGACAAAGGGTGCATTTGGTTTCCTGCATCTGTGTCACCGAGTCGTAACCGTAGGTAAACGCGGTGTTACAGGCCTCGCCCAGCACATAAGGGTCGGCTCCTTCGGGATATTTCGCGCGAAGGTCCTTGCCCTGGAAATGACCGCCAAAATGGAACGGCGTAAATGCCACGCCCGAGGCCACTCTTCGCGTTACCAATGACTTGACCTTGATTTTTGCGCCCTCGGTGCTCTCGATCCAGACATCTTGACCATCCTTGATCCCCGCGTCGTTCGCATCGCGCGGATGGATTTCCACGAACATGTCCTGTTGCAGCTCGGCCAGCCAGGGATTCGAGCGTGTTTCATCACCGCCGCCCTCGTACTCGACGAGCCGGCCGGAAGTGAGAATGATCGGGAACTCCTTCGAGTAGTCCTTGGCCTGTATAGAGCCGTAGCGCGTCGGAAGCCGCCAGAATGATTTGCGGTCTTCGTAGGTCGGATACTTCTCCACCAGGTCGCGTCGGTTGGTGTAAAGCGGTTCACGGTGCACCGGCACCGGGTCCGGGAAGGTCCAGACGACCGTCCTTGCCTTGGCATTACCGAAGGGCGCGCAACCATGTTTAATCGCCACGCGCTGGATTCCACCCGACAGGTCGGTCTTCCAGTTCTTACCTTCTGCCTGTTGCTTCTCCTCTGCGGTGAGGTCATCCCACCAGCCGAGCTTCTTGAGCATGTCGGCCGTGAATTCCGGGTAACCATCCTTGATCTCGGAGCCGGCCGAATAGCTGTCATCGGCCAACAGGTTGACTCCGTTGCGTTCGACGCCGAAACGGGCGCGGAAGGTCAGGCCGCCCTCGGCGACCGAGGTGCTGGTGTCATACAGGTTCGGCGTACCAGGGTGTTTCATCTCCGGCGTCCCCCAGCTCGGCCAGGGCATGCCGTAGAAATCTCCGTCCGCCGGACCGCCCTCGGCCTTCAGGCTGGTGTAGTCGAAGGTCCCCCAGTTCTGCTGATGCAGCTTCATGCGCTCCGGGCTCTGGCCCGTATACCCGATCGTCCACATGCCACGGTTGAATTCGTGGGTGATGTCTTCGATCAGCGGTTCTTCACCGTTGACCTTGATGTTCTTGAACAGCTCGCCCTCGAAGCCCAGCTTTTTGGCCAGCTTGTACATGATCGTGTGGTCAGGCAGCGATTCGAACAGGGGTTCTATGACTTTGTCACGCCACTGCAGTGAACGGTTGGAGGCCGTCACTGAACCATAGGTCTCGAACTGGGTGCAGGCCGGCAACAGATACACACCATCGGTCCGATCGTGCATGACCGCCGAGACCGTCGGGTAGGGGTCTACCACAACGAGCAGGTCAAGCTTCTCCATGGCCTTCTTCATTTCCGGGCCACGGGTCTGAGAGTTGGGCGCGTGCCCCCACATGAACATCGCACGCACGGCGTCCCTTTGAGCGATATTCTCCTTGTCCTCGAGCACACCGTCGATCCAGCGCGAAACAGGTATGCCCTTGGTGTTCATGACATGCTGGGCGTTGTCCTTCTCATCGTATTCGCCAATGTATTCCTTGCCGTCCTTGTCGTAGGCGACGTTATCGAAGCGGCCCTTGAGCCAGGCTGGATCAAGCTCCCATACGCGCGCCCAGTGTCCCCAGGATCCCGGTGCCAGTCCGTAGTAACCGGGCAGGGTATCTGCGAGTACACCGAGGTCGGTCGCGCCCTGGACATTGTCGTGGCCGCGGAAGATGTTGGCGCCGCCGCCGGATACGCCGATGTTACCCAGCGCGAGCTGGAAGGCGCAGTAGGCACGGGTATTGTTGTTGCCGATGGTGTGCTGGGTGCCCCCCATGCACCAGATGAAAGTGCCTGGCCGGTTGTCGGCCATGGCCTTGGCGGCGGCATAGACCTGGTTTTCCGGTACGCCGGTAACCCGCTCCACTTCGTCCGGGGTCCACTTGGCCACCTCGGCCTTGACTTCATCCATTCCGTATACGCGCTGGCGGATATACTCCTTGTCTTCCCAGCCGTTCTTGAAGATGTGATACATCATTCCCCAGATGATCGGTACGTCGGTGCCTGGGCGAATGCGCAGGAAATGATCGGCATGCGCGGCGGTGCGCGTGAACCGCGGGTCAATAACGATCACCGGCGCATTATTTTCCTCTTTGCCCTTGAAAATATGCTGCAGAGCGACCGGGTGTGCCTCGGTGGGGTTTGAGCCGATTAACAGGATAGCCTTGGAATTGTGGATGTCGTTGTAACTGTTGGTCATCGCACCATAGCCCCAGGTGTTCGCTACCCCGGCTACGGTTGTCGAGTGGCAGATGCGCGCCTGGTGGTCGACGTTGTTGGTGCCCCACATGGCGGCAAACTTGCGGTACAGATAGGCTTGTTCATTGTTGAATTTGGCTGAGCCCAACCAGTACACCGAATCGGGTCCGGATTGTTCACGGATCTTAAGCAACTGGTCGCCGATGTCGCTGACCGCCTCGTCCCATGAGACCTTCTGCCACTTGCCGTTGACAAGCTTGGTCGGATACTTCAGCCGGCGCTCGCCGTGTCCGTGCTCACGCACCGCGGCGCCCTTCGCACAATGCGCGCCATGGTTGAATGGGTGATCGAAGGCCGGCTCCTGGCCTGTCCATACCCCGTTCTTCACTTCGGCTATCACACCGCAACCCACTGAACAGTGCGTACAGATGGTGCGGACCTCTTTCGCCGCACCCGTTTGTGCAGCCGCTGCAGAGGCCTTCTTCATCATACCCGGGGCAAGTCCTGTTGCCAGCACCGTTCCGCCGGCGAGAATGCCTGACTGACGCAGAAAATCGCGGCGATTGAGCGGCAGGCCGCCTCCTGGAGCGGTTTGTTTCGCGGCCTTGGTCGTCGACGGGGTTGATTCGACCTGGTTGGAGATCTTTTTCAGTTTCATCTTGTATTCCTCGTCGGCCGTGGCTCAGCTGGCGGCGCTTTTGTAATAGGCCAGTATGTGGTCGGTCAGGCGATAGCCCTGTTCCGGTTTCTGCTGCTCGGCAACACTGTCTGGACTCTCTGCAAGCGCCACACCCGGCGTACTTGCTGCGACTGCGGCGATCCCTCCGGAAATACCGGCGTCACGCAGAAACTTGCGCCGAGATTTCGAAACCTGTTGCTTTGGGTCATTCATTTGGGTTGCTCCTGTTGTCCGCTTCGCTTGACCGGTCGACCGCCGGCTAAACGCCGATGCTTCCGGGCCATTAACAACCTATGCGCAAACCGCGGGCCATGCCGTGAGGGAAAAAAATGACCAAAAGGGACGAAAAAGGTATGTGACGTGCAGGCGAACTGAGTCAAAGCCACCCGCTGTGACAAATTGTCTAGTCCAGTAAGGACAAATAGCGCGCCTCGAGAGCCATGAAGGCCCCGCCGAGACGTGCCGCCGATTTGTAGAAAACGGCCGACCTGGCCTCTGACAGATCACTGAAAAACGTATCAGCCCAGTTGCCGACGTGGCTGTTGAAGAAATACCGCTGACGGTCAATGGGCACATTTTCCTGAATCAGCATGGCCATCACTTCGCACAAGGCAGCAATATGATCTTCGGGTTCGTGCACCTGGTCGGATCTTTCGTAACCCAGCTGAGCGAGATCAGCACGCAGCAGGCCGAGCGGCTTTTCCATCAGAAAGCCTGTTTGATACCACGAACCATAGGGCACCAACTCACCGCGCCCAAGACCTATGAAAAGGGCATGGTATTCATCGCGCAATGTTTCCGTGTCGCTGTGCCTGGCGGCGAGTGAAAGCATGGTGAATGACAGGGCCAGATCAGTCTTGTTTTCTCCGGCGTCGGCCTCCAGCAGGGCCGCAAACTCGAGTACTTCCGGTCCCGGTGGGTCCCTGAGCAATGCGGCCAGCACGCTGTAAATACCGGCCCTGCGCGCCTGTTCCTCGGGCATGGTGGCTTCGGCATCCTGTGATGCCAGGCCGGACGGTTCTAGTGGCATTTGAGTATTCATCCTTAATCAACTGTCGTTGCGGTGATGGATCTGTTTTCCGAATAATCCACTTTGCATCGCCTCTGTGTCCTGAACGGCGTCCACGACCCGGCAGTCCTCGCACATCTTCAGGCGCTTGCGCGCGCGATCGGTCTGAAACATGGCGTGTCCCGACAGTTTTTCGAGAATGTTGTCGATCGCGCGCCGTGTTGCAAACGGCTTGCCGCAGGCGACACAGCAAAATGGCGGTTCTTCATATAGGACCTGAGGCTGCCGGCGTTTCTCCGGATCGGCGAGATATCGGGCCTCGAGCGTGATGGCGCGTTCGGGGCAGCTGTTCGCGCAGATGCTGCACTGAACGCAGTTGGATTCATAAAATTCGATGCGGGGCGTGTCGTCCCCGGCGCTCAGTGCCTTTGCCGGGCATACCGAGGTACAGCTCATGCACAGGGTGCATTTTTCCGCATCGACCCGAATCCTTCCGTAAGGCGCGCCGGGGATAATCGGGAAATGCTCGGGTCTTTGTTGCGAATGCTGCCAGAGGTGGTCGAGGGCCATGCCGGCTAACGCCCGCTTCTGATCGAGTGCCGCAAATGAAGTGGCAACCGGCAGACCGTGGGCGGGCGGGCAATCCGGTGGCATCTGCGACGTATCGACGATGCGCAGCGCCTCGGTGCTGTAGCCAAAACCTTTCAGCAGTTCATGGCTGAAAGCGATCTGCTGGTTCAATGCCTTGCGTGCTTTTGGAGGGACGGAGCCGCCATCGGCCAACAATACACAGCCAGCGCCCCAGGCGAGGGCGGCAAACCAAAGTTCGTGTCCGACGCTGGCAAGTTCCTCGACCACGATGAGCAGGGCGTTTGGCGGTGTTGCTGGCAGCACGCTCGCATCATCGTCCGAAACGAACATGACAACGGGGTCGCTGCCGCCTGCCTCCAAATAGGTTTTGAGCATCAGGCGAATGCGTTCGGCCGCATCGCCTGGCCCCGGGTATGCATAGCGCATGGCGCCGCTGGGACACACGCTGGCGCAGATGCCACCACCCTGACAGAGGTTCGGATTGACCTCGACCTGGTCCCCAATGGAGATGATGGCCTCGGCCGGGCAGCTGTCGATGCAGCGTCGGCACCCGCTCTGACCGGATCTGGCGTGCGCGCAGATGTCTGCGTCGTAGGAAAAGTAGCGTGGCTTCTCGAAGGTGCCGACCATGCCCTCGAGCACCAGCACTGCTGCGTCGAGATCCTGCATCTCCCGTCCAAAATGCCAATAGCCGGGCGGTGGAAGGTCGCGTGCAATGAGTGGTTCCAGGCCAAGGTCGATCACCATGTCAACCTGGAGAGACTGGTGATTGTGTTTTCCGCGCTCGCCGAGTTCCACTTCGAAGGCGCCCAGGTGGCCCGAGATCCGCACCTCGCGACCGCCGAGCGGGGTCGTCGGCACCCCGGGCTCATCGTCACCCTCGATCAACAGCACCTCCGCGTGCAGTGGTGACTCGAGCCGGGCGGCCAGCCATTGCGCCTCTTCACCGCCAATGATGAGCACGCGTCCGCGTGACTTGTAATGCACCACGTCGGTAGGTTGAACGCTAAGCGTTTCTGTAGCCGCCAATGCGGCTGTCCTTGCGCGGGCGTTGCGCGAATCGTCGAGGGAATGATCAGGTCCGTGCATCGGGTCTTTCGGTCTCCGCATCTAATGGTTCAGCTGGGGCGCCGGCCGCTGTCTGCTCCGCGTCCTGGATTGATTCTTCGGTGTCCGTTGCCTGCATCGGGTCTGCGCCGATTTCATCATTTTGCCCGATGGTTGCCTCGTCTTCCTCGAACAGCGCCTTTTTGGCCGCCTCGGCCTTCTTCTTCGCCTCGAGTTCAATCCGATGACGCATATCCGCCGTGATGATGTCTCCAAGGGCCTCGAAGGTCGTGAAATCCTCGGCGTAATCGTCGAGCTCGTCGATCACGTTGAAACCCTCGCTATGAAACAGTTTGCGCAATGCCGCACGGCGCAGCGATTCACTGACCTTGGGCGACAGGAATCCGGTGAAATCCGAATCTGCGCTCAGGGATTCAAGCGGCGGCATGTCGGCATCGGTCCGTTCGTCGATCTCGGCGGCTTCTGCCGTGCTCGAGGCGACCACTGGAAGGGCGGCCCCGTCCGGAGCGGCCTCTGGGACGACCCCGGTCGGGACGTGTTCGGCCAGGCGTGCCTCTGTCTTTCGTCTGTGAAAACGGCTGAAAAACGATTCATCCGGTCGAGGCATATCGCCATCGGGGTTCGGCGGATGCTTTGTTTCGCTCATGAGTGACTGGCCCCGGACTCGTCAGCGGTCCAGTCCTTCAACTTGCGCTTCTTCTTTTTTTCCGGGAAGTAATTAGCTATCACATAGGCCTCGGTCCATCGGTAAAGCTCGCCCGGGACATCTACCGCATAGACTTGCGCCTCGCCTTCGAGGTATGCGTGGGCCTCGTCGAAGCTCATGCTGACCAAAAACGGTTGCGGCTGCCGCTCGTCATCTGCACTGTGGGCAAGCACGTAGGCGCGCGGCGAATCGCTTACGAGGTTGTAGTAGTAGCTTTCGCACTCGTCGACATGCAGCTTCACCTCGAAACCGCCAACCACGTAATGTGCGACGCCCTGGTTTTCGCGAATCAGCCGGGCTTCGCGTTCCTCGCCATGGCGACCCACGGTAATGCCAGCGGCGCTCCACACATGGTCAGCCCAACGGCTTACGGCGGGCCGGCGTTCGAGGATCACCGATACCGGAAAATGACTCACGGCCGCGTTTTGTTCTTCGGGTATCTGCGCCATTCCCACCGCTCTTCCAAAGTACCTGTTGATAGAACAGCCGAGCAAGTTGCGTACCAGTGTGCTGCCGAGTTCGGAACGCGCGCCCCAATTGAAAAATGGACCTATAAATCCAATGGTGTTGCGGCAAATTGTCCCAACCTGGGGTGCAGGCAGCGACAAAAGTACGCAATGCCGATGAGATTCGGGGAACCGAAACCTGTCTGCACCCCGTGGCGAGACCGGTTCAGCGTGGCTCCGCGTCGATTCCGGAAGACCGGGAACGCTTTTTGCAGCCAACATGCCAGTTGAAGAGGGTGGGCGATGCCGACAGAAAAGGTAAACGATGACGAAAATGGCCAGGTGCTGATCGACCGGTTCCAGCGCCGTGTCAGTTATTTGAGGATCTCGGTCACGGACCGATGCGATCTGCGCTGCATCTACTGCATGTCCGAAAACATGAAGTTCCTCCCTCGCGCGAGCCTGTTGTCACTGGAGGAGATCGTGCAGATCGGGCGCGGATTTGTCGATCTCGGCGTGAGCAAGATCCGCATCACCGGGGGAGAGCCGCTGCACCGACGGGACATCCTCAAGGTGTTTCGCGAATTGGGCGAACTCGAGGGTCTGCGTGATCTCACGGTCACGACCAATGGCACGCAATTGTCACGTTTTGCCACCCAGCTGCGTACCGCCGGTGTCACACGCATAAACGTCAGCCTGGACACGCTGCGCGCCGACCGCTTCCGTGCACTGACCCGAACAGGTCGGATCGAACAGGTCTTGAAGGGCCTGGACGCCGCGCAGGCGGCGGGATTCGACCGCATAAAGCTGAACGCTGTCGTATTGAAAAACCGAAATCACGATGAGGTACATGACCTGGTGGCTTTTGCCATCGATCGAGGCATGGACATCAGTTTCATCGAAGAGATGCCGCTCGGCGCTGTCGGCGATCACAATCGTGCCGAGTGCTACTACTCCAGCGACGAGATCCGAGAGGATCTTTCCAAGATTTACCAACTGGTCCCTACCACTGAGACGACCGGCGGGCCGTCCCGTTACTTTCGGATTCCGGACGTCGAGACACGTGTAGGCTTTATCTCGCCGCACAGTCACAACTTCTGCGAGCAGTGCAACCGCGTCCGTCTGACCTCGGAAGGGCGCCTGCTTTTGTGTCTCGGGCAGGAACACAGCGTAGATCTGCGACGCGTCGTGCGTGCGAATCCTGGGGATGACGAGGCGCTACGGAAAGCCATTGTTGCCTCCATGGAGATCAAGCCGCGCGGTCACGATTTCAATATCGAGGCCAAGCCGGTGATTTTTCGGCACATGAACCACACCGGGGGGTGACAGGTCATGAACGGTGTTCGGTCGGCGGGGGATGAACGGCAGGGGCAGCCGTATCGGCCGGAAATGACGGACTTCGGTCTGCGCCCCTCGCACGAGGTGGTGGCCGTCGATGAATACGGTCAGCCACGGTCTGGTTTCGTGGCCGGTGAGCGGGCACTGACCTTGTTTCTGGACGATCGTGAGATCGTCACGCTTATGACGCTGGGTACCCATCCCGAAATGCTGACCCTGGGGTATCTGCTCAACCAGCGCCTGGTCCCCTGCCTTGAATCGGTCGATTCGATCCGGGTCGATTGGGAGAAAAGTGAGGTTCGCGTAGCCAGCTTTGAGCGCATAGCCGATCTCGAGGAGAAACTGAAACATCGCACCGTGACCACCGGGTGCGGCCAGGGTACGGTCTTCGGTCGTATCGGTGATCAGATCGAGAAGCTACGGCTGCCGCGTCCACAGATATCGCAATCGCTGATATACAGCCTGCTGTCGCGGATAAACGAGCACAACGAGGTATATAAACGGGCCGGCGGCGTACATGGCTGCGCGCTCTGTCGCTGCGACCCACACAGCGACCCGGAGATCGATCTTTTCGTCGAAGATGTGGGGCGCCATAATGCCGCCGATTCGATCAGCGGTTTCATGTGGCTGAATGCCATCGAGGGAGGGGACAAGTGGTTTTACACCACGGGACGTCTTACCTCCGAAATGGTAATCAAGGTCGCACAGATGCAGATACCCATCCTGCTGTCACGATCGGGTGTGACCTTCCGGGGCCTGGAACTCGCGCGCAAGATTGGTGTGGTGTTGATCGCGCGGGCCAAGGGCAGGCATTTTCTCGTCTACCACGGCGCGGATCAGATCAGCTTTGATGCCATCCCTTCTGTGATGCCGGCGGATGGTTCGCAACGCGGTCCAAGACGCACCGGCTGAACACGGGGGATGACACCATGTCTGCTGTGATGCTGCCGCAAAATGATGTGTTCATGAGTGTCAAGCAGGTTGCTGCATACCTCCAGCTGAATGAGAAAAAAATCTACGCGCTGGTCAATGAAGGAAAGATGCCGGCGACCAAGGTAACCGGCAAATGGATGTTTCCGCGCGAGCTGATCGACCGTTGGATGATGGATTCTGCACACGGCGGCCTGCTGACCGACCGTCTGGTGATCGCTGGCAGCGATGACCCATTGCTGTACCGAGCGGTTACCGCCTTTGCGCGTGATGTCAACGCACTCGCGCAGGTCAGTTATACGCCAACCGGCACCCGGCTTGGACTCGAGCTCCTGCAGGCGAGCAGGGTGGATGTCAGCGCCTTGCATTGGGGCCCCAGTGCGGAAAGCCGCACTCGCCACCCCGCACTTCTGCGACAACAGCCTCAACACCGCAACTGGGTATTGATACGTGCCTTCAGTCGTGAACAGGGCTTGATCGTGAGGCCCGAGCTTGCGAGACATGCAACCAGGCCGGAACAGCTGATCGGCCCCGGCTACCGCTGGGTGCAGCGTCAGCCCGGCGCAGGGGCGCAGCGCTTTTTCATGGAAATGCGCAGGTCTGCGGCAGATGCCGAGGCCCTGAATGTAACCGCAACGGCCCTTTCCGAGCGCGAAGCGGCGGCGGCAATCGTGCTGGGTCAGGCGGATGTGGCGCCGGGCGCGCGGGCGGCCGCGACCGAAGCCGGACTGGGTTTCATCCCCTTTGGGGTAGAGGCCTTCGATTTCGCGCTGCCCAGGAACATCTGGTTCCGGCGGCTTTTTCAGGACCTGCTTAGCCACCTGCAGTCGGGCGAATGTCGGCAGATGGCGGACCTGCTCGGCGGCTATGATTTCAGTGAGAGCGGCGAACTCATCTGGGGTGAAGATTGAGGCACACGGTGCCACTCCACCGCTGATATCGTAATGACTTGCCTGGCTTAGCCTGCTTCAGTTCCCTGAGCAGACCGGGCAACCCGGCCTGCTTGGCACGTGGATACGCTGCCATTCCATACTGGCCGCGTCGAACAGCAAAAGTACGCCGCGAAGTTGTTCCTGGTGACCGGTAAGTACGCGCACGGCCTGCAGGGCCTGGAGGCTGCCGATCACTCCGACCAGGGGGGCCAATACGCCTTCAACGGCGCAGCTTTCCTGGTTTTCCAGCTGTTCCGGGTATACGCAGTGGTAGCATGGACCGCCATTGGCCAATGCAGTCATGATCTGGCCTTCGAGGCGGATAGCTGCCGCAGTCACCAGTGGGGTCTTTTCCCGCATTGCAATCCGATTCAGCCGGAAACGTGAGGCGAAGTTGTCGGTGCAATCGAGCACAAGGTCGGCTGCCCTGATCTCAGTGGCCAACTCCACCTCGTCGAGTTCCCAGTCCAGTGCGACAACCTGACATGAAGGGTTGAGGTCGTTCAGGGTCTGTTTCGCAGATGCTGCCTTGAGTTCACCAATATCGGATTCGCGATGAATGATCTGGCGCTGCAGATTCGATGGTTCGACGCGGTCATAGTCACTCAATACCAGCGTACCGACCCCACTTGCCGCCAGGTACATGGCAGCCGGGGACCCGAGCCCACCGAGACCGACAATGAGCACCCGGGCCGCAAGGAGTTTTTCCTGGCCGGACTCTTTTACCTGCTCTAGTCGGATCTGGCGTGCATAACGCTGGAGTTGCTCTGGGGTCATGCGGGATTTCCCGCATGGCCCACTAGCTGCCAACACCCCAACTCTGGCATTTGCGTTCGAGGGTCTTGCGCGAAACGCCGAGTCGGCGCGCGGCCGCGGACTTGTTGCCACCCTCCATATCCAGGACACGAAGGATATGCCGGCGCTCCACGCTCTCCAGAGTCAGGTCATCGGGGTCATCGGATTCCGCACCCGCACCGGTAACGCTTGAACAACCGGTCAGGCCCTGACTGGGCTGGTGGCTCAGTAACAGACAGCGTTCGATCACATTTTTGAGCTCACGTATGTTGCCTGGCCAATCGTACTGTGCCAGCTGCTGCAACTCGGACTCGGGAATATGCGGAACTCCCACACCAAGATCTGCAGCGATTGAACCTGCAAAGTGGTCGACGAGCTCCGGCAGGTCCTTGATGCGCTCGCGCAGGGCCGGCATATGTATGCTCAGCACGTTAACCCGATAGAACAGATCCTCACGGAAATTGCCTTTTTCGACTTCCGCTTTCAGATCGCGGTTGGTCGCGGCGATGACCCTGACGTCCACAGGCGTCTCGCGGTTGCCCCCCACCGGGCGCACGGCACGATCTTCCATGACCCGCAGGAGCCGCGTCTGCATGGCGAGTGGCATTTCACCGATCTCATCGAGAAACAGCGTGCCGCCGTCGGCATAGGAAAACAGTCCCTCGCGCGCCTTCATGGCCCCGGTGAATGCGCCCTTGACGTGTCCGAAGAGTTCGCTCTCGAGGAGCTCCGCATGCACGGCGCCACAGTTGATGGGCACGAACGATCCACTGCGACCGCTGAATTTGTGAATAGCCAGCGCGGCGAGTTCCTTGCCGGTTCCGGTCTCACCCTGCACCAGCACCGTGGAGGGCATCGGGGCCACGCGCTTGATCACGTCGCAAACGCCTTTGATGAGGTCGCAGGAGCCGATGATGCCACTGCCCTCGTGCCTTTGGGACACCTCCCGCCGCAACAGGAAATTCTCTCGCTTCAGACGCTGGCGCTCGATACATCGCCCCACGGCCGTCTGTATCTGCTCCATTCGAAACGGCTTGAGAATGAAATCCGACGCACCCGCGCGCAAAGCCATGATCGCTGTCTGCAGATCGGCTTGTGCAGTTATGAAGATGACCGGCACGCTGTAGTCCAGGTCTCGCAGCTCGCTGATCCACTCGACACCGGACCGTCCCGGAAGCCGGATGCCCGAGATGATCAGGTCGAAATGGCAGCGGCTGAGCAGCGCATCTGCAGCCACGCTGTCGGACGCCGTTTCGATCAGACTGAACTGTGCAGCCAGCCCCTTCTGCAGCGAGCTCAGAATACCGGGTTCGTTATCCACGATGAGGGCCGAGCTCAGACGTTTTGGCACGCCGCCAGCTTCACCATCCGTCAGGATGGCTTCGGAAAACGCGGTACGTAGATTCTCGGTCGGACAAGCCATGATTACCCTAACCCTTTATAATCGTTATTGGGAGGCGACAGACCTGCGGGCTCCTGCAATACGGGAAAGAAACGGAAATCACGAACCGATTCCCCGAGGCCAGCAGCAGGAATGCGCTCTAATGGGCCAATGTGTCTGAGTATTCTAATCAACTCTGCGACAATTTGTCGCGCCCAGTCCATATTGAGTCTTAGTCAAAACACGCGTAACCAAAGCGGTTAAGTACGCCCTCATCACGAGTGGGTCCGTGATCGCTGCGCGATGGCAAAAAAAAAATCTACTGGCATTTGAATTGCATATGCCCATGGGTGCCGCGAGCATAATGAAGAAAATCGCAAGAACATTGGAGCATTTTAATGATCGGAAAGGGACGTGCCGCAATTAAGTATGTGCTTATACATTTCATCCTGTTTGCGCTCAGCTTCAGCGCTGTTGCCGACTTTGATCGTGCCAATACTGTCCGTTTGGCGACCACCACCAGCACGGAGAATTCAGGTCTGCTGAATGAACTGCTGCCGCGTTTCAAAGCGGCCACCGGCTACGACGTACATGTCATTGCCGTCGGCACCGGGAAGGCGCTGCGCATGGGCAGGGATGGCGATGTCGATGTCGTGCTGGTGCATGCACCCGCGGCGGAACAGCGGTTTGTCGATGACGGTTACGGCGAACAGCGTCTGCCGGTAATGTTCAATGATTTCGTTTTGGTCGGTCCGCACGAAGACCCGGCGGGGCTGGCGGAAGCAGATGGCATTGCCGATGCCCTTGGCCGCCTTGCCGCCGGTGAGAACATGTTCGTGTCGCGCGGCGACGACTCCGGGACTCACAAAAAAGAGCGCTCGCTATGGAAACAGGCCGATATCACCCCCGGTGGTGCCTGGTACCGCGAGGCAGGTCAGGGGATGGGCAAGGTCCTGCAGATGGCCGATGAGATGAACGCCTATACCCTGGCCGACCGGGGTACATGGCTGGCGTATCGCGGCAAGAGCCGGTTGACCCTGGCCTATCAGGGCGATGAGGAGTTGTTTAACCCGTACGCCATCATCGAGGTCAGCGCGACCCGTTACCCCGACCTCAACCACAAGGGTGCAAAGGCACTGATCACCTGGATCAGGGGCACCGAGGGGCAGGAGGCGATCGCCGCATTCCGCAAATCGGGCGAACAGCTTTTCACACCATCCGCCGGGATTCTAGCCAACCGCTGAACTGGCGGACCGGCTCGCACCATGGCATCAATCGCGGATAGCACCATACAGGCAGTCACCCTGCTATTTGGCGGAGACCCGGATCTTTGGGAGATCATCGGGATTTCCTTCAAGGTTTCGCTCACGGCGATCGCGCTTGCAACCCCGGTGGCCGTTGGTATCGCATTTTTGCTGGCCTTCGGGCGTTTTCCTGGTCGACGACTGCTGATAACGGCTTTCAACACACTGCTGTCGTTCCCGGCTGTAGTCGTAGGCCTGACTTTCTATATTCTCTTGTCGCGCCAGGGGCCATTGGGTGACTGGCAACTGCTGTTCACCCAGCCCGCCATGGTCATTGGGCAGATGGCCCTCGCGCTGCCGATCCTGGTCGCGATGGGTCATTCATCATTGCAGGCGACGGACCGAAGGGCCTGGGAGACCGCGCGCACGCTGGGTGCAGGACGCTTGCGATCGACGCTGACCTTGATGCGCGAGGCGCGCTTTGGTCTGTTTGCAGCGCTGCTGGCGGGTTTCGGGAGGATTATCGCCGAAGTCGGTGCCTCGATGATGCTTGGCGGCAATATCTTGCACTACACGCGCAACATTCCCACGGCCATTGCGCTCGAAACGAGCAAAGGCGAGTTCGCCCAGGGAATCGCATTGGGTCTGGTTTTGCTGGTCATGGCGTTCTTTTTGAACGGTTTGCTGCAGCTTGTGCAGGGAAAAGGGAGGCCGGTGGCTTGAGTCAGCTGTTGTTCCATGGGGTGGAAAAGAGATTCGGCAGACGCCCGATACTCGAGGGCGTGGACATCTCCCTTACGGCTGGCCACTGTCAGCTGCTGTGTGGCAGGAATGGTGCCGGCAAATCGACATTGCTGCGCATACTGGCAGGAATGGAGCGACCCGATCACGCTGACGTGACGGTAGACGGGACGGTCAGGCAGTGGCGCCGGGCGAAGAAACGGCTGCTGGCCGAGTGCATCTATCTGCACCAACAGCCCTATCTTTTCGAAGGCAGCGTCCACTACAACCTCAACTATCCACTCCACGGGGGCCGCGCTGCACGCGAATCGCGTATCCGTGAGGGACTTGAATGGTCTGGTCTGACCGCGCTTTCCGAGCAACCTGTTCACCAACTCTCCAGTGGAGAGCGTCAGCGTGTGGCGTTGGTCCGGGCCTGGTTGCGGGGACCACGGGTGATGTTGCTGGATGAACCTACGGCAAATATGGATACGGGTTGCCGGCAGCGTACCGTGGAATTGCTGCAGGTACTCAAACAGCAGGGTATGGCGTTGCTGGTTGCGACTCACGATGCACACGCTTTTGCCGAGGTGGCCGAAAGGAAATGGGACCTGCGCGATGGTCGATTGAGAGATGCGGATCTGGCATCGGCCGACCTGCCCGAAAAGGTGACGCCGATCGCGCGTCGTGTGCGGGGTACGGCATGAATCCGGGGCAGGCGCTTTGATCGAAGCACAGGACATCACCGCACTCGTGCTTGCCGGCGGCAAGAGCAGGCGCATGGGCGGAAGAGACAAGGGCTTGTTGCCTTTTGGTGACGGACTGCTGGTGGAGCGTGTGCTGGATGGCATATTGCCGCAGGTGGGCGCTGTGCTCATCAGTGCCAACCGAAACCAGGAGGCGTATCGGCGTCTGGGTTTTCCGGTGATTGCGGACCCCCTGGACGATTTTCAGGGGCCTCTGGCCGGTTTTCTCGCCGGTCTCGAGAACATGCAGACCGACTATCTGCTAACACTGCCTTGTGACGGTCCGGTGATTGCCGACGATCTGGTAAAACGTTTGGCAACAGGATTGAGTGATGCCGGTGCAGATATTGCGGTGGCCCATGATGGGAAGCGTCTGCAACCCGTGTATGCAATGTTGCACCGTCGCGTTCTGCCGGATCTGCGGCTGGCGCTCGAACAGGGGGAACGCAAGATCGACCGTTGGTATCCGCGCAATCATTGGATCACGGTCGATTTCAGCGATATTCCGGAGCAGTTCAATAATATCAACACGCCGGAGGATTACGCCGGTGTCAGTCAGGCCCCAGGAATATGAGTTCGCAGGAGATCGAATTCCCGGTACCTATGATCGGGTTCGCTGCCTTCAGCGGCACCGGAAAGACGACGCTGCTGCTCAAGCTTCTGCCCTTGCTAAAGACTGCCGGACTGCGTATCGCGGTGGTCAAGCACGCGCATCATTCTTTCGAGATGGACCAGCCGGGAAAAGACAGTTATCGCCTGCGCACGGCGGGCGCCGATGAGATGCTGGTGGCGGCCAAATGCCGGATAGGCTGGGTTCGGGAATGCCCCGAGCACCTGGAGGAGCCCCGACTGAGCGAGGTTTTGTCGGTACTCGAACCGGATCGGCTGGATCTAGTTCTGGTCGAAGGATTCAAGGCAGAGCGGTTTCCCAAGATCGAGTTGCATCGCCCCGGAATGGGTCGGCCGCTGCTTTTCCCCAAGGATGCGAGTATCGTTGCCATAGCAACAGATGAGGGCGAATTGGCCTGCGATCCTGGCGGCTTGCCTCGACTGTCGCTCAACGATCCCGCCGCTGTTGCCGAATTCATTCTGCAATTTATTGCACGGGATAAACGACTCAAGCCATATGTGAAGTCCCGCCGATGTCGAACGAGGTGAAAAAACAAGCATCCTGTGCTGATGCCTCTGACCCGTTTGCCCTGACCGTCCAGCAGGCAAGGGATATCATCCGCCGGACCCTGGTTCCGATCCGTGATGAGGAACAGGTGCCTATCCGCTCGGCATTGGGCCGGGCCCTTGCCAATGACTGCATCTCGCCGATCAATGTGCCGAGTCATACCAACTCCGCGATGGACGGTTACGCGCTGGCGGGCGCAGATCTTCCGCAGGAGGGTTTTCGCAATTACCGGGTGATCGCCAAGGCCTTTGCGGGGCGGCGGGTGGCCGAGGTCTGCGAGGCTGGCCAGTGTGTGCGCATAATGACCGGCGCGCCTATGCCTCAGGGCACCGATACGGTGATCATGCAGGAACAGGTCGAGAAGTTGGGTGATGCCCGCGTGCGTGTCGATTCACGGCATCGCGTCGGACAGAACGTGCGGCAGGCCGGTGAGGACATCGCGCAGGGCTCCGTCGTATTAAAAGCGGGAAGGGTGCTTACCGCGGCGGATCTGGGCGTGCTGGCCTCTCTCGGATTTTCCGAACTCAGGGTGCGCAGAAAGCCCCGGGTCGCGTTTTTTTCGACCGGGGATGAATTGCGTTCCATCGGTGAGACGCTGGCCGAGGGTGAGATCTACGACAGTAACCGGTACAGCCTTTTCGCCATGCTCGAGGAACTCGGCGTGGATATCGTCGATCTGGGCGTGGTAAAGGATGAGCGCCGGGCGCTGGAAGCCGGTTTCCGTCAGGCATCCAGTATGGCGGATGTCGTCATCACCTCGGGTGGGGTGTCGGTCGGCGAGGCCGATTACACGAAAGAGATCCTGGAACATCAGGGCAAGATGTCTTTCTGGACCATTGCCATGAAACCGGGACGCCCCCTTACCTTCGGGCGCCTCGGCAATGCGACATTCTTCGGGCTGCCCGGAAACCCGGTCGCAGTCATGCTCACCTTTGATCAGTTTGTACGTCCGGCCCTCGCGTATCTGGCCGGCGGCAGCTGGCCGACACAACTGCTTGTAGAGGCACGCTCTGTCTGCGCCCTGAAGAAGCGTCCCGGCCGCATGGAATTCGTGCGCGGTATTCTTTCGTATGACGACGAGGGCCGCCTGAGCGTCGGGCCATCCGGCGCACAGGGCTCGGGGATACTGACCTCGATGAGTCGGGCCAACTGCTACATATTGCTCCCCGAGGCATGCACTGGTGTGGCCGAAGGTGAGGTCGTCTCCGTGCAGCCCTTCGCCACAACGATCTGACTCGTTTATCCCGTCCGCGGTCCCGGCGGAGACGGTGGGCATCGCGTAGCTGCGTCTTCAGGGTCACCCGGGGGTTCCTTTTTCCACCGGTCTGGCTACGTGCGCATAGCCTGTCAAGTATCCACATTCGCTCGCCAAGAGCATAGGATACGGGCAGAGAGCACCACTCAGGGTTCACATCGATAAAGAATCACGTAATGCCAACGCCGGGGACGACGGCGAAGCGCCGAAACTGGGTTTTCCAAGGAGCCAGCATGAACATGACAAAAAGCCCCATGCAGTACCTCGACAAGGCAATGAACACCTTGCATGAACTGGGGCTAGTCCCCTCGGACGATGGCGGTCAGGAGGCGCCGATCATTGTGTTGCTCAACCTGATCTCTGATCTCGATGAGGCCCGCGTAGCGGCGATTGCGCGCACGCTCGACAAGGCATCGCTGTTCAATGACGTCGTGCGCGAGCAGGTCCAGGCGATGGAGGTGGGCGAGCGTTACGAAGAGATCACCGATGCCTTCAACAGTATCCGCGACGATGCCAAGAAAATGGTCGAACAGATCGAAGATGGGCACCTGGATACCTTCGAACGTGTCAGCAACGTCTGGATGAAGGTTACGCGTGGCGATATCCCGAGCCGCTTCGACAAGATCAAGGACGTTTATCTCGACGTCACGGATTCGACCAATGACCAGATTCAGCGCGAAAACAAGATCCTGGAGGCCTACCAGGATTTTCGCGGTGCGATGAAGGAGTCGGAGGTCCTCGCGCTGGAGATTCTCAAGAAGGCAGAGGCAAATCTGGCTGCCGCGAAGCAGGCGTTGGCGGAGGCGATGCAAACGGTCGAGTCGTTCTCCGGCGACGATGCCGCCGCGCGTGCGAAGCTGGAGATGGCCAGGGATGAGAAGGTGCGGGCGCTACAGAATGAGGACAAGCGCTACCAGATCGCCAAGGACCTCTCGGACAACCTGACGGTGAGCTACAACACCTCTGAAGTGGTCATGGCCCGCCTGCTGCAGACAACCACGGCGAAAGAGCGCGTATACGCGCAGGCAGTGACCTTCTTCGGTACCAACGAGGTGGTGCTGACCGCATTGAGCGCCTCGTTTACCGGCATGTTCGGATTGCATGAGGGCACCCAGACCATCGAGGCGATGAAAGATGGGGTCAGCAAATCGATCGAGGATCTGGCCGATATCGGCGGCAAGGTGCAGGAGGCGGCCGTGAGGGCTGGCTATGGGCCGACCATTCGCGCCGAGTCGGTCAAGAAACTGGTCGATTCGGTGGTGAATTGGCAGAAAAGGTCGCATGAAATCATCGCCGAGATGCGCCAGCTGGCAACCCGGAACGCCGATGAAATCCGTGATGCGGTGGAAGACGGCAAACGCCAGCTTGCACGCCTGGCGGAAGAGGGTAAGGGGCTCTCGCTTGAGCTGAAGGCATGACCGGGGAGGCGCTTGAAGCCAGCAATGTAGCGCCTGAGCGGCCGCCACTGGACGACATCATGCTGGCGATGGATGTCGTCGACACCCTGCGTCGGCGTGAGCGCCTGGTGCTCAAGGAACTGGACGAGACGGGACGCGAGGAAGACCTGAAAAAGCGCCTCAGAGACATCTATGCCCAGCAGGGAATAGATGTCCCGGATCATGTGATCGAGCAGGGTGTCGCGGCGCTCAAAGAGGACCGCTTCACCTATAAACCTCCACAGGCCGGGATCGCACGCAGACTTGCCCTTATCTACGTCCGACGGGGTCGCTGGGGAAAATGGGTGGGCGGCGGCCTGGCCGCTGGCGTGCTCGGCCTGGCGGCCAACTATTTCATGTTCGTCGCGCCGCAGAACGCGCTCCCCGAAGAGTTGGCCAGACGTCACGCCGAGGTAGAGGCAATCGCTGCCTCTGACCATGCGCGCTCCGTGTCAGAACAGATACGGGATGCCGGATCGGCTGCGCTACGTAATGAAGACACCGAAGCTGCGAAAGCCGCGCTTGGGCAACTGGATCAGCTGCGTATGGCCCTTGAGCAGGAATACACCATTCAGATCGTCAGTCGCCCGGGAGAACAATCGGGTGTCTGGCGTATTCCGGATCTGAACGAGGCTGCGAAGAATTATTATGTCGTCGTCGAGGCGGTCAGCCCTGCGGGTGAGCGTCTGGAAGTAATGGTGGAAAATGAGGAGACCGGCAAATCCGAACGGGTGCATACCTGGGGCGTGCGGGTCGACGAGGTGACCTTCGATGCAGTCAAGCGTGACAAACAGGACGATGGAATCATCGAGAACGATCGCTTCGGTTTTAAACGACGTGGCTATCTGAAACCTGCGTACGAGATGCCGACGAGCGGCGGCTCGATCACCCGGTGGTGAGGAACAGCACATGATTTCAGGACGTCAGGCGCTCGGTTCTATCGACCAGGCGCTCAATCAGGCGCACACGCAGATTGCCGAGGTCCAGGCCGGTATCGCCGAGGCCACGGATCGATTCTTGGCACTGAAGAAGACACAGGCGGATGACTATCGTGACCTCGCACGCGTCAGGGTCGAAAGACTTGCCGGCCCGGAGCTGGATGGCCAGCTCGATCATGCCGAGCGACAGGTGTTGTCCCTGCTTGCCGACAGAGACGAGGCGATTGCGAGGCTGAACCAGGAGATTGTCGATGCACAAAGGCTGCGTGAGCAGCACGAGGCCGAGCGCAAGCATCAGGCTGCACAGCTGGATGGTGTGGTCGGCGTTGTGGACGAGGCCGAAGAAAAGACACAGGAGAGGCTGGACGCCGACCCGGATTACCGTGCCCGGCGCGAACTGGCGGAGCAGGCGGAGCGCAAGGCCCTGCATGCGGACGACAAGGCCGGTCGCAGTGAAGAGGAACAGCAGAGCAAGGGCGAAGCCTACAAACAGGATCCTTTGTTCGGCTACCTTTGGGAGCGCAAATACGGTCTGCCAGAGTACGAGGCCGGGGGACTCAGCCCGCTGGCTGGATGGCAAGGTGGCGCGGCTGATCGGATTTGCGGATGCGCGCGCGAACTTTTCCCGGCTGAACGAGATCCCGTTGCGTCTTCGTGAACATGCGGATCACCTGCGTGAGCGCGCCGAAACGGAGTTTGCGCGGCTGCGGGAGTTTGATGAGGCGGCGCGAACAGCCGACGGCATACCTGCACTCGAGGCGCGTGTGGTCGAGGAACAGCGTGTGCTGGACGAGATCGACGAGCGCATCAGGCTCGGTGAGGAGAATGGCGAGGCCCTGCTGCGAGAGCAGGCCGATTATGCCGGCGGCGCCGACGAGCATACGGTTCAGGCAATTGACTTCATGGCCAACGAGTATCAGCTCGACGACCTGGTGGCGTTGCGTCACGACGCGTTCAACACCCCCTATCCTGAAGACGACATGATCGTAAGCCGGATGTTGCAGCGTGAAGAGGAGCAACGGCAGCTGGAATCTTCCATCGAAGGTTTGAAAGCGTCACTCGAACAGCATCAAAAACGCCTGCTCGAGCTGGAGTCCCTACGAACCCAGTTCAAGCGCAATCGCTACGACCGGGCGGGCTCGATATTCGAAAACGACTCGATGATTGGTGTTTTGCTTGGACAGTTTGTGGCCGGGATGCTCGACCGTGGCATGCTCTGGAAGGTGCTTCAGGAACAGCAACGCTACCGGCCACGCCGCTCGAATCCCGATTTTGGCTCGGGTGGATTTGGCCGCGGCACCGTCTGGAAAGGTGGCATGGGCGACCTGGGGGACATCATCGGTGACCTGGGGCGCGGCGGCTTTGGTCGGCGTGGCGGCGGTGGCGGGGGTGGATTCCGTACCGGCGGCGGATTCTGACGCACCGCCGCAGATAGTGAATTACTTGTGGCCGGATGGCTGAACCCATGATCGAGGCCTCTTTTGAAACTGAGATTTCACGTCTGATCTGGGACAGCCGTTATCGCTACCGGGTCGACGGCGTGGCGCGCGATGCGCGACTGGAAGACAGTTGGCGGCGGGTGGCAAAGGCGCTGGCCGGGGTCGAAACGGGCCACCACGCGCAATGGGAGCAGCGCTTTTTCGAACTGCTCGAAGATTTTCGCTTTCTACCTGGCGGGCGCGTTCTCGCAGGGGCAGGCACCAGCTTTGACGTTACCCTGTTCAACTGCTTTGTCATGGGGCGTATCGACGACTCCATGGAGGGTATCTTCGACGCCCTGAAGGAAGGCGCCCTGACCATGCAGCAGGGTGGTGGCGTGGGCTATGATTTTTCCACTCTGCGCCCGGCAGGTACGCCGGCCTGGCGCGTCGGAGGCGTTGCCTCCGGCCCGGTCTCTTTTATGCGCATCTGGGACAGCATGTGCGAGACCTTGCTTTCCACCGCGGCGCGGCGCGGCGCCATGATGGCCACCTTGCGATGCGATCATCCGGATATCGAGGCCTTCATCGAGGCCAAGCGTCGGCCGGGCGAGTTGCGCAACTTCAACCTCTCGATACTGGTCAGCGACGCCTTCATGCAGGCGGTGGAAGCGAATGGCCCCTGGAAGCTGGTGTTCCCGGCCCAGGGGCTGGGCGGTGATGCCCACCGTGACGGGAGAGAACTGATCGAACGGCAATGGCCCGGATATGCGGAGGCTGTATCCTGCCGGGTCCTGCGCGAGGTGCCTGCGCGTGGTCTGTGGGAAAAGATCATGCGCGCCAATTATGAGAGCGCAGAACCCGGTGTGCTGTTTGTTGACCGAATCAACCGGCAGAATAATCTTGGCTATCGTGAACATATCAGCGCCACAAACCCCTGCGGCGAGATACCTTTGCCGCCGTACGGTGCCTGCGACCTGGGTTCGATCAACCTGACGCGCTTCGTGCACAAACCATTCAGTGCGAACGCCAGCCTGGATCTGGATGCCATCCGCGCAACCAGCGCGGTGGCGGTCCGTCTGCTCGACAACGTCATCGATCTGTCGCACTTTCCGCTGCAGCAGCAGGCGGAACAGGCGCGCGGCAGCCGCCGTATCGGCCTGGGAATCACCGGCCTGGCCGACGCCCTGATCATGCTGGGTCTGCACTATGGATCAGATCACGCGAGGCGTTTGGCTGCACAGACGATGCAGGCGATCTGCCATAGTGCGTACAGGACCTCCATCGCACTGGCGGCCGAAAAGGGCAGCTTCCCGTTTTTCGACGCCGATGCCTGTCTACGTCAGCCGTTCATCCAGGGTCTTCCTGCAGATATCCGCGAAGGCATCATCGAAAAGGGCATGCGTAACAGCCACCTCACCGCGATCGCCCCGGCCGGCACGATCAGTCTGCTGGCCAACAATGTATCCAGTGGCATCGAGCCCGTGTTCGACTTTGAATACCGGCGAAAAGTGCGTGGCAGCGACGGCGTGCCGGCCCAGTATGAACTCACCGACTATGCGCTGCGCCATTGGCGTTCACAGTTCGGTGATCAGCCCGTGTCCCATGCCTTCATCGATGCGCATCAGCTGGCACCCGAACAACATCTGGCGATGCAGGCCGCCATGCAGCCCTTCGTCGATAACGCGATTTCCAAGACCATCAATATCCCGGTCGTTTATGATTTCGCATCGTTCCGTTCAATCTATGAGCAGGCATACAGGCTGGGGCTTAAGGGCTGCACGACCTTCCGCCCGAATGAGGTCACCGGCGCGGTGCTGGAGGCGCATCAAACGGATGCAGTGACCGCTTCTCACTGCTGCAGTCCCGACAGGGAAAACGACTGAGCCCGGATTCCGGATCAGCTCGTGAACTCGATGGCTGCCTGTGTCAGAAAAAATGCAAGTGGCGAGCAGAAGGGAGAGGGGCGGCCAATACGCCGGCATGTGAAACCACTTTGCCGATCAGGACATAGATCCCGGCGCCCAATATGTTGCCGAGGCCGTAAAAGGTAATCAAAGGTAACGACAGGGAACGCTTGAGGGTCGGTTCCGGGCTATTTGAGATCTCTTTGTTTCTCCGCATCGATCAATCGTCGCATTGCCCCGGCGGTTGCGAGGCCTGAGCAATCAGTCTTCTGCAGGCCTGAGCAATTCGGGCCGGATCATCCAGCCGATCGACCAGCGTGCGTCCTCATCGGGCTCCAGGCAGACAATGCTCCCCGGCCGATACGTGGCTACAGTCCGGTTTTCATCTCCGGTGACGAGATGGGAGACCAGTCTGGCCATGAACGGCAGATGGCCGACGATCAGTGTATCCCTGTCCCAGCTCTCGCTCTGCCAGTCGAATGCCTTGGGATTGTCGTTGGGATTGAGAAGACCGCTGGCCTCGGGTTCGACACCAGGTGCTATCACGTCGGCCAGGCGGGTTGCCGTCTGCAGGGCGCGCAATTTTCCGCTGTGTATCACGCGTTCGATCCGGACATCCGCCTTAGCGAGGAAATCGGCAAGGCGATCGACGTCTTCGATGCCGCGATCCGTCAGAGGCCGATCGGGATCTACGCTTTTCGGATGGGCCTCGCCATGTTGTACAAGAAAGAGTTTCACGATCACCACTCCCCGTGGAATTCTTAACCGAAGGACCCGGATTCACGACTGAATCGCGCTTGCCCCGGCCGGGCGAAAATCCTGTCCTGGATTGCTCACAGTATGGATTCAATGGCGCGATAACGCGACAGCAGCCCGAGGTCGTCCGCAACCGCCTCGCAGGTGATGTGACCGCCGAAGGTGTTCACGCCCCTGGCAAGACCCGGATCCGAGCGTACGGCACCGATCCCTTGTTCGGCGAGGCTTTGCACATAGGGAAAGGTGGCCATCGTCAACGCGAGGGTCGAGGTGCGCGGATAGGCGCCGGGCATATTGGCGACGCAGTAGTGCGTTACACCGTGCACCCGGAATACCGGGTCAGAGTGACTGGTCGGATGCGAGGTCTCCACGCAGCCGCCCTGATCAATGCTGACATCCACGATCACGGAACCCGGCTGCATCGCCTTCACCATCGCCTCGGTGACCAGGCGCGGTGCCTTTGCGCCACGGATCAGCACGCCTCCCACGACGAGGTCGGCATCGCGCAGCTGCTCTGCAATACCTTCGCGCTCAGACAGCAGATAGCGGATCGAAGGCGAGATATCCTGCTTCAGCCCAGACTCGCGTTCCGGGTGTCGCCCAAAGATGAGCACCTGCGCACCCATGCCTGCGGCCGCGCGGGCGGCATGGCGGCCAACCACGCCGTCGCCGATCACGACCACCTTGCCGTAGGGATGACCGAGTACGTCACCAAGCAGCATGCCCTTGCCATCGTGCGGTTTCCCGAGATAGTAGCCGCCCATGGTTACGGCCATATTGCCTGCCACGCCGCTCATCGGTGCCAGCAGGGGCAGTCTGCCTGCACCGTCCTCCACCGTTTCATATGCGATCGCGGTGGTCTGGCGCTCGAGCAGGGTCTCGGTGAGTGTGGGCGTCACCCCGGCAAGATGCAGATAGGTGAACACGATCTGATCACGCAGGAACGGGTACTCGACGTCCAGCGGCTCCTTGACCTTGACCACCAGGTCGCTGTCCCACGCCTGTTCGGTAGAGACCGGTCGCGCGCCCGCCTGCACGTAATCCTCGTCGGAAAAACCCGATCCGAGGCCCGCGCCCCGATCGATCCGGATCTCGTGACCAAGCTGTGCCAGGCGGCGCGCCCCGTCGGGCGTTAGACCGACGCGGTTTTCCGTGTTTTTGATCTCTTTGATGACTCCAATCTTCATCTTCGCCTCGCACGGCGGGTGGCAGGCCCAACATCAAGGTCCGCCTTGGATCAGGCTTTCGCACCAGCGCCCATTGTCGTCTACGTTACAATAGATCCAATCGAGAAGATTCAGGCGGTATGAAGTATGGCACTCTCAATCGCATCTGGCGCCTTTGTTGACGGCGGTGTTATTCCAGGCAGGCATACCTGTGAGGGGGAGGACATCGCCCCGCCCCTGACGTGGACGGGTGTTCCGGCAGCCGCACAGAGCCTGGTGCTGATCGTGGACGACCCGGATGCCCCGGATCCCAAGGCGCCGAAGATGACCTGGGTCCATTGGATCCTCTACGACATACCGGCCGACGTATCCGGACTGGCAGAGGGGGTCACCGCAGAACGCCTGCCAGACGGCACGCGAGAGGGCCTCAACGACTGGAAACGCACCGGCTATGGTGGACCCTGCCCGCCGATCGGTCGTCACCGCTACTTTCACAAATTGTATGCGCTGGACACCGTACTGCAGGACATGGGCAATCCGACCAAGGCGCAACTCGAAGCAGCCATGGAGGGGCATGTAATTGCCAGGGCCCAGCTGGTCGGCACCTATGCCAAGTCATCCGGCGGGTAGATCGACGGGCGATCTGCATTGATTGTGCACCCAATGAACCTTCAGCCGACGCCTATAATTTGATCAGGCAAGGCGGATCCGCCGTTACGCGAGCTTGTTTGCGCTTGGGTCCAGCAGCACAGGAGGTCGAATCGAAATGGCTATCTCAAAGACATTGCAGAGCTACCTGCAGAACGCAGAGTGTCACTACAAGCTGGTAAATCATCCGCACTCCGGTTCGAGCATGGAAACCGCCGAGACTGCGCATGTTCCGGGAGATGCCCTGGCCAAGGGCGTAGTTCTCCGGGATGACGCCGGGCTGCTGCTCGTGGTGGTGCCGTCGGACTATCACGTGGAACTCGATGCCCTGAATGCCTTGTTGGGCAGGCGCCTCGCATTTGTGGCCGAACACAAGCTCCGCGAGATCTTTCCAGATTGTGAGCCCGGCGCCGTTCCACCGATTGGCGCGGCCTACTCAATTGAGACGGTATGGGACCCGGAAGCCAGTCTGGGCAAGCAGGAGCACGTCTTTTTCGAGGCAGGCGATCATCTGACCCTGGTACGTGTCAGCGGGAAGCAGTTCCATGAGCTGATGGCCGGGGCGAACAGAGCGCATTTCAGCCATCATATCTGAACCGGGCGGTTACTCCGCGTGCAAGGGATTGAGCGCGTGGGTATGCGGGATAAAGACAAAGGCGTCATAGCGTTCTGCCAACCGCGTGGACACATAGTTCGCCCATCGCTCGCGCTGCGGAGCGAAGACCACGCCGATAGCGCGGTGTGGCAGAAATCTGCGCAAGACTGCCGCAGCCGGCGAGGCCCGATCGAGGACCAGGATCCTGTCACCATCGCCGCTGGCGAGCAGCGCCGCTTCGAGGCTGTCCGGTCGAGGCGGCGGCGTCTCCATGGTGTAACGACGACCCTCCCAGGTCCGCGCAGCGAGTACGGACCCTGTCGCCGTCCCGAAGCCCAGTGCGAACACCGCGTCGGCGCCGTGACGCTCGCGTGCCAGCTGTCCGAGATTCACCTCGCCAGCGTGCACCATGTCGGTCGCGCGCGCATCGCCTATGTGGGTGTTGTGCGCCCAGACGATAGCGCGGCTCCCGGGCCCATAATGATCGAGCAGGCGCGCAACGGACCGCTCGAAGTGGTTGGCCCGCGCATTCCAGGAGTCGGGGCCCGGCCGGGCCATGCTGCGCAGGTAACGCTCACCAGACTCAACCACTTTTGCGTGTTGGAGCGCTTCGAAAAGGCGCTCGCGCTGTGCGGGTGCGGCGTAGCGGTAACGTGCGGCCAGCTCCTGCGCGACCCTGGCCACCTCCGCCCGCGCGGAGTGCTGCGTGCGACCGACGTAGTCTGCGTAGGCCCCGTAGTCACCTCGAAATCCCCGCAGAAACCGGTACAGTTGGCGCACCCGCGCAGCCGATTCCGGCAGTTGGGTCTGGTAGAAAGCCTGCACGGCATCCAGCGATTCCCAGATGGCATAGAGATCGATCCCGTGTATGCCGACCCGACGCCCGGCCGGACGGCCCCGATTGAACACCCGCAACCATTCCCCGAGGGCCTCCAGTTCGGTGTTGGCCCAGACCCACCGCGGCCAACGCTCGACCTGCAGCAGGGCCTCGCGCGCAGAGGCGGGTGCCCCTGGTTGGTGACGGACGTAACGGTCGAGTGGAAGCAGGGTCACCCAGTCGCCCTCGATGGCGATGAAGGTGAATCCCCGTTCCCGGATCAGTCGCCTCGATAGGCGGTCGCGCCAGGTGTAAAACTCCCGGGTGCCGTGCGAGGCCTCGCCCAGGAGGACCAGCCGGGCGTCGCCGACGGCATCGAGCAAAGGGTTCAGATGATCGGTATGCCTCAGAGGCTGGGCGAGTGTACGCAGGGATTGCAGCAGGTCGTCGGCCTGAACATCCGCCTGGGGCATCCCTGCCAATGCAACGAACAGCGCTAGCATGAGCATCGGCTTGATCGGCATCGTCATAGGCTGGCAGAGTCCGGTTCGGTCCTGATCAAACTTATACCCGGTCGCGTGTAACCGGGTAAAGGATGACTGCTCTTACGTCAGCACCCAGCCCTGGCTAGTTTCGCGGTGCCAAGAGGATATCTTCGTTCGGAGACAAGCGCATGCCCGCCGGGGCATCGGCCGGCGGCCTATACTGAAAGGTGGGGCGTCATACGCCCATCGCGTGTTCAGACCACGGATGTCCGACCGAGCGTTTGAGGCCTTTGCATGGAGCTTGCGGCATGTCCATCCACAACAGTGAGATCGCCGACACCTGCATTGTCATACCAAGGCCAGCGACGGGCATGCCAGCCTGGAAGAGATGGACGGTGCAGCTCCCGGGAAGGGTTACGAATACCTCGCTGTCAGCGACCATTCGCGCCGTGTGACGGTGGCGCACGGTCTCGACGCCACGCGCCTGGCTGAGCGCCGATGATGTACTCAATACGCGCTCGCTCAGGGCGTTGAGACGTCTGCTCCGACGTTAGAGAGAGGGCCATGATCGCTGATGCAAAACCGAGGGATGGAGAGAGGAACCAGCGAATGCTCAGTCGGCGGCGATTCCTCGCCTGGTTGTATGCAGGGCCGCTGGCCACAGCCCTGGCGGGAGTGCGTGCTCAAGCCGAATCGGCGCAGCGGGAGATGCACGGCGAGAACGGGAACCAGCATGGGGCCGGTCAGTTGCTGACGCTGTTTCTTTGTGGTGATGTGATGACCGGAAGGGGCATCGATCAGATCCTTCCGCACCCCTGCAAACCAAAAATCTACGAGGCTTACCTGCGTGACGCACGCGACTATGTGGCCTTGGCGGAACAGGTCAATGGTCCGATTGCCAGGCCGGTGCCGTACCCGTATATCTGGGGCGACGCGCTGGCCGAGTTGGAACGCATGGCGCCTGATGTGCGTATCGTCAATCTGGAAACAGCGGTTACGAGCCACGACGGTTTCTGGCCGAAGGGCATCAACTACCGCATGCATCCCCGCAATATTGCCGCGCTCACGGCGGCCCGGATCGACTGCTGCGCAATGGCCAACAACCATGTGTTGGACTGGGGGGCAGAAGGTCTGGCCGAGACCCTGGGCACGCTCGCGAGCGCCGGAATCCGCACCGCCGGCGCCGGGGGGAATCTGGAACAGGCACAGTCACCGGCGGTGATTCAGCTGCCCGGGAGCGGGCGGGTGCTGGTGTTTGCGTTTGGTGAACGATACAGCGGCATCGCGCGTGATTGGGTGGCGACATCCTCACGCCCCGGCATCGACCTGCTGCCTGACCTTTCTCGGGCAACGGTGGACGAGGTTGCGGCCCGCGTGACCAGGGCCAAGAAGCCGGGAGACACTGCGGTGGCCTCCATCCATTGGGGCGGCAACTGGGGCTACGAGATCCCCGCGGCTCACCGTGACTTCGCCCACGGCTTGATCGAACGCGCCGGCATCGACGTGGTGCACGGCCATTCCTCGCATCACTTCAAGGGCATTGAGGTCTATCGTGAGCGGTTGATCCTGTATGGCTGCGGCGATTTTCTCAATGACTACGAAGGGATTGGTACAAATGCCGAATACCGCTCCGAACTTGGTCTGATGTATTTCCCGACCCTGGACCCGGCCAGCGGACGCCTGCTGCGTCTGGTGCTGATACCGACACGAATCAGGCGATTGCAGATTCAGCGCGCGCAGCCGCATGAGCTGGCGTGGCAGGTCGAGGTGCTCAATCGCGAGGGCCGGGCACTGGGGACCGGGGTTAAGTCGGACGGGGAGGGTGGTCTGCTGGTCTACTGGCGCGGATGATAGACGATCTGAAAAGATCAGCTGATCTGGAGCCGCCGTAACAGCTTCACGCCGGCCTGAACTCAGAGGCCCCGTCTCGGTACAGATGTGCACGAGTCCAAGGTATCTCGTTGCAGCCCTTGCGTGCGAAAAGCACCTGGAACAGCTGCAGATGCCCCGCCGTAAACGCCGTTTCCGACGAGACGAGATAGAATCGCCAGGAACGCACAAACTCCGGGTCGAACATTTTCAGCACCTCGGCATGTGCCCCATTGAATCGCTCGAGCCAATGTCGCAGAGTCAGCGCATAGTGCTGACGGATATTCTCCACATCCAGGATCGAGAAGCCGTTGGGACCGAACAGCGGCATCATCTCGCCGAGGGAAGGTGGACGGGCCCCCGGAAATATACGTCGCTCGATCCAGGCGTTGAGGCGACCGGGCCGATCAAAACCAATGGTATGGATGAGACCCCGTCCATCGGCCGAAAGGCAGCGATCCATGACCTGACCCAGTTCCCGGTAATGCTGCGGCCCCACATGCTCGAGCATACCGACGGAAACAAAGGCGTCGTATTGGCCACTGATCTCACGGTAGTCCGCTTCGACGAACTCCACCGCATCTTGCAGCCCCTCACGCGCCGCGCGTTCCCGCGCCAGGGCCAGCTGGGCCTTGGAGATGTTGAAGGCGCGAACCTTGACGCCAAAGTTGCGCGCCATGTGCAATGCCAGAGCGCCCCAGCCGCAGCCGGCTTCGACCACCCGTTCCCCCGGTCGCAGCCGCAGCTTGCGGCAGACGAGGTCCATTTTTGCTATCTGTGCCTCCTCCAGCGCCATTTCCGGCGTGGGAAAGTAGGCACAGGTGTAAACCATCTGTTCGTCCAGCCACAGCTTGTAGAAGTCGTTACCCACGTCGTAATGACGATGCATGTTCTCCCTTGCTTTGGCGAGTGTGCCCGAGCGAGGGCGAAGCAACGCAGAAAGGAGGCGCCGTTTGAGGCTGTTCGGGTCGATGTTGCGGCGTGCCGGCTGCACGACAGCCAACACATGCTCCAGGTCGTCGCCCAGGCCGACACGACCCTGCGCGTACATTTCCGGGAACTGGTACTCCGGATAGCTGATCAATCTCCACAGGGCGCCACGGTCGTGAATGTGGAGCTCGCATTCTGGCACCACGCCGGTTGGACTGACCTTGGTGCCATCCCAAAGAACGAAGCACAGCGGCGCACGCCCGAGTTGCGCAAGCACCCTTTGAAGGAGGCGTCGCTCTATCGCGAGCGCGGGCCCGTTTTGTTTTGTTGGCGGAGTGGACATGTCCTCGGTGACACCCTGAGCCCCCGGCGAGGCGCTTGCGTGATTCCGGTTCTGAACACTCATCGTTATACGTCTCCAAACCCGAGAAAGAGCCGCAAAAGGCGGTGGCAAGTCAGGTAGTTGCTGAAATCTGATCGTGCCCCCGCAGACCCGTCATCCCGTCGAGTCACAGCCGACAAGTTAGCAAGGTCGTCGCGTGAGTGCCAAACTTGGGTCGTTGAAAGTCACTGATCTGGTCCCGAGGGACGACTATTGACCAAGTTTGACGTCATCATTATTGGCGGCGGTCCGGCGGGATCCAGCTGTGCCTGGCAGCTTCGCCGACGCGGAGTGAAGACACTCATCCTGGAAAAGGCAAGTTTCCCGCGCCTCAAGCTGTGTGCCGGCTGGATCACGCCTGAAGTGCTGGTTGATCTGGAAATGGACGCGGCAACCTACCCGCACCGCTTCCTCACTTTCGACGTTACCCAAATCCATATCTACGGCCTTACCGTCAGGGAGCGTTCGCCGCAGCACTCTATCCGCCGGTATGAATTCGACGACTGGCTGCTGCGCCGGTCAGGCGCGCCCGTAATGCAGCACAATGCCAAACGCATCGCTCAGGTAGGTGGCCGCTTTGTGATTGATGACACTTACGAATGCGCTTACCTGGTCGGCGCCGGGGGTACAGGCTGTCCCGTCTACCGCACCCTGTTCCGTGAGTCGAATCCCCGCGCCAAACTATTGCAGGCGGTTGCACTTGAACATGAAGTGCCCTGCGAATGGACGGATGGCGACTGCCATTTATGGTTTTTTGAGAAGGGCCTGCCCGGTTACAGCTGGTATGTGCCGAAACAGGATGGATACCTGAACCTCGGAGTGGGCGCGATTGCCGGGCGGCTGAAGCTCAAGGGCCAGCATGTCGCCACACACTGGGATAACTTCGTTGCAGGCCTGCGCCGTCGCGGACTGATCCCGGATTCGCTGGAACTGCAACCACAGGGCTACTCGTATTATCTGCGTGACTTCGTCGAAACCTATCGCATCGGTAACGCCTTCTTGATTGGCGACGCTGCGGGGTTGGCGACCCGCGATCTGGCCGAGGGCATCGGTCCTGCCGTGCGCAGTGGCATCCTTGCAGCCAACGCCATTACCGATAACGCTGATTATGATCTTGGCTCGGTGCCCGCCTACAGTCTGCCGCCGGGTTTGCAGCGCCAGGTCCTGGAGTATCTTCTGCTGCGTCGTGGCACTGCTTCGGCCGCTTCAAGGCCTTGACCCCCAAATCGCATGAAGGCAGCCTACTGGATTGAAGTCTGCAGCATCGAGGATAGCGTTTGAATCGTTTTTCTGTTCACTGTTTATGTCGCTAATTCCGGCATGGATTACATTAACTCCAATGACAGCGGCTAGCTGCCTCTCATTCTGCGGGACCTTCGACACGGGCCCTGAATAGAGAATGGCAGCGGATCAAAGTGGCAGCATGCGGGGGTTGGTTTGTGGACAGAGCCGCCGGAGAGTGAGACAGCATATTGATTCAAAAGAAACTAATATTTAAAGAGGAGTGACCATGTCGAGTCATGAACTCCAGGTATTCATGGAGAGAATTGGATGAAAATTGACAAAATACTTTTCCCAACCGATTTTTCAGAAGCTGCCGAGCAAGCGTTCGAATCGGCGGTCTCCCTGGCCGACACACACAATGCGGAACTGGTACTCCTGCATGTGGTGGATCAGCTTCATGGGTTCACCCATTATGAAATTCTTGCGCTCACGCCGATGGAAATCGTTGAGAAGTTGGTAAAGCATGCGCACGAAAATATGCGGGCGTCGATCAACGGGATCAAAGACCGGGTGACTGCCACGGAGACCGTACGCGAAGGTACTACGTGGGAAGTAATCTGTGACACAGCGAAAGAAGAGAGCGCCGACGTCATCGTGATGGCGAGTCAGGGGAGAACCGGGCTGTCTCATGCGTTGATTGGAAGCGTTGCCGAGAAAGTTGCACGTCACGCAAGTTGCCCGGTCCTGATCGTTAGACAGCAAGAAAAATAGACCGCTTGGCCGCCTGTGAGGCAACCCGACACGATGAAATCAGGCCCTCACGCGCGCCTTGGTCCTGCGCGAGCAGCGTTCCCTGATGCAGGCCGGGAGGTCCCCGGTCCCTTTCAGTAGGTTCCCTGGTTTCGGTGACCAACCTGGCCGGAACGCCGCTGTTTTGTCACTGGAATTTCACGTACCGGTAATATTGGCCGCGCAGACTGTACCGACCTAAACTGTCCACCATAAGGGTGCGTGCTCATGTCGCAATTGGCCAATACTGATCCGTTGCATCCCATTCTGGTCGCCGTGGATTTTGAGCCGGCTTCTCGCGCCGCCTTGATCTCTGGCGCTCGTCTGGCGCAGTCTACGGGAACCCCGCTGAAGATATTGCACGTGGTGCATGAACCGGGCGACAAGCCCAATTATTATGGGCGGCAAGGAGTGCGCGATGCCCTCGTGCATATCTCGGATTTGGCCGAGCAGCGACTCGAGGAATTTCTTCAGGACGTCTACCGTCAGAACACGGAACTCCGCGCCCTGGAGGAGCCGGATATTCTGCTAGTGATGGGCCTACCCTGGACGCGTATCCGTGAAGTCGCAGAGCGCGTGGACGCTGGTCTTATTATTATGGGGCGTAGCAGGGCCAGCGGTCTTATCGGGAAACTCTTTTCATCGCTTTGCGAGCGGGTAGCCCACACTTGTGCCATCCCCTTGACCGCCGTTTATGCCAGTGGGGAGTCTGAGGTCATAAGTGCGACCCGCCCGGATCTTCAAAGGTCGGCGAAGGCGAACGTCGCGCTGGGTACCTGAGCGAGCGCAAACAAGCCGCTTCTTCATCAGCCGCAACGACAGGGTTCCGCGCACGGTGCCTGCCCGGGGCTACTGTTGATAATGGCATCGCTCATCTTCTCCAGATTGTCCCAATAGAACTCCTTCCTGCCACCGGGCGCGCTGGTATAAGTGCAGGACCCCCCCATCTGCTCCCGTGACGTCCAGGCCGACCCAGTCCACCTCTGTTGGCGCCGGCGCCAAGTGATGTGGATATTCGCCGGCATTATGCTCGGCTGTAGAATCCCAACTCCAGTTCTATGCGCATGGCGACTTGGTTCTGATACCAAAGCCAGACCGCTTCGCGCTTCCAATAGGCGATATTGAGCTTTCTGGCGAATCAGATGACCCATGCGCCTAGCCTGCATGCTACAAAGAACCCAGCGCGGGACCTGGCTGCCGCCGAAGCTGTGAGGCAGCGAGCCATGCCGACATATGCAAATCGAAAAGATCCTGAACCCATTGGGAGTGCAGAGATGAAACAGATAATGCAAGACCTCAAAACGACCATGATTCGAAGGAGACGGGTGGACTTGGCTGCTGGCATCGTGCTGGCCGGTGCATTCAGAACGGCAATGACCTCTCTGATCCATGACGTCATTCTGCCCCCCGTCAGTACCATTGCAACAGGCACCAATCTCGCCAACCTTTCCTATGTGATCAAGAAGCCGACGGGGGGGATGCCACCAGTGGTGATAGGTTACGGCCGCTTTCTTCAGACAACGATCGATTTCGTGATCATTGGGGCGACCGTGGTGGCAATTCTGAGGATAGTGGAACATATGACTGAAAAGGCAGAATCTATGCCGTCAAAAGAGGAAAAATTGTTAAAGGAAATACGAGATCTGATGCGCCTTCAGGTGAAAGCATAAGCCGTATTGACTTTGCGCGAGGAGTTTTCCGATCGTCCCACGGTGCGGTAAAAGCAGGATGCCGGCAGGGGCTCGTGACGCCGTCTCGAAGGCGGTCGCCTACGGCGGTGTCCTCGCGAATTAGCTATAGCTTCTGGCCGCAGAAGGTGTCATGAATATGGGGAAGTTTGCACCCGTGGTCTGACAGAACGATGTCGGCATCGTTACATCTGGATTGCCGGCGCTCAGCCTGGCGGGGCCACTTTGAGTGGTTCAGCAGAGTCTCCGGAGGAATCAATCGATAATCGACGTGCGCCGAGCGTCCACAGTGGTGTGCATCCAAAAGTGTCAGATAGGATCTTGGCTGCGGGAAGAGCACCGTCAGGCTCAGGTGTGAAATTCAACGTCTCCATCGACGGCATCCAGGCTGCAGCGCTCGAACTCGGCGATCACCTGCGCGCCAAACAGCAGAATAAGCGCCGCCGCCTCAAAGCTCAGCAGCACGATTACCGCCGTCGCCAATGAGCCATAGACGACATTCACCAATGACAGCGTGCTGAAATACCACACCAGCAGGTGCCGGGTGAGCTCCCAAAGCACGGCCGCGACGAAACCGCCGATCAAGGCATGCTGCACGGCAATTCGTCCCACCGGCATGACGAGGTACAGCGCGGTCAGCAGCAGGACCAGTCCGCCTACGCCAAGCAGGTACAGAATGTTGCCTTCCGCCCCCTGTAAGTTCCATTCAGAGCCGAACAGGGTGACGCTGGTCGCGTCGATCGACTGGAGAGCGCCGCTGATTAGGGTGATCAGCAGCAGACCGGCACCAATGAGAATGATGAAAAGAAACGGGATTACTGCCGACACCAGGAAATGCCGACGCTGAATAGCTACCCGGTGGTGGAAGATCACCGACATGGCATTTTCCAGCACCGTGAACGCCAAGGTCGAGAAGAATACCAGAATGCCGATGCCGACCCAGCCGACCAGCTGCTTGTGCTGCAGAAAGCCCGCAAAATGATCGGTCAGAACCGCGCTGCCGGCCGGGATCACCAGCCGCAGTTCCCGGTTCAGCGTTTCCAGAAGCGCGTCGGTCGGATAGATCTGGGATAGCCCTACTAGCAGCAGCGCAAGCAGGGGGACGATGGACAACAGCATGTAGTAGGCGACCGCTCCGGACAGCAGAACACCCTGGTTGTGCCTGAAGCCCCTGATTACGCGCCAGAAGAACCTCCCCGGACGGCGGAACACTTTTTCCGCACATCGATTCAGGCCCAGCATCGAGGATTATCCAGATTTACGAGTTGAGAGGTCGGCATAGCGACCTATCATAGCGCTCTCCCCCGGGAGAAATCCTCAAATGAAGCGACCATCTTTGCAATTTTAAGACGAGCATCGAACGGCAGTTTGTATGCGGAAATCTGTCGCACCTACACGGCAGCGTCAACACAGCTGAGCCAGGATGGGGGGCGGCATTAGATGCGCCGATGTGCTATACACACTTTTGCAGGGGTTAATAACAACGAAACATGTATAGAGCGTGAACTATGACAATCGAACTTTACAATGACGGCAATCACAAATGCTTTTCGTATGAAGACATTGTCGGTAGTCACGGCGTGCAGTCCAACCAATTTCTTGTGGTTGACGACGGGCACGCGGCGCTAATCGATCCCGGCGGTGATCTGACCTATCCGGATTTGTACCAACATCTTAGCCAGGAAATACTGGTCAAGGATCTGGACTACGTCATTGCTTCCCACCAGGACCCGGATATCGTTTCATCCTTGAGCCATTGGATAGCAGGGACCGAGAGTAAGATTGTGATCCCCAAGGTGTGGGAAAGATTCATTCCCCATCTATGCCGATCGGCGAAGGTGAAGGAGATGGAAAAACGTCTCGTCGGTATCCCGGACAAGGGGATGGCGCTGAATCTCGGTAATTCGGTTTTAGTGGCTATTCCGGCTCATTACCTGCACTCAGAAGGCAACTTTCAGTTTTACGACCCGGTCAGCAATATTCTCTTCTCGGGTGACTTGGGCGCGTCGTTTGAGGACAAAGAGGAGTTAAGTGAACCGGTTAACGATTTTGCGAACCATATCCCTTACATGATGGGTTTTCACCGGCGCTTCATGGGTTCCAACAAGATTCTGCGCTTGTGGGTAAACATGGTGCATGAGCTGGACCCTGAATGGATTGTTCCGCAGCACGGGCGGTCATTCAAAGGCAAAGAGGTTATTGGTGAGCTCCTGAACTGGCTGACTGACCTTCAATGCGGCATTGATTTGATGACTCAAGACGACTATCGGCTCCCCAAGCGCCCCAGTGAGTGGATGTGATCTTCGGCTGAAGTGCTGAAGTAGCTTGAATCGCCCCCGATTTCGTAGACACCTTGAAGCCAGATTATGATGGCTGAAAAAGAGGTGAACGATGAGCGGGAAACGCTACACAGATGAATTCAAGATTGAGGCCGTGCGGCAGGTCACGGACTGGGGCTACGTGGCCACTGTGGTGGAAAGCCCGCCGTAGTAGCACCCAACAGGTTAGATCGGCAGTTCGATCCAGAGGAGCCGAACGAAGCCTGGGTGACAGACATCACGATGATTCGTACCCAAGAGGGCTGGTCGTACCTGGCCGTCGTGGTCGATTTGTTCTCGCGTCAGGTCGTCGGTTGGTCGATTCAGTCCCGGATTCACGCTGATCTGGTACTCAAGGCGCTACTGATGGCGGTATGGCGCCGGAAGCCGACGCTGGGCTTGGTGACTCATTCCGCCGAGGCAGTCAGTACACTGCGCATGAATGGCAGAAATTTATAAAGGCGCATGAACTCATTTGCTCGATTAGCCGCCGCGGCAACTGTCAGGACAACGCCTTTGCCGAGAGCTTTTTCCAACTGCTCAAACGTGAACGGATTAAGCGGCGAATTTATCCCACGCGGGACGAAGCACGAGCTGATGTGTTTGATTACATCGAGTTGTTCTACAACACCAGGCGCCGCCACGGTTACAACGATGGCCTGTCGCCGGTAAAGTACGAGCAACGCGAATCCGAACGGCTCGGGAGTGTCTGGGATATCCGGGGTGATTCACCGTTTCCTGTTGTACGGCTGCCTATTCTGGTTCAACAGACGCGGGATACCGCTGCGCGGGCAGGTCAACATGGCATCAACAAAGCAACACAGGTGGAGGATACGGATGGACTTTAAATGCCTTGGCAGCACCGGTTTGCAGGTGTCGTCACTTTGCTTCGGCACCATGTCCTTCGGCAATGAGGCCGACGAGGCGGAAGCGAAGCGCATGTACAGCGCGTGCCGGCAGCTCGGCATCAACTTCTTCGACTGCGCCGACGGTTACAACAATGGCCGCGCCGAGGAGATCCTGGGCAAGCTTGCGAACAGCGAGCGCGACGAGCTGGTCATCACCTCCAAGTGCTTCACGCCCACGGGCAAGGACGTCAACGCTCGCGGCGGCAACCGGCGACATATCGCGCTCGCCGTGGACGCGAGCCTGAAGCGCCTAGGCACCGACCGCCTGGATGTGCTGTTCATGCACCGCTGGGATCCGGTCACGCCCCTGGAAGAGACCCTGCGGGCGCTGGAGAAACTGGTGAGCGATGGCAAGGTGCTCTACCTGGGCGCCAGCAACTACTCCGCCTGGCAGGTGGCCAAGGGGCTCGGCATCGCCGCGAAGCAAGGCTGGCCCCGCTTCGACGTCATCCAGCCCATGTACAGCCTGGTCAAGCGCCAGGTGGAATCCGAGATCCTGCCGCTGGCCCGGGAGGAAAACCTGGGTGTCATCACCTACAGTCCGGTGGGCGGCGGCCTGCTGAGCGGCAAGTACGGACCGGGCAGGCGTCCCGACACCGGGCGCCTCATAGAGAACCCCCAGTACACCTCTCGCTACCGGGAACATTGGACGTTCGATACCGCCGCCGCCATGACCGAGGTTGCCAACGCGCTGGGCATCCACCCGGTCAGCCTGGCCGTGGCCTGGGTGGCCGCGCACCCCGATGTGACCTGCCCGATCGTCGGCGCGCGCAGCCTGGAGCAGCTCGGACCGTCGTTGGAAGCGTTGCAGGTGGATATGACGCCTGCGCTTCGCGACGAACTCAGCGCCCTGTCGCGCACGCCGTCGCCGGCGACGGACCGGCTGGAGGAACAGCCCGGAGACTGAGCGGGTGGCAGGGTTTCGGTTCCGGCTCCGCCTGCGTGGCGCAGATCGCGTGGTGTTCCACCGGCGGGCAGTTTGATGTCGCGCACCGGATTGTGGGCATAGATGCCCCATTCCTTGGGGGCGATGTCGACGTCGCGGACCCCGGCGACAAAGCG
>CAVWYD010000016.1:0-34697 GCA_963759055.1 uncultured Gammaproteobacteria bacterium
ACAAGGAGGAGGGATAGCGGGGTTTCGGCTGAAATTCCTTTGGGAACGCAGAGGGCGCGGAGAAGCGCAGAGGACGCAAAGTCTTCGATTGCAATCAGATCCGATGTTAAACGGCGGATTTGGGGAGGCAAAAAACCGTCGAATCCAAACCGGCGCCCCAAACAGATTAATCTTTGCGAACTCTGCGGGCCTTTGCGCCCTCTGCGTTCCCGCCTTCCCGGCTCTTCCCCAGTTTCAAGCCACCCGATTGCGCGGCTCGCCCGCAATGAAGGCCCGGATGTTGGCCACCGTCTCATCCACCACGTTCTGCCGTGCCTGGCGCCCGGCCCATGCCGTATGTGGTGTAACGATCAGATTGGGGATGTCATCGGCCAGCAGAGGATGATCGAGCGGTGGCGGTTCGACATCCAGCACGTCGATCCCCGCGCCACCGATCTCTCCGTCACGCAGGGCCTGCGCCAGGGCCTTGTTGTCCACCACCGCGCCCCTTGCCGTGTTGATCAGCAGGGCGGTGGGCTTCATCAGTTTCAGTGCCCGCTCGTCGATCAGGTGATGCGTATTGTCGAGCAGGGGCACGTGCAGGGTGATCACGTCTGATTCGCGCAATACCTCGTCCAGCGGATGGCGCCCCTCCTGCGCAGCGCCGCCCGGGCGCTGCGACACCATCACCCGCATACCGAAGGCCTCGGCGATGCGCGCCACGCCCTGTCCGAGTTCGCCGTAACCCACGATCCCCAGGGTCATGCCGCGCAGTTCACGCACCGGAAAGTCCAGCAGACAGAACTGCGGGCTGCGGCTCCATTCGCCGTTGCGCACGGCGGCGGTGTAATCGAACAGCCGGGTATGGTGCGCCAGCATCAGGGCGAACACATGCTGTGCCACGCTGTCGGTGGCATAGGCCACGACATTGCTGACCACGATGCCCAGCTCACGCGCGACATCGATCGCGACATTGTTGTAACCGGTGGCGGTCAGGCAGATCAGGCGGATGTTCGGCGCCGCCCTCAACACCGATTCGTCCAGGACAACCTTGTTGGTCACCACCACCTCGGCATCCGCGATGTGGGCCAGACGCTGATCCGGTGCCGTGGCGGGAAAGGTCCGCCAGTCATCCAGCTCGCGCGCAAAGGCACCGAGATCGAGGTCCTGCTCGGCCAGACTGGCCAGATCGAGGAAGACGCCTTTCATGATTCACCCCATCGGTGCGAGAACGATGGGGGAGAAACTAGCACGCATGCATTGGTTCGAGACAGAAGTGACTCAGGCGGAACACATTTTGGGAACGCAAAGGGCGCGGAGGACCGCAAAGGACGCAAAGACTTGAAGTGCTCCCGCAGCCGCTGGCGCCATGTTTGCGTCATCGGATGAAATTTGCGCCGAGCGAAGACAAGAAACCTGCACCTGCGCTCTTGCGCCCTCTGCGTTCCCAACGCCGTAGGCCCCAACGACGCTCAGACGCGCGTCTTGGCACCAAGCGCCAGGTAAAGCGCAATCCCCAGCAGAACGACCTGGAATTCCATGCCGCCCATGGGGTGCGACTCGGTCGCCACGAAGGACCAGCGCGGCCAGTGCACCATGGCGATGGCACCGATCAGCACCGGGGCCGCGGCCAGCCCGGTCAGGCGGTCGACCAGGACCCGGTGAGGCGCCCGTTCCAGGCCGCCGACGACCGCGCCGATGCCGGCCAGCACCTCGGCCAGGCCAACCAGCAGGATCAGGGCGACCGGCAGGCCCAGCATCTCGGCAGATGCGGCGGGCATCAGCAGCTTCCCCGCCCCATGCCCCGCAAACACAATGGCAAAGGGCAATCGTACAAACCAGATCGGATTCATGTGTTTTCCTCAATTTCTTGGATTCTGCCGATAAAGACCCTGCCAGGGGTGTTTTCTTTTCGGCGTGAGCCAATGCTGAGGCTTGAGCCCTTTGCGCCCAAGAGGCCGTGTCCACGACCCCGGTTCGCACTGTTTTCAGATAAAATCCTGCGATGGCCCGTCAAGACCGGGCCTTTTGTTTTTGTCCCCGAATCAGCAGGCCCCAGACGGCGGTAAGGAAAATGGAGCGCATCCGCGAGATCCCCTACAACTACACGTCTTTCTCCGACAGGGAGATCGTCATTCGCTATCTCGGCGAAGACAACTGGCGCCTGATCGAGGACCTGCGCGGCACGCGCCGCACCGGGCGTTCGGCACGCATGCTGTTCGAGGTGCTGGGCGATATGTGGGTGGTCGAGCGCAACCCGTATCTGCAGGACGACCTGATCAACAACGTCGACCGCCGGGATGCCCTGGTCCAGGCGCTCAACCACCGCCTGCAGCAGTTCGAGAGCCGTCTCAACGAAAACCGGGATGCGGCACGCCTGCTCGAGGCCGCGCGCAACGCGGTCGACCGCTTCGCCAACTGCTTTGGCGAACGCCATGCCCTGCGCGGCCGGGTGAGCCGCGCGCTCGGCAAGGTCACGCGCAAGGACAATATCGACTTCAGCGGCCTCGCCCGCGTCTCGCATGCCACCGATGCGACCGACTGGCGTGTCGAGATGCCTTTCGTGGTGGTCTCACCCGATCATGAGCACGAGGTTGCCGCGGTCGTAAAGGCCTGCATCGACTGTGGCCTGACCCTGATACCGCGCGGCGGCGGCACCGGTTACACGGGTTCGGCGGTACCCCTCGACGCCCATTGCGCCGTGATCAACACCGAAAAGCTGGAGTCGCTCTCGGCGATCGAGCGCATCGAGCTGCCGGGCGTGGAAGGCACGGTGCCCACGGTGCGCACCGGTGCCGGCCTGGTCACCCGCCGGGTCTCGGATCTGGCCGGGGCCCATGGCCTGGCCTTCGCGGTCGACCCCACCTCGCAGGATGCCTCCACCATCGGCGGCAATATCGCCATGAACGCCGGTGGCAAAAAGGCGGTGCTCTGGGGCACCACCCTGGACAACCTGGCCAGCTGGCGCATGGTCACCCCGCAGGCCGACTGGCTCGAGGTCGAACGCCTGGATCACAACCTGGGCAAGATCCACGACCAGGAGACCGTGCGCTTTCGCATCAGCCGATACGAGCCGGACGGCCGCACCGCCAAAGGAAGAGCCGCAGATCCTCGAGATGCCCGGCCAGGTATTTCGCAAGACCGGACTCGGCAAGGACGTCACCGACAAGTTTCTCTCCGGTCTGCCCGGGGTGCAGAAAGAGGGCTGCGACGGCCTGATCACCTCGGCCCGTTTCGTGCTGCATCGCATGCCCGAGCATGTGCGTACCGTGTGTCTGGAGTTTTTCGGCACCGACCTGGGCAAGGCGGTGCCGGCGATCGTCGAGATCGTCGATTACGCGAAAGGCCTGCCGCAGGTGCAGATCGCCGGCCTGGAGCACCTGGATGAACGCTATGTGAAGGCGGTGCGTTACGCGACCAAGGCCGCGCGGCGCGAACGCCCGAAGATGGTGCTGATCGCCGACCTGGTGTCGGACGATGAACAGGCGGTGGCCGCGGCGGCGTCCGAGTTCGTGCGCCTGGCCAATGCTCGCGAGGGCGAGGGCTTCATCGCCATCAGTGCCGATGCGCGCCAGCGTTTCTGGCTCGACCGGGCGCGCACCGCGGCGATCTCGGCGCACACCAACGCGTTCAAGATCAACGAAGACGTGGTCATACCGCTGGACAGGCTGGCCGATTACAGCCGCGGTATCGAGCGCATCAACATCGAACAGTCGATCGCAAACAAGCTGGAGATCCTGGAGGAGTTCGACCGACTGCTCGAGCAGGATACCCCGGCCCCGGGCGATGACGAGGACGCGAGCGACATCGATCGCAACAAGTACCTGCTGGCGCGCGAACTGCTCGGCCAGGTCAGGCGACGCTGGCAGACCCTGGCCGGCTGCCTGGACCGCCCGGCGAGCGAGTTTGCCTCGGGCAAGGGTGGCGACATCCTGCTGCCCGGTGAAGAGGCGCTGATGCGCGACGACGACACCCTGCTCGATCTGCTGCTGCGGCGTGATGTCCGGGTGTCCTACCGCGACGAGCTGAAGCAGCCCCTGCGCGAGATGTTCCGCGGCTCCGCACTCGAGCCGCTGCGCGAGAAGCTGCGTGAGATCCATGCCGAGATCCGCAACAACCGGCTGTTCGTCGCACTGCACATGCACGCCGGTGACGGCAATGTGCATACCAATATCCCGGTGCACTCGCACAACTACCGCATGCTGCACGAGGCCGACCGGGTGGTCGGTCGCATCATGCAGCTGGCGCAGGAACTGGGCGGTGTCATCTCCGGCGAGCACGGCATCGGCCTGACCAAGGTGCAGTATCTCGAGCAGGAAAAGCTGGCGCGCTTCGTCGAATACAAGCAGCGGGTCGACCCCGAGCAGGTGTTCAACCGCGGCAAGCTGATGCCCGATTCCGGCCTCGACGGTGCCTACACACCCTCACTGCGACTGGTGCAGCAGGAGGCGATCCTGCTCGAGGAGAGCGAACTCGGCGCGCTCAACGACGATGTCAAACACTGCCTGCGCTGCGGCAAGTGCAAGCCCAAGTGCATGACGCACGTGCCGCGCGCCAACCTGCTGTACTCGCCGCGCAACAAGATTCTCGGTACCGGCCTGGTGATCGAGGCCTTTCTTTACGAGGAACAGACCCGACGCGGCATCTCGCTGGAACACTTCGACGAGATGAACGATATCGCCGATCACTGCACCGTGTGTCACAAGTGCGAGGCGCCCTGCCCGGTGGACATCGATTTCGGCGACGTGACCATGCGCATGCGCAAGATCCTCACCGAACGCGGCAAGAAACGTTTCAATGCGGGCACCTGGGCGGCGATGCAGTTCCTAAACGCCACCGATCCCCGCACCATCAAGGTCATGCGCAAGGGCATGCTGGAATGGGGGTTCAAGGGCCTCACCTTTGCCCACGACATGGCGCGCAAGACCAAGCTGCTCGGCAGCCCGGGTGATATCCCCCAGGCCACCGCCGGCAAACCGAAGATCCGCGATACGGTGGTCGAGATGGTCCGCCGACCGATCCGGGTCGAGCTGCCGAAACGTTCGTACCGGGCCGAACTCGGCCTGGAAGACCGGACCATGATCCCGATCATCCGTGACAGCGCCCGCCAGAGCGAGGAATCCGAGGCGGTGTTCTATTTCCCGGGCTGCGGATCGGAGCGCCTGTTCTCGGACGTCGGCCTGGCCACCCTGGCGATGCTGTACGAGACCGGTGCACAGACGGTGCTGCCGCCCGGCTATCTGTGCTGCGGCTACCCGCAGACCTCTTCCGGCCTGGCCGTCAAGGGACAGCAGATCACCACCGAGAACCGGGTGCTGTTTCACCGGGTGGCGAACACCCTCAATTTCATGGATATCAAGACCGTGATCGTGTCATGCGGCACCTGCATGGACCAGTTGATGCAGTACGAGTTCGAAAAGATCTTCCCGGGCTGCCGGCTGCTCGACATCCACGAGTACCTGATGGAAAAAGGTATCGCCATAGATGGCGTGCAGGGTGTCCAGTACCTCTACCACGATCCCTGCCATACACCGATGAAACAGCATGACCCGATCAAGGTCGCCGCAAATCTGCTGGGTCAGCCGGTCACCCTGTCCGACCGCTGCTGCGGCGAGGCCGGCACCCTGGGTACCGCGCGACCGGACATCGCCAATCAGCTGCGCTTCCGCAAGGTCGAGGAGTTGCGCAAGGGTATCCAGGAGCTTACCGGGCGTGAAAAGACCAACGGCCAGGTCAAGCTGCTGACCAGCTGTCCGGCCTGTCAGCAGGGACTGACCCGTTACGGCGACGAAACCGGACTGAAGACCGATTACATCGTGGTCGAACTGGCCAGGCACATGCTGGGAGCGACCTGGCAGGAGACCTTCATCACCAAGGCCAAGGCCGGCGGCATCGAGCGGGTGCTGTTGTAAGCAGGAATCGCAAAGGAACTACCGGATTTCCGTTTCGTAGGGCAGGCTGTGCCTGCCGATGTCGGGCACAGCCGGACCTACAATGTCTCATGGGAACGCAGAGGTCGCAGAGGATTCGCAAAGGGCGCAGAGTTATTTTTTATAATTGAACTTTGCGATCTCTGCGCCAACTTTGCGCACTTTGCGTTCCCGGCCTGCCCGCAAACCCCGCCTGATCCACTCAAGCCTGAGGCCGCACAGCCGATATCCATAGGCAGCAAATTCTCTATCCCGGAGAGGGCAGGCCCGCGATATGTCAGCAGCAATCAAATTCGACGAAGTTCTGTACGATTCCCTCGAGTCGCTTTCCTTGCCCGATGTCTACATCCGACTGCGCGAGGTGATGGAATCGGACAATGCGTCGATGGCGGATGCGGCCGAGATACTGTCGCTCGACCCGGCCCTGGCCGCACGCATCCTGCGCATGGCCAACAGTGCCTTCTATGGCTTCCGCTCGGAGGTCGACACCATATCGCGCGCAGCCAACATCCTCGGCATGCAGAAGATCCACGACCTGGTTCTGGCCGCCAGCGTGTCGCAGACCTTCGAGGGCATGACCAACGAACTGATGGACATCGATACCTTCTGGTATCGCAGCGTCCACTGTGCATTCCTTACCCAGGCGATTGCCGAGGGTGCCGGAATGCGCAACACGGAAAGCCTGTTCGTGCGAGGCCTGCTGCATGACATCGGCCACCTGGTCCTGTTCAACCACTACCCGGCCGAGTGCCGCCACGCGATGGCGCATTCCGACGAGGGCCTGGACGCGCGACTTTACGAGGAACAGAAGCTGATCGGTGTGGATGCCATGCAGTTTGCCGCCGAACTGGCACGTGTGTGGCAACTACCAAAGTCGTTCGTCCATTCCTTCCAGCACCTGACGCGTCCCGAAGATGTTGCCGGCCCTCTGGCGCGTGAAATTGCCGTGCTGCATATCGCGGTGCAGATCAGCAACGGGGTCGACACCGACCTGTTGCTCGAGGATGTGGTGCAGCGTATCCGTCCACCGATCTGGCGTATCGCGGAACTGCCTCCGGAGGTCGGTGCTGCCGCGTTGGATGCATCGACCATGGAGATGGTGGATGCGATGTATCTGGTGCTGACGCAGCATGATGCGATGATGCCCTGAGACATGGGGCCGAGGATCGAGGGCCGAGGACCGAGGTTCGAGGGCCAACGCCAGGTACGCAGTGCTCAGCCTGTCCGAATGCTTGTTTTTGCGGGCCGCGCCTGTCTCTTGTTCTCGGTTACGGCCAGATCTGCCAATTGGGATGCATTCTTCGGTTCTGTTACGCCTGACGGCGCGACAACAAGTCAATCCGCCCGCTCAACCACCAAAACAATCCCATCCGCCGCGGTCACCCTGACCTTGGTACCCGCCGCGGCATCCGCACCTTTGACCCGCCACAGCGAATCACCGACCCGCACCTTGCCAAAGCCGTTCTCGATCGCGGTTTCGAGAACGAAAACCCGGTCGATGTACTGCTCGCCACGGCGGTTCAGCATGGGCTGATCCGTCTCATCCGGATGCTTCCGCTGCCACATGCGCCAGCCAACGATGGCGCCCAACGATAAAACTGCAAACAGCATCAGCTGCATTTCCCAGCCCATCGCCGGAATCAGCCAGGACAATACGCCGAGCACCAGGGCCGAGACACCCATCCACAGGAAGAAGGTTCCCGGCAGGAATGTCTCGGCGATGATCAGCGCCAGTGCCAGGATCCACCAGTGCCAGAAATCGGGCTGGTATCCGCTCATCCCTGGTTCTTCTCCATCGCACTCTTGGCCAGCTCGGCGACCCCACCGATTGCGCCGATCACGCCGCTGGACTCCAACGGCATGAAGATCAGTTTCTGGTTGGGTGCGCTGCCGATGGTCTGCAGGGCCTCGACATACTTCTGCGCCACGAAATAGTTGATCGCCTGTACATCACCCTGGGCGATTGCCTCCGACACCATGCGGGTCGCATTGGCCTCGGCCTCGGCCAGGCGCTCACGTGCCTCGGCCTCGCGAAACGCGGCCTCCTTCTCGCCCTCGGCCTGCAGGATCGCGGCCTGCTTGTCACCGTCGGCCTTGAGAATCTCCGATTGCCGCTTGCCCTCGGCCTCGAGGATGGCGGCGCGCTTGTCACGCTCGGCCTTCATCTGTCGGCCCATCGACTCGACCAGATCCAGGGGCGGGCTGATGTCCTTGATCTCGATCCGGGTCACCTTCACACCCCAGGGTGTGGTGGCTTCATCGACCACGGTCAGCAGGCGGGCATTGATCTCGTCGCGCTTGGACAGCAGCTCGTCGAGGTCCATCGAGCCCATGACGGTACGTATATTGGTCATGGTCAGGTTGAGCGCTGCATATTGCAGGTTGCTCACCTCGTAGGCCGCCTTGGCCGAGTCCAGCACCTGGTAGAACACCACGCCGTCCACCGCCACCATGGCGTTGTCCTTGGTGATGATCTCCTGGGTGGGCACGTCCAGCACCTGCTCCATCATGTTGAGCTTGTGTCCGATCTGGTCGACCACCGGCACGATCAGGTTTAGGCCGGGGCGCAGGCTGCGGGTGTACTTGCCAAAGCGCTCGACCGTCCACTCATTGCCCTGCGGCACCGATTTGACACCGAGAAACAGGATGACCGCGGCCAGGCCAAACAGAAACAGGGTAAAGACGCCAAACTCACTCATCTGCACAATCCCGTGGAAAATTCGATTGCCCGCAGTATAACGCTGCGCGGAATTCGCGACTCACAAGCGTTTGTGACCTGAGCTGCATGCCCGGTCCAGGTATCCCCGGCATACAGCGGGTCTTGCGGCAGACAAAACCCGTTACAATCGCACGACCGCAACTCGTCAGCCGCCGCCATGCCTGAAAAAAACGACAATGCACCCTCGCGCAGCCAGCCCGAGACACACCAGCGCGGCCACGACAAGGTCAGCCGGATTCCGGTCAAGGTCCAGCCCACCACCGAGGTGAAACGCAAACCGAGCTGGATCCGGGCCAAGGTACCGAGTGGCCCCGGGGTCACACGAATCAAGCAGATCCTGCGCCAGCGCCAGCTCAGTTCGGTGTGTGAAGAGGCGCAGTGTCCCAATCTCGGCGAGTGCTTCAGTCATGGCACCGCGACCTTCATGGTGATGGGGGACATCTGTACCCGCCGCTGCCCTTTCTGCGATGTCGCACATGGCAAGCCGCTTGCGTTGGACGCCGACGAACCACGCCAGCTGGCGGAGGCCATCGCCGAGATGTCGCTGCGTTATGTCGTCATCACCTCGGTCGACCGTGATGACCTGCGTGACGGCGGTGCCGGCCATTTCGCGGCCTGTGTCGACGCCGTACGCAGGCTGACCCCGGACACCGCGATCGAGATCCTGGTGCCGGATTTCCGCGGTCGCATGCAGGTCGCCCTCGAACAATTCGCGGACAACCCACCGGACGTGTTCAACCACAATCTTGAGACCGTGCCGCGCCTTTATCGCCAGGCGCGCCCGGGCGCCGACTACCAGTGGTCGCTCGACCTGCTGAAACAGTTCAAGGCACAGCACCCGGCCGTCCCGACCAAATCGGGCATCATGCTGGGCCTGGGCGAGACCCGCGCGGAGGTCGAACAGGTGATGCAGGACCTGCGCGATCACGACTGCGAGATGCTGACCCTGGGCCAGTACCTGCAACCGACCCGGGACCACCTGCCGGTCGATCGTTTCGTCACGCCCGGAGAATTCGACGAACTGCGCGTGCTGGGCGAACGTATGGGTTTCTCCAATGTCGCCAGCGGCCCGATGGTAAGATCTTCATACCATGCCGATCTGCAGGCCAACCCGGTGTTGGGGGGCTAGACCAACCGGCAGTAGGAGTTGCAGGCTGATGGACATAGACGTTGGTACCCGGGCGATCCTGAAACTGGTCCTGTTGCCCCCGGGCAGTCTGCTGCTGTTGCTGCTGATTGGCTGGATCTTTGCCCGACGCTTCTTCGGCCGCTTGCTCATCCTGATCGCAATACTCGCCTTTTACGCGCTGTCCACACCGGTCGGTCTCGACCTGCTGGCCAGTCAGCTCGAGACCGTACCGGCACTGACCCCCACCCAGCTGCGCAACAGCAGGGCCAATGCAATCCTGGTCTTTCTCGGCGACAGACGCAGGCATAACCCCGAACTGGGCGGTGCCGACGCGCTGGGACCCATGAGTCTCGAGCGAGTCGACTATGCGCTGAGACTGCACAGAAAAACCGGCCTGCCGATCATTCTCAGCGGCGGCAGTGTCAAAGGCGATACGACCCCGCTCGCGCAGGTGGCGAGCGAATGGCTGCGGCAACAGGCGGGCGTCACCCCTCTGGCTGTCGAGAGTCACAGTCGTGACACCCGGGAAAATGCGAACGCCAGCGCGGCAAAACTGCAATCGCTGGGAATCGACCGGGTGCTGCTGGTCACCCATGCGTTCCACATGCCGCGCGCCATGCTCAGCGCACGCGACGCGCTCATCGATGCCGTCCCCGCGCCTTTTGGGTTCGAACACGTGCCACCCGAGCTGCAGGAACCCGGCGAGATCACCGACTGGCTGCCGCACCCCGGAGTCCTCGGCCGCAGTTACCTGATGCTGCACGAGATGGCAGGCCTGGTCTGGTACGGGCTGAACTACCGCTGATCCGTCTCCCCCGGACCAGACGGCCGTACATCCCTGTTCGAATCCTCGCAGCAAAAGACCTTCCATTGCGTCGAAGACGCCATGTTCGCCACCGCCGTTGCCACCAGTCCGCTAGGGACGCGCATCGATGATGCCCTCTATCCGCAGCTGAGCAAGGTCAGGCATCCAGGCGTGGTCTTCGATACCTATCGGCTCGGCGGGCTTCTAAGCCGTCGGTTTGACGACGAGACGTACCGAAACTTCTTCCACCTGGAAGAGGCTCAGATCGTCGAACATCGCAATGGCCAGCCGCTGCGCCCAGCCGGTCTTCACCGCTACAAAAACCGACCGGGCCTCATCTTTCATGAACTCGTCCACTGGCTGGGCCACGAACACAGCGCCGTTCGGCCGGATCTCGCGCACCTTTATGAAACCTGCTGTTTCGGCGGCAGCGATTACATCAGCGACCCCGACCTCAACCGTACCCACCAGCAGACAGCCTGCCGTATCCTCAAAGACGATGAACTGTGGAGCCAAAGCATCAACCCCTACAAGCAGATGCGCGTATGGCATTACAAAAATTATGACCAACTAAAACCACTGATGCGCGCCGATTACGACTCCTGAAACCCAAGTCGGTCCGGCGATGCCGGGAAAGCACGCTTGCTGAGACAGCTCTAAGGAACGCAAGGGTCTGCAGAAAATCTACAAGACCGAACTGGTAACGCATTCGCCCTTGTTGAAGATTGCATCACGTTACCCGCCTCGCGACCACTCGCGGCCATGTTATCCTCCGCGATTCGCGGTTTCATGCTGCCCTGATGATGCGACACACCCCCAAACCCCTGTTCCTGATAGCCACAGCTGTATCTTTGTTGTTGAGCCTGGGCTCATCCCGTGCCGCAGCTGGCTCAGCGACAACATATCCTGATCGTTGGCTCATCGACTGCGTATCCGATCGTGGCCTCCGCAGCAGAGCGCTTTGGCAGAGAAACGGGCCTCATCACCCCGGTGGTCGAATCCACCGGTAGCGGGGGCGGGATCAAACTGTTCTGCAGCGGGCTGGGGCTGGCAACACCGGACATCGCGATGGCATCGCGCAGCATGAAAGCGAGCGAACGGACCCGTTGCGCAAGCAACGAGGTCAACGATATCCGTGAGATCAAGATCGGCTACGACGGCATTGTAATCGCCAACACCAAAGACGCACCCCGGTTCAGTCTGTCGAAACGCGATCTTTACCTGGCCCTGGCGCGGGAGGTGCCCTCACCCGAGGAACCGGACCGACTGGTCTCCAACCCCTACCGCAGCTGGCGGCAGGTAAACCCGAAACTTCCGGACATGCCAATCCGCGTGCTGGGGCCACCGCCGACCTCGGGGACCCGTGATATCTTTGCCGAGCGCCTGCTTGAGGATGCCTGCATTGAAACAGCGTCGCTGCGCGCACTGCGTCAAAAGGACCCGACTGGATTCAGGCAGCGCTGTCATGCCCTGCGTGAAGACGGCGCCTTCGTAAATGCCGGTGAAAATGACGCACGCCTGGTGCGCAAACTCATCAACGATTCGGGTACCTTGGGGATTTTCGGTTACAACTTCCTGAACAGAAACCGCTATCGCCTGCGCGCCGCAAGCATCGACGGCATAGAGCCGCGCTTTGAACTGATCGAGTCGGGAATCTATCCGCTCAGCCGGCCCTTGTATCTGTACGTCAAGCCACGGCATTCGAGCCTGGTGAAGGGCCTTGACGACTTCATCGACACCGTGACCTCGGCGGAGGCCTCGGGACCCGACGGTTATCTGGTGGATCAGGGACTTATCCCATTGCCGGGAAGTGAGCGTGCTACCCCGGTAGTATTACCGGCGGATGCAGCGCAGATCAGGCCGGCTGCCGACTGATCCGTCTCCAGGTTTCCTGCAGAATACGCGCATCACCGCTTGCCCGGTGACGTCGCAATCCCAGCTCCTCAGTGACCTTCTGTTTGACTGTATTCCAGCGATCGAGCTGATCTTCATCCAGCAATTCGGTGAGCGCCGCAATCCGGAAGGTCTGGTGCATATTGGCGGCATCGAACAACTTACCCATCCACGACAGGTCGAACGACCAGGCATCGCTGTATGCGGTCTTGTTGCGCAGCAATTCGTTCAACCGCCAGGCGACGTCTTGCAATGGCCGCCCATGACTCGCCAACAGGGCGCGGCTGATCCCATGAAGCTTCTCGGCCGCTTCGTCCCAGTGGGTCCAGTCGCGCGCCGGTGCAATCAGAAAACAATGTCGTGATCCATCCGGGAGGACCAGACCGATCTCCAGCGGGTAACTGCCTCGCCCAAACCCGGAGGCCTCGATATCGACGACGATCGGCACCATGCCTTTGTGCACAACAGTGAAGGGCATACCTTAAGCTCTTCCGACTCTGACCCTCAGCCTGCGTCAGCGAGATGGTGGTTGTATCGCTCCATCAGGTAACACAGGCAATCCTGCCGGATCACCTCGGGATTGCATGTGAGCATCGAAGGCATGACAGGCACCCGTGTGACAAGTCGTCCCTCATCGAGGACGAAATATTGTTCCGCCACCTGCCTGTCCTGCTCATCGCGCACATCCAGAGGCAGATCCGGTTCCGATGGGCACTCGGCGATCAGGCTGCCCACCGGGAGCTCACGGAAGTTCATCTTGTCCAGGTCCCTTGGAAAACGGATCGCGCCACCCTGGTCGCCAAATGTAAAAGGCCGCTCGGGCGGGACGCGTACCACCGCCACCGTATGGTAGAGATCGATATCATGGCTCGGCACGGCATGTGAAGGGATAGCGGAAAGATGCAGGCAGGCACGCAGATAGTCGGTCGCATGCTCGACGCCATGCTCCTGCCCCACCTTTCCGCATTCCAGGGTCACCGACGGCCCGAGCGCCGCCATTGCCATCGAAGCCACGCCGCGCGGTCGCACGAAATACACGACCGTGCGCCCGAACAGCGCAGCGAGGTGCAGCGACTGGTGCTCCAGGACATTGACGCAGGCATAGTGCGGATTGAGCCCGGTGTTGTTGTGCAGATCGATCGACGCGAAGATCTCGCGGTCGGCCATGCGGTCCATGACGCTCTTCATCAGCTCGTGCTCAGGCGTGCCATGGGTCTCAGTCCCGGGCCAGACACGGTTGTAATCCGGCTGATCGGGCAGGTGTCTTACACCCAGCTGGGCCGCCGCCGTGTTACCGATGAACAGACTCAGCGAGCGCGGCAGGCGCAGCCCGTCATTGTCGAGGTGATCGAGCAATACCTTTCTGATCGCGTCCCAGCCGCTGGTTTCATTGCCGTGCATCAATACGCAGATGAAAAGTGCCGGCTCGCGGTGTCCCTCCAGGTGGAAAAGCGTCGGCCCTCCGAGCACATCGTGCAGACCATCGGCCGCGGTTTCCAACAGGGTAAGGGGCATCTCATCCAATTCGCGTAACAACTCGCTCACTTCAAGCTCCATTCATGGACAGGTGTATTGCTCGCCTGTCGTTCAGCATAGGTATCCACCAGGGCGGGAAAATCCCGGCCGTGCCGCTGCGTCCAGGCGACCTGCCAGTCGGCTCCGGTCATCCGGTTTTCGACCCGACCACGGATGACGCCGAGCCAGCTGTCAATCTCCGCCGGTTCGAGTCCGGCCAGCTCCAGGCCGTGGGCGGCAGTGCCAAGCAGCTGAGACCTCAGCAGTTCCGCCAGGCTGCCCGTCCTGTCATTCATCCAGCGTACATTTGCCGTCAGGCCGTACCTGGCGGCTGCGTAAAAATTGTCACGGGCCACCGCGAACGGCAGCAGGGACTCCAACGACTCCGGCGAACGCATCAGGGCCTCGAACAAACCGAGGAACAGGGCCGTATTGGCAATCGCATCGATCGGGGTCGGGCCGGCGGACACGACCCGATGTTCGATTCGGCAATGTGGCTCACCTTCCGCGCTGAACCCGATCAGCGGACGGTTCCAGCGCCAGATGGTGCCATTATGCAGTCTCAGGTGTGCCAACTGCTCGGGAGCAACATCCATCAGGTCAGGCAGGATTACCGGGTACCAGGTCCGATTCGCCTCGAAGCATTCCATGATACTCGCTTGCGCATACGCGATACCAAAGGTCACCCGCTTGCTGTATTCCGTCGCACCCACTGCCACGGCCTGCTCGAACAGCGGCACGCGCGTTTCCTGCCAGAGCTGGCGACCAAACAGGAAGGGCGAATTTGCCGCAACCCCGACGGTCACCGCCGAAATCATTTTACAGACATTGAATGCCCGCGCGGCCTCGGCGGCGTCGACCAGGACATGGATCTGTAACGAGGTCGTTCCGGCCTCGAGCATCACGTCATCGTGCTCATGAGTGAGATGCTCAACCCCTTCGATATCCAGTACGATCGGCTTGCCCCGGCGCAACCGAAACACCTGATCATTGATCGCCCGGTAGCGCTGCAGCGGGGACATCCGGGCAAGCGACAGATCGGAGCTGCGTACCGTCGGCAGGATCCCGGTCATCAGTGGACGCAGCCCCAGGCCGCCCGCTGCCTCCTCGCAATGCCGCCAACGTGCCAGCAGGGCGTCGTGGGTCTTATCGAGCGCACCAGGCGCCAGATTCACGGGGTCCGAATTGATCTCGAAGTTGAACAGCGCAAGCTCGGGGACGACCATGGGGTCCCCGAGCGCAGCGAGAAATTCCTGATTGCGCGCGACCGGGCGCGCCTGGGCGTCGATCAGCCAGCCCTCGATCTCGAACCCGAAACAGCGTTGCCGGCTACGCAGGCGCCCCTGCGCCAGCCAATTCTTCAGCAGCGCCGTTTCGGCGTCGAGACGGCGTCGAAACTCGACGAAGGCCGATTCATCGAACTCGCTGTCGGCAATCTCCTGTCCCATAGGGCTAAGAGTAACCTGCCTGTCACCCGAAGGATGCGGTATTTATGCAAAATCACGCCGGATAGTGCCGGTATCACTGACCTTGCGCGACGAGCAGCTGTTCGAGCTCCACCAGGCGCTGCGGTGTGCCGATATCCATCCAGCGACCGCGGTGATGCTCACCGCTTACCCCTGCGTCCCGCATCGCTCTACGCAGCAGCGGCGCCAGAGCGAAGGGCATGGCCTCACAACCGGCAAACAGGGCCGGAGAATAGGCACCTATGCCGCTGAATGTCAGCCTTGGCTGGCCTTCGGCATGCAGCAGCCCCCCGGCAAGGCGAAAGTCCCCCTCGGGATGATGGGGGGGGTTGTCGACCATGATCAGGTTCGCCAGTGCGCCGCCGGGCAAATCGAGCCGTACAAGATCGATGTCGCTCCAGACATCGGCGTTGATCACCAGAAACGGTCCGTCTCCCAGCAAAGGCAGGGCGTGGAAGATGCCACCACCGGTCTCCAGTGCGCGGCCCTCGCCTTCGGCAGAGTATCGGATGCTGACACCCCAGGCCGAGCCGTCACCCAACGCATCCTCGATCTGCTGACCGAGATGCGCATGGTTGATCACCAGATCACGGATGCCAACCGCGGCAAGGCGTTCTATGTGCCATACGATCAACGGCTTGCCCAATACGGGCAGCAGTGCCTTCGGCTTGTGGTCGGTGAGCGGACGCATGCGCTCGCCACGCCCGGCGGCGAGGATCATGGCTGTGGTTATTGCTGGCTTCTGAGTTGGGGACACCAAGGGCTCGGAGACTCAAAGGACACAAAGTTATTCAATGCAATCGAACCGAACACGAATTCCACCCGTCGGACCGTTCAAAAGGATCCACGCAAAAGAGCCACGGCGGATCATCGGATCGCGGCAACATATACAACTTTGCGCTCTCTGAGCCTTTGTGTCCTCTGCGTTTCCAACTGGGGTCAGGCGAGTAGGTCGCGCTCTGCCCGACATTGGCGGCGGGCCCAGCCCGCCCTACGGACTGAGTTGACACCCTATCGCAGAAGATCCTCTGCGCTCCTTTGCGCCCTCTGCGTTCCCCACTCGGGCTCTTCTGAAATCAGGCCTTGGACTTCATGGAGTCGAAGAACTCCTGGTTGGTCGTGGTCGACTTCAGCTTGTCGTACAGGAACTCCATCGCCGCCAACTCGTCCATGGGGTGCAGAATCTTGCGCAGAATCCACATCTTCTGCAGTTCCTTCTCGGGCATCAGCAGCTCTTCGCGGCGCGTACCCGAGCGGTTGATATTGATCGCCGGGAAGATGCGTTTTTCGGCGATACGGCGGTCCAGATGAACCTCCATGTTGCCGGTGCCCTTGAACTCCTCGTAGATCACATCGTCCATGCGCGAGCCGGTCTCGACCAGGGCGGTTGCAATAATGGTCAGCGAGCCACCCTCCTCGACGTTACGGGCCGCACCGAAGAAACGCTTCGGTTTTTGCAGCGCATTGGCGTCCACACCGCCGGTCAACACCTTGCCGGAGGAGGGAATCACCGTGTTGTAGGCGCGCGCCAGGCGGGTGATGGAATCGAGCAGGATGACCACATCCTTCTTGTGCTCGACCAGTCGCTTGGCCTTCTCGATCACCATCTCGGCCACCTGCACATGACGGGCGGCAGGTTCGTCGAAGGTCGATGATATGACCTCGGCACGCACCGAGCGCTTCATCTCGGTCACCTCTTCAGGACGCTCATCGATCAGCAGCACGATCAGATGGCTCTCAGGGTGATTGGTCGCAATCGACTGCGCGATATTCTGCATCAGCATCGTCTTGCCGGCCTTGGGCGGCGAGACGATCAGGCCGCGCTGGCCCTTGCCGATCGGCGCACACAGCTCAATCGTGCGCGCTGTGATGTCCTCGGTGCTGCCGTTGCCCATCTCGAGATGGAACTTCTTGTTCGCGAACAGCGGGGTGAAATTCTCGAACAGAATCTTGTTCTTGGCGTTCTCGGGCCGGTCGAAGTTGATCTCGTCGACCTTGAGCATGGCGAAATAACGCTCATTGTCCTTAGGCGGCCGGATCTTGCCCGAGATGGTGTCACCGGTGCGCAGGCTGAAACGCCTGATCTGGCTCGGTGAAACATAGATGTCGTCAGGCCCGGCAAGATATGAGGAATCTTCGGATCGCAGGAAACCGAAGCCGTCAGACAGGATCTCGAGCACACCATCGCCGTAGATGTCCTCGCCTTTCTTGGCGTGGGCCTTGAGGATCGCAAAGATCAGGTCCTGCTTGCGTGAGCGTGCCACGCCCTCGATGTTCATGGACTGCGCGAGCTCGTTGAGCTCGGGCACGGGCATTTTCTTCAGTTCGGTTAAATTCATGTCCAGCCTTGGGAACACGGTAGTTCTGTCGGAATCATTCGGGGGAAAGGCACGAAGGCGCCCATTCTGCTTGAAAAATAAGAAGGAAGAAGGGCCGGGAAGGCACTTGTCCAGAAGTTTAGCACGCGTTTGGCGTGCGTCCAGCATCAAAATAGCGCGGCACCGTCTCGGGGCGCCGCGCGGCTATTCAGAGGTTGCTATCGATAAAGGCCGTCAACTGCGATTTCGACACTGCGCCAACTTTGGTCGCCTCCACCTCGCCACCCTTAAACAACATAAGGGTGGGGATACCTCGTATTCCGTAGCGCGGCGGCGTATTCGGATTGTCGTCGATATTCAGCTTCGCGATTTTCACGCGGCCCTCATACTCATTGCAGATCTCATCCAGAACGGGCGCAATCATCTTGCACGGACCACACCACTCGGCCCAGTAATCCACCAGGACGGGTGCCGACGATTGCAATACCTCGCTTTCAAAATTGTCGTCCGTTACATGAACGATCTTGTCACTCACTGACTGTCTCCAGGATAGTTTCGGAATTTAGGGGCTAGGGCCTGTCGCGTGGGGAGGGCCGACTGTATCGTTGCCGGGCCGTTACCTTTTTGCGGATACGGTCATTTCAGCCGATCGGCCCGCTTAATTCAAGCCCTTAGCGCTCCGGGGAGTAGGATTTCGGGTATGCTTGCGCGTCATGAGCGAAAAACACCTAACTAAGATCCGGTTTGACAGTTTCCCTTTTTCCGAAGCCATCATGCGCGGCATTCAGGACGCAGGTTTCGAGTACTGCACCCCAATCCAGGCGCAAACACTGCCGATCGGGCTGGATGGACGCGACCTCGCGGGCCAGGCACAGACGGGTACGGGAAAAACCGCCGCCTTCCTGCTCTCGACGCTGCACCTGCTGGACCAGGAACCCGCCGAGGTTTCACGCCGGCCCAACCAGCCGCGGTCCCTGATGCTGGCACCGACCCGTGAGCTGGCGATACAGATCTACGACGACGCCTGCGTTTTGGCCGGCCATACCGGACTGAAGGTACGCGTTGCCTATGGCGGTACGGGCTACGACACCCAGCGCAAGGCGATAGAGGACGGGGTCGACATCCTGATAGGTACGCCAGGCCGCATCATCGACTACTTCAAGCAGCATGTGTTCGACCTGCGCGCGGTCCAGACCCTGGTTCTGGATGAGGCAGACCGGATGTTCGACCTGGGTTTCATCAAGGACATCCGCTACCTGCTCAGGCGCTGCCCTGATCCGGAAAATCGTCAGGGCATGCTGTTTTCCGCAACCCTGTCCTATCGCGTGACAGAGCTCGCGTACGAGCACATGAACAACCCGGAGAAGGTTGTCGTGGAATCAGAACAGATCACGGCCGACCGCGTGAACGAAACGGCCTACATGGTGGCCAATGACGAAAAGATTCCACTGCTGATCGGCCTGATGAACAAACTCGAGGACGCACGCGTCATCGTGTTCATCAACACCAAGCGTGAGGCCGACAAGGTCTGGGGCTATCTCGAAGGCAACGGACACAAGGCAGCGATCCTTTCAGGCGACGTGCCGCAGAAAAAGCGCATGAGCCTGCTCAAACGGTTTTCGGGCGGAGAGGTATCGGTGCTGGTCGCCACAGACGTCGCCGCACGCGGGCTGCACATCGAGGCCGTGACCCACATCATCAACTATGACCTGCCCGATGAGGCTGAAGACTACGTTCATCGTATCGGCCGCACCGCACGTGCAGGCGCCTCGGGTGAGGCCATATCTTTCGCCTGCGAGACCTATGCCTTTTCCTTCCCAGACATAGAAAAGTTCATCGGGCACAAGATCGCCGTGCAACAGGTGACCCCAGAACTGTTGGCCGACGTAGACCCACGCAGCCGCGTGCGCATCCAAAAAGGCGACCGGCTTGAGCGCCGCGACGGTGGAGGCCGCGGTCAGCGCCAGGGGGGAAGACCGGGTGGCGGCAAGTCACACGGTAGCGGCCAGCCATCGAGACGCCGCAGACGCAAACCGGAAGGCGGCGGCTCAACGCCGGCATGAGTGAGACAGTTGTCCCGGCGGCGAACAAATGCAGCCGCTGTCTGGGTTCCACCTGCTGCACCTATACCACCGAGGCCCTCGGGCCGCTGCGCTCCAAGGCCGACTTTGATCACGTCTTGTGGCAGATCTCGCACGAAAACGTGGAGGTCTACCGCGACAGCAGCGGCTGGTATCTGCTGGTCCGCGGGCGCTGCGAACACCTACAGCCAGGTGGAGCCTGCGGCATCTACGAACAGCGGCCACAGGTGTGCCGTGACTATAAGAACGACTGGTGCGAATTCGATGAGCCGGCCGAGAACCATTTCAGCCATCATTTTCGCAATTATGCCGAACTCCTCGCCTATTGCCGCAAGCGCTTCAAGCGCTGGGACGGTTGATCCAGGCTGCGTCATAATCCCGCATATGTCGTTCCGCATGCTGCAAACACGCCCACGTTAGAAACCGTGCACTTACAACGATGGCCAAAAACAAAACAAAAAAAGGTAAATCCGAAGCCACTGTTGCGAAACTGCAAGCGCAATTGCTCGAGTGCCGACGGAAACTCGATCACCTGGCCCACCACGATGCGCTGACCGGCCTGCCAAACCGGAGGTTGTTCCGCAGCCACCTGGCGGAGGCGATCGAGCACGCGCGCGAAAATGACACGCTGGTTGGCTTGCTTTTCATGGACCTGGATCGATTCAAGCAGGTCAATGACAGCTACGGGCACGGTGCCGGCGATCAGGTTCTGGTTGAGATCAGCGGGCGTCTGTTGAAGGTGTTCCGTCAGGATGACCTGGTCGCGCGCCTCGGCGGCGACGAATTCGCGGTGCTGTTGGAAAACCTGCACGACCGCGAAGAGATGAGCCGGCTGGCGGCCAAGGCACTCGGTGCCATTCAGCGACCCTACGAATTTGGGGGCCGAATATTTTACAGTGGCGCTTCAATGGGGATCGCGGTTGCGCCCGACGACAGCGTCGATCCGGACCGGCTGATGCAGCAGGCAGATGCAGCCATGTATGCGGCCAAGCAGGAAGAAGGTTCCAGTTTCCGCTATGTGACAGAGGCACTGATCGCAGATGCCGCTGCGCAGCATCTCCTGGAAAACGAGTTGCGTGAGGCGGTACGCGAACACAGGCTTGAACTCCATTTTCAGCCCGTTCTCTCGGCCGACGACGATCGTGTGCATTGTTACGAATCCCTGCTGCGCTGGCCACATGAAGAACAGGGCATGCTACGCCCAGCCTCGTTCATGGACGCACTGGCGGACACCGGCCTGTGCAGCACCATCAGCGACTGGGCACTCGACCGCATCCAGACCAGGCGCCCAACGCCGGACGCAGTGGTCTCGATCAATCTGAGTGCGCGTCTGCTGCATGACCAGGATTTCGCTCAACGTCTGTTCGAGCGCCTGGACGAGGGCCGTCTGATACCGGATCAGCTGATCCTGGAGATCACCGAGGATACCCTGGAGACGGACCTCAAGGCGGCCGCCCGCGTGCTGCACGAACTTAGACGTCGCGGGGTAAAAATTGCACTTGACGACTTCGGCTCCGGCCAGGCCTCACTGAGCCACCTGCGACGTTTTCCTTTCGATTACATCAAGATCGATCAGTCGTTCGTTACAGGGGTCGGCAGCGATCGCAAAGACGAAAAACTCATCCAGGCAATCATCCGTCTGGCACATGCCCTGGACATGAAGGTGGTTGCTGAAGGCGTCGAGACCGAGGCACAACGCAGCTTTCTGCAGACCGAGGGGTGTGACTACATTCAAGGCTATCTGGTCGGCATGCCGGCGGCCTGAGGCCGCGCGCTCAGACTATTTCGCGCAGGCCCGGCAGGACAGCCTCGAAACTGCGTATGGCTGGAAACTCCTCAACCCGACGCTCCGCCTGGCGCGAATCGGGAAGCAGGATCGTAAGCAGATGTTTGATTCCATAGCTGTGTGCGGAACGCAGCACGGCAAGACTGTCATCGACGAACAGGGTCCTCGCCGGATCGAAGGCAGTCTGCTGCTGCAGCCTCGGCCAGAACCCCGGATCCTCCTTGGGCAGCCCTAGATCGTGCGCGCACACAACACCATCGAGACGATTCCGCAGCTGTGTGCGGCGCATCTTCAGGTCCAGAGACTTCTGATGCGCGTTGGTAACCAGTACACGGCGTTTGCCGGCACGCTGGAGCAGGCCCAGGAAGTCGGTCACGTGCGGGTGAACACTGATCAGATGGTCGACCTCTTCCTTCAGCAGAGCGATATCCAGACCCAGCTGGCGGGTCCAGTGATCCACACAGTACCAGTCCAGGGTCCCCTGGATATCCTGATAGCGGGCCATCAACTCCGTTCTCGCCGCAGCCTCAGAGATACCCCGTGCAACCGCGTATCGCTGCGGCACGTATTCAAGCCAGAAATGGTTGTCAAAATGCAGATCCAGCAGGGTGCCGTCCATATCCAGCAGGACAGTATCTATGCGGCTCCAGGGGACCTCTAACGATTCACGATCAGTCATCTTGGCGCCAAAAAACTCGGCTCTGCGTTGCGAATCTTCGCAATAGCCAGCTATTACGCGCGATTTGCGCCTTGAAAACATCGCCTGGAGCGATGTTTCGCGAAAGCCCCGAAGGGGTGAGGCGCAAGGACGCGCCGAACAGCCGAGCCTTTTTGATCACCAATCTGATCTGCCCGGAATTATTAGAGGTCCCCTCCAGCCAAACACGCCAATTCCCCACCCCACCAGTCCGGGGTTTTTTGTATGATTGATCGCCTGCACGCGGTCCGGCCGTTGCCACAATTCATCAACCGGGGTAGTCCATGGACAAACAGGCGCAGGAGTTGCTCGACATCGCCAGGGCGGCCGGCCAAGCCATCCTGGAAGTCTATCATCAGGACTTTTCGGTGCAGCACAAAGGCGACAGCTCGCCGCTGACTGCCGCGGACCTCGCGTCCCACCAGATCATTGTACAGCGCCTTGGGGAGTTGGAACCGGATACCCCGATACTCTCGGAGGAAGGGGCGGACATCCCCTACTCGACCCGTGGTCAATGGCAGCGCTACTGGCTGATCGACCCCCTGGACGGTACCCGCGAATTCGTCAAACGCAATGGTGAATTCACGGTCAACATCGCCCTGATCGTGGACGGGCGCCCGGTGGTCGGCGTCGTGCATGTCCCGGTCACCGGGGTCAGTTATGTCGGTCGGTCCGGTCAGGGCGCCTGGAAGTTAGATGCGTCGGGCGAGACCGCGCCTATCCGGGTGCGTCCGAAGCGCCAGGCCATTGCCCAGGTGGCAGGCAGCCGCTCGCATGCCGGAGACAGCCTGCAGCGCTTTCTCGAACGGCTTGGAGAGCATGAGATCGTCAGCATGGGAAGCTCGCTCAAGCTTTGCCTGGTGGCCGAGGGCATTGCCGATATCTATCCGCGCCTGGGCCCGACATCCGAGTGGGACACCGCTGCCGCGCAGGCCGTGGTGGAGGCCGCCGGCGGGCTGGTCACCGACACACAGCTTGAGCCGTTGCGCTATAACACCAAGGATTCGTTGCTGAATCCGTTTTTTCTGGTGTTCGGCGATCGAAGCGAAGACTGGGGGAGGTACCTGTGAGGATTTTCAGTGGCCGCTGGCGACTCGTGGGCATTCGCAGGCTGGTTTGTTGTATCGCCCTGGTCATCGCCCCTGCCGGCGCAATCTCTGAGACCACCGAAAGCGACCCCTTTCAGTTCGACGACACACCGCTGGAGGACCTCCTGCAGTATCCGGAATGGTTCAAGAACAGTTTTCTCGACCTGGATGATGACCTCAAGGAGGCCGCGAATGCGGGCAAAACCGGGATCATCGCGTACTTCGGCCAGAAACGCTGCGCCTACTGCAAAATGCTCTTGGAGGTGAATTTCCGGACCCCCGACATCGTCAACTACACGCGCCAACACTTTGATGTCGTCCCGATCGACATCTGGAGCCCCGAACAGGTAACCACGCCATCGGGCGAGTCCCTAAGCGAGCGCGAATATTCTCAGCAGCTCGGGACCAATTTCACGCCCTCGCTGGTTTTCTATGATGCCGATGGCCGGATCGCCCTGCGACTGCGCGGCTACTACCCGCCCTACCAGTTCCGCGCGGCCCTGGAATACGTGGCTGGCGGACATTACCTGCGGGAGCAGTTCCCCGTATACATGGCCCGCGGCGACAAGACCCTGCGCTTCGAGGCCGAGGACCTGGTGGAGGAATCCTTTTTTTCACCACCGCCCCACAACCTGGACCGTTCACGTTTTCCCGCCGAGTTACCGCTGGTGGTTTTCTTCGAACAAGGTGACTGTCACGCATGCGACATACTGCACACCCAGCCGCTGCGCCGGAGCGCGGTGCGCAAGCTGTTCAACGGCTTCGAGAGCGTTCAGCTCGACATCCACTCGAACACCCCTGTCGTTAAGCCGGACGGCACGCCCAGCACGGCCAGTGAGTGGGCCAGGGAGTTGGGAATCTTTTACGCCCCCTCGATCATCTTCTTCGATGAGAACGGCAGGGAAATCATCCGCGTCGACTCGGTGGTCCACCTTTTCCGGTTACGCAACGTGCTCAACTACGTCGTCAGTCGCGGTTATTTGACCGAACCCAACTTCCTTCGCTGGAGCTCACGCGCGCGTCGGGTACTCGATGATCCGATGGATGCCACTCAGGAGCAGAAGGTCGCCAGATAGTCCTCGTAGGCGCGCCGGCGCCGGCGCAGTCTTTCGCCGCTTGCGGGTTTGTAACCACGGCGCAGTTTTGCCTTTACCTCGTCGAGTGAACGACGCTTGCTCCGGCACCGGTAGGCCTGGGTCGCAGCCGCGGTTTTGGCTGCGGCCTGCGTGACCCGGGACTTTCGCTTTTTAACCTTGCCGCGCCTGCTCTCACGGTCGCGCCGGGCAAGCCATGCGCGTTCACTGGGTCGAAGCCCCGTGGCCGGGCCTTCGCCGGCGGGGGCCTGGCGTACGGCAATGGTCGAATCATCGCCGCACGGCTGTTGACTGAAGTAGGGTTCGCCGAATTCGCCGCTGCAGCGATAGATATCGGCCCGGGCGGCAAAACCCAGCAACAAAAGACACAGCCAGATGCAATAGCCTGGTAAGCGCATGTTCCCTCCCTGGAATCTGCGAGTTGAGAAACCTGGACTATACCTTTGTGCGGAGCCCCGGGAACAGCCCCTGTCGCAGGACATTCGGGACACGACCGACAAGAATCTAAAGCATGGGCACAAATTGTCGATAAAGCGGAGATGAAGCCGCAGCCCCCCAGCATTGTCAGCAAACCGGATCTGCAGGGGGAAAACAGGATGCTGCGCGATCAGCTGCACAGGCTGCATCTGGACGCCAAACACAACCAGAAGGTGATGGTGCGTTCCCGAGAGAGGGAACTCTTGCTGCTCAGCGCCGGCGACCTGGTCGAACTTCTGGAGCGGCTGACCACGGGCATGCGCAGTTCCTTTGGACTGGACGGCATCAGGCTGCTTTTGCTCGACCCCTGCTCCGTCATTCGAGACCTGCTGGCAACCCAAACTAACGCCGACACCGGGCTGATGCTCAATATCGCTCTCTGTACAGATATGGGCGCAACCCGCGATCTCATCGACAGCCTGGATGCGCCCTGGCTGGGCCCCTGGAGCGACCAGCAGCACAGGGGGCTGTTCGGGCGTCGACTTGGCGGCAGCGTGGCACTGTTACCGCTCCGCCGCACCGATGGGCCGGTGGGACTCTTGTGCCTGGGAAGCCGCGACAGGCAACGCTTCCAGACCGAACAGGCCACCGACTTTTTGGGTCACCTTGCCAGTGTGGCCGCAGTCTGCCTGGAAAACGGGGTAAACCGGGAAAAGCTGCACCTGGCGGGCCTTACTGACAGCCTGACCGGGCTTTACAACCGCCGTCATCTGCAACACCGCCTCGAACAGGAGGTCACCCGGGCCCAGCGTTACAGGCAGCCATTATCCTGTCTGTTCGTAGATGCCGATCATTTCAAACGGATCAACGACGTTCACGGGCACGCCTCCGGCGATCAGGTACTGACCACCCTCGCGCAACGGCTTCGCGCCCGCCTGAGGAGCAGCGATCTCCCGACCCGTTACGGCGGTGAGGAGTTCGCCGTACTGCTGCCCCAGACCAACGCCAGAAATGCGCACACCCTGGCACGCGAAATCTGTGAAGGCATTGCCGCAGAGCCCGTCACGCTGGAAACGGGTGAACAGATAAAGATTACGGTATCGATCGGCGTGGCCGCTATGACTGCGGGCGACGAAAGGTCGCCCCGAGAGGCCGGCCAAGCCCTGCTGCAGGCCGCCGACGATGCCGTTTACAGGGCCAAAGAGGCCGGACGCAACTGCGTCATGTATGCAGCGGATGGCAGCTGAGATGGAAAAGGTGAATGCGTCTCAAGGGAAAATAAAGATATATTAGTAATTGCTTATTTGATAGACTGCAGCATGAACGAAACGGCGGGCAAGACACAGTGTTAAAAAACGGCATCAGGACATCTCTGTTACTGAAACTCGGCACCCGGGTCTGCGTATGCCTGCGCAATGACAAAATGGATCCCCGGATACGCGCCAGCGTCCGCCCGTTCGTGATCGGCTGGTTTGCCTGCTGGTTTGACAAGAGCCCCGCCAACTGAGGCACCCCGCCACGACAAAGGTGATTCCTGATCAGCCTCCCCCCGTTACCCCGCGACAGGTATAGCGGGGGGACAGCGTCACTCAGGGAGCACCAACTATTCCGCTGAGGTATGCCGGACCACCCAGATTCTGCATCTGCTGCAGGATCCAGTCACGACGCTGACGCACATGTGCCGACGGTTCTTCGACACGATAAAGCACCGGATTGGGCAGAACGGCGGCGATCAGGGCCGCCTGCTGGCTGCTCAGACGATCCGGCTTTACCCGGAAGTAGTATCTACTGGCCGCAGCAACGCCAAACATGCGTTCACCCGTCTCGGCAAAATTCAGATACATCTCCAGGATCCGATGCTTGGGCCACAGGACCTCGACCAGTCCGGTGAACCAGACCTCGAGCCCCTTGCGCAAAAAGCTGCGCCCCTGCCAAAGGAACAGATTACGAGCGACCTGCTGACTGATGGTGCTGGCCCCACGCAGGCGACCGCCATCCAGTCGTCGCTCGATCGCCGCAATGATCTCTTCGGTATCAAAACCACGATGTTGCGGAAAGCGCTGATCCTCGGCGGCCACGACGGCCAGTGCCATATAAGGCCCGGTTTGCTCGAGATCCACCCACTGCTGACGTTGGGGCCCGCCTTCACTGGCAAGACGCTGCAACATGACCGAAGAGAATGGCGGATCCAACCAGCGCAGCAACAGCACGAGGATCAGCGAAGCGCTCAAACTCAGCAGCAACGTTAGAACAATGAGTCGCCGCAGGCGTTTCAAAACACCCGCAAGGCGCTTCCGCAATCCCTTCATTTGAGCCCGGAACCCCGTCGAAACCCGGGCGATTATCCCCCAGTAAGGGAACCAGTCACAGTCGCTAGTTGATTAAACGTGAAAACGCGCAGAGGCTTCTGCCAGCCGCGCCGACAGCGCGGCAATGTTGCGGCTGGTCTCCGCCACGCGTTCGGCCGACGCAACCAGATCCTGACTCGAACCGTCAACGGCGTTGACGTTGCGGCTGACATCACCCGCGACGGCGCCCTGCTCTTCCGCGGCCGTGGCGATCTGGGTGTTCATCTCGACGATCGTGGTGACCGAGGCCGCGATATCCTGCAACGACTGACCGACCTCCAGCGTACGCGCCACTCCTTCACTGACCCGCCCCTGGCCGTGTTCCATCGCCTGCACCGCGGCCACTGCGCCTTCCTGCAGTTGTTCTATCGTGAGCTGGATCTCCTGGGTCGACTCCTGAGTGCGCTGCGCGAGCGAACGCACCTCGTCCGCCACCACCGCGAAACCACGTCCCTGCTCGCCGGCCCGGGCAGCCTCGATGGCCGCATTCAATGCCAACAGGTTGGTCTGCTCGGCTATCCCGCGGATGACATTCAGGACATTGCCGATAGCACCGCTGTGCGCTTCCAGGTCGGTGAGGACCTGGTTGACCTTGGTCACGTCGGTTTCCAGAAGGTTGATCGATTCGATCGCCTGGTCGACCACCTGCATGCCGTTTTTCGTCGACTGCTGTGCAGTATGGGCGGCCTCCGCCGCACCGGCGGCACTGCCGGCGACCTCATGTGCGGTCGCGGCCAGCTCTTCGCTGGCCGTCGCAACCTGCGAGGTCCCATCCTGCTGGGCATTGAGCTGCTCGCGGTTCTGCTCGCTCAGTTTGGCCAACCCCGTACCCGCCTGGTCGAGTTCGTGGGCCATCACAACGATGTTTCTCAGTAGCTCTCCCAGATCATCACGGATGTGACACGCACTGTTCGCCAGGTCGCCGAGCTCATCTTTCCGATCGAGTTCGATCTCGACCGTAAAATCTCCCTCCGCCAGACGATCCAGAGATGAGCCGACCACCGCCATGGGCTGAAGCACGAATCGCTTCAGGGAGAAGATCAGCCCAAACACCCCTATCAGCAGGGCAGCTATGGTGACCAGTACCGCCGTCATTGCAGACGCCGCGGCCCGGTCGAGCGCGCCGTCGGTTGCGCTTTTCGCCGTCAGTGCGATCGTTGCTGCCGCCTTCTCGAGCAACGTGGTCGGGGCCCTGTCGATGCCTTTGACTGCCTTGTCGCCTGCCGCGGCGTCGAAGCCGGCATCCACGAACGCCTTGAACCCGGCCCTGTACGCAACCCCCATCTCCCGATGGGACTTCAGGAATTCCTCGACCATACTGCGCGCCTCTGAGGCAGGCATGACGTTGATCAGCGATTCCGCGGTTGTCTGGATTTTTGCCTCTTCTTTCTGGAACTTGCCCCAGTATTTCTCACGTTGCTTGGTGTCAGAACCGCGCAGCAGGACATTCTTCCATTCCTGCACCTGCTTCTTGAACCCGCCGACCATCCCGGTAACGGCGCGCTCGTTGTTGAGCTCCTGTTGCGCAACCCGGCGGAACTCGTCGACCGACCCGGAGACCCCGCTGTATCCGATGGCGACAGCAACGAGTATCAGTGCCCCCGCTCCAGCAAAGACAAGCAAAAATCGGTTGCGGATGCTGCTGGCCCAAAATTGCATAACTGAATCCCTAAAACCGTGGATAAATAAGATAAGGAGGGCAACGGCCTGCCTCTGGCCTGGGAAACGGCCGCCTGAAGAGAAACTTGAATTATGCGGATAGGACCGGTATCACCGACTAACCGTCGACGGTTGAGGCATCCAGAAGCAGTGGTTCGATATCCGCCGCAGGCTGAGGTGCCGCGTAGAGGAAACCCTGAACCAGATCACAACCGAAACTCGCGAGCATTTGAGCCTGTTCTTTGCTTTCCACGCCTTCGGCGACCGCCTCCATCCCGAGTGACTTGCCTAGACCGATGATCGATTCAACGATCGCGGCGTCATTCGAATCTGCAACAATATTGCCGATGAACTCAGGGCCGATCTTCAGCTTGTCAGCATGAAATTTCCGCAGATATGCAAACGATGCGAAGCCGGTTCCGAAATCGTCGATCGCGAACCGAAACCCCCTTTCCGCGAGATCGTTTAGCGCATCTCGAACCGGTTCCGTCGATTCCATCAGCGTGTTTTCAGTGAATTCAAACTCGATATAGCCGGGATCGATCCCGAAAGAGTCAACGGTGGTAACTACCGTATCGAAGAAATCAGTGGCACTGACCTGGGAGGCGCAGAGATTGACCGCAATGCGCCGGAAAGGCACCCCGCGGTCCAACCACTCACGTGCCTGAAGACAGCTTTGCTCCAGGGCAAACAGGGAAAGGCGCCGGATCAACCCCCGACGCTCCGCGACAGGCAGAAACCGGGCCGGCAGGATCACCCCCAGCTCGGGATGACGCCAACGTAACAGGGCCTCCAGACCGACCAGCTGTCCGCTTTCAAGCGCATATTGAGGCTGATAAAGCAGGAACAGCTCACCGGCACCCTCAGCGACCCTGAGCTGATCGCACAGGTGCATCTCGTGCCGCAACTGATCTGTCATGGCGTCCTCGAAGAACGCGTAGGTACCGCGGCCGGCCTCCTTGGCCTTGTACATGGCAACATCGGCGTAGCTCATCAGGCGGGTGCCGTCGATATCCCGGCCCCGCGGGATCATGATGCCGATACTCACACTCGTATGTATGACATTGTTCGCCACACGAAAGACCTCACCCACCGCTGCGATGATCTTGGACGCCAGCACCGAAGTCTCACCCGGTTCTTCGATACCGTGCTGGATCAGGGCGAATTCGTCACCGCCCAGCCTCGCAAACAGATCACTGTCACGCACCAGATCAGAGATTCTCTGTGCGACCGCTTTCAGCAGTCCATCACCGACCGGGTGTCCCAGGTTGTCGTTGACCTCCTTGAAATGGTCGAGGTCCAGAACATGTACTGCGAACTGCTGGCCATTGCGCTTGTAGTTGGCCAGCACCTGGTCGAGGGTCTCGCTGAACAGCAGGCGGTTGGGCAGCCCGGTGAGGCTGTCATGGAAAGCAAGATGCTGAATCTCTTGCTCGGCCTGCTTGCGCGCCGATATATCCACATGGGTGCCGACCACACGGATCGCTTCACCCTTATCGTTTTTCAGAACGTGCGCACGCTCCAGTATATCGACCTGCCGGCCATCCCTGTGGCGCATCTGGAATTCGATCTCGAACTTGTCACGCTGACCCGATTTATACGCGTTCAGGATCGCCAGCACATCACCGCGCTGGGTGGGGTCGATCAGACTCTCCCAGGTTTCGAGCGTATTGGGCAACTCGTCGTCCGCGTATCCCAACATCGACTTCCAACGCGGTGAGAAGTAGATCTCGCTGCTTTCCAGGTTCCAGTCGAACAAGCCGTCATTGGCGCCCAACATCGCCAGTTCGAAACGCTCTTCACTTTTTGCGAGCGCCAGTTCCACCGATTTGCGCTCCGTGATGTCCTGCAGGAAGCCGACAAGCTTCTCGGGCCTGCCGTCGTCGCCGCCCGGGCTGGGACGCGCGCGGCATTCTACCCAACGCTGCTCGCCATCGGGCCGAAGCAGGCGGTATTCCATGTGGTGCTCTTCGCCGGTCGTCAGACTGCGCTGCAGCGACTCCATGACAACGGGCAGATCTTCAGGATGAACCAGTTCCTTGAGCGTATCCGGCCCTGCCTCGATGTCAGGACTGATGCCGGCGATACGATAGATTTCGTCCGACCAGACGGCACCCTGCCGGTCGGGCCGCAGTTCCCAGAAACCAACATGTGCATAGGCCTGCGAATCACGCAGGCGTTTCTCGCTTTCCTTCAGGCGCTGCTCGGCCTTCTTCTGTGCAGACAGATCTTCAAAGATCGAGACGATCTCGCCATGGGGCAGCTTCAGCACGAAGTTGTCCACCCACAGCGCCAGGCGATTGTCGCGGTAATGTCGGGTGGGATGATATTCGGATTCACCCGTTTTCCACACACGTCGGAACACCTCGGCCAGGCCAAGATCCTCGATTCCCGGAAACATCTTGCAGACGCGCTGTCCGATCACCGCAGCCCGTTCTATGCGCAGGATGTTCTCCGCCGCACGGTTGATCTCGAGAAAAACGAACTCTTTTCCGTCGTCGACGACCTCGTAGATGGCAACGCCGTCGCTCATGTTCTCAAACAGCTGCCGGTAGCGGACTTCATTCTCACGCAGGGCCTGTTCGGCCACTTTTTGGTCGGTGATATCACGCCCCACCCCGACGATCGCCACCACCTGGCCTGCTTCGTTCAAAAGCCCCTTGTCGGACCAGGCAAGCCAGCGCCACCCAGACGGGGTCATGGCGCGCTGCTCCATGTAACTGGTATGGGGGGGAGTGAACAGTGTCTCCATCGCTCGCGCGGTGGAGGAACGGTCCTCCTCATGCACGAGCGGCATGAAGGTCTTGCCTAGGAGTTCGTCTTCGCTGCGGCCGAACAGCGAACAGTAACTGGGGCTGACGAAAAGGAAACGCCCTCTCAGATCGACCTTGACCACGAGGTCATTGCTGTTTTCGACCAGCAGGCGGTAATCGGCCAGCTCGGCGCGCAATCCCATTGCCAACTCACGCTGCTCGCGCAAGGCGGCCCTGAGTGACGCCACGTCTTTGGCATCGTCCTGCGGCTCTGTATCTGCATCATTGGGTACCAAATCTGCACCTCTTCGAACCGGGGTCGATCGTGCATCCATACAATCCAAACAGCTCCAGTTCTGACTGTACGACGCCAGCAGCGAAACGGATTTGACCCAGGACAAGTCATCGCACCGGGGCCACCGCAAGCTGTCAGCGAAACCATCGAGCAGATCGGGCGTCGAGGGAACATCAGGGTTTTCCCTGGTTTGAGGGACAAGATCTGCGGAGGGGGTTAGCTAAAAACGTACGACGGTATCACCACCATGTTCGATCCATCCGTGGATCATCTTCTTGGTTGTAAAGCCGGCCGAGCAGTTACCATCCCTGTCGATTACGATGACGCCGCCGCGTCCATTTCGACCTTGCCATGCTCGGTCAGCACGGAACCGCAGCCGGCATTAAACACAGAGTCGTCCTCAAGCAGCGACGCGCAGGCCTCCACTGCCTGCAAGGCAGAACCGCCGAGCTCCATGACCTCACGGCCATGCTCCAACGTGCGTCGGATACTGTCCAGATAGCGCACGGCCACCTTGTCGTCTTTGACGTTGTCGAGCGTCCCGGCCCCGCCATGGACCATCGAGAGTAGCTGCCTACTTGGGTCGTAGAGATATCGCCTATGATTGCTGGCAGGCCGGGCTGCAACGATGCGGCTCGGCAGTCTGCCTGATCACAGGCGCCTGGCGAGTCCGTGCACAAGTGCATTCTGGCGGCTACGCGATCCGGCGAACAATACCAGAAGTTTGCTTTCCGCCGCTGCGCCGCGGTTCAGCCGGCTGGCTCCGCTCCCCCCAAGCTGGAGACCCCGGGGCAAAGGGCTTGTGCCCGGAACATTGGCGCACGAGAATGGTGGCATTGACTGGCGCGGCTGCGTCATGGATTGAGGTGACGATGCCAGACGGGCAGGCAAACTTCTATACAGGGGTTATTTGACGTGGGCATCGACGAAATCATCTCGGCAGCACCGGTGATGCCGGTATTGGTCATCCACAAGATGGAGCACGCGGTGCCCCTGGCAAAGGCCCTGGTGGCCGGTGGCCTCAAGGTGCTCGAGGTCACTCTGCGCACACCGATCGCGCTGGACGCGGTAGCCGCCATTACCAAGGCCGTGCCGGAAGCGCGTGTGGGTGTCGGCACCCTGACGCGGCCGGAACAGTTCTCCCAGGCCGCCGAGGTCGGCGCCGAGTTTGCGGTCAGCCCCGGCCTGACAAGGGTGATGATCAATGCCAGCGCCGAATCCGGGATGCCTTACCTGCCCGGGGTCTTTACACCGAGTGAGGCCATGGCCGCGCGCGATGTCGGCTTCAACTACCTCAAGCTGTTCCCTGCAACACAGGCGGGTGGCCCCGGTATGCTCAAGGCGCTGGCCGGCCCCTTCCCGGAACTGAACTTCTGCCCTACCGGTGGGATTGACCAGGAAAACTTCCGCGACTACCTGGCGCTGCCCAATGTCGCCAGTGTGGGTGGCTACTGGATGGCGCCGGCAGAGCTCATCGAGGCGGGTGACTGGGATACCATCACGCGATTGGCGGCCGAATCAATCAGCTGATGCGGGAATGGCACCCATCGTTGAACATTCAAACGAATCATCGGCCAGGCCTATGACAAAACGGTGCTTGCCGGAGCCGGTGCGCGGAATATCGTCGAGGTAGTTTACCTGGAGCCGCATTTGCTCATCGACGTCAGCCCGGATATGGCGTTCAATCGAGGCCAGGTTCTCTGAACTCAGTCTCTGTGCAGCAACCAGGTTCAGAACAATCCGGTCAATATCGGTCTGCACCCACTGGTAGCTGTCAATCTGCCGCAGACCGTACAGCAGCCGATTGAAATACGCCGGATGAAACCGCTTACCCGCGCGGGTCCGGATCAGGTCGTTGTGACGACACACCCCCATCTCCATCAGCGGGAAAGGCAGACCACAGCTGCATTCACCGTCCAACAGCTTTCCCGAGTCACCGGTGTTGTAGCGGATAAAGGGCATCAGGCGGTTGGTCAATGAGGTGACCAGAAGGCGATCCTCATTGTCCGTCGGGACGGATTCGAGATACACCATGTCGGCGAATACATGCATACCGCCGTGACGGCATTCCCAGGCAATGTTCGGAACCTCACGGCAACCGTACTGATTGAACACCTTGCAGCCAAAAGCCCGCTGCATCAGCTGACGCTGCCCGTCATCGAGCACCTCTGCGGTTGAATACACCCCCAGCAGGGAATGCGGCAGCTTGATCCCCTCGCCGACGACAAACCGGGCAAGCTCGGTCATCGCCGAGGCGTAGCCGTACAGCAGCGTCGGTCGCCATGTCTCGATCAGGCGAGCCCACTCGCGCAGACGCGCCTCGCTGAACTCCACGGCCGATACAGGCAGAGGCCCGATGGGATATCCGGGCATAACCACCCGCCATGAATGAGGCCCCCTGCTCATGTTTGACCAGAACGGTTTTAACATCGGAGCCGTACAGTCCATCGTAGATGGGAAGGACGTGGGCGCCAGGCATACCGAAAACAAACTCGATACCCAGACGCTCCATGTACTTCACAATGAGGTCGCTGACGGTTGTTTTCATTGAGGGCGTTTTCCACCGCTTCGGACCAACAGGCGCGGATTATATCGGGTTGCACCGTGCTGGGGCAGGTGCACGAATCGGGGCTTCAGACTGGACCTGCCCCGAAAAGCCCTGTGCGCGAGCCCAGCTAGCTCAATATTCCCCCTGAATTACGGGAAATGTGCTATTTCAACCCAT
>CAVWYD010000017.1:0-110484 GCA_963759055.1 uncultured Gammaproteobacteria bacterium
CACCAGCAGCTTTGGCCGAGTTGCCGACGACCAGGAAATCTTCTGAGCATCTCCTCTGCTAGCAGTAAGCAATGGGATGGACTCCTCCTCACCTACAAATCGGCATCGAGGTGCCAGACTGGAAGTCATTCGTTCACAACTGGGTCGAATGCCCGCAATGTTTTGAGACCAGCCGTCTCGACCCGTAAAGAAGATCGAAGCGCTGACAATCCTTGCACGCCCATCGGAGACACCATCCCTCAAATCAGTGACCAATCCAGGGCTGATACCAGGCACATCACATTCGAGATTGGCTACCACCATCGCCGAGCAACCGAGACGAGCGACTCCGGGTGCACGCAAGAACCTGCCGTGCCGGACCGAGCGAAAATCGTGTCTAGAAACGTGGCTATCGTGGCGGGCGCTGATAACGACAACTTGCTTCGATCGTGCTGGCAACTGTTTGACAAGTCGCGCTAAATCAGACCGTACCGAGGGATTTTGAGGTTGCTAAAAATTCGGTCTTAACTATATGTTTTTTTATTTAATAAATTGGCGGAGAGGGAGGGGTTCAAACATTCGGTGTTTCCTTGTATTCCGATGGGTTACGAAGCAACCGTGCCCAGATCGTGTCTACAAGCACCCGAGATCTGCTCGGAGCTTGGCTGCATCACGCGCCCGTGGTATTGTCTACATAAATCTACAAAACTGTAGAGAACGAGCTGCCATGTCCACAACTACACAAGTTTCCGCCTACATCTCGGAAGAAACCAAAGCCGAGGTTGAAGCCTATGTCAAACGCCGCGGTGTGAAGAAGGCCTACTTGATCGAGGAGGCACTGCAGCACCACCTTCAGGCGTTGCGGGAGATTCCAGAGGATTTGATAATTCCCTCCCGGTTGGTCTTGACTGAAGAGGCAATGACAGAGATCGCCGAACGCGTCACCCAGGAAGACCAGCCAACGGAAGCTCTGAAAGCATTGTTCCGTGGGTAACGCGAAGCTCGAGGTTCGCGTCAGAAGACTGGAACCCCGGGACGACCGAACCGAATTTCGCAGTGGAAATATCGATCTCGATCGCTTTTTCCAGCGCTACGCGGGCCAGAATCAGTTTCGACACCATATTGGAACAACCTATGTCGCCGGCCATGGGGACCGAATTGTAGGTTTTGTCACCGTCTCCAGCGGAGAGATGGTTGCAGAAAAGCTGACTAAAAACCTGCGTCGTCGCCTGCCCTCTTATCCACTGCCCATCCTGCGGCTTGCCCGACTGGCGGTGGACCAGCACTACCAGGGGCATGGCATCGGCAGACTGATGCTACGCGTCGTGCTTGAACTTGCTCTGGACATGCGAGACCGCGTTGGTTGTATCGGTATGGTGGTAGACGCCAAACCGGATGCGATCACTTTCTATTCGTCCTTGGGCTTCAAACCGATCGCCCTGACCAGAGGCGCCCTCGGCGATCGACCTGAGCCTATCGCTATGTTCTTGCCCATTGGCCAGGTCGCTGCCGCGGTCAAAGAAGCCAAGGGCCGAGTGGAAAGCACATAGTCGTCGAACAAATAAGGAAGGCACGATCAGGTAAATGCAACACGCTCAGCGTATCTACGACCTGCCATTCCAAAGTCCGCCAAACGAGCAATGAATCGTAGTGAAGTGAAATCCATCAATACCCTGCTGCGGAAACTTACCTTCGATGATTTGCGAGACTGGGCCGGTGAGAAGATCCTCAACCGGGGTATGGGCTATGTGAAGCGGGTCTGACCTGTTAATCGAATTGAGCGGCCGGTACCCGTACGTAAGCCAACACATCGTCGAAGCCGAACAGCTCGCCAGTGGCAAAGTGGGAAAACTGGTTCGTGATCGGAGGTCGGAGATCCGTGACCTCACCGCCGAGCCGGCCTGGTTCAACCATTGGCGGTGAAGGTAGCCTACCCGATTTCTCCCACGTCGAAGAACAACTGCGGGCACTGGCCGTTCGGGGTCATGCCGATGCGATACTGCAGCTGGGTGCTGGAGGATGACTATTCCCTACTGGACGCTTCCGAAAAGTTCCTTAAGTGCCGCGCATACACCCGTGCCCACTGGGAGAAGGTCGCAGGTACGCTTGAAACACGGCTGCAGGCCATGTCGAAACCGCGCACCCCCAGCTTTGCCAACAGGTATCGGCGTGAAGGACTTCTGAACCAGTTGCTGGACGCCTATGATCGCGCCAGATTGAACGACAGGATTATCCCTCGGCTCGAAGACGAAGCGGATGCGTGCCTGTGTTACCCACGGCTATGCAATGCGCTGCTGGCGGCTGGCGAGAGGGAGGGATTACTCGCGCTGCGCGCTCGCCCTTCGGGCCGTTGCCGCACGACGGCAGCGTTCTTCGTCGCAGCTTAGCTGCTCCTCGTCGAACCAGAAGGGTTCCCATCAAACCGCCCTGCCCCTGATAAAGCAAAAAGCCCCACACGGGGGCTTTTTGCTTTATTGGCGGAGAGGGAGGGATTCGAACCCTCGGAGGGGTATAAGCCCTCACACGATTTCGAATCGTGCGCTTTCAACCGCTCAGCCACCTCTCCAGATTTTCACGCCGCCCCAAGCTGCCTTGCCAATGCCAGCGGACACGAGGCGCAGCATTCTACATCAAGCGCCGACCTTTAGGATATTGCTGCCCGGGTCGCAGTTGATCATGGTGTCGAACTTGACATCGCAGTTGTCGGGAAAGTCCTGCGCCACTATCCATACCTGGCTGATATCGTCGCCGATGTCGGTCAGGGCATGCAGCGCCTTGCGCGTTCGGCCATCATCGAAAAACGCGAACGGCTCGTCGAGAAACGCAAACTGCTTGCCCTTGACGGTACGGCTCAACAGTTTCTTGGACAGCGCCAGTCGCAGAGCGAGCATGATTTGCCGCTGGGTACCACTGGAGACCTCCTCGAGGTCCATGAAATCGCGTTTGGCGCTGGAGAACACACGGACTTTGAGGTCATCGTCTATCTGCAGATGTTCATAGCTGCCATCGGTGAACAGCGGCAGTAAGCGCCCCACCAGGTCTTTCACGTCGCGGTTGAAGTTGTTCGACAGATGCGTGACCGCGCCGGCGAGCAATTCCAGGCCGCGGCGCCGGTCCACTATCCGCTCCTCGATCTCTTCGCGCTTGTCGGTAAGCCCGTTGAGCACATCCGAGAGGTTGAAGGCCTCCTGCAGACGGGCCTGTTCCTCTTCGATCTCTACGTCCAGATCAGCCATCTGGGCAGACAGTTGCTCGCCGACATACCCCAGCCAGGCCAACTCGCGTTCACAGTATTCCGTAGCCACAGGCACCGTAGCCTCGCCCTGATCGAGCATGTTTCGCAGAGACCCATACTCCTCGATCCCGGGGCGCGCAGGTATGTGTGCCCTGAATTATCTCGACTTCGTCGTTATCCTCATCCTCGCTAAACTCGGCCTCAGGCTCGGTATCTTCGGGCTCTGTTTCCTCGACGACATGCTCTATGTCGACCTCACGCGCCTGACCCAATGCGATCCCCAGCTGACGCGATTCTTCACGCAGTTTCACGATACGACGTTTCAGCCCGCCTATGCGGATCCACAGCAGCAGGAACAGCACGCCCAGGCCCGCGGCCAGATAAGCGATCCAGATGGTCCTGCTCTCATCCCATTGGGGTACATGCTGCGCCAGCGTGTCACGTGCCATTGCGGCCTGAGACAGATCAGAACCGTAGGTCAGCAGGGCCCATAAAGCGGCAGCCGCAACGGCCAGCACCAACACGATGAAACGCAGAAAGCCTGCGCGCCCCTTTGCACCCCGGGCGCGAGAGATCAGACTCGTATTGCTGCTATAGGTATCCAATCCGGCATTGATTTCATCGGCCAGCGTGTGAACCTGCTCGAGTTGCTCACTGGTCTGGTGACGCACGTCCTCCAACTTAACCATGCGTCCTTCCTGGATCCCCAGTGCCTTGACATCCTGGTCTACCGAATCCCATTCGGCCCGGATCTCGCCCAGCAGTTCCTGACGTTCGGCGATCTCTCCCTCCAACCCTGCCACCACCTTTTCCAGCGGTGCCACACCGGCCATGATTTTGACTGCCTGACTGTGCGGATGGGGTGTGGTGATCTCCCGCTGTGCTAGATAGAAAGATTCGACGAACTCCTCGTATTCGAATCCGAGAATGCCGAACAATGCGGCCGCCACACCCTGGATCCCCCGCGCCACCGGCTCGGTGGGATCATCGGCCATCGCCAGCTTCGCGCTATGGTTCCCGTCGCGATCGAGGAAGCGCGACAGCACATAGTGGTTGTCCTCAACCGAGAACTCCAGGGTCACTGAACAGTGATTTTCACCCCAGCGAACCACCTTTTGGATATCGTCGGGCGCAATCGAGAATGTGCGTCCGAACAGGCCAAAGCAGACAGTCTCACCGATACTGCTCTTGCCGGACTCGTTCTGACCGCTGATGGCGATCAGTCCCTTCTCGGCCAGATCGATGGACAACTCAGCGTACTTGAGTACGTTCTGCGCCCGAATCTTGTTGATGATCATGACCGGCCCTCGTATTCCAGCCGGGTGAGACGATCGAGAACCATGGCCATGGCCTTGCGGTACTGGGGCTCGTCAAACACCTCCCCGGAATTCAACCGACGCTCAAACTCCGCCTCGCAGTAGGCAGAAAATTCTTCCGACGGTTTCTTTACCGCAGGTTTTGTCTTGGGCCCGGGCCCGTCGGTCGCGGCCATGTTCATCTCCAGGAAGACGCGCAGATGCAAAGGAACAAAGTATACGGACTTGGCGCAAATTCTCTAGCCAATCAGTAGGCCGGACGGTCCTTTTCCCGTTCGGGGCAGGACCGGATCAACACGCCGAAGTGAACCTGTGGTCCCGGTCCGCAACACCATCAAAGTATGCGGAAAAAGGCGGTCTGGGCGGGCACATCGACCTCACGCACACCCAGCATCAGCGTCTGGCCGAGAATGAAATCCGGAGACAGGCGGATACGGGTCTCCAGTGCCAGTTCCGGGATAATCACCACCGCCTTGCGCTCCTCGAGCGCGACGACGACGGCCTCGCCCCGCCAGCCGGGATTGCGGCTGAGATGGACCATCTTCCAGTGCTGGTTGGACTGACGCTCGGCGCGACGAACAGTCGCGCCGGCGGCGTCCAGCCCCGAAGTCCGCTCGAGTATCTCGTCGACCGACAAGGGACCGCGTCCCGTTACGAAGGCACGCAACTGCTGGTGCACCACCAGATCAGCATATCGGCGCAGCGGGCTCGTCGCACGCGCATAGACATCAAGTCCGAGACCGAAGTGCGGTTCGGGTTCAAGCGAGGCACGACTGGGCTTGAACAGGCGACGATACGCATACATCTCCGGCATGCCCTGAGGCTGCCGGATCTCCTCGGGGGTCCGCTGCATGGCGTACGGGATTGCAATACCGTTGGCCTGTGCGAAGCGTGCAGCCGCCTCACCCGCCATCAGCATGGCGTCGGTCACCATGTCGCGGCTGGAGAGTTTTGGCAACGGACGGATGACCACCTCGCCATCGACAACCCGTACCGACACCTCCGGCAGATCGATACGGGCCGCTCCCCTGTCCATACGGCGTGCACGATAAGCATCCGTAATCCTGCGGATCGCTGTGAAAGCCGGCTCTTGCATCCGGGTATCGACCTCGTCATAGCTCGTGCGCTCGACCCGCACCCAGGACGGCACGACTTCGACCTCGCCGACAGTTTCGCCGTCGAAAATGAAGCCGAACGACAGCGCCGGTGATTTCTCGGCCAGACCCAAACCCAGCCTATGGGTGACCGGTTCAGGAAGCATCGTATGAATTCGCTCGGGGAGGTACAGATTGGCACTGCGCTCACGCGCCGCCTGATCCATGTGCCCACCCGGCCGCACCAGCGCGGCCACGTCGGCGATGTGCACCCAAAGTCGGTCACCATCGATACTGATCGCATCATCTGGATCCTGGTTGCCGGCATCGTCGATCGCCCATGCCTCGAGATGGGTCAGGTCCCGGCGCGGCTCGTCAGCAAGGTCCGGCACGCCGGTATCGACGGGTTCCAGGCGGGCACCGGCGCGCCTCGGCCAGGGGTTTTCATGGGCAGCCCAAAAGCCGCAGCGGATAAGGAACCGATGCGCGGAATCTGGCGTCACGGGCAGGTCGAAACTGGTCAGTATGCGGCTATGCTCCGAGTCTCCCAGCGCCACACGCTCGACCTCGGCAAGCCGCTTGCGATCATCGTCTTCCAGGCTGGCCCGATCCACCCGCGCGAGAAAATCGTTCCATTCCTGTTCAGCGCGCTGCTTGCCTTCCCTGGCCTCACGCTCCTCCCGCACCGACGCCTCGCTGCGCCGCCGGATACTGTCGCCGCCTCCCTCGAAGTACAGGCCATCCTGCAGCACCTCCCAGGCACCCCAGGCGGTAGCAGGCGTATATTCGCCATACAGGAACTCCGCAAGGTCTGACAAGGCCACTTTTTCGCCTTCCAACAGCTCCCAGGCCTCTTCGATCGCGGGTTTCGCTGCATTGAGGGCACCCAGACTCGACACAGGCCCCGGGTGCAACAGCATGACGTCTTTGTCGCGAACACGCTTCGACTTCCCACCCGCGAGCTGGATTTCGATCTTTTCCGCCACGCTGCTCACGATGGCTGGATGAATCTTGTACAGCACGAGGCTGCCGGGGCGCAAAGAGGCTGACGACACAGAATATCCCTGGGTAAAGCAGATTAATCGGCGGGTTGGATTGTTTATGATACCGCTAATGGAAGTGCCGAACCGGCATGGCCCCAAAATTGAGCGCAAAGACAACCATGAACAGCTGGCAGGAACTCGTCACCCCCACAACCCCTCTGGCACAGGACTTTCCCGAGTGCGCCATTACCGATCTGTCTCACTTTGGGCTGATCCGGGTCAGCGGTGCCGATTCACGCAGCTTCCTGCAGGGACAGCTGACCAACGACATCAATGCCGTGACGCCCGAACTCGCACAGCTCAGCAGTTACTGCAGCCCCAAGGGACGAATGCTCGGCAGTTTCTGGATTTTTCAGCGTGGCGAGGACCTCTATATCCAGTTGCCGGTCGATCGCCTGGAGGCGATCCTGGGCCGCCTGAAAATGTTCACGCTGCGCTCCCAGGTAACCCTCGAAGATGCCAGCGACCAGCTGGCACGTCTCGGATTGGCAGGCGACTGTGCCGAAACCCTGCTTCCGTTTGCTCCGGGAGATGAAAAGGCGAGCCTGACGCGCGACGAGCTGACGGTTATCCGACTGCCGGGCGACCGTCCGCGTTTCGAATTGATCGGCCCGCCCGAGCTACTTGCCGGTAACTGGTCGCAGATGCTGAACCAGGCGAGGCAGACCGGGGCCGAATTCTGGTCACTGATGGATATCCGCGCGGGCGTGCCAAATGTGTTCGAAGACACGGTCGAGGCCTTCGTACCCCAGATGGCCAATCTGCAACTGGTCGGCGGTGTGAGCTTCACCAAAGGCTGCTACACCGGCCAGGAAGTGGTTGCGCGCATGCAATACCTCGGCAAGCTCAAGCGTCGCATGTATCGTGCGCACGTCGATTCCGCGCAGGCACCGGCGCGCGGCGCGGAGATCTTTTCACCCAGCAGCGAATCAGGCCAGGGTGCCGGACGCATTGTCGATGTTGCCGCTTCACCCGATGGCGGTTACGAGGTGCTTGCGGTCATACAGATCAGCAGCGCCGAGGCCTATGATCTGCACCTTGTCGATGCTCAGGGCCCGGCCTTGCGCCTGTTGGAGCTCCCGTATCAGTTTGAGGCGACTGAGGACTGAAGTTCCCTCAAGTTTTACCTGCCGGTTCCGCAGTACTCCGTATCAGCAACCTTGCTCCGGGGCCGACATGCTAGACGCGGCAGTGAACGCCGATCTGGTCGAAGAGATTCGCACCGAGATTGAAAACAGAACGCTCCAACTCCCGACACTGCCCGAGGTGGCACTGCAGATCCGCGACGAGGTCGAAAGTGACGACGCCGATGCCAACACGATAGCCACCATGGTCGCCAAAGATGCGGCACTGTCGGCGCGACTGCTGCAGGTCGCTAACAGCCCGCTGTACCGTGGCAGGACCGAAATTGAGTCGATCCAGCAGGCCATTACCCGGCTCGGCCTGAAGATGGTACGCAGCCTGGTCGTCAGCCTGGCGATGAAGCAGATCTTTCAGGCCACCTCGGACACGCTTGACAAGCAGTTTCGTAAGATCTGGGACGACAGCCTGCAGGTCGCCGCAATCAGCCATATGCTGGCTCGTACCGTTCCGGAACTGGAAAAGGAACAGGCGATGCTCGGCGGCCTGGTCCACAACATCGGTGCCCTGCCCATCCTGACCAAGATAGACGAGTGTTTTGGTTTCGAGGCCGGCGAAACCGTTGTTGCGCACATGGTAAACGATCTGGGTCCCGAAATCGGTGCAGCCATATTAAAGGATTGGAATTTCCCGGAATCCCTGGCGATTATTCCCACAGCCTGCCTCGATCTGGAGTACGACCCGGGCCCGGCCCCCACCTATGCCGATATCGTGCTGGTCGCAAGGCTGCAGAACCTTGCCACGAAGAACGATACGGGTGTCGAGGCGGGCTGGCGCCATGTGCCGGCGTTCGCCAAGATCGGCATGGAGCCCGAGGTGATGATCGTAGATATGGAGGGTCCGGCAGAGGAGATCGCCGAGGTGCGCGGTATGCTGGAAGGCTGACCGTACCCCTATGACCCTTCCGTCCCCAGGCCCTGCCTGCGATAATCCAACAATCGTTTGCCTCACCCAACCATTGGACCAGCCAACTTGCCGCCTGCCGCAGACAGCGACGACCTACGTCCGCTGATCGTTCATGTACTCTACCGCCTGCAGGTTGGAGGTCTGGAGAATGGCGTGGTCAACCTGGTCAATCAGTTGCCGGCAGATCGATACCGGCATGCCATCGTCTGTCTGACCGAGTCGACAGAGTTCCGTAACCGGATCCAGCGCGATGACGTGGCCGTGTATGAGATGCATAAGAACCCGGGGCAGGACCTGGGCAACTGGAAACGCCTGTACCGATTATTCCGCAAGATTCACCCGACTGTGGTACACACGCGCAACATTGGCTGCCTCGAGGCTCAGATCCCGGCGTGGCTTGCCGGCGTGCCGTGCCGCGTGCACGGTGAGCATGGTTGGGACATCAGTGATCCCAATGGCAACAACCGCAAATACCAATGGCTGCGCCGCCTGCACAGCCCTCTGATACATCGTTTTATCGCCCTGTCTAAGGAACTCGAAAACTACCTTGTGCGACGCGCCCACATCAACGCCAACAAGGTCAGTCGAATCTACAACGGCGTCGACAACCGACGCTTTCATCCCGGTGAAAGCGACGCCCTGCCGCAGGGTTTCGCCAGTAGCGACAGCATCGTGTTTGGCACCGTCGGCCGCATGCACGGTGTCAAAGACCAGGTAAACCTGTGCCGGGCATTCGTTCAACTGTGCCAGCAGCAGGCCAATCTGGCACCACGCCTGCGTCTGGTCATGGTGGGGGATGGTCCACTCCAGCAGAAATGCGCGCAACTGCTCGCAGAGGCGGATCTGGCCGGACGGGCGTGGCTGGCCGGGAATCAGGACAAAGTAGCGAACATCATGCGGGCATTCGACGTGTTTGTACTGCCGTCGCAAGCCGAGGGAATATCCAATACCATCCTCGAGGCGATGGCCTGTGGCCTGCCGGTAATCGCAACCGATGTCGGTGGTAACGGCGAGCTGGTCGATGTGGGCCATACGGGCACCCTTGTACCGGCAAACGACCCACAGGCACTGGCCGAAGCCATGGCGATCTACGCGAACGATCCGCAGATGCGTCAGCAACAGGGTGAAAACGGTCGCGGCCGGATCAACGAGAGATTCAGCATGGCTCAGATGCTGGCGGCCTACGGTGGCGTTTACGAGCAACTGATGGAGCAGCGCGGCAACGCGCGCTGAAACAGCATGTGTGGCATTGCCGGATTATTTGATACGCGTGGTGACCAGACTCCACACGCGGAACTGATCACCCGCATGACCGACGCGATCACCCATCGCGGACCGGATGAATCAGGGTACCACCTGGAACCCGGACTCGCTCTTGGGCATCGTCGCCTTTCGATCATCGATATTGCCAGCGGGCAACAGCCTCTGTTCAACGAAGAGCGCTCAGTGGCCATCGTGTTCAATGGAGAGGTCTATAATTTCGCAGATCTGCGGCCCGAGTTGGAATCACTCGGGTATCGCTTTCATACCCATTCCGACACCGAGGTCATTCTGCATGCCTGGGAGGCCTGGGGCCACGACTGCGTCAAGCGCCTGCGCGGCATGTTCGCATTTGCAATCTGGGATCAACCTCGGCGCCATCTCTTCCTCGCGCGCGACCGGCTTGGCATCAAGCCACTGTATTACGCCCTGTTGCCTAACGGCCAGTTCATCTTTGGTTCCGAGCTGAAAGCACTGCTTCCGCATCCCGGGTTGCCACGCAAACGTGATGCCAGGGCGATCGAAGAGTTCTTCGCTTACGGCTATATTCCGGAACCCAGGACAATTTTCGAGGGGGTCCATAAACTCCCCCCAGGCCACACGCTGTTGATCGAAAAAGGCCAGCCGACCCTGCCCCGCACCAATCAATACTGGGATATCCCGTTCGCTGACAACGGACTCACCGATAAGGCCGATGCCGAGCTGGAGCTGATCGAGCGCCTGCGCGAGGCGGTCGATATCCGACTGGTCGCCGAGGTCCCGCTGGGTGCCTTCCTTTCCGGCGGGGTCGATTCGAGCGCCATCGTTGCCCTGATGGCCGGCCTGAGCAGTCAACCGGTCAAGACCTGTGCGATCGGGTTCGACGTCGCCGAATACGATGAAACCGCCTATGCCCTCAGGGTGGCCGAGCGTTACAAGACCGATCACCAGACAGCGACCGTCAAGGCGGATGACTTCGACCTGGTCGACAAGATGGGCTGGCTGTACGACGAGCCCTTTGCTGACAGTTCGGCCATGCCGACGTATCGTGTGTGCGAGGTCGCAAGAAAGCGGGTAACGGTCGCATTGTCCGGCGACGGCGGCGATGAAAACCTCGCTGGATATCGTCGCTACCGCATGCATATGGCCGAAGAACAGTTGCGCACGCGTCTCCCTCTCGGCCTGCGCAGGGCCCTATTTGGACCGCTTGGGACCATCTACCCCAAGGCGGACTGGGCGCCGCGCTTTCTGCGTGCAAAGACAACATTCCAGTCCCTTGCGCGCGACAGCGTTGCCGCCTGGTTTCACAGCGTTTCGCGCATGAGCGATAAGCAGCGGCAGACCCTGTTCAGCGCGGCGCTGAAATCAGACCTTGGCGACTACAACGCGGTGCAGGTCTTGCGCGGGCATGCATCACGCGCACCCAGTGATCATCCATTGTCGCTGGTCCAGTACCTCGATCTGAAGACCTTCCTGGTCAGCATCCTGCACAAAGTGGACCGTGCCAGCATGGCGCATTCTTTAGAGGTCCGCGTCCCTCTGCTCGACCACGAACTGGTGGAATGGATGTCGGGGTTAAAACCGGAATGGAAACTTGCCGGCGGTGACGGCAAACACCTGTTCAAGCGTTCGCTAAAACCCTACCTGCCGGAAGAAATCATGTACCGGCCCAAACAGGGATTCTCCATCCCCCTGGCCAAGTGGTTCCGGGGTCCGCTGCGCCAAAAATACCAACGCGAGGTACTCGGCGAAACGATGGCCGACAGTGGGCTGTTCAACACCGATTACCTGCGTCAGCTGCTGCAGCAGCACGATAGCGGCCGCCATGACCATAGCGTAGTGATGTGGGAGTTGCTGATGTTTGCCTTGAGCGATCGGCATCTGAACTCCTGAAAGCTTTGCGCACGCGCCGCTGATACAGGAACGCCCCGCGATTGCAGGGCGTTCCCGGTTCGGCTCGACACTCTACGATTATTGGGCTTTCAATGCCGCATGCGCTGCGGCCAGCCGTGCCACGGGCACGCGCGGCCCGGAACATGACACATAGTCGAGCTTCGCTTTGTGACAGAAGGCGATGGAGGACGGGTGACCGCCATGTTCGCCACAGATCCCGACCGACAGGTCCGGCTTCGACTGCCTGCCCCACTGAATCGCCAACTCCATCAGCTTGCCGACGCCCTTGGTATCGAGGACCTCGAACGGATTGTCATGGAGGATATTGCTCCTGTTGTACATGGGCAGAAACTTGTTCTCGGCGTCCTCGCGCGAGAATGAGAAGACCGCCTGGGTGAGGTCGTTGGTGCCGAAGGAGAAGAACTCCGCCTCTTCGGCGAGGCGTTCGGCACGCATGCAGGCCCGCACCACTTCGATCATGGTACCGAAGCGACAGCTCAGCTTCTGCCCGCTCTTCGCCTCGACATCCGCGCGGATCTCATCCACGTATCCCTTTATCCAGCGCAGTTCCGCCGCCGTACAAACCTGCGGCACCATCATCTGCGGCTTGACATCCAGCCCCTTGGCCACGCACTCGGCCTCGGCCTCCAGGATGGCCCGAATCTGCATGCTGTAGATCTCGGGGAAGGTGATCCCCAGGCGCACGCCGCGATGTCCGAGCATAGGGTTCACCTCGGTCAGGTCACGCACCTTGTGCAGCATCTGTTGCTTCTTGCTGATCGCCTTCTCGACCATGTCCGGGCTGACGATCTGCTTGATTGCATCCTTGTCCAGACCGGCCATGTCATTGTCCAATAACATCATTGAGCCGGTGAGCACCTCCATGCCACGCGCGGAATCACGCAGATGCATCAGTTGCTCGATGTCACTGAGCAGCTGACGCTCGGTGGGCAGGAACTCGTGGATCGGCGGGTCCAGCAGCCGAATGGTGACAGGATACGGCGCCATGGTCTCGAACAGCCCTCGAAAATCTGCGCGCTGCATGGGCAACAGCTTGTCCAGTGCCACCTGGCGCTGCGCTTCGTCGTCGGCCACGATCATCTCGATGACCACAGGCAGGCGCTCAACCGCATTGAACATGCGTTCAGTGCGGCACAGGCCGATCCCACGGGCGCCAAATTTGAGCGCGCGCGCGGCGTCGCTCGGGGTGTCCGCATTCGCCATCACCCGAAGCTCCGCAGCATCATCCGCCCATTGCAGCAATGTCTTGAGTTCGTCCGAGAACTCCGGCTCGACCATGGCCACCTCGCCCAGATACACGTTGCCGCTGGAGCCATCGATCGTAATCATGTCGCCTTCGCGGATCAGCTGGTTGCCCACATGGGCCTCACGGCGCTGCACATCGACGCGGATTCCCTCGGCGCCGGCCACACAGGGCTTACCCATGCCACGTGCCACCACGGCGGCATGCGAAGTCTTGCCACCACGGCTGGTCAGGATGCCCTGCGAGGCAAAGAAGCCATGGATATCCTCGGGCTTGGTCTCTTCCCGCACCAGAATCACCGGACGTCCCATGTCGTTACCCTGGATCTCGGCACGGTCGGCATCGAACACCACGTAGCCAGAGGCTGCACCAGGCGATGCAGGCAGCCCCTGGGCAATGGGTTCACCCTTGAAATCGGGACTGAGCCGCGGATAGAGCATCTGTTCGAGGTACATCGGGTCGATTCGCAGCAGTGCCTGCTCCCGGGTGAGAAGGCTGGACTCCACCATCTCGACGGAAGTCCGGACCATGCCGACCGCGTTCATTTTGCCGTTACGCGTCTGCAGGCAGTACAGGACCCCTCGTTCGATAGTGAACTCGAAATCCTGCACCTCTTTGTAGTGTGCCTCGAGCTTGTCGCGCAGCTCATCGAGCTGGCGCGCCATCTCCGGCATCTCGACCGCCAGCTGATGAATGGGCTTGGGAGTGCGTATGCCGGCAACAACGTCCTCTCCCTGGGCATTCACCAGGTACTCGCCGTACAGCTTGTCCTCTCCTGTGCCCGGGTTGCGCGTAAATGCCACTCCGGTTGCCGAATCGTCACCGCGGTTGCCGAACACCATGGTGCAGATGTTCACCGCAGTCCCGTTGGCCATTTCGGGAGTGATCTTGAACTGGGTGCGGTAGTCGATCGCACGCTTGCCCATCCAGGAGCCGAATACCGCCTTAATTGCAATTTCGAGCTGCTCAAACGGGTCCTCCGGAAAGGCCCTCCCCGTCTGTTCCTTGAACACCCTGAGGAATCGCTCACTGATCTCCTTGAGATCATCGGCCGACAGACCGACATCCTCCTTCACATGCGCAGCCTGCTTGACCGCGTCGAACTCGGCGTCGAACACCTCGTCCGGCACCCCCATGGCAACCTTGCCGAACAGCTGAATGAAGCGTCGGTAGGCGTCGTAGCCAAAGCGCGCATCGCCAGTCTGGCTTATCTCACCCTTCAGCGTCTCAGCATTCAGGCCTAGATTCAGGATCGTATCCATCATCCCGGGCATGGACATCGCCGAGCCGCTGCGCACGGAGACCAGCAGCGGATTTTCCGGGCTGCCGAAGCCCTTGCCGGTTTCCTGCTCGACCAGCGCCATGTGCTCGCGCACCTGGGTCATCATGTCCTCGGGCACCGATTTGCTACCCGAACCCAGATAGTGCAGACAGGCCTCGGTGGTGATCACGAAACCCGGCGGCACATTGAGGCCAATCTGCGTCATCTCGCACAGATTTGCACCTTTACCGCCAAGTAGCTGCTTGTTTTTGCCATCGCCTTCTGAGAACCCGTAAACCCATTTCTGCTTGCCCGAATCCGTGCTCACTAAACTACCTTCCTTTCGTCACTTCGAGGTTGTTGTAAAACGGTGTATTCTCGCATGATTTCTGTGACCTGGTGATGACGGATATGCAGTTGCCAGGCACAAACACCGCCGCGCCCTCCTCGCACCAAGTTGGTTCGAGCGACGTGGAGCCCTTGTCCGCGCCTCTGCCGGCAGCCGGAATACGTGAACGCCTGCAGCAGCCTGAACGGCTATGATGCAGGCTTGGCCGGGAGCGCTGATGAAAAGAGTGTCTGGCGCATCTAACGCGCTTGCAGGATCAGCTTCTCGATGTTGGTGTGTCCGCGTCGATGCGCATAATCGGCCGCGGTCAGACCCGCGGTGTCCTGAAGGTCGGTATCTGCCCCCGCCTCAAGGAGTTTCTGAACAACCGCTTCGTGGCCATTGTAGGCGGCCTCGAACAAGGCGTTCCAGCCCTCGTTATTGGAGGCGTTGACCGTGGCTCCGGCCTGCACAAGGGTACCTACCGCCCCCGCACGCCCGACCTCGGCAGCCCAATGGAGTGCAGTCGACCCGGTATCGTCCCTTTGTTCCGTATCGGCCCCGCCTTCGACCAGCAGCCTGATCACCACAACATTTCCGGCGGCGGCCGCAAGCATCAGTGCTGTGGCGCTATGCTGGTCCGTCGCGCGTGGGTCAGCTCCGCCAGCCAGCAGACTGGCGACCGCCTTGTCATAACCTGCCTCGGCCGCGGCCATCAGCGCTGTCCTCCCGTGCCGGTCCCTCGTGGTGACGTCCGCTCCGGCCGCGATCAGACGATCGATGGCCCCAGCCTTGCCGGTGCGCGCGGCCATGATCACGGCGTCGTCACCTTGACGTGTTGTGATTCCAACATCCGCACGAAGCTGAATCAGCTTTCTGACCACAGGCTCCCAACCGCTCTCGGCCGCAAACTGTAGCGCCGTGCAGCCCGAATTGGTCTGCGCATCCACGTAAGCCCCGCGGGAGATCAACAGTTCCACGACCTCATTGTGCCCTTCTTCGGCGGCATACATCAGCGCTGTCTTGCCGATCTCGTTACGTGTATTTACATAGGCGCCCGCGTCGAGCAAGCTGACGACCTCTGTAATATCACCCGCGGCTGCAGCCTGGATGAGCTCCTTCTCCAGATCGTCGGCTTGCGCCGTGCCCAGAAGCAACGCGAACAGAAAAAAGAAAGCAGGTAAGCGGCATCCAAGCGCCCTGATCATTGCGACGCCACCTCTGCAGGCTCTGCCGATTCCGGTTTATCAGGATACTCGTGCGCTATGCCCTTGTGGCAGTCGATACAGGTTTTGCCGTCCAAAGGCGCCTGCGCATGCTTTTTCCTGCCGGAACGATCCTGCTCGCTCAGATCCATTGCTTCGAAATCGTGACAGTTGCGACATTCGCGAGAATCCGTGGCACGCATGCTGTCCCAAACCCGGTTGGCCATCTCCCAGCGTTTCGCTTCGAACTTCTCTGGAGTATCGATCGTACCGAGTGCCTTGTGAAACAGCTCATTGGTCGCCTGAATCTTGCGAACCACCTTGTGAATCCATGGTCGCGGCACATGACAGTCCGCGCAGGTTGCCTGCACACCAGATGGATTCTTGAAATGCTCAGACTCCATGTATTCCTTGTACACGGTTTGGCGCATTTCATGACAGCCGATACAGAACTCCATAGTGTTTGACATCGACATGGCCGTATTGAAACCGCCCCAAAAAATGATGCCCGCCACGACACCCGCGGCCAGTACGAGCAGCGGCGAACGGCGCTTCAAAAAATCATACATGCGCCCAAAAAACGATCGGTCCCCATCCGACATCGGTCTCCTCCCGGAACGCCTTGCGCGTCCCTTGGTGGCATGCTTTAGCGGCAAGCCAATTTGCCGTAGCGAAAACCGTTACGGCCACACCCAGCGCCGGGTTATTCTATTTCTGATACTGCAGTGGCGATGGACCTGCTCTGATAGTCGGGAATTCCTGACTTGAGTTTCTTGACAGAAATCAACAATCGGTCGCAAAAAGCGATTAACACCCCCAAAAAGAGTCTTTGTTCGACTCTTGTCCCGGATCCGAGACGCGAATTCAAACCTGCAAATTGCATCAAGGGATTGGGAATCGGGGCGTGACGGCCAGGACCCCCGGCATCAAAGGCATAGCCGCACCTTTGGCTTAAGGGGGATCAGCACAAATGTCAAGGCCAACGCGCCCTGAGCCCGGTCAGGACAAACTGCAACCGCGATCACAATGGCTGGAATGCATCAAAAACGCACTGTGATGCTACGGACTTCACCAACCCGTTCGTCTTCACGCAATTTGCAGGTCAGTTCTCGGGACGCATATGTGGAAACAGTAAAACATCCCGTATGGAAGGTGCGTTGGTAAGCAGCATTACCAGGCGGTCAATGCCGATACCCTCTCCCGCGGTCGGCGGCAGACCATGTTCCAGGGCGCGGACATAATCGGCGTCGAAATGCATCGCCTCGTCATCTCCGGCCTCCTTCTCCTCGACCTGACGGCGGAAACGCTCCGCCTGGTCTTCGGGATCATTGAGTTCCGAAAATCCGTTGGCAATCTCGCGACCGCCGACAAAAAACTCGAAACGGTCGGTCACGAAGGGGTCATCATCATTGCGGCGCGCCAGGGGCGACACCTCAGTCGGGTAAGACGTTATAAAGGTTGGGTCCTTCAGCTGGTGTTCAACCGTCTTCTCAAAGATCTCGATCTGCACCTTGCCGAGACCATAGGTCGGCTTGATATCTATGCCCAGGCGCCTGGCATGCGCCGTTGCGGCGTCCAGCTGATCCAGATCAGTCTCACTTATTTCCGGATTGAAATGCAGAATGGATTCCTTGACCGTCATACGCGCAAATCGCTTACCGAAATGATAGGTCTCGCCCTGGTACTCCACTTCAGGACTCCCCAGCAGATCGCGCGCAATACCCTGCATGAGTTCTTCGGTACGGTCCATGAGCCGATGGAAATCGACATAGGCCTCGTAGAACTCGATCATGGTGAATTCCGGATTATGGCGCGTCGACAGCCCCTCGTTACGGAAACTGCGATTGATCTCGAATACGCGCTCAAAGCCACCGACCACAAGGCGTTTCAGATAGAGCTCCGGAGCGATGCGCAGATACAGCGCGGTATCCAGTGCATTGTGATGCGTCACGAACGGACGTGCTGCTGCGCCCCCCGGGATGAGTTGCATCATTGGCGTCTCGACCTCGAGAAAACCCGCATCGACGAAATAACGGCGGATGTAATCGATGATGCGTGAACGCATGACGAAGGTATCGCGCACCTCCTGGTTGACAATAAGGTCGACGTACCGCTGCCGGTAGCGCTGTTCCTGATCCGACAGTCCATGCCATTTCTCGGGCAGTGGTCGCAGTGACTTGGTCAGCAGCGTCGCATCATCCAGATAGACATACAGATCGCCCTTCCCCGATTTGTGCACAGGCCCTTCACCACCGACGATATCGCCGATATCCCAGCCTTTTATCTGCGCAGTCAGTTCCTCGGGGAGATTTTTCTTGTCAACATAAAACTGGATGCGCCCGGACATGTCCTGGACCACGATGAACGGGCCGCGGCGGGCCATGACCCTGCCGGCCACCCTTGCACGTTGGCACAGCTGCTCAAGCTCTTCCTTGGTGTTGTCGCCCAGCCGATCCTGGAGTTCCGCGGCCAGGACATCGCGTCGGAAATGATTGGGGAACGCAATCCCGTTCTCGCGGATACTGGCCAGCTTCTCGCGCCGCTGGGCGATGAGTTTGTTTTCGTCTTGCTGCTGATCTGTCATCTTGTCGTTTACCGCAAAGCTCGCAAAGAGCGCAAGGAAGATTTCGGTTCAAAGATCGGATACCCGGCAAAGAGTGCGCCTGCGCAAAGGCACCGGTTCGGACCCCCAGGCAGGCCTGTCTTTGCGAGCTTAGCGCCCTTCGCGGTTTCATTGCTGTTTAAAACCCGCTTTTCAGGCTGGCCTCGATAAACTGGTCAAGTCCACCGTCAAGCACTGCCTGAGTATTGCCGGTTTCAACATTGGTTCTCAGGTCTTTGATCCGGGACTGGTCCAGAACATAGGAGCGTATCTGGCTGCCCCATCCGATATCCGACTTGTTGTCCTCCACCGCCTGCTGGTTCTCGTTGCGCTTCTGCATTTCCAGCTCGTACAGCTTCGCCTTCAGCTGCTTCCAGGCCTGATCGCGATTCTTATGCTGCGAACGATCGTTCTGACACTGCACCACGATGCCGGTCGGGACGTGCGTCAGACGGATTGCAGAGTCGGTTTTGTTCACGTGCTGCCCGCCAGCGCCCGATGCACGGTAGGTGTCGGTGCGCACGTCGGCCGGGTTGATTTCGACCTCGAACGAGTCATCGATCTCGGGTGACACGAACACCGAGCTGAACGAGGTGTGCCGGCGATTACCCGAATCGAAGGGCGACTTGCGCACCAGGCGATGTACGCCCGTCTCTGTGCGTAACCAACCGAAGGCATACTCACCCTCGAAGCGGATCGTGGCTGACTTGATTCCCGCCACTTCACCCGGCGAGGCCTCCATCAGTTCGGTCTTGAAGCCATGCTGTTCACCCCAGCGCAGATACATGCGCAGCAACATCTCCGCCCAGTCCTGGGCCTCGGTGCCGCCGGAGCCGGCCTGGATGTCCAGAAAGGCATTATTGGCATCCATCTCACCGGAAAACATACGTCTAAACTCGAGCTCGGCAACGCGTTTTTCGAACCCATCCACATCGGCTGCGATCGAGTCGACGGTATCGGAGTCTTCCTCCTCGACGGCCATCGCGAGCAGGTCACTGCAGTCATCGAGCCCCGATGACAACTCATCCATGTTGAGCACTACACCCTCGAGCGCAGATCTTTCCCTGCCCAGGGCCTGTGCCCGTTCCGGGTCATTCCAGATCTCGGGGGCCTCAAGCTCCCGCAGGACCTCGGTCAGGCGCTCCTGCTTGCCCTCGTAGTCAAAGATACCCCCTGAGAGACTCGAGACGTCCCCTCAGATCGGCGATTTTGTTGGTGATGGGATTGATGTCCTGCATGCTGAACCCCTGAGCGTAAACGCGTCATTCTATCTCAGACCGGGCCCGCACCCAACCGCCGTCGCTGGTGTGTTTGTACTGTGAACAGGCCCTAGTCGGCGGCAGGGAACAGACCGACAAAAGGCAGGCCTTCTCGGGGCCTGGCCATCATATCGGTGACCGTGTCACGCCAGGCCGCGTAGTGTGCGGTCTGTTTGTGCGCCCTGGCGTCCGCCTCGGTGGCATAAGACTCGTAGAGCACGAAATGGCCCGGGTCTGCCGCATCCTGCAGGATGTCGAAGCGGCGATTTCCCGGTTCCGCGGTCGAACCCTCGTGATTCAGCCGGCATGCCTCGATGAATTCAGTGATCGCTTCCGGCTTGACGTACACATGGACCAGCGTGACGTGCATAGGATTCAGCTCCCGATAATATTGGTTTCGCCCGATTCGGCAGTTGGTTCAATCGCATGATTACCGATCCATGCCGACAGCAGCATGGTCAGGACTACGCTTGCGGCAAAGGCATAGATCCCCCCTTCCACATGGGCTTCGGCCAGAGAGCCCAGCTTGACTGATACCACCAGCAGGGCCACGACGAACACATCAAGCATGGACCATTTGCTGTAGCTTGCCAGCCAGCGAAGGTGGCGCCGATGCCGCTCCCCGTAGGACGGGTCAAAGTTCCAGACCAAAAACAGAATCAGGGACTTGAGGACTGGAAAAACCACACTGAAGGTGCCGACGAGCACAAACAGGCCCCACTCCGCCTCTCTGGCCAGCTGCTGCAATGCGGACAACAGACTGACTGTGTTGGAAAAGAAATAGAACTTTTCCAGCGTGAGTATCGGTGCCTGCAGGCCGTAGAAAAGCAGGCCGAGCGAACCCAGCAACGCGAGATTGACCACCAGACCCTGCAGTGGTCGTCGAGAAGCATAGCTGTTGCTGAAGCTCATCCGGCGCGTGTCGATTCGAAATCAAGGAAGTACCAGCTTAAACCAGCCTGCGGGCGGAGTCGCGTCAACGAAGCTCGCGTTGATAGATGACCTCGGTATTGCGATTGTAGATGCCGAAGGTGGCGATACCCACCGGATCGGCATTACCCGAGCTGATCCAGTCAAACTCGGCCCATGCCGGGGCATCCGCGGTTACCCGCAAACCGCCTGTCTTGCCCGCACCGGGCGACTTCAGGCTTACGACATACTCGCCCGCCAGCGCGGTGCCCCGATATTGGCTGCCCGCAGTGCCGGCCGCGCAGGCATCCGCACCACTGGCACCGAGCTGATCCACGATGCAGGTGTCCGATACCGGCAGCGAATCTCCCGTATCGGCATCACTCAGTATGGTGGAGGCGATCGGAGTGCAATTATCGATTGTATGGGTAACGAAACCCAGCCCGGGACCGGCGAAGAACTGCATGGCGACCGGGACACTCAGGTCGCGCAGCTCAGACCCATGCGCATTGCCAACAGACAATCGACCCGCGCGGAAATCGGTGGCGCCAGTATCAAGATGATCCATCGAGCCGTTACCGTCCACATCCATGTCCAGGCCCTGAAGTGCTACGCCGTCGGAATCTGAGAAGGCCAGGCCCAGCCTGGTCCCGTCATAGGGTCCGTCGGCCGCCGTTGCCGATTGCAGGCTCAGATCGATGTCCAGCGTGGCGACACCCGCGGCCCAGGGAACGCTCAGGGCCACACCGTTGAGGGCAAGGCGACCGCTGAGATCTGTACTCAGATACTGCGCGGCCAGTGTGTTGCCCGGCAGACCCGCATAGCGGATAAAACCAGAACCATTGAACGGTGCAAACGCCCCTTGATAGTTGCGCGTGATTCCCCCTGATGCGTTTTTCGCCATCACTTGCATGCTCAAACGCAATCCCTCCCCCATGTAGGTGAAATTACCGCCCGTACATCCGGCGGTCGCAGCCCTGTTGAGAATGACAGGTGCCACCTGAAATGCATCGGGCACGAAGCGGCCGATAGGAATGGGTGAAGCCGAGATCGTGTGCCCCATGTAGTCGCTATCCACCAGATACAGCGTAACCAGGCCGACCTCGGAGTAGGAGGCGTTGGCGTTGGAATACACGCCGTCAACGAAATCACCCGGCCCGACATTGCTGGCCGAATAGTCACCCGGCCCGGCGGGTGGATTCAGGGCTGTCAGCACGTCACCGGTGCCAGACAGCTTCAATATTCCCTCCGACCCGGTTGTCGGCCCGGTTCTTTGCGCATAGGCGCGCAGACGATCTATCGCCTGAGGCCGGTAGCCCTGCGTGACGAGGCCCACTGAGTTGACGGCAGTCACGGTCAGGTTGAAACCCGTGCCCGCTGGATGAACCGGCACCATGCCGGGGGCTGTCGCGTTCAGCGGCGTCGCAGACGAATTTTCCACCTGCACCTTCAAGGCCGCGGGATAGAACACGACATTGTCAGCCCCGGACATCGTCAGTCCGCTGAGGCTGCCGCTGCCGACGAAGTCGACCGTCAGGCCAAGCTCTCCCGCATCCGCATAATTGACCTGCATTGGCGCGACGCAGTTTGCATCGAACACCAGGTCGATCACTGCCGTCGAACCATCCGTCGGCAAAAGCACGCCATTGGCGTTGACGGCAGGCCCGCCCCAGACCGGCGAGACATATTGGGTACCGACATCGACCTGCACTGTCTTGGACTGAAAGTCAGACCAGCAGGTGGGCACCGATACGCTTCCTGCAGACGATCCACCAGACACCTGATCAGGAAGCGTGACCACGAAGGCTGTTGCGGCAAAGGTGATGGAGCAGGTCTCGGTCGTCCCGATAAAACAGCGGGTCGGATTCTGTGGCAACGGTGTGGCAGACAGGCCGATATTGAAGGTGCCGGCACTGCTGCGGTTGAGTGCAACGATCTGCGTGCCGCCGGTGAATGTCACCTGATTGGCGAGCACCCCTGTGCCTGACCAGGAAGTCTCGGCGTTCACCGGCTGCAAAGACACCGTGACGCTGCCGGTATAAAGCTGAGAGCAATCACTGTTGGTGCAGGCCTTGATGGTGACGGTCTCAGGCACACCGGGAATACCGAGGCCATCGTGGACCATCCTGAAATGGTCCAGCTGGCGCGCGGAGGTGACGAAATTACCGGAGAACGCGACCACGCCGGCCCTTTCGCGGGTGCTGTGTGTCCGGTTGCGATCACCGATGTTGTTTTTTCGGACTTCGTCCACCTGCAGCTCCGTGTAGGTGGTCGACGTGCTGCAACGCCTCAGCCAGCCACCATCTCCCTCTCCGATGCCGGCGTCCCCGTCACGCGTATTCTTGGTCGCCAGCACCACCGGCGTCTGAGCCCAGGGCTGGGAAAAATCGACGCGGTTCGCCGCACAGGTACCCCAGCCCTGCAACAATTCGCCGGTGCGGATAGCCTCCATTTGCACATTCTGATCATTGGAGTCCTTGAAACTGAGCCTGCCGACGGGCTCAACAGCGAAAAATGCAACCGTCTCATTCTGATTGACACTGCCGGTCACCGACTCCGAGCGCTCAAGTGCAATTTTCATGTTGGCGGCGCTCACATCCCTGACCGCGGTGGTCAGCCAGGGCCTGGAGGGTTTCGCCGGGATCCGGGTCTCCTGCTCGTTCACCATGGTCTGAATCTGGGCCAGCACCGCCGGGGCCTGCGAAAAAACACCGCCAAAATCGACCGTTTCCCATCCTATTCCACCGCCGGCGTTGGCATATGCCTGGACCCTGCGTGTGTCGATGTTATCTGCGATCAGCTTCCGGCCGCCGGGCAGGTCATGCACGCCTCTCTCAACCGCCAGATAGTTCAGGGACATCGCGATATGCGGACCGTCTTCACCCTCCGGCTCGAGCGTCATGATGTCGAAGCCGTCGCTGGTCACATTGCGTATGCGGTGGGCTGCCGAGTTTCCACCGTCCCTGGTCGGAAGGGTGAACACCAGGGGGGGCGAATCAAATTGCTGGGTAAAGTTGACCCGTGTGAAGTCAGGTCTGTCGTAGGTGTTGATGACCGTGAGTTCCCCAACCTCGACGCTGAAGTTGAGCGGTCCGATGATGATGGGGCCGCCCGAGCCGGCGGTGCATACACCACTGATTTCGAGCGAGCCCGTATTCGTGAAGGTGATACTGGCGTCGTTCTTGACCTCTGCACCGTTACCCACGAGGGCACCTTCAAGGACCGCGTCATCTTCAACTTTTGTTTTGCCCTCTGAGTAGATGATCGCCTTGACCCGGGCGTTGTCCTTGATCTCAACCTTGCCCCCGACAAGAAAGATCAGGTCCAGGGGGTTACCGTTGACATTCACCATGGCGTTATCGGTAATCTTCAGGTCGCCCAGCACATGGATACGCACCTGGCCCGACCCCGTGAGGGTGATCGTATTGTTGTCCTTGAGCTCGAAATCGTTGTAGTAGTGGTCCCCGGGCGGCAGAGCCAGCGACTGATCCTTCAGATCTGTGTTCGTGTTGTGAACAGGTATGGACAGCGCGGACGCATCGGTCCCACTTTCGAGACAGGCCTGGCCGTCACAGTGGTTCGGACCACCCTTGATTTTGAGATCACCGGTGGCAAGAACCCTGTCGCCCGTGTTCGAAAGACTCGCGTTGTCCTTCAGATCCAGCTTGCCCCCTGTGCGTACCCACGGCGTTGCTGAACACGGTATCGCAAGCCACCGCAATAGCCTCTTCCGTCATCATGGCAGATAAAAAGATTACGGACACAAGGCGCATGGTTCTCATGAAGGTGCTCATACTGTCAGCCCCTCAACGTCGCGCGGATCGCATGGTTGACATAGTCGGCGTCGCCGAAGGCCCCGCGTTCGGCGCTCACCGTAACGTCGAACAGACTGTAGGTGGCCAAACCCTCGGTGACACTGGTTTCCGCACAGCCGGTCACAGAGACATTGAAGCCCTCAATCGTCATGCTGCTTGGAATCGGGGGACAGCTGGCCGACACATTGTTGATCCGGTATGCCACCCACTCCAGGCCACTCAGCGCCGCATGCCGCCCACGCAGCGCGCTGATGGACAGCGCGGTCGAATACTGCTGGGCGATCGAGAGGTTGACCAGGTAGGCGGCCAGGCCGGAGACGACCACCAGCAGAAACAGTGTCGTAATCAGAGAAAATCCACGGATGGATGCAGGCACCCTGATCATGGCAGGTTACTCACACTGACCTGTTCCATCAGCGTTATGGCCTCACCCGACTCGGCGACCGACAGACGCAGGCTGAGTACCGCGTTGCGTGTGGGTGTGCCAGGCGAGTACTGAAACTGGCATGCAGTTACATCTGAAGCCATCAGGGCGTGCTCTGCCGGATTTCCCAGGGCAATCAATTCGGCGTGGCTGTCGACATCCGCATGACTGGCACGGCGCGAATAGCCCCAGTAGCGACGAACCGTCCCCTGGCCCATATCGCACAGAAAGCTCAAGGCTGAATCGGTCACGAAAAAACGCTGCCCGGGTGACTGCGCGGGGAAGGCCGTCTGCCCCGATGCAAACCGACTGTTATCGAAATCGAGGGTCAGCGGGATTCCCGGATTGACCGAAGTGACGGTGGCGGCATTGTCGCCATTCCAGAGGTCGGTGCCACTGAACCCGGTGTTGTAGACGACCAGGCACGAAGCGGTGCCGTCTGCGCAGGCATCGGGATCTGCTGAGGTGGCAATATCGCCCGTATGGTTGAGGTTTCCCAATACCTCGAACCGCGTGTCCATATCAGCAGGCACAAAACTCAATACATCGCCCGGTGGAGACTGTCGATAGCGCCCACCGGTCACCGCGCGCATCATTTCAATGCAGCCACCACCACAACCCACCCGGATGCTGTTGGGCACCGCCATCCGGACATCGTAAGCCAGGCGCTGCATCACGGACTGAGCCGATTCGACCAGTCTGGCCCTGCGAGACTGATCGACGTAAACGTCGATCGGTGCGGTGATGAACTGCATCACCACGATCGACAAGGCTCCGCTGATCACGATCACGATCACCAGCTCGATCAGGGTGAAACCAGCCTGTCTCTGCGCCGCCATATCAATTCATCCGATACGCGACAATGGGAACCGAGAGGTTGGGGTCGCCATCGTAACCAACCTGGACCAGGACTCGCTTTGCCGGATAAGTACCGATGATCGCCGCGGTCACCGTGACATTCACGTTATAACCGTCCAGACCGGCAATAGCCGCACCCATCTGATCGCGGGCACCGGCGATATCGGCCAAAGCATGGTAATCCGACACATCGTCAAAGTTTGCGCGCGTCTCTCCGGCCTCTGCGCCGCCTGTCTCTCCGCCGTCCGGATCGTTCAACGCCTGCACCAGGATCTCATCCATATAGGCCTGGGCGATAGCGGTGGCCTGAGTGCGGATCATCGGATCGGCACTGCTGCGGCCGACCTGCGTAACGATCATCATGACGGCGGTTACGGCGACGGAAATGATCACAATCGAGATGACCATCTCGATCAGCGTGGCACCTGACTGTCTCTTCGCTTGGATCATGGCAGATGAACGAAGCCCGTCTCCGGCTCGATGGTTATGGTCCGACCGCCTACCGCATAAGACACCGGGCTGCCCAGCCGGGAACCGGAGCCCATATCCCCCGGCCGCCCCTGGGCGTCGAAGAAGATCGCGAGCGTACCCACCACCACCCCGGAAGGGGCAGGCTCAGACCAGGCCTGACCTCCCGGGCGATTGACGTCTCGGGTAAATCCCCCGACGCTGCAGCTGTTCGCGCGCTGAACCACCGAGTAACCGGCAGGGCCAATGGAGAAGCCGGTGTCACACCGCGAGTTCACTGCAAGCCTGCGTGCGAACCTTGCAGCAGCGGCGGAGGAATCTGCGAAGCCCATCTCCTCGAATCGGCTCGCCTCGAAGAACCGCGGCATTGCGTTCGCTGCAAGGATTCCGATCAGGACCATGACGACGACCAGTTCGACAACGGTGAATCCCGATTGCCTGACGCGCGCAGAAAAAACGCGGCCCGCGGGCCGCGCTTCATGATTCCTGCTGACAGTATCCATGGGCAGATGCCCGACGGCTTTTACGGGTTGGTTACCGTAATCGCGCCTGTATCCTGCATTGTACACAATGAAACGCGCCGCCGGTACCATCGACCTGGTAGGTATAGGTGCATATCCGGCAGCAGCAGCGATTGCTGCCTGGTAGTCAGACCCCGCACCCGTCGCAACCGTCGGCGGATTCTGCATCACACCGTTCCAGATCTCGACACAGTCGGCCGCATCTGCCGACGGCATTGTTACCACCGGAATCGGTCGGCCAGCCAGCGGCGTTCGAATCCACGGAGCCGTCGCCGAATCCGTCCACGATCGTCCGCAGCTACGTTGAGCCCGTTCGCCACCCATTGCGCCCGGAACATCGCGACACCGGCGCCCAGGCCGCCCGAGGCCCCGTCGACAGCGGCCTGATGCGCCTGGGTCTGCACGTTCATGAACCTCGGCAGCGCGGTTGCGGCCAAGATACCGAGAATAATAATCACCACTACCAACTCAACGAGGGTGAAGCCAGCCTGTTTTTTCATCTGAGACTCCTGGTTCTCCAGTCACTATGCGGTTAGGGCCTTCACTCCGCACGGGAGATCTGCCTCGCTCAGATGCCATAGCGACGGTGAAACAGGAATCTTTAGCCTGTCCTCCGCGAGGGGCGCGTGGGAATCATGTTCCTTCCGCGGTCAGTCAATCGGGATCCCATTCAATCAGCCAGCCGGGTTCGTGCTCCTCCGACGCAAAGGGTTCGCAGGTGCAACAGTTGGCAATGGCCGCCGGCTCACCGTCAATGCAGACAATGGGAAGGATCTCCCGCTGCCAGGGTGGAATGCCGAAGTCCTGGGCGATCTTCTTGAACGAACGGGTGCCGCTGCGCCCGGCTGGTTTGCAGCGCAGCCCTGTATGACGATATGCGATCCGCACCCTTCCCTGCTCCCAGCGGCCAAGGTCGATACCGCCCGGCGCCTTTTTGCGTCGCACTGACCCGAGTCCAGCGCCCAATCGCATCTGTTCTCCGACCCAATCGACCGTCTGCGGCTCCACCAGGCGTCCCTGTTCCGGCAGCAGCCACACCTGATCACGGAAGCGGCGCATTTCCACTCCCTGCCAGACGATCCGGACCGCTGCATCCGAACGCGCTTGACACAGCTGATCGAGGGCATCGCTCAGGCGCCGCAGGGAGAGCGGCGGTACCCCTCGTTCGCGCAGCCAATGACGCAGGAGATTACGTGCCCGCGCAACAGGCAGTCCCCTGAGCCGCTGCACATGAAGTCGGTCCGCGCTTGCACGCGCGGCCCAGATCCTCTGCGGCCTGCAGCCTGATCGCCTCCGCCGCATCGGCACAATGCGCGGCACTCCTCGCGATACTTTCGACGGCCGCTGGCCAGCGTGAGGTCAGGCCCGGCATCACGCGATGGCGCAGATAATTCCGATCTGCAACGCTGGCCGAATTGCTCGGATCCTCTATCCAATGGAGTCGCCTGGCTGCCGCCCAGGCACGAATCACCTCACGGCGCAGGCCCAGCAAGGGGCGTGCGTGCCAGCCAAGATTCCACTCGCGGATCGCCGGCATGGCAGCAAGCCCCTCGACGCCCGCACCCCGCAGCAGCTGCAACAGGAGGGTCTCAGCCTGGTCGTCACGATGATGCGCAGTCAACAACATGGCGCCCGGACCCAATGCCGCGGCGATGGCGCCGTAGCGCGCCGCACGCGCTGCGGCCTCCGGGCTCTCGCCTGGCCCGGCAGACGCATCGACTACCAGAGACCTCAGCGGGATTCCCAGGCGCTCACATTCAGCGCGGCAATGGGCCGACCAGCGCGCCGACCCAGACTGTAAGTTGTGATCGATATGTATGGCCGAAAGGGGCGCCGGCAGCTTCGGCCGCAGCGATGCGAGGGCATTCAACAAAACGCTGGAGTCAAGCCCGCCGCTAAAGCCCACCCAGTAGTTTTCCGGTCGCGGAAAACGGTGATTGAATTGCTCAAGCAGCGCATCGGGCTCGAGCGCTGCAAACTTCGGGTTAGTCTGAGACGACACCGATGGACATCAGGCGCTCGTAACGTGCCTCGAGCAGACGGTCGATGGGCACACCACTGATATCGTCGAGTTTCTTCAACAGCGCTTTCTTGAGATTACGCGCAACGGCGTCCGGATCACGATGCCCGCCGCCAAGTGGCTCGGGCACGATCTCATCGATAAGTTCCTGATCCTTGAGGTGCTTTGAGGTAATTGCCATCGCCTCTGCAGCCAATGGTGCCTTTTCGGCATCCTTCCATAGAATCGATGCGCAACCCTCGGGAGAGATGACGGAATAGGTGCTGTACTGCATCATCAGGACTCGATCAGCCACCCCGATCGCGAGGGCTCCACCGGAGCCGCCCTCGCCGATCACCGTCGCAATGATCGGAGTACGCAGTCCGGACATCTCAAAAAGGTTGCGTGCGATGGCTTCACTCTGGCCACGCTCTTCGGCGCCGACTCCCGGATAGGCGCCCGGTGTATCGATAAAGGTCAGCACCGGCAATCCGAAACGCTCGGCCAATCTTCATCAGGCGCAGGGCCTTCCGGTAACCCTCCGGTCGCGGCATTCCGAAATTGCGACTGATCTTCTCCTTGGTATCCCGGCCCTTCTGGTGACCGATCAGCATGACCGGACGCCCTTCAATACGACCCAGGCCGGCAACAATCGCATGGTCGTCCCCGTAAGCACGGTCTCCGTGCAGTTCCTCGAAATCGTCCACCATGCGGGAGATATAATCGAGCGTGTACGGCCGCAGGGGATGGCGCGCGAGCTGGGAAATCTGCCACGGAGTCAGATTGGAGAAAATCGACTCGGTCAGTGAGCGGCTCTTGCCCTCCAGGCGCTCGATCTCTTCCTGGATATTGATCTCGTTGTCATTGCCAACGAGCCGCAGCTCTTCGATCTTTGCCTGGAGTTCGGCGATCGGCTGCTCAAATTCGAGAAAATCAAGATTCATCGTCGTTATCAGTCAAGGCACGCTCTGCGATGTTTAATCATAACCCATGGGACACACTCGCCGCGTCCCCTGCAAACCCCGATTGGGCAAAATTCAACCCGATTGGGCATAACCGACCGCCCTGCCGGATGCCTCAGCCGCGGACGGATGGAAACGGATACTCAGGGAGTCCACCCCGAGCAGACGCTGGGCCTGGCGCAGAAACCCGTCGGTGGGCTTGATTCGCCAGCCGCCGCCCAGGCGGAGAAGAACCTCTGCATCCAGCCGCTGGTAACGCAATCGCACCTCACAATTACCGCCCACAGCGGGTTCCAGCAGTGATTTCAGCTCAGCGATCGCCTCCACCGACGTGATTCCGAGCTGGCTCAACCAGGTCTCACGCAGCCGGATCTCGACACAGGCCGCCCGGGCCAGGCGCACATCCTCCAGGCCGCTCACCCCGTCTGCCCGAATGCTCAGACCACCACGGTATTCGTCGTGCACCAGGGTTCCCTCGACAACCAGAACCCGGTCATTGGCGATCTCATCGCGATAGCGCTCGTAGGTCTCGCTGAACAGGGCCGCCTCGATCCGCCCGGTCTTGTCATCCAGCAAAACCGAGGCCATGGTGCCACGCTGCGTGTTGCGGCGATTCACTGCGACGACCATGCCTGCGACGGTGACCTTCTTGCCGCCGCCGCGTCGACCCCGCGTCTCGCGCACGTCATCCAGGCTCAGGCGCGCAATCCGGCTGCTGATCAACGCCTTCAGATCGGGCTCGTAAAAATCGATCGGATGACCGGTCAGAAAAAGCCCCAGGGTCTCTTTCTCGCCGGCCAGACGCTGATCGTCTTCCCACTCGGCAACCTCATCCGGCACCACGCCGGCCGCCGGCGCGGCGGGTTCCGGCGCTGACATCCCGAACAGGTCATCCTGGCCGGCGGCCTGCATCGCCGATTGCTGTTCGGCCATCTTCAGGGCCAACGGCAACTGGATCATCAAGGTGGCACGGTTGGCGCCAAGGTGATCGAGCGCACCCGCGCGTATCAGCGACTCCAACACCCGCCGGTTGGCCTTTTTCAGATCGATTCGGCGGCAGAATTCAAACAGATCACGAAAGGGTCCGTCCTGATTGCGCGATTCGACAATACCCTCTATGGCGCCTTCACCCACACCCTTGATCGCGCCCAGTCCGTAGACCACAGTATCGTCGCCGTCTACCGTAAACATGTAGCTGGAACGATTCACATCCGGCGACTCGACCTTGAGTTTCATTGCCCTGCACTCCTCGATGAAGGTCACCACCTTGTCGGTGTTATCCATGTCCGAGGACAATACGGCGGCCATGAAAGCCGCCGGGTAATGGGTCTTCATCCACAGGGTCTGATACGAGACCAGCGCGTAAGCGGCCGAATGCGACTTGTTGAAACCGTATCCGGCGAACTTCTCCATCAGGTCGAAGATATAGGTCGCGGTATCTTCTGTCCACTCCCCGTGCCACCGCACCCTTACGGAAGATCTCTCCCTGCTTGGCCATCTCTTCGGGTTTTTTCTTGCCCATCGCCCGTCGCAACAGGTCCGCGCCACCAAGCGTGTAGCCGGCCAGCACCTGGGCGATCTGCATGACCTGCTCCTGGTACAGAATGACACCGTAGGTCGACGCGAGGATCGGGGCCAGCTCAGGATGCGGATAGACCACCTCCTGGATACCATGCTTTCGCGCGATGAAGTCATCCACCATACCTGACTGCAGGGGTCCGGGGCGGAACAGGGCCACCAGGGCGGTGATGTCATCGAAGCAGTCGGGCTGCAGCTTGCTGATCAACTGCTTCATACCGGCCGATTCCAGCTGAAAGACCGCCGTCGTCTCGGCACTTTTCAACAGGGTGAAGGCGTCCGGGTCGTCGACCGGGATATCCGCGATATCGATCGGGCCCAGGTCCTGTTGCGCGCGTTGCGCGTTGACCGTCTTCAGCGCCCAGTCGATGATCGTCAGGGTTCGCAGGCCGAGAAAGTCAAACTTGACCAGTCCCGCCGCCTCTACATCGTCCTTGTCGTATTGGGTAACCAGATTGGTGCCGTCGGGTTCACAGTAGAGCGGACTGAAATCGGTCAGCTTGCCCGGTGCGATCACCACGCCGCCGGCATGCTTGCCCGCATTACGCGCCAAACCCTCGAGCCGCTTGGCCATATCGATCAGCTGGGTGACTTCTTCATCCTGCTCGTAGGCTTGCTTCAGGTCTTCACTCTCGACCAGGGCCTTGTCCAGGGTCATCCCGATCTCGAACGGCACCATCTTGGCCACCCGGTCGGTGAAGCCGTAGGGATGCCCGAGCACCCGACCAACGTCACGCACCACCGCCTTGGCCGCCATGGATCCGTAGGTGATGATCTGTGACACCGAATCACGACCGTAGCGGCGCGCCACGTAGTCGATTACCTGATCACGTTTGTCCATGCAGAAATCGACGTCGAAATCCGGCATGGATACGCGTTCCGGGTTGAGAAAACGCTCGAACAGCAGATCGTGTTCAAGCGGGTCCAGATCCGTGATCTTGAGTGCATAGGCAACCAGCGAGCCGGCACCCGACCCACGTCCGGGGCCCACGGGCACGTCGTTGTCCTTCGCCCACTGGATGAAGTCAGCGACGATCAGGAAGTACCCGGGGAACCCCATCTTGGTGATGACATCGAGTTCGACCTGCAGACGCTCATCATAGGGCTTGCGTCGTTCAACAAAATCCTCGGCCGCAGGATCGAGAATGCGTTGCAGCCGCCACTCCAGTCCCTTGCGGGACTCCGCACCAAAGAATTCGTCCATGGTCATCCCGTCCGGGGTCGGGAAATCGGGCAGGAAATTCTTGCCCAGGCTAATCTCGAGATTGCAGCGTCTGGCAATCTCGATGCTGTTCGCCAGCGCTTCCGGCAAATCGGCAAACAGCTCGGCCATCTCGGCCGGCGACCTCAGGTACTGTTGTTCTGAGTACAGCTTGGCGCGACGCGGGTCATCCAGGGTGCGGCCCTCCTGAATGCATACCCGAACCTCGTGCGCTGCGAATTCGTCGCTGTGCAGAAAGCAGGCACCATTGGTCGCCACCACTGGCACACCCGCGGCCGCCGCCAGGGCGACACTGGCGTGCAGGCAGTCTTCCTCGTTCTCGCGGCCGGTACGTACCAGTTGCAGGTAGTAGCGGTCGCCAAACAGTGCCAGCCAAGTATCCAGTCGCTGTTGCGCGAGGTACATATTGCCCGCAATCAGGGCGCGCCCGACATCGCCCTCGCGCCCTCCCGACAGTGCGATCAGCCCCTTGGTTGACTCTGGCGTAAACCAGCTGGATTCCATCATCGCGCGCCCAAGATGCTGGCCCTCGCGGTAACTGCGCGAGACCAGCTCGGTGAGATTGCGGTAACCAATATTGTTCTGCACCAGCAGAACCAGCCGGTCGGGCTTGTTGGCATCCTCCGGGTTGCGCAACCAGACGTCGACACCGGCGATCGGCTTCACACCTGCGGCAATCGCGGCCTTGTAGAATCGAACCAGGGCGAACATGTTCGACTGATCGGTCAGCGCGACTGCCGGCATGTCCAGCTCGGCCGCCCGTTTTACCAGGGGTTTGATCCGTGCAACGCCGTCCACCAGTGAATACTCGGAATGCACATGCAGGTGGACGAATTCGGCTGCCATTGAGCGGATCGCTGTCACTCGGGGGAGAAAAGATGGACAGAGAATACCGTGCAAAGCCGAGGTCTGCCAGCGTGCTTCCAGAACGATCTGCGAGAGACCGTTGGGCCGGCGAAGGGCCCGGCACGTCACCGGAAGGCGCCGAACCAATACCTTCTGAATGCACCCGGCCTCAGGCCATAAGGCGGCGCACGGGGGCAAAGGAGCGCCTGTGAATGGTCGATATACCCAGCTCTCGCAAGGCAGCGAGGTGAGCCTTGGTCGGATAACCTTTGTGGCGCGCCAGGCCGTAACCGGGAAACTCGGCGTCCAGCGCGACCATTTCGCGGTCGCGCGCGACCTTGGCGATGATGGAGGCGGCGGAAATGCAAGGCTCGCAGGCATCACCACCGACGATCGCCCGGGCACTGCACAAGAGCCGGGGAAGCCTGTTGCCGTCCACCAGCGCTTGCTGCGGCACGACGGTCAGAGCCGCGACCGCACGCTGCATGGCCAGCAGGCTCGCCTGCAGGATATTGATCGCATCGATCTCGGCCACCTCCGCGCGTCCCAGCGACCAGGCCAGCGCATGGCTGCATATCTGCTCGTTCAGGGCCTCGCGGCGCTTTTCCGAGAGTTTTTTGGAGTCGGCAAGGCCATCGATGGGACGTGCCGGATCGAGAATCACGGCCGCTGCAACGACCGGCCCGGCCAGCGGACCACGCCCCACCTCGTCGACACCGCACACCAGGATCTCAGACAAGGCCGCGTTCCCTCAACAGAGCCACCACCGCCTCAGCTGCCGTGCGGTTGGTATCGGTACGCAGCTGCCGGTGGATATCTGCATAACGCTGGGCGATCTGTCGCCGCAGACCGGTATTGCGGAAGAACTCGAGCAGCGGGGGCAGCAGCTGCCCAGGCTCACACGCGGCCTGGATCAATTCGGGCGCGAGACGCTCGTCCGCCAGCAGATTGGCCATCGCAACATGCTTGACCTTGACCAGTCCCAGCATCTGCACCAGCGCATAGGTGGCAGCGTTTGCCTTATAACCAACCACCATCGGACGCTTGCTAAGGAGGCCTTCGAGGGTCGCCGTACCGGATGCCACCAGCACAACATCGGCGGCAGCCAGTGCCACCCGAGTTTTGTCCAGCGCGATCACAGGATCCAGCTGCGGTGCGATCTCGCCGAGCTGCTCCTCGAATATCACACGCGTTTTTTCATTGACCAGAGGCACGATGACCTTCAGATCCGGTAGCTGCTGCTTCAGGGCCAATGCTGTTTCAAGGAACGGACGCGCAATCCGACTGACCTCGCCACCACGGCTGCCGGGGAGCAGCGCGAGCACCGGTTCATCGGCAGCCAATCCCAGTGCATCCCGTGCCCCCTCGCGATCCGGCTCCATGGGCATCTCAAACGCGAGCGGATGACCGACGTAGTGCGCCGGGACCTGTCGTTGCGCAAGAAATTCGGTCTCAAACGGAAAAATGGTCAAGAGCAGATCGACCGCGCGGCGGATCTTTTTCACCCGACCGGCCCGCCATGCCCAGACGGTTGGACTGACATAGTGCACGGTTGGCACACCGGCCTCTCGTAGCCGGCTCTCCAGCGTCAGGTTGAAGTCCGGCGCATCGACTCCGATGAAGGCCAGCGGGGGGGTATCGCGCCAGCGCGCCAGCAGCCGTGAACGCAGGCGCAGGAGGCGAGGCAAATGCTGCAGTACCTCGAACAGGCCCATGACCGACAGACTGTCCATCGGCTCCCATTCATCAATGCCACTCTCGCGCATCAGGGGCCCGGCCACGCCCTCAAACTGGACTGTCGGCAACAGCTCTCGCAGTGCGTCCATCAGGCCCGCAGCGAGCAAATCACCCGAGGGTTCGGCGACGACTATTCCAATTCTTTGTGGGGTCACGCCGAATCCCGTCAGCGCACGATACTTCGTTCGCTGGCCGCCAGAAAATCGGCCATCAGGCGCAGCTCCTCATGTTCGGCTGCCGCTGTATTGATCTGTTCGCGCGCGGCTGCCAAGGGTAAACCGGAGATGTACAGGGTCTTGTAGGCACGCTTGATGATTGCGATCTGCTCAGCGCCGAATCCACGTCGGCGCAACCCCTCGCTGTTGATCCCACGGGGTTTGGCCGGATGACCGCCGACCATTACGTAAGGCGGTACATCCTTGCCGATCCCGCTGCCCATTGCGGTAAAACAATGTGGCCCGATACGACAGAACTGGTGGACGATACTGAAGCCCCCCAGAATTGCCCAATCGCCCACATGAACATGCCCGCCCAGGGAGGCTGCATTGGCCATGATCGTATGATTGCCAATGCGGCAGTCGTGCGCCACGTGCGTATAGGCCATCAGCAGGTTATCACTACCAATAGTGGTAAGCGACTCGTCCTGCACCGTACCTCGGTGGATCGTGGTGAACTCGCGGATCTTGTTGCGATCGCCGATCTCCAGGCGCGTTTCCTCGCCGGCGTATTTCTTGTCCTGCGGGTCTTCACCAATCGAGGCGAACTGGTAGATACGGTTGTCGCGGCCAATCCGGCAGGGACCACGGATAACGACATGGGACCCGATCTCGGTGCCTTTGCCAATCCGCACATCGGCACCGATTACCGCGAACGGGCCGACCACGATTCCCTCTTCCAGCTCGGCGCCGGGATCGACAGCCGCGCGTGGATCGATCATGGTCAGAGATTCCTAGCAGTACACATGATCTCTGCGGAGGCGACCATGCTGTCGTCGACCTTGGCTTCCGCTGCGAACACCCAGATATCGCGCCGATGCTTCAGGACTTCTACCTCCAGCCTTACCTGATCACCTGGAACCACCGGTTGCTTGAACCTCGCCTTGTCGACGCCGACCAGGTAGTAGATGGCCTCTTTCGGTACCTCCGCACTCTCCATCGCCAGCAGGCCCGTCGCCTGCGCCATGGCCTCGATGAGGAGCACGCCGGGCATGACCGGCTTGCTCGGAAAATGACCCTGAAAAAATGGCTCATTTACCGTCACGTTCTTGATCGCGACCAGACGCTTGCCCGGCTCACACTCGACTACCCGGTCGACCAGCAGGAACGGGTAGCGGTGCGGCAGCAGGCTTTGAATCTTCTGAATGTCCATGGCGTCTAACACAATCTCCAGTATCTGTAATCTTGACTTCAGGTTACACAGTGTAAGCCAGTAAAAAATTTTAGCCGTGCGTCTCGTCTCGTTCACGCAGTGCCGCCAGTTCCTTTTCCAGCGATCGGACCCGGCGCACCATATCATCGAGGTGCCTCAATCGCGCGAAGTTCTTCAACCAGCGCGCATGATCCATGGCCGGTACTGTCCCGGTGTAAAGGCCGGGTTGATTGATCGAACGGGTTATCGCTGTCATGCCCGAAACGTGGACGTGGTCAGTCAGTTCGACATGCCCGGTTATGCCGGCCGCCCCGGCGATTGTGCAATAGGCACCGATAGTCGAAGACCCGGCGATGCCCGTGCAGCCGGCGATCGCGGTATGCTTGCCTATCTGTACGTTGTGCGCGATGTGCACCTGGTTGTCGATCTTGACCCCGTCGGCAATGACGGTATCACCAATGGCGCCGCAATCGATCGCCGTGCAGGCACCCACCTCGACGTCATCACCCAAAACCGCACGGCCGATCTGCGGCACCTTGACCCAGGCGCCACCATCGTTGGCCAGACCGAATCCGTCTCCACCGATAACTACGCCCGGATGAATCAGGCAACGCTCACCAAGACGGGTGTTGGAGCACAGTGTGACGGAGGCGACCAGGCGGGAACCGGCGCCGACGAAAACGTTGTCGAGCAGGACGCAGCCGGGTCCGATGAATACGCCTTCGGCGATGGTCGCTCCGGCGCCTACGAAGGCTTTCGCAGCGATCTCGGCAGTGGAAGCCACCTGTGCCGTCGGATCCACGTGAGCGTTGGCGTGAACCCCGGGTCTGATGGATTCATCGGGGTAAAGGGCCGCCATTACCCGCGCGTGGGCGAGATAGGGGTCGTCAGCAATCAGGCAGTCGGCCGGACAAGCCTCTGCGTCCCCGGCAGAGAGAATGACCGCCGACGCACGGGTGTCCGCAAGAAACGAGGCGTAGCGTCGATTGGCGAGGAAACTGATCGCGCCCTCGTCGGCATCCTTCAGGCCCGCCGCATGAGTGATCACCCGATTGGGGTCGCCGCGCAGTTGAGTACCCGCGATCCGAGATAGCTCCTGAAGGGTCAGGCTCATCGAGCACTCCCGCTCATCTTTCCGCGGCGCTGAGTTCTCGCATGCGAGCCAAGACCTTGTCCGTGATATTGGCGCGTTCCGACGCCCAGGTCACACCGCTTTCGAGAACGATGTCGAGCTTTTCTGCATTAGCCACCTCCGCTATGACCTCGGACAAGACCCGACGCAAGTGGTCCATTTCCTCGTTGAGTCGTAGTCGACGATCGCTCTCGAGTTCCTCTTTGGCGTTTTCCAGACGCAAATTCCGCGAACGTATGTCGCGCTGCAGGCTCTTGGCCTCGGCGTCGCTCATATTCTCCCTGTCACGCAGCAGCTTCTGCTCCAGCTGATTTATCTGTTCCTGTTGGGTCGATGTTTTCGCCTCGCGCGCAACAAACTCAGCCTTGATCTTTTCCCTCACCTGAGCGACTTGGGGTGCCTCGGTCTGCAGCCTGATAACGTTGACCACCGCCACAGTGACCTCGCCGGCCAGCGAAACTGCCGGCAGAACGGCGGCAGTCAGCACAATCATGGTCAAGCATCGCATCAACATCACACTACCCCGCCGGGTCAGAAAGTCTGGCCAAAGGAAAACTGGAATTCTTCTTTCTCATCCTGGGCGTCCGTTTTCAGCGGATAAGCATAACTGATCGTCAGCGCACCGACAGGAGAAAGCCAGGACGCACCAATACCCACGGAATAACGAAGCTCGTCGGGTTCGAACAGGTCCGTCTCACTCGTATCGACCACGCTGCCGAAATCGAAAAACGTCGCCATGCGAATCGTGTCATTGTCTTTCATAAAAGGCGGGGGAAACAGCAGCTCGAGGTTGCCCGCATACGTGGCGTTGCCGCCGAGCGCATCGCCAAAGGAATCACGCGGACCTATCGAGCGGGCTGCATAGCCACGGACACTGCCCGGCCCACCACCGAAGAAGTTTTCGAAAAAAGGCAGCTTGGAGGTATCACCGTAGGAATCCCCGTAACCGATCTCGGCATTGACCGCGACGACGAGATCCTTCGTCAACTGCCAGTATCTGCGGTGGTCGTATGAAATCTTGAAATAACTCAGATCACTGCCCGGGATTGTGACCTCGCCAAAAAGGGACTGTACGGCGCCGGTGTTGGGAAAGATTGCACTGTCGCGAGAATCGTGTCTCCAGTTAAGGATCACCTCGAAATCCAGGAAGTTGTCGCCCTCCGTTTGTTCGAATTTCCTCACCTCGTCCGATGGAAAGGCACCGGTCTTGAAATCAATCTGGTGCACATTCAGACCGAAATTGAAACGGTTGAACTCGTTCAGCGGGATCCCGAAATTCACACCCGCGATGATGTCGTCAGTACTGTAATCCGCTGAATCGAGCTCGGAAAAGTCGGTCGTCCTGTACAACAGCGTGAAGCCCCGGCTGATACCGTCTACGGTGTAATAGGGGTTGGTATACGAGACCTCGTACCGTTGGTTGGCCGTGCTGCTCGTTGCGGCCAAAGACACCTTTTTACCGGTTCCGACGAAGTTATCCTGATTGATGGACGCATTCAACACGATACCATCAGACTGCGAATACCCCATGCCGGCCAACAGCGACCCGGACGGCTTTTCCGAAACTGCCACATTGATGTCCACTTCATCACCCGACCCGGGGACAGAGGGCGTTTCAACGGTGACACTGTCGAAGTAGCCCGTACGTTGAGCACGCTCCCGGGAAAGCTTGAGTTTCTCACCCGAGAACCACGCGGATTCCATTTGGCGAAACTCCCTGCGTACGACCTCATCGCGAGTTCGCGAGTTACCGCGTATGTTGACGCGCCTCACGTATACACGTTTGCCGGGATCGACAAAAAAGGTAATTGCGACCGTCTTGTTCTCCTCGTCGATCTCTGGGATGCTGTTGACGTTCGCGAACGCATGCCCGAGGTCCGAGAGCCTCGCTGAGACGCGGTCGCTGCTTTCGACTATCACCTTGCGCGCAAAAGGCTCGCCACGACGCATGTGGATCAGAGGGAAATACCCTTCAGGATCGCCGACCAGTTCCCCCGCCAGGCGAATATCGCTGATGGTGTAGACCGAGCCCTCGACCACATTGATCGTGACATAGATATCCTGCTTGTCCGGCGTGATGGTTACCTGGGTCGATTCAATTTTGAAATTGACGTAGCCACGGTCGAGATAGTACGAACGCAAGGTCTCCAGATCACCGGCAAGTTTTGGGCGCGAATACTGGTTATCGTTGGTGAACCACGACAGCCAGCCGCCGGTCGACAACTCGAACTCATCCAGCAGATCGTCTTCATCGAAAGCGGTGTTGCCGATAATGTTGACCTTCTTGATCAGCGCCGTTTTACCCTCGACCACGTCGATATCGATCGACACCCGGTTGCGTTCGAGAGGCGTTACGGTCGAGGTCAGTTCGACTGCGTACTTGCCCTGGTTGTAATACTGTCGCTCGAGTTCCTGCTCGATACGATCGAGCACAGAACGCTCGAAGGTGCGCCCTTCTGCCAGACCGATATCTTTCAGACCCTCTTTCAGGGCATCGCTTTCGATCGATTTGTTGCCCGAGAAGTTGATTTCGGAGATCGCCGGCCGTTCCGTCACCTCCACGACCAGCACATCGCCGGATTTTAGAAGCCTTATGTCCTTGAAAAAACCCGTCTTGTAGAGCTCGCGGACAATATCGGCGGTACGGTCAAAATCAACCACATCCCCGGGTTTGATCGGCAGGTAGTTGAACACGGTACCCGCCGTGATTCTTTGCAGACCCTCGACACGAACGTCGCTCACGCGAAAACTCTCGGCCATGGCCTGGCTGGCAAAGCCCAGCAATAAAAAAACACACCAGAGTCTCACCCGCATTTGCAATCTCTCGTAAAGCCTTGCCTGATGTCGGGTCTCGCACACGACCATGTGCGGACCGCCAGAAGACTCGCGATTATAGGGTATCGGCGCGGCCGCAGGTAGGCTTGGCGGGCGTTCTGTTACTCCAGAATGCGCAAAATATCGACATAGAATGCCAGGGTCATCAGACCCAGCAGCATCACGAGGCCGATCTTCTGCCCCTGCGCCATGGCCTCTTCCGACAGCGGGCTGCCCTTGACCGCCTCGATGGCGAAATACAACAGATGGCCACCGTCCAGCACCGGTACGGGCAACAGATTCAGCACTCCCAGGCTGATACTGACTACCGCCAGAAACTTCAAGAAGTAAACAAAGCCGATACTGGCCGTTTTGCCTGCCGCATCCGCAATGGTCAGGGGTCCGCTAAGGTTTTGGATCGAGGCCTGTCCGGTCAGTACCCGCCATATCACCTTCAGGGTGAGAACGGAGTACTCCCAGGTTCTTGCGACCGCGGCGGGCAAGGCTTCGCCCAACCCCATGCGGTATTTGACCTGATAGCGCTCGAGCAGCTCGGGCGCCGGTCGATTCGATGCCCCGATTCGCCCGATAACCTCATTATCGCGGGCGTGCGGCGCCGGCGTAAGCTTGATCTGCCGCGACTCGCCGTCGCGTTCGACGACCAGATCGATTTCGACGCCAGGACGGGCCTGTACGTATTTGACCCAGTGGCCCCACTCCTGCATGCGATTGCCGTCGACCGACACGATACGGTCACCTTCGCGAAGGCCGGCGTTTTCTGCCGGCTCGCCGGCGAGAATCGTGCCAAACACCGGAGGTATCGCGGGCCGCTCAGGCGCCATGCCCAGGTGGCCCAGAAGGTCCCGGGTCTCGGCCAGATCGCCAACATCATCCGAGGGCATCACCCGGACCTTTGTTGCGCCCCCCATGTCCCGTACCGAGATGCGCAGCTCCGGCTCGCCGACAGAGCCCGTGGCCAATTCCTGCAGCGCCAGAGACCAGGTCGGTGTCAGGCGACCATTGATCGAGATGATTTCATCGCCGACCTGCATTTCGGCTCTTGCGGCAGCCTTCCCCGGCTCCACCTCACCGATCAGCGGACGGATGCCGGTTTCGCCCAGCGTCAGCACCAGCCAGAAAGCCGCGATGGCAAACAGGAAATTGGCCAATGGGCCGGCCACGACGACCGCCGAGCGGACCCACAGCGACTGGCGATTGAACGCCCTGTCCAGTTCTTCGGCAGGCACCGGGCCCTCGCGCTCGTCGAGCATCTTTACGTAACCGCCAAGCGGTATCGCCGCAACGACGTACTCCGGCTCATCCGGCGCCGACTGGCGACGCCACAAAGCGCGTCCAAAACCGATAGAGAAGCGCAGCACCTTGACGCCCAGACGCCTCGCCACCCAGAAGTGGCCGAATTCGTGCACTGCGACCAGGAGCCCCACAGCGACCACAAAAGCCAGAATTTTGAACAGGATGTCTTCCATGCGCTTATCAGACCAGGCTCAGCGCCTGTTGTTCCGCCAAAACGCGGGCCCGCGCATCGGTAGCCAACAGTTGGTCCAGATCATCTGCGGTCCCATGCGGGTATTCGGCCAGCGTTCTTTCCACCACGTCGGCAATGTCCGGGAACGCCAGCCCGCCACGGAGAAAACTCGCCACCGCAACCTCGTTGGCCGCATTCAGTACCGCAGGCGCGGTGCCGCCGGCTGCAATCGCCTCAAACGCGAGGCGCAAACAGGGGAAACGCTGCAAATCGGGTGGCTCGAAATCCAGACGCGCGATCTCGAACAGATCGAGGGACGCAACCCCGGAGCTGTGGCGATCCGGCCAGGCCAGCGCATGTGCAATCGGGGTCCGCATATCGGGATTACCCAGCTGGGCCAGTACACTGCCATCGACGTACTGCACCATGGAGTGGATGATGCTCTGCGGATGTACGACCACCTGAATCTGTTCCGGCCGCGCATCGAACAACCAGCGTGCCTCGATGACCTCCAGCCCCTTGTTCATCAGGGTGGCAGAGTCCACCGATATCTTACGGCCCATGTCCCAGTTAGGGTGGGAACAGGCCTGTTCCGGAGTTACATGGCTCAAGTCTTTGAGTGAATGGCGTCGAAACGGCCCCCCCGATGCTGTCAACAGAATACGCTCCACACCCGCCTGTTTCAGGCCATCCGCGAAATCCAGGGGCAGACATTGAAACACCGCATTGTGTTCACTGTCGATCGGCATGATCTGGGCCCCACTCACCCTGGCTGCGGCCATAAACAGGGCGCCCGACACAACCAGCGCCTCCTTATTTGCCAGCAGGATACGTCGGCCAAGCCTGACTGCAGCGAGCGTGGGCAGCACCCCCACCGCACCCACGATGGCGGCCATCAGATATGCGGCATCCGGGTGGGTAGCCACGGCCTCCAGACCTGCAGCGCCGGCCATGACCTCGGTGGAGATGCCCTCCGCTGCCAGTGCCCGCTGCAGTTCCCGGGCGCTGTCCGGATCGGCCATCGCGGCCAACTGCGGCCGGAACTCGCGGCATTGAGCCAGGATTCCCTGCACATCCCTGTTGGCACTCAGTGCGACAACCCGATATCTGTCCGGATGACGCCCAGCCACGTCGAGCGTGTTTACCCCGATCGAGCCGGTCGAGCCGAGGACGGCAATCCCTTTCACGCCAGCAACCCGACAAGGCCCACACCCAGGGCAAACACGGGTGCCCCTGCAAGCAGACTGTCGATACGATCAAGTACGCCGCCGTGACCGGGTAACAGATTGCCGCTGTCTTTGACCCCTGCCTCGCGTTTCAAACGACTCTCCCACAGGTCACCCCCGATCGAGACCGCGGTAACCAGCAGGCTCAACCCAATCAGCCCGGCCAAAGACGCAGCGCCGGCAGCCCCTCCGGCTGCCAGAAACATCGCGCTGACGACCGCGCCGGCCGCTGCACCACCGGCACCCGCCCAGGTCTTCCCCGGGCTGACGAAGGGTGAGAGCTTACGTCGGCCAAAGGCCCGGCCAGCGAAATAGGCGCCCGAATCGGCCACCCAGATAAGAACAAACAAAAACAGCATCAAAATCGGGCCGCGCTCCCCTGAGGCATGTAGAGACATGATGGAGGACCAGGCAGTAACGAGAACCAGGCCGCCCAAAATCAGTATGCCGGGGCGACCGCCATGCACCCGTGGCAGTTCGCTGCGCCGGTTTACCAGCGCCAGGGTCACAAACACCCACCAGACAGCCATGGCCCACTGAAGGTAAGCGAGTTGATCCGGCTGCAGATATCGCCAGGCGAGCCACTGGGCCAGCGCCACCGCAAGGATAAACCCCCCCTGCGCAATGCGATTGTGCAGATTGGCGAGGCGTGCCATCTCATAGGCGCCAATCAAAACGATAACACCGGTTACGGCGGCAAGTACCGCGGTATCCAGATAGACAATGCCGACCACAACCAGAGGTACCAGCACCAGCGCTGTGATCAGGCGCTGCCAGAGCATCAGTCGGTGCCCTTTAGCTGTGCGCCGGTCTGACCGAACCGGCGTTGTCTTGTAGCAAATTCGGCCACCGCCTCGCGAAACGCCTCGACCCCGAAATCCGGCCACAATACCGGGGTGAAATAGAGTTCGGCGTATGCACAGTGCCAGAGGAGAAAATTGCTGATTCGCTGATCACCGCCGGTTCGGATGAACAGATCCGGATCTGGCAGATCACCTTGTGTGGTCGTCCGGGCGAACAGCTTCTCATCGATGTCACCGGGGTCCAGGTCGCCGTCCCGCACGGCGTTCGCCAGCCTGCGGGCAGTCTGGATAATATCCCAGCGCCCGCCATAGTTTGCGGCAATCTGCAGGATCAGACGTTTGTTGTCCCGGGTAGCCTTTTCGGATTCACGGATGCGCTGTTGCAGCTTGTCCGGAAAGGCCGAAACGTCGCCAATCACCCGCAGCTGGATGTCGTTGGTCTGCATACGCTTCACTTCCCGTTGCAGCGCGCTCAGAAACAACTCCATCAGCAGGTTGACTTCGGTCTTTGGACGCCGCCAGTTCTCGCTGCTGAAGGCGAACAGGGTCAACACCCTCACCCCGTGCCTTATACATTCCTCGATGGTACTGCGGACGCTGGCCACGCCCGCCTTATGTCCGGCATGGCGCGCCCGTCCGCGGGCCTCCGCCCAACGACCGTTACCGTCCATGATGATCGCAATATGCTCCGGCACCGGTCCGGAAACCAAAGGAATCTCGCCGATCTCTGTATCAGCTGACATGAAAGCCTCTGTGGCCTCAGACAGACATGAGATCTTTTTCTTTTTTCTCCAGCAGTTCGTCGATCTCCTTGACGTACTGATCGGTTAGCTTCTGAACCAGTTCCTGGCCGCGGTGTTCTTCGTCCTCGGAGATCAGCTTGTCCTTGACCAGGGCCTTCAGGTCATTGTTGCAGTCACGCCTGATATTGCGCACTGCCACCCTCGCCTGTTCGGCCTCGTGGCGCACGATCTTGGTCATGTCACGCCGGCGCTCTTCTGTAAGCTGCGGCATCGGCACACGGATCAGGGTACCCGCGCTGCTCGGATTCAGGCCGAGATCGGATTCCATGATCGCCTTTTCAACAACGCTTACCATCTGCTGCTCATATGGCTGCACTGTGATGGTGCGTGCGTCCTCGACACCGATATTGGCGACCTGCTTGAGGGGCACCTCGGAACCGTAATAAGACACGGTCAGGTGGTCCAGCAGGCTGGCATGGGCGCGCCCGGTACGTACCTTTGCGAGGTTCTCACCCAAGGACTCTACGCTCTTGCCCATACGGCTGGCAGCATCTTTCGTGATGTCGTCGATCATGACTCGTCTCCACTGGTTACCAGGGTACCTACCGCTTCACCCCTTACGACGCGCTGTAATGCGCCTTCCACATTGATATTCATTACCCGCAGGGGCATATCGTGCTCCTTACACAACACAACCGCCGTGGCATCCATCACCGCAAGACCCTCACGCAGAACACGATCGTAGCTCAGACTGGGATAAAAATGGGCATCCGGATGCTTGACCGGATCCGCGGAATAGACACCGTCGACCTTGGTTGCCTTGATCATCAGATCGGCGCCGATCTCGATCGCGCGCAGGCTGGCTGCCGAATCGGTTGTAAAACAGGGGTTGCCGGTCCCGGCAGAGAGTATCACCACACGACCGGCCTCGAGATGGCGAACAGCCTGGTCGCGGCTGTAATACTCGCAGACCTGATCGATGCGAAATGCAGACATGGTCCGCGCATCGACATCTTTTTTTCGCAGTGCGTCCTGCATCGCCAGGGAATTCATCACCGTCGCCAGCATACCGATGTGGTCACCGGTAACCCGGTCGAAGCCGCCACCGGCAAGTCCTGCGCCGCGAAAGATGTTGCCGCCACCGATCACCAGCCCAATCTGGATGCCACCGGCCACCAGCTCGGCGATCTCACCGGCCACCCTACCCATAACACCGGGGTCGATACCAAATTCGCCAGAGCCCATCAGCGCCTCGCCGCTGAGCTTTAGCAGGATACGGTGCGGGACCTTGGCATCTAGCATTTTAGGACTGATTCCACTGCTAATCCGGAGTTGTCAGCAAACGGCCCGCAGTTGCGGGCCGTCGCTTGATCTTACTCGCCGCGAGCCGCCGCGGCCTGGGCCATCACTTCGTCACGGAAATCCTCGGCCTTCTTCTCGATGCCCTCACCCACCTCGAAACGGGTGAACGAATTCACTTTCGCACCGTTGGCCTGCAACAACTTACCCACCTTGGTATCCGGATCCTTGACAAAAGGCTGGCCGACCAGGGTGATCTCACCCAGATACTTGCGCATGCGGCCCTCAATCATCTTCTCGATGATGTTGTCCGGCTTGCCGCTGTCTCGCGCCTGCGCTTCGGTGATCTCGCGTTCCTTGGCCAGCATGTCTGCCGGAACCTGGGACTCATCGACACAAACAGGGTTGCTGGCCGCGATGTGCATGGCCAGGTCACGACCGAGGGTCTCGTCACCGCCGCTGACATCGACCAGGACACCGATACGCACACCGTGACTGTAGCTGGCGATGGTGCCCTGAGCCTTGACACGGATGAAACGACGCACGTTCATGTTCTCGCCGATCTTGGATACCAGCGCCTGACGCGCCTCCTCGATGGTGGTGTCTTCACCTTCATGCAAAGGCAGCGCCATCAGTGCATCAACATCAGCAGCGTCGCTGCCGAGCGCACGCCCGGCGACCGCGTCGGCAAATGACTTGAAGTTTTCATCCTTGGCGACGAAATCGGTCTCGCAGTTCACTTCCACCATCACAGCGTCCCCGCCGTCCTGGGCCATGACGATCACGCCGTCAGCCGCGGTGCGGCCGGCCTTCTTGGCCGCTTTTGCCTGCCCCGACTTGCGCATATTCTCAATGGCAGTTTCGATATCGCCGTTTGCCTCGGTCAACGCCTTCTTACACTCCATCATGCCAGCGCCGGTGCGCTCGCGCAGTTCCTTCACCATGGATGCAGTGATTGCCATGATTATTTCACCTCAAAAATTCCAGAATTTCGCTGATAACGAACGGCCCCCGGCCGGCAAGCCGGACAGGGGCGCGTCGTCAATACATTTTCCGCGAGCGACTCAGCCTGCAGCCGGATCCGCGGTCTCACTGCGGCCGGCAGCCGCTGAAGTCGCCGCCGCCGCACGACCCTCGAGGATCGCAGCCGAGGCACCCTGCACGTAAAGCTGTACAGCGCGAATCGCGTCGTCATTGCCCGGAATGACGTAATCGATATCTCCCGGGTCGTTATTCGTGTCCACCACGCCAATCACCGGGATACCGAGCTTTTTGGCCTCGGCGATGGCGATCTTTTCGTGTCCGGTATCGACCACGAACAGGGCGTGCGGCAGACCATTCATCTCTTTGATCCCGCCGAGACTGCGATCGAGTTTCTCTCTTTCACGGCGCAGCGTCAGTGCCTCTTTCTTGTTGAAGCGGGCCGCCATCAAACCATCGGCATCCATAGCCTCAAGCTCTTTCAGGCGCTTGATCGACTGCTTGATGGTTTTGAAATTGGTCAGCATGCCGCCCAGCCAACGGTGGTTGACGTAGGGCATGTTGCAACGCTCCGCCTCTTCGCGAACGACGTCGCGGGCCGAACGTTTGGTGCCGACAAACATCAGTTTGCCCCCGTTCGATGCCAGCTTGCCAACGAAATTCATTGCGTCGTTGTACAGCGGCAGCGTCTTTTCGAGATTGACGATGTGGATCTTGTTGCGATGACCGAAGATGTAAGGACTCATCTTCGGGTTCCAGTAGCGGGTCTGGTGACCAAAATGCACGCCAGCCTCTAGCATCTGGCGCATGGAAACGTTACTCATGGATTGCTCCGTTGTTTAAGTTGGGTTGGGCCTCCACGTACCCTGACGACCGACCCTGCTCTCGCGGGGCACCCAGGCGCCGAGTTGCGGTACGTGTGTGTATTTGTATAAACCCTGCAAACAGGGCAGCTAAGCAGTCATTGCCGCCAAGCGGCGCGTTTTATACCATAAGGCGCCTCGGGTCTCAATCCAGATTTCACGCCAAGATCTTGATTTTTTAACCCAATTCCCACCAAAAGGGCAGAAATGGCCGTCATCATAAAAACGCCGGATGAAATCGAGAAAATGCGGGTGGCAGGCCGTCTGGCCGCCGAGGTTCTCGAAATGATTGGCGAACACGTACAACCGGGCGTGAGCACCGACGAACTGGACCGCATCTGCCACGGCTACATTGTCAACGAGCAACAAGCCATTCCCGCCCCGCTCAACTACCGCGGCTTTCCAAAATCGATCTGCACATCGGTCAACCACCAGGTCTGTCACGGAATTCCCGGGAACAAGATTCTTAAAGGCGGCGATATCGTCAATATCGACATCACGGTGATCAAAGACGGTTTTCACGGCGACACCAGCAAGATGTTCTTCGTTGGCAAACCCTCGGTCCTGAGCCAGCGCCTGGTAGACATCACCCAAAAAGCCATGTGGAAAGGGATCGAACTGGTCAGACCCGGAATACATCTGGGCGATATAGGCCACGCCATCCAGAAATTCGTCGAGTCGAACGGGTATTCGGTGGTTCAGGAATACTGCGGTCACGGAATCGGCCGTGGCTTCCATGAAGACCCGCAGGTCCTGCACTACGGAACGCCCGATACAGGGGTGGCCCTTCAGGCCGGCATGACCTTTACGATCGAACCGATGGTGAATGCCGGCAAGCGCAACGTGAAACTCCTGCCCGATGGCTGGACCGTGGTCACCAAGGACCGAAAACCCTCGGCGCAGTGGGAACACACCCTCCTGGTCACCGCCGACGGTTACGAGGTTCTGACCCTGCGCAAGGAAGAATGTCAGGCCGCGACCGGCTAGGCTTATTTCGTGAAAAGTGGGCCATCTTCCGCGAACGTGTCCGCATTTTCGACCTAAAATGGCAATGGCGTATCGCCCGCCGTACCAACAGGACAGTAAATGACAGACGCACTCCTGGAAAACCTCGATCGGCGGCTTGCCACCGGCGAGCCTGCCCTGTCCGTGTATAAGGAGGCGCTGCGAGAAGCCAAAGATCTGCTGGGGGAACGATTCGAGCATGGTATCAGCGCAAAACTCCTGGTCAGGGCCGCAGCGAGCTTCACTGACGTCATTCTGCAGCGCGTATGGTCACGTTTTCTGCCCAAAGGCACCCATGCCAGCCTGATCGCCGTCGGTGGTTACGGCCGCGGCGAGCTGCATCCGGCGTCCGACGTCGACGTGCTCATTCTGACGGCTGAAAACCCGCAGAAACTGGCCGAGCACCTCGAACCCCTGATCATGTTCCTGTGGGATATCGGCCTCGAGATCGGCCACAGTGTGCGTAGCGTGGAGCAATGCGTCGAAGAAGCTACAGCGGATATCACGGTCGTCACCAACCTGATCGAATCTCGCCTGCTGGCGGGCGACGGCCCGCTGTTCGAGCGGTTGATCGAGGCAACCGGCCCGGAGCAAATATGGCCCAGCACCGAGTTCTTTTCCGCCAAGCTTAAAGAGCAGGTCAAACGCCACGCAAAGTTCGATGACAGCGGAAGCAATCTCGAACCCAATATCAAAGAGAGTCCGGGCGGGCTACGCGATATTCAGACGATCGGCTGGGTGGCCAAGCGCCACTTCGGTGTAAGCACCATGCGGGCTCTGGTTGAACACGGCTTTCTCAATGACCATGAGTATCAGCAGCTCAAGAGCGGCGAGGAGCATCTGTGGCGTGTGCGTTATGCACTACATCTGCTGACCGGCCGCCATGAGGACCGGCTGCTGTTCGAACACCAACGCGTTCTGGCCAATCAGTTCGGTTACACCGATGCCGACACCAATCTGGCAGTCGAACAGTTCATGCAGGATTATTATCGCCGCGTGGTCGAGATGCAGCGGCTCAATGAGATGCTGCTTCAGCTGTTCGAAGAGGCGATCCTACTGAACAACCAGCTGGGCGAACCGGTGCCGATAAATCGCCGCTTCCAGGCCCGGAACGGTTACCTGGAGGTCACCAACTCGGGAATTTTTGCGCGTTATCCGCTGGCCATGCTCGAGCTGTTTCTGATCCTGCAACAAAATCCGCAGCTGCATGGCGTACGTGCCAGCACCATTCGGCTGATGCGCGCCCACCGGCATCTTATCGACGAACGCTTTCGCAACGACATCCGCGCGCGCGCCCTGTTCATCGAGATATTCCGGGAACACAACGGCCTCACGCATGCGACCCGCCGCATGCACCGTTACGGCATTCTGTCGCGCTATCTGCCTGCCTTCCATGCCGTTACCGGTCTGATGCAGTTTGACCTTTTCCATGTCTATACGGTCGATGAGCATATCCTGATGGTGATCCGGAACATGCGGCGTTTTGCACTCGAAATACACGCTGCTGAATGCCCGCGCTGCAATCGCGTATACACGCAATTACCCAAACCTGAATTGCTTTACCTTGCGGGACTGTTTCACGACATTGCCAAAGGCCGTGGCGGAGACCACTCGACAATCGGTGCGGACGACGCACGCGCCTTCTGTCAGAAACATGATCTGTCGGAGTTCGATACTGAACTCGTCGGCTGGCTGGTGGAGATGCACCTGGTGATGTCACGCATCGCGCAGCACGAAGACATCGATGACCCGGATGTCGTTCAGAAATTTGCCCGCCTGGTGGGCACCCCCACCCGACTCGACTATCTCTACCTGCTCACTGTCGCCGATATGCGCGGCACCAATCCCGGGCGCTGGAACTCCTGGAAGGCCTCCCTGCTCGACCATCTGCACACGCGAACCGACGAGGCCCTCGAACGCGGACTGGATCAGCCACAGCAACAGGACGAGGTCATCGCGCAACGCCAGGCAGAGGCGCGTATCCAGCTGCTCAAACAAGGCCTCGACAATGAACAGCTGAATCTGCTGTGGATGTCGCTGAGCACCGACTACTTCCTGCAAAACTCGGTCGACGCCATCATCTGGCACACCGGGCTGCTCTGGCCCCCGGATCAGCGGACCGACAGCATGCACATCGAGCTACGCTACGATGCCGCACACCGCTGCACCGAGATCTTCGTTTACGGCCCGGATCGTGATGACCTGTTTGCCCACACCACTGCGCTTCTCGACCAACTCAGCCTCAACGTTCTCAGCGCGCGCATTCAGACGACCGCGCAGGGCCTCAGCATCAACAGCTACCTGGTCCTCGAGGACGACGGCTCGCAGCTCGAGGGACCGGAAAGGCTGGAGGGCATAAGGCTTTTTCTTCAGGACGGTCTCAACAGTTCAGAGCCGCCGCTAGGTGGGTTGCGTATTCCACGGCAGCTGCAGAGCTTTCAGGTGCCATCCGAAATCAGTTTCGAGCAGGATACAAACCGCATGTTCACGCTGCTCCAGCTCAAGACCAGCGACCGGCCCGGACTGCTCTCCAAGGTTGGTCAGGCATTCGCATCGAACAAACTGCGCCTTCACAACGCGCGCATAGCCACGGCGGGCGCGGAGGCGCGCGACACCTTCGCCATTACAGACCGCGAAGATCAACCGATTACGGACCCGGAGCAGCTGAAAATCATCGCCGGGTCGATCAAGACCATACTCGACGACTGACGCCGTCCACCACCCGGCTGGTATCGCCTCACCCCGCGGGCAATAAGGATACTGTCGCCGGCGCAATGCTCGCCCGACAACCGTGACGGGCCCGGAAAACAGGCCTAGAATTGAAATAGAGATCTTCGGATCCTTAAGCCAATGAAACGCGTACCCCTATCGCTACCCCGGCTGTTGTCCAGCCTGCTCTTTCTGGGGTCCTTTTGCGCTGCCGCGCTGGCCGGGTCCGACCAGTATCCTCACACCGTCGCGGCATTGCAGGAGCGCTATGCGGACGAGGTGATCGCACACCGGCAGTACGGTGCCTTCGCCAAGCATGCCGACAGCGAAGATTACCCCGCCATAGCCCACCTGTTCAGGGCCTTGGCCGCCTCAGAGGGCGTTCATGCGCGGAATTTTTCCAGGCTGCTGCGCGAGTTGGGTGAAGAACCCTTAGATCCACCGGTAAAAATCGAATTGAGCAGCACGCGTGCGCATCTGAAACAGGCGGCTACCGTTGAGGCGGCAGAGATCGACACCGAATATCCGGCCATCCTGCAAAGGATTGAAGGCGAGCAGCACGAACAGGCGATCCGTTTCATCACCTACGCCTGGAAGGCAGAGCAGCAGCACCGCGACCTCATCCTCCAGATCAAAAAGGGGGCGAGTTGGTTCTTCGGCATGCTGGTGAGCCGGATCGAAGGCAGCCCCACACGCTACTACGTCTGCCAGATCTGTGGTTCGACCGTCACAGAGTTGCCCGGAAGCCAGTGCCCCATCTGTGATCATCCCCCGGAAGAGTACCGGGAAGTGCCGTAAATCCCGGGAGACACGGGAAGGTTCCTTGGTCGTCGACAGCTCGGCCATTGCCGTCGCTTGATGCGTACGGAGTTAGCGGGAACATCGGGTCTCGCTAGTTCTGCAGCCTTTCAGTCTGGCAAGTTCGCGTGGCGCAATGCGCTCAATACCGCATCCTGTAACCGCGGATCTTTGAACGGAAAAGCGAACGCAAGGCGTGCGAGCGACAGTTGCGGGCTAGCGACCAATGCCTCGTCAATCTCCCATTCGGCAAGATCTGGCGATCCTGACCGGACCAAGGCGGCGGCGTTCCAGAGCCGGGCACGCAGGTACGCTGGATTGATTGCTAAAACGTCTTGAAACGTTTTTGCTGAGTCTTTGTACCGGCCCTGCGAAAAATAGATCTCACCCAGGATTTCCAGGTAAGAAGCCGGCGGCCGCGGATTCAGCCGCATTGCCATGTTCAAAGCCAAAATCGCTTTTTCGGGCCGGCCGGCGTAGTTGAGTGTCCAGGCCAGCAGGGCGAAGGCGTCTGCGTAGTTCGGATTGACCTCAGTTGCGCGCTCGGCAGCCGAGACGGCCTCGGTATGTCGATGCTGAAACAGCCGGACCTGGCCGGTGACGAAATGAACCTGCGGTAGCGACGAATCTATGTTTGCTGCCTTGTCCACGTAATGCGCTGCTCGTTCAAGCGAATGCGATGGATTGAACGTCCACCCATCAATAGCCTCGCGGGAATAGGTAAGCGCGAGTCCTGCATAGGCAGCAGCGAACTCCGGGTCTAGCGCAACCGCTTCGTCGAAGTGACGGCGAGCGATGTGGTTCTGGTCCTCGCTTCGTCGGCCATGCGCCTCCAAGCCACGCAGATAAGCATCATAGGCGGCAATGCTAGCAGTTGAACGACTTGCCAGTCGTTTCTGCTCGTCGGGGGCAAGCTCGATCTCGAGGGCTGCGATCACTGCGGTCATGATCCGGTCCTGTATGGAAAAGACATCGCTCAATTTGCCAACGTAGCGCTCTCCCCAAAGTGTCTGCCCGCCCCGTGCCTCGATGAGGCGGACATTAATCCTCAACGCCTCTTGGTGCCGCTGTACGCTGCCGGTCACAAGATAGTCGACGTCCAGATTAGAAGAAAAAAGTGCCGTCTCTGCGACGGTATCGCGATAGGTGAACGTAGTCTGGGGCGCGATGACCAGCAGTCTTTTGAGCTTGGACAGGTCAGTGATCAGGTCTGCGGTTATGCCATTGGCAAAATAATCGTCATCCGGCGCCCGTCCCAGGTTGTCGAAAGGGACAACGGCAACCGAGCGCCTCTCGGGTACAGGAGGAGAAGACGCGTGGTCCTGGCTGTTCCGATTAAGCACACTCCAGATACCCAAGAGCAGAACTGCCGCGCCTAAGCTGACAATCCACTTGAGAGAAAGAGCGCGCTGCCGTAAAGCCGATTTCCTTTTGATATTTGAGCTTACGGCGGTTCGCCGTTCGTCTTCAGTAGCCCCCGTGACTTGAGCAATGAGTCGGTATCCGCTCTTGGGAAGGGTCTCAATAACCCTTGGCTCCCGAGCATCATCGTGAAACACCCGCCGCAGTTTCGCGATCGCCTTGATGACCGAGTCTTCTGTCACGATGCGGCCCGGCCAGATGTGCTCCTCAAGTTCGGCGCGGCTGACCACGCGCCCGGCCCGCTCTGCCAGGTAGATCAGAACCTGCATCGCCTTGGCCTCCAACCTGGTCTCGCTGCCTCCGACCGTTACCCGAAGGCCGGCGGGGTCGACCGGACTGCCGGCGACCTCGAACGGGGGCATTTCGGTCAATGGCCTTTCGGTCAAGCTCACCACCTCCGGATACAAGTGATTGATTAAAAGCCTATTTTTGGCGCGTCGTGAATTCTTCCGGAAAAGGTCGGAGGAATATCGCCCTCTTGCGGGAGCATAGCGCTATTTTCAAGTTCAGCGATTCCCTCGTCGCCGCTGGTTCTGATCAGATCTATCTCGAGCGCATGGGAACGCGATTAACAGTGGGCCCGCATTCAGGCCCGCACAGGACTACACACAGATGGAGGAGAGAGATGAAACACATGTCATCGGGAATACTTGCCGTTTTCCTGGCGGGCAGTGTCTCCGCCACCAATATGGCGACGCCACAAGAGGCCAAAGCTATGAGTTTGGAGGCCCGGGAGGCGGTCAATGAGTTGGGCCGTGAAAAGGCCTTTTCCACTTTCGCTGATCCGAACGGCGCGTTTCGGGACAGGGACTTGTATGTGTTCTGTATTGACATGGAGGGCGTGCTCCTTTCTCAACCCATCAAGCCCGAACTGGTCGGCAGGAACATGTTCAATTTCAATAAATACGGAGATCTGCTGTTTCAGGACATGATCAACGTAGCCCAAGAGTCAGGCTCCGGATGGGTGGATTACCGGTGGCCTTATCCCGGTACCGACGAGATCAGGCCGAAGACCAGCTACATTGCTACTAACGATCACGGGTTTTTCTGCGGTGTCGGGGCCTATAAGTGAGAAAGCCTAGTCCGGAAAGGCGTCTATCCGTGGAACAACATGTCCGGCACAAGGACGTGTCGCTATGGGCGAGTGTCCAGTGCGAAGCCGTTTTTCCAGGGCAGTTTTTGCGAAGGCCCGACTGCTCGTGCAGGCAGCCCAGCAACCGAATGGAGGAGTAACAGATGAACACTGTGAATCGCTTATCTCTAAGCTACCTGTTGGCAGCCGTCCTGTTAGGGCTGCTCGTGCCGGTGAGTGCAGAGCAATCAGAGAACAAATGGGACAAGGTCGTCTTTCACCTCGACGAAACGCGAAATGCACGTTGGGCCCTGATGCTGGCCCGATCGTACCTCGAGGATGTGCCTACAGCGAAGATCGTCTTTGTCACCTACGGTCCCGGGGTTGACTTTCTACTCGAGGATGCAAAGGACCACCGCGATGATCCCTATGATTACGCAGTCCATCGCCTAGTCGAGCAAGGCGTGGATTTTCGCGTCTGCAATGCAACTCTCACGGCAAGGCAGATCAACAAGACGGACCTCCTCGAGGAAGTGAAAGTCGTCCCATCGGGCATCTCGGAAATTGCCAGGCTTCAGTTGAAGGAAGGTTTCGCCTACCTGAAGCCATGACGGTAATCACCACTAAATCGGACGCAAGACGGCTAAATATGGCAAGTCGCACTGACCTTGAAAACCGATTACCGATGGCTTCCCGGACGGTCGATGGTTGTAGCGGAAAGACTGGCACGACCGCAAAGAACTTGAGCCTTGGCCAACGATGAAGACCGGAGACGTTTTTCTACGAGGTAACAAATCGGCCAAAGAGTTTGGTGTCCAACAGACGCCTCACAGGTTGACCTTGTACTTCAAATTGACGTTTATTCTGGTATTGGCTTTGCTATTGAGCATAAGCGGAAGCTGGTTGGCAAATCAGGTCAACATGCGCATCTTGCCCAATCCGGAAGCTATGATCGTTCTGGCCGTGATTGCGTATACCTTACTGATGGTTATTCCGTTCACGCCGGCTATCGAAGTCGGTATCGGTTTGATGTTGTTCATGGGGAGCACGGGGGCCGTACTGGCATATGTCTGCACACTGATAGCCCTTTCCATCAGTTTTTTTGTTGGCCGAGTGGTGCCTCCACGCGTGATATGTCGATTATTTCGCTGGCTGCACTTAGTCAAGGCGAGCGAACTAATTGCCGAGCTGGAACCCCTCCGCCATCAAGAGCGACTGGAGCTATTGAACGCCAAGGCACCTTCAAAATTGACACCATTTTTTCTCAGACATCGCTACCTTGCGATAGCAATTGCATTGAATCTTCCCGGCAATGCACTCATCGGTGGAGGCGGAGGAATCGGTCTGATCACGGGCATGAGCAAGATCGTCCGTTATCAGACCTATATTGCGGTGTTGGCGCTGGCGATAGCGCCGTTGCCGCTGACGTTCATTCTGTATGGGCGATAATGTCTGACGTCACGCCCTGTGTCTTCAGGGAGACGATCAAGAAGCCGACCTTGATGGTCTGCTATTCTGTTGAACGCCTCGAGTGCAAGAATAGGCGACGTTCGAGTCTTGCGGTGCAATAAGTAAACGTCTGCTTAGTGGCCGGCTCCCGTCCTCGCATGTCCAAAGCTGAGGGTACGCTTCTGGGTGAAAGCGCCACTTAGCCGACCCCGTGGTGCAATGCGTCTTGATGGCCCAGCGGAGCGGCATGGTACCGGATGCGTGCAACCGGCCAGAAGCGGACTATGCGCTATCGGTTGTTGCTTTCGTGCTGCTGGTTCAGCTACCCATCCGATTCAATTACCTTGGTGCCATACAATGCGGTGCAATACCTCAGCATCCAAGACATTTTCAGTCCGCAATTCATCGCCAACGACTTTAAGGCCTTCATCAAGGTCAAGGGTATGGACCATGTGCGGACCTCGCCAACTATCGGCAAATACGTCGACGGCCCCCGACCACCACTTTCCAACTCCGCGGAAAGCGTTGAAAAACCACTCCTGACAACAGTTCTGGCCGAACCTTTTCCTGGTTCAGCAACTTCCGATGACTATGCTGGATCACGGGGCCTGGTGGTCAGCAGCCGAAAACGTCTAATATCCGGCCGCAACAACTACCCGAGACTCCCAATGAACAAACAAGCAAAGACTTCCAACATGGCGGCGATCTCGCTGGTCGCATTTTCGTTACTGGCCTTTTCGCTTACAACGTCGGCGGGGATAAAGAACGGCGACGCAGTGCTGCAAGAAATCGAAGCTCAGGTCACGAATCTCGCAACCCATGAACTGGAAGAATTACTGGCAACCCAGCCGAACACTGTACTGATCGATGTCCGTACGCCGCGTGAGATATTGTTGCTGGGCGGCACGATTGACGCCCCGCGCTCATATAACGTACCACGCGGGTGGCTGGAATTTCGGGTGCCCGAGCTGGTGCCGAACGCGGATACACCAATCGTTGTTTACTGCGGCATCAATCAGCGCAGCCCGCTGGCCGCGGCGACACTCAGCGCAATGGGCTACACCAATGTGAAGAACTATGCCGACGGTTTCTTTGTCTGGCGTGACGAAGGCCTTCCGATTGAGGCCCCCGACCTGGCACTCGACTCAATGCTGTTCAGCAAGCCGCGCAAGGTCGCCGATGGCGTGTGGTCAGCTATCGGTGCAACCGAGCCGCCCAGTTACGAGAATTCCGGACACAACAACAACCTGTCTTTCGTGGTCACCAACGAAGGTGTGCTAGTGGTTAATGCCAGCGACAATTATCTGCTTGCACGGGCATTGCATGCAGAGATAGAGAAGGTCACCGACCAGCCCGTAAAGTACGTAGTACTGGAGAATGGCCAAGGCCACGCTGCGATGGGCATCGCGTACTGGAAAGAGCAAGGCGCACACGTCATCGCCCACGAAGAGGCGGTGCAGGAACTGCAGGCCCATGGCGAACAGATTCTCGAACGTGTGTTGCGGCGCTCGCGCGACAAGGGCATGGGAACTCGCCTGGTACTGCCGGACGAGGCGATCAGCGACCGCAAAGTCATCGAAATGGGGGGGCGGCGGATCGAGTTGTTGCGGCTTGGTCCGGCCCACAGCCCTGGCGACATCTCGGTGTGGTTGCCGGACAAGAAGGTCGTAATCGCCGGTGACATCGCGTTTCATCAGCGCTTGCTGCCGGTGTTCGAACATACCGACACAGCCGCCTGGCTTGAGACATGGGACAAGTTCGAGGCGCTACAGGCCGAGGTGGTAGTACCCGGTCATGGCACGCCGACCAACATGGGCGAGGTCACGAAGTACACCAAGGGTTATCTCAGTTTCATGCGCGAAAAGATTGGCGCCCTGATCGAGAATGGAGGCGGACTCGCCGATGTGTCGACGATCGATCAGTCCGCGTACTCACACCTGGATACCTATGATGAGCTGGCGCGGCTAAACGCCAGCATGATCTTTCGTGCCATGGAGTTTGAGTAGCACCAGCCATGACATGTACAGGGAGGCAGACATTCAGATAGCGACAGCACCGACTGTGTGCAGCGGCCTGTCGTTGCAGCGTTGCCATAAACGATCGCATCCGCGGCCACGAAGGTCCCTGTTGAAACGTTCCTAACCTCTTGAGAAACGCCGTGAAACAGCTCGGGGAAAAGTCCTGGCCGAATTTTTTCCTAAGGCGGTGATTCGAAGGAAGCCTGGGCCGCTGGGTCCGAGAAAACTCGATATCTGCTTCTGCCAGGATTGTAGGTCAGCCCGGGTCAGCAAAAAGATCTGCTAAGTGATTGGTTCCTGACCAATCGGCCCGCATCATGAATTACCGGTTGGGGTCGACTACGGACCAATGCACCGCAGAATAGGAGCGTCAGCTTTTGAACGGAGTGGACCTTCGCAGCGGCAGGTTCAACCGCTGCAACCGGCCATGACCTGACCTCCCCCATAAAGGCTAAACGCCTGATGCACGTATTTGGCATCCTCCCCGAGACCTATCGTGATTAGGGGCCAAGATTCACCGGTCGCCCGGCAAGACCTATTAAACGCGTTTTCGCTCGAGTGGCAATCTAAGCTATCAGACAATCAGATACCGTTCCGAGTTGGCATGATCCTGCCCTTAGCATCACGAAACCTGGCGACCGCTGAACTATAATTTCCTGAGTGAGAAAACTCAGCCAAACCTTTGTTTCTGGAGCGCTAATGAAATGAGTCTGCTTTCAATCGAGCGAAAAGCGCTGCTTCTGGGGCTGCTCGCGCTTATTGCCATTGGCATAATGACCACGCTGCAATACAGCGCTGTACGTGACTACCAATCATTGGGGCAGCTGCGCGTGGTGGTCAGCGATATTGAATCAAATATTCTTACATTGCGACGTAACGAAAAAGACTTCCTTGCCCGAAAGGACCTCTTGTATCAGCAGAGATTCACTGCCAATTATGGTGTGATTCAGGCAAATGTTCAGGAACTCAGATCCGGACTAAAAGGGCATTACACCGAAGATATAAAAATAAACCAACTGGTCGAGTCTCTGGAGACATACAAAGACCGGTTTCATGGAATGGTAGAACTACAGCAAGAGATTGGCTTCAATCATCAGGACGGATTGTATGGCAGCATGCGTCGCGCCATCCATCATGTGGAAGATATTCTGCAGGCCCTGAAACAAAACCGACTGCTCAAAGACATGCTAATGCTGAGACGGCACGAAAAGGACTTCATGCTCCGCAATGATTTAAAGTACCGTGAAAAGTTCGACAAAGACATGACAGTCATGAAAGCGGACCTGTCGAATGCCTATCTACATGACGGGGTAAAAAGAGAAATAAAAACCGTCCTTGCCGTCTACGAAAAAGATTTCAAGGCGCTGGTATCGGCGACTCAACAGATGGGATTCAGTAGCAATGAAGGATTGCATGGAAAGATGCGCGGCGATATCCATCAGGGTGAAAAAGCTCTCAATGAGCTGCGCCAGAAAGCCCTATCACTAGAGAGTGACGCCGGAAGTCACATGATCAAACAGATCATGGCTTTCGCTATTGTGCTTACATTATTGATGGGTGCCCTGATCCGATTTTAGCCGTTCCGGAATACAGGAGGGCCGGAGAGAATCAGGCAACCATTTTTACCTCATTGAAGTGGGGTGAAGAAGGCGGGCGAGCAAGGGAAGTGAAGTCCGTTCCCTGTTATTTTCCGCCGAGCAGGCGGACACCTGCAAGGCCCGCTTTGGGTCGAAAGTACGCGTTCGCCGCAGTGGAAAGCAGCCGTTGAGGGGGAATCCCAGTTCAGTAACAGCTCAAGACCGTAGAGCGGACCAAATTGGCTCAGAACCCCAGCGGCCGCAATGGCCGAGGACTGGACCGACCGCCAACCCAGCCGAGCGACCGGTTGCTAGTCGGCTAGCAGGCACGGGGCTACCACCTGGTGCCGGAATTTTGAAGCCAGTCGGGCTCATCCATCCCGCGGCCGGAATCCAATCAGAAATCCCTACCCGGCTGGGGATTCCACCAGTTCCCAGGCATTGCCGTCCGGGTCGCGGCAGAACAGCGCGCGCCTGCCGGACTTGCTCAGGGTGTAGGGTATCTCCGCCTGCTCGAGTCGCCGCAGGAAACCGTCGAGATCGCTGACCGTCACCGCTGTGTGCCGGTCGCGCCCACCATGTTGCGGCCGCTCCGCAACCGGGTCGGGATTGGGCAGTTCGAGCAGGTGCAATTGGCGATTCCCCAGGGCCAGCCAGACGCCGGGGAACGCCAGATCAGGTCTCGACTGGTCGACTTCCAGACCCAGGACACCCCGGTAAAATTCGAGTGCACGAGCAGTGTTGGCCACGATCAGACTCACATGATGAAGGTCACGTACCGAAGTCATGTTTGTCCTCCTGCAGGATTGCGATCACCGCCGCCGTCAATATCAGCACACCACCCAACCACTCCTGAATCGAGACGACCTCCGAGGCCAGGAGCCAGGCTGACGCCGCACCTACCACCAGTTCGAACAGCATGATCACCGCCGAACGCTGAACCGGCATATGCGTTACACCGTAGACCACCGCCAGGGTCGACAGCATGAAACCACCCACACCCAGCACCATGGTCCCCAGCCAGGCGGTCGCCGGTGCCTGCGGCATGAAAGGGGACTGAATCATAATGAACGCGGTGGACACAATGACCACGCCCAGCCAGGCCAGATGCGTCTTGGCACGCACCCCCAGACCGGTGATGCGCCGCGTCATCACATTGTTTAGAGCAAATGCCAGGCCGGCACTGGCCGCCAGCAGGTCCGCCTGATTCATCGGCACATGCCCGACGGCCGGATCCCATAACATGACCAGGGCGCCACTGATCCCCAGTCCCAACATGAGCCAGGTGCGCCAGCTCAGCGGCTCGTGCAGCAGCCAGCGGCCCAAAATTACCGTCCATATCGGCGACAGGTAAAACAATAGCAGCACCCGCACTACCTCGCCCTCGAGTACGGCGAGGACGAAGGCCACATTGGTCCAGCCTGCCGCCAGCACCAGCATCAGGGCATCCCACGGCTGGCGACGCAGGCCACCGGTTGAAAACCTGACGAAAGGCGAAAACACCAGAAATGCAGTGGAATAAGCGACCAGGGTCAGCCATGCACCCTGCATCCCCATGGCTTCCAGGACCCGCGATGGATACCAGACCAGCCCCCAGAAGGTCGCTCCGTACAGCAACCCCAAAACCGGCCCGAATCGTCCTGCCGAAGCATTCATCAAAATGATCGCCTATAATCGGCCGCCCGGAAACACGCTGTCGCCCGCATGAACCCCGACCTGGATAAACTTCAGCCCTACCCCTTTGAGAAGCTCAATGCGCTCAAGGCAGGGATTAAACCGCCGCCGAAAACGCATATTGCGCTGTCGATCGGCGAGCCGAAGCATGCCACACCGGGACTCATTGCGGCAGCATTGCAGGAACACCTCGATGCCGGGCTCGCAAGCTACCCGCTGACCAAGGGACTGCCGGCACTGCGCGAGGCGATCTGCGACTGGTTGACCGGTCGCTTCGAACTGCCGCCCGGTTCGCTCGACCCCGAGCACCATGCCCTGCCGGTCAACGGTACCCGAGAGGCCCTGTTCGCCTTTGCGCAGGCCGTGGTAAACCGCAGTCGCCCGGCCCTGGTGGTATCGCCGAATCCCTTCTATCAGATCTACGAGGGTGCGGCATTGCTCGGCGGCGCAACCCCGCATTTCATTGCCTGCACGGCCGACAACGACTACCTGCCTGAATTCGACGCCGTCGAGGCAGAGACCTGGGACCGATGCCAGCTCCTTTACCTATGCTCACCCGGCAACCCGACGGGTGCGGTGATCCCACAATCGACCCTGCAGCAGCTGATCCGCCTGGCGGAGAAACACGATTTCGTGATTGCCTCGGACGAGTGTTATTCCGAGATCTATTTCGACGAGGCCGAGCCCCCGGTCGGGCTGTTGCAGGCCGCAGCGGCAATGGGCAATAGCGATTTCCGACGCTGCGTCGTGTTCCACAGCCTCTCCAAGCGTTCCAATGCGCCGGGCCTGCGTTCCGGTTTCATTGCTGGGGATGCGGACTTGCTGGCCGGATTTCTGCGCTACCGCACCTATCATGGCTGCGCCATGCCGGTTCAACATCAGTACGCGAGTATCGCGGCGTGGCGTGATGAGGATCACGTCCGCCACAACCGCCGCCTGTACCGGGAGAAATTCGATGCCGTGCTCGACACACTGGCAGGCTGCCTCGATGTGGCACGCCCCGACGCCGGCTTCTACCTGTGGCCCAGGACGCCGATCAGCGACGAGGACTTTGCACGCGGACTTTTCGAGCAGCAAAACGTGACCGTCTTGCCCGGTCGTTATCTCTCACGTGACGTCGATGGACTCAACCCCGGAGCCGGCCATGTGCGGATGGCATTGGTCGCAACCGCTGAGGAATGCATCGAGGCCGCCAAGCGCATCAAACGATTCGTAACCAATCTTTAAGAAACCAAGAATACCCAGGAGACCGTCATGAGTGACATTCAGTCCATCATCGTCGACGCATTCGAGAAGCGCGCCGACATCACCCCACGCAATGTCAGTACCGGCGTGCGCGATGCCGTGATGGAGGCCATCGATCAACTCGATCGGGGAGAAATCCGGGTCGCCGAAAAACGCGGCAGTGACTGGATTGTCAACGATTGGGTGAAGAAGGCCGTATTGCTGTCATTCCGCATCAACGACAACGAATTCATCAAGGGCGGCTTCACCAATTATTACGACAAGGTGCAATCCAAGTACGCCGACTGCAATTCGCGCGAGTTCCGCGAATCCGGCGTGCGCATCGTGCCACCGGCCACTGCACGCAAGGGTTCATACATTGCATCCAGCTGCGTGCTGATGCCCTCCTATGTCAATATCGGCGCCTATGTGGATTCGGGCACCATGGTCGACACCTGGGCTACCGTCGGATCCTGCGCGCAGATCGGCAAGAACGTTCATCTTTCCGGCGGGGTCGGCATCGGCGGTGTGCTGGAGCCGCTGCAGGCTGCACCCACCATCATCGAAGACAACTGCTTTATCGGCGCACGTTCCGAGGTGGTTGAAGGTGTAATCGTCGAACAGGGCTCTGTCATTTCGATGGGTGTCTACATCGGTCAGTCCACCCGAATCTACGATCGTGAAAACGACGAGATCCTATATGGCCGCATCCCGGCCGGCTCGGTCGTCGTCTCGGGCAACCTGCCCTCAAAGGACGGCAAGTACAGCCTGTACTGCGCGGTGATCGTCAAGCGCGTCGACGAGAAGACCCGTTCCAAGGTCGGCATCAACGAACTGCTGCGGGATATTTAAGACCAGGGTCGAGGAACGCGGAACGAGGGGCGAGGACAACTATCCAAACTTGCCGTCGGCCCTCGGCTCCTCGGACCTCGGACCTGGAGAACAAAGATGATCACGCTTTACGGAATCCCCAACTGCGACACCATGAAAAAGGCCCGGGCCTGGCTCGCCGGGCACGGGATTGACTATGAGTTCCATGACTACAAGAAGGCCGGCGTCGACGAAAAAACGCTGCGGACCTGGGTCGAGGAACTCGGCTGGGAGCCCCTGCTGAATACGCGCGGCATGATGTGGCGCAAAGTACCTCAGGACGTCAAGGACAACATCGACGAGGCTTCAGCGATCGCCTTGATGCTGGAGACCCCGAGCATCATAAAGCGCCCTGTGCTCGATATCGGGAAAGAACGGCATGTTGGTTTCAAGCCGGAACACTATGAGAAGATCTTCAATACTTGAATTTGGTAGGAGCAAGGCAGGAGTTACGAGGTGCGAGGTGCTTATCCTCGGCCCTCGGACCTCGGCCCTCGGCCCTGTATGAGCGCAACACTCGACCTTGCCATCGACCTAATCTCCCGTCCGTCGGTCACACCGGAGGATGCCGGTTGCCAGGACCTGATGATGGAACGCCTGACCGCGTTGGGCTTTCGCAACGAGCCAATGCGCTTTGCGGAGGTGGACAACTTCTGGGCACGACGAGGGACATCGGGGCCCGTGTTCTGTTTCGCCGGGCACACCGACGTGGTGCCTGCCGGCCCGCTGGACAAATGGGCCTCAGGTCCTTTCGAACCAGAGGTTCGTGATGGCAAGCTGTATGGTCGCGGTGCAGCCGACATGAAAGGCTCTCTGGCGGCCATGCTGACCGCCACTGAGCGCTTTGTCGCCAGCCATCCGGATCACAAGGGTTCCATTGCCTATCTGATCACCAGCGATGAAGAAGGCCCGGCAAAAAATGGCACCGTCAAGGTGGTCGACACCCTCGAGGCGCGCGGTGAAAAAATAGACTGGTGCCTGGTCGGCGAACCCTCGTCCACGCGGCATGTCGGCGACGTGGTCAAGAACGGTCGCCGTGGATCACTCGGCTGCGTGCTCAGCGTGCGCGGGGTCCAGGGGCATGTGGCCTATCCCCATCTGGCCAGGAATCCGGTGCATCAACTTGCTCCGGCATTGGCGGAATTGGCCGAGACGCAGTGGGACCAGGGCAATGAGTTCTTTCCCAAGACCACATTCCAGGTTTCCAACATCCACGCAGGTACAGGCGCGACCAATGTGATCCCGGGCGTCTGCCAGGTGACCTTCAACTTCCGTTTCTCAACCGAGACAACGCAGGAGGCCCTGCGCGAACGGGTCGAAACCCTTCTCGACAGACATGGGCTTGAATACGATATCGAATGGGACCTTTCCGGCCTTCCCTTTCTGACGCCGCGCGGGGAACTTGTCGCGGCCGCCCAGATGGCAATAAAAAACGTGGCTGGAATCGATACCGAACTGTCCACCGCCGGCGGCACCTCTGACGGACGTTTCATTGCACCGACCGGCGCCCAGGTCCTGGAGCTCGGGCCGCTGAACGCAACGATCCACCAGGTGAACGAATGCGTCAGTGTCGGGGACCTTGATCAGTTGTCATCCATGTACGAGGCGATCCTGCACAATCTGCTCAGCTGACTGCAGGTCATGCATGGCCGGACCGGTTCGCGACCGAATCAGGGTCCGCGCTTCATGACCGCACAGGCCTGGTTTGCCTCCTTCAAGCGAGCGCAGATCGACCATGCATCGGACCTGCTCATGGGACCCGTCTGTACCCGGTGCAAATCTTTTCCTTTCACTGAGACCGGGTCCAGAATGACCTGCCGGGACCCGAGAAACTCGGGGTATTTCTTCTTGTACGACATCCAGGCATCCATCGCGCGCTGCTTTGAACTGAAGGCCCCCAGCTGTATTCGATAGCTTTCACCTGAAACCGGCTTTTCGGGTTGCCCATGCGCTTTAACCGGTTTGTTGATCACAACCAAACTGTTCTCGGGAACCGGAAAAAGGCTGTACTTCAACGGTCGCTGACGGTTGTCAGGGGCGGTGCGCCCGGGTTTCTCTTCGCCACCCTTCCGCTGATCTACCGGATCCTTGCCGCGGGTCCGGACCCGGGCCGCCTCGGTGGTTTTGGCGCCGTGGGCGATCAACAGCATCGCCACCTCTTCATGCCCATTGCGTTGTGCCCAGTCAAGCGGCGTGATGCCGTCCTCGGTCCGTGCGTTTACCCTGGCGCCATGCTCGATCAGCACCCTGGCCACTGCCGTGTGTCCGTTGTAGGCGGCAAGATGTAGCGGTGTACTGCCTTTCTTCACCCGGTCGTTTACGCCGGCGCCCGAGATAATGGCCTGACTGACCCCGGCCTCATCACCATTGAACGCCATCCAATGGATCGCTGTTCCACCCTGCCCGCCTCCTGCACGGATCCTGGCGGCACGGTCCGGTTTCCCGGCAGGCGCCGAGCTGTCAATTGCACCTGGATAGTCCAGCTTCAGTTCCGCCGATGCCGGCGCACCGACGACAAGGCAGACGAGCGCTGCGACCAGAAGAACAAGTCTCATAACCAACTCACTTGCTACTGTCCTTGGGGATAGGGAGCATTCTATGTTTTGTGATCCGCAGAATCACTACATGTAACGCCACATGGCTGCAGCCAGGATAAAAAAGCGTGAAAGAAGCCCATGGCGCCACGAACATTCGCTGCGTGAAAGCCGCCTGAGGATACTGACCGACTCGCATCCCTACTGAATGAACTCCTGGCGAAGGCGCAATTGCAGCAACTTGGCCTGCTTGAATGCCTCCTTAAGCATCAGGCGTTGTGTTGCCGTTAACTCAGATGGGTCGACACGGTTGATTTCTTCATACTCACCACCGGCCAACTGACGCTGTATCCGCAGGCGCTGGACGAATTCGAAAGCCTCGACCGTAGCCGAAATATCCGCGATTTGCCGATGGGTCGCGGCGCCGACCGCGCGAAATCGCTCAACCGTATTCGTCGTCCACACGCCATGCTGCAGTGCCCAGATACGGGCCGCATCCACGAAAAGCCGCGCGCCTCGGGTCTTGAGATCGATGGTATGAGGATAACGTCGGCCGCCGTCATAGGAAAAAGCACCGAACCAACCGAGCGACGGTGAGCAACCCAAGGCCTGCTCGGCCATGCCACGAAGAAATCGCGCATGCCTCGCCGGCTGGGGCAACAGCCAATTATGCAAATCGTCAACGAGCTCATCCTGGCCATACAGCGGACGAAAGTCGAAGAAGATCGATGCATTCAGCAATGCTTCCGGGCCGGGTTGCTCCATCCAGCTGCTGAAGCGCCCACGCCATTCCTCGACCGACAGACACCACACCGGATTACCCGCCATGATGTCGCCGGGACACAGCATGAATCCACAGATATCCAGGGCACGATTGACCGCCCTGGAAAACGGCAGCATGGCATTGCGTACTTTGTCGGTATCCGATTCATTCTCCGGGAGAAAAACAAGCCCGTTGTCCTGATCGCTGACGAAGGCCTGCTCCAGGCGCCCCTCTGACCCGAATACCATCCAGCACCAGGGCACCGGGGGCAGGTCGAATTCATTGGCGATCAGCTCGATCACCCGGATGCTGATCAGATCATTGAGACCGGACATCCACTTGCACAAAACCTCGACACCCATCCCGCTGGCGAACAGCTCGTGCCCGCGTTCGCGCACTGCTTTGGCTGCGTCCGCCATGCTGTCCACGTTGTCGGCCAGATTGATACGCTCAACCAGTTCCTCGGCTCCACCTTCACGGAATCCAGGCAGGTCTTCGGGCAACAGCAGGTTGCACAGCTGACCATCCGGCTCAACCAGCAGCAGATGGCTCAGACGACCACGCGTCACAGTGACACGGGCACGATGAACCGACGCATCCGCCGGCAGAACCACCGGCGCGGCCGTCATGAAGGTGAAGCTCGGATCACTCAGCTTGGCCTTCTTGAGGGTAATGGCCTCAACCAGGTCATGCAGAGTGACGACCCCCAGCGGCGCATCGCGGTTTTCCGCAACGACCCCCGCCTGCACCCCCGCCTGGTTGAGCGTGAACAGCGTATCCCGGATAGTCGCATCCGGTTTCACGATCAAAAGGTCACGCCGCACGAGTCGGCGCAACGGGGCCTCTCCCAGTCCCAACTCGGTATACAGCGGCGCAACGGGCGTGAGGGTCTTCCCCTTTTCGGATGCTCTGGCAGTGAGGGAGCGAGGCATCATGATCTCTAATCTCCCGCGTCTTCCCGGTGCAGCAGCTCATGTACCTTCGCGACCAGATCATGGGTCGAAAAGGGTTTTGTAATATAGGCATCTGCTCCGAGCGAAATACCTTTCTTCATCTCGGCCTCGCGTCCCTTGGCGGTCAACATCAGGATCGGCATTCGCGACAACGCCGGGGCGGCACGCACCTCTGCACAAACCTCGAAACCGTTCTTACGCGGCATCATGACATCGAGAATCATCAGGTCCGGCCTCGTGCCGGCAAGCAGGTCGATAGCCTCCTGGCCGTCGCTGGCCGTCACCACTTCATGACCTTCGCGGCGCATCAGAAACTCTACGGACAACACGATATTGGGCTCGTCATCCACTATCAGGACTTTCTTCGACATCTGTCTTCCCCACTCGCTGATCGCTGTTGCGTTTCATGGGCAGTTCAAAGGTAAAGGTAGCACCATTCTGGGGCGCGCTATCTACCCAGATACGCCCGTCGAGATGCTCGATGATCCGGCGGCTGATCGGCAAACCCAGTCCCGTACCCACCGGCTTGTCACTTCCTCCACTGCCCTGGTGGAATTTCTCGAAGATGTGCGGTTGGTCTGCTTTGGGTATTCCCGGTCCATTGTCAGACACACTGACACGACATTTCCCGGACTCCGCAGAGAGACGCAATTTGACGATGCCTTCATCCGCCGGCGCAAACTTCACAGCATTGGACAGGAGATTCACCAAAACCTGCATCAGCCGGTCCCGATCCACGGTGACAAGGCAGGGGCGCTCGGGCACATCACATTCAACCCGGGCCCCGCGTTCCCTGAACAGCTGTTCGGTCACCTGCAAACCTTCGTTGATCAGTTCGGCCACATCCACATCCTCGGCACGCCAGTCGGCATGGCCGGACTCGATCTTGGCCAGATCCAGGACCTGGTTAACCAGCCGGGACAGCCGTTTGGTTTCGCTGACGATGATGCCGAGAAAACGCCGGCGCTCTTCGAGCGCGACCTTCGGGTCATCAAACAGGATCTCGGAGAAAGCACGGATCGATGCCAGGGGTGTGCGCAGCTCATGTGTGACCGATGACATGAAATCATCCTTTAGCCGGTCGATCTCCTTGAGCTGATCATTGGCCTGCTTCAACTCGCGGCTCGCAGCCTCGAGCTCGATTGATTTCTGTTCCAACTCGCGGCTGTATGCGCGGATCTGCGAGGCCTCATCGAGAATATTGAGCACCTCGTCCAGCCCCAGGGTCTCCTCCGCGGTTACCGAGTCCACCATGACCCGTGCCGAGGCGCTACCGATGGCTCCCGCCAGCAGAGTCTCGGCAAAATGTACGGTTTCCCCGTCAGCAGGCAGGCCGCCCACATCCTCGACTTCCCGCCTTGCAGCATATTGACTGAACGCACGTCGCGCGCCCTCTGCGCCGAGGAAACGCTCGGCAAGCCCGAACAGTTCCTTGACCTCGGCCTTACCGCGCCAGAGACCTATTCCAAGAGGGCGCTCATGTTTCAGGACATCCACAAACAGCGTCGCCTGCGTTGTCTCGTGGACGTTCGGGGCACGCCTCAAAGAGAAGAACAGATAGGCGCCGATGTTGAACACCATGCTCCAGAACAGACAATGGGTGATTTCGTTCATCCCCGTCAGACCGAACAACTCCTGCGGGCGCAGCAGCTCGATTCCAAAGGGACCCTGCTCAAGGATCCCGGCAGGCAGCCAGCCCGACTTGGCGAACGACGGCAACAGCAAGGTGTATAACCAGACACCGAATCCGGCGAGCAGGCCGGCAAGTGCACCCGCGTGGGTCCCTCCCCGCCAGTAAAGGCCGATCAGCATCGCTGGCGCAAACTGGGCGACTGCCGAAAAACTGATCAGACCGATACTGACGAGTGCGTACGCCTCTCCCGCAAAGTAAAAGTACAAATAGCCGAGCAGCAGGATCACGATGATGGCGCCTCGCCGGATTCTCAACAGCAATTGGCTCAGATCGGCCTCTGGAGGCATCCGCTTCCAACGCCTTAACAATCCAGGCATGACCAGGTCGTTACACACCATGGTGGAAAGCGCGATCGTCTCAACGATCACCATCCCGGTGGCCGCCGACAGACCACCGATAAATGCAGAGCAGGGACAGTCCCCCCTGATCATGAGCCATCGGCAGCGTCAATACGAAGGTGTCCGCATCCACATTTGTGCCTGCGAATGTCAACTGCCCGGCAAGCGCTATTGGAATGACGAAGATATTGATCAGCAGCAGGTAAAGCGGAAACATCCATACTGCACGGCGCAGATGGTTTTCCGAGCTGTTTTCGACCACTGCGACCTGAAATTGACGTGGTAGCATCATGACCGCGAGCGCCGCGAGGATGGTCAGCGAATACCAGTTTCCATAACTGCCACCCTCGTCCGCGATCACCGGGTTCAGGAAACCGGCCAGCTCCGCTTTGTCGAACAGATCTGCAAATCCATCGTGCAGATAAAAGGTGGCAAAGACACCAACTGCGAGAAAGGCGATCAGCTTCACAATCGACTCGAAGGCAATCGCGGCTACCATCCCTTCGTGTCGCTCGCTCGCATCGAGATGGCGCGTACCGAACAATATGGTGAATGCTGCGAGCAGAAGGGCAACATAGAGCGCCGTGTCCTGCAGAATGGGAATTGTCCCCGCCGTTCCCGCCAGATCGACATCCGGAAAACTCTGCAGGATGGTGACGCTGCGCGATATCGCTTTCAGCTGCAGCGCTATGTAGGGCACAATGCCCAGAACGGCGATCACTGTCACGATACCGCCGAGCAGCTGGCTCTTGCCGTAGCGTGACGCAATGAAATCGGCAATGGATGTAATGCGTTGGGTCTTGCTGATCCGCACCATCTTGAGCAACAGCGTGCCCCAGAGTGCGGCTATCAGCGTCGGACCAAGATAGATCGGGAGAAATCCGACCCCGCTCGCCGCAGCACGCCCGACACTGCCGTAATACGTCCATGCCGTACAGTAGACGGCCAGCGACAGTGCGTAGACCGTCGGCCTGCTGATCACCGAACGATTCTGATCGGCGCGCCGGTCCGCCCAGTACGCGATCGCGAACAGCAAACCGAGATAAAGCAGCGAATAGACGACTATGAGCTTCGTACTCAGCATACGCGGCTCATCCGACTACCGGTTATCGGCCTCGACCGTTATCGCCGCGAGCACAACCAGCAGCAACCATACGCCAAAAAGATAGAGGTAGCTGACCGGGAAACCGGCCCATTCCACCGCACGATCAAACAGGGTCAGTGCCGGCGAGTACAGCAGCAGCAGACCCAGTAGGAATATCCCGACCAATCGTTGTCTGGTCAGTATCGAGTGACGCATACCGGCTCCAACGGCTCGAAAGTCCGTCTACCCAGTATATGTCACCAAAACCGATCCCGTTGGCGCGCCACAGCGGTCCATCACACGACCCGGTTCAGGTATCAGTTACGGCCCCGCGACAGCGGCATAAGCCGGGCGCCGGCGCCGACAGCCCAGGCACCCAACTTTCCCAGAACAAGCAGCAGCAGCACCACGGCAAGCCAGGAAAGGTAATGCGCCAGCCCCTCTCCGCCACTCTCCAGATAAGCGGAAATTTTCGTGGTCTCCAGAAAATACCGGGCGAAATAGGCAATGCTGTCCGGGTCGTGGAACAACTTCCAGGCAGCATAAATGGCGCCTCCGAGGGCCCAGATGCCAAACCCGATGAGAACCAAACCAAGGACGGACGCAATACCCGTCAGTATCGTCAGCATCGGCGACGGTGCAGCATCGTTTTCCGCTTGCATATACCTGCGTTCCCTGTAATGCGTAGTTATTATTGACCCGGCCGCCCAATATACCGGGTGCAGCTGCCATGTGCCGGCCGGCTATTCTTTGAGCTGGATCTTCAGCTGCCCCTCTTCAACACGGATATCCTCCACGCCATCGGCAAAGGCGCTCCAGAAACCGTTCTTGTCACCAAATTCGCTGATCAGGTCGATGTTTTTCAGACCACCCAGCCAGGCATTGGGAATGGGAATGCCCATGATACTGACACCCTTCAGGACCACCACAGGCTTGGCATCACGGAAGGCCATCTCCACACCCGTGGATACCCGCAGGGTTTTTCCCCCAAGGATCGGAAAATCCTGATCAACAGGCACGAGCAGCCTCGCACTGACCAGATCGTCGCCCAGATCCAGGGCAAGTTTCTTCGCCAGATCATGGTTGTTGGCCACCATGGCGTTAAGCTCGCGCTCGCTGAACCTGACCTCGCCGTCTTGCACCGGCCTCGCTGTATCGTTCCGACCTCAGCCACTGCTCGTCAGTCTCGCTTGGCGCCGAATTGGCTGAACCCGCGCCCGGACCGGGGTCATAGCCCAGCACCCTCAGTTTGGCATCCAGCGTCTGCTGCTCATTGACACTGAGTTCGACCGGCTTGAAATCCTTCGCATAGACATAGGTGCGTACGATCCAGAATGTGACAGCCATGGTCACCAAGATGGTTGCGAGCACGATCCACAGGATATGTACGCCGCGGATACCACCGCCACGCGAAGGATTCTCTAACTCTTGTGTCTCTAACCTCATTCTTCCATCCATAAAACTACTGGCCAAAGCCTGTTCCTTGAATTGGACCGGACACGCCCTGCCGGGTTCATTCTACCCCCGGACAGGCTGACACTCATCCCGTCAACGCAGGTTTCGCCCCGCAATGGGCCGATGCCCCTTGCCACGCTGATAACGTGTCACCTGGCCCACACGCTGGCTGGCGCGGTCGATCATGTGCTGTTGCGACCCGATCTGTTCTGCTTCATTGCGTGGCATGCGCTTGAGGTAGCTGCCATCCGACTGCATCTCCCAGCCATTCCTGTAATCACCCAGTTGGCTGTCCAACATCTCCCGCAGCTCCGCGCGCAGACTTTCCGACTCCACGGGCGTCACCACCTCGACCCTCGACTCCAGATTTCGCTTCATGCAGTCTGCCGAACCGATGAAATACTCTTCGTCACCTCCATTCTGGAAATAGTAGATGCGGGTGTGTTCCAGAAAACGGCCAACGATACTGATAACCCGCGCGCTTTCCGACAGACCCGGGATACCGGGCCGGAAACGGCAGGTGTCACGCACGATCATATCGACCCGAACACCATCCTTACTGGCTTCATACAAGGCCCGCGTGATATCCGCATCCTCGAGCGCATTCATCTTGAACTGGATCAGACCCGGCCGTTCCTCGCTGTGCAGGGATCGCTCCCGTTCGATGCGGGCCAACAAAGCCGCCTTGAGCACCTTGGGCGCAGGCAACAGCTTTCGATAATAACGTTCAGGCGTGTAACCGGTAGTCAGGTAGTTGAACAGCTCGGTCGCATCACGCCCCAGATCATGGTCATTCGTAAGTATGCCAAGGTCGGAGTAGAGGCGCGCTGTGCCCGCGTGGTAGTTACCGGTCCCGATATGCAGATAACGCCTGATACCGGCGTAATCGTTACGCACCACGAGCACGATCTTCGAATGGGTCTTCAGTCCCACCACACCATAGGTGACGTGGATTCCAGCCTCTTCCATGCGTGCCGCCCAACGAATATTGGCCGCCTCATCAAAGCGTGCCTTCAGCTCGACAACCACCGCGACCTGTTTGCCGTTGCGTGCCGCGCGGACCAGGTGATCGATGACCTTGGTATCACTGGATGTGCGGTAAAGCGTCATCTTGATGGCACGAACCTTCGGATCGTAGGCCGCCTCGTTCAGAAAGCGCTCCACCGAAGTGCCAAAGGATTCATAGGGGTGCTGCAGCAAAAAGGGACCCCGGTCGCGGATCAGATGAAAAATGTTCATACCTTCGACCAGACTGGGATGGTCTAAGGGCTGGAAAGGCTCATCGTGGAGTTCCGGGATATCGATTCCGACAAGTTGAAACAAGTCGCGCATGGCGAGCATGTCCCCCCCTGCATTGAATACGTCCTCACGCTCATCAAGACCAAGTTCGGCCGCCAGCATGCCGCGACTCGTCTCATCCATATCGCCCTGTACCTGCAGGCGCACAATCGGTGCAAAACGCCGGTCACGAAGCTCAGATTCGATCATCGACAACAAGTCGTCTGCATGATCCTCGTTGCGTTCCGTATTGGCATTACGCGTGACACGGAACATATGTACGCTGATCACATCCATCTCGGGCATCAGCATATCGAGGTTATTGCGCACCACATCTTCCAGCGGCACAAAATGGTTGCGGTCGGGTAATTTAATGAACCGCGGGACATGCTCGCTGGTCGGGATCTTGACCCGTGCCAGGGACCTACGACCTTCCTGGTCTGGAAAGCCCACCTCGACCAGGAGATTCAGGGCGTGGTTGGAGATAAACGGAAAGGGGTGTGCCGGATCGATCGACTGCGGCGTGATCAGAGGGAATACGTTGTCGTGATAATGCCCCCGCAGATAATCGATATCGTCACGACTCAGCGCATCGTAACTCAGGATTTCGATCCCGTGATCGCTCAGTTCCGCGCGCAACTGGGTGAAGACCTGGTGTTGTGCAATCTCCTGCTGCCGAACCACCTCGTAGCATTCGCTGATCTGTTCCTTCGGCGTGCGGCCGTCTACGGTTTTCAGGCTCATACCGGCACCGAGCTGTTGCTTCAGCCCGCCGATACGCTTCATGAAGAACTCGTCGAGATTGGCGCTGACGATGGCGAGAAACTTCAGGCGCTCGAGCAGGGGGTTTCGCGGATCATCGGCCTCGTGCAGGACCCGCCGGTTGAATGCCAGCCAGGTCAGCTCCCGGTTCAGGTACAACGAGGGATCTTTGAGATCGATGGATTCGGTCTTTTCCGGTTCGACGTTACCGTCTGCTTCTGGAGAAAGCATGTTCAGGTCCTCCCCTTTCAATGGATGCGCGGACCGCAGCCCAACTGACAGTATGGCTCAAATGGAAGGCGGCTTGAACGCCGCAGACGCAACCGGGCCGGAAGGAAGATCAGCTCAGGGATTCAGGCGTAGGCATCGAAACCCAGCAGATCGTGCAGGCCACTTCGCTCGCCACTGTCGGCCACCTCTGCATAGGATGCGAGCGCACGACTGGTGCGCACCGAACTGCCGAGATGTCTTTCCAGCCGATTCTCCATGCGGCTGGCCAGTCGCTCGCGCTCCGGCTGTTCGATGCGCTGCAGCCGTTTTGCTTGGCGTTCGGGTTCGTCCACCGAATCCCGTGCACGATTCGGTGCCCGAACGGCAGCCACGGCCGATTTGTCCCGATCGACAGGCGGCTGGTACGGATTCGGTAGTGCCGGAGTGATGTTCACTGCAATCGGTCAGCGCTCGGGGTTGGCAAGGTCGTTGTTGTATAGACAGCCATTAGTTTTTTAGTTCCCTGGCCCTCAGAATAGTCAACCATCACCAGAGAAACAAGCCCTAAGTGCCTGATTCTATATTACGAAGCCGCATCCTTCAACCCGGCGGCCAATGCATCATGCGACCACCGAGCAGATGCATATGGACGTGGAATACGACCTGGCCGCCGGCCTCGTTGCAATTGACCACCGTCCGGTAGCCGGGTTCGGCCAATCCTTCCCGGGCAGCGATCTCACGAGCCGCGCCATACATGCGGCCCACGATCGCCTCGTCTTCCGGCTGCAGGTCATTGATCGTGGCAATGTGTTTCCTGGGGATCACCAGGACATGTGTCGGCGCCTGTGGATTGAGATCCCGGAACGCGACGACCGTATCGTCCTCGTAGACCTTTTCGGCCGGGATATCGCCGGCGGCTATCTTGCAGAAAATACAGTCTTCCATTCGCTTTCATCCCATCGGTTGCTGGTCCCGGACACCCGCCTCGGCGTCCGCTTTACTCGACGCCCAAGTCGCGGCGTCCGGCAAAGGCATGTGCCAGGGTCCCGCCATCGACGTACTCCAGCTCACCGCCCAGCGGAACGCCATGCGCGATGCGCGAGATCGGAATACCGCGCTCACGGCCTAGCTCGCTGACGTAATGTGCCGTCGCCTCACCTTCAACGGTGGTGGTGGTTGCCAGAATCAGCTCGCTTGGCACGAGCTCATCGAGCCGCTGCTTCAACTGTTCAATACCGAGCTCCGCCGGTCCTATACCGTCGAGCGGAGACAGCCGACCGCCAAGTACGAAATAGCGTCCGCGAAAGCCGGTCGCCTGCTCGAGGGCAATCACGTCCGAGGGATTCTCGACCACACACAATACCGAATCGTCACGACCGGCGTTGCTGCACAAAGCGCAGACCTCGTTCTCGGTGAGTGTTCGGCATAACCGGCAATGGCCGATCGACTGCACCGCCTCGGCGAGGACCGCAGCCAGGCGCGCACCGCCTGCGCGATCACGCTGCAGGATGTGGAAGGCCATCCGCTGAGCGGACTTCGGTCCAACTCCCGGCAGACATTTCAGGCCGTCAATCAACTCATCGAGCAGCGGTTTCTCCGACATCGGCAAAGCACCTTCCACCATCATCAAAAAGGCAGCTTCATTCCCGGCGGAAGGTTCAGACCGGCGGTCACGCCGGACATTCGTTCCTTGGAGTGTGCATCGATACGGTGGGCTGCATCATTGCAGGCTGCCGCGACCAGATCCTCAAGCATCTCCTTATCGTCACCGACGAGGCTGTCATCGATCTGCACCCGCCGCACCTCATGCCGTCCATTCATGGTCACCTTGACCAGTCCCCCGCCCGACTCGCCTGTCACCTCGGCGTTCGCAAGTTCTTCCTGCGCTTTCTGCAGGTCTTCCTGCATCTTTTGCGCCTGTCTCATCAGGTTTCCCATCGGTCCTTTCATGCTCAATCCCCTGCACTTATCTGGTTAATCTGTATGGCGGATCGAATCGGGAACGATCTCCGCATCGAAGGTTTCCTGCATGGCCAGCACCAGCGGGTCAGCTGAGATATCCGCTTCGGTCGCCTCCTGGCGGGCGCGTTGCTCACGCGCCTCGCGCTGGGCCGGGGTCTCATCCTTTGTCAGCTCTGCAGTCAGTTCCAGAATCACGGGATGCCCGGCCGCCTCTGACAAGGCCTCTTGCAGGCGTTGCTCCGCCATGCTGCCGATCAGCCCGCTGCAAACCGGATCCACCCGCAGCGAAAGCTGCCCGCCGTCCCAGCTGTGAACGACGCAATTGTCGGCCAACTGGGCGGCCATGCCCTTGAGCCCCAACCGGTTCAGAAACCCATGCCAGTCCGAAAAGTCGGCCCGGCTCCGGGGCGCAGTCTCAGCCTCTGCGACCTTGGCGGCAGGGGGGCTCGCGTCAGCGGGTGACTGCTGGACCTCGGTCTGCAACGGGTTGTCAGGCGTGTTTTTTTGAACCCCAGCAACTGGCGCTGTAACGGGATTCGCCGACTTGCGCGAGCCAGACTCTGCCACATCGGTATCTTGTGCAGTGTCAGGACGGAATGCCAGCATGCGCAACATCACCATCTCGAAACCACTGCGTTCATCCGGTGCCAACGGCAGGTCGCGCTGCCCGGTGAGGGCGATCTGGTAGTAAAGCTGTATCTCGTCCGCAGGAATCCGGACAGCCAGAGAGCGCAGCATGTCGATCTCGCCCCAACTGGCCTGGGCGGCCGCCGGTACCTGCTGCAGCACCGCTATACGGTGCAGCACAGTCACAACCTCGCGCAGCAGGCCGGCGAAGTCAGGGGCATGTTCGGATATCGCCTCGATCTCCGCCATCACCTCCGCGGCCTCGCCGCGCTGCACGGCGTCGATCATCCGCGGCAGACGTTCGGTTGCAACCACGCCCAGCATGGCGCGTACATCCGCGCTGTTCACCGCACCTCCGCCAAACGCGATCGCCTGGTCGAGCAGACTCAGTCCGTCACGCATGCTGCCGTCGGCAGCCCGCGCCAGCACCCCGAGCGCTGCGGGCTCGGAGGCCACCTGCTCGGCCTCCAGAATGTGTCGAAACTGGCCTTCGATCTGCTCCACCGGCAAGCGTTTGAGATTGAACTGCAGACAGCGCGACAGCACGGTCACCGGCACCTTCTGCGGGTCCGTCGTCGCAAGCAGAAACTTCACATGCGGCGGTGGCTCCTCGAGCGTCTTTAGCAGGGCATTGAAACTGTGCCCCGAAAACATATGGACCTCGTCGATCAGGTACACCTTGTAACGCCCGCGCACCGGCGCATAGGGCACGTTTTCCAGCAACTCGCGGGTGTCGTCTACACCGGTCTTGGAGGCCGCGTCCACCTCCAGCAGGTCCACAAAGCGCCCCTCGTCTATCTCGCGACAGACGCTGCACTCACCGCATGGACTTGCGCTGACTCCGGTCTCGCAATTCAGCGACTTGGAAAGGATGCGCGCCAGCGTGGTCTTACCAACTCCGCGGGTCCCGGTGAACAGATAGGCATGGTGCAGCCGGTCATGGTCTAGCGCATTACTCAGCGCGCGCACCACGTGCTCCTGCCCCACCATTTCGGTGAAGTTGCGCGGGCGCCATTTGCGGGCAAGAACCTGGTATGACATGGAGGCCGTGAAGATCCAACTTAACAGACGCTGGAGTCTAACCCATGCACCGGGACGGTTACAGAATGTCGAAAAAGGGGCGGTAAAGGGCGGCGGCCCCGCCAGCGATTCCCGGCGCACAAGTCAACTGCTGCGGCTGCTCCCTTCCGGGCCTGACCGGGTTCACAATCTATTGTCGCGGGAGACCAACGGGACCGCCATCGAACCGTCGATTATGCAGGAAAAACCCGACCACAGGAACAAAACGTACGTCTGTGTGCATTCCGCGCCCCGCCCGCCGGGCCTGGAACCAGGCGATTGCCCCCTTATTCGCGGCGGGATCAAGCGTCCACGAAGCGATACAATTCCAGACCTAATTGCGATTACGGGAGCAACGACAGATGCGGCATATCAAAAAGGCCCTTTCCTACTCCATCGCCGGCAGCCTCGGACTCACGGTGATTGCCAGCCTGCAGGGATGCAGTGACCAAGGCCTCTCACAACCCAATATGAGCGGCTTCGGTGCCGGTCAGGAGGATGCAGTCAATCAGAATTATTTCCTCGTTCTGGAGCAGACCAGCAGCAACCCGGATACCTTCAGGCTGGTCGAGAAGCACCCGACCGGCGGACCAACGCGCGCTATCCTGCGGACCCCCGACGGCAGCGAGCGTTTTCTCTCCGAGGCCGAGTTGAAGCAGATCGCAGAGGCGGAAGCGGCCCGTGTAGAGGCAGGCACCTCGCGCCTGACCGACGAGCCGTCAATGCACGAAGGGGGCATGTCTATGGGCGAGGTCCTGCTGGCCGCCGCGGCCGGTTCCCTGGTCGGCGGCATGCTCGCCAATCGTCTGGCATCGAACCGGAATTACCAACGCACTCAGAGCAGCTATGGCGGTGGCCGCCCGACCACCAGCATCTCGCAACCGGCAAGTCGCCAGACCGCTTCCAAAAACGCCCCTCGAACGGGCTTCTTCGGCTCCAGCCGCGGCACCTCGTCGTCCATGTTCGGCGGCTGAGCATGGTCGATACCCTGAGGGTTGAGGCGCTGGAAAAGTCGGTAATGGAAGAGATCGGCATGACCTGGCACACCGATGCCGATGGCAGCGACTATATCTGCCAGGACCTGGTGCAGATCACGGAGGATGCCGCCGAAGCCTATTACGAGGCCGCCAACCGCCTGTACGGAATGTTCGTCGAGGCCGCGCAGCGCGTCATCGACGAGCAGCTCTATCTCGAACTTGGAATACCATCGAACCTCATCGGCCTGATCGAAGACAGCTGGCAAAAAAAAGACCTGCATCTCTACGGACGTTTCGATCTGGCCGGCGGGCTGGATGGTCTACCGATCAAACTGCTCGAATTCAATGCCGACACCCCGACCGGCCTGTTCGAGACCTCGATCATCCAGTGGGCCCAGCTGAAATCGAACGGTATGGATGAAACCCGACAGTTCAACAACCTGCATGAAATGCTGCAGGAAAACTTTCGTCGTCTGATCACCCGCGACAAACCGCTGGACGAGTTCAAGGAGCGCTACGGCGGCGAGAAGGTCCTCTTCTCCAGCGTCGGCGGCCTGCCGGAAGACGAAGGCAATGTGCGTTATCTGCAACAGGTTGCACATGAAGCCGGCCTTTATACCGACTTCTGCTACATGCACGAGGCGGGATTCACCGACAGGGAGGGGGTATTCAACAAAGACGGACAGCTGGCCGACTTCTGGTTCAAATTGTTCCCCTGGGAAGACATTGCCGCCGACGAGCTGGAGCTGACGCGCATGCTCGGCAAGATGACCGGCAGTGGGCGCACCCGCATCCTCAATCCGGCGTACACACTGATTTTTCAAAGCAAGGGCCTGTTGAAGATACTGTTCGACATGTTCCCCGAATCCCCCTATCTGCTGCGCGCAGACTTCAGCCCTCTTCCGGGCGTCGAGCAGGTCAGCAAAAAGTTCTTCGGCCGCGAGGGGGCCAATACAACGTTGCTTGGCGCAAACGGCGATGTCCTAAGCAGCACCGACGGCCCCTATCAACACCAAAAGTCGGTGTACCAGGAGCGCACGCATTTTCCGCAGGACGCCAGCGGCCGCCATTACCAGGCCGGCGTATTCCATGTTTGGGAGGCCTGCGGCCTGGGTTTCCGGCGTGGCGGGCTGATACTCGACGATACGAGCAAGTTTGTCGGTCACATCGTGGTTTGAACAGGCCCCCGGGGCAGGACCGGGCCTCTTCGGTCAAACGGGCGCCGGCAAAGCCCCGCGCCCACAGGTAACGGCTTCGATCACTGCACCGCAGTTCCGGCCGACTTGTCCGGTAACGATATCTCACCCGCCTCGCGAAAAGGCAGGCCGCCCAAGACCCCCTCCGCCGACAACCTCCCGGAGATCTCATACTGCATCGACTGATCTGTGCGCTCTCGCATGCTCTGGATAAGCCGCAGCATCCCAAACACCGTGCTCACCATACGCACCTCGACCTTTGCGTCCGAGTAACCGGGTACGGTCACTGCCTGATCGGTCACGCCGGAACCGAAGTCCTTGCCGTTGATCTCGAGATCGAAACTGCCACCACGGATAGAGAGGGGCTCTTCGTTGTGGTTCTGGATCCGCAGTGTGACCAGATAAAGCTGCTCAAGCAGCGTCGACTCGAGCACCTGGATTCCGGACACCGTGACCCGGATTGGGTCTCGATAAGTGTCCACCCCCGCACAAGCCGTCAAAAGCAGCAGCAATAAAGTCAAAACGGCATGGCGAGAAGTCATCGACCTGTCCCTCCCCACCCCGGGGAAAAGCTTTTCAGTCGGCTCAGCTTAAAGCAGTCGCGCAACCTGGTCACCCGTCATGGGGTATTCATGCAACGAGAATCGGCTTATCGGACCGAAATCCCACTCAGGTCAAGAAATCACACCGCCCGGGCGTGCCGAGCCCCCTCCACTGCGCTAACCTGATACGGCAGAACAAACCTGCGGCAGTTCCGATGGAAGACAACAGATTCTTACCGCGAAAAGCACTCCAAACCCTGTTCGATGTGCTGAACAGGCAGGGTTTTCGCACATTGGGGCCCGTGGTGCGGGATGGCGCCATCCAATACCTCGATCTGAGCGACGCGGACCGACTCCCGGGAGGCTGGACCGATGAGCAGTCGCCCGGCAGCTATCACCTGAACGCGAACGAATCGGCACGCTGCTTCGCCTGGGCCAACGGCCCGCAGGCGCTGAAGCCGTGGCTGTTCAGCGCGCGCGAGACACTGTGGCAAACGCGTCGGGACGGCAGCGGCAGCCTCACCTTCGATGCTCAGCCCATGAAGGAACGGCCACTCGCCCTGATCGGCGCCCGAGCCTGTGATCTGGCCGCACTGGCCTTGCAGGACAAGCACTTTCTGGACGGTGTCCGGGATCCGTACTATGCCGCGCGACGTCAGAATCTGTTCATCGTGGCGGTCCACTGCACCCACCCTGCCGAGACCTGCTTTTGCGCGTCCACCGGTGACGGTCCTCGCGCCACACACGGTTTCGATCTCGCACTCAGTGAACTCGACCAGGGATACCTGATCGAGATCGGCAGCGAACGCGGTCAGACCATCGCAACGCAGCTTCCGCTGCAGGATGCAGAGGACCAGCTGCGAACGGTGGCAGACCAGGAGATCGCCGAGGCGGGTCGCCGGCAGCAGCGCCAACTGCCCTCGCGAAATCTGCGTGATGAACTGTTCGACAGGCTCGAACTCCCGCACTGGGAAGAGGTTGCCGCACGCTGTCTTTCATGCGGCAACTGCACCAGTGTCTGCCCGACCTGCTTCTGCCACGCCGAGCTGGACCTGCCTGAACTGGGCGGCGTCTCCAGTCAGCATGTGCGCGAGTGGGACTCCTGTTTCAGCGAGGGACACAGTTATCTGCACGGTTTCGTCGTCCGCCCCGAAACGCGCCATCGTTATCGCCAATGGCTGACTCACAAGCTGGGCAGCTGGCATGAGCAGTATGGCCGCAGCGGCTGTGTCGGCTGCGGCCGTTGCATCACCTGGTGCCCGGTGGGCATCGACATCACCGCGGAGACCAAAGCGATCTGCGACGATGATGCTTCACATGGGGGTTCGGCATGAACCCCTACCTGCCACGCGAGGCCGAAATCGTCGGGCGTACCCAGGAGTCTCCCAACACCTTCACCCTGGAACTTCGTCTGACGGATGGTGAGCCCTACGATTTTTCCCCCGGCCAGTTCAATATGCTTTACCTGTACGGATCAGGTGAAGTCCCGATCTCGATCGTGGCGGATGCCGAGGATACGGGCGTACTGAGCCACACCATCCGCGCGCTGGGGCGGATCACTAATGGCATGGCCGCACTGAAGGTCGGCGACCGCATCGGGCTTCGCGGGCCCTACGGTCGCGGGTGGCCGATGCACGAGGCTGAAGACCGCGACGTTGTGGTGGTCACCGGGGGTCTGGGTTGCGCACCCTCGGTCTCAATCATCCACCACATACTCACGCACCGCCGGCGCTACGGGCATCTGAGCATCCTGCAGGGCGTCAAACATACCGACGACCTTATCTGGCGCAGACAATATGATGCCTGGGCGCAGTTACCGGACGTCGAAGTCCACCTTGCAGCCGATATCGCCGAACCCGGCTGGCATGGTCACGTCGGTCTGGTCACGGCCCTGTTCGACTACCTGCAGCTCAAGCCGGACAGGACGATCGCCATGTTGTGCGGCCCGGAGATCATGATGCGCGCCTCCGCCGAGGGACTGCATAAGCTTGGCCTGGCAGCGGACGCAATCTACCTGAGCATGGAGCGCAATATGCAGTGCGCCGTCGGCCATTGTGGCCACTGTCAGATCGGTGGACACTTCGTGTGCAGGAATGGTCCGGTCTTTCCCTGGCCCGAGGTGCACGAACTGCTCGGCATAAGAGGTTTCTGAGATGGCCAAACCAAGCATCGCGGTGCACAAGTTCTCCTCATGTGATGGCTGTCAGCTGGCATTCCTGAACGCCGGAGAGGAGCTGCTGAAACTGGCTCAGCTGGTCGATATCCGACACTTCCTCGAGGCCGGCGTGGCCGACGAATATGCCAGGGTGGATATCGCCTTCGTCGAGGGCAGCGTCTCGACCACGGATGAGCTGACCCGCATTCAAAGGGTGCGGGGCAACAGCCGGTTCGTGGTCACCCTGGGGGCCTGCGCAACCTCCGGAGGCCTGCAGGCCCTGCGCAACCTGGACGACAGCAACGAGTCCTGGAAGCACGCAATCTATGCCCGGCCGGAATTTATCCAGACGCTGGATCGCGCCGAACCCGTCAGCGACCATATCAGGGTCGACTTCGAGATCTGGGGCTGTCCGGTCAATGGTCGCCAGGTGCTCGCGGCCGTGCAGCAACTGCTGTTCGGAGTGGCCCCGCTCGACCAACGCGACAAGGTCTGTATGGAATGCAAACGTCAACACGCGGTCTGCGTTATGGTCACCGAGGACCGGCCGTGTCTCGGCCCGGTCACGCGTACCGGATGCGGCGCGCTGTGCCCCCGCTTTGGGCGCGACTGCTATGCCTGCTTCGGTCCTGCGGAGAACATCAACGCGGGTGCCATGAGCCTCCGACTCGAAGGTCTCGGCCTGCCTCCGTCTGACATTGCCCGCCGGTTCCTGTTCATCAACAGCGACGCAGCGGCATTCCGTGAGGCCGCGCAACAACACTATCAACCGGGGTTCGGTGATGACTGAGCGTTCTGTCTCCATCCATGTACCGGCCATGACCCGGGTCGAAGGCGAAGGATCGCTGACGCTGCGGATCGAGAACGACCGGATCGAGGAACTGGCGCTCGACATCTTCGAGCCGCCACGTTACTTCGAGAAGTTTCTGGAGGGTCGCAGGTATCACGAGGTGATCGATATGGTGGCCCGCATCTGCGGCATCTGCCCTGTCGCCTACCAGATGAGCGCCGCACAGGCGCTGGAAAACGTTTTCGGTATCCAACCCGCTCAATGGGTGCGCGACATGCGGCGCGTCTTCTATTGCGGTGAGTGGCTGCAGAGTCATGCCCTGCATGTTCACCTGCTTGCCGCCCCGGATTTCCTCGGCTTTGACAGCGTGGTCAGCATGGCCGAGGAGCATCCGGATGCCGTGCGACGCGGCCTGCGGCTACAGGGACTGGGCAACGACCTGATCCGGCTGCTCGGGGGACGCTCCGTGCACCCGGTGGGCGCCTGCGTCGGCGGCTTCTTCCGCGCCCCGGAACAGGCCGAGGTGGATCGCATGCTGGATCAACTGCGCTCCGCCGTGCCGGAAGCCGAGGAGTTGGTTACGTGGGCCGCGGCTCTCCCCATACCGGATGATCAGCAGGCCTTCATCAATGTCTCCCTGCGGCACGGTACTGATTACCCCTTCGCCGAGGGCCGTATCGTGTCGGACGATGGCCTGGATATCCCGGTGGAAGAGTACGAACAGCACTTCGCGGAAGAGCATCGGCCGCAATCGACGGCCCTGTTCGCCCTGCTGCATGGAGAGCCTTACCTGGTCGGCCCGTTGGCGCGGCTCAATCTGAATGTGGATCGCCTGCCGGCATCCAGTCTGGCACTGCTCGAACAGAGTAATATCGCTTTTCCGAGCAGCAACATGTTTTACAGCCTGTTCGCGCGTGCACTCGAAATCCATGTTGCGATCGTGGAGGCCATCCGCCTGCTCGAAGACTACCGGCTTCCATCCAGCCCGCATCTCGAGGTAACGCCAAAAGCCGGAATCGGCTTTGGCGCCACCGAGGCGCCCCGCGGTCTGCTTTGGCATCGTTACGAGGTCGACGGTGATGGTCTGTTGAAGAGCGCACGTATCGTGCCGCCGACCAGTCAGAACCAGGCGCGTATCGAGGCCGATCTGCATCGCAGCCTTGTGAATTTCGGTCTGCAGCAGCCAGACGACGCACTGCGTCTGCGCGCAGAGACCGTGATCCGAAACTATGACCCCTGCATCTCCTGCGCAACGCACTTTCTGAAGCTCGATGTAAAGCGGAAATGATCCGGGTCATCGGCCTCGGTTCACCCTTTGGTGACGATAGGGTGGGCTGGCGGGTCATCGAGTTGCTCGAAGGCCGTCTGCCGCAAGAGATAGACCTCGTCGCGCTCGACCGGCCGGGTGCCGCATTGATCAACTGGATGCAGGAAATTGACCATCTGATCCTCGTCGATGCGGTTTCTTCCGGCGCGACGCCAGGAAACTTGATAAAAATCGACCCTGCACAGCTGGAAACAGCCGGCGGGCGGCTGACCAGTCACGACCTGGCACTATCGGCAACCTTGCGCCTGGCTGCGAGTCTCGGCTGTGTCCCGGCGCGCACGGACATCTACGGTGTGGAGATCGGCGGCCATACCGAAGAGGGGCTCAGTACTGTCGCGGAGGCGGCGGCTGGCGAGCTTGCATCCGTGATCGTAGATGCTGTCAGCTGAATGCGTTGCGATCCTGACCCGGGCTCAGCGGCTCAGTTTTCACCGTCGACCAGACGCATCAGACGATCGAAGTTGTTTTCGGTCTGCACTACGGGTTCCGGCTGGGTGACTTCGGCCGTCGTGGGCACTGGTGCGGCTGCAGCCAGTTTGGCCGCCTCCAATTCAGCGACCGCGGCGTTGACATCGTCGCGTAATTCCAGCAGTTCCGCATTTTCGGGATCCACCGATAGACCGCGCGTGACATAGCGCTCGGCCCTCTCAAAGGCCCCCTGGCCAAGGGCCCACCGCGCCATCTGCCCGTAACGCCTCACGATGCGGTCGAAACCGGAAAGCGCATACGGGTTTTGCGGATCGATCGCCAATACGGCCTGAAGATAGCTGTACGCGCTGTTCTTTTTCGGGCGCAGAAGCAAGTCTTTCTCCATCGCCGAATCGGCGAGGGCCAGCAATCGCGCCACTTCGGTCTGTTCGACCTCCGCATCGACCTCAGAGACCTGATCCTGCACCGGCGCCTCTGCCACCGTGACCACGGCCATGTCATCGGCCCCGTGAAAAACTGCAACCGGCAGTTCGTCCAGATCCTTCACCGCGATTGGCTGTAAAGGTTCTGCAACGTTCTCGGGGGTTTTCGACATCACGAAGTCCTCCGTCGGTGAGGCTTTGTCGCCAGGACCGGGAGGCAGACTTTGCGGATCGGGAGATACGCCGGATTCGTCGGAAACGATCAGCGCGATCTGTCCGTCTGCGGCATTGCCATCTGTTCTGCTTTCCTCGGCACGATTGCTTGTGGACCGCTCCTCTACCGTTGCAGCGGCAGGCGCCAGCGCTTCCGACCCACCATTTGCGGATACTTCGGCTGCGGCTTTCGGTATCGCCAAGCGACCATTGGTGGCCTCGGGTACCTGGCTGGCCAGAGACCAGATATTCAGCTTGGTGACACCATTCGCCGCTCCGCGAATCAGCACTTCTGTCGCGTTGGCCGTCAAAACGCCGAGCAGCAGCTGCCCCGACTCACCACTCATGCCAGATCGGTAACCCAACAGATCGAGTTCCGCTGCAGCCCGCGCCAGGATGTCGGCATCGGCCAGACCGCTCGCTGCATCCTCGGCCGCGCCCACAGGCAATTCACCGACATCGACGTATCGGGGCGACGGTCCATCGAGAGCCAGGGGACCGATCGTGGCGGTCTCAACTGCAGGAATCGTCAGCGCACTGTGTGCGACGTGCTTGGTCTGCGCGCCGGCGACAGCCTGCTGCTGCCCACCGTCGCGACTCCATAACACCAAGGCCAGCCCGATAACGAGCAGCCCCCCCAACCCGGCCACGGTAACAGTGGACAGCGACCGCACCTGCTCCCGCAGTTCACCCGCCGACAGTCTGTCATCCGAGAACCAGCCGCGGATCAGGGTCCCTGCCCTGGCGGCACTCGCGACAGACCAGCGACCGACACGCAGCAGGAAGTCCCCGGCAACGGGACCCCATACGCGCGCCCATTCCCGGACGCGGCTGCCGAGCAGTCTTGGAATCTGAAACAGGCGGTACACCCAGCGCCGGAAACGGTATGGACGCGGGTAACCCACGCGGTAGGCATACCGCCCCCCGCCGCGCCGCCAGCGCTGACCCTCGCCGGTATTCGTTGGCCTCTGAGAATCCTCACCGTCATCGACATGTGGAAGCTGCTCTTCTGCCAGGAAAAGGGCATGCAGCTCTTCACGCGAACCGCGCTTTTCTTCCGCCTGAGGCGTAAGTGCCGGAACCAGGGCAAGTTCGCCCACAGAGCCAAAGTCGGTCCCCCCGATATCTGTTGACACATCGGCTTCTTCGTCGACAGGCGCGAGCAGTTCCTCACGCAGATCCCGCACAACGGTCAGGACGTCACGCTGCTTGAGACTGTGCTTCTCCTCCGTGCAACCATGCAGCAGCAAGCGGCTGCATATCTTGTTGACGTGCCGGGGCAGGCCCTGGCTGAAGCGGTAAACCGCCATTACGGCCGGTCCGTTGATGCAAGGATCGCCCTGCCAATCGGCAAAGGCCAGCCGGTATTCCATATAGGCCTTGGTCTCCGCAAGGTCCATCATCTCCAGGCGGCAACTGGCGATAACGCGCTGCTGAAACTGCACCATGCCAGGCGCGCACATCACATCTTCGAGCCCTTCCTGGCCCAGCAAGAAAAGTTGAAGAACCGGTCGCGACCTCGACTGCAGGTCGGTGAGCAGGCGCATGGCTTCAAGTGACTGGTGGGACAAGGTCTGCGCTTCGTCGATCAGGACCAGGGCCTGACGGTTGCCGTGCTCGAGCTCGATCAGATACCGCTCGATGCGGTGCGCCAGCATGGCTCGGTCCATGCCTTCGGCGGGCAGGCCAAACGAATAAGCCAGCTTGCGCAACAGGTCTGTGGGGTTGAGATCATTGGCGATCAATCGCACGCTGACCGTCTTTGCCGGGTTGAGCTCGTTGAGCAGACGCTCTGCCAGCGTGGTTTTTCCGGAGCCAGGTGGGCCCGTTACGACAACGATACCCTCACCCCGCTTCAAGGCATAGCGCAGGTAGGCCCAAGCCTTCGAGCAGCTGCGATGAGGGAAACAGATCTCCGGATCAGGCAACAGCCTGAAAGGATCGCTGCTGAGTTTGTAGAAGGCTTCGTACATAAACAGGGCCTCCGCCCTAATCTACCCTGATCAGTGCGCAACGCCGCAGACGGAAAAACGCCAGATCGATCATCGCGACTCCCAATCCATGGCCGCGACACATGTCGCTAACTGCGCCCGCGCAATGATTTCCGCCAAATACACCGGATCAAGGTAGAGCCCTCAAGGAACAGCGGGGACATTGCGCAAACCCCCACCCATCAGCTGGAAAAGACAATATTCGCCATTGGACCTCAGCTCCGACGAGCGGTTCAATATACAGCCGGCTTTCGGGGATGCCAAAAAAGGAAATAAAATCTACCGCACCGACTGCCGTAACTGCCATAAAGCAAACGGCTATGGCAAGCCGAGCAAAGAGGCCCCGCCGCTGGCCGGTCAGCATCCCGCATACCTGTATACGACCATGCGCGGTTTTGCCGAAGGTCACCGGATTCACGCCAATGACAAGGAGGACGACAGCTTCACGGACCACGAAGATGCGGACTTGGTAAACCTCGCCGCCTATCTGGCCACCCTGGACGACGTCAAGATCGTCCAGGGTTATCGCTTCACGCCGCCCATGTACGGCCCGCGTTTCGCAAGGGCTCCGCGCGCAGAACTCAGCAGCAGTATCCAGATCACCGATATCACCCAGACGGTGGTGCGCATCGCGCTGGAGAAAGGTGTGACGTCAGAGGCAGCTGAGACCGCGATGATCGCGAAGGCAAAAGAGATCGGGCTGAAGAAGGTGGCCCAGCAGAAAGTCTCGCAATTCCTGTCCAGGCAGGGCGTCGAGATGCCGCATCTGTCGATCTTCCAGTTCTGCAACCCGATGGGCGCGCGCCTGATGGTTATCGCCGATCCGGTGTTCTCCAACTATATGCCGTGTCGTATCTCCATGGTGGAGGATGGTGACGGCAAGATGTGGCTGATGATGTTGAATCTGGACATGCTGATCAACAGCGAGCTGTTGCCGGCCGAGGTGGTGGAAACCGCCATCCGGGTCAACCAGCAGATGCTCGACGTGATGACTGCCGGATGCCCCGACAGGTCCTGATCAATCGGCGCCAATGGCGCACGCCCGGGGAGGACGATGAATGGTTCGTCGTCCGACCTGATCTGGCGGGCCTGCTGCGCGCGTTGATCAGCCCGGGTTGCCGACGCTCATCGCACGGGCCGCGGCTTCACGGGTGTAGAAGCGTCCACGACATATAAAGCCAGACACAACGGTCGCCAAAATGCGCCGGACCCGTCCATCCTCGTCGCGCGCGACGACCCAATCGTCGGGCACACCATCCAGCACGTGTATGGGCGCCTGACTGCCGTCCGCGAACCGTGAAATAACCGTCTGCCCGGTACGGATGTTCCTGTAGGCCGGCCTGAATCCCGCCCGACGGTTATTCTGACTCACACCACCGGTGCCATCGTATGCCACGTTCTCCAGCCGCAACCCGAAGTCACTCAAGGGGTCCTGCTGCGACACCACAGCCAGTGGTTGCCGCAAACCTGTCGGTCTGGTCCTGTCTCCAAAGGTCCGTGCTGCCATTGCCGCCCCCGATTCCGGTGCCGGAGTGAATCGAGCACTCCGACAGACACCAAGCATCGAGCGTGCCAGCAAAAAGGAACCGTGTTCATTTCATGCAACAATTGTTCGTCTAACCATTGATATACAGTCACTTACAGATCTAGCGGAATGTGTTTGCCGATCCAAAGAGGAACCCCTGGGCATTTCCATCCCAGGCAATCGTAAGTCTTTCTGACAGCACCTGACGCTCCCGAGACAAAAGTGACGTTCCGCGATGGGACATCGGCTTTGATGGCGAAGGCCGCTTTCTATTGCGGTGAAATACTTTCCTCTTTCTCAGGGTCCCGTCAGCATGGAGGTTATCGCGATGAACACCCTGATGCCGTTCCGCCGCACAGCAGCCGTTTCAACCCTTGTCATCTTCTTATTTTGGGGTTCGTTACCACTTGCGGTGGCTGAATCCAAAACGATCAGCCCGCCAGCAAACCGGGTGCCGGCCGTGTGGCTGAGTCCGCGGATACTGGATCCGGCTGATGCCGGTATCGGAAAACGGGTACCCGACCTCGATCTGCAAGGCATAGAAGGGCAAAACCACCGGCTATATGGTCCCGCGGGCAGGCGCGGCACGGTGATCGTGGTCCGTGATCCGGACTGCCCGGTATCGCGCCGTTACGGACCCCGAATATCGAAGCTGGCCCGTCAGTTCAGCGCCGATGGATACGGTTTCGTCTTCATCTATCCGAATGAGGAGCTACAAACCAAACAGCGAACCCAGGACGCAGAACGTCTGGGCGCCCCGGGACTTTACGTGGATCGTGGCAGTTTCGCCCTCGCCGATGCCCTGGGTGTCAAAAGCACCGGTGATGTCTTCATTCTGGATGCCGATCATCGTCTGCGTTACCGGGGCGCAGTGGATGACCAATACGGTCTGGGTTACACGCGGGACCTTCCAAGTCAGCATTACCTGCGCAATGCCCTCGAATCCTTGCAGCAAGGCCGCGAGATAGAAACACCGGCTACCGCGGCGCCCGGCTGTTACATCGACGCCGATCCGGCAAAAGACCGGCTGTTCCCGCAACTGCCGGGTGGGCAGATGCTTTCGTGATCGGCGGTCGAGCATGCTCTAAACTCCCAGCATGCAACAAGGCGACGAACAGGCAAGATTGGCGCGACAACTGCTCGCGGGCAGCTTCCATGGCGTGCTGTCGACCCATTCGCTCGAGCACGAGGGGTATCCCTTCGGCTCGGTCGTCCCCTACGTGCTGGACGCGGAAGGCAATCCACTGATGCTGCTCAGCCATCTGTCGCAACATACTGCAAACCTCGATGCGGACGGCCGTTGCGGTCTCACGGTCATGGAATCCGGCAGCGGAGACGTACAGACACGCAGCCGGCTCAGTGTCCTGGGCGATGTCGCCCGAACCGACCAGGTACCGGGTATGGAGCGCTACTTCGAATACTTTCCGCAAACACGGGTCTACCACGAACAACTGGGATTTCGTTTCTACAGTTTTCGACCGAACCGGATTCACTGGAACGGCGGATTTGCCACCGCTCGCTGGTTCGCGGCCAGCCGGATCATCCGGGCAAACCCGCTCGGCCCCGATGTTGAGAGAAAGATCCTGACCCATATGAACCAGGACCATGTTGATAGCCTGCATCACTATCTGGGCCACCTCGGCAAGCGGGTCCCGGACTCCCCCGTAGTCATGGTGGGCATGGACGCTGAAGGCATCGATCTGCGCGTGGCCGATGAACTCCATCGTTTGCAACTGCCCAGGGAGATAAATACCGCCGAGGAAGCGCGTAGCGTTTTGATCGAGATGGCAGGCGCCGCCCCGCCCGGTGACGCCTGAGGACCGACGGGCCGGCTGCGTGTTGAATCTGATACTGTAAACAGACCCCATGCCCCGAAACCTCAAACCGACGATCGATGCCCTGCAGTCTTATCTCCGGGGCCTGGTCAATATGCGCCCGGGTGAAGGCCGTGCGATCTTTTGGTCATTCTGCTATTTCTTCTCCCTGCTGAGCAGCTACTACATACTGCGGCCGATTCGCGACGAGATGGGCATCAGCGCAGGCATAGACCAGATGCACTGGCTGTTCACCGGGACTTTCATCGTCATGCTCCTGATCGTGCCGGTGTTCGGCTGGGTCACGTCGCACTACGAGCGAAAACGCTTTCTTCCGCATATCTACTATTTCTTCATCGCCAATATCCTGTTGTTTTACGTCCTGTTCGAATCAGACCTGGCGATCGTCCCGGTCGCCCGCAGTTTTTTCATCTGGCTCAGCGTATTCAACCTGTTTGTCGTATCCGTGTTCTGGAGTTTCATGGCGGACCTGTATCGAGACGAACAGGCGAAACGCCTGTTCGGTTTCATCGCGGCCGGTGGAACTCTCGGTGCCATAGCCGGCCCCGCACTGACCGCGATTCTGGTACAGCAGTTTGGTACCAGCCGGATGTTGCTGATCTCGGCGGGACTGCTTGGTCTGTCCGTGCTGTGCATCTCGCGTCTGATGGCCTGGAAGAACGCAGCGGGCGATCCGGATTCAGCGCCTGTTGGATCCGCAGGCGATCCCGAGCAACCGCTGGCAGGCGGAATCCTCGACGGGATCCTGCTGGCCGTCCGCTCCCCCTATCTGCTGGGTATCTGCCTGCTGATTTTGCTGTACAGCTCGCTGTCGACTTTTCTCTATTTTCAACAGGCCCAGATCGTCAAGGATGCATTTGACGATTCCGGCACCCGCACCGCCGTATTCGCCGGTATCGATCTTGCCGTCAATACCCTTACCCTGTTGATACAGACATTCTTTACCGCGCGCCTGGTGCGCTGGCTGGGTCTTGGCATGACGCTGGCCCTGATTCCGCTGTTGCTGACTGTCGGCTTTCTGGTACTGGGCCTGCTACCCGTCCTGTCGGTCCTGGTCACGGTCCAGATCATCCGGCGCGCAGGCAACTACGCCATCATGCGGCCTGCCCGTGAGATGCTATACGTAGTGCTTAGCCGTGAAGAAAAATACAAGGCGAAAAACTTCATTGACACCGTGGTCTATCGCGGGGGCGATGCGGCAAGCTCGTGGGTCTATGCCGGCATGCGCAGTCTCGGCCTGAGCCTTTCGACCATCGCATGGATCGCCATCCCCCTGTCCCTGTTGTGGGCCTGGGTCGCCTTGCGGCTGGGACGACGGCAGACTGCCATGGCGGAACAGCAAACAGTCGAAATACGGGAGAAATGACATGAACAATCGGTACCACCGGATAGATCGACGCGATTTCATGAGGCTCATGACCGGACTCGCGGGTGGCACCCTCCTGTACCCCGGAATCACCTTTGCCGAGGGCCGGACGAGTATCAGAAAACCCATCCCTTCCAGCAACGAGCAGATCCCGGTCATCGGCATGGGCACCTCCCGCACCTTCAATGCCGCCGGTGACCAGGAAGTCATCACCCGACTTGGCGAGGTACTGGAGACATTCTTCGGAAATGGCGGAACGGTGATCGATTCCTCACCGATGTACGGTTCATCCGAGCAGGTGCTTGGCGAACTGTTGCAGACGGTCCGCAGTCGAAGCGGGCTGTTTGCGGCCACCAAGGTCTGGACCGACGGACGCGAATCCGGCATCCGGCAGATGGAGCAGTCGCGCAGACTCTGGGGCATCGAGCGGTTTGACCTCATCCAGATACACAACCTGCGGGACTGGAAGGTTCACTACCAGACGCTTCAGGCGATGAAGGCCGAGGGTCGCATTCGCTATATCGGGATCACCACATCGCATGGACGTGACCATGAAGAATTGCTGTCCGTAATGAAAAAGCACCCCTTCGACTTCGTGCAGTTCAGTTACAACATCGGCAACCGCGAGGTGGAACGTGCGCTGCTTCCGCTGGCCGCCGATCGCGGCATTGCAGTGATCGTCAACCGGCCGTTCGCGCGCGGCAGCCTGTTTGGCGCAACCAAAGGTCAGCCTCTACCCGACTGGGCAGCCGATATTGATAGTGCAAGCTGGGGACAGTTCTTCCTCAAGTATGTCGTATCCCACCCGGCGGTGACCTGCGCCATACCCGCCACGTCGAAGGTACACCACATGCTCGACAACATGGGCGCCGGTTTCGGCAGGCTGCCTGACCCGGCGATGCGCAGGCGGATGGAGACCTATTTCGAGGCCTTGTGAGCCGCCCTGCTCCTCATGACCATCAATCGCCACTTCCGGGTATCGTGATAAGACCAAGCTGGTTGACCCGCACCGACAACCACCAGATCGCTATCATGCCGGCGGCCATTGCCAGCAACATCTGCAAAACCATGAGCACGGCCAGATTTTGCAGGCTACCCGACACCGCGGGTTGCCAGGCCTCGATCGCCAGCAGACCCAGCAACATGCCCAGATTTGACAGCGGCAGGAACAGCCAGGGCGGCATCCCCCGCTGCATTGACTGACTGTTGAGGCAACCGCTCAGCAGCATCCCCAGGTTGCAGCCGATCAACATACCGGCATAGCTCCAGGGCGCAATGCCGAGTTTCACCCAGAGGCTGCCTAGGCCGGAGCCGCCGAGGGTGGTACACCAGCCGGCCAGCATCACCAGCCCGGCCGCACCGAAGTCCAGTGCTGCACCGAACAACATGCCAAGTTGGCCCATCAGCAGCATGATCAGCAGTGTCTTCAGGTAAAAGATCCCGCGCCAGCCTGCAACCAGTTGCAGGGCCCAGAGCGACACCGCGAGTGTGGTCAGCAGGGTCACCAGCAATCGCTCGGATAGAGCGACGTCCAGCGCCTGCGATGTCAAAAACAGGGTCGCCATGACGAGCAGGGCCAGACTCCAGGCCCCGTGCTCCCCAGGTTGCGTCGGTTCAGATCGAACCAAGGGCATCGTCCAGCGCCTCCCAGGACAGCAGCACGCAACGACGACGTGCCGGGTATTCGCGAACTGCGGAAAGTGCCTGCAGGTCCTCGGGGGGTTCAGTCAGTTCGGCGCCATCCCCCTTCTGGAACCACGCCTTCATGTCAGCACAAAGCTGGCGCGCCTCCTTCGCGCTGCGACCCTGAGCCGCCTCCGTCATCATCGACGCTGATGCAATGCAGACCGAACAACCGCGGCCGCGGAACTTCACCTGTGCGAGGTGGCCATCATGCAGATACACGCCGACCTCGACCTCGTCGCCACAGCGCGGGTTGTCTCCCCGGCGTACGACATCCGCCCCCTGCAGCTCACCCTCGCACTTGTTGTGCGGATGACGGTAGTGCCTGAGCAGGGTCTCTTTGTACAGACTGTGATCAGTCATCCAGGCCTCTTAAGAAAACAGGCGTCGTGCACTGTCGACCGCACGCACCAGCGCCTCAACATCATCCATGCCGTTGTAAACGCCGAAGCTGGCCCGGGCGGTGGCGACCAGACCGAGACTGCGCATCAGCGGCTGCGCGCAATGGTGCCCGGCGCGAATGGCGACACCCTGCTCGCCCGCCACCTGCGCCAGGTCGTGTGGATGAACAGCATCCAGAGTGAAAGAAAGGATCGCCGAGCGCGGCGTCTCCGCCGGCGGCAACAGGCGCAGCCCCGACACTTCGGCCAGCGCCCCGGCCGCGGCCGTCGTCAGCATGGTCAGGTGCGCCTGTACGCGATGGCGGTCCAGGTCCTGCAGGTAATCGGCTGCGGCAGCGAAGGCCACCGCGCCAGCCAGATTCGGTGAACCCGCCTCGAAGCGCGCCGGGGTGTCGGTCCAGGTACTATCAGCCGTGCCCTCACCAACCTCGTCCACCATGCCGCCGCCCAACAACAGCGGGGCCATCTCTTGCAACCGTTCGGCGCGACCATACAAAAGGCCGATGCCGCCGGGGCCATACATCTTGTGTGCCGAACAGGCGAGAAAGTCACAGCCCAGTTCACAGACGTCCAGCGGCAGATGCGAGACACCCTGTGCCGCGTCGACCATCACCGGGATGTCGTGGGCACGCGCAGTCGCGCACAGCTCGCGCAGCGGGTTCTCCACCCCCAGCACATTGGATACCTGGCACAGTGCAATCAGTCGGGTCTGTGGCGCGAACAGTTCGGGCGAGCCCGCCAGGTCCAGGCTGCCATCTTCATGCAGCTCGATGATGCGCAATTCGGCACCGCGATCGCGGCAGATCCGCTGCCAGGGCAGGTAGTTGGCGTGGTGCTCCATGCGACTGACCCAGATGCGGTCACCGGGCTGCAGGCGCTCTCTTGCCCAGCCCCAGGCCACCATGTTGATCGCCTCGGTGGCAGAGCGCGTGAACACCAGTTCGTCGGCCGACGCAGCGCCCAGAAAGGTCGCCAGCCGCGCGCGCGCGAACTCGTAACGCCCGGAAGCCTCCTCCGCCAGCGGGTACAGGCCGCGATGGATGGGGCCGTAAAAGCCGCCATAGCAGTCGCTGATCGCATCGATGACGACCTGCGGCTTGTGGGTGGTGGCTGCATTGTCCAGATAGTGCAGGCCCTGCGCGAGCGGGGCATCACGCAGCAGCGGAAAGTCCTGACGGACAAGCAGCGGATCCAGCCTGTCGTCTGGCTTTCCATCGCGTGCCGCCGTGGCCATACCTCAACGCCCGGCGGAGCGCAGCCGCCGTTCCTGATCCAGCTTCTCGCGCATACGCAGACCACTGCCTCCCCGGCGCAACAGCACGATCTCGCTCATCACACACAAAGCGATCTCCTCCGGCGTGCGTGCGCCCAGATCCAGGCCGCAGGGCGCCATAACCCGCGCGATGTCACCCTCGTCAAAGCCCTCTTCGCGCAGGTAGTCCAGCACCAGCCGGGAGCGCTTGCGACTGGCGACCAGTGCGATGTAACCGGCCTCGGAGCGGAGCGCACGTTTCATGGATTCATGATCACCCTTGTGCTGGGTCGCAATCACCACATAGTCACCGGCCGCCGGTTGCAGTTGTTCGTAGTCCATGTCGTCGGTGATCAGACGGCTGGCGTCGGGATATCTGTCCCAATCCACACCGGGGTCGTTCACGATCACCTTGAGTCCGAGCAGATCGCCAAAGATGCACAGCGACTCGGCCACCCTGCCGTGTCCCATGATCCACAAACCGGGTCTGGGCAGCACCGGCTCCACGTAGACCCGCATGCTGCCCCCGCAGGGCATGCCGGCACCGAGCATCTCGTCGTCCAGATCGATATCCAGCATCGCCGTCTCCCCCTTTTCCATGCACTCGAGCGCCTTTTCGCAGGTGCCCGACTCGGCGCAACCGCCGCCCACCCAGCCGGCCACGACCCGGCCCTGATGGTCGATCACGGCCTTGGATGAGGTCTTGGCCGATACCGAGCCGACCGTCTCCACCACCGTCGCGATGGCAAACGGCTGGCCGCTCTGTTGCAGGTCCTGAATGACTTCGAAGATCTCTTTCGCCATGAAACGCCTCTTACGCGGAAACCAGATTTTTGAATGCACCGGCCGCTGCACCAAGGCGCTGCCGCAGCTGCTGGTAGGCCTCGGGGGTATCCAGGTCGAACACCAGATGGTCGTTGTCCATCTCCAGGGCCGTGACCAGCTCCGGATGCTTCTGTATCAGACGCTTGCAACCGAGGTTGCGGTCGCCGGCCAGGATCTTTTGGCGATGTTCGTACGCCAGTACGATCGGGTTGCCACGCTCACCCTTGTAGGTCGGCACCAGGACCGAGGTCGGGCAGTGCGCGAACGCATCGGTGAGCTGGCGCAGATCCTCTGCCGCCATGAGTGGCAGGTCGGCCAGGCACACCAGCACGGCATCGCAGGCCTGCTGCAGCGCACGCATGCCGCAGTGCACCGAGGTCATCTGCCCTTCCGTGTAATTGTCATTGCAGACGATCTGCAGCGGCAGGCCGCTCAATAGCTCGCGGGCGGTCTGCTGTTCGTGGCCGACCACCACCACCAGCTCCTGCAATCCGGCCTGCAAAAGCGTCTCGGCGGTGCGGCGCAACAGCGGTTGGCCGGCCACTGGCAGCGTCAGCTTGTTGACTGAACCCATGCGGCGCGACTCCCCCGCGGCGAGCAGGATGGCCGAAAAGCTGCTCATCCCACCCCCTGTGCGGCCGGATAACCTTGCGGGTCTTTGTCGAAGGCATGTTGACAGCCGGCGCAGCAAAAATAATAACTGCGGCCCTGATGGTGGCTGACGAATTCCGCGCCGGCGATCTGCACGCTCATACCGCACACCGGATCCGTAGCACTGGTGGGCACCGCGCTGCCGCAGCAACTTCCCGTCTGCACTGAAGACGCAGATTTATCCGCACGACCAATGTCTGCCTGTTTACTGACTGCGGACATGGATTCGATCATGGCCTCGTCACGGCGCGCCCGGATCAGCCCGGCAAGCACCGATACCGCGATCTCCTCCGGCGTGACCGCACCGATCTCGATGCCGGCCGGCGAGATAATCGCATCCACCCGAGCCGGGTCCTGGCCTCTTTCCTTGAGATAGCTACGCAACTTGTCCGCCTTGCGCTCACTGGCGATGAACGCGATATAGGGCGAAGCGGCGGTGAGCGCTGCCTCCAGGCCGGGCTCGTCGCGCTTACCCTGCGTAGCCACCACCACCATCGGCGGCACGCCACAGCGAAGCGCTTCCAGTTCGAGGCCATCGATAATCTGTACCGCCTGCGGGAACATCTCGGCGTCGGCGCCGGGGAACGCAGCATGCACGGCGAAGCCGGCATGATGGGCCAGCACGCCCAGGGTCTGCGCAGCGGGCGAGGCGCCGATGATCAGCAGCGCCGGACGGGCGATCACGGGGTCGATGAAGATATCCAAGGTGCCTCCACTGTGACAGGTCATGCCGAAGTCGATGATACCGGCCTCCACCTGTCCGTCCTTGGTCGGGCTGACACGGATCAGGCGTGCCTGGCCGTCCTTCAGGGCCTTTTTGGCGGTATCGAGCACCGCAGGCTGCGCGCAACCGCCACCGATCCAGCCGATCAGTTCGCCGTCGGCGGTGACCAGGGCCTTCGCCCCCGGTTTGGCCGAGGTGGGCGATTCGCAACGCACCACCGTCGCCAGCACAAAGGGTGTGCCACTCGCCTTGAGTTCCTGTGCCTTGTCCAGCACCGCATCGCTGTGCAACATCCCCTCGTCCTCTCGTTCTCGTCAGAGCCCGGTCAGCACCGGCTCCAGGGCCTGCAGACTTTCCAGGTTGTGCGCCGGGGCGAACAGGTCCAGCTGAGGTAGCGCCGCCTGCATGCCCTGGGTCCTGGGTTCGTAGCCACTGCGCCCCAACAGCGGGTTAAGCCAGATGAGCTTGCGGCATCGCCCCTTGATACGCACCAGTTCCTCGACCAGGCGTTCCGGCTCGCCGGTGTCCAGGCCGTCGCTGACGATGACCACCAGGCTGCGGCTGTTGAGCAGCCGGGCATATTCATCGTTGAAACTGCCCAGGCACTCACCGATGCGGGTGCCGCCGGACCAGCCTTGCGAGATCAGGGTCAGGCTTTCACGCATGCGCGCCTGATCCGACTGGCGCAGCGCATCGGTGATCGGCACCAGGCGCGTGTGGTAGGCGAACGCCGCGGCGTCGCGGAAGGCATTCACGATACCCCGGGCGAAGCGCAGGAACACAGTGCTGTACAGCGACATGGAACGACTCACGTCAACGATCAGGATCAATCTGGGCTGGCGTCGGCAGCGACGCCGATAGGCCAGCTGCAGCGGCATACCACCAAAGCGCAGGCACTGACGCAGGGTGCCGCGCAGGTGGATGCGGCGCCCCTGCCGCTGCACCCGCTGACGGCGTATCAGGCGACGGCGCATCTTGCGCGCCAGGCGTTCCACCAGCTGCTCCATGGCCCGCATCTGGCCACTGTCTGCGAGCAACTGGAAATCTGTCTTGGCCATGTGTTCGGCGACACTGGCACCTTCGCGGGTGCCTCCTTCAGCGACGTCGGCACCGTCACCGCTGCCCTCGGCGTCAGCCTCGGCCGCCGAATCCTGGCGGCGGCCCGGCGGTCCGTCCTGTCGGTTCAGCTCACGGTCCACGGGTGCTGCCGGCATGGACTGATAGCTGCTGCGCATATTGGTGGACCGCCAGTAGGCATCGAACAGCTCATCGAAGCGTTCCCATTCGTCCTGGTCCGAACACAACAACGCCCGCAGACCCCAGCGCAGGCGCTGCCCATCGGTCAGGCCGCAGCTCAGGGCAACACGCTGGGCATCGATCTCTTCTGCCACGCCGACGTGAAAATCATTCACGCGCACGAGTCGCACGAACTCTACCAGCCGCCCCTGCAGGTCAGCGGCCAGGCCAGGATCGGCCGAATCCTGAGCCGGGGCCAGGTTCATACCGCCCTCGCCACGAGCCGCTCGACCTCAACCTGACCAAGACCGGCACTGTCCTCGCGGGTCTTTAGCAGACACACCAGCGAGTCGAGCACAACCTGGGGGTCGGCATCCAGGCTCGGCACCTCGAGACGCAGCAGCGCAGCGGCCCAATCCAGGGTCTCGGCGATACCGGGCTTCTTGCGCAGATCCAGCCTGCGCAGGTCCTGCACGAAGGCCACCACCTGGCGGGCCAGCTGGGGACCGATCTCGGGCACCCGTGCGTTGACGATGCGCAGTTCCTTGTCGAACTCCGGGTATTCGACATAGTGATACAGGCAGCGCCTGCGCAGCGCATCACTGAGCTCGCGGGTGCCGTTGGAGGTGAGTACCACGAAGGGGCGGGTTATCGCTGAGATGGTGCCGAGTTCCGGCACGCTGATCTGAAAGTCCGACAGCAGTTCGAGCAGATAGGCCTCGAACTCCTCGTCTGCGCGGTCGACCTCGTCGATCAGCAGCACCGGTGACTTGGGCTGGGTGATGGCCTGCAGCAACGGTCGCTGCAGCAGGTACTTGTCGCTGAAGATCTGCTGCTCGGCGTCGCTTGGGTTGATCTTGCCCTGCTCCAGCAGCTTGATGGCCAGCAACTGATGCTGGTAGTTCCATTCGTAGACCGCGGCATTGACGTCCAGGCCTTCGTAGCACTGCAGGCGGATCAGCGGACAATCAAAAACCTGCGCCAGCACCCGCGCGATCTCGGTCTTGCCGACGCCCGCGTCACCCTCCAGCAACAACGGTCGCTGCAGATCGGTGAACAGCAGCAGCGTGGCACTGAGACTGCGTTCGGCGATGTACCCGGCGTCGGCCAGGCGGCCCTGCAGTTCAGCGACCCGGTTCTCGCCACTCATACCAATCTGCCCCTTCGCGTGCTGCAGCTGCCTCAACCGGCACTCGACTTACCGCCGCCGAACAGGCTGCGCAGAAAGCCTACGAACACCGACCAGGCAAAAGCAAGACCGTTCAGTTCCTTGGGCTGCTCGGCCAGTTCCTCGCGTGCCTCTTCGGCATCCTCGCCCTCGCCCATCGCCATGACGTTGTTGGCGAAGTTCTTGCCGAACTGGTTGAGTATCTGGTCCGACACCTGGGTCATCATGCGACCACCGAGACTGGCGGCCTTGCCGGTCACCTTGACCTGCGCCTCGCCCTTGAGCTCGCACTGACCCTCGCCGGTGTCCACGACCCAGGCAGTCAGGTCCATCGTCGCCGACGAGGTACCCTTGGTGTCCTGACCGTGCCCGATCAGGTGCAGTTCCCGTTTGTCGCGTCTATGCCCTCGATCTCGATGTCTCCGTTGAAGGCCATGTGGGCGGGACCGACCTTGGCCTTGATCGCGCCTTTGTAATGACTGTCATCGATGGTCTCGGTGATCTCCGCACCCGGCATGCAGCCGGCCACACCCGGGATGTCCTGCAGAAACTTCCAGGCGCTGCTGCCCGGTGCAGCAATGGGAAAGGTCTTGTCCAGATTGACTTGCATTCGATTTCTCCAGCGCGGCACCAAACGGGATGACTCCCGACGGTGCCGCAATTGCCTCAGGCCCGCTTGTCCAGACCCAGCTCGTGGAGCTGCTGCCAGACGCGATAAGCGCTGTGCGGCATATCCATGTGAGTGATGCCCAGATGCGAGAATGCATCCACGATCGCCGCGGTGAAACACGGGATACTGCCGACGTGCGGCGACTCCGCCACGCCCTTGGCACCCAGCGGGTGATGCGGCGACGGCGTCACCGTGTAGTCGGTCTCCCAGTGTGGCGTCTCGACGAAGGTCGGAATGAAGTAGTCCATCAAGGTATTGCCGAGCAGGTTGCCCTCCTCGTCATAAGGCATCTCCTGCCCCATGGCCACCGCGAAGCCCTCGTTCAGGCCGCCGTGGATCTGTCCCTCGATGATCATCGGATTGATACGCGTGCCGCAGTCGTCCAGCGCATAGAAGCGCCGCACGTGGACCTGGCCTGTGTATTTGTCGATGTCGACCACGCACAGGTAGGTACCGAACGGGTAGGTGAAGTTGGGAGGATCGTAGTAATCCACCGCCTCCAGGCCCATCTCCATGCCCTCGGGCACATTGTTGTACGCTGCCCAGGCAACCTCCTTCATGGTCTTCTCCTGCCCCGGCACACCCTTGACCTTGAAGCGGTCGATATCCCATTCCAGGTCGGCCTCGCTCACCTCCATCATATGCGCAGCGATCTTTTGTGCCTTTGCGCGGATCTTGCGCGCGGCGACCGCGGTGGCCGCCCCGCCCACGGGGGTGGAACGTGATCCGTAGGTTCCCAGTCCGTAGGGCGCGGTATCGGTATCCCCTTCCTCTATCTGGATGTCCTCGGAAGACAGGCCCAGCTCACTCGCAATGATCTGAGCATAGGTGGTCTGATGCCCCTGACCCTGGGTGATGGTGCCCATGCGGGCAATCACACTGCCGGTCGGGTGCACCCGGATCTCGGCACTGTCGAACATGCCGACGCCAAGGATGTCGCAGGACTTGCTGGGCCCTGCACCGACCACCTCGGTGAAGGTCACCAGACCGATACCCATGAGCTCGCCCTTGGAACGCTTCTCTTCCTGCTCCTTGCGCAGGCCCGCGTAATCGACGGCGGCCAGCACCTTGTCCAGTGCCGTATGGTAATCACCGCTGTCCAGCTCCCAGCCCAACGCCGTGTGGTAAGGGAACTGCTCCGGCTTGACGAAGTTGCGACGACGAATCTCCGCCTTGTCGATGCCAAGCTTTTGCGCCAGCACATCCAGCGTGCGCTCGATCAGGTAAACCGCTTCGGTCACTCGGAACGAACAGCGATAGGCCACCCCGCCGGGCGACTTGTTGGTGTAGACACCATCCACCTTCACATAGGCGGTCGGAATATCGTACGAACCGGTCACGATACTGAAGAATCCGGCCGGCCACTTGGTCGGCTGGGCGTGCGAGTTGAAGGCACCGTGGTCGGCCAGCACTCCGACACGCAGGCCCTTGATGCGGCCGTCTTTGTCCGCCGCCAGCTCACCCGTCATCCAGTAGTCGCGCGCCCATGCCGTGGTCGACAGGTGCTCCATGCGGTCCTCGATCCACTTGACCGGCCGGCCCAGCACGATCGAGGCGACGATAGCCGTAACATAACCCGGGTAGATACCCACCTTGTTGCCGAAACCACCGCCGATATCCGGCGAGATGATACGCACCTTGCTCTCGGGGATCCCCGACAGCAGGGTGACCACGGTCCGAACCACATGCGGCGCCTGCGAGGTGATGTACACGGTCAGGTTGCCCTTGATCTTGTCGAAGGACGCCACGCAGCCGCAGGTCTCCAACGGGCTCGGATGGACCCTTGGGTAATACATCTCCTGGGTCACCGTCACCTCGGCCTCGTCGAACGCACGATCGGTGGCCGCCTCGTCGCCGACCTCCCAGGTGAAGATGTGGTTGGGATGCTTGCGTGGCCCCTGGCCGACGGTGTCCTTGTCCTGCGCATCCTCGCGCAGGATGGGCGCGTCAGGTTCCAGGGCCTTGTGCGGATCCACCAGGACCGGCAGGGGTTCATACTCCACCTCCACCAGGTCCACGGCATCGGCCGCGATGTAGCGGTCATCGGCAATGACCACCGCCACTTCCTGGTACTGCATGTGCACCTTTTCATCGGCCAGCACGGCCTGAACGTCTCCGGCCAGGGTCGGCATCCAGTGCAGGTTCAGCGGCTTGAGGTCGTCCGCCGTCAGTACGGCATGGACCCCCGGCAGTGCCAGTGCCTTTTCCTTGTTGATGCTCTTGATGCGCGCATGGGCATAGGGGCTGCGTACCATGTCGGCGAACAGCATGCCGGGCATCTTCACGTCGTCCACGTAATTGCCCTTGCCCTGCACGAAGCGCGGGTCTTCTTTGCGTTTGCGTGAACAGCCGATGCCCTGTAAGGCGTCCTGACGGCTCACTTCTTCTTCTGCGGTTGCCATGTGTTAACCCTCCGTCAAGCCTGTTGCAGTTTCTGGGCAGCGGACTTCACCGCCTTGATGATGTTCTGGTAACCGGTGCAGCGGCACAGGTTGCCGGACATGCCCCAGCGGATCTCTTCCTCCGTGGGGTCAGGGTTTTCCTGCAGAAATCGGTGGGCGCGCACCAGCATGCCCGGGGTGCAGAACCCGCATTGCAGGCCATGCTCCTCGATGAAGGCCTGCTGCACCGCATGCAGGCCTTCCGCGTCGGCCAGGCCCTCGACCGTGAGTACGTCGCCACCGTTCGCCTGCATCGAAAGTATGGTGCAGGCCTTGACCGAGTCGCCGTTCAGATCCACCGTGCATACACCGCAGTGAGATGTTTCGCAGCCGATGTGCGTGCCGGTAAGAGACAGCTGTTCGCGGATGGTGTGCACCAGCAGCTCACGCGGCTCCACCAGTGCATCCACCTGCTGACCGTTGAGCTTGAAAGAAATGTGTTGTTTGGCCATCGCCGTTAACTCCTCGCCCGCGCCAGGGCATCCCGGATCGAACGGCGCGCCATCTCGGCCGCCATATGGGTTTTGTATTCGGTGTCGCCACGCAGATCCTCGGCCGGCTCACAGGCCGCCATCACCTGTTCGGCCGCCTGCTCGATCAGCGCCTCGGTGATCACCTGGCCTCGGAGCACGTCCTCGGCCGCCTCGGCTCGAATCGCCATAGGGGCGACATTCGTCAGGCCGATGCGAATTTCCCGGCATACATCGCCGTCCAGACTGAGCACCACCGGTGAGCCGGCGGTTGCATAGTCGCCTGTCTTGCGCTTGAGTTTGTTGTAGCCGTAACCCGTGCCGGGCTTGCTTACCGGCACCCGTATCTCGGTCATCAGCTCGCCCTCTTCCAGCGCGTTCCAATAGGTGCCGAGGAAAAAGCCGTTGGCCGCCTGCACCCGCTCGCCACCAGGCCCTCTGATCACGAACTCCGCATCCAGCGCGAGCATCACGGCAGGGTGGTCGTTACCCGGATCGCCGTGCGCCACGTCACCACCAATCGTGCCGCGGTTGCGCACCTGGGGATCGGCAACGAGTTTGGCCGCATCGACCAGCAGCGGGCAATGTTGCTGCAGAATCTCCGAGGCGATCAGCTCATTCTCGGTAGTCATGGCGCCGATGCGGATAGTGTCGCCGTCGAGCTGGATGCCCTTGAGCTCACTGAGCCCGTTGATATCGATCAGGTGAGCCGGCTCGGCAAAGCGCAGCTTCATCATCGGCAACAGGCTGTGGCCGCCGGCAAGGATCTTTGCATCCTCGTGTGCGGACATCAGCCGGATGGCGTCATCCACGCTCGACGCCACGTGGTATTCGAATTCGCCTGGAATCATGGTCTCCTCCCGGATTTTTATCAGGGCGAGCAAGGGTGCAGTGCACGCTCTCCTGCCCGCCCGTGGAATCTGGGCGCCGGAAACACCAGGCTCAAGGGTCAAGTCATGAACAGCAGATAAAGGATCCCAACGGGGCTATTTCGCACATGAGCGGCATATGGAAGCCAAGCCTTAAAACACCTGCTGAAACAAGGTTTTGTAAGGGACAGAAGCTACGACCCGGCTCGATGAAGGGTCTCTTTTTTCAGCCCGGAGGTGACGCGGACGTAGGCCCAGATGCAGGGTCAATTCAGGCCAAGTACCTGTTTGAGACTGTTGACCTTGTTGCGACTGATCGGGACCCTGATGCCGTCACGATGATCGATGATCAGATAGCACTGTTCATCGATCTTTTCGAACGCCTTGGCGTAACGCAGATTGACCATATGACTGCGGTGAACGCGGAAGAAAAACCGCTCGTCCAACCGATTCTCAAGATCCGAGATGGACAGATTGCAGAAGTAGTCTTCGTTCTCGGTGTATAGCGTCGAGTACCGCCCATCCGCCTTGATGCAGCAGATGGACTTCAGGTCCACCAGCAATACCTGCTTGTCCTTGTAGACCGGTAATTTATGCAGCTTGCGCTTTGCCCGCTCCCCCGCAACCTCGTCTTGAGGTTCGCCCGCTCCGGTTGAAGCGTCGGTCAGGTCATAAAAAATCATGCAGGTAGCGGCCTCACCGTCCTTGCCGTACATCCTGGACACCTTGATCATCAGCACCCGCTCCGGGATGTTGATCATCACGGTCATCGGCGGTGGCGAATTGGCCGGGCCGGATGACTGCTCCAGCAGCTGCCGGACCTTCTCGCGACTGGGCTCGGGATGGAGCTGCAGTATTTCCTCGCCGATCAGTTCACCCGGCCGTACCCTGAAGGTCTCCATGGCCAAATCGTTCATGGACAGATATCCGGTTGTCTTTGTCCAGCCAGACCACACCCGGATCGAATTGTTGCAGCTTGTGCTGGATTGTCTCCATCATCGCCCCTGGCAGCCTATAGCTTGTGGTCAAGCTACCCCCTGACTGCTTCTATTTTTTTGCGCCTTCGGAATACAGTACCGCATTTCGCGTGTCCGGGTCGCCCGGTTCCACCGGGGCGTCCACGCACGGCTTACATGAAAAACCATTGCCGGCAGATTCATGAGGGTTGCTCCGCCACCAGCTGGGCACGATTGCGAAAGCCACGTGACCGGTCGCCCGCACGCCCCTCATCGCGGTAGAAACGCACCGTCAGATCGGGGAACAACTCGAGCAGCTCGTTGGTGGCGAGTCTGTAGCGTGCATTACCTGGACCTGTTTCGTCGACGCGTTCCAGGCTGAATGTCTGGTAGAACAACAGACCGCCGGGTTTCAGTGCAGCGGCGATGTGCTTGCAGAGTTCGCGGTCAAGAAAGTGCCCGACGCAGATGACATCAAACCGCCCGGGCTCCGGCGGACTGTTGATGACATCTCTGGTCTCAGCATTCAGCGGAAGGCCTGCTGCCCGCCTCTCCAGGGCCTCGATGGCTACCGGTGACAGGTCCCAGGCCCATGTCTGCAAACCACGCTCGGCCAGCAGCAGGCCGCTCCCACCCAGACCGCAGGCCAGGTCGAGGGCCGTCCCGCGGGCCGGCAGCAGATGTGAATTTTCGACCAGGACCTCGAGTGCGCAAGGCAGCGACTGCGCCTGTTCATAGCGCCGGTCCCATTTATCTCTGTGCTCGTTTTCAATCATCGCGGCATACCCTGCGGATTCTTCTGTCGTCACTCATTCGACGTGCAAAGCCTCGGCCCGATGATATTCCTCGCAGCTTGCGGGATAAACTCAGGGCCTTCATATTCGGTTATCGGCGGCTCGGCGGGAGGAAAAACAGACTGATGCTTACCCAACATCTCGGGCATGTCGTGCTCTATGTGCGGAATCTGCAGCGCTCCCTGGGCTTCTACCGCGACCTGATGGGCCTGGAGGCAGCGGGTGAAACTTTCAACGGACGCGCCTGCATCCTGAGCAGCGGACGCACCCATCACGAGCTTCTGCTGCTGGAGGTGGGCGATGCCCCACCGCCACCGCGAGGCCGCCGAATCGGGCTCTATCACGTCGGCTGGTGCATCGGCGACAGCGACGACGACTTGCGCGCGGCCAAAGCGCAGCTGGAGGCCGCGGGCATTGAAATCGAGGGCATGTCAGACCACTGGATCAGTCACAGCCTTTATCTGCGTGACCCCGATGGCAACGAAATCGAACTTTACGTCGATGTGCCGGACTATGATTGGACTACGCGGGAGGAGTGGCTGCATGAGCCTGTGCGGCCGCTGCACCTGGGTGAAACGGGTCCCGACGGGACCTGATAAGCGCACACACAGTACGCGATGCAGGATTCAACAGGCAGAGACAGTCAGATGCAGTCGGTCAGCCCAGCCCAATTTCTTCAGGATCGTTCAGTCGAGCAGCTCCAACAGGCAGCCGCCTTCGGTGCGCTTTCCGCAGAGACCATTCACTGGCTTTTGCGTGAAGGCCGGATCCTGCAGCTCGACAGGGGGGAGTCTTTGTTCGAGCCGGGCGACAGGGGCGACCGTTTCTTCGTGATCCTGCAGGGTGGTATCTCGTACTACAGGTCCGCGAATGATCAGTATGCGTACATCCGTGACTACCGCTTCGGCCAGCAGATCGGATTTGCCAATACGATCGCCTTGTATGACAGGTTGGGCATGGCGCTTGCGACCGAAGAGACCGTGATTCTTGAGATCGATTTCCGGTTGTTCAATCGCCTGCGCCAGGTTTTTCCTTCCGAGTTCGGCCTGATGATGATGAACCTGGCGCGTGAAATGGCCAGAATGATACGAGCCGTCGACGACATCATCGTCGATATAAAATCTCACGGCATCATCAAGGACGGCAGCGGGCTGCTCTGACCTCCAGCGTCAACGGTGGCACAGGTTCAGGCCGCAGCCGTTGCGTCCCCGGTCTTCGCCGAACGCTGGCGACTCAAAATGTCATACACCTCGGCCAGCGCCTCGTCACCGCCGACGTTGCCTGGAAAGATCACCACCGGAAGGCGCGGATAGCGTGGATGATCATCCGGACACACCACGACCGAGCAGCCGGCCCGGATCTGACCGACCACGCGCGCGGTGCGCAGTGCCAGCCCCTTGCTCAGGGTGTCGTTCGAGGTGATCCCTCCCTTGCTGATCAGGAACCCGATGGCCCTCGGCAGGTTCTGCACCAGACGCATGAGAAAGGCAGATACGCGCTCGCCAAAGGCCAGGCGATCGGCCGTGGTCGCGAAGGTCCGCTCGCCGCGACTGGTAAACAACACAACACCCCGGCCGCCGCGCTCCGCCTCGACCATCTGCTGAACCAATTCCGCGAACAGGCTCTCTTCATCACGTACCATCGCATCGAGATCGACATGCAGCGGCAGGATGGTCGAATTCTCTGTGAGGTAAGCCAGTTGTCGGGACGACTTGTCGACATGCGAACCAACCAGCACCACACCCGGTCTTCGATCGCGGACGAAACGCGACATCTCGGCAGCAGCAACCGGCTGCGGTGGCAGGCCCGCAAAGGCGGTCAAAAGGCTGGCCGCACTGCGGAACAGAAAACGCTTGCCCTCAGCTGCCGCCGCCAGCACCTGGCGCGCAAAGCCATCGAGGTCCGACTGCTGCTCAGCATCGACCACGCAGCAGGCGTTGTCGCTCAGACCCGTCAGCCTCTCGCTGATGTCAGCGCGCACGTCCGCCAGGTCAAAGCGTTCCACACTGTCCGCAGCAATGCGGCCGGCGGTCTTTTCCTGCACATAGTCTGGAAGAAACGCCGTGCTGAAACCGAATACCGAATCCCTGGCAAACTCGGTCTGATCCACGGGAACGGGCTCACCATCGACCATCAGATAATGAACGCCATCGCGCGTGATCCGACCGCCCTCGAAGAACGCCGGCACCAGGAAATGCGCATCGAACGGCCCCAGCTCTTCGGCAATCACATCGGTTTCCACCGGGTAGTGCCCGCGTAACGTCGAGTCCGAGCGGCTGACGATGACCGGGTGGATGGAGACGCCCTCCTCATGCATTTCTGCGATCGCTGCGCGCAGATTGATGCAGATCTCTCGAGTAACCTCGGCCGCCTGCCCGGCATCCATGCCCCGGGTGTTGCTGAGAACGAAGAACAAAGGCGCCTCGTCACGCAGACCCTCGATAAGGGTCTGCGTATCCCAGCGGGTCAGCAGCAGGCAACTGTGCACCGTCTGCGAGCCAGTCGGGTCATCGTCGATCACGATGATCTTGGTGACTTTCTGCTGATTCATGAAGCCTCCTCAGGCTGCGTTGGCCGTGACCGCCTTGACGGAACCCATCAGTTGTTGGGCGCGCCCGGCCAGGCTTTCGGCGGTGATGCCGTTGAAACCCATGATCTCTGCCGGACTCGCCGTGGTCTCGCCACGCTGCCAGCCGAAGAGATCCCGATCAGCACAACGACTGCGCAGCATGACCGGCTCGAGCCCCATGGTGCCGCCACCACTGACGCCGATCAGAACGTCACCGCTGAACAGCTCTTCGAAGTCCGCATCACTCATGAAGCCGTCATCAGGTTCCGACGCATGCTGCCAGGCGACATCCGACGGACGGTACAGACGGCGCGGGTTGGCAACGCACACGATGCGCACCCGGTAGCCTGCCGCTTCCAGTGCATCCCTCGCATCGAACACCGGCAACAGGATCATGTCGCCGGTGACCGCAAACACGATGGTGCCCTTGTCACCGATGTCCGACTCATACAGCGTCACCGCACCACGCTCGATCGCAGACTCCGCCTGTGCCGGCGTGGTGTACACCGGCAGTGCGGACTTGGATGCGACGATACTGATGCATTTGTTCGACTGCGCCACCGACCAGCCATAGGCCGCCTGGATCATGTTGGCATCGGCCGGGTACAGCAGGTACACGTTGCCGTTGCGCACCTGGCCACCGATGTAGTTTT
>CAVWYD010000018.1:0-171920 GCA_963759055.1 uncultured Gammaproteobacteria bacterium
TCCATTTCTAGTGGCCGTAAACGATCAAGAGTCAAGAGTATATGAGTCAGGCGAAGTGGATGCAGACGTTTTCGATTGGCACCGGATTGGCGCTTTAGATCGACTCCACCATGGGAACTGTAAACATACTACTTGATGGGAAAGTGGTCGCTACCACTAACAAGCCGATTTTTGGAGACCCAATCGATAAGGCATACATCCAAGCTGGGTCCCGGTTAGCACGATACGACAACATTCAAGCTTCAACTTCAAACACGACAACGTCTCGTGTTCTTTCGGCTCAAGCACGCCAAACTCTTGATCGGTTGAATGCTTTAATGGGCGACGAAGAAAAGCTAAACGAAGTTCTATCGGGTCAATTCGCGGGATATCCATCGGAAACCACTACAGACTACGCAAGGACGACAAACCATCCAGAGTCCGATTGCAAAAGTGTGGGGCGTTGGTTGAGTTTTGCTGCTTCTTACCGAGATCATATCGAGCGGCTCGATCGAGAAACTGGTAAACATGTAAGCATCGTGGGAACGGATTATGGTTTTTCTGATCGCGGCCAAGTGACAGCAGCTAACGCCCTCCTAAAAGCACACTCAAGAAGAGGAGGACTCGTAACCATAAGTTGGCACGCAAGCAATCCTTGGACCGACGGAAGCAATCCTTGGACCGAAAGCCCGAATCCAAAAAGCAGCCCGGAAGGTCCATTGTCAGATCTTTTTCAAGGGAACAACGCATCAAGAACAAACTGGGAGAATTATCTAGTCGAGATTGCTGACGCGCTAAGCGAGTTTAAAGATGATGGCGAAGATATTCCGATTTTGTGGAGGCCACTTCACGAGATGAACGGCGATTGGTTCTGGTGGTCCATCGGAAAGACGCACGGATCGTCAACTCAATATGCGCAAAATTTCAAGGCCTTGTGGCAGGATATGTTTCGTTATTTTTCTGAAACGAGAGGCTTGGACAACCTGTTATGGGTTTACGCGCCGAACGATGCCGATTCATACAATCATGATGATTTTTATCCTGGCGATGAGTACGTAGATGTTATTGCCTTGGACCTATACGATAAAAACACTATCGAAAATTATCAGGTCTTGACTAGTGCGGTAGAAAACAAGCCGTTCGGTTTGGCCGAGTTTGGAGGCTCTAGTTTCGATGGCTGCGGAGACTTCGATGATACAAACTCCAACCTTATTGATATTTTAGAAAACCCCCAGTATGACCGACTAGCGTTTTTTCAAGTCTGGCATCGACCGTGGGCGATAGTCGATCAACCAAGAGCGAGAGAATTGATGAGCAATTCAAAAGTTATAAATTGTTCTCCATGTGGATATATTGCAAAGTTTCTGTCAACTATTCACTCACTTATATTAGAGTGAGATTCGGGACAAAGATTTCGCGTAGCGTTGAGGCAGTGCCGTATTTTTGACTTTCGCTGTCGTTAGCCATTGACTCTGTCGAAACAGTTGGCGCTCCCGTAATGAATCGCTGCAAGGATCCAAATACACGATGGCGACGCTTGAGGGGTTTATGTTGACTGCCGCCGAAACCGCTAACTGCGCGCGGTGACTGCTTCGGCCCTGGAGCCGACCTGGCGGTAGGCAGTCAAGCACGGGCGCAGCTGCTCGGTTCCTCCTGGAACGCAAGCCGCGCTGCCCGTCCGGTCATGGCCGGTTGCGGCGGTAGCCGGGCCCGCGCGGAAGGTCCGGTGTTCAGCTACGCACCGGAACTTGAAAGCTGACGCTGGTTTGTGCGGTGCAATGGTCTGCAGTCGACCCACTGCGGTCTTTCCCTGGTGCTGTCGCCGGAGTATCAGATCGCTTCATATCCAGTCATGCAGGAACGACAGCAACCAACACATAGCCGTCACGCACCCGTTCTCGGTTGATGACCGCAGCTGGTTCCGAAGCGGACATATCCGCGCCCAGGCCGACTGAGCCACCGTCCGAGGAAAAGGCTCGGCCAGAAGTGTTGCCCGGAGTGGTTTTTCTGCAGATTCTGCGGAATTAGGAAGGCGTGAACAAAGACTGCCGACGAATTCGCCTAAGCAATTGCCGTCATCCTGGTTGGCAGTTTCTGAGAGGGACTCCTCTAGATCGACGTTCTCGTGGGCTCAGCTGAGTTGGCATGCCACGTTCCATGCGTGAATAGCCAGTCGACAGACGTTTCTGATCCCCAGAAATGCCTAATACGGAACTGCACCTGAGCATCAAAGCGATACAGCAGTTGCGCCGATTTGCCTCATGGCAGCGACCCTGGAAATCGTGGTCTGTCCCAATTACTTCTGCAGTGGTGATTCCGGCCTGCAAATAACGACTTCCAATTCAGCTTGGAGATTTAATTTATTCCGCCTGACCTCCATCAAACCGATTTAACCCTACTTTTGCTAGGGTCTTCAGTGTAGTGGAGAGAAATTAAGGAAGCAAACATGAATATCGAGCTAACCAAAACGCTTGTGGCCGGCATCTTCAGCGCTCTGATTGTAGGTGGTTCAGCAGTTCACGCCGGCGGAAAAGCAGGAGGCGTCGTCAAGAGCCTCGAACCGAGTGTTGACGGAGTCGAGTCAGTCGTCGTCGCCATCAAGTCCAGCCCTGTTATGGAAGTTGTGGGTGAAGATGAAGATGTATTCTGGGAAGTGGACGAGGCTGGGACCGAAACAGCATGCGTCGCGATTCAGATCGGCATGAACCTGCTGATGCCAGAGCTCCAGGACTGCCAAGGCAACACCGTGGCGGATATGTCACCCTCCGCGGATGAAGTGAAGCTGTTCCTGACCCTGGAAGGCGTCAGGGTGGTCGGACCTGATATTTTTGAAGCAGATCCCCTTCCGATGTGCACGACGCCTTGCGGTCCAAAGCCGCTGACCGGTCTTCTCAATGCCTTCGCGTCCATGCCGGGCAGTGACGTGGTTGTTTGCCCGCTGTGCTGGAATACCCGGTATGGCCCATGCGACCCGGATGACCCCGAAACCACCTGTCCAAATGTTGGCGAAGTGGCGGGTGGCGTTGGCATCCATGACCTGTTCCTGTATGCCGACAAGGTGATCGACTTCTGAGCTGATCATTAACAAGCCTGATAAGAATGCCGCCTGTGGGCGGCATTCGTATAAGAATTCCTGAAAACCGGGCTGGGTAGAGAGCTGGACCCACCTGATTAGACAGTCATTGGACGAAGATAAGTGCTTTCCTCCAGTATGAGCAATAGGCTCTGAAGAGAAGCAATGTGTTGATTTGCATCCCGGGATGACCCAGATTTGCAATTTTGCGTGAACCGCCTCTGGCCATGCTTCTCGTCTAGGCTTCAAACAAATAGAAGCTCTCGGTCGGATCAAGCTTCGATGCAAAGGTGGTTGAAAATTAGATGCAATTCAACGTCCCAGCCCATGTGCTCATCAATACGCGCTGACTCTGCGCGCACCTTCGCGACCGCATGCAGATTTCACCGTTGCTCGTCACGGTCATCCAGGACCGACAGTGTGTCCGCGGTTGCGCCTAAAGCTGCAAGCACGTCGCTGTTCAGCCAGAACTTGTGCTGGCCGGACTCTTCCGGCCCGGACAAAGCCGTGTAATCCCCAAAGGCACCAGACTCTGAGTGGCCCGTTGCAACAGATTCAGTGATGTTGGCGGTCGATACATTGGTCGCGTACAACATACCGCAGACCACTGCAGTCAACGCGGTAGCGCCGTAAGATATTTCTCTGGGTAAACCAATCATGTCTGCAACCCCCTTGTGATCAATAAGTCACGATGTGTCCGCATGAGATCAAAAGCAAAGATCTTCTCTGTTGGTTGGCATTGTGCTCATCCAACTTGCAGCGAATTTGCAGCAATCAAGCAAAAAACGAGGACCTAAGATTGGACGAACGACATAAGAGGCTTTTCCTTCCTCACAACCGCCGCGAAAATCGAAGCGACCCACTATATTCTCCCTCGCACCTCTAACCTTCTGATTTGCGCAGCCCTTTGGTTTTGCCTGAAACTTAACGCATTCATTTCTCTGACTTTTGGAAGGCAAACCCCTTGAGCCACCGTCCCAGGAAAAGGTTCGGCCAGAACTACCTGCACGCATTCGGGTCATGTGATGGCCGCTTTGAAGTGACAACCGGACCAAGACAAGAGTCCGGTCATAAGACGGCTGTTGGCCGGGACCGCCTGTGAGCCGCACAAGGGTGCAAAGCTTCCTGGCAGTCGGGCGGCATGGCCTCGCTATGTCCGTTCATGGCCGGTGGCTGTCTTTGCGGATAGGTTCCGCATAGCTGACCTTCGCCGAACCTCCATTGATTCCACTGGCCGCTTACTGGCATGACGCCGAATGCGTGCAGTCGGCCAAGAGCAGCCATGATCCTGGCTGATTGAATCAGTTCGCTCCTGCTGAAAACTCCCAGGTCCGTTGACCAACACGAAGGCAGATAAGCTGTCTTCCCGGTGGTCTTCTGCGGGCCAGTGACCTTTCCCCCGCGATGTGAGTCGCCGGGATGCTACGCAGTGATTTCAGCCTTAGTGAAGACGGGAAACACCCCTCCCCGCGGTAATGGCACGTTCTGTTGATACCCGGGCGTCCTTGATACCCGTGAAAAGAAATCGCCACCCCACGGGTCTCTTGGAGTGTAACCGGACGGCGTCGCCGCCCAACAACGGAAACATCACAGGAGACCTGATCATGAAAAAGACCCTTATCGCTGCACTGCTCGTTACCAGCACCAGTGCCTTTGCCAACAACCCGTTCGAGTTCCAGCAACGGTTGGGCTCGGAAGAGTACGTCCACGGCTATGATGCCGCCGGTATCGAATTCGCGCCGGTCGTCGGCAGCGACTTCACGCCCTCGCTCAACCGCCTGATGGTCGAAGCCAACGTCGACGGCATTGCCGGTAACGCGTTCGAAGGTGAAATCGTCAAGTCGGGCCCGAGCCGCATTAGCCTCTACGAGGTCTATCGTGACAGCCCGGAGGGCATCGCCTACAGCGATTACCACGAGCGTTACGCTGAAGATCACGACTGGAGCCAGTCGGGCAACCAGGCTCTGGCAGTCGACGAGACCGTCCGCGACAGTGACTCCTAAACCCAACCGCCGCCGGCACCATTGCCGGCGGCTTCTTCGGATTTTTCCCAGGGCAGCTGTGAGTCGACAGCACCTGCACGACAGTCACCACTGAAGGGCCGTTCAGTGTTGTGAACAGCCGTCGCTTCCATCGCGATGTGTGGGATTTCCTAACAATGCATCAGTAATCCCTAAAGGATCGTTTCGGGTCGATAGCGCCCCTTAGATTGGCGAACCAGAGCATAGGTTAACCTCCCTGCCAGAACGCGAAACGGGGCTATCTAATTCCAGATAAAGAGCTTCATCCTGCCACCGCTCGCCTAAACAGCGAGAGGGGCTGTTCGGCTATATAGGTTGAATTCCTCTCCCACCGTTAGTTAGAGCCAGAGAAGACTAACAACAAAATATCCGACCAAAATTAGTAGCACGACTACGACCACGGAAAATATCGAGGGTCCAGCTATGTGAACAAAGTTTGATTTTGCACCCTTCATAAGGCACCTCCTCGTTTAAATACCCGTTTGAAATTTAACTCGGCCGTCATCGCGGCGCAGGTCCTCTACCGAGGCGCTATCGGGCAACCGGCCCAGAATACCGGCGAACCGTTTCACACTGCGGTTATTGGCAGTGTGTGTCTACGGTGAGAGCTTCCGCAACCGCATGACCGGTCAGTGTTGTCTGCTGCCGCTTCCGCCGGGAGAAGGTGGCGCCCTCCATTAGCGGTTCCTAAAAGGCGGCAATGGGTCGAGTCCGGTCTCTCAGGAGATCAGAAAGCTGCCATTCGGCGAGCGTTCCCGGCCTATGGCCGGTAACCAACCCACTGCGGTCGCTGCTGGGCCGAATCTCGAGCGACTCCTTCGGCCGACCTGTTGCCAGTGGCCAGGCGCCCTGTGCGACTGCTTCACTCTGACACCAGCCGATGAACCTCGGACTGCTTGACTGGCAGCTCAGGGTCGGCTACAGACTATTGCACTGCACAAAAACATGGTCCGCTTTCGGCATCAGCCACCAGATTTTCGAACTTGCTGACACCTACCATATCGCGATCCTCGCCAAGCCAGACTGCTGTTTCCTACCAACACAAGAGGAAACAGACGATGAACACGCTGCAAGAAACGCAGGTCCGCCTTCAGGCCACCGTCCCTGGAACAAAGGCAAACTGATCGGTCAGAAGCCCCCGCTCAAGCTGCAGGAGGTCTGGTCAATCCGAATTCGACTGCAGTTGAGGAACGGGACCCGGGATCTCGCGCTCTTCGACCTGGCCATCGACAGCAAACTGCGCAGTTGCGACCTGGTGCGAATGCGTGTGGCTGACGTAGCTCATGCCGGCCGCGTGCTATCCCGCACAAGCGTCATGCAACGTAAAACGGGGCTGCCGGTCAGGTTTGAGTTAACCGAGCAGACACGGGGCGCTGTGCAGGCCTGGATTACTGTCCAAGGTCTCGGTGCAGGTGACTACCTGTTCCCCAGCCGAGCCCGGCGGTCCCACCACATCTCTACGCGGCAGTATGCACGGATCGTGGACTCCTGGGTCACCCTGATCGGCCTCGACCATCATGAGTACGGCACCCACTCCCTGCGCCGAACCAAGGCGACATTGATCTACCGGCGGACGAAAAATCTTAGGGCGGTGCAACTGCTGCTGGGCCACACCAAGTTGGAAAGCACTGTTCGGTACCTTGGCATCGAGGTCGATGATGCGCTCGAGATGGCCGAGCAGACGGAGGTCTGATCCAGGCCGCGGCTGGATGGTGAACCTGGTAAGGGGTTACTGTCCGGCCTGGTGCTGCAGGTGGCTGGGATCTGGCTTGGGTCCGCTTCCATAAACTCTGGTGACCTGTGCCCAGCAGGCCCGTAGGTCTGGGTTCGACCCCAAGCCGACGGAGCGCCGGTTGCGGTCTGCCGACAGCAACCAACACATACCGACCCAGCTTTGTGGTCCGGTGCTACATACATTACTGATCCCAGCTGACAAATGAGTGCTAAGGTGACCCTTCCCCCTGACATCGGCGGTCCAATGAAGAAACCCCTTGGCCAGAGAATTGCCTTTGCCGCTGCAATGCTCTGTTATGCCGCCGCTGTGGTGAGCGCATTCGCTGCTTTCCTGTACCAAAGTACGCTGACCAACGATCCTGTACGTGGATCATTGATGGCCGCGGTGGTGTTTTTTGTTGGCTGTGGCGTGGTGCTGCACATCATTGGCACGGCCCGTCTCAAGGGCGTCCTTTCGGGGAGTGGTAACTTCGACGACTAGCCTCCCTGTCCCACAAGCAGCTGCTGTGACAAGCTGACGTTGGATCTTGTGCGGTGCGATAGGCCGGCATCGACCGAGGGTGTGTGAAGACTCCGTAGAGGGACGACCCATAGAGTGCCAGTCGATCCACACTCCCTCAATCGACGTGTGGGCAGCAATGTCTCCCATAGGTGATGAGCGATACACTGGCATTGATGCAAATTGCCTCAAGCTGAGAAACGATTTCAGGCGCTCGATTTTGAGTTTTCACACGGCCTCGACCCCAAGCCACGTCCAACTGCGCAGTTCCTACACAAAACGCTACAATTAAAGGTGGGGTGGAGGCTGCAGGCGAAAGTCCAGTCTTGCCCCGAATGTCCATTTGAAATATCGGATGGAGACTGCAGGCGAGAGTCCAGTCCCGTCTGGAACCAGAAAGGGCATTCTGTAGTCGCTGAAAAGGGGGGCAATTCGCTCCCCTTTTTTTGTTGCACCATCAAACAGGCTCAAAGTCCCAGTGGGGAAACCGATCGGCCTGCGGCTAACGTCATCCAGCGGGTCGCATCCATCGGTTAGGTGCGGGTGGATCCAAGTTAGGAGGCGGGGTGAATGGCCGCATGCGGAAGTTCACGCGAAGATACCTGAGTGATTTGGGTCGGATGACCGAGTTCGACCGAGCCGTCGTTGACCATGTGAGGTTCGAATGCCTGCTCCCGTCAGGAGCGGTCGTTCCCGTCCGCATTGGTGATGTATGAGACCGGCGATGACAGCTACCATTTCAGGCACTCGACCACCCAGAAGAAGGAGGAAAGAACTCGTAGGAAGTAACCGAATCGGGCCATAATCCGGCCCATCCAGGCGGGTCAACTTTCAATGCAAAACCTGGGTCAGGTTTCAGTGCAAATCAACACTACGCGGATTCGTGTGGGTTATTTCTGATCGAAGCACGAGGATAACATCCTGTTATTCTGAGCATTATCTGTATTTTCCGGCCGGGTGAAACCGGTTTCGTTTTTCGGATAGGCCAACAGCATGAAGAATCCCAAGACGATTCGGTCACTGTTTGCACTTCCTGGCTTTACTGCCTCATCGAGATTGCTCGGCGTTTTCGGTGATCGGTATGCCCGCGTGATCCGAACTGACGAGGCGAAAAAAACCGCGGTCTGTTCGCACTGTGGCCACCGCTGCAGGGGACGTTACGACAGGAAGATGCTGCGTGTGCGCGATCTGTCGGTCGCCGGTTGGCGCATCTACCTGGAGTTCGAACGCTGGCGCGTCCACTGTCCGAGGTGTGGTGGCGTGCATGTAGAGCATCTCGACTGGCTGGCAAAGAACCCACGCTACACCCAGCGCTTTGCGATGCACGTGGGCAAGCTGTGCCGCGATATGCCGAACAAGGCGGTCGCGGAGATGGAGCGGCTGCACCACAGCACGGTGAAGGATCTCGACAAGCTCTACATGCAAAGCCAGGTTGAGCGGGCGGGACTTCCGGCGCCCAGGGCGATTGGTATCGACGAGATCTCGATCCGCAAGGGGCACAACTACCGCGTCATCGTCAGCGACCTGGAGCGCGAACGCCCCATCTGGGTTGGCGGCGAGGGGCGCAAAGAAGCCGACATCGACCTGTTTTTCCAGGCCCTGGGAGAAGAAGAGCGCGCACATCGAACTGGCGGCATGGACATGTGGAAGCCGTTTCGCAATTCGGTCATGAATCACGCGCCCAACGCCCGCGTCGTCTTCGACAAGTTTCACATCATGCGCCATCTCTCAAAGGCCCTCGATGAGGTGCGCCGCAGCGAGTACAAGCGCCTCAGTGGCAAGGACCGAAGCTACATCAAGGGCCAGCGCTATACGCTGCTGACCCGGCGCGAGAACCTGAGCCTGGACGGGCGGCGCGCCCTGAATAAACTGCTGCAAGCCAATCGACGCCTGAACACCGGCCTACGTGCTCAAGGAGCAATTCGGGCAGCTATGGGACTATCGCACCGAGCGCGGTGCGCGTGCCTTCTTCGAGCGTTGGAAGGACAGCCTGAAATGGCAGCGTCTGGCACCGTACCGCAAATTCGCCGAACTGATCGATGCTCATTGGGATGGCATTGCTTCGTACTGTCATCCACAGAACAAGGTCAGCCTTGGCTTGGTCGAGGGGATCAACAACAAGATCCGGGTACTGCAGCGCAGGGCCTATGGCTATCGTGACGAGGAGTACCTGAAGCTCAAAATCGTTGCGGCATTCCTGCCGCCGCTACCCAAGTTTTTATTGCGATGATTTGATTATTTTCAGTACCGATCATCGTGCAAGTAAAGAATATGGCGGGACTGTAATAAATCTTGACGGTTTCCCAGGTATCCCGAAGCCCGAATTAACCTGACTGCCACTCGGTATGATGTATGGCTTTTGGGTGCGGCAAGATCTGCCTTATCAGAAGCGGTGTGACCGCTTGCCGCAAAGAGCGTGCTGGCATCGACAGCAGATGTTTCAACAATTCTCTACCAACGTCTACTCTGTGTTGAATGCCGGCTATTGGCCTACCAACCTCAAAGCCCGCTCTGCACGCAGGGAGCAGTCAATCGCTGGGCACTGGTGGACCGGCGGTGTCGGTAACCGAAGTGCCGCCCATAGCCCCCGCTCACCGGTACGTCGGCCTGACGCATAATCGCGGATCTTGATGACCATCAGCGACACAGCCAAGGATTCGCTGTATTTTGAAAAACAATAGAAAGATGTCGAGCGTGGCGCAGAGCCACCGGGCACTCAGCGGGCGGCACGGAGACACATCAGCATGCCGAAGAACACTGCCTCAAGTGGATCGCGGCGACGTCGCCGGCAGGTATTCGGTGCTGTCTGGCTCCTGTTGTTGTGCTGCATAACGGGCGCCCCGCTGCAGGCACAGGACTGGATGAGCGGTGTATCATCGCCGTGGTCGACCTTCACCAACCCAATGACCCAATCTACCTCGTCACCCTGGTCAAGCTTCGGGTCACCGATGAGCCCGTCAACTCTGTCACCCTGGTCGAGCTTTGGCTCGCCGATGATGCCCCCATCGAACTTTCAGTCGCTGCCCTACTCATATGGTAGCCAGTCATCCGGGCTGTCCGGCTTCTCCAACCCTCATAGCCCGCAGCGATACGGCGCCTGGCAGACGCCATACGGCGGAAGCCCATCGGCCTGTTCCGGCGCAGCGACCACAGGGAGCCATCAACCCGACCTGACCGGCTTCTGGCGCGGCAGCGGCGGGGAGTCGGTCGAGGTCCAACGCAACTATGCTCGCATCTGGGGCGGGACGGACAAACCGTGCAACTGCATATTTTTCCTCGTGGGCCAGCGCCTGATCGCCTACAGCCCGGATACCGACGTGGTGCGCAAGTACTGGTATCAGAGTAGCGGGAGCAACCAGTTCACGCTGGTCGACGAGTCCGGCAACCTGCTGACCTATCAGCGATCGCGCTGAAAGAGAAGGACTAGTTCCGCATATCCGCAAGGCTCTGGTACAACGTTTTGTGTAATTCTGAGAGCTGCAATTGAGTTTTGGGGCGCGGCATGCGTGAGCCACGCGAGATGCATGCTGCCGCTTCTGAGACACATACGACGGACACTGCAAACAATCACCAGCAGCTCGAGTGGGAGCGGGACGGCGCCCAAGTGCCGATCGGTTGAATCGGCAGCTGTAAGCGGCGGTGAACGGCTACCCGAGAGGTTCTGTATCCCTATCTGCCAACTCAGGGCACCTTGATGACTCGGATCACGTTGGTTCCGCCGGCGTGCTCGGTCTGTCCCGCGGTGGCGACCACGGTATCGCCGAGGCGAAGATATCCCAGGGCCTTGGCCCGCTCTATCCCGAATGCAACTTTCTCCTCGTCGGTCTTTTCGCCGGCATACTGGATCGGTAGCACGCCCCAGTTCATGCAGAGCCTGCGGGTGACAGCGGTCAGGCCCGTGATGGCCAAAATGGGGCAGCTTGGGCGATGTTTGGATACCAGCCGGGCTGTGAAGCCGGTCTCGGTCAGGCTGAAGATCGCCGCCGCCTTGATCTGATCCGCCATGCCGACCGCGGCCTGGCCGATCGCCTCGGTCACGACGTGCGTCGGGTGGGGCGTAATGGTCTGCAGGTAGCCGTATTCGGCCAGATCCGCCTCGGCGTGCAGCGCCAGCGTGGCCATCGTCTCGACCGCCCTCACCGGGTATTTACCCACGGCCGTCTCGCCCGAGAGCATCACGGCCGAACTTCCGTCGAGGATGGCATTGGCGACGTCGCTGGCCTCTGCCCGGGTGGGCTTGGGGTTGTGCTCCATCGACGCCAGCATCTGCGTCGCAGTGATCACTGGCTTGCCGCGCGAGACCGTGGTTCGGATGATGCGTTTTTGCGAGCTAGGGATTTCTGCCAGCGGCAGTTCCACCCCGAGGTCGCCCCGCGCGACCATGACGCCGTCGGCCGCTTCGACGATGGCCTCCAGATTGGCCATGCCGGTGCGGTTCTCGATCTTGGCAATGATGGGAATCTCCACGCCGCGCTCGGCGAGGATCTCACGCATCCGCACGATATCGTCGTCCGTCTGCACAAACGAGGCCGCAATATAGTCGACGTCGTTCTCCGCAGCGAAGCCGAGTTCGCGGATCACGTCCTCACGATTCTCGGGGCTGACCGCGGTCAGTGACAAGCGGGTGTCGGGGAGATTGACGCTCTTGCCCTCGCCGAGCATCCCGCCGTGGACGACCTGGCAGTGAATAGTCTCGCCCTCCACTGAAAGAACCTCGAGTTCGATCGCCCCGTCGTCGAGAAGTATGGGAGTCCTCGGGCGTACTTCCTCGGGCAGCTTAACGTAGGACACCGCGACTCCGGAGACATCGCCGACGCGTCCGTCAGTGTGCAGGTCGAAACTGGCACCCGGAAGCAGCTCGGCCGCGCGAGCCTCAAGGCGGCCGGTGCGAATCTCGATGCCGCGCGTGTCTATCATGATGGCGACACTCGTCCCCAAGGTTTCCGCCGCCTGACGAACCTGCACCAGACGCGCATGGTGCTCGGCCAGTGTCCCATGGGAGAGATTCAGGCGGGCCACATTCATGCCGGCACCAATCATCGCCTCAAGGATATTCGGCGAATCACAAGCCGGACCGATGGTCGCAACGATCTTGGTTTTACGTATGAGGTTGTTCGTCACTGATCTACCACATGAAATCCGGAGCCTTCGTCATGCGGCGAACAATGGATGAGATGTCACCGGATCGACTCCGTCCCGACGCCCCGGGATTGATGGGTCCATCCTCGCATTCCGCAGGGCGATGGGCAACAGGGCTGTTTATTACTGCGACCGAGTCGAGCGTGTGCCGGGGGTGAGCACAGCCTGCTGGCACGCGGGTTCTGGAGCCCTACCCCATCAGCTATCACTATAAATGCTTGCTCATGTCCCCGGTATAATCTCTTCATAAACGAATGTTTGCTGCTTGCGAACCAGTTCGTAGCCTCCGTCTGAAGCACGCTTGATGCGTCCGCATTTTTTCCTATTCTCGACTTCCCACGTCATGCAGAGCTTTCCTTTTTGGTTGACGAACCATTTACCCTTTTCAGTGTAAAGGCCCTTACTTGAGTCGGCGCGGTCCGTTGTTTGTTCTGCACCACCATCAGCGCGGAACTTAATTTTCATCCCCACTTTCTGCATCACCGCCAGAGATTGCCCCTGCTTCATGTAGAAGCCTCTTACAGTATTACCCGACAACAAATCGGTGACCTCCTTTTTGTTGAGCCAATCACCGGCCAAGACATTGCCACCATCGAGAAGCCCGAATGTGAAAACAGCTAACAACAGGAATTTGGTGGTTCGTTTCATTTTCCCGTCTCCTTAGGAATATGTGAGGCCGGCTCCGGCGGGGAGGACGGAGGCCTGTCTCACCACGGCTAACTCCTCAACGAGCTGCCGTTCACCGGCCCAGGGTGAGCCCCAGACTCATTTGAGCAACAAATCGCCATCGATTGGAAAATATCGAGATGCTGCGTTGATGAGAGAATTCGAGGTGAGCTTCGATACACCGTAAACCTCGACACTGACATTGAAGTCATCACGAAGCTTGTCCACCAACAAAGCGAAATCACCGTCGCCTGAAACCAGTACAAGCACATCGGCGTCTTTCGCATACTCGACCGCATCCAGGGTTATGCCAACATCCCAATCACCCTTGGCCGTCCCGTCTGAGCGTTGAATGAATGGTTTCAACTTCACTTCGAAACCGATGGCCTTAAGTATGTTCTGAAACTGGCGCTGTTTTTCATCGCCCCGGTCAATCGCATAGGCAAAGGCTTTGACGATGGTCCTGTTCGAACCCACTATCCGCCAGAACGCGTTGTAGTCAAAATTGCTGCCGAATGCCTGTCGCGTCGTGTAGTAAACGTTTTGCACGTCGACAAGGATGACAACCCGTTCCACGTAGATCCTCATGTTGGCCAACGCCGGTATACAGGCGCTTAAGGCTCGGGCCGCCAACTGGGCGAGCCGGGCGTGCTGTCAGACATTGTCCAGCCAATTCGAAATCATACCCTTCACGTAGCCGAAGCGTTTCAGAAAGGGTGTGGTGCGTTTCGTTATTGACCTCGACCCAAGCGGGAATTCGACGTGACTGGCATAGCAATGTCCTTGGGGATGGTTACTTCTTGTTCCGTGACGACCAGGTCACGGCCCTGGCATTAGTTGCCATGCTGCGTAAGTTGAAGGCCTCTGCGCACTCTTCGGCGTACTCCGTAACCTCGGCCAGCGTGCCGCGGTGCAGACCTGTAATACGCGATTTGCCGCCGACAATCGTATAGCGATACCAGTAATCCGCCTTACCCAGTGCCGGATCGGTCGTCTTTTGGACAGACACAACACGATAACCCTTGTGCCGGTTGTCGCTGGAACCATCCGCGGGAATTTGCGTCGACATCATATAAATCCAACCTGCGCAGTCCTCAAAGTTGGTGCAGTGTAACAACTGCGCGAGCCAGTTGATTGACTATCGACGTCAAGGGTGCGAACTTGATACAGATTTACCCATAAAACGACCCCATCCAGGCCGGCACCAAAATGACGAATGCCCGGGAATGCTTGGCGGTCGCTGACCGCATGGCATGGCCGGCGTTCATGCGTCAGGCGAACTCATCTGTCACCGACATTCCTTCGCGGACGTCGCCCAATACGCCTGGACGCCGATACACTGCCTAAGCTTCTTCAAAGAAATATCCAACACGGACACCGCTGAGTAGCTGGATAAAATCGTCGCTATTGACCTTTATCAAGCTGCGATGATCACCGGATTCGAAATATACGTAGGCCAAGCTGGTCAAGGTCTTGTCCATCAGCGTCTCGATACCATATGCAGGACCTAAAGGCGGGATCGCACCGGCGTCACAGTCAGGAAAATACCCAGCGGCGTCGTCTTCCTGCGCAAGCACCATCGCGCGGTCCAGCTCTTTTTCAACCGCAGACAACTTCACCCATGCATCTCCCGGGACAACTACCATTATGGCCCCATCGTTGTCCTTAAGGATCACGGCCTTTGCCAGGTGCCCTTCATCAACATGAGCGGCTTCAGCGGTTTCATGGCTGGAACCTGTTGCGGGGTGGGCGATCACCTCGAAAGCGACGCCCTTTCCTTCGATGTAGCTCTTCACTGTGGCTGCTATCGTCATCGTTTGCTGTCCTCCGATTGCGGGTTGCCGAATCGCCACCAGTCTTGGTCTCAACCTCACGAAGTCGGCATCCCACCGAAACTGAGCCCTCGACTGCCGTCGCTTCGATGATACGCCGTGAAAGCCTTTTGGACACAGGATACTTTGATGCTCGAGAAACCCGGTACCTCTTTGCGTAGCTGTTTACCGCCAGCGCGCGTGGAGTTTTCACACGCCATGGGCCAATTTTTGCCGAAGGCCAGGGTCTCCGCTACCCGACCATCACGACGCCAACTCTGCCGCTAGCGCAAATCTGCCATGCACATGAGCCTGCCGCTCATTGCCTGCCAGTGAATGGCAGGAATTGGCCCAAAATGAAAGTTGTCGATGTGCTGTGCCCGCGACCGGCCGGGAAGGCACATACCCCGCCACCTCCAAGGCCGGCGGGATGGTCGACCGCAAACCGCAATAGCCACCGAACCTGCGGCCGTCCATTCCCATTCGAAGGATCCAAGCCCCCGGTACCGGCCAGTACCATGGATCAAAATATGGACCACCGGTCTGTTGGCTGATGGTGTGATCGCCTTCACTCCAGTCCTTTATCGACGTGCCGATACTTATAACCATCCATCCCCGTGCCGTGCCGAAAGATATGTCCCCTGACGCCCCAACCAGTGAGACCTCTGCGTCCAAAACATGGACGCACCTCCTTCAACTCGGCGGTTTGACAATACTCCGCATTCTCCGCCGCGTGGTCCGCGCGCCTGCAGACCGGTTGACGAAGAAGTTGTTCCTCGCGGCCTACGAGGCCTCGGACGACGCCTACTGGCGGTGTCATGCGACCCAATGCGAATGGCGATCGCTCGACGGCATCATCGAGTACAGCCCCGACCTCCTTGCCGTGCCCAGAGAACGGGCGGCTCCTGTCTACCTCATTGCGATCAGGGCCACCTCGAACACTGATCTCGAACGTGTGGCGATCAGGGTAAAGGCGAAGAAATCCGGCACCATCCACCAACAGGAGATCACGCAGCATCAACTCCGCGGCACCCCCGTACGCAAGGCATTGACTGCAATCCCTCTGAAGCCCAAGTCGTCGAAAGTAGCCGACTGGCACAGGCTTGGAGATATCTACATCAAGTTGGCGGAGGCCGTGGACTGCGATGGCGTGGATCTGGTCAAAGGCAAAAAGATTGCGAATATCTTCCCGTCGACCAGCACGGACTCAGTGCCTCACCACCAAGTCGAACGCTGGGGACAATACTGGAATGTCGACGAGATCAATGTCGAGAAAGAGAACATCAAAACCCGCTGTTACCGGGAGTTGGTCCAATCCGCCAAACAACTCGGACGCCCACTGACGATGAGAAGAACGGCTTACCGACTATTGACCAGCCAGCTCGGCTTGACCCTGACGTTCTGGTCCCAGAACCTATGGAACGCGGAGGGAATCCGGGCCTCGATCGCGCGGGCCGAAGCCAATGACCTGCCAATACCCAGCGAAAAAAGCAAGACCGCGCCGTCCTCGGGCGGTACCGCTCACCCAGACGCGTCCACTGAGGTCGGTTCGTGAACTCGCAGCCCGCATATGAGCCAACACTACCCCTACGTCGATCACGAGACTGTGATCTGGGTGAAGGTCGGCCATCTGCCGGCCTGATCATCGCGAGCCACGTGGCCCGTCCCCTGTGCGCAGCTCCGATAACGCGTGTGTCCATCTGAGTATAGGAATAGACGGTGCATGCCTATATCAATACATGCGTAATCCGTCCATCTCACTGTTTGGCAACAAAGAACGTGCGTAAGCTACTTTATCTACTGCTCTTTCTTTTTGTTCTAGGGGTGGCCGGAATCCTTCGCGTCGGAGGCTCTCTTGCAGCGCCTCAAATGCATTCGGTAGGCGAGCCACCAAATTTTTTATCTCCTGAGGTGGTGGCAATTCAAGGTGCCGAAGGTACACAGATAGCTGGTTGGTTTGCAGCTGGAGAAGATGGTAAGCCAGGAATACTGCTTCTACATGGTGTCCGGTCTGATAGAAGGGAAATGGTTGGCCGCGCAGGATTCTTGCTTGAAGCCGGTTACTCTGTACTACTCATCGACATGCAAGCGCACGGTGAAACGCCTGGACGCAATATAACCTTCGGGTTCAGAGAATCCTACGATGTACATGCTGCTATGAGTTTTCTCAAAGCCAGAGTGAATGGACGCAAGGTAGGGGTGATCGGCGTGTCTTTGGGCGGGGCAGCCTCGCTACTTGGTGAGTCTCCCGTGGAAGCGGATGCCGTGATTCTTGAAGCCGTGTACAGCTCAATCGAAAATGCTGTGAAAAACCGCATCACTTTGCAATTAGGTAGCGTTGGGCAATATGTGACTCCTTTGTTGACGTGGCAAATTCAGCCGAGATTGGGGATTGCTCTAGAGGCACTATCTCCCCTGAGCGCGATTGGAAGACTAAATGCGCCTGTCATGATTATCGCGGGCGCAGAAGATCAACTCACCCAGAGAGAAGAGTCACGCAGGCTGTTTGAAGAAGCCGGCGAACCGAAACAGCTTTGGCTCATCCAGGGAGCGAAGCATCAGAATCTCCATGCATTTGCGGGCGAAGAGTATGAGAAACGAGTTCTTCAATTTTTTCTGCGGCACCTGGCGAGCGCCTGACAAGGCGGCTTTTTCATCGGGTCACGGCCAGAACCGGGCCTTGACGACATGATTAAGTCTTTCATGTCGCAAAATGTCATCCAGCCTTCTATGCGCATATACTGCCAGGCAAGGACCGATTAAAACTGCGCGAAGCACGGAGAGCGGGAGTTGGCTGGCAATTTTCACAAAGGCACAGGGCGGCCTGCCGGGCTATTGCGCCAACTCAAACTTCATAGCCCATTCGCGACATTTCGAGCCAGAATTCTACTCAGCATTTGGGCGGTGGTGACCTTAGGTATCCTGGCGTTCATTCTGGTGTCCGATCTAAACCGTGTGGAAGCTGAGCTGGATGTACTTGGTGACAGCTATTTGCAGCACGTTTCAGACCGGGCTCTAATCGGCGAAACCGCAATCGAAGGATTTGCTGCCTTCATCGACTCAATGGATGAGTTCGATCATGCAAAGGCGAAAGCATACGCAAGCAAGCTGCTTGAGCGTTACCCCTTTCTCTACATGTTCGAAGTTGCAAAAAGAGTTTCAGATACAGACCGTGCAGCGGTCGAGACAACCCTCGCCGTCGAATATCCTGGTTTCTACATCAAGCAATTTTCTTACGAAAGCGACCGTGCCTGGCGGCCAGCCGAACAATCCCCTTTCTATTACCCTTTGGTTTTCCAGGAGCCGTTGTTGAAGGGGGAAAACCTGATTGGTCTCGACATCCATTCCAGCGATTTTCTCAAACTGGCGATGGAGACATCGTTCGAGCGGGGCGAACCCGTGGCCACTCAGCCATTTGAACTTGCAGAGGGGGGGCGAGGCTATGTTTTGCACAGGTCTGTCGAGTTTATTGGGACGCATCCACCGAATGCGTATGAGGCCGATACCTACGTGCTTCTTGCAGTGAAGTCTGACCAGATATTGTCCGGGCTCCCAACGGGATCACCGCGAGTTGGCGTTCGGCTTGTAAACCGTGATTTCGATGGCGATCCAGGGATGGTGCTTTCGATTCAAGCAGCGTCTGCCACCTCAGTCGAAGAATTATTATTCCCGCGTTTTGAAAAACTTCTGAATCTCGATATGGACTCCCACCCGTTTGATTTAAAGATGATGTGGCAGGTTGGCTGGGGTGATTTGAGTCGGGCGTTGATGTTGGGCGTGCTTTCTGGATCTCTTGTCATGTTCCTTGGTGTAAGGGCCTATGCACAGCAATACATTCGCAGTGAACTGACGGAGCTAGAGAACGCAGGCACATTGTACGAACTGGCGAACTACGATCCGCTGACCGCGCTCGCTAATCGAAATCGCCTTATCGATTTTCTCGAATCGGCTTTAGCTAGAGCGCAGCGTCACAAACACCGCTGTTTCATTCTTTTTATCGATCTCGATGGATTCAAGGACATCAATGACATTCATGGGCATGCTACTGGCGATCAGGTTTTGATCGAAGTAGCTCGAAGATTGTCAGAAGAACTCCGCGATGATGAGCTATTGGCCAGGTATGGAGGCGACGAGCTGATCTGGGTTACCGCGGGTGTTGAAGATACCTCCACCTTAGAGCCTCTGATCGAAAGATTGAGAGCCAAATTCGAGAAGCCGGTCTGCGTCGCGAATACGGAGTTGGAAGTGGCTGTGAGCATTGGCTGGGCGGTTTATCCGGATGATGGCAAAAACATTTCTGCATTATTTGATGCAGCTGATAAATCGATGTACCGAGACAAGCGCAAAGGTTCATCTGGGGCCTGACTTTCTTCCGCAATTACATCCAGGAATGTCTCTTTATTGGGTCGAGTCCCGTCGTTTGAGAGATCAGAAAGCTGCCGTGCGGCGAGATTTCCCTGCGGATTCAACCGATCGCCGCACCGCAATCATTTCCATCGACGGCTTTCGGGAAAAACGGCAAACCGTCGGAGTCGGCCATAAACGGACGCAGCTGGCCGTTTTTGCTATGTGTGAAACCAGCCATTTACTGCCGGTCAGACGTTAACCCGGGAATGACCATTCCTAAATGGCAACCTTATGGTCGACGCTCGACATCGCCGTGATTTCTGGAAGGGAAACTGTCTCCGCCAGTTTGCCGCGGAGTTCCGAACGCTGCAGAGCCGTTCGTGACTGGCTCGGATACTGCGATCTATCGCCGTACCGGATTATAGAGACCGAGGGCATATTCGTTCGCCAGATCCAGACTCAAGAGCCAGGGTACCCCGTTGCTCATCTTTCCGGCCGGATTGGACAGGATCCGGCTCACATGCGTTCGTTCCATATTGGCCGTCGGATGATAAACACCGGCCGGGTATCCATACGCCATAGGAGAGTGGAACTCGCATTTCTGCAGCTTCTTCGCGGCAGAGATTTCCACTTGAAAATCAGCGACATGTTTGCCGATCATTTGGTCAATTTTTGATTGATAAGACATGACGACGACAAATTCCTACGACAAGACTCCCGAACCGAAAAGACGACATCCGCCCTTACTTTGGGATCGGCCCAGGTCGCATGCAGGCAGGGTTTCTTCATGCAAGAGAGTAAAAAACGTCCTCTCTGTTTCCGGACGGGACTCTCGCCCGCAGTCTCCCACCCAAGATTTCAAACGGCAAGCGGCGGAGAAACTTTAACCTTTGGTGGTTGAGTCCAACGGTCTATGGGCGGGAGCGAACGCTTCGGGTCTAACTCGGTCATCTGACCAAATTGCTCAGGTATCTGCGCTGGCCCTTATCTTGTCGGCCAGGAGAGGTCGTTTCGGCTTCTTGGGCGACTGCTTCCTCTTCCTTATGGCTGATCTCCTGGTTGGCGAACTCCTCGTAGAGGTCGACAGGCGTTAATAATTAATCTCCGCGATACCGGGTGGGAGCGGCGGATCTTCCTGGGGATCCAGCGGCTGATTGGTTTGGATTGCGGTCGTAATCGCTTCGATCAATTGCTCCCGCATCAAAGCCCGCGCTGTCCAGTCCTTCACCGGATAGCCAAAGTGCCGCCGATAGGCGGCATTCGCGTCCAGATACTCCTGTACTGTGTATCGCATCATTTACCTCGGTCATTGCGCGCCAGTTCAGCGGAATACTGCTGGCCAGCTTGTCTGACATTGTCTGCCCGCGAACATAGTAACTCGCAAACAGTGTAATAGTCGGTATCCGATCGAGTCACCAAAAGCAGACACACATTGAGGCCTCGAGCCACTGCTGCATCGGCCAGAAACCGAAATCCAGCACAAACAACAGCGACTCCCGGAGGAGCCGTGTTGTTGCCGCACAAATAGAGAGACTCTATTTTTCGGTTGCCACGACATAAAGGTCTCAACGCCGGGCCCCTCAACCCGCCTAGTGGACCACCCAAGCCAAACATCAGGCACACTTCTCGATGACGGACTTCCGAAATACTGGATCTGAGGCAATCCGATAATCAGGCTTCGCGTCCAGCTTCTCCATCACATCATCCCTGGCGATAACAATCCTCTGCCCACTCATGCCGCAAATGAATTGAAAGCACGGAAAGAGAAGCGCCAAATCCAAGGTGTCCAACAGAGAATCGACCACCAATGGCAGATCCAAAGAAAGTAGTTCACGGAGCGCCTGATTGATCGCAAGAAACAGAATTGTTTGCTTGCTCATCGCGTGAAAGTAAGCGTTGATATTCCGCCCACTTGGTTCATCCATGATATCCAACTTTCCCTCGCGACTCACTTTTGCGCGAAGCCGCCCGTAGCTTGAACCAAGCATCGCCATCACGTTCCGCGTCAGGTATCCCTCGAACTCGTGGCGTCTGGTGAGGAATGCCTGAGAAGACCAGATGACGGATGCCAATGCCCCCGACGCCCCGCCGTGACAGTGACAGAGGGTCTCAATGTCGAGAAAGACAAGCCAAGTGGGGATACTTTCGTCTGCGATCGATGCGCCATCCGCCACACTCTGGAACTCCTGACGCAGCGTTTTGACAATGGTCTCTTTGCCTAACGCCGTCCCTCTTCCGATCATCGTCAAGCCGTCAGAAAAAACCAACGACTGACCACTTCCGAAAGGCTCCAAATCAGAGACATCAATATTCCCGAATCGGTGCATCGGAATTCTCCTGGGCTACCTCGAGCAGTGCGGCAGATATGGCTTCTATCGCTGATAGCATAGCCTAGTGACATTAGACTCAGTCTACCGAGGAAGAGGCACCCCAGCAGCGTGGGCTGATCGCCCGATCTCGGGCCTCTCCAATACTGTGAAGGCCCCCTACTACGGACGGCTCAGATGCGGCCTGACAGATGTCGGCGGCAGAAAAGCTCATGTTCGCCCTCCCCACCGATGTGAACATCCGCCCCGTGCCCTCGGTCGGGTCTGACATGCTGAATGGCGGGCCTTTATACAGAGCGGAGATGGCTGGGATCTGGCTTGCCCCCGTGTTTCCCGGTTGGCCAGACACCCGGATTTTCGGCTGGAGTCGGCCGAGTGTGTGTGAAAACTCCGTAGAGGGACGACCCGTAGAGTGCCAGTCGATCCACACTCCCTCAATCGACGTGTGGGCAGCAATGTCTCCCATAGGTGATGAGCGATACACTGGCATTGATGCAAATAGCCTCAAGCTGAAAAACGATTTCAGGCGCTCGATTTTGAGTTTTCACACGGCCTCGACCACAACCAGCCATTCTCTGTCGGGCTGGTATCGCCCGGTTTCTTTACCTGATGGAGGGCTATTCGATCAGCCGTCCGGTTCCAAGCAGATCCGCCGTCATCTTCTCCAGCTCTGTTGCCCCCGAGAGGACCAGGGCGGGGTCCGGTGTGTAATCTAGCGCGCCGTTGCGTCGTTCATAGTCGACCGAGTTCAGGATCACTTTGATGGCATTGAGACGCGCACGGTGCTTGTTGTCAGCACGGACTATGGTCCAGGGAGCCGCCAGCGTGTGGGTGCGCTTGAGCATCTCATACTTCCGCTGGGAGAATTCATCCCAGCGTTCCTGGACCTGGAGGTCAATCTCACTCAGTTTCCACTGTTTCAGCGGGTTGGTCTTGCGAATCTCGAATCGTCGCGCCTGGACGGCTTTGCTGACACTGAAGTAGAACTTGATCAGCAGGGTACCCTGACGCACCAGATCCTGTTCGAATCCTGCCACCCCCCGCATGAAATCCTGGTGTTCCTTTTCGGTACAGAACCCGAACACGGGCTCAACCATGGCCCGGTTGTACCAGCTCCGGTCAAAGATGACCATCTCTCCGCCGCGTGGAAACTGCGAGACGTACTTCTGGTAAAACCATTGACTGCGCTGTTCCTCGGTTGGTCTGCCCAGCGCGACCACCCGGCAATGGCGTGGGTTCATGTAAAAGGTGATGCGCTGGATGGCACCGCCCTTACCGGCGGCATCACGGCCTTCGAAGAGGATGATCATGCGCCGGTTGTCTCTTTCAAGCTGTTCCTGCAGCTTGATCAACTCAGCTTCGTACGGTTTCAGCTCTTCCTGCTTGCGGTAGCGCTTGAGCGCCTTGCTGCGTTCTCTCTTGAGCTGGGCGTTTTCCCGTTCGAGCTGCTCGATGCGTTCTTCCAAAGACGGTGAGGCACCCTGCGCGCCCTCGATTTCGACGGACTTCGGATTGTTGTTGTCGCTCATGGTGCCGCAATTCCGAATGTCAAGTTGCGTGGACTTCCAGAGGGACGCGCCAGAATCCCCCTTTGGTGTTCCCCAAAGACGTAAGTTCTCATTATATCCAGTCCACTGACAGCTTCCCGAGTGTAGAAGTATAAAATGCCTTTTCTTCCAACCGAACCGCCTGCCCGATTACCTATGCTTGGGGTTGACCATGGTCTATTGCGCCGAACAAACAACCGTCAGCTTTCGAGTTCGAGTGCGTCGCTGAACAGCAGACTTTCTGAGCAGGCCCGGCAACCGCCGCAACCGGCCGACCTTCGCCCTAGCCTGCAAATTGGTCTTTGGCGACATCTGCAACTGCAAATAAACGGTCAAATGCGTGAGAATAGTTGAACAATGGTAGTGGAGGGCGGCTAGTGCCAGCAGGGACAGACCCCTTGAACATCTCCACGGAAAGGGTTGCAAATCGTTTCTGCAGCTTCTGCCCGTAGAAAGCGTTACGAGTGTCCATTCCGCCGGAACCGTGCAGGAGCCGATGCGGAGTTTTCACACGGCCTCGGCCCACAACGGACCTTTACCCCGGTGAATATCTGAACCCACCTGCAGCCGGTTGCCCGTGCATATAGGCATTCGCTTGAAGAGCGGCTGCAAGTTTATTTCTGTTTTTGGGCGAAACTGAGTACGGCATGGCCTGGATAAACGTTTTTCGCGGCCCTGTTGAGGTCGGATATTGAAGTTTCTATTGCTGCGATTGAAGCATCCACGCCCTCTACCATTGCGTCAGTTAGACCTCTCAGCGTTTGGCTTTCCATCTTCCCAAGCGCGTGCTCAATCCTTTTGACAGGCACAACTGAGCCTTCTTTTTTTCGAATACGTTCAATGGTTGGTTGGACGCGCTCCAAATGAAGTTTCGACCGTTCCCTCACCGTTTTAAGCGTGGAGTAGATTTCCTGTTCCGTCAGAAGCAGGCGGCTAAGTACATTGGGGTCTTCAGACGAGAGCATGAAGCCTAGAGAGTCATACTGTATCTTGGGTGCGTCATATTCGATGCCGATGGCTGGCATGATTTTCATATGGCGCCCCTTGTCGTCTCGGTACTCGTTGATAAACTGGTTGCGCAGCGCAATAAACGTGTGATGTTTGCGTATCAAGTTGAATATTGCATTGTTCACTGCCTCGATATTTCGTTTAGCCTGATCGTCCTCAGATTTCCTCGCTTGCAATTGAAATGCGGCCCAAGCACCCGCGAATGCAGCGGCTAAGGTAGCGATGGCGGGAATCAGTGCGCTTTTCAAACCCGAAGGGATTTGCATGGTCGCTAAGTCCGGGGGGGTGGCGAAGTCTGGGCCTATTATGATTAACACGTACAGCACCGCTGTTACCGAGATCAGAGCCGCCATCAACGCTTTGTCATTCGCACTCATTACCTTTTCCCTCTCAACAAAAAACCCGCACGAGGTGGGTCTGTAGGCTACTGGTACATGTTCTTTCGGGCCTGCTTAAAGATCTCAAGCAGCAATCCGCCCCAATCATCTTTGCAGATCTGGGGCGGTTGCAAAACCTCCTCGTTCGACATCATGCCCCCAACGCATCAACTCGATATTGCTAGCGAAATCCACCTGCGGTCGGCACGCATAGCCATCGATTGCCGAGTCGATGTTCTTCTCCGGCAGACCTGAAAGGCCAAACAGAATCTGTCGATAGCGACCTCCCGCAGTGCAGCAGCCGGCTGTCCTTCACCTTCCGAGCGAGCTACTTCAGCGTTCGACCCATGCTGTGTGAAAACTCAAATTTGGGCGTCTGAAATCAATCGTCAGCTTGAGGCACTTTGCATCAATGCCAGTGTATTGCTCACACCTACGAGAAGCTTTGTTGCCCCCACGGGACCTGAAGCAGCATAGTTTGACTGGCACCCTTGCGATCAAACCGATCCGGGGTTTTCACACACCCTGATCCAGGAGCGGTCACTCGACGCGGGTGCAGTTACGGGGAAAGCAGACTTTTTGGGTTAGTGCCCGTCCCTGCAGTACCTGCGGTCATTTAGCTACACATGGCAACGCCTTCAGCTGCTTAGCGTATCGAAGTTTCCGAATGGCTGCGCCCTGGCACTCGAATTCAGTTCTTGACCGTTAAGACCAGCAATAGAAAGAACGAGACAGTAAGAAAACACGGACCCGCATCACAGATTTCCCCGGTGGACCTCTACTCCCTCAACCGGACACTAGACTCACTATTAAGGAAGCGGGAACAAGCAGAACTCAAGGAGCGGTTAAGCCAAGGAAGCCGCCGCTTCTCGCGCAGTGAAGGAGCAGGCAGCATGAAAACACTCACTCTCATCGTCACTTTTTTGATCGCAGGTTCCACCTATGGTGCCTCCGCCCATCACCTGCCCATCGACCTCGACCCTTACCTACGTGCTTGCATCGGCTGGCACATACTCCAAGCCTATGAGGTAAGTGTGAACCCTGTTGCTCCATTGAAGGACTACGTTGAGAGCTTCGCCGAGGTCTGCGAGGATGCTCGTGAACATCATGGTCTCACCAGCATGGACTTTTCGGGATGACCACTGATGAACCCCGTGATCTGACTGCTCGTGGCACTCCCTTCCATGCTCGGATTGTAGCTCGGGGGGTGTCTAACGGACCGGGATCCGTCCACTCAAATTATGGAGTCTCCGGAAAAGCCGGGGCGGTTCATATGCCCATGTTGACTGCAGCCTTAGATTCGATGGTGGCCGAACGCGACCCATTGGAGGCGGCCGTGATTGTCGGATTTGTTTACAATTCCGCGACCCGGGCCTGGATCACAATTCACCCGACCCGTCTAACCCTATGAAAATATAGCGAAATGCCAAGTTTGGCCTGCAATATGCTTGGCTAATGCCGCCACTCCTGGCTTTTAAAAACCGTACCATTTGGATACTTCCAAATGGCGGTTGGGAAGTGCGGAATGCGAAAACCAAGTGTCCGTGTGCCGATCCATAGCCCGGCCTGGGAATATTACATTCGAGAGGGTTGGGTCGAACTGTGGGTGGAAGGTGTTTGGGTGACCATGTCCAAACCGTGACGACTCTGACTGAGACCGGCCCCGAACCGCGCCCCACATGGGGCCCTGCAGATATCTGCTTCCAGCGCGCGGTGGACCACCACGGGGCAAACCCATATTCTTGACCTAACCGTCCAGTGAGACGGGGTATTACCCCGCGTATCTGCGCTAGTCTTACGTCGTATCCCCATGACTACTTGGAGAGCAGTCGGTTATGTCACTGAAGAGCTTGGCAGACGAAGCGGTGGCGCAGATCTCGAAAACTGCGTCAGATCCGCTCACGGGACCCGAGACCGAGGCAATCTCGAAAATCATCGAGCATGCGCTGGTCAAAGCGGTGAATCAGACGACCGAGAAATGCACCAGTGCAGCCGTGATATGTTGCGGGCCTGAGGCGGACCTCGCGCACAAAATCGCCGAGGAAGTGGACCGCGCCCAGTATGCACTGATCGCAAACCTCACAAGTATGCGCTAGCGGATCACCCCGGAAACAGCGTTCTCGCCGGTGGACATCATCTCAGGCTTGCTGATGTTTTCGGCTGACGGATGAATTATCCTGATCGGCAGATCCGCCCCGGTTTTCGCGTCGACTGATTCCGAGATTGTTATGGCTGAGCCTCTTAGTAAGAAAGAAATCGCCAAACTCCCTTTACACCCCTACGATGACATGCGCGAAGATCTGCAGACCGGAGATCTGGTGTTCTGTTCGGGTTCGTATTTCTTTTCTCATGCCATCCAGAAGTTCACCCGCTCGGTGTGGAGCCATGTGGGGATGATTTACAAGGACCCCACCCTTCAGCGGGTCTTTATTCTGGAGAGCGAGACCCTGATCGGTGTTCGCCTGGCGCCGCTTTCGAAATATCTGCGCGACTATCACGGCAAAAACCGCCCCTACAAGGGGAACATGATGGTGGCACGCGTGCATCCGAAGATCGACGAAGACAAACTCAACCACGCCATAAGCTATGGCATGGACGAACTCACCAGGCCTTACGACAACTTCGAGATCATCCGGATTGGTTTCCGCATTCTGTTCAGCGTCAGCCGGCGCACCCGTGATCGCAAATACATTTGCTCTGAGCTCGTCTACGACTGTTTCGACCAGATCGGCGTACCTTTCAACCTGCGCGACGAATATGTGAGTCCTGACGACATCTGGCTGGACGAGCAGGTCCAGCCCCAGTATCGCATCATGTGATTGCTTACATAGTGACCAGGCAGGCCTACCCCGGGCCCTGTGGCTGCCCTACGAGCAGCCACGGCACCCACCTGCTCACCAGCGGCTTGCAGTTAACGAATCAAATGAAAGTTCCCTGACGCTCTCGGAAATGCGGGGCGTTACGCAACTCCGTTGTTTCGCCCGCCACCAATTGCGAATTCTCAACGCGCAACCGCCTCGTAAGACCTCGAATGGGGACACGCGGATGCTGTCTGGCTGATTAACACAGCAGCCCTTTTGGCAACCGATGTCCGCCAACACACCCAATGTGAATTCGAGGTATCGCGATGTTTACAAGAGCACTCAAGATTGTGGCCTGCATCCTGATCATGGGCCTGAGCGTCCCACTCCATGCAGATGACGCCGACCTTTCGGAACTGGAGATAGCGGACCTGGCGTTCATGCGCGAAGAAGAAAAGATGGCACGCGATGTATACGCCGAGTTATACGAGTACTACAAAGAGCGCGGCATAGAGCTGATCGTCCTGGCCAATATCACCTTGTCCGAGCAGAAACACATGGAGCGCCATGCTCAGTCTGCTCGAAAAGTATCAACTGGAGGATCCGGCAGCAGATCTCGAACGCGGTGAATTTGAGAACGCAGTGCTCGCTGCCCTGTACGAGAATCTCGTCTCCGACAGTGAATCCAACCAGACGATCCTTGACGAACCTGTCGCCGGGGGCAAGGTCAGCCCGGAGGCCGCACTCTACGTCGGGGCCTGGATAGAAGAACGCGACATGATTGATATCCTGCACGCAATCGAAAACACCAGCCGTGCAGAGATCGTCGGTGTCTACACCAGCCTGCTGTGTGGGTCGCGCGAGCATCTGCGCGCTTTCGTCAAGCACCTGGGCGCAGATGATTATCAGCCACAGCTGCTGTACTCCTCTGCCGGGACAAGCGGCGAGGTAAACCCGGTGGAGACCCTGGAATACTGGCTTGGCGACGAGTCGGATGCGATCTGCATGTAGACCCACATGTCGCCATGGGATCACCCGACACATTACAAATCTGGCCGGCCGTAGGTTTCTCGAGCCTCCCCCGCTGCACCGGAAACCCTATAAACGACATGACATCCATGCCCGATACTGCCACGCAGGAGCACTACAAGAACACCTGACACAAGCACAAGACCAAGAGTGCGCGGGACGCGAGCTGCTTAACCTGGATCAGGCGGCGAATTCCTTTTTTGTCGCCATACCGTATCGTTGTCAACGTCGGTCGAGAGGATGGCCTGGACAGCCCGGAACTGATCAATATGGGCTTCCGGCATCCCTCCTTCTTTTGCGCTCGATTCCCAATAAGACCATAACGACATATATCGTGTTCAGGCATCAACGCGCAGCTTGCGAAATCAGGTGCATTGAATAGTGACTAACGTCAATTCGGGAACGCCTACTGCTGCACTGCATATTCGATCAAGAGGCGCATTCTGGGTATGCTAGGATTGTTCGTGAAGTTTTTTTGACCGTATCGATGTAGTTCAGACTTTGACTTTGTGGGTACCTTATTTCGACGCCGCCTGCTGCCAGTGTCTGCCTCAGTATTGAGCCAACGCCATACTGGGGATCATGACTGGGACGGCCCCGGGCAGACAGGCCGAAAAATGGAGGAGACGGGTACCGCGGGATCATCGAGCGATGTTGTTGTGCCGGTGGTGGACGCCCGTATGGATTCAAAAGGTTTGTTCTTACGGTTGCTGATTCAGATGATAACTACAAGGATAAATGATGAACGAAGAAGCCGTGGCGCTCGATACGCAAGCACCTTACAACAACTACGGCAAGTACGAGGTCTCGCGGGACCTGGGCATTCCTGAATACCTGGAAGAAACTTATTGGTGGGCTTATCTGCACCCCAGTGCGGTGAGTTTTTTTGAGCGTCAATGGCTGGTCAATCTGATCCTGTGGGGCAACTTTTCCCGCCTGCGTGATGCGGCACTCAACGAAATCGGCCTGACATTCGAAGGTCGAAATCTGCAGGTGGCCTGTGTCTACGGAGACTTCTCCCAACGTGCGGCCTCGCGCCTTTCAAAAGAAAGCCGCCTGGACATCGTCGATGTTGCGCCGGTACAACTCGAAAACGTTGAGAAGAAGGTGAAGTCATTCGCCAACGTATACTTACACCATGACGATTCTGCAGATCTGAGTTTTGAAGACGATGCCTTCGACAATGTCATCGTATTCTTTCTGCTGCATGAGCAACCCGAAGCAGTCCGCGAAAAAACGGTTCGGGAGGCATTGCGCGTGGTGCGCCCGGGTGGAAAGGTTGTTTTCGTGGACTATCACCGGCCGAAACGCTCCAACCCTTTCCGCTACATCATGATCCCCATACTCCATCTCCTCGAACCCTTTGCCCTGGGTCTGTGGGAACGGGAGATATCGGAGTGGATACCGGAAAAAGACCGGCCACAGTCAATTCACAAAGAGACCTTCTTTGGCTCGCTTTATCAGAAAGTGGTGCTGGTCAAGTAACGCCTGTGGCTGCGCAAGCCTTGAATGACAACTTCGACCTGCTGCAAGCGAATGTCAGGGGGCTCAGTTCAGGGCTCCGGAAGAACTGGTGTCATCGACACCAAGGTCAAGCCGTTTGATGCGATCAGACCTTTCCCATACCTATCTTGATCAAAGGGCAAAAAGGGATATTTCCACGGCGCTTATCGTCCACGAAAGAGATTTCAAAGCACTGGCACCGGCGACCCGAGAGAGGGGATTCAGCAGCAACGACGGATTGCACGGCGAGATGCGCGGCCGCCTTCGTGCAACATGCGGGTTACCGCGCTAATTAGCTTGTAGATCTGTAAACGACCGCAGCGCGACGGCTCGGGTGTAAGTGCCGTAAAAAATCACGGCAATCACCGCCACGAAAACGGCTGAGACGTCGAGGATAAAGTGCCAAAGCCCCCCGGCTGGGGCGCTGCACTACTTTTTCCTGCCCTTATGCTGCCCGCCCGTATGGCCATTGGCTGCGCCACCCTGACGCTCAGCAGACCGAACGGACGTCCTGGCACGGTTTTCATACCCCATACCAAACCACGTCCACCCCTGGTCGGGCTCTGCATGGTCTTCCGGGTCGCCCCAGGTCTGACTGCGGTCGCGCGCACGGTCGCCGGCCTCAGGCTCGGCAAACAAAGCGCCACTGGCGCAGAAAATGCCCAGGGCAAACAGAACTAAATACCTGCGACTCAGCACCGGTCGATATCTCCTATATGCCCCAATCGGGAGGGCTTACCTGCGGCCACCACCACCGGCTCCGGACATTCTAGCGCCCGGAGCACCCTGGCCGGAACCACGCCCGCCAGAAACAGCCCCGGCGCCACTGTAGGGACTCTGGCTGCCACCTGCCTGCGAATGCGTCCGCGTACGGGTCTGCTCCTCATGGCGATACCTGTTACGGTTTTGAGCTGCCGAGGAGGCGTCACCGGAACCATTGATCCTTTGTTCCAGCTTTTGACGGTTTCGGTATTGCGTCTGATCCTGCTCCTGAGCAGTCTGCCGTACTTGTTGACTGTCCATACTATTCGGCGAAACGGGCTCGACAGCGCTCACGGCACTACTTGCCAGCACGACCGCGGCAAAAGAGATGAAAGAGAGCGATTTTGTTAACAAGTCAGACATTTCGTCACCTACGGGTTGTTGTGTCAGTATTGATTCTGAGCTGACGTTGTTTCCTCTCGGTTTCCGTTCGGCCGCAAATTGTTTCAAATTGTTTCAAACGGAAAACCGTCCCGGAATCGGAGCCATGGATAAAGTGTCTGGGAATATTCTGGTCGTCGATGATGATGACAAACTGAGAGCACTGCTCATCCGGTATCTCAGCGAGGAGGGTTTCAAGGTCTCGGGCGTCACCGATGGCGAAAGCATGGACAGGTTTCTGGACCGGAACGAGGTGGACCTGATAGTGCTGGATCTGATGCTGCCAGGCGAAGACGGCCTGTCAATTGCCCGCCGTCTGCGCAGCAACCGGGACGTGCCGATCATTATTCTTTCTGCCCGCGGTGACGAGGTGGATCGCATCGTCGGCCTCGAGGTGGGTGCAGACGACTATCTTCCCAAGCCCTTCAACCCTCGGGAGTTGCTCGCAAGGATTCGGGCCGTCATGCGACGCACTGAAACTCAACCCGGCGCAACTGCGCCAACGCCGGACGGGGCCCCATACAGCTTTGGTGGATTCACGCTCGACCTCGTGAGTCACAGTCTGATGCGTGACCAAGAGGCGATCGAACTCACGCCGGGCGACTTCGCACTGCTTGAAGCCTTTGTATCAAGACCGAACAGGGTCATGTCGCGTGACAATCTGATTGAACTGCTCAAAGGGTACGAGCGCTCGCCCTATGACCGCAGTATTGACGTGCGGGTCACCCGGCTGCGCAAAAAGATTGAACCAGATCCCGAACACCCGCAATTCATTCGGACCATCTGGGGCAAGGGGTATATGTTCACGCCACAGGGAAATCCTGATTCACAGTGAACCGACTGGTCGCTCCCAAGACCCTGTTGGGCCGCACTGCGCTGGCCCTCGCATTGGCCTTCCTCCTGTTTGGCCTGCTGTCTGCCGCCCTGCTCCAGTTCACATTGGTTCGACCGCACACCAGGCAGGCAGCGGACGACCTGGCCGCCTTCTTGGTCCTGGCGGCCCAGATCTGGGTCGAGTTGCCTCCCTACACACGCCCCGATTACGAAAAAGAGATGCTTCGCAGGCACGATCTGCGGATCATGCAGGTCGAGGCGGCAAACCCGGCGAAGCCGAGTTCCCATTCTTACCTGAGCTATCTCGAAACGGCGCTGAGCACACACGTCGGACAGCCGATTAACATCCATCAGCACCCCGACCATCAGGGCTGGCTGTGGGCCGACTTTCCCATGGGCGGGCGCATGATGCGGCTTGGTTTCAGGGAAAACCGTTTACAGAACCGTGTCTTATTGATACTGCCACTGCTGGTGGCCGCCGGGATCTTCCTCTCATTCGCGCTCTCGATACTCCTGGTCCGGTACATCACGCGGCCACTCGCCGACATGGCGGAAGCGGCACACCGCATAGGCCAGGGCGATTTCAGCGCCACCATCCCGGAGAGTGGACCGCAGGAAATCGCCGAACTCGCGCACAAATTAAACCGGATGGAAGGCCAGATCGGTCAACTGTTGGAGAATCGAACCACATTGCTTGCGGGGATCTCGCACGATCTGCGCACACCCCTGGCGCGCATGCGCCTGGAGCTGGAACTGCTTCCGGACGGGGACAACAGTGAACTTATCCAAGGCCTTGGCGGTGACATCACGGAGATGGAGCGGCTGATCTCACAAACCCTGCTGCTGGCGAAGGGCCTGGGTCGCGAGGATGAAGCCGAGGTCGACATCAAGGAGCTACTGCAGACAATGGCAGAGGATTTCCGCAGGGCCGGGAACGAAATCCGCTGCCAGACAAAGGGCCACTGTATAACGGCCAGGTTACCGGTAAACGCGCTCAAGCGGGTCCTGAGTAACCTGGTCGAGAATGCCGTAGCCTACAGCGGGGGGCAGCAGGTCACGCTCGAATGCAGCTGCTCCGGTTCCGGCACGGTCATCCGGGTGATCGACCGGGGACCCGGTATCCCCGAGTCAGAACGGGAAAATATATTTCAGCCCTTCCACCGACTCGAAAATTCACGCAGCAAATCGACCGGCGGCAGCGGCCTTGGGCTGGCGATTGTCCAGCAGCTCTGTCGTGCCAACGGCTGGGACATCGGGGCCCGGGCAGCGACCGACGGAAGCGGCAGCGTTTTCGAGCTGTGCTTGCCAAGGCCGGCCGATTCACACTGACCCACCGTATCTCCGTCAGTGACATTTCACGCCGGTACGCACCGGGAAGGCTTGAATCAATCTGTAACAATTCTCCAACGACCGGAAATCTGCCGGAAACAGATTCTGCTTAGAGTGAAGGCGTGTAAGGGATATGCCGATGGTCGCGACAAGCTTCGCGACATACCAGTACTCCCGAGGCGGATGCAGCTAACCCCCCTAGCGAGCTCCGACCCAAGATTGAGGCGTCGCCAGACGCCTCTTTTTTTGCCCGTCCGTAGCCGGGAAGTAAATCTGCAAACCCATGCCCGATACGAAAGCCCTCGCATACCGCCACCCCGGACCGTCTCGGGCGCACAGCCAAAGCAGCCAAATATTGTTGTTTCGTTGACACAAAACAAACATCCGTAGGGCCGTGTGTGGAAAATCGTAGGTCCTGCGGCCGCCCCTTTGCCGGGACGGGAAGCGCGCTCCAAACGCCACTACCTGCACAAAGGCCCGGACCCGGTTATCCTGGTTCTTTGAGATTCGAAACGGGGACACGGTGGAGAGGTCGAATGCATCTTTCGCGATCAGTGCGATAACGGCAGCGATGCTCCTCTCGCAGGTCGGAACTGTGATCGCAGGGACTTCAGATGCTGCGAACAGGAAGGCCGGCTATCAGACCGAGAATTTCCGGATAAGGCCGTCCATTTCGATAACGCAGAAATACGACGACAACGTCTTCACCACCGACCGGGATACCCGCTGGGACTGGATCACCATGGTCGCTCCCTCACTCAAGATCGATTCGACCTGGACCAATCACAGCCTGCGCCTGATGGCCGGTGCTGTATCGGGTACCTACTGGAAATACGATCGCGAAGACTACCTCGACTACTGGGCCAGCACTGAGGGCCGCTACAGTGTCAGCGGCAACACAGACCTGTTTGCCGGTCTCGGATTCAGCTACGAACATGAAGGGCGCGACGCCCCGGATTCACTAACTGCCCAGCTTGAGCCAACCACCTACCGGACCTTCGACGCAAACGCCGGAATAAAGACCACACACGGCGATACCACGTATCGTATCGGCGGGACCTATGAAACCCTCGATTTCGACAATACTCCGGCGATCTCCGGGCGCGTCATAAACGACGACAGGGACCGCACGCTCATCGGCGCAGGGATTCGGGCAGCACACCAACTGAGCGAAAAGGATCGGGGCTTTCTGCAGCTGCGGTACGACGACCGAAACTATGATCGCAGCGCAGATCAGTTCGGCTTCAAACGCAGCTCTGACGGCTACCGTGCCGCTGCAGGCCTGATGAGAGAGTGGGCCGGTGGCAGCGAGTTCGAGGCCTATCTGGGGGTTATCAGTCAGGACTACGAAGACAAGCGCTTCGGCAGCATCACAAAGATTGACTTCGGTGGCCGCCTGACCGTCAGGCTGGACAGTGGAAGCAAGATCGCATTGCAGCTGCAGCGTTCGCTGGACGAGACGACGGAGATCGGCAGCCCCGGGTATCTCAACACCTCGTTTTCAGGCCGTCTGGATCACCGGGTCTCACCACGACTGATTCCCTATCTGAGCCTGGGCTACAGCGATTTCGACTTTCTGAAGACCGGGCGCACGGACAGGACCTACTCGGCCGGTGCCGGTGTTAAATACTTTGTCACCCGCAACACTCACGTCGTACTGGGCGCCCGGCATCGTTCACGGAACTCCAACGACAAAGGGCTGCCCGTCGGCTCCAATGACTTTGACGAAACCAGCGTGTTCCTCGGCTTCACTTCCCGACTTTACCCGATTTTCTAGCCTGCAGGGCCAGCAATGCCGCATGATGTCCGGCATACCAGAAGGGTTCCTGCTGGGCCTGTTCCCGGCCACGCTCGGCCGCGGCGACCGCCTTGGCGATGAGCGCCGGGTCGCCACTCTGTAATGCCACCTGGATCAGGACCGCCGATGGGGCCGGCAGGGCCCCCTCCAGCATCGCCGGTTCTGAGCCCATCCCGGGGATGAGGGGTTCATCATCCCTGCGCCAGCCTTCGGGTCCAAAATAGCGTTGCCACGCAGCGTTGAGCAATGCGGCAACAAAGGTCCGGTCTACCGGGTCACCGCTGAGATCGGCGTATTGCGTCATCCCATATGCAACATAGGCGTAGTCCTCCAGCGAGGCCTTGCCGATCTCGCGTCCACCCGCCAGGGCACGTCGCAACTGCTTACCGTCCCACAGTCGATTGCGCAGGTAGTTGCGCAATCGTTCTGCAGCATCGCGCAGTTGAGGATCATTCCACTCCCGCGCGGCACGCGCCATGGCCGCCAGCATCAGACCGTTCCAGCCGGCCAACGCCTTGTGATCGACCGGCAGTTCACGTTTGCTACGCGCCACCAACAGCTTGGCGCGGATCGTGTCGATGCGTGAGCTGACCGCCTGTTCCGTCTGTCCGGTCAGTTCCGCGATCCTGGCTGGGTCCTCGCCACGACGCGGCAAATGCCCGCCGTCTAGGCTGGGCAGATCAAGCATGCGCCAGTATCGCCTGGCAAGGGCGGTATCCTCTTCTCCCAGCAGCGCGTGCAGCTCATCGATCGTCCACAGATAGACACCCCCCTCTTCCCCCGCACCGTCCACTGCCGAGAAACTCGCCACATAACCACCGCCTTGTGGCGTCGCCATCTCGCGCATCACGAAATAGAGGGTATCGCGCGCCACCTCGGCGTAATCGTCACGCCCGAACAACTGCGCAGCCCGCAGATAGACCGCGGACAGCTGTGCCTGCGTGTACAACATCTTCTCGAAATGGGGCACTTGCCAGGAAGGGTCGACCGTGTAGCGGAAGAAGCCTCCCGCCAGCTGATCGCGCAGACCTTCGCCGGCCATCTTGTCCAGGGTCAGGGTCAGAAACTCTGCCAGCTGCGGATGCGGGGCCTCGGCCTGCAGATCCAGCAAGGCCATCAGCTGCGGTGCCATGGGGAAACGGTTCTGATCGCCAAATCCGCCCTCCATAGTGTCTGAGACGGTGACCGTCTGGTTCAGCAGGACCTCGTGCAGGGCCGCCCGGCTCAAGGCCTCCACCTCGGCAGGAGCCTTTTTCAGCATAAGCTGCAGTGCGGCACGCCGGGCCAGATTGCGCATCTTTCCGCGCTCGTCCTCCCAGGTCTTATTCAAACGCAGCAGCAGTTCGCGGAAACGTTCCGGAGGCAGATAGGTTGCGCCGATCAGCGGGTAACCCTCGGGGGTAAGAAAGACGTTCAGTGGCCAGCCCGCGTGCCCCTGGGTCTGCTCCACGAAATCAATCAGGTACGCATCCAGGGCGCCGTGCAGTTCGCGGTCGAGCTTTACCGGCACGAAATGCATGTTCAGGAAAGCCGCGATCTTTTCATCGCGGTAACTCTCGCGCTGCATCACGTGGCACCAATGGCAGGAAAAGTAGCCACTGGAGACGAACAGCAGCTTGCCCTCCTCGCGCGCGCGCTCGACCGCCTGCGCCCCCCAGTCCTGCCAGGCGACCGGGTCCTCGCCATGCATGGCGAGATAGGGCGAGGCGTGGTCGCGCAGCTGGTTCTGCATCGCGAACGCCGGCGTCAGCAGAGTCAGAATGATGAGCAGGCGCAGTGTTTTCAGCGGGGGGCTCCGGAACCGGTCCTCAGCTGTCGAGCTGCTCGAGGATATTGCGCGCAACCGCGACCTGGGTCTCATTGCCCTCGGCGAGGACTTCGTACAGCAGCCTTCTGGCCTCGTCATAGGCCTCGGTGGCACGCAGCGCCGCGATCTGCTCCAGCTTGGACTCCACCAGCGCCTCGGTCGCCGTGCGTGCCGGAAACTCATCTTCCTCATCGAGCATGTCGGCCGAATCATCCTCTGTCCAAGACGCGGAGGTATCTTCAGGACCACTGACGTCATCGGAATCTTCGGATTCGTCGTAGTCACCCGCCTCGCTGCCGTTGTCAGTCGGGTCAGCGCCCTTATTGTCCTCCCGCTGCTGCGGGGTCGAATCCTTCTCGACTTCCGAAGGCGGTTCCTCGAGGGCATCGAACTCGGCCTCGATACGGTCGAGTTCGTCCTCCATCTGCTGCTCGTCAAGCGGGTTGAATTCGCCCTCCTCGACCGTGTCACCGGTCGCGACAGCGGCGCCACCGGCCGACGTGGCGGCAACGGCGGTCCCGAGCGGAGCCTCTTCGTCATCTTCGGGCGGGCGCGTTCCACGTCTGCGTTGCAGCATGCGTGAAAACATCAGTCCAAGCTCGAAAAGCAGCCAGATCGGAAACGCAAGCAGCGTCTGCGAGATGATGTCAGGCGGTGTCAGCAGCATGCCGACGACGAAGGCGCCGACGATGACATAGGGACGTTTTTCGGCCAGTTTCTCGGGTGTGCTGATTCCCGCCAGCACCAGCAGGATGGTCGCAATCGGCACCTCGAACGCCAGGCCGAAGGCGAAGAACAGCCGGATCGCGATATCGAGGAAATCGGCGATGTCCGGCATCACCTTCACACCTTCCGGCGTAACCCCGACCAGGAACGGGAACAGCAGCGGCAGCACCACAAAGTACGCAAACGCCGCCCCCAGGTAGAACAGCACGATACTGGACAGCAGCAGCGGGACGGCCAGTTGCTTCTCGTGCTGATACAGACCCGGCGCGATGAAGCTCCACATCTGGTACAGCAGATACGGCATGGCGATGAACACTGCCGCAACAAAGGCGAGTTTCAGCGGCGTGAGAAAGGGCGACAGGACCTTGGTCGCCACCATCGAGGTGTCATCAGGCAGGGCGTTCATCACCGGCTGCGCCAGCAGGTGGAAGATATCGTTGCCGAAGGGGAACATGATGAGCAACAGCACAACCACGGCGAGAACCATGCGCATCAGACGATCGCGCAACTCGACCAGGTGACTCAGGAAAGGCAGCTCCGCCAACTTCGGGTCGTCACTCATTGCTTGTCTTTCGATGCCGCCTTTTGGGGATCCAGGTCGACAGCGGCCTGAGTTTCAGCCTTGATCTGCTCGAAGTCCTTTTTCGTGTCCTCGACGATTTCGTGCAGCGGGTTGTTCTGCTTCTGCTTCTCGAGGATGCTGCGCAGTTCGTCCGCCTTGAGCTCGCGATCGATATCGTCCTTGACCGAGCCAATGAAGCGGCGCCCGCGGCCCAGCCACATGCCCGCGGTGCGGGCAAGCTTGGGCAGACGCTCCGGTCCGACGACCAGAAGCGCCACAATACCAACGAGCAAGAGCTCGAGTAATCCGACGTCGAACATTTGGTTGCCCCGCGCGCGAAGGCTTTACTGCTTGTCTTTTTCGCGCGTGGCTTCGCCGTCGATGACCTTTTCGTCGGCCTTCTCGAGCTTTTCGGGCTCATTCTCGCCCTTCTTCTCCTCGTCGCCCATGGCCTTCTTGAATCCCTTGACCGCATTCCCGAGATCACCGCCAAGGTTGCGCAACCGCTTGGTTCCGAACAAAAGCAGCACGATCACAAGAACGATCAGGAGTTGCCAAATACTGATTCCACCAAAACCCATCTCTTTCTCCGGTGATGCCCCTCTCGCTCAACGGTGGGGCCAAATTCAGGACCGGCATGATACCCCATGCCCGGCGTGATGCGCTTGCGGCCAGGAAGTCTATTCTGTGCGGCCCGCCTTTTCCTCGAGCCCGGACAGGCCGAAACGTCGCTCCAATTCCTCTGACACGTCCCGGGGGTGCAGCCCCTGGTGCGCCAGAAGGACCATGCAATGAAACCACAAATCGGCCGTTTCACGCACGATCTTGTCACGATCGCCGTCTTTTGCCGCCATTACCGTCTCAGTGGCCTCTTCACCGATCTTTTTCAGGATTGCATCCAGGCCCTTGTCATACAGCTTGGCGACGTAGGAACTGTCGGGGTCTGCCTGTTTGCGCTGCTCCAGCACCTCGGCCAGTTTGTTCAGTGTGTCGCTCATCTGTTCCCCAAATTAGGCTGTCTGCCGGATACCCCACCCCGGGTTAGAGTCTGACCTCGACGCCCTGCTCGGCCATGAATCGCTTCGCCTCACCAATACTGTACTCGGCAAAGTGAAAGATAGATGCTGCCAGGACCGCGTCGGCGCCACCTTCCTTTACGCCATCAACCAGATGCTGCAGTTCGCCCACACCTCCCGACGCGATCACCGGGATAGGAACGGCCTCTGCAATAGTCCGGTTAAGCTCATTGTCAAAACCGATCCTGGTGCCGTCGCGGTCCATACTGGTCAGCAGTATCTCTCCGGCGCCGTAGTCGGCCATCTTGCGCGCCCAACCGACCGCATCGATACCGGTCGGCTTGCGGCCACCATGGGTGAAGATCTCCCAATGGTCATCGACCCGCTTGGCATCGATCGCAACCACGATGCACTGCGAGCCAAAGCGGTCGGTCACCTCTTTGACGAATTCGGGATTGAACACCGCGGCCGAATTGATCGCGACCTTGTCGGCGCCCGCATTGAGCATGCGCAGTACATCCTCAGCCTTGCGGATACCGCCGCCGACGGTGAGCGGTATGAATACCTCGGACGCGACCTGTTCGACCACATGCACGATGGTTTCGCGCTCATGCGCGGTTGCCGTGATATCGAGGAACGTAATTTCATCCGCCCCTTCCTCGTTGTAGCGACGCGCGACCTCGACCGGGTCACCCGCGTCACGGATATCCACGAACTTGACGCCCTTGACCACGCGGCCGGCATCGACATCGAGACAGGGAATGATTCGTTTGGCCAGGCCCATATCGCTTTCTCAAAAGATCGGAGTTGACAACGCGAAGAACGCTGAGGCGCAAAGATCACAGAGAAAGAAATACTCTGTGTCCTCTGTGTCTCTGTGTCCTCTGCGTTTCTTACTCGGAAGTCAATTCATCCGCCAGCTTCTGGCCCTCGGCCAGGTCCAGCGTACCTTCATAGATCGCACGACCCGTGATCGCACCGATTATATTGTCGGTATCTGCTGCACACAGGGCGCGCACGTCGTCGATGCCGGTGATACCGCCGGAGGCAATGACCGGAATCCGCACCTCATTGGCGAGTTTCGCGGTCGCCTCAACGTTGACGCCTTTCATCATCCCGTCACGGCTGATGTCGGTATAGACGATCGCATCCACGCCGTCATTCTCAAAATGCTGCGCCATGTCGATCACGTCATGGCGCGACAGCTTGGACCAGCCCTCGACCGCCACCTTGCCGTCTTTGGCATCCAGACCGATGATGATATGACTGGGAAACTGCAAGCAGACCTCTGACACAAAATGCGGCTCGCGAACCGCCTTGGTGCCCAGGATGCACCATCTCACCCCCGCATCCAGATAGGCCTCGATGGTCTCGGCATCACGGATACCACCACCCACCTGGATCGGCAGTTCTGGAAAGGCATCGGCGATGCGGCGAATCGGCTCGACATTCACCGGGCGGCCTGCGAATGCACCGTTGAGGTCTACCATGTGCAGGCGGCGGGCCCCGGCGTCCACCCAGCGCTGCGCCACCTCCAGGGGATCATCGGAAAACACGGTGTCGTCTTCCATGATGCCTTGGCGCAGACGCACGCACTTACCATCTTTGAGGTCAATTGCAGGTATCAGGATCATAGTGACTCTCTTTAAAGAGTGAAAAAGTTGCCGCCGCTCAGGGTATCCGGCTCGCAGCCGGCATCGGCGGATGCGTTCAGATGCTCCAGTTCACGAAGTTGTGAAGGAGCTGCAGACCCGTGTCGGCACTCTTTTCCGGATGGAACTGGGTCGCAAACAGGTTATCGCGCGCTATCGCCGAGGTAAATCGCACGCCGTAATCGGTCGTGGCCGCAATCACCGACACGTCCTCGGGCACCACGCGATAGCTGTGCACGAAATAGAAACGGCTTTCGTCCGCTATCCCCTCCCAAAGCGGGTGCGCGACCTGCTGGTGCACCGGACTCCAGCCCATGTGCGGAATCTTCAGCGGCAGACCGTTGTCGCCCATCGCCAGTCCGTCAAATCGTTTCACCTCGCCATCGAAAAGGCCAAGCAAACCGGTGCCGCCATTCTCCTCCGAATGACGCATCAGTACCTGCAGGCCCATGCATATCCCGAGAAACGGCTTCGACTCTGCTGCTGCCAGGATAGCCTGATTCAGGTGATGCTCACCGATCGCGGCCATACAATCGCGTGCCGCCCCCTGCCCCGGGAAGACCACCCGGTCAGCAGCTGCAATGTATTTCGGATCATCCGTAGTGCGAACTTCGGCGTGGTCGGCGACGTGCTCAATCGCCTTCGACACCGAGCGCAGATTACCCATGCCGTAATCGATGACGGCAATCTTCTGTGCCACGCGCTTCCCCTACAGGCTGCCCTTGGTCGATGGGACCACGTCACCCAGACGCACATCCGGCTCGATTGCCATGCGCAATGCCCGCCCAAAAGCCTTGAATACGGTCTCGGCCTGGTGGTGCGCATTGCTGCCACGCAGATTGTCGATGTGCAGGGTGACCCCGGCGTGATTGACGAAGCCCTGAAAAAATTCGTGGAACAAGTCAACATCAAAATCACCGATCGTGCCGCGCGAGAAATCCACCGCGAACACCAGACCGGGGCGGCCGGAAAGATCCAGCACCACCCGCGACAAAGCCTCATCGAGCGGGACGTAGGCATGACCATAGCGGCGAACGCCCTTTTTGTCGCCGATTGCGCGGGCAAAGGCCTGCCCGAGCGTAATCCCCAGATCCTCTACCGTATGGTGCGCGTCGATGTGCAGATCACCCTTGGCAGCAATATCGAAATCGATCAGCCCGTGACGTGCGATCTGGTCGAGCATGTGCTCGAGAAACGGCACCCCCGTATCCATCCGCGCCACACCACTGCCATCGAGTTCGATCGACACGCTGATCTGTGTCTCTGAGGTATTGCGTTCTATGCTGGCACTGCGAGCCACCGCTAGCTCCCTGTTTTGAGGGGTGATTTCGCTTGGATTCTACGCGATTTCAATTGTTCTGGGGTAGATACGGCGACGATATCGGATTCAGGTCTCCAGCCAGAAGGTCACCGGTCCGTCATTCACCAGGCTGACCTGCATTTCGGCACCAAACTCCCCGCTTTGGACATGCGCTAGCCGCCCCGCTGCCTGTTCGAGCAGGTAAGCGAACAGACGCGCACCCTCTTCCGGTGTCGCCGCATGCGAGAAACCGGGACGGCGTCCCCTGCGCGTATCTGCGGCCAAAGTGAACTGGGGGACCAGTAACAGACCACCACCAATGTCGAGCAGGCTCAGATTCATCTTTCCGGCCTCATCCTCGAAAATCCGATATCCGAGCAGTCGCTCGAGCAGACGCTCGGCCCGGGCCTCTTGATCACCCTTCTGAACCCCGATGAGAACCAGCAGACCGGGGCCGATACTCGCGATTCGGCGACCGGCCACAACCACCTCGGCCCGGGTCACGCGCTGAAGCAAACCGATCATCTCGCTGAATCCTCCTGTAGTGGACTGATGAGGCATAAGGATTTACGCATAGTCCTCAAGTAATCACCCTAATATACCGATGAAGGGGTAATATCCTGTGTCTTTACATTACGGCCCTTCCCCGGGGGAACGGAATGCGGAGCGATGCAAACTAATACCAAGAAGATACTGGCCGACTGGGAAGATGAGGTAAGCAAGAGTCTGGTTGAAGGGTTTCGGCAGTTGTTCGAGTCCTCCAGCCAGGTCCTGCTCGAATTTGCCGATGCAGCGGAAAATAACCGCTTGCAGCGTCTTTTTTATGACGCTCAGCGTGAGTTTTACCTCAAAGAAGAATCCATGGTCAGCGAATTCGAACGTGGGCTGCATGAAAGCCTCTCGTCTTTTGCCGGCAACCCGAGCGGCAACACGACCCTCGGCGCAGACACGCTCAGCCTGGTTGACGTGGAAGACTACGAGCGCTCACTGGCACTGGAAACCATTGCCAAACGCACGATCGACAAGCAGTCGAACGAGCTGCACGGCCTCGCCCAACGTCTTTCCGCCCTCCTCGGTGGCCGCCCCCTTCCACTCGAGCAGATTCCCGCCAACCCGATGCAGATCATCCGGCTGTTCGACCCGGCCAGCCGAAAGCTGGAGGTCGAAAAAGAGGTCCGCCTGGTCTTCTACACGCTGTTCGACCGCTATGTGATGAGCCGTCTGGGCAACCTGTACAACGGCCTCAATCGGCGCCTGGTGGACATGGGCATACTTCCCAATATCAAATTCGACTACAAGCGATACGGGACCGGTAGCAGCGGCTCGGAGGGTGGCTCGACCGGGGCAGCGGACGACCCGGGTGCCGCAGATGCAGCCGGGGGCCCGTACGGCGAGAGTCCTGCAGACCAGGACAATGCCGCTTTTCAACGCCTGCGACCAGCGACGCCGACATCGGCCGAGACGCTGTCGGCGATAAGTTCCCTGCTGATGGAAAAACGTCATCAGCAGGCTGTGACAGAGCAACCCCTGCATACGTCGGTCCCGATAATGCCAACGGCAGCCAATGTTGGTGAGGCGATCGCGGATATTCGAGTTCTGCAGGAAGCACCACACCCGATCCCAATACCCAGCGGTCCAGCCGGTTCGAAAGTCGCGGTGGATCCGGCCCTTCTTCTAAAGGTCAAACATGCGCTGCAGAAGCAGCGGCAGATCATCAAGAGCCTGGTAGGCAAAGACAAGCTCGACCGCAATGAAGAAGACGTTATCGACATCGTCGGTATGCTTTTCGAGGCGATGCTGAATGAGAAGCTTCTGCCCAACGCGGTAAAAACGCTGTTGAGTCACCTGCACACGCGCTACCTGAAAATCGCCGTGCAGAGCCCGCACTTCCTCGACAACACAGCACACCCGGCGAGGAAACTGTTCGAACGCATGCTCGATGCCGGGATACGCTGGGTTCGCGAGGACAATCTCCGGTCAGGCATCTATCCGCAACTGCAGAAGACCGTCACCGAGATACTGAAGCATGAAACGCTCGACGATGAGTTCTTCGTCGAGCAGGTCGCGGAACTGGATCGGGCGGAGAAGAAGCTCGAACAGCAGTCCGCCGTGGCCGAGGACAGGACACTGGAGGCCGAACGTGGTCGCGCGCGACTGGACCAGGCAAAGTCAATCGTCAAGAAAACGGTTGGTGATATCACCAGCGGCGTTGAGGTCGCTCCAGCTGTTACCAGCTTTTTGTCCACCACCTTCGCCGACTTCCTGACGCTGCTGCTTTTGCGTAACGACCTCGACACCGAGTCGAACGCCTGGCGCAATGCCTATGGCGTCGGCGAGGCGTTGATCGCCGCGGCTGTCTACTCGGCGAAAGGACAGCCACTCGGCCAAGAGGTCCGAGACGATCTACTCAAACGCCTGGAAAGCACGGTCGGCAACCTGATTCCGCACCATGACCAGAATATACGTCGGGTCATTGACGCCCTCGGCAAAACTGTCGAAAAACCCGTTCCGGCGACGGCCAAGCCGAAGAAGGCTGCAGAAAAACCCGTGCAGGACGAAAAAACATCAAAGGCTGCAAGTCAGGCAGAAACCCAGGCCAAACCCAGCGACGAACCGCCTGCGAGTGCGCCGGATGCTGAGCTGACTGAAGAACCCGAAACGCCTGTCAGCGCCGAGGATCAGAAGGTCGCCGACAAGCTCATGCGCGAGGCTGGCAATTGGTTTGTCATACAAAACACAGATGGTGAAGGTGAGCAGGCCGTAAAACTGCTCTGGGTGAATCCGCATACACGTAACATGCTGTTCGTGGACCAACACGGGGCCAAGGTTGCACTCATGCCGGCGGGTGCCGTGGCAAGAAGAATCCGCGAAGGCACCGTTCGCCCCATGCAGCAGGAAACGTCAAGCTTTGTTGCACGCTCATTGCGTCGAATAAGGCGCGCCCTTGAAGATTCCATCAGTGCCTGAGCAGGAGATTTATTAAACGTGGACGAGCGTCGCAAGAACGACAGGATCGATGCCTACGATGTAGGTCTGACGGCTATCAACGAGATTGACGGCCAACGACTCGGCATCATCGGCAACCTGTCGCCCGGCGGGATGATGCTTATAACGACGCGGGAACTGTATGCCGACGGCATTCTGCAATTGAAGATCGATGTGCCGGCCGAACTCGGCTCCGGGCTCATCTCGATGGGCGTCAAGATCCTCTGGTGTACCCCGGCGAACAGCCCGCATGAGTTTTGGGCCGGGCTGGAGACCATCGATCTCAGTCCTGGTGATAGCGATTCCCTGCAAAAACTGCTCGATCGTATTGCTTGAACCACCCGATAAACGCTCGGGTTAATAACTTTACCGCCTCACCGATCCGGGTCAGATACCCTCGTCTGCAAAGTAGTCCGCGGCCTCTACCAGTCGGCTGCGCGTTCCGGGTTCGGTCGCTGAGTGGCCGGCGTCTGCAACAATCGAAAGTTCACTGCCCGACCAGGCATGATGCAGCTCCCAGGCGTTTTCGAGCGGGCAGATCGCATCATAGCGGCCGTGAACAATCAGCCCCGGTATGCCGTCCAGCCTGGGCGCATCCTCGAGCAACTGATTGGGGCGTAGAAAGGCGTCATTCATGAAGTAATGGCATTCTATCCGGGCCATGCTCAGCGCAACGTGTGGCTGCGCGAAATGCGCGGCCACTCGCTCATCCGGCAACAAGGTCGCAGTACGCCCCTCCCAGACAGACCACGCCTTGGCGGCTGCCAGCCGGCGAAGCTCATCCGGCCCCGTCAGCAGACGATGGTAGGCAGTCAGCATACTGTCGCGTTCGCCAGGATCAATCGGGCTGACGAAATCCTGCCAGTAGTCAGGGAAAAGACGGCTCGCGCCCTGCTGGTAAAACCAGCTGATCTCGTGTGGCCGACAGAGGAATATTCCACGCAGTATCATTGCCCTGACCCGCTCGGGGTGGGCCTGGGCATAGGCCAGTGCCAGCGTTGAGCCCCAGGATCCGCCGAACAGCAACCAGCGTTCTATGCCGAGATGCTCGCGTATCTTCTCGATATCCGCGACGAGGTCCTGCGTGGTGTTGTTACGCAGCTCCGCATGTGGCGTGGAGCGACCGGCACCGCGCTGATCGAACAACACCACCCGGTAGCGATCTGGATCAAAAAAACGCCGATGGTAGGATTCGCAACCCGCACCCGGGCCACCGTGCAGAAACAGCGCCGGCAGCCCATCGGGATCACCGACCTCTTCGAGGTAAAGCGTATGAATATCGTCCACTTTCAGCTGCTGGCTGCGGTAGGGACGAATCTCGGGATACAAGTCTTTCATAGGACCGAAGTCTAACCGCAATCCAATGGTCGCGCCGCACGCCGGCTGGCTCGCGCAATCCAGTCGACCATAAAGCGACTAGCCACGTCCCGCACGTTTGCGCTCGTGTTCCTTGAGGAATTTCTTGCGCAGCCTGATCTCACTCGGCGTGACCTCGACCAGTTCGTCGTTTTCGATGAACTCCAGCGCCTGCTCCAGCGTCATCTTGATCGGTGGCACCAGCGCAATGGCGTCATCCTTGCCCGACGCACGCACATTGGTCAGCTGCTTGCCCTTGAGCGGGTTGACCACCAGATCGTTGTCGCGCGAATGTATGCCGACCAACTGGCCTTCGTAGACCTCGTCGCCCGGCGAGGCGAACATCTTGCCGCGCTCCTGCAGATTGAACAGCGCGAAACCCAGCACCTTGCCCTGGCCGTTCGAGATCATGACACCGTTCTTGCGCGGCGCGATGCCACCATGCTGCGCCGGACCGTAGTGGTCGAACACGTGGTACATCAGACCGGTGCCGGAGGTGGTGGTCATGAATTCGGTCTGAAAGCCGATCAGACCGCGTGAAGGCACGATGTAATCGAGACGCACCCGTCCCTTGCCATCGGACACCATGTCTTTCAGGTCACCCTTGCGCTCCCCCATTGCCTCCATCATAGAGCCCTGGTGTTGTTCTTCGATATCGATCGCGACCGCCTCATACGGCTCGCTGACCTCACCGTCGACTTCGCGGAAGATAACCTCGGGACGCGACACCGCCAGCTCAAAGCCCTCGCGACGCATATTCTCGATCAGTACCGACAGGTGAAGTTCGCCACGACCGGAGACCTTGAACTTCTCCGGGTCAGTGCCCTCTTCCACGCGCAGCGCCACGTTGTGGATCAGCTCGCGTTCGAGACGATCCTTGAGCTGACGCGAGGTCAGATACTTGCCGGATCTACCGGCGAAGGGTGACGCGTTGACCTGGAACGTCATGGATACCGTGGGTTCATCGACCGACAGGGCCGGCATTGGCTCGACATGATCCGGATCACACAGGGTGTCCGAGACGTTCGGTGCCTCGATCCCGGTGATCGCGATGATGTCGCCCGCACCCGCTTCGGCCACCTCGTGGCGCTCCAGACCGTGATAGCCATATACCAACCCGATCTTGGCCTTGTAGCTCTTGCCGTCGTATTTGGTCACCACGACCTGTTGGTTGGGGCGGATACTGCCGCGGGTAACGCGGCCGACCGCAATGGCACCAACGTAACTGTTGTAGTCCAGATTGGATATCTGCATCTTCAGCGGGCCATCCGGATCAACGTCCGGTGCCGGGCAATGATCGACGATGGCCTCGAATACCGGCGTCATGTCACCCTCGCGCACGCTGTCATCTTCAGAGGCATAGCCATTGATCGACGACGCGTAGATGATCGGGAAATCGAGTTGCTCATCGCTCGCACCCAGATTGTCGAACAGCTCGAACACCTGGTTGATCACCCAATCCGGGCGGGCGCCCGGCTTGTCGATCTTATTGACCACCAGGATCGGGCGCAGGCCGTGCTTGAACGCCTTCTGGGTGACGAATCGGGTCTGCGGCATGGGGCCTTCCTGGGCATCGACCAGCAACAGGACCGAATCGACCATGGAGAGTACCCGCTCCACCTCGCCACCAAAGTCGGCGTGCCCCGGAGTGTCCACGATATTGATACGGTAATCTTTCCAGCGCAGCGCCGTGTTCTTGGACAGGATGGTGATGCCGCGCTCTTTTTCCTGGTCGTTCGAGTCCATCACGCGCTCGACCACGCCGAAACGATCGCCCAACGTGCCGGATTGCTTGAGCAGCTCATCGACTAAAGTCGTCTTGCCATGGTCAACGTGGGCAATTATCGCCACGTTACGTAGATTCTGGATCACGGGGATACACCAAAGAGGTCTGCAAAAAAAGGGTGCAGATTATACCTGTGTCTGGCGCCCGGCGATATGCCGGCGACAAATCGCTTCAATCGCCGACCGGCCGGGTTCTGATCCGAGCCAGTGCCGAAGCCGCATCGGGATTGCCTCCATCGGCCGCGCGCTGCAGCCAGACCTGCGCTCGGGCACCGTCAGCAGGGGTACCAATCCCCGCGGCGAGCACGCCCGCAAGCACGACCACCCCGACCCGGGCACGCAGAAGAAGTCGCGCGGGTTCGTGAGGGAAAAAACCTGTGGATAACCCTGTGAACAACTTCCAGGTCCTGATGCGCCTCACAGCGGGCCCGCGGAAAAAGTGGCAGCTTGAAAATAATTCATTTATTTTTCAGCTAATTAGAGCCACAATTTGCAATTCCTGGAGACGCGAACACGATAGCGGCGTCACATTGCCCCCTGCACGGGGTGTGAATAAATCACCGGGCGTATGTTTCAATTCCGGCTGTTTTTTCCGCATGGTGATGTTTCATGAGCAACCCGGTCGTCGATTCCTGGCTCGAGCAGTTCGTCGCGACGGCGCTGGCACGCGACCTCGAAGGTCACATGGCGATGATATCGCACAAGGTGATGGTATTCGGGGTGCCCGGCTTCGACACCCTGGGCTATGAAGACTGGTACAGGCAGTGCGCACACGAGTTCCCGCTGGGCCTCATCAGCGCGCTGGAGTACAGCAGGATCAAGCCACGCACCACCAGTGGTGACAGCATTTTATTCAAATCGCTGGAGACGACCCGGACCTCGGACGGTGGCACTCTGGCGCAGGCGGTGGAGATGCTGCTGCAGCGGGATGGCGACGACTGGAAGCTGATGCAGCTGCGCATGTTGCCCGAGGATGAAGCACGCCACGACGGCCTGCTGTAATACCGGACCCCTGCCGCCAATATCAGGCCGTCTTGAAGGTGCTGATCAGCTCCTGCAGGCGCGCAGCCACCGCGCCGAGTTCCGCGCTGGAGCCCTCGAGCTCTCGAGCCCCCTGATTGGTCTGTTCGGCTACCTCGCTGATCGAGACGATGGTCCGGTTGATCTCGTCGACACTGTGGCTTTGTTCGACCGCGGCCGACGCAATGCTGCCGGAGGTGCCCGAGATGGTCGAGATAGCCCGAATGATCTCTTCCAGACTCTGACGCGTTTCGTCGGCATGTGTGACCGTATCGCGGGCCTGCTCCTGTCCGGTGCCCATAACGCTCACAGCCTGACGTGAGGCCTGCTGCAGGCTTTCGATCATGCCCTGGATCTCTTCCGTCGACTCCTGCGTCCGGCTGGCGAGGCTGCGCACCTCGTCGGCCACGACCGCAAAACCACGTCCCTGTTCGCCTGCCCGGGCAGCCTCGATAGCCGCGTTCAGGGCCAGCAGATTAGTCTGTTCGGCAATACCGCGAATCACGTCCAGCACGCCCCCGATACGATCGCTATCCTGCTCCAGATCATGAATGACCGCAGCAGCCTGCTCGACGTCGGCGGCCAGCCGATTGATCTGGGACTGGGTGGCTGCCAAAACCGTCTGGCCACGTTCGGCTGATGCCTGTGCCGAGGTAGCCGCGTCGGCGCCCGTCTGCGCCATTTCCATGACTTCGTGCGCGGCCGACCGCATTTCGCCTGTGGCAAAGGCCACACTCTCTGTCTCTTCACGCTGACGCGAGGTCCCGGTACTGGCCTGCCGGGTGATAACGGCCATCTGCTCGGCCGCACAGGTTACCCGTTGCGCGGTGTCCGACACCTCGCTGACCGTATGACGTATCTTCGCCAGGAAACTGTTGAAGGCAAGCGCCAGACGAGCGATCTCGTCATTACCGTTGACACCCAGTTCGCGCGTGAGATCACCATCGCCGTCGGCGATCTCCTGCATGGCGGAAACCGCGGTGTTGAGCCTGTTGCTGATGCTGCGGCTGATCAGCCAGGAGACCACGAGGCCAGTCGCCAGACCGCCGAGCAGGAGAATCCATACCAGTCCGCGGGTCGAGGATGCGAGATCCGCAAGTGCGGCACTTTGGGTGTTGATCTGTTCACGCAGGGTGGCGACCAGCGCATGCGCCTCGCCCGAGAGATCGGCCATCAGCGGACCGATCTCGGTGCGCACCAGGTAGACATCCGTGTATGCCTTGTCGCTGCCGTGCACCTCGAACATCTGTCCGAGGGCATCCAGATACGCTACGCGTGCCACCGTCAACCGCTCCAGGGCATCGACCTGTTCAAAGGTCAGCTGATCCGCCTCAGCAGCGGCCTGCAGGCGCTGCAGCGCCACCTGGTTCTGCTGCAGATAAAGTTCGCTGTTCTCACGCAGGGCGGCATCGCGGAATGCAATGAAACCACGCATGCCGTTGATCACCTGGCCCCAGCTGTAACGCATATCCTGGATCGCCCGGAGCACGCCGATACGAGCCTGCAGACCCTGGACCAGCGCGGGGTCAAGCGCCGCCAGCTGGTCCGCAGAATCGTATTCGGGCTCGGACGGGATCGCGGAGTTCAGATCGGCAATGGCCTCTTCCTGCGCCTCCTGTTCCGAGGTCAGCATCTCCCCCAGCGCCTGCAGGATCTCCATGTGCCGGGGATTGAGCGATTCCTCGGCCAATGCCATGGCCGGCATGTTCCGCACATCAGACCCGGTCAATTCTAAAATTCTGGCCTCGTATCCGGAGAACTTTTCGACCTTTTCGGCGAGTGCCGAATAGCTTTCAAGTGCACCGTCGTCGCCCAAACGTTGAAGGGCAGCGCGGGCGGTATCGAGGGTGGTCGCCAGCGTGCGATTGTCCTTGAGGTAGAGCTCCTTGTGCTCCTCTTCGCCACTCTTCAGGTAGAAACCCATCGAGGCCGCGGCCTTGTTTACCTGGTTCTCAAGCTCCATCAGCGCCAAGGCCGCGGGCTGAATCTGCTCGACCACTCGAAGTGCATTTGCCTCGGTCTGGGAGGCACCCCGGAGGCCGGTCAGTGAGACCGCCAGCAAGATTAGGAGCACCAAGCCGAAGGCGGCGCCGAGCTTTTGTTTTATCGACCAAGCATCCAACAGTTTCTTCATGGCGACCCTGTGTCGTTCTGGCAGAAAAAAGACCTAACAGTCCTATTCCGACAGGTAGCGGCGCGCGGTCTCGGGTCTTGAACGGGAAGGTATGACGCGGGGTGGGGAAATCAGGCGTCGGTGCGGCGATATGTCGTCGCAGTGGAACCGGTAAGATCCCATGAAAAGGTGCAATCGAGTTCGGATAATACGGCGATCAGGCCGCTCTCGCCGTCACTGAGGATGATCGACAAAGGGGTTCGCTTGCCAAAGCGTCGATGGCCCTGCCGGACCCAGCGCCCGGACATGCGCGGATTCATCGGATAGGTCGTGCGCAGCGCGTCGGCGATGCGCAGCAGATAGCCGGCACGGCGGAGAACCGCTGGGTCATCCGGGAGCAGCTCGGTGCCCTCGCGGAACTTGTTCAGCGCGCGCACCCGCATCTTTTCCGGCAGACACAGGATTCCCTGGATCTCGCGCGTGTCGAGCTGCCAGGAATCCAGCAGTCGCATCACTGCCTGGGTAATCTCACTGAGGGCCTGTTGCTGCTGTTCGCTCATGAATACCACTCCGACAGGCCACTCCCCACGAATTTGCGGGGACCGAACGCTGAAACCATGTACGCTGTCCGGATATTAGCATCGATGACGGCAGAACTTTACCCCTACCCCACCGCGGCTATTCAGCCGGCAAACAGGCGTTGCCACCATCGCCGCCGGCCAGCCGGCTGACGCGCAGCCTCGAGGTCGACCGGGGCGAGGCGACTGAGCACCCAGCCCGGCAGGGGTGGGTTGTCACTGTAGCCACAGGTGACGCCGAGATTATGAGGGTCGTAGATCTTTACCATCGTCGGTGAGACGAGATCATCCGCATACACGATCCCGCAATAGTCCTCATCGTGCTCCCTGCGCAACAACTGGTCGATCTCGTCGATAAAGCGCAGCAGATGTTCGGGATCCGCGGGCGCAGCCGGCGGCTGCTCCCCCACGGCATACAGAAACCACCCCTGTGGCTGCGCACGGACCTGCTGCCAGAGGGCGTCCAGTTGCGGCCATCGCAGAGCGGAGGTAAAGCTGCCGCGAAATGCGGCCAGGTAGGCGCTGTTGGCCGGTGTGGCTTGTGTCACTTTGACGGATTTGCTGAGTTCGGGAACATGCACGATAAGATGCCACCAAGTGAAGCTGGACGCTATACTTGGGCGTTTACCAAGTACACGGGCCAAGCATGAGCGCGCTGCACCAATCCAAGCTGTCCGGGCTGAAACTCATCAACCGCGGCAAGGTCCGCGATATCTACGAGGTCGACGACAACAAGCTGCTGATCGTCGCCAGCGATCGCCTGTCTGCTTTCGACGTCGTACTGCCACAACCGATCCCCGGCAAGGGTGAGGTTCTGACCCGGGTCGCCAATTTCTGGTTCTCCCGGACGCGCGACATCATCGCCAATCACCTCAGCGACCACCCCCTTGAGGAGGTTGTACCGGATCCGGCGGAGCGCGCGCAGCTCGGCGATCGCGCAATCGTGGTCAAGCGGCTCAGCCCCCTGCCGGTCGAGGCGATCGTGCGTGGTTACCTGATCGGCTCCGGCTGGAAGGACTATCAGGCCAATGGCAGCGTCTGCGGCATCGACCTGCCACCCGGCTTACGCATGGCCGACAAGCTACCGCGGCCGATCTTCACGCCTTCGACCAAGGCCGCCAGGGGCGGCCATGATGAGAACATCGATTTCACGCAGACCGAAGCGCTGCTGGGGCCGGAGATGGCGGCACAGGTGCGCGACGCGAGTCTGCAGATCTATACCGAATGCGCGGCCTACGCACTCGAACGCGGCATTATCATCGCCGACACCAAGTTCGAATTCGGTCTCGACAAAGATGGCAGGCTGCATCTGATCGACGAGGTCCTGACGCCGGATTCGTCGCGGTTCTGGCCGGCGGACCAGTATCAGCCGGGTTCCAGCCCACCGAGTTTCGACAAGCAGTTTGTGCGCGACTATCTCGAGACACTGGACTGGGACAAGACGCCTCCCGGGCCGGAGCTGCCGCAACAGGTGATCGACAAGACCGCCGAAAAGTACCGCGAGGCAGAGAGCCGCCTCACCGGTCGCTGAACAGCCGCCGAAGCCTCGGCACGAAAGCTGTCTGCCGCTGTAAGATAGGGCTGAGAGACTCGCCATGAAAACGATTCGAATCACGCTCTACAGCACGCGCAACTGCCCCTATTGCCGGCAGGCTAAACAATATCTGCAGCGCAAAGGCCTGTGCTTCCAGGAGTTTGATATCCAGCAGAATATCCGTGCACAGAGGACGCTGGCCAAAATGGGCGCGCATGCGGTCCCGGTTATCATGATTGGGGACACGCGGGTGGATGGTTTCGACCGAAAACGCCTCGACAACCTGCTCAAGCGGGTTGACACCGTTTGAGCCATCCCTACGAACGCCTGACTCCCGACCTGATTCTGGATGCCGTGGCCAGCATCGGGCTCGAACCCGACGGCCACCTGCTGGCACTCAACAGCTACGAAAACCGGGTCTTGCAGATCGGCATCGCCGAAGACACGCCACTGATCGCAAAGTTCTACCGGCCGCAGCGTTGGAGCGACCAGGCAATCGTCGAAGAGCACGCATTCGCAGCCGAGCTGGCGGGGGCCGAAATCCCGATCGTGGCGCCCTGGCAGGATCACAGGGCCCACACCCTGTTCAGCCACGAAGGATTCCGGTTTGCCGTGTTCCCGCGTCGCGGCGGTCGTTCTCCCGAGCCGGGAGACCTCGATCAGCTCGAATGGATCGGGCGTTTTATCGGACGCATACACCTGGCCGGGCAGGCGCGCCCCTTCGCCCACCGCCCGTCACTGGATGCCGCTTCCATGGGATGGACTGCGCGTGAGATCGTCATGCAGAGCCCATTGCTGCCGCCGCATGAACTCGAGGGGTATGCCCGGGCCAGCGAGGCATTACTGAACGCGATAGGAACAAATTTCGACAAGGTGGGGGCAACCCCGATCCGCCTGCACGGCGACTGCCACTACGGCAACATCCTGTGGACCGAGCAGGGGCCGCACTTTGTCGACCTGGACGACTGCCGCAATGGACCAGCGGTACAGGATCTTTGGATGCTGCTGGACGGCGATCGCAGCGAGCGCAGCGTGCAACTGAGCGCGATGCTCGATGGCTACAGCATGTTCCACGATCTTAACCCACGCGAGCTGGCGCTGATCGAGCCTTTGCGCGGCCTGCGCATGGTCCATTACAGCGGCTGGCTTGCCAACCGTTGGCAGGACCCCGCCTTCCCCGCCGCATTTCCCTGGGCGGCAGAGCCCCATTATTGGTCGCAGCATGTCCAGGACCTGCACCAGCAGCTGGATGCCGTTTCCGAGGAACCGCTGCGCCTGTTCTGAACCGACCGATCAGCCGACGACGCGACGCCAATAGGTCGCGCGCCAGTAGTAAAGGACGGTGGTGTCCTCGTAGGGATAGGAATCGGCATATTTCAGCCCGCGCCGCGGCTCCTCGATATTGTCACGGGCGATATCGATTGGACGCCACTGCTCATCACGTGGCTCGCCATCCAACGGGCGGCGTGTCTGGCCCCGATTGCGACGCTCCGAGGAACCATGATTCACGTAATTCCGCTGCGCCTCCACCAGACTCACGTGGTTGGCGCTGCCCGGCATGGTCGGAAACCGCAGCTGATCCAGGCTGTCCTCCCAGCCACAGATCGGACACAGCTGGTTGAAGCCCGGCTGGTGATCAAACACCCGGTGGCCGCAGCAGGGACATGGAAACTTGTCAGAATACACAGGTCTTCCTGATCAGCGTCGATCTCAACTATACCGCGACCATCATACAGACGGGACGGATTAGTTCTGTTCAGGCACAATCATGGCCAAGGTTCCATTGAAAACGGACCCGTCCACTAGGAACAAAGACGTGCAGGAAACACGGCAGATCACGCCAAGGATCACGGTCACCACCGACTTCAGCCTGGAGAGCGAGCGAGCGTTCTTTCATGCGCTCGCATTTGCGGTCACCAAGCAGGCAAGACTGACCCTGCTTCATACCGGTTCCGAGAGTCGCAACTCCGTGCCCTGGGAACGTTTCCCAGGCGTGCGCGAGACACTCGCCGGCTGGGGCCTGCTGCCGCACGACGCACCGCGCGACGCCGTAACCGAGACACTGAATGTCGGCATCGCCAAGATGGCCATGCGAGACCATGACCCGCGCCAGGGCATCACCGACTATCTGCGAAAGCATCCGACCGATCTGCTGGTCATGGCAACCGAAGGCCGCACAGGCCTTGCAAGACTGCTCAACCCCTCGGTAGCTGAAACCGTCAGCCATCAGACCAAGAGTCACACCCTGATGCTGCCGAAGGGGGGTCGCGGTTTTGTCGACCCCCAGACAGGCAAAACCAGTCTCAAACGCGTTCTATGCGCCCTGGATCCAAACAGGGACCCGCGCACCGCCCTTGCCTATCTCAAGCAATGGCTGCCGGTGTTCGGTGGGGCCGGGATGGAGATCCTGCTGCTGCAGACCTGTCATCCGGATGAATCCACGGAAATGATCCTGCCACAGACCGCAGACATCAGCTGGCGCCAGGAGGCACGCCCCGGCGACCCGGTGGAGACCATAGTTGCGGCCGCGCGCGAGATGGAGGCCGAGATGGTCGTCGTTACGACTCGTGGCCGTCTGGGACTGATAAAGCGGATGCGTGGCAGTCGTACCGACGTGATTTTGCGCGATCTGCGCCTGCCCCTGCTGTCAGTACCCGCCCTCTGATCAGATCGGGAGCTGTTGCGCGCAAATCAGCGCGCATTGAAATACCTGAGAACACCACATTGAAAAAGGGCGCCGAAGCGCCCTTCCTGGTCAATGCCAAAAAGACTCAATTGACCTTTGGATCAAGCTCACCCGACAGGTAACGGTCGGTCATCGCATCCAGGCTCAGGGCCGAGATCTTGGACGCATTGCCGGCGGTACCGAAGGCCTCGTAGCGGGCCTTGCAGATATCCTTCATGCCCTTGGTAGCTGCAATCAGGAACTTGCGCGGATCGAAGTTGGACGGGTTGTCATGCAAATGCTTGCGGATGGCACCGGTAGAGGCCATGCGCAGATCGGTGTCGATATTGACCTTGCGTACACCGTGCTTGATGCCCTCGACGATCTCTTCGACCGGCACACCATAGGTCTGACCCATGTCGCCACCATATTCGTTGATCATCGCCAGCCAGTCCTGTGGCACGGAAGAGGAACCGTGCATGACCAGGTGGGTGTTGGGGATACGGGCGTGGATCTCCTTGATCCGCTCGATCGCCAGGATGTCGCCGGTCGGTGGACGGGTAAACTTGTAGGCGCCGTGTGAGGTTCCGATGGCGATGGCCAGGGCATCCACACCGGTCTTCTTGACGAAGTCTGCCGCCTCTTCCGGGTCGGTCAACAGCTGGCTGTGATCCAGCACGCCTTCGGCGCCGATGCCGTCCTCTTCACCGGCCATGCCGGTTTCCAGCGATCCCAGGCAACCCAGCTCACCCTCTACCGAGACGCCACAGGCGTGCGCCATCTCAACGGTGCGGCGTGTAACGTCGACGTTGTAGTCGTAGGACGCCGGCGTCTTGCCGTCTTCACCCAGCGAGCCATCCATCATGACAGAGCTGAAACCAAGCTGGATCGAACGCTGGCAGACCGCCGGCGAGGTGCCGTGGTCCTGATGCATGCACACCGGAATGTGTGGAAACTCCTCTATCGCCGCCAGAATCAGATGGCGCAGGAAGGGCGCGCCGGCGTAGCTGCGCGCACCGGCCGAGGCCTGAACGATAACCGGAGAATCGGTCTCATCCGCCGCTTCCATGATGGCGCGCATCTGTTCGAGGTTGTTTACGTTGAAGGCCGGTACGCCATAGCCGTATTCGGCGGCGTGATCCAGCATTTGACGCAGGGAAATCAGTGCCATTGTCTGCTCCTTGTACGAGATATCTCAATCAAAATTTAGGTGGCCATCGGTCGGGAAATGTTCGCCCACGCGGACGATCTTCATCACGTTGGTCCCGCCCGAGACGCCATTCAGGTCGCCCTTGGTGATGATGACCAGATCGTCATCACGCACCGCCCCGCGACGCTGGAGCTCTTCGATCACCTCGGTGTTGGCCTGGCGTGAATCAATACCGGGCTCGAGGTCGAAACTGACAGGATATACCCCCCTGAACAGGGTGACTTTTCTACGCGTGGCCACCTGGCTCGTCAAGGCGTAGATGGGAATACCCGATGAAATCCGCGACATCCACTTGGTGGTCGATCCGGATTCGGTCAAGGCCGCAATCGCCGCGACCCCAAGGTGATTTGCAGTGTACATGGTCGACATCGCGATGGCCTCGTCGATGCGTCCGAACACCGAATGCAGGCGATGATGAGACTGGCGCGTCTCTGACTGTTTTTCCGCCTCCTTGCAAACCCGGTCCATGGCCTCAACGGCCTTCACCGGGTGCCTGCCTGCGGCAGATTCGGCCGACAACATCACCGCGTCGGTACCATCCATCACCGCATTGGCGACATCGAACACCTCGGCCCGCGTAGGAATCGGGTTCTGAATCATCGATTCCATCATCTGGGTCGCGGTGATCACCACACAATTCATCTGGCGTGCCGTACTGATCAGGTGCTTCTGTGCCGCGGGCAGCTCGGCATCACCTATCTCGACACCCAGGTCGCCTCGCGCAACCATGATGACATCGGAGGCATCGACGATCTCCTCGATACAGTCCATGGCCTCCGCGCGCTCGATCTTGGAGACAATGCCGCCCTCGCCACCGGCCTCACGCAGCAGCTGCCGCGCAATATGCACGTCTTCTGCTGCGCGCACGAAGGAGACGGCGAGATAATCAGCCTCGAGCCGTGCGGCAAACCTGATGTCCTCTTTGTCCTTGTCGGTCAGTGCCGGCGCAGATAGACCGCCGCCCAGCTTGTTGATGCCCTTGCTGTTCGACAGGGTGCCGCCGATCACGACCTTGCATCGCACCTCGGTATCCTGGACCTCATCCACCCAAAGCACGATCAGTCCATCGTTCAGGAGCAGCGTGTCGCCACGAGCCACCTCCTGATGCAGGGTCGGATAAGTGACGCCAACACGTTCCTGGTTTCCCTGGTTCACGTCCCATCCGGTATCCAGGATGAAACGATCGTCCGGGGCCAATTCGACCTTGCCCCCGACGAATTTTCCACAGCGGATCTTAGGACCCTGCAGGTCAATCAACACACCCACCTGACGGCCGCTGGCACGCGCGCGGTTACGCACCCAGTCCGCGCGCCGCTCGTGATCTTCATGGGTGCCGTGCGACATATTGAGTCGAACCACATCCACGCCGGCGGCAATCATCTCATCCAACACCTTGGGGTCATCCGTGGCGGGACCCATGGTGGCTACGATCTTTGTGCGTCTAAGCATCTGCCCTTCTTAACGGGTGGCCCACAGGCCTCCCGCTACTTTGTTCACTTGCCTGCCGCTTCTTCCAGCATGGCTACCGCCGGCAGCGTTTTGCCCTCGAGGTACTCCAGGAAGGCGCCGCCCGCGGTGGAGATGTAGGACACCTTGTCGTAGATGTCGTACTTCTGGATTGCCGCAATAGTGTCACCGCCACCAGCCAGACTGAACCCGTCCGCATTGGCGATCGCCATTGCGACGGTCTTGGTGCCCTCGCCGAACTGGTCGAACTCGAACACACCCACCGGACCATTCCATACGATGGTGCCGGCCTTCGAAATGATCTCGGCCAACTCTTTGGCCGAATCGGGACCGATATCGAAGATCATGTCGTCGTCTGCCACGTCACCGGCGGCCTTCAGGGTCGCCTCGGCGGTCTCACTGAATTCCTTGCCGCAGACGACATCGGTCGCGATGGGGATGCTCGCACCACGTACCTTCATCTTCTCGACCAACGCCTTGGCGGTGTCAACCAGATCGTCTTCACACAGCGACTTGCCGACATTGTTACCCATGGCCTTGAGGAAGGTGTTGGCAATGCCGCCACCGACCACCAACTGGTCGACCTTTTCGGACAATGCCTCGAGTACGGTCAGCTTGGTCGAAACCTTGGAGCCGCCCACGATGGCAACCATTGGGCGCGCCGGTTCGGCCAGCGCCTTGGCCAGGCTGTCGAGTTCCTCCGACAGCAGCAGACCGGCACACGCGACCGGGGCGAACTTCCCCGCACCATGGGTCGAGGCCTGCGCACGGTGAGCCGTACCAAAGGCGTCCATCACGAACACATCGCACAGCGCGGCGTATTTCCTGGAAAGCGTTTCATCGTCCTTCTTCTCGCCGACATTGAAGCGTACGTTTTCGAGCAACACGACCTCGCCCTCAGCGACGTCAAAACCGCCTTCGAGGTAATCTTTGATCAGCCGGACTTCCCTGCCCAGCTTGGCCGACATGTCATCCGCGATCGGCTGCATGGAGTTCTCTTCGTCCATCTTGCCCTCTTCCGGGCGACCGCGGTGCGACATCACCATGACCTTGGCGCCGACCTTCATGCAGTGCTCCACGGTGGGCATGGATGCCGTGATACGGGCATCAGAGGTGACTTTGCCATCTTTGACCGGCACGTTCAGATCGGCGCGGATCAACACGCGCTTGCCGGCAAGGTCCAGATCCGTCAGCTTGATGAAAGCCATGATGGGTACTCCGTTGGTTTCTTTCAGAGAGATTTGAAAAGGCTGGTGCCTTTGCGAATGGCTCTGGGATTCAGGTGCGAGGCACGAGGTTCGAGGACCGAGGATGGTGGTTTTCCCACCCCTCGGTCCTCGTTCCTCGGACCTCGACCCTCGTTAGGCGGCTACATGCTTGGCGAAACGCAGCATATTGCAGGTGTAGCCGTACTCGTTGTCATACCAGGCGACGACCTTCACGAAGGTGCTGTCCAGCGCGATGCCGGCGCCTGCATCGAAGATCGACGAGTTGCCGTTACCACGGAAGTCGGTCGCCACGACCTTGTCTTCGGTGTAGGCCAGGGTCTCACCGATGCCCGGGGCCTCGGAGGCAGCCTTCATGGCGGCACAGATATCGTCGTAAGAAGCCCCCTTATCGAGCTCCACGGTCAGGTCGACAACCGAGACATCGGAGGTCGGCACGCGGAAGGCCATGCCGGTCAGCTTGCCGTTCAGCTCAGGCAGAACAACACCCACAGCCTTGGCCGCACCCGTGGAGGACGGAATGATGTTTTCCAGGATGCCACGACCACCGCGCCAGTCCTTCATGGAAGGGCCATCAACGGTCTTCTGGGTGGCAGTGGCCGCGTGGACGGTGGTCATCAGGCCACGCTTGATGCCCCAGTTGTCGTGCAGGACCTTGGCCACCGGTGCCAGGCAGTTCGTGGTGCAGGAGGCGGCCGAGATGATGGCCTGGCCGGTGTAGGTCTCGTGGTTGACGCCATAGACGAACATCGGGGTGCCGTCCTTGGAGGGAGCCGACATGACAACTTTCTTGGCGCCTGCATCGATGTGCTTCTGGCAGGTCTCTTCGGTAAGGAAGAAGCCGGTGCACTCCAGGACCAGGTCAGCGCCGACGTCACCCCAGGCCAGGTTCGCCGGGTCACGCTCCGCGGTCAGGCGGATGGTTTTTCCGTTGACGATAAGGTTGTTGCCCTCAACAGCGATGTCGCCCTTGAAGTTGCCGTGGACCGAGTCGTACTTGAGCATGTAAGCGAGGTAATCGGCATCCAGCAGGTCATTGATACCGACGACCTCGAGATCATCGGAAAAATCCTGCGCGATGGCGCGGAAAGCCATACGGCCAATACGACCGAAACCGTTGATGCCTACTTTGATAGCCATTTCAAAAATCTCCTCAGAGCGTTATGCAGTTCTTGATAAAAGTCGCGATGACCGGACCGCGGCGTCTGACCGGGCCCGACATCTCATTTGATCCAATCAGGCCGTTACCTCGTCGATCGCCTTGCCGACGTTCTCGGCAGTAAAACCGAACAGTTTGAACAGCTCGCCGGCGGGCGCGGACTCGCCGAAGGTGTCGATACCGACGACCTTGCCGTTGGTGCCGACGTACTTCCACCAGCCATCGGTGACAGCGGCTTCGACGGCGACGCGGGCGGAGACAGATGCGGGCAAAACGGATTCTTTGTAATCCGCATCCTGTGCATCGAACACGCTGGTACTGGGCATCGAAACAACACGCACCTTCTTGCTGCTGGCCTCGGCTGCCTCAACGGCAATTCCGACCTCGGAGCCGGTGGCAATGACGATCGCATCCGGGGTGCCGTCGCAGTCGCGAAGGACATAGCCGCCACGCGAGATATGAGCGATCTGTGCGGCATCGCGGGTCTGGAACGGCAGACCCTGGCGCGAGAAGATCAGGCAGCTCGGGCCGTCATTCTTTTCGATAGCCGCGCGCCATGCGATAGCGCTTTCGACGGCGTCGCACGGACGCCAGACATCCATACGCGGGATCATGCGAAGGGTCGGAATCTGCTCGACCGCCTGGTGGGTAGGGCCGTCCTCGCCCAGACCGATGGAGTCGTGGGTGTAAACGAAGATCGAATGCACCTTCATCAACGCCGCCATGCGCAGGGCGTTGCGTGCATACTCCGAGAACATCAGGAAGGTCGCGCCAAAGGGGATGAACCCGCCGTGCAGCGCGATGCCGTTCATGATCGCCGACATGCCGAACTCGCGCACGCCGTAGTTCAGGTAGTTTGCCGCAGGCATGTCTGCACGCATCGGCTTGTAGCCCGACCATTCGGTCAGGTTCGAGCAACCGAGATCGGCGGAGCCGCCGAACAGTTCCGGCAGTGCAGCGGCATAGGCCTCAATAGACGCAAGCGATGCCTGACGCGTAGCAGGTGATTTGGCGTCCGCATCACACTGGGCGACAAAGGCATCTGCCTTGTCCGCCCAGTCGGCGGGCAGATCGCCGGCCATCCGACGCGTGAATTCAGCGGCCAGCTCCGGGTGGGCAGATTCATAGGCAGCAAATTTTTCGTTCCAGGCGGCCTCTGCGGCAGCGCCCTTGTCTTTGGCGTCCCAACCACGGTAAACATCAGCAGGAACTTCGAAGGGACCGTGATCCCAACCCAATGCCGCCTTGGTCAGGTTGATCTCCTCCTGGCCCAGCGGTGCGCCATGGCAGGCATGGCTGCCGGCCTTGTTGGGTGAGCCGAATCCGATGGTGGTCTTGCAGCAGATCATGGTCGGCTTGTCGGTCATGGCCTTGGCAAACTCCATCGCTTTTTCGATGGCCACTGGATCGTGACCGTCGACATCGGGGATCACGTGCCAGCCGTAGGCCTCGAAACGCTTTGGAGTGTCATCGGTAAACCAGCCCTCGACGTGGCCGTCGATCGAGATACCGTTGTCGTCCCAGAATGCGATCAACTTGCCCAGGCCGAGGGTACCGGCAAGTGAGCAGGCCTCGTGTGAAATCCCTTCCATCAGGCAACCATCACCTAAAAAGACGTAAGTGTGGTGATTGACGATCTCGTGACCATCCTTGTTGAACTCGGCCGCCAACGCGCGCTCAGCAACTGCCATGCCCACCGCATTGGTGATGCCCTGGCCGAGCGGACCGGTGGTGGTCTCCACGCCGGGTGCATAGCCGTATTCAGGGTGACCCGGGGTCTTGGAATGCAGCTGACGGAAGTTTTTCAGGTCGTCGATGCTGAGATCGTAACCGGTCAGGTGCAGGAGCGAATAGATCAACATGGAGCCGTGGCCGTTCGACAATACGAATCGGTCACGATCTGCCCATTGCGGGTTCGTCGGGTTGTGGTTCATGTGGTCGTTCCACAGCACCTCGGCGATATCCGCCATACCCATCGGGGCACCCGGGTGACCGGAATTGGCTTTCTGAACGGCATCCATACTCAACGCGCGAACGGCGTTGGCAAGCTCTCTGCGTGAGGACATGAGTCCCTCCTGTCAAAGACAAAGAATTTTTCATCCCCCGGACAAATACCCCCGGAGGCGAACTGAATTCGTGTTGTGGCGGGCCTACCGCAGCCGCACCATGACTACTGATGGCGGTGGGTTGCACCTACGTGGGGGCGTCGTTCTGCCTCTGACTAAACCTCAGGCCGATGACCATACGTAAGGGCGGGTATTCTCACCTAGTCATGGGAACAGGGGCAATAAGTAATTCCCCGAATATTCAAATACACCCATAAACCCAGAGAATCGACCCCGCACAATTTTATAACTAGTTGTTTTTACTATTTTTTGTTGTGGCTTACTCGATCCACTTTATCGAGCAACCCATGCTTGGGATCTGCTCCAGGGGCCCCTTGCCGGTCATTGCGACCTGTTTCATGGCCTCAAAAAGGTCTCGTCTGGCTTCCGCCGGGGCCGATTCTTTACGGCTTTCATCCAGCCTGCCGCGATACTGCAGTTCGCCGGCGGCATTGTAGCCAAAGAAATCCGGGGTGCAGACCGCCCCGTAGCCCTTGGCGACGGCCTGCGACTCGTCCAGCAGGTAAGGGAACGGGAAACGGTTGCGCTCCGCCACCGTGCGCATGTTGTTGAACGAGTCCTCGGGATAGTCGGTCGGGTCGTTCGACATGATGGCAACACAACCCAATCCCAGGGCCTCCAAATCGGTGGCGTCACGCACGATCCGATCGAGCACGGCCTTGACGTAGGGGCAGTGGTTGCAGATAAACATCACCAGCAGACCCTTGTCTCCCATACACGCATCGCGGGTCCAACGGCGCCCGTCTACGCCGGGCAGATCAAAATCCGGCGCGGCCTTGCCGAAATCACATACGGGTGTCTGCAAAGAAACCATCAACTTCCCCTTTTTCTTGAGGCCAGAATAACTTTCCCATTGTTCCAGAATGCGCAAACCCGCTCAAGCGTGTAGAATCGCGCGCCGGACGGCGCCCGGTTGCGGATCCGCTGTACTTTCCAAATTATGCTTTAGGAGTGGGCGATGGCTCGTGATTTTATCTTTACCTCGGAGTCGGTTTCCGAGGGACACCCGGACAAGATGTCGGACCAGGTCTCAGACGCTATCCTGGACGCCATCCTGGCCGAGGATCCCCACGCCCGCGTCGCCTGCGAGACCCTGTTCAAGACCGGCATGGTGATCATTGCCGGCGAGATCACCACCACCGCCAAGCCCGATTACGAAAAGGTGATCCGTCAGACCATCAACGACATCGGTTACACCAGCTCGGAGATGGGATTCGACGGCGAAACCTGCGCCGTTCTGTCGGCAATCGGCGTGCAATCGCCCGATATCAACCAGGGCGTGGACCGCGCCAAGCCCGAAGAACAGGGAGCCGGCGACCAGGGCCTGATGTTCGGCTATGCCACCAACGAGACCGATGTCCTGATGCCGGCGCCGATCCAGTACGCGCATCGCCTGGTCGAACGCCAGGCCGACGTGCGTAAGAAAGGCATCCTGCCGCTGCTGCGCCCTGACGCCAAATCGCAGGTCAGCCTGCATTACGCGGATGGCAAGCCGGTCGCGATCGATGCCGTGGTGCTCTCGACCCAGCATGCAGCCGAGTTCGCCGGCGCCACCTTGCAGGAAGCAGTAATGGACGAGATCATCAAGCCGATTCTCGACCCCACCGGCCTGTTGACCAAAGACACCCGTTTCCACATAAACCCGACCGGCAGTTTCGTTATCGGCGGACCCATGGGGGACGCCGGCCTTACCGGCCGCAAAATCATCGTCGATACCTATGGGGGTGCGGCACGCCACGGTGGCGGCGCATTCTCGGGCAAGGATCCATCCAAGGTCGACCGCTCGGCAGCCTATGCCGGTCGCTACGTGGCCAAGAACATCGTCGCTGCCGGTCTGGCAGACAAGTGTGAGATCCAGGTTTCCTACGCGATCGGCGTGGCCGAACCCACCTCCATCATGGTCGAGACCTTCGGCACCGGAAACGTGACCGACGAACGCATCACCGAGCTGGTACGAGAGCACTTCGACCTGCGGCCATACGGCATCCTGCGGATGCTCGACCTGCTGAATGCTAAAAAGATCAAATACCTCAAGACCGCCGCTTACGGCCACTTTGGTCGCGAAGGCGAAGGTTTCAGCTGGGAAAAAACCGACAAGGCGGACGAACTGCGAGACGCAGCCGGGCTCTAGTGTCCTGAGTGGACACTAGTGGATCGGCTGAGTGTTACCGAACTTACCAAGCAGCCCACTAGGCCAGCTCACGACAACAAACAAAAAGCCAACCCATCCGGGTTGGCTTCTTTGTATAGACGTCGGGCAGACGGCCCGCCGCCAGGCTACTCTATCTCTTTGACTGTTTCGCGGTAGGCATGCCAAGTGGCGTGACCAATCAGGGGCAGCACGACCACCAGTCCGATGTAGGCGGTGACAAATCCGATCAGCATCAAGCTGCCGATCAACGCGGCCCAAAGGACCATCACACCCTTGTTCTGCACCACCGCAGCGACGCTGGTCAGCGCGCTGGTGATTGCGTCGGTGTTGCGGTCAAGCATCATCGGCAGCGAAACGACACTCGATGAAAATACGATGGCCGCAAATACCGAACCTACCGCACTTCCGACTGCAAGAAACTCGAGCCATCCCAAGACGCCGAGTTCCTCTCCGACTGGAAAGAACACATGCACCATCGAGGCCGCGCGCGCCCACACCAGCAGTACGACCAGCATCACAAGTGCAAACAACATCTCGTTGCGCAGATGATTTCGGCTCTCCCTCCAGCAGATCCCCAGGCGCGGCTCACGCCCCTGCTCGAGTTGGCGGCTGATTGAATAAAGACCGAACGCCAGCACCGGCCCGCTCAAAATGAACGCCATCGCCAGGGTGAACAAGGCTACCGTGTTCCCTTCGCCCCAGGCCAGCCAGGTGATCAGATATCCAAACAGGACCAGGCCGAGACCGTAGGTGAGGCTCTGCCTGGGGGCGCGCTTCACATCCTGCCAACCGAGTTTCAGCCAGCGGAAAGGCGCATCCAAGCCAAGCTTGTTGCAGGGATATAAAAGCGGTTCTATTTCGGGGTCGACCTCATCCGGGCGGACCACGCTGGGCTCAGCCATTACTTCCTCCTTTGACTTTGTAACGTCCCGTTTAACAGGATCTGTTATCAGCGGACTCTCTGGTCGCTGGAGTGAAAAATAGCGCAAAAAGTGACCAAGTACAGCGTTTTTTCAATACTTTGCATGCATGCTGCAATGCACAATGGTCACAAAAGGCCGAAAAGTCCCTGATAAATGGGGTGTTTAACGCAAAAATCCCCTGCGAATGTGTAAAATCGCGCTGCCTTCTCAAGGAGGGCCTGAATTTTTCGGGCCTGGCCGCGATACGAGGGCACTACAACTCCACCCCAAGGGGCGCTGCGACCTGAGCATCCTCAGGCCAGGCTTGGTAACGGATACAGATTTGGACAACGGCGCTCACTCACGTTTTTGAACAGGAATCAACGACCATGAGTGAGTTCACCGACTACAAAGTAGCCGACATGTCACTGGCCGAATGGGGCCGCAAAGAGATGCGTATCGCCGAGACCGAGATGCCTGGTCTTATGGCGCTGCGCGAGAAGTACGGCGATACCAAGCCCCTCTCCGGCGCCCGAATCACCGGCTCGCTGCACATGACCATCCAGACCGCGGTGCTGATCGAGACCCTGGTGGAACTCGGCGCGCAGGTGCGCTGGTGCTCCTGCAACATCTTCTCAACCCAGGATCACGCCGCGGCGGCCATCGCTGCTGCCGGCATACCGGTCTACGCCTGGAAGGGTGAGACGCTGGAAGAGTACTGGTGGTGTACCGAGCAGGTGCTGAACTGGCCGAATGGCGAGCAGCCGAACATGATTCTGGACGACGGCGGCGACGCCACTCTGCTGGTCCACAAGGGTGTCGAGTACTCAAACGCGGGTGCCGTGCCTGAACCGAAAGCCGACGATGCAGAAGAGTGGAAAGTCATCCTCGGCGTGCTCAAGCGCAGCCTGGGAGAGGACCCCAAACGCTACCATAAGATGGCCGAGTCGATCCGCGGCGTGACCGAAGAGACCACCACCGGCGTACATCGCCTATACGAGATGTTGAACAAGGGACAACTGCTGTTCCCGGCCATGAACGTCAACGATTCAGTGACCAAGTCGAAGTTCGACAATCTGTACGGCTGCCGTGAGTCGCTGGTGGACGGCATCAAGCGCGCCACCGATGTGATGATTGCCGGCAAGATCGCCGTTGTCTGCGGCTATGGTGATGTCGGCAAGGGGTCGGCACAGTCGCTGAAAGGCCTGGGCGCCACCGTGTGGATCACCGAGATAGACCCGATCTGCGCATTGCAGGCCGCGATGGAGGGCTTCCGTGTCGTCACCATGGACGATGCCGCTGGCATGGCCGATATCTACGTCACCACCACCGGCAACAAGGACATCATCACCCACGACCACATGGCAGCCATGAAGAACCAGGCGATCGTGTGCAATATCGGCCACTTCGACAACGAGATCGATATTGCCGGCGTCAACAAGTACGAGTGGGAAAACATCAAGCCACAGGTGGATCACATCATCTTCCCGGACGGCAAACGCATCATCATGCTGGCCGAAGGCCGACTGGTTAACCTGGGATGCGCCACCGGGCACCCCAGCTTCGTGATGTCCAACTCCTTCACCAACCAGGTGCTGGCGCAGATCGAATTGTTCAGCAAGACAGCTGAGTACCCGATCGGCGTTTACATCTTGCCGAAAAAGCTGGATGAGGAGGTGGCACGCCTGCACCTTGAAAAGATCGGCGCTAAACTGACGGTGCTCTCGCAGGACCAGGCCGATTACATCGGGGTGCCGATGGATGGGCCGTACAAGCCAGAGCACTACCGCTACTGACAGCCCGAGGACTTAGATAACGCAAAGGCCGCGAAGACACAAAGATCGCAGAGAATACACACTGGAGTGGCATGAGTGCGTCTATCTGCATTCTTTACCTTCGTGTACTTTGCGTCTCTGTGATCCTTCGCGTTAAATACTCGATCTTCATTACGGACTGATCAGATGAATTCTACCAACCACCAAGTGTTCAGCTTCGAGCTGTTTCCGCCCAAGACGGAACAAGGCATCGCCAAGCTGCATAAGACGGTCGCCACGCTGAATGCACGCAAGCCGGAGTTCTTTTCGGTGACCTATGGCGCGGGTGGCTCCACGCAGAGCAACACCTTTGCCACGGTCGACTGGGTCAGGGATCAGGGCATCAGCATTGCACCTCACCTGTCTTGCATCGGCAGCTCCCGTGATGAGATCCTCCGGATTCTCCAGCGCTACCAGTCGCAGGGCATCGATCGCATCGTCGCCCTGCGCGGCGACCTGCCCTCGGGATCCGGCGCCGGCTCAATGGGTGATCTCAATCATGCCAACGAACTGGTGGTGCTCATTCGCGAACACTTTGGCGATGTTTTCCGTATCGAGGTCGCCGCCTACCCTGAAATGCACCCGCAGGCACCCAATTTCGAAAAGGATCTGGAAAACTTCAAACGCAAGGTGGATGCAGGCGCAGATTCGGCGATCACCCAGTATTTTTATAACGCCGACGCCTACGCCAACTTCATTGAAGCTTGTGAGAAAAGGGGTATCGATATCCCGGTCGTGCCCGGCATCATGCCGATCACCAATTTCAGCAACCTGGTGCGTTTCTCTGATGCCTGCGGCGCGGAGATTCCGCGCTGGCTACGCAAACGTCTCGAGGCATACGGTGACGATATCGAAAGCATTCGCGCATTGGGTACCGACGTTGTCACCAGGCTTTGTCAACGCCTGCTGGATATGGGTGCTCCGGGACTCCATTTCTACACCATGAATCAGGCCGAACCGACACTAGCGATCTGGGACAGGCTGGGCCTCGACGGATAGGACGCCTGATAGGGCGGCGATTCGGCACAAGCGGACAAAAAGCGAATCCTATGCGCGCTCCCCGTATCTTTGTCGACCAGCAGCTGTCGCCGGGCAGCCAGACGGCGTTGGATGAGTCGGTCTGCCGCTATATCAGTCAGGTACTGCGCCTGCGGGTCGGTCAGACACTCATACTGTTCGACGGCAGCGGCTGCGACTATGAAGCCGAATTGACCACCTGCAAACGCGGAAGCTGCACCGTAAAAATCATCCGCGAGATATCACGCGAGCGGCGGCCTCAACTGGATCTGCACCTGGGCATCGGTATCTCACGCGGCGAACGCATGGACTTCGCGATTCAGAAATCGGTCGAACTGGGAATCAATACGATCACCCCGCTGTTCACCCAACGCAGCATGGTGCAGCTGAAGGCGGATAGGCGCGACAAACGCCTCGCACATTGGCTGGGCGTGATCAGGAGCGCCTGTGAGCAGAGCGGTCGCAGCCTGTTACCACAGCTTAATCCACCAGCCAGTCTGTCGGACTGGCTGGCCGCGCATCCCGGGGGATTGATGCTGTATCACAAGGCAAGCGAGACCCTTGCGACAAGACCTGCCCCCGCAGGCGAGCTCAGTCTGTTGATCGGACCGGAAGGTGGACTGAACGAATCCGAGCGGTCACAGGCAGTTGCCTGCGGATTCGCTGGCGTCAGGCTTGGACCCCGGGTACTGCGGACGGAGACGGCGCCAATCGCTGCATTGGCTGCAATCCAGGTGTTATGGGGCGATTTTCGCTGAGCGCGCGGTCCGCTTCAGAGAGCTTTACCCCCTTCAGGCTGCCGGCAGTTGTGCCTGCAGATATTCCAGGTCAGGAACCATTAGCTCTTCACCGGCGATCGAGAGCGTCATCTGAACCGGTGACTCGCCAGGCTTTTCGGCGCCCGCGGATTCGATAGCTGCACGACTTACCCGCAGCAGGCGTGGAATACCCTGCGCAACCAGTCCCAGCATCGGCCAGGCCGGATCTGGCCTGAGCGCATAACAGACCGCGATTCGCTGGCGGATTCCCGCCCCCAGGTCGGGGCGTCCAAGCATGAGTTCGAAATCGATCACGGGGATCTCACGCTGATGCCAGCTGACTTTGCCCTGCAACCAGGCCGCATCGTGCCCGAGCGGCTCGGGATCGCGATACCCGATAACCTCTGCAACCGCGGCATTCGGCAGCAAGAGCCGCCCGTCGTGCAAGGGGACGAGCATGCAGCGGATTTCTCCGTCCGGCTGGATCACAGTGCGGTATCTGCCAGTACGGTATAGATATTTTCCAGCAGATCGGCCTCCTGGTACGGTTTACCCAGATAGCGCCTCACACCCAGTTCCAAGGCTCGGTTGCGATGTTTTTCACCGGTCCGTGAGGTGATCATGATGATCGGAATATCGCTGAGCTCCGGCGTGCTGCGCATATGCCGGGCCAGCTCATAGCCATCCATCCGTGGCATCTCGATATCCAGCAACATGACGTCAGGATGATGCTCCTGCAGCTGCGTCACCGCATCTACCCCATCCTTTGCCGTCACCACCTGCATGTTATGGCGCTCCAGCAGCCGGCTGGTGACTTTGCGCACCGTGATCGAATCGTCCACCACCATCACGGAGACTCCCTTGGTCACCGGACCTACAGCCATGGACTCGGCAGCCACTGGCTGTGCACTGTCCATTCTGACCAGGCTGTTTACATCCAGGATGAGCGCGATCTGACCGTCGGCGAGGATGGTGCCGCCGGTAAACCAGCGCACCGTGCTCAGCTGCGCCCCGATCGACTTGACCACGATCTGACGGTTACCCAGCAGTCCATCGACCTGGATCGCGACGCGATGCTCGCCCGAACGCACCAGCAAGAGCGGCAGCCAACGCAGCGCGTCAGTCAAATGTGGCATCTGCGTGCCGAGCATGGAACCGAGGTAACGCACGTTGTAATCGCGGTCACCGTATCGAAACACCTCCTGCTCTCCGGCATAAATGGCACGCAACTCGTCCAGTGAGATTCTCACAACGCCGTCCATGCTGCTGTGGGGTACCGCGTAGATCTCATCGCCCAGGGTCACGAGCAGGGAATCGGTAATCGCCAGCGTAAACGGCAGCCGAATCGTGAAGCTGGTACCGTGGCCCGGCTGCGAATCGATTTCTAGCGTACCGCCGAGCTGTTTGACCTCGGTAAGAACGACATCCATCCCGACCCCTCGGCCGGACACCTGGGAGAGCTCCTCAGCGGTTGAGAAGCCCGGCTGCAGTATCAACTGGTAGAGATCATCATCATCGATCGCGGCGTCTTTTTCGATCAGGCCGCGCTCTACCGCCTTGGCACGGATCCGTGCACGGTCGAGGCCTGCACCATTGTCGGAAAGCGTGAGCACCACATCTGCCCCCTCGCGTGCGAGGTGCAGGGTAATCACGCCCTGCGGCGCCTTGCCGTTTGCCAGGCGCGTATTGGTGTCCTCGATCCCGTGCGACACAGCGTTTCGCAGCAGATGCTCAAGCGGACTCATCATGCGCTCGAGGATCGCGCGATCCATATCTTCCTCGCCGCCAATCACGTCCAGGCTGGCCTGCTTGCCGACACTGTGACTCGTCTGACGCACGACGCGTTCGAGGCGTGGTACACGGCTGGAAAACTTGACCATCCGGGTGCGCAACAGGCTGTCCTGCAGATCGGTGGTAACCCGTGCCTGCTGCAGCAACAGGGTATCTGTATCCCTGCTCAAATCACTGAGCGACTGTCCGAGGTTGGAAAGGTCTTCCACCGTCTCCGACAGAGCCCGCGAAAGCTGCTGCATGGTCGAATAACGGTCCATCTCCAGGGGATCGAAGTCGGCCCGTGCTTCACCTTCGCGTTCATGACGCGAAAGAATCTGCGCCTCGGTCTCGAGTTCCAGGTCCCGCAACTGACTGCGCAGACGATCCGTTGTCTGCTGCAGCTCGCCAAGGTTGAACGCCGCAGTGCTGTTCTGCTGTTCCAGCCGGGCGCGGTAGATACTGACCTCGCCGGCATTGTTGACCATCTGGTCCAGGGCCTCGGAAGAGACACGGACCCGCTCACTGCCCGCCGTCGGGGCAGGCTCTTCTTCCGGCAGAGGACGCCTGGGTACGAAACCCTCTCCCTCTGCCTTCTGGTCAGACCCGGGGAACTGCACAATGGTCGAGTCACTGTCCACCACCGCCCCGACCGGGCCGGCTGCTGCGGTAGCGAGCGATTGTTCAGCCAGGAGGCCGGAGTCGGCGAGCAGTTCCGAATCGGTCATCAGCTGCGAATCAGTCAACAGTTCAGAATCGGCGTCCTGATTGTCGACAAAGGAAGATTCTGCGTCGATTTCCAGAGAAGGTTCAGCCTCGACCACCTGCTCGGGCTCTTGAACCCAATCAGGTTCAGCGTTGGCCGCCATCTCAGACGTTGCAAAGACCGGAACCTCCTCGACGTCCGGGATCGCCGCCTCAACCGCCGCGATATCGTCCCACTTGCGACCGCGTGCCGCTGCTTCCAGACGTGTGATCATATTCGGATGCAGGTTTGGAACCGCACCCTTGTTCAATTGCTCGATGTCCTGGGCCAGTACATCGGTAGCGTGGCGCACCAGGCGGGTCAACCGCTCGCTGGGCTCCAGACGGCGTTCTGTGATGCTTTCGAACACCGACTCGAGTGCGTGACTCAGGTCTCCGACGGACGATACGCCCGTCAGACGCGCGCCCCCCTTGATGGTGTGGAGGGTGCGCTGCAGCTTCGCTACGGCGTCCAGATCACCAACGGTCGACACCCAGTCCGCAAGCTCGCCATCAAGCGAATCGAGCAGCTCTTTCGACTCTTCCAGGAATATCTCCAGCAGCTCCGGATCCAGCTCCTCCTGGGCTGCCTGGCCCGCATCAGCGCTCGCCTCTGTCGCTGGAGACTCGTGCATCAACTCATCGACCAGTGCACTGATCTCGTCGCGCAGCGTTTCCCAGTCGGGGAGCTCGGCGTGCGGTTCCTCCAGAGTCTCGGCCAGACCCGTCAGCATGCGACGACTGCGATCCAGCAGATCGAGCGAAGTGTTGTCCGTGCGTCGATGATGACCGTGCATGCCGTTGGTGAAATCCTCCAGCGCACCGGCCAACTCGGCCATCTGTGGCACGCCGGCGGCACGTGAGCTGCCATGCAGGGTATGCATCGCGCGCCGCACATCTTCGTCGAATTCGGTACCACCCGACTTTTTCCGGCCACGTTTGACAAAGTCAGCAAGCTGACTCAGATGGCCATACGCCTCGTTGAGGAAGACCGAATTGAGACTTGAGTCGGCGACGCCCAGGGTCGTCGACTCGAAACGGGACAGTTCCGAGTCCTGTGCCTCAGCATCGCTAAGTATGGATTCGTCCGCCGGCTCCCCCTCAGCCTCGATCGACTCTCGGCCGGCCTCTTCACCAACCGGCTCGAACGCAATGTCCAGCGGTTCAGTCAGGTCCTGCTGTTCCGCGTCGAGAGAAAGCGACCCAACTTCGGACGCGGACTGCTCTTCCTCTTCATCCTCCACCATCTTGCTGACCGGCGCAGGGGTCGGCGCCGCACCGGTCGCGGCCGCTGTCTCGCCGGCGGCCAGGGCAAATGCCCGTTCCGAAAGGGCGGACACATCGGTGCCGGGCTCACCCAGGCGCCGGCACTCTTCAACCAGCCGGGGCAGCATCCCAACCACCTCATCCATCAGCTGGGTAACTTCCGGCGAGCCCTGCACGGTGCCGTCGATTACGCGATTGAGCAGATTTTCGACCGACCAGGAAAACTCGCCGATGTTGCTGGCGCCCACGATCCTCCCGCTGCCCTTGAGCGTATGGAAAGAACGCCGCATGGTCTGCAGAGACTCGTTGTCCTCGCGATTGTCGCGCCATTTCGGGTAACAGCTCTGGATGCTCTGTAATTCTTCCTGCGCCTCTTCCTCAAAGATCTCGAGGATTTCCGAATCGACTTCTTCGACATCTTTGCTTGCTGTCGCTTCGGACGGTTCTGCCGGTGTCTCTGCCGGTGACTCCTCCGCCATGGAATCGGCCAGCCCGTCAGTGGCATCCGCCGGCAGCCCTATATTGACATCGGCAGGCGCCTCCGGCGCAGTTGCCTGAGCATGCTCGCTCACCGCTCGACGCAGACCAAGCCGCTCGAGTGCGGCGCTGGCGTAGGACAGGAGCTTCGAACGTTTCTCACCCGGCTCGATGGCCGTCTGCATATAACACTCTGCGCTGATGACCACATCTGCAAGAGCGTCTCGCTGCTCCCGATCCGGCACATCTCCCTCACCGCTCGCAAGACGGGCGATATAGGGTTTGAGCTCGCCCAGCAGTTGCGCGGCCTCCGGTAATTCAAGCATCTGCAGCACACCCGACACCCGGTGCAGATGCGCAGGAACATCGGTGAGCAATTCCGCGTAAGCAGGCTTTTCCAGATACTCGAGAATCGCGTCCTTGGTCTTGGCCAGCTCGACCTGGGCCTCGTCGATGGCGGTGCGCACATGCAGTTGCATCTCACCTTCCGACACTGACTGTGAGACCGTTCCATCCAATGGCTGATCAAAATCGACTGCCAGACCGGCTCCGCCGGAGAGGCTCGCCAGCGACGATTCGACAAACAGGAGATCGCTTGCCAGCGCCATCAGGCCTTCGTCAGGAACCGGCTCACCGGATTTTTCGGCCGCACGCAACTTGTCTCCGCGGTGTTTCAATCTGGACCGCAATTCACCGCGTCCGACCATGCCGAGCGTGTCGCCGATCCGCTGGATCGGCTGCGCGAGTTCCGTGAGGCGGCTGAGCTGACTGCGATCACTGCGCATGTAGAGGTCGAGGTGGTCCTTCACGTCACGAAGATCCTGGGCCAGGGCCTCGCCGACTGCATTGAACAGCTCGCGGTCGGGCCCGCCGAGTGCACCTGCACCCTGACTGTCCTGCCCCTCCTCGGGAAAATTGTTGGCCAGATCGGCGGCCCGCTTTACGGCCATGACGCTCGCAGCGGTCGAATTGGAACGAGCGATGTAATAAAGGATGTTCTTCAGCAGATCGACCGGAAAGTCGAGCATCGCCGCTTCTTCACCCTGATCTATGACCTGTTTGAACACCCGGTCGAGTTTGCCGAACAAGGGCTTCACGGCAAGTGCGGGGGCTTCCTCATCTTCGAGCAACGCCGTTGCGAGCGCCTCACCGGCATCCAGCAGGCGACGGAAACGCGCCGTGCCGGCACCGCTGTTCAACACATCCAGTACATCGCGGATCTGGGATAGTGCAACGGGTACATTTTCACCCCGGATCCAGTGCAGCAGGCCGCGATGGTAGAGACTGCGGTGCTGATGAATCAGGTGCGGCAGCTCACGGTTGCCTGAACCCGGCCGCACCGTCTCTGCCGCAATCACAGCGTTCAGCTTGGGCGCGAACAGGGACGTTTCCGATACCAGCGGTGCGTCACGCGCTGCCCGCAGGTCATTCATCAGCGGGAGCAGAACCAGAGGTATATCCGCTCCTCCGCTTTCGATCTTTTCCAGATACGCGGGCAACTGAACCATGCCCAGCATCAGCGCCTCAGCGGCGACTTCCCCCCGCCTGGCCTGTCCCTGCGAGAGTGCCAGGGCCAGCTGTTCCATCTCGTCCGCGAGCATTGCCGCGCCGTAGACCTGGGCCATCTCCAGCGCACCATGCGCGTGGTGCAGTTCTTCCAGACAAAGTTCGAGCCTGTCCGACTGTCCATCGACAAAATCCTCGAGTGCGTTCCGTGCTTCACGCAATGTCTGATCGATTTCGCCGCGGATCCATCGGAGTGCACTCCGGTCCTGACGCAGTTCTGGCATCATGACGCTATCGCCTCCGTTAGCCCACCGACGCTTCGTCGTCCGGCAACTTGAAGCGCGCCACTGTCTGACGCAGTTGCTCGGCCATCTGAGCGAGGGTTTCAATTGATTGTGTTGTCTGTTCGGTGCCTTCCGAGGTCTGGCTGGTGATTCCCTGAACCACACTCATCGTTTCGTCAATCGAGCCCGCCTCCTGAGATTGCTGCTGCAACCTCGCCGCCATGGTCTGCGTGACACCGGCAATCTCCTGCGAAACCTGCTCGATCCTCTGCAGGGCCTCACCCGCGTCCTCGGCCAGCTTGGCACCACTGACCACCTCGGAGGTACTTGACTCCATAGAACTCACAGCCTCGTTGGTATCTGCCTGAATGGTCTTTACGAGTGCATCGATCTGCTTGGTTGCGTTTGCCGAGCGTTCGGCGAGCCGTTGCACCTCATCCGCAACGACCGCGAAACCACGCCCTGATTCGCCGGCCATCGCTGCCTGCATCGCCGCATTCAGTGCGAGAATATTGGTCTGATCGGCAATATCCTCGATCAGTTCGACGATGTTACCGATCTCCTGTGAACTCTCACCGAGCCGCTTGATCCGTTTCGAGGTTTCCTGGATCTGCTCGCGAATATTGTCCATGCCAGAGATCGTACGTCGTACGGTACTGCCTCCAGCCGCCGCGATATCGACCGACTGCTGAGCGATCTCGGCCGATTTGGTCGATTCCTCGGCCATCTGCTTCATCGCCTCCGACATCGCCTTCACCGTCTGGGATGCTTTCTCGATCTGATTGCGCTGGTGATCAGAGGCCTCTTCCAGGCTCAGGGCGGTACCCCGGGTCTCCTGTGCAGATGCCGATACCCGTACCGACGTTTCGTTGATGGTCGTTACCAGGGTACGCATCTCTTCGACCGCCTGGTTGACCGAGTCGGCGATGGCGCCGGTGATATCCTCGGTGACGGTTGCCTCTATCGTCAGATCGCCGTCGGACAGATCGACCATCTCATCCAGCAGGCGTCGAATGGCTGCCTGGTTTCTAAGGTTCTGCTGATCGGCCTGCTGGGCGCGCGTTCGTGCGTCACGCAAAAGCGCGAAACCAAGCATCAGCAACCATACGATGGCCAGCAGACCAAGCACCGAAACCAGTGTCGGACCGATCCTGATGGGCCCAAACATGCTGGCGTACTGATCACTGTCGTATGCAGCCGCCAGTTTGCTGGTGGCCACATCCAGGGCATCGGATGCCGCTGTCACGCCACCGGTAGCCTCCATCGCCGGCAGCACGCCGGGCGCCAACTCGATGATCTCGGCGACATGATCGTTGATTGACCGGAACAGTTTGGCCGCCTCGGCCAGCTTGCGTTCGGCTTTCGAATTGGTCACCCGGGCGACGTCGAGCCCGATATCACCTTTCAACATGCCGTTGAGCACCCGGCCGAAACGCTCTGTGTCCAGGCTGAACTGATCGATAGCCGCCGCAGTCTGGGTACCGCCGGACAACACCCGGCTGACATTGTCACGCAGACGCTGGGCCAGCATCAGCTGGCGTGTCGCAACGTAGACCTGTTGCTGATCCGCCTTGGAACCGACCAGGATGAGCACGACCTCGTCTGAGAGTTGCTGCAGACGCGGGATGGCCTTGTTGATGACATCGACGAACTCGCGAATCGAAAGGATCGCATTCTGATTGACCAAAATCTCGTCGGCGTAGGCGCGCAGGGCGAGCCAGCGGTTCTCAACGTCACGCAGTGGCTCGGCCATGGGCTCCGGTGATGCCGCGAGCCGGACATCCGGAGCTCCGTTCTTCAGTTCATCCATCAGCGTGATGAACCGGTCACGATTTACCCGCAGCCGTTCGAACGAAGCCTGGTCACCTGCCGCCGCCTCCAGAGCATATTTGGCAATCTTCTGGCTGAGAACCTGTTGTTCCGAAACCCTCTGGAGATACTGCTCGCCCTGCCTCTCCATACGGGAAAGAGCAGCAAATGCAACAATGGCCGCGATAACCGTAAACAGGACCAGCGCGGTAAGCAGAGGAATCGAACGATTGCCACCGGCGGAAGTTTTCGCAGTACTTTTCATAAAGGGTTCCCTGAGACAGTTAGCTTGAAGCTAAGTTTTCCCTTGGCAGAGATTGAACATCCGGAATTTTTGGGTAGCCGCGTCTTGTCCATCTTCCACCATCACCGCGCGGCCGATCGAAATTCCGGGTCTGCAGCCAGGGCAGACATACTGAACACCGGCCAGACCTCGTCATCGAGGCTGAACGCTTCGTAGACGTAGGCGCCCAATGCACCCTTCATGCGGGCGTTGGGCAGGCGATCAGCGAGATCGAAATGGCGCATACCCTGAACTGAAGGCACCAACAGGCCCGCAACGAGGCCTCGCAGGCGCAAGACCAGGATGCGTGAAGCTTTCGACGGAACCACCGCCTTTGCCCCGAGATAGACCTGCAGATCGATCACCGGCAGCAGGCTGCCGCGCACATTGGCCAGGCCGAGCATCCAGCGCTTTGCGCCGGGCACCCGGGTAATCGCGTCCTGGTATGGAAGCATCTCGCTGACCTCGCTCATGGCAGCCGTCATGCGAACCCCGGAGACATTGAAGACCAGCGCATCCCAGAAGTCCGCCGAACCCCTGACCTGCGGCAGTTGCTGTGCGGCCATCTGGCTGCGTTGTTCGATTTCGGCAAGGGTCACCATGGCGTCCCTGGACGAAATCGCGTTCTTTTTCACGAGCTCCAGCATGTCGATCAGTCCAGCAACTCGCCGATTTTGTGCAACAGTTCCCGGCCGTCCACAGGCTTGACCAGGTAGCCCTTGGCGCCTTGCCGCATCCCCCACTCCTTGTCCGTATCCTGGTCTTTCGTGGTCACCATCAGGACCGGGATCTTCTGCGTCTTCGGATCACGGCTGAGCTTTCGCGTCGCCTGAAATCCGTTGATACCCGGCATGACCACATCCATCAGAATCACGTCGGGCCCCTGCGACTTTGCGGCGGCGATCCCCGCCTCACCGTCAGATGCGGTCAGGGCTTCGTGTCCACCATGCTGCAGGATCTTCGCCAGCACATGCAGCTCGGTGGGCGAATCATCGACAATCAGAATCTTGGCCATGGGTCTCGTTTCAGTCAGCTGGTGAGAGCGCCGTCAGGCGGCCTTGGCGGCGTGCCTCTTGATCGCCCCCAGCAGTTCGTCCCGCGTGAAAGGCTTGGTGAGATACTGCTCTGAGCCGACGATCCGTCCCCGTGCGCGATCGAACAGCCCGTCCTTGCTGGACAGCATGATCACCGGGATATTGCTGTAGAGCTCGTTGTGCTTGATCAGCGCACAGGTCTGATAGCCATCCAGGCGCGGCATCATGATGTCGACGAATATAAGGTCAGGATGATTGTCCGCGATAATCGACAGGGCCTCGAAGCCGTCCGTTGCGGTCAACACCTCGCAGCCGGCCTTTTTCAAAAGAGTTTCTGCGGTGCGACGAATCGTCTTGCTGTCGTCGATCACCATGACTTTCAAACCACCAATATTCACTGCGTCTTCACTGCTCACGCCTTGCCCCCTGTGTACCTGTAAAAGCCCCGTTCACTGGCGCGGCACCACAGTGGTCAGCCCCCAGAGCTGCCACATCTGCATTCCGCCACGGTAATACCTGATCTTTTCACCGGGATATCCGACATCCAGCAGCCCCCGGATGGCACGTGGCGACTGTCCGCACGCCGGCCCGTTGCACCAAAGCACCAGATCCTTGGCCATGGAAAAATCCCAGTCCTCTGTCTTGTGACGGGCGTCTGCCCAGCCCCAATCCTCCAACAACTTTTCTGTCGCCCCGACCTCACCGCGTTCCTTGGCCCCGAAACTCTTGAGAGCCGCGACCAGTTCGGGGTCGTCCCTGTCCTTCCCAAACAGGGTGAAAGGATAGTTCACCGATCCGGGAATCGTGCCCTTGCGAAACCAGGATTCCGTTCGGGCGTCGATCAGGACGCCGCTGCCGTCGCGCAGTTTGGTTTCCATGAAATCGAACAGCTCGACCTCCCCGATCGTCCCAACCGATGAATCCGGGGTCACCGGCTGAATGCAGAACGGCGGACACTTGCGCCCGGTCTTGGCGAAATAGCCCTTCAGCTCGTAATCAGGATCCTGCACGCGCTGAACCTTCACCGAGCGCCCTTCGTGAATGACATGGAGGTAGGGTTTTCCTGCCACCAGCGGGATAAGCTGCGCCGTCTCACCGACTTGCACCTTGTCGGCGGCATGCACGCCGCAGACCTGGAACACGCCAACGAGCGCGATTGTCCAGACACCTCGAAGAAGCCAATCCATCTTTTTCCCTATGCCACAATCAACCGTGGCGTCAATCTCTGCAGTCATGGATGCAGGTACCTGTCGACGATCTTGTCGCGCAGCGACTCCATGGAGGCGCCATTGCCGTAATCGACAAAAATCTCTTCACGACTGCGCTCAGGCAGCCTGCGGTAGAAACTGTAGGTCCCCACGTGCTGCTGCCGTAGCAAGGCCTCAAAGCTTTTACGCGATGGCACCCGTTGTGCGCCTTGCACTCCGCGGGTTTGGGCCGACCGGGCAGCAGCATCCTCTTTCCCTGTATCGGTCGAACCCGCTTCGACCTTAGTCACCTCTTCATCGAGCATTTGCAGATAAGGGTCATCAGCCGCATGCAAAACTGACAGCGGCAATGCGATCAACACGGCACCAACGACGGGGCAGAAACACCTTGATAGCGGCGTCCTGCCAAGTCGTAGTCTGGGGTGGATCATTGTCCCTCCGTTCTCAAATCCCGGTGCCGCTGTTCCCGCGTACTCTCAGATCCAGAATCGAAGAGGCATTTAATTCGGGTCAAAATAGCAAGCGCGTTGTGGGTCTGCAAGAATACCTCGGCGTAACACGCTCAACCTTTAGCTGACACACCCAGTTCAGCATCGCAGGAGGAACACAGCCAATGGCTTTTTCGCTCGGAGTCGTGATGGACCCGATCTCGACCATAAAGGTCTACAAAGACAGCACCTTCGCCATGCTGCTCGAGGCCCAGAGGCGCGGCTGCCCTCTCTGGTACATGGAGCAAAAGGACCTCGCCCTGCATGACGGCCGCTGCATGGCCCACATGCGCGCACTCGAGGTCCGCGATGACCCTGACGACTGGTTTTCACTGGGCGAGGTTCAAACCCGGGCGCTGGACACGGTCGATGTCGTACTGATGCGCAAGGACCCGCCGTTCGACATGGAATACGTCTATACGACCTACCTTCTCGAGCAGGCGGAGGCGCGCGGCAGCCTGATCGTCAATCGTCCGAGCGCCCTGCGCGACGCCAACGAGAAGCTGTATACCGCCTGGTTTCCCGAGGTCTGCACCCCGACCCTGGTCAGCCGCAGCCATGCCGAGTTTGATGCGTTCATCAATACGCACAAAGACGTCATCATGAAGCCGCTCGACGGCATGGGCGGGGCCTCGATCTTCCGGGTGCGGGCGGGCGACCCCAACCGGAACGTCATCATCGAGACGCTCACCGGGCATGGAAAGCGTTACACCATGGGGCAGAAATTCATCCCTGAGATTGGCGATGGCGACAAGCGAATCATCGTGATTGACGGCGAGCCGGTGCCCTACGCCCTTGCCCGCGTCCCGAGCGCGGGGGAAAACCGCGGCAACCTGGCTGCCGGCGGCAGCGGCATCGGTGTCGCGCTGAGTGACAAAGACCGCGAGATCGTGGAGACTGTGGCTCCGCGTCTGCGTGAGCAGGGGATCCTGTTCGCCGGTCTCGACGTGATCGGGGACTTTCTGACCGAGGTGAATGTCACCAGCCCCACATGCATACGCGAACTGGACCAGTTATACGACCTCAATATCAGCGCCATCCTGATGGATTGCATCGAGCAAAAACTCGCAGTATGAGAATGCTTGCCCTGCCGCGCGTCAGCGGCTTCTTGATCGGACTCCTGGCGGTGTTGAGCGGCCTCTCAGGCTGTGACACCAAGGATCCCGTTTCGCGGGGCCGGATCAACGCCTTCGATACGGTGATGGAAGTCACCCTGATCGGGGTGGATCGCCAACGGGCAGCGGAGATCACCCGGGTGCTGGAGGCCGATCTCCGGCTGATGGAGGCGGCCTGGCAGGCATCAGAACCCGGTCCCGTGTCGCACATGAACACGCTGTTCAACGAAGGCGCCACACCTTTCGCCGCACCACCCTCGGTATTGCCGCTGCTGCGGTTGTCCAAAACGCTCTCGGAGCAGAGCGAAGATCTGTTCAACCCGGCGATCGGCCATCTGACAAGGGCCTGGGGGTTCCAGGGCCGCGAGCCGGAGTGCCTGCAACCGGCACCCGAAGAGATCATCGACCTGATCGTCACGACCCGCCCAAGCATGCGCGACATCACCATCGACGGCTTGCGGGTGTCATCGCGGAAACAGACCGTCAAACTGGATTTCAGCGGTATTCAGAAGGGATTCGCGATCGATCAGGCGATCGCACGACTGCAGGAATTCGGGGTTCAGAATGCAAGCATCGATGCCGCAGGCGATCTGCGCGCCATCGGCTCACGTGACGGCCACCCCTGGAGCGTCGCCATCCGCGGTCCCGAAGGTGGCGGCGTATTGGCCACCCTGCAGATCTCGGGCAATGAAGCCGCCTTTACGGCGGGACGCTACGAGCGGAACTTCACCTGGGAAGGCGAGGTTTACCACGACATCATCGATCCACGCACGGGTTATCCGGCGTTGGATACCGCTTCAGTGACCGTACTGCACCCCAATGCCTCGACCGCAGATGCCGCCGCCACGGCCCTGTTCATCGCCGGCCCGAAAGACTGGCACCGGGTGGCCAGGAAGATGGGGATACGCTACGTCATGTTGACGGATAACGAGGGCCGGATACATATGAACCCGGCCATGCAGGCACGTGTTAAGCTCCAGGGCAGCAACCACAAGGTGATCATCAGCGAGCCTTTGGCGTAGGTCTGCAACACGCATGACGACAGCCCGGGGTGTTAAGATCCTGATTCCGGATTTGCGACTCATTCATACAACCAGACGGGTCCCGACCTGCCCAGACGCATACCCTTGGACATCAGCGGCAACCTTGCAATAGATCGTTCGAACGAGCCTCTCGGGATGGCCGTGGTCGCTGCATTGGCGGTCCATGCCTTTCTCATCCTGAGCATAAGTTTCGATGTTTCCCGGGAAAAGCCGCCTGCTCCCGAGCGCACCCTGGACATCACCCTGGTCCAGCCCAAGGTCGAACCCAAACTCACCGAGAACCCGGATTTCCTGGCACAACAGAGCCAGGAGGGCGGCGGCGAGGAAACCATCAAGGAGCGTCAGACCAGCCCGCTGGGAAATCCGGAGGCAAGCCCCATATCCAAACCGGCCATGGAACTCGAGCGCTCCGGCACCCCCGAGCCGGAACCTACGCAGAAACCGGAGATCATCGCCGCCGAAAAGGCCCCGCGTGCCGAGCCCACACCGCCGCCCAAACCCAAGGTGAAAGCCAAGCCAAAGGCCAAACTCAGCCAGCTGCTCGCCAGCACCCAGCTGGAAATCGACCGCCTGACCGCCGAACTGGACCGGCGCAGCCTTTCCGCCTCGCGTCAGGACCGGCGCAAGGCGGTCAATGCCAGCACCCAGGAATATCAGTACGCCGCCTATCTCGAGGCCTGGCGCAGCAAGGTCGAAAAGATCGGCAACCTGAACTATCCGGACGAGGCAAAACGCAACAAGCTCTACGGTAACCTGCTGATGCACGTGGCGGTGCGCGCAGACGGCAGCGTCGAACGAATCCGGGTCGTACGCTCATCGGGCCACAAGCTCCTGGATGACGCCGCGGTCCGGATCGTACGCATGTCGGCGCCGTTCTCGCCCTTCCCTCCCGAGATCCGAAAGCAGGTGGACGTCCTGGATATCACGCGCACCTGGCAGTTCCTCGACGGTGATACGCTTTTTTCGTCGAAATAACCGCCTCTTGCCGCAGCGAGGCGGGCGCTGGATACTGTGGCGATGAGCCAGTCAGACACATTGAAGAACCAGTTGCTGATCGCAATGCCGACCCTGGAAGACCCGAACTTCTCGCGCACCGTGACCTATATCTGCGAGCACAGTGATCAGGGTGCCATGGGCATCGTGCTCAACCGGCCGACCGAGTTGTCTCTGGCCGACGTGCTCAGGCATATGGATATCGAGGGCGGGCTCGGCGATGCCGGCGGGCAGATGGTCTTTCTCGGCGGCCCGGTCGAGGAAGAGCGCGGCTTCGTGCTGCACAGCCATACCGACCCCTGGGCATTCCACCCTGGCCGTGAACGACGTTATCAGCGTCACGACCTCGCGAGACATCCTCGAGGCGATGGCGCGCGGTGACGGCCCGACCCACACCCTTGTGGCGCTGGGATATGCCGGCTGGGGAGCCGGGCAACTCGAGCGCGAACTCCAGGACAACGCCTGGCTGAGCGGTCCCGCCGACCAGTCCATTCTGTTCGAACTGCCGCCGGACCAACGTTGGGAAGCCGCTGCGCGCCTGTTGGGTGTCGACGTGAACCTGCTGAGCAGCGAGGCCGGACACGCCTGATGGAGGTCCTGCTCGGGTTTGATTACGGTACGCACAAGATTGGCGTGGCCGTAGGTCAGCCCCTGACCCGAACCGCGTCGCCGCTCGAAACCCTGGGGCTCGTAAACCACAAACCCGATTGGGACAAAATCGCGCGACTGCTCGAAGAATGGCGACCGCAGGCCCTGGTCGTCGGCCATCCTTTTGAAATGACCGGCCGCGAGGCAAACAATGCCGAAGGTGCCAAGAAATTCGCGCGTCAGCTGCATGGTCGCTTCCACCTGCCGGTACACCTGGCGGACGAGCGGCTGACCAGCCGCGAGGCCTGGACGCAGCTCGGCAGGGAAGCCGGCAAGGACCCAACCAGGGTAGACTCTTACGCTGCCAAGCTGATCCTGGAAACCTGGCTCAATGAGTGAAAGCACCCTGTTTATGAAACACGACGCCATCCTGGACCTGATCGCCGGGATGGCTCAGGTCCTGCAGCACCGTCTGGATGACCGTCAACTCGACAACCCGGCCATGATCGGCATCCACACCGGCGGGGCATGGGTGGCGCAACACCTGAACACCCTGTTGGCGCTGGAAGAACCCAGCGGCCTGCTGGACATCAGCTTCTATCGCGACGACTTCACCCAGATCGGCGTCAACCCCCAGGTCAAGCCGTCTCAGATCAATTTCGACCTCGACAATCGCAACATCATCCTGGTGGATGACGTACTGCATACCGGGCGTACCATCCGCGCGGCGATGAACGAGATCTTCGATTTCGGCCGACCGGCCTCGATCACCCTGGTCACCCTGATCGAACGCAGCGGGCGCGAGCTGCCTATCCAGCCGGACGTGATCGGTCTCAGCCCGCCGCTGGGACTGGCCGACCGCATCAAGCTGACCGGCCCCGATCCACTCAGCCTGGAAATTCTGCACGGGCCAAGGACAGGAACATAAACGAGGCCCCAGAGCGCGATGCCAAGCCAGAAACCCGACAAACTGCAACTGAACGAACATGGCCGCTTGCGCCATTTCCTGACCATCGAAGGGCTCAGCCGGGAACTGCTTGTGCAGATTCTCGATACCGCAGAATCCTTTGCGACCCTGCCGGGCCGGCCGGTGAAAAAGGTTCCGCTGCTGCGCGGTCGCATCATCACCAATCTCTTTTTCGAGAGCAGCACGCGTACCCGGACCACCTTTGAGCTGGCCGCCAAGCTGCTGTCTGCCGACATCATCAACTTCAACATCAGCACCTCGGCCACCTCGAAGGGCGAAACCCTGCTCGACACCCTGCGCAACATCGAGGCCATGCACTCGGACATGTTCGTGGTGCGGCATGCGCAGTCGGGCGCGGCACACTTCATCGCCCAGCACGCCTCACCCCGGGTGAGCGTGATCAACGCCGGCGACGGTCGCCACGCCCACCCCACCCAGGCCATGCTGGACATGTTCACCATCCGCAAGCACAAGGGTGATTTCACCCCCTTGCGCGTGGCTATCGTGGGTGACGTCCTGCACTCGCGCGTGGCGCGCTCGCAGATCCTGGCGCTCAACACCCTGGGGGTCAGCGAGGTCCGTATCGTCGGCCCGCGCACCCTGTTGCCGACCGAGGCGCGGGCCCTCGGCGTACATGCGTTTCACGATCTGGAAGAGGGCATCAGGGACGTTGACGTAGTGATCATGCTGCGACTGCAGAACGAGCGCATGGATGGCTCCCTGCTGCCCAACGAACACGAGTATTTCCGTCTCTACGGACTGACCGATGAGCGCCTGGAAAGTGCCAAGCCCGACGCGATCGTGATGCACCCCGGGCCGATAAACCGCGGCATCGAAATGGACTCGGCGGTGGCCGACGGACCCAGGTCGGTGGTGCTTCAACAGGTCAGTTACGGCATCGCGGTGCGCATGGCTGTGCTGTCGATGGCCATGCAGTCACAGGCAGACCTCGGGGGTGAGGCATGAGCGTCAGCATCATCAACGGTCGGCTGATCGACCCCGCGCATGACATAGACGACCTGCTGGATCTGCATATCGACGGCAATGTCGTCGTCGCCGTGGGTGATCCACCCGCCGAATTTGCCGCCGAGGAAATCATCGATGCCCGCGACTGCGTGGTCTGTCCCGGACTGGTCGACCTCGCAGCCAGCCTGCGCGAGCCCGGATACGAGCACAAGGCTACCCTGGCCAGTGAAGCGGCAGCAGCGGCACGCGGCGGCATAACCACCCTGCTCTGCACCCCGGACACCAACCCGGTGATAGACAACTCGGCCGTGGTCGAACTGGTGCACCGTATCGCCAGGAAACTCGGCCAGGCACGGATACTGACGACCGGCGCATTGACACGTGGACTCAAGGGCGAGCATCTGTCGGAGATGGCCGCACTCAAGGCGGCCGGCTGCGTGGCTGTCAGCAACGCGCATTATCCCCTGGCATCGACACTGGTCGAACGCCGCGCACTGGAGTATGCAGCCACCTTCGGCCTGCCGGTCTTCCTGCGCTCCGAAGATCGTCATCTGCGAGCCGGTGGCTGTGTGCACGAGGGTGCCGTGTCCACGCGCCTCGGCCTGCCGGCCATCCCCTCCGCCGCGGAGAGCGTTGCAGTCGCACGCGATCTGGCCCTCGCCGAGCACACCCAGGCCCGGGTGCATTTCCGCAACCTGTCGACCCAGACCGCGGCGCGCATGATCGGCGAGGCCCAGTCGGCCGGGTTGTCGGTGACGGCCGACGTCGCTGTCCACCAGCTCCATCTTACCGAGATGGACGTGGACGGCTTCGTCGCCGAATGCCATGTCTCGCCGCCGTTCCGCACACTGGCCGACCGTGATGCGCTGCGTCGCGCTTTGGCCGACGGGACCATCTCGGCAATCTGCTCCGACCACCAGCCGCACGAACCGGATGCCAAACAGCGCCCCTTCCCCGAGACCGAACCCGGGATCTCCGGTCTCGAGACGCTGCTCGGCCTGACCCTGCGTCTGGTCGAGGAAAAGGTGATGGATCTGCCGACTGCGCTGGCCCGTGTCACCAGCGGGCCTGCTGACATCCTGGGGCTGCCTTACGGCAGGCTCGGGATCGGCTCGCCGGCCGATGTCTGCGTGTTCGACCCCAACCGGGACTGGACCCTGCATCTCGACGAGATGCGCAGCGAGGGCCGCAACACACCTTTTGACGGCTGGGACTTTCCGGCCCGCATCACGCATACACTATTCAACGGACGCGTGGTCTACCGCGCAGCGGACCTCTAACTCAGGACACTAGACTGATGGAAAGACCCCACCGCGGCACGATTCTGGTCGAAGAGGCCGAAATCATCGGTCACCAGGCATTCGACGGGGACCAGTACGTGATGCGCGTCAACGCACCCGGCTGTGCGGAGCGTGCGCGGCCCGGGCAGTTCGCACACCTGACGGTCGATCCCCAGCGGCCGATGCGCCGCCCGATCTCCATCATGCGAACCTCGGCCGAATACGGCTGGGTGGATTTTCTGTACAAAGCGCTCGGCGAAGGCACACAGTTGCTCGCGCTGCGCCAGCCGGGTGAATACATCAGCGTGCTCGGTCCGATCGGCACCCCGTTCGAGATCAGAGAAAAACGTCCACTGCTGATTGGTGGCGGTGTCGGTATGCCGCCGATGATCTTCATTGCGGAATCGCTGCGCAGCACCGACAGACAACCCTTCGTGGTCCTGGGGTCAGAGGTACCCTTCCCGTTCACACCCAGGCCTTCGCATTTCCTGCTCAAGGGCATACCCGAAGGCGTCATCGGTGCCATGCCGCTATTGGAGGACTGGGGTATCCCCAGCCGGCTTGCCAGCCTGCAAGGCTATGCCGGATGCCACCAGGGTTATGTCACCGACCTGAGTCGGCACTGGCTGGACGGGCTGAGTGACGAGGAACGCGCCGAGGTCGGTGTTTATGCCTGCGGCCCGCATCCCATGCTCGAGGCGGTGGTCAATCTCGCGCGCGACTACGGGCTGCCGGTCCAGGTATCACTGGAAGAGTTCATGGCCTGCGCGGTAGGCGGCTGCGCCGGCTGCGTGGTCGAGGTTGCAACGCCGGAAGGCCCGGCGATGAAGCGGGTCTGTGTCGATGGGCCGGTGTTTGATGGGTATACGGTGTTCTGACCGGCGTCACCGGCGCACATCCCAATCACTCCGGGTTGACTCCAAAAAGTGGTCTGCATAAACGAATGCTCAGGAGGCTACCGATGCCTCCGGCGAGGCGTCTCGGCCTTCGGGCCTAACCCGCAGAATCGCGGCGACCAGCGTTTCCGGCAATACCGGCTTGACCAACTGATCATCCATTCCGCTCTCCAGCGACTTTTCTCTTTCGTCTTCCGACACGTGGGCAGTCAAGCCAATGATCGGCAACGTCGATTGTGACGCCCTGATCCTGCGCGTGGCCTGCCGGCCGTCCATTTTCGGCATCTCAAGATCCATCAAGATGACGTCGAAGGTGTCTTTCCCGCAACCCAAAACCACCTCCACGGCTTCCATGCCGTTGGCAACCGTCGTTACCGTCGCGCCCTCGGCCTCGAGCAAGGCTTCTACGATCGAGCGGTTGATACGCGCGTCATCCGCCACCAATACCCGGATCCCCGCCAGGCGTTGCTCGTCAGATACATCGGGCCGGCCACTCACCTCTCCCACAGACGGGGTTCCCAGGCCCACCGGCATAGGCAGGCGCAAGATGAACTCGCTGCCGACACCTGGTTCACTGAATACCCTGATCCCCCCACCCATGAGACCCGCCAGCGTGTTGCTGATACTCAGGCCCAGCCCTGTGCCCTCGTGATTTCTGGTCAGGGAATTTTCAAACTGGTGGAAAGGCGTGAATAAGCGTCTGAGCTGTTCCGCCGACATGCCAACTCCAGTGTCTCGCACCTTGAAACAACTGACCTCAGATTCACGATGGACCTCCAGGAAAATCGAGCCCCTCTCCGTAAACTTGACTGCGTTGCTCATCAGATTGATCAGGATCTGCTGCACGCGAAAGCTGTCACCGAGCACCCAATCAGGAAAATCTTCGGCAACACACACCTGCATCTGCAGTGATTTTTTTTCTGCACGCGGTCGAAGCATTTCGGCGCATATGCTTACAACCTTTCTCACTTGAAAAGGAACCGATTCGGTCGCCAAGGTCCCGGCTTCAAGCTTTGACACGTCGAGAACGTCATTGACGACATTCAAGAGATGCCCGCCGGCTTCGAGAATCTGTTCGAAGGTCTGCGCTATCTTTCGATTGTGACTCTGACGCATCCCAATCTGCGACAACCCCAGCACCGCGCTGATTGGGGTACGAATCTCGTGACTCATATTCGCCAGAAAATCGCTCTTGGTCCTGGCAAGTTTTTCTGCACGATTGCGGGCATCCGACAATTCGGCCGTGCGCTCAGCCACCTCTTTTTCAAGGCGGTCCCGATGGCCCTGCAGCGCACGCTGCACCACCCGCATCTCGGTAATATCCTGCATCATTCCCGTGGCCCGAAGAACCCGACGAGGACCGAAGATGTCAAAGTCAGCCATCGCATGGACATCAATACATTTTTGTTCGCTGACAATGAGGCGAAACTCGACATCCATTCGACTGCCCCCGCGACCGCGGTGCCAGGCAATCTTCAGTCTGCTGCGGTCGTCCGGATGCACCAGCGCCAGAAGACCCTGCCAGTCACGAACCTGCTCAAGCGTCGTGTCAATGCGGCCCGCACCTTGACCGAATTCAAAGTCACCCTCCAGCGGGTAACCCACCCAACCGGCCACTTTTGCCATCGACTGGGCCAATTGGAGACTTTGTTCACTCTTGCGCAATGCCTGCTCAGCCGCAGTGCGCGCCCCATCCAGCGACTCGATCTGTTCCGACACCTCACGGATGGCTTCGATCACAAGATCTATCTCATCCCGAGGGCCGCTATCTGACGGAACACCGGGCAGTTCGTCACGCAGACTGACAAAAGATTTTTCGGCGAGGAGCGGGAGCGCATACACCACGTCCTGAATCCGCTGCATAGGCCCCCACATCAACAACAGGAGAGTCAACTCCGAGAGCACCAGTCCGGCCAGACCCAGGATCAAGCTGTCTTTGGTAGCGTCCCGGATCGCCTGGACCTGCTGCGTGACCCGGTTGACCATCAACAGGGTCAGATCGGACTGCCCCGGTACAGTCGGTACGGCAAAAACCTCATACCATTCGGACTGAAACTGAATTCTCTGAGCCTGGTGCATCAACTGATCCAGGCTGACCTGTTGCGACAGTCCCTGAAGAATGGGAAGAACCGAGTCTTCATGGGTAATAGCCGGCACATCCCGGGCCCACGAAGCCAGCTTGCGAGACTCCGAATCCCCATTCTCCGCACCGGTGCTGAGTAACACCAGATCAGCCCCCGAGAGCAGATAAAACTCCCTGAGGCTATCAGCAATGGAACGTTCGACGATCAGATAGCCGGCAGTCTCACCTTTGCGCAATAGCGGCACGGTGACGACCTGATAGCAGCTATTTTCGCAAGACAGAAGTCCTTGAGGTATTTCGTCACGCCGCACGCGATCCAGCAAATCCGCGACTGACGGCACGACCCGGCCCGCTGGCCATGAAACAAGTGGGGCCTGCAAGTGGTCGAAACTGAAATAATGAACGCCCTCCACACCCCATTCCACCGCCAGCATCAGGCCATGCTCAGACAGAACAGCCGATAAGAGCTCACGCGCATGCGTCGCACCATTCGATATTGCAGGTGTCGAGAGCAATGGAATGAAAGATGAAAACGTCGATATTGATTCCAGCCCTTTCGACAGCACCACCTTGAGTTCACGGACCTGCACCATTCGCCTTTCAAGCTGTTCATTCTCAAACTGTCCGGTGGTTTTCCTGAACACCAGATAGGCCAGGCTGGCATTGACCGTCACCAGGACCAGGCTCAAGACGATAAACAGTTTCCACTTGAGACTCAGAAAGCTCCGCTTTGCAGTGAAAGATTCATCCATGAGCATATTCGTTTCGACGAAGCTCAAAAGCGGTAAGAGGCAGATATTGAGAACATATCCCAGTCTGGATTCAAGTCCGAAGATATGGGATTTTCGCGGCTGCTGAGCACAAAGGTACCGTTGTGTCGTTGATACTCAGCCCGAAGCATAAAGTTCGAAGACAGGTCCCATCGAGCGCCCATGGTGAAGATTTTCGAGTACCTGGAGTGGGCCGGCACAAACCCGCCGGTTTCTCGCTGGATCTGTTTGCCAGAGCGGTCAGCCCGGTCAGCGAAACCCTCCTCGTACCGAAACATGAATTCGATGTCTTCTCGAGCTCGCCAAGCCGCCTGCACATAATAGCCCTCTGCTTTTGCACTCATGCCATCGAACATGGATCCGGCGAAACCTCGCCATTCGATGGGTTCGCGCATATATTCCGACGTGAAGGTCCAGTCCTCCGTCGCGTACTGCAAGGAGGCAATCCAGTACAGCAAATCCACATCACCATCACCGATCGGGTCTGTCGATTTCCTATCAAAATCCAACGATGTCGATGCCACACTTAGCGAAGCACGCAATCGATTGTCGGGGGTTTCGGCGAGCAACCTTCCAATGTAAGAAAGCCCAGTTGGCTCGAAGTCACCAGAATATCCCCTGCCAAGATATACATATTCAATATTTTCGTCTGCCTGGGGCTGACCTGCGGCCAGATAGAGATTGACGTTGGCACTATCACCGAAACGCCCCATACGCACTCCGACGCCGTCAGATGACAAGATAACGTTGCGCAGCTTGTCGAAATAGATCACCTGCGGCAAAAAGATGCCCGGTCGGGTGAAAGCCACATCGCGCGTTTCGTTGAACAGTCCAAGCGGGTTTTTGATCCGACCGATCAGGACAGAAAGACTGTCCGTTTCCGTATTTCGGATAGAGAAATCGGCAAGCGCGAAATCAACGCTGGGCGAACCCGAGTACATCTCGCCCGCCCGACGTGACAACAGCTGTCCGGACAGTCGGACTCTGGCAGATGGCTCAAGGGTCGCGTTGACGCCGAGTTCGGTGAATTCGAAGCTGCCATTCTCACTGTCGCCAAAGAAACTGTTCGCGCTGGTCTTTACAAAGCCCTGCGTCGCGAAACCATGCACTTCGAGGTCATCCAGTACTTCGGCGCCTAGAGGCTGCGCAGAACAAATAAGCACAAGGAGGCTCGAAAGCAGCCGGCGGATTGGATTTCTACTTAACATGAATGATCCTCACCGTTTCCGTGGCAAGCCCATCAGGCAGGTATCCAATAGCCCCCGGAGTTTCCGAGACGCGCCTAAGCATTTCCTCAACAGAATCTACCGTAACGGGCACCGCGCCGGATCCTGAGAAAAGGTGCCTGTCCCACACCCGCCGAAGCTGACGCGGATACAGGTCCAGGGTCTGCTTGGCAAACATCCTATGCAGGGGATCAGAATCGGGCAGTACGAAGACACGAACGCGCGTGCCATCAGACCAACGCAGCAGCCTCATCGTGAACAGCAGCCGGGCAACATTGAGCGTCAACTCGCCTTGCTTCACCGCGCGGTGCACAACAATCTCCGCTGCGCTCAAGCCGTTCGAGCGCATCGCAATGGACACAAGCAGAATCAGGCAGAAATATCGCGGCACGCGGTGTTTCATCCGTAAAACAGTCCGGGCTCCTGTCGAACCCATGCACCGAAAAAACGAGCCGATGGCCTTCGACTCTTACGCTACAGACGCGTAATTTTAACAGATTGGCTAAAAGAATCGACACCGGCAGACGCCGGGGGCAGTAACTAAATTACCAGACAGACCCCGGATTCGGGTCACAGCTTGCTCGAGCGGGTTTGTTGATGAACGGCCGAATTCAGTCGCTCAATCCAACCGACCCGAGATCCCGATTGAGCGCGTTCGGACTGGAATCGCCGAGCTTTATCATCAGCCTGACTTCATTGGTCGAGTCGGCGTGACGCAGGGCATCTTCTTCCGTGATCTCGCCACGTCTGAATGCATCGTACAGGGCCTGATCGAACGTGATCATGCCGTGCTCGGTCGAGCGCTTCATGAGCTCCTTGATCTTGTGAATCTCGCCCTTGAGGATGAGATCGGAGACCAGCGGGGTATTCAGCAGAATCTCCATGACGGCGCGGCGGCCTTTGCCGTCCGGCCGACGTATCAGCTGTTGCGCGACGACGCCTTTCAGGTTCAGCGACAGGTCCATCAGGATCTGATCGTGCTGTTCCTCGGGGAAGAAATGCAGAATCCGGTCGAGTGCCTGGTTGGCATTGTTGGCATGCAGGGTGGTCAACACCAGGTGGCCGGTCTCGGCGAAGGTGATCGCATGCTCCATCGCCTCGCGGGTACGTATCTCGCCGATCAGGATCACATCCGGCGCCTGCCGCAAGGTGTTTTTCAACGCCACCTCGTAAGACTCGGTATCGATACCTACCTCACGCTGGGTGACGATACAGCCGGCATGATTGTGCAGAAACTCAATCGGGTCTTCGATGCTGATGATGTGCCCGGTGCTGTTCTGGTTGCGATATCCAACCATGGCCGCCAGTGAGGTCGACTTTCCGGTACCGGTCGCACCGACGAAGAAAATGATGCCGCGGTTTGACATCCCCAGTTGCTGCAGGCTGTGCGGCAGACCCAGCTCTTCGAAAGTGGGTATCCGGGTCTCGATCCGGCGCAGCACCATACCGACCGCGTCACGCTGCACGAATGCACTCACCCTGAAGCGCCCGATGTTCCTGGCGGTGAATGCAAAGTTGCATTCCTTGGTGTGCAGAAATTCCTCGCGCTGTTCGGGCGACATCAGCGACAGGGTCAGTTCGCGGGTCTGAGCGGCATCAAGCCGTGTTTTTGAAACGGGCATTATGCGACCGTGCACCTTGATGCTCGGTGGAATGTCAGCGGTGATGAACAGGTCGGATGCATTCTTCTGCATGACCATGTCCAGGATGTCGTTAAAGTCCATACAAGCCTCCCCCGGCAACATTCCGCCAATCTGTCCCCGCAAAGGCAGGCTCTTGGCTCAGACCAGCAAACCTGATCACAATCCCGCGATTGCGTCTAGGCAAAGATTTCTTTGTTTACTGCGCGCGCCATCGCATCCTGCTTCGAAATGAGGCCTTTGCGCAACATATCCTGCATGTTCTGATCCAGCGTCTGCATGCCATGCGCCTGCCCGGTCTGGATCGCGGAATACATCTGCGCGACCTTGTCCTCGCGAATCAGGTTACGGATGGCAGCTGTCCCGATCATGATTTCATGACAGGCCACACGCCCGCCACCGGTCTTCTTGAGCAGCGTCTGCGAGATGACCGCCCTGAGCGATTCCGAAAGCATGGACCGCACCATGGACTTTTCACCGGCAGGGAACACATCGACGATACGGTCGATGGTCTTTGCAGCCGAACTGGTGTGCAGGGTACCGAACACCAGATGGCCGGTTTCGGCCGCGGTCATCGCCAGGCGGATCGTCTCCAGATCACGCAATTCGCCCACGAGGATAATATCGGGGTCTTCACGCAGCGCCGATCTCAGGGCCTCGGCGAACCCAAGGGTATCCCGATGCACCTCACGCTGGTTGATCAGACACTTTTTGCTCTGATGCACGAATTCGATCGGGTCCTCAATGGTCAGGATGTGGCCGTACTCACTCTCGTTCTTGTAATCCATCATGGCGGCCAGCGTTGTGGATTTACCCGAACCGGTCGGCCCGGTCACCAGCACCAGACCCCGCGGGTTGTCGCAGATATCCCTGAACACAGAGGGGCAATTCAGTTCCTCGAGGCTCAGAACCTTGGATGGAATGGTACGGAATACCGCGGCCGCGCCACGGTCCTGGTTGAACGCATTGACACGGAAACGCGCCAGACCCGGGATCTCGAACGAGAAGTCCACCTCGAAGAATTCTTCGTAGTCCTTTCGCTGCTTGTCGTTCATGATGTCGTAGACCAATTCATGAACGGTCTTGTGATCGAGTACCGGGACGTTGATGCGCCTGATGTCGCCATCCACGCGGATCATCGGCGGCAACCCCGCAGACAGGTGCAAATCAGAGGCATCGTGCTTGACGCTAAAGGCGAGCAGCTCAGCAATATCCATAATGTTCCCGCAACTACCAGAAAAAGAGTTTAATTTGTCAGCCGGTTATAGTTAGCGACAGCATTCCGCTCGAGTTAAGCCGCGAACGCCTGTGCCAGACCTGACTTTAATCGCAACCAGCCGATGAACCAAATTCCTGACAGATTGAACCGCGTGCGTGAGCGCATCGCCGAGGCCGCCAGAGCGAGCGGCCGCTCGGCAGACGAGGTCGCCCTGCTCGCTGTCAGCAAGACCAAGCCCGCGAGCGACGTGCTGGCTGCCTATGGTGCCGGCCAGCGGTCATTTGGCGAAAACTATCTGCAGGATGCCCTGCCAAAGATCCAGGCGCTGCGCGAGCCAGACATCGAATGGCACTTCATCGGACGCATACAGAGCAACAAAACGGGGGATATCAGCCGGCACTTCGCCTGGGTGCATGGACTCGACCGCCTCAGGCACGCCGAGCGCCTCAGCGCCAAACGGCCCACAGACCTGCCTCCCCTGCAGGTCTGCCTGCAGGTGAACCTGAGCGGCGAGGCCAGCAAGGGGGGCGTGGAGCCGGAAGACCTGCCCGATCTTGCGTCCGCGGTGGCGTGCCTGCCACGGGTGCGACTGCGCGGCCTCATGACCATGCCGGACCCCAAAAGCGACCCGGCGACCCAACGCGCAGCCTTTGCCCAGCTGCGTGGGCTGCTCGAGGGCCTGCGCACGCAAGGACTCGAACTCGATACACTGTCCATGGGAATGAGCGCCGACATGGAGGCCGCGATCGCGGAGGGCTCGACCATGGTGAGAATTGGAACCGATATCTTTGGCGCCAGGGCCTGAGCGGGGCGGCGCGCAAAGATACGTCCAAGCCTTCGTGCAACATGCGGGTTAGACTTACGCCGAGACAAAAACTGATGAATCCAGACCGACATGACTGATCACATCGCATTTATCGGGGCCGGCAATATGGCTGGCGCGCTGATCGCCGGCCTGATCGCCGACGGCACCCCTCCCGAACAACTCATTGCTGCAGACCCCAGCGTGGAGAAATGCCAGGCACTCGGTGCCGCAACAGGCATCCGCACGCTGCAAGACAACCGCGAGGCGGCTGCGATGGCAGACATCATCGTGCTGGCGGTCAAACCGCAGATCCTCAGACAGGTGGCCCAGGAACTTGCAGAACAGGTCCAGGACCGGCGCCCGCTGGTGATATCGATCGCGGCGGGCGTGCGGTGCGAAAGCCTGCAAACCTGGCTTGGCGGTGATATCGCCTTGGTTCGGACCATGCCCAACACACCGGCGATGATTCAGTCCGGTGCCACGGTGCTGTTTGCCACAACCCTGGTTTCCGATACGCAGCGCGGCCAGGCCGAGTCCCTGATGCGCTCGGTCGGACTCACCCAATGGGTCACTGACGAGGCACTGATGGATGCGGTCACCGCGCTGTCCGGCAGCGGACCCGCCTACTACTTCCTGATCATGGAGGCGATGGAGACAGCGGCAAGAGAACTCGGTCTGTCGGCGGAGACCGCACACCTCCTGACCCTGCAGACCGCATTCGGTGCGGCGCGCATGGCGCTCGAAAGTGACGACCCGCCCGAGAAACTGCGCGCCAGGGTCACATCGCCCGGGGGTACCACGGAACGGGCAGTCCGCGCCCTGGAAGAAGGTGGGATCCGCGACCTGTTCAGAAACGCTCTGGAGGCCGCGCGCGACCGCTCGGTGGAACTCTCAGTCGATATGGGGAAAGCATGATGGGTGCAGGTTATCTTGCTCAACCGGCAATCTTCCTGGTCAAGGTCCTGTTCGGCCTTTATGCCACCCTGGTGGTCCTGCGCTTTCTGCTGCAGCTCACGCGCGCGGATTTCTACAATCCCCTGTCGCAGTTCATCGTCAAGGCCACAAAGCCACTGCTCAACCCCCTGCGGCGGGTGATACCGGGTGTCTCGGGTATTGACGTCGCCTCGCTGGTACTCGCCTGGTTCGTGCTTACCCTGGAGCAGCTGGCGATCCTGGCGCTGGCCGGCGCCGGGTTTCAGCTCGCGGGCGCCGCGCTGTTGGCGATACCCGAGTTGATCTCCCTGTTCATCAACGTCTTCCTGTTTGCGATTCTCATCCAGGTAATCATCAGCTGGATCAATCCCGGCAGTTACAATCCAGTGATCGGACTGATCCACGGCCTCACCGAACCACTCCTGGCGCCGGTCAGACGACGCATGCCCAGTATGGGCGGCCTGGATCTCTCGCCGATGGTCGTGATGCTCGGCCTGGTGGTACTTGAGATGCTGTTGATCCCACCGATCAAGGACCTGATCGGCCAGATTCTTTAGGGCCTGTTAACACTATCTGACGCGCTGCTGCCGCAGTCCCATTTTTCGGCTGACAAGGCAGAAGGAGAGTTTAGTGAGTCACGAACGACTGATAACGCCGTCAGGTGGAAAATGGGGCCCGGACCTGCTCATAAAACTCAAGCTGCAACCCAAGTCCAGCCGCGATGCCTTTGCCGGGCTGCAGAACGACCGCCTGCGGGTACGTATCACCGCACCGCCGGTCGATGGCAAGGCCAACAGCCACCTGCTTGCCTGGCTGGCCGGGCAGTTCGGGGTTTCCAAGTCATCCGTCGACGATCGAGAGCGGCCGGAGCAGCCAGCTGAAACGCGTCCGCATCAAGGCCCCGGAAAGGTTCCCCGACATCATCGAGCCTCCGCGTTCGGTCTGAAGCCCGAAATGCGGGCCCGGGCTATTGGCGCAGACCAAGCTGGCCTATACTCGACCGACCATATGGCCCGGCAGCCACCGGGTCGGCCCAAGAAAGGACAAGAGCTGGCGGCAGTCTCTGCCGAGCCCGATACCGCCAGGGTGGCCACGAGCAACATGCCAGAACCCAATCTGACCGATCAACTGGGCGCGTTTCAAACCTGGAAACAAGCCCGATCACGGTTACTCATCCGACTTCAGCCATGGCTGAGGCAGCAAGGCCTGTTCACCACCGAGGCCAGGCACGCGATCGAGCGCGCCCTCCGTGCCCTGCATGACGAGCATGTCACGGTGGCCGTTGCCGGTGAATTCTCTCGCGGCAAGACCGAACTCATCAATGCGCTGTTCTTCGCCGATCAGGGGCGCAGACTCCTGCCAACGGACGCCGGACGCACCACCATGTGCCCGACAGAGATCTTCTGCGACCCGGACGTACCGCCGCAGCTGCGCCTGCTGCCGATCGAGACCCGTGGTGAAGAATTCTCACTGGCCGCGCTGCGTGAAGACCTCAAGCAATGGCAGATCGTCGAGCTGGATCCGGATGACCCGGAATCACTCGCCGAACGATTGCAGATGCTGACCGAAAACAGGCTGGTCAGTAAGCGCGAAGCGGCAGAACTCGGGCTTTTCCAGGATGATGAAAATAGCGGTTCGGCGCAAGTGAGCATCCCGCGCTGGCGCCTGGCCCAGCTCAACATCCGACACCCCCTGTTGGCGCAGGGCCTGCGCATCCTCGACACGCCGGGACTGAACGCCATCGGCAGCGAACCGGAACTGACCTACGAAATGCTGCCGGCAGCGCAGGCCGTCCTGTTTGTCCTGGCCGCCGATACCGGTGTGACACAGTCGGATCTGCAGATATGGCAGAAGTTTATTCAACGCCCCGGCCACGAGAAACGCCGGGGCGTCATGGTCGTCCTCAACAAGACCGACACCCTGTGGGACGAACTACGGACACCCGGACAGATAGCGGAAAGCATCATCAAGCAATGTCGCGAGGTCTCAAAGACGCTGGGGGTGAACGCACAACAGATATTTGCCACATCCGCTCAGAAAGCCCTGTTGGCGCGTGTACATAACAACCTCGCGTTGGAACAACGCAGCGGTATCGCGAGCCTGGAAAAACACCTTGCCGAAACCATGGTGAGCAACCGCATGCAGCTCATCCAGCAGGAACACACCCATATGGTGAGCGAGGCGATCGAGGCACTGGAAACCATCATCCAAGGCCGGCTGGAACGCAACGGACATCAGCGGCAAAGCCTGCTCGACCTGGCGGGACAAAGTGATTCGGCGATCGGTCGCATGCTGACAGCAACCCAGCGCGACTACGAGCACTATCAGACCAGCATTCGCGCCTACAAGCAGGACCTCACCGCTTTCAGGCAACACGGACACATTCTGCTGACCGCCCTGAATGTGCGCAGTCTGGAAAAGACCCTGGATGATATCCGCCAGACGATGACGGAGGCGTGGACGACCTATGGCCTCAAAGATGCCATGCTCCGGCTGTTCGAGGATATCAACTCGCGTATAGAGGTCGCGGCGAGACAGACACAATCGATGCGGCGTCTGTTGCGCAACATGCATCGCAGGTTTCAGAGCCAGCATCAGTTCAAACTGCCTCCGCCCCCGATGTTCTCGATCGTCAAATACCAGGTGGAGCTGAGCCTGCTCGACCAGGAGGCCGATACGTTCAGAAACAGTGCGCGCACCGCGCTGATGGAGCAGCACTTTGTTACGAAGCGCTACTTCAGCACCATCGTGACACGCGCGCGTCGAATCATCGGCACAGCCCACGACGATGCCCGGCATTGGCATGACACTGCCCTGTTACCTCTCGCCACCGAGATCAAAGAGTACCGGGATGACCTTGCACAGCAGATCCTCGATCTGCGCCGGGCCGGTGATTCGCGCAAAACAGTCCAGCAGAGAATTGTCGCCCTCAAGCGCGACGACAGCAGACTGCATGTCCAGCTGAATTCGTTCGCAAAAGTACGTGGCCTGCTCGCTGAAACCGGGATCCCGACTGCCTCTCGGGCCAGCGGCGAAAACTGAAATACGCATCCCGGCCTTACAACTCAGCCCTAAGCTGAAACATTAACAGCCGAGCACTGGTCTATATTGTTGTGTAAGGAGCAACCAGAAAAATAACTCATCCGGAGGATAACTCTATGAAATTCCTGGCAAATACCCTGGGCCTGGTGTTGATGCTGCTATTGCCTTTGTCTGCCTTGTCAGAGAACAGCACCCATACCGGTGGCTACACCATCCACCACAATGCATTGACCACCGACAGCCTGCCGGTCCAGGTCGCCAGCGCTTATGGCATTCAGCGCAGCAAGAGCCGGGCGTTACTCAATGTCAGCGTCATTCGTGACGAGCCCGGAGGTATGGGCACGCCCGTACACGCCGAGATTCGGGCGGTTGCCAGAACCCTTTACGGTCAGATCCGCCCGATAGAGCTGCGCGAGATCGTTGAAGACAAGGCGATCTACTACATCGGCGATTTTCCGGTAGCCCACCGCGAAGCGCTTCATTTTGAGTTTGAGATCCTGCCTGCCGGTGGACGTTATCCGCTGCGGGCGAGTATGCGCCAGGAGTTCTGGACCAACTAGGGTCTGTTCACACGGCGATCACCTTCCCCAGGCATCGAACAGCAAGAGCACGCCGAACACCATCACCAGGGTGCCGGCCACAGCCCTGACCGCTGGCTGTTTTACCCAGCGGTTGAGCTGCGCTGCCGCCACCCCCATCAGCAGCAGATTGGGCAGGGTGCCGAGACCGAACGCCAGCATCAGCAACGCACCTTCCAGGGCGCCGCCTGCTGAAACCGTCCATACCAGGGCACTGTAGACCAGCCCGCAAGGCAGCCAGCCCCACAACAGGCCAAGCAGCAGCCCGTGGCGCACCGAGCGCACCGGCAGCAGCCCCCTGCCCAGCGGCTCGATCCTGCGCCACAGGACGCCCCCGGCCCGCTCCACGCGCGACAGCACATTCCACCAGCCGGCCAGATAAAGCCCCATGAGGATCAGGAACAGCCCGGCGAAGCTCAACAGTACTTTTTGTGCAGTCTGCACCGGCAGCAGCCCGGAGAAATAGAACCCGAGCGCACCCATCAGGGCACCGGCCAGCGTGTAGCTGCTGATCCGCCCGACGTTGTAGGCGAGCAGGATCGGCAGATTGCGCTCCGCCGGCAGTCCAAATGACAAAGCGCCCACAATGCCGCCGCACATACCGACGCAATGCACGCCACCGAGCAGGCCAACGACAAAAGCACTCAACAGATCCACGGAACCCATCAAACCGCCCCGTGTGGTCGTTCATCCGAACCGCGACCGTGCAGCCAGCGCAACAGCAGCAGGCCAGGCAGGGCAATCAGGGCGCACGCGATAAAGAAGGTTGACCAGCCCATGAAATCGGCCATGAAACCGGTGGGCGCTGCGGCGATCACTCTTGGCACCCCCATCAGACTGGAGAGCAGCGCGTACTGTGTGGCGGTGAATTTCTTGTTGGTCAGGCTCGCCATGTAGGCGATATAGGCAGCGGTACCCATGCCACCCGACAGATTCTCGAAGGTGATGACGGCCGCAAGCCCGGGGATACTCGCACCGATCTGCGCCAGCAGCGCGAACCCTGCCGTCGATACCCCCTGCAATATGCCGAAGATCCAGAGGGCACGAAAAATTCCCAGACGCATGATCAACACGCCACCGATCAGACCGCCGACGATGGTCGCCCAGAAACCGAACAGTTTCACCACGGTACCGATCTCGGTCTTGCTGAATCCGATATCGAGGTAGAACGGCGTGGTCATGTGCGACGCCATGGTGTCACCGATCTTGTACAGCAGGATGAACGCAAGGATCAGCACCGCATCGCGACGACACAAAGTATTCGACGAAGGGTTGAACCACGGCCTCGCGCAGGGTGCTCGGCACACCCTCGGCGGGCGAAGGTTCGGGCGCGAACAGGGTCGTCACGACACCGACCAGCATGAAGGCCGCCATCAACTGATAGACCTGGGCGAAACTCATGTGGTCGGCCAGGATCAGGCCACCGCCCGAGGCCAGCAGCATGCCGACCCGATAACCGTTCACATACAGCGATGCTCCCAGCCCCTGCTCATCATCGGCCAGGGCCTCACGACGGTAGGCATCGATGACGATATCCTGACTCGCCGAGAAGAAAGTGACCAGCAGCGCGGCAACAGCCAGCCACCAGGGATCGACCGCAGGCTGGGTCAAAGACAGTAACAGCAGCGAACCGATCAGCAACAGCTGGAATATCAGCAACCAGCCGCGTCGCCGCCCGAGACCATTGGGGGTAAAACGATCCATCAGGGGCGCCCACAGGAACTTGAGCGTATACGGCAGCCCGACCAGCGCAAACAGCCCGATGGTGCCCAGGTCCACGCCCTCTTCTTTCATCCAGGCCTGCAACACCGAACCGGTCAGCAACAACGGGAGCCCGGCGGCAAAGCCCATGACCGCCGCCACCAGCATGCGCCAGGACAGGGCTGCACGAGCAATCGCGGCGAAGGAACGCGGCGGCTCAGGGTTCAAGCGCGTAATCCACGATCAGTGGCGCGTGATCCGAAAAACGCTTGCTGCGGTAGATCTTCGCGTCACTGATGCGATCGCGCAGACCGGGGGTGACAACCTGGTAGTCGATGCGCCAGCCGACGTTCTTGGCCCAGGCCTGTCCCCGATTGGACCACCAGGTGTATTCGTCGGCAGACTGATTGACCACGCGAAACGCATCCACCCAGCCCATCGGACCGAACAACTCGTCCAGCCAGGCCCGTTCTTCCGGCAGAAACCCGGAGTTCTTCTGGTTGCCACGCCAGTTCTTGATGTCGGCCTTGGTATGCGCAATGTTCCAGTCGCCGCAGATGATGTATTCGCGCCCATCGCTGCGCAGCTGTCTCAAAGCAGGGTGTGAGTCGCGCCATCACATCGAATTTCACCTGCTGGCGGGCTTCGCTCGACGACCCGGAAGGCAGATAGAGCGAAATCACGCTGAGATTTCCAAAACGGGCCTCAATCCAGCGCCCCTCGGTATCGAAATCCGGCCAGCCGATGCCCTCGATCACCTCATCGGGTTCATGCCGCGCATACAATGCGACGCCGCTGTAGCCCTTCTTCTGAGCCGGATGGTAGTAGCAGCGGAAACTGGGCGGCCAGAACTGAGGGTCATTCAGCTGATCGACCTGGGCCTTGATCTCCTGCAGACAGACCACATCGGCGCGCTGCCGGCGCAGCCAGGCATAAAAGCCCTTGCGCGCAGCGGCCCGTATACCGTTCACATTGAGGCTTATCACGCGCATGCGGCGCATTATAGGGAAAGCCGTGGTGTTCTGCCCTTGTCAGTCGCGCGTCGCTTACGCAAAATGCGCACCTCCTCCACAGGGGTACAGAATGCAAGACTATCAGCGCGAATTTCTCGATTTTGCCCTCGATCTCGGCGTCCTCCGTTTCGGCGAGTTCACGCTCAAATCAGGACGGGTCAGCCCTTATTTCTTCAATGCCGGTCTGTTCAATACCGGTGCGGCACTGGCGAGACTCGGGCGCTTTTACGCCCAGGCCATTGTCGACTCGGGGATAAAATTCGATGTGTTGTACGGTCCCGCCTACAAGGGGATACCCCTGGCTGCGGTGACCGCCGCCGCGCTCTACGATCAACACGGTATCGATGTGCCCTACGCCTTCAACCGCAAGGAGGCAAAGAGCCACGGCGAAGGCGGCAGCATTGTCGGCCACCCGCTGCAGGGCGACATCCTGATCATCGATGACGTCATCACCGCCGGTACCGCCATTCGTGAATCCATGGACATCATCGCCGCAGAGGGCGCCAGGCCGGTGGGCGTGGTGATTGCCCTCGACCGCCAGGAGCGCGGCAAGGGCGAGCGTTCCGCGATCCAGGAGGTCGAATCGGACTACGGCATGTCGGTGGCGGCCATCGTGCGCCTGCAGGAACTGGTCGACTTCGTCGGCCAGCGCGGTGACGCTGCCGGGCACCTCGATAACATCGTCGCCTACCGGCGCGAATACGGCGTCTGATCAGCCGACGATCAATTTGAGCCCGACCAAGAGTGTGACGACCTCAAAGGCGCGCTTGATCCAGCGGTTGCCCTTGAGGATGGCCAGATGTGCTCCCGCGAACCCCCCGAGCAGCGAGCCTGCCAGCAGTGCCGGCAGCCAGTTCCACTGCACTTCACCGAGGATCCCCAGGGCCACCGCACCGCTGCCGTTCCAGAACACCCCGACCAGGACCAGGGTGTAGGCCACCGCCTGCCGGTAGTCCGCACCGAACCATCGGACCAGCCACAGGGTCACGAACAGCCCTGTGCCGGAGGTCAGCGAACCATTGAGAATGCCAATCCCAAACAGCCCCAGCCCCCCGATCCAAAGCCCCCTTCCCGTGCGGTTTCGCGGCTGTTCGGTCAGGCCCATCTGCCCCTTGGCGACCGAATAGACACCGAGACCCAGGGTGAGCACCCCCAACGCAATTTCCGCGTAACGCCCGGGAACTTGCAGGATCAAACTGGCACCTAAGAGAACACCGGGGACGCCGGTGGCCAGGATGAACAGCACGAACTGGCGACGCAGGCCACCCTCGCGCAGATGCCGGATGGTTGCACCCACGCCCAGTGCAACCGAGGCGATCTTATGGGTTGCCAGGGCGACGCCAAACGGCAGGCCGAGAAATATCAGTACCGGCAGCTGAAGCAGGCCGGCCCCGCCCCCGGCAAAGGCAGAAAACATGTTCGCCACCAGGGAAATCAAAAAAAGTATGAACTGTTCCACCAATTGGCCGTTAACCGGGGACGAGGAGTCATTATAATGAACGGCCGAGCGTTGGCCGCTTGCGAGTAGCTATGAAGTCAGTATTCCGTCAGTTGATCACCGGTTCGATCGTTTTCCTGGTCACCCTGCTGCCCGCCCAGGCCGGCAACATCAAGAAATGGGTGGATGAAAACGGCGTCACGCACTACGGCACTGCGGTCCCCCCGCAATACAGGGATCGGGCCCACAGTGAAATCAATAAGCATGGCATCGAGGTCCGCAGACACGATCGCGCCAAGACCCCGGAAGAAATTGAACGCGAAAAAGCGCTGGCCGCCCTGCGTGCCGAGCAGCGGAAACTGCTCGAAGAACAGCAGGCTCGCGACCGTATCCTGCTGAATCTTTATCGCAACGAAGACGACCTGGTCATGGCCCGCGACGGCAAGCTGGCACAGCTGGACGGTCAGATCAGGCTCAAGCACAAAGAGATCCGGCGCCTGAAGACGCGCCTGTCCGACTTTCAGATCACGGCGGCCTCCGCCGAGCGTGGCGGCAAGCAGTTGACGCCGAAGCAACTGTCCAACCTGCAGACCACCCAGCGCTCGATCGAAAAGTCGTATGCCATGATCCTGAGCAAAGAGGATGAAAAACGCGCCACGCTTGAAAGTTACGACTACGACCTGGCGCGTTTCCGCAAGCTGCGTCAGGGGGCCGCTCGGGCCGCCAATGCGGACGTCATTGCGAAATCGGATATTCCGGACCTGGTCGATACCGCGGTGCGGTGTCAGAAGGGCGACGAATGTGAACGCCTGTGGGTGATTGCGCAAAAATACGCGCGCAAACATGCAACAACGCCCATCGACCTCACGGCAGACAGGATCCTTGTGACCGCACCGCCGCGCGAACTCAAGGATATCAGTATCACCGTTTCGCGCCTGGACGAAAAGGAAAGCGGCGGTGAACGGATTTTCATGGATGTGCAATGCGCAGCCTTCACCGAAGGGAAGGAATTCTGCCGTGGCCCCGAGGTCTCCAAGATTCGCGACGATTTCCGCGGCGCGCTCGGCTACAGTGGGGCAGCAATCCGAGATTGACCGCGCCAGGCCCCTGCTCGGCGGGTTGCATCGGAATCCGAACGCCGGACGGGAGATTTCTTCAGCGGGCTCAGGCCGGGTCGAAAAGACCGTGGCTGAGCACACCCCAATCGGCCTCCCAGCCGGATAGCGAGGCCTCGCTGAAACGTGAACGCAGAAACTGCTGCATCCGTCCTTCGACAAAGGCGGTCAACAGTGCGGCGGCTGCCTCTGGCGTGGTGCGCAGACTCGCATCCTGACGCAGCTGTGCCTCGCGAAGGATCTGGCGCAACTGCACATCAATGCGCTCGAAGAATTGCTGTACCCGCTCGTGCAGACGCTCGCGCTCACCGACCAGCGCGTCACCGAGAAGGATCCGTGTAATCCCCGGGTTACGGTCGGCAAACCCGAGCAACAGGAAGATCACCTTGGCAACCCGCACCTGGGTGTTCTTTTCTTCGTCCGAGGATCTGATTGATCCGCGCGAACACACTCTCTTCCGCAAAGCCGATCAATCCCTCGAACATCCGGGCCTTGCTCGGGAAATGCCGGTAGAGCGCTGCCTCTGATACGCCCACCGCACGCGCGAGCGCGGCCGTGGTTATACGATCGCCCGGATGCTGTTCCAGCTCGTTGGCCAGGGCCTCGAGGATCGCCTGCTTACGTGATGGCCGCGGCATGAGCCTGTCGTTACCGGCGTCGAATCAGGGTGCCCACACCCTGGTCCGTGAACAATTCGACCAGGACCGCATGCGGAACCCGACCATCGATGATGTGGGCCGAGTTGACCCCGGCCTTCACCGCACTCACGGCACACCCGATCTTCGGCAGCATGCCCCCGGTGATGGTGCCATCTGCAATGAGTCCATCCACCGAATCCAGTGTCAGGCCGGTCAACAGATCGCCCTGCTTGTCCAGCAGCCCCACGGTATTGGTCAGAAGCATCAGCTTCTCCGCATGCAGCACCTCGGCCATCCTTCCGGCCACCAGGTCAGCGTTGATGTTGTAGGAGTGACCGTCGTCACCGACACCGATCGGCGCCACCACGGGGATGAAATTACCGTGCACCAGCATGTCGACCACCGATGCATCGATGCTCTCGACTTCACCGACGTGACCGATGTCGATGATCTCGGGCGCCTGGGCCTCCGGGTTCGCCCGGGTGAGATTGAGCTTGCGTGCACGGATCAGGTCTCCGTCCTTACCGGTCAGTCCAACCGCCGAACCACCATGCCGGTTGATCAGATTGACGATATCCTTGTTGACCAACCCGCCGAGCACCATCTCGACCACGTCCATGGTCTCGGAATCGGTGACCCGCATCCCCTGGACAAACTCGCTCTGCTTGCCCAGGCGCTTGAGCAGATTGCCGATCTGCGGCCCGCCGCCATGAACCACCACCGGATTGATGCCGACGAGCTTCATCAGTACGACATCGCGCGCGAAACCCGCCTTCAGGTCTTCGTCGACCATGGCGTTGCCACCGTACTTGATCACGATCGTCTTGCCGCCAAAGCGCTGAATGTACGGCAGCGCCTCAGACAATACGTGGGCGACATTGCCCGCCGCTTCCACCGTCAAACTCATGGTTGATCCCGATAGATAACTAGAATGGTGCCTGCATATCCGGCGCCACACGACGCAACAGATCGCGGAAACGCGCCTTGATCTCTTCCAGGGCGCCCAGGTCGTCCGCCTCAAACCGGAAGGTCAGACACGGCATGGTATTCGACGGCCGGATCAGCCCCCAGCCGTTGGCGAATTCCACCCGCAAACCGTCGAGCTCAACCAGCCGCGCATCGTCGAACACCTTGTGCGCGTCCAGTGCACGCATCAGATCCCGACTCTGCCCTTCCTCGAGTCGCAAATGATATTCCGGTGTGGATGGGCTCGAGGGCAGGTCCGCAAACAACTCACTGGCCGTGCGCGATTCGAGCGCCATGATCTCGAGCACGCGCGCGGCCGCGTAGATGGCGATCATCGAAACCGAACCAGCGCTCTTTGATGTACAGATGGCCCGAGAACTCGCCGCCAAGCAGGGCCCCCGTCTCGAGCATCTTGGCCCGCATGCGCGAATGCCCGGATTTCCACATGATGGGACGACCACCATGTGCCAGGATGAAACTTGCCAGATGACGCGAGGATTTCACGTCGTAAAGGATATCCACACCCGGGTGGCGGCCCAGCACATCGCCGGCAAGTAGCATCAAAACGGCGTCCGGCCAGATGTTGGCCCCCGTGTTGTCGACCAGACCGAGACGATCGCCATCGCCGTCAAACGCAATCCCCAGGTCCGCCTCCTGCGCCTGCACCTCCAGCATCATTGAAGCCAGGTTTTCCGGATCGCTGGGGTCCGGGTGGTGATTGGGGAAGCTGCCGTCCGGCTCGCAGAACAGTGGGATGACCTCGCAACCCAATGCCTCGAAAGTGGCAATCGCCGTATCCCCCGCAACACCGTTACCGGCATCCACGACCACTTTCAGCGGTCTCGCCAGTTGCACTTCCTGCACCACCGCCTCGATGTAATCCCCAAGCAGATCGGTCTGCTCGATCGCACCGTTCCCATGACTGAATGCGCCGTCCAGCATGCGTTGCCGCAGTGACAGCAGCTCATCTCCGTCGAGTACACGGTCGCCGACGACAATCTTGAAACCGTTGTAGTCGGACGGGTTGTGACTGGCTGTCACCATGACACCGGCCTGGACCGCCTGAGTCTGCATGGCAAAGGACAGCATCGGCGTTGGCGCCTGACCGATATCCAGCACATCACAACCGCCGGCGGCCAGGCCCTGGATCAGGGCAGACGAAAGTTCCGGGCTCGACAGGCGCGCATCGCGCGCTACCGCCACCCGCTGTCCGCCCTGCTCCTGCACCAGGGTCGCCACCGCACGCCCGAGCAACTGCGCGACCGGGGCCGTGAGGGTCTCACCCACAACCCCCCGGACGTCGTAGGCACGGAAAAGACTCTCGGCGATATCGATCTGCGGGCTCGCAGCAGCACTGCCGCCAAGTAGTTCGGCGGGATCATTGTCAAGCTCCTCTACCTCCATACCCCCAAAGGAACTTTCACCCGGGGCGGGCGCGGCGACCGGCTGCAGCGTGGTCTGAGTCGGAGTGCTCGCGGGAGCGGCGCCGTTGCCGCGGGATTGACGGGCATACTGGCCGAGCAAAGCGATCGCATCACTGGCTGCGGCCAGGTGCGCCTGGCGCGCGGGCGAACCTTCGCGCCGCAGGATCGCCTCGCCCAGGTTGACCACTGTGCTCATATCCGCACGCAGGTCACGCGACAGCATCCGCCACTGCAAGAAAACCGTCAGCAGCAAAGCCAGACCGCTGCCGCCTGCCAGCGCCGCCATGGTCACGAGATTGTCCAGACCCGTCGACTTCGGGGCCACACCGTAGCTGACCTTCCAGATGCTCTCCGGAACGTCCACCGCACCGTGGTTGAGAGGACCCTCCAGTTCCCCAGGCCCTTTCGCAAGGGCATACCCTGCACCCCCGCTACCCTGGGTCAGTTGCAGACGTCCCGGAAATTCCGGCGAATTCTCCACGATGTCAACCAGGAAGCGCAGATTCCAGGCCATGAACAGCGCGCCTACAGTGTTCCCCGCATCGCTGACCGGCAGAGCGAGTGCCAGATAGGGCAGATCGCTCTTGACCTGGTGCACTTCGGCTGCAGGCCGGTCGCTGGCCAGGGCACGCCGCAGCAAATCCAGCCCGGCATAACCGAGCGGGGCCGGTCCAGAATCAACCGGCTGATTGACATCACGCGTCAGCAGCCTGACCTGGATCACTTCGGGCAGCTTTTTCTGCAGATCCGCCTCCACGGCCCGGATAGCCTCGGGATCCCCACTGCCCAGCGCCGCCGCCGCGCGACCATCGGACAGGGCCAGTGCGAGCAGGTCGCGTCGGGCAAGGATGGCACCCTCGAGTCTGGCGGCGACCGAACTCGCGACGCTCTCGGCCGCCGTCCGTGACATCTCCAAAGATGCACTGTGCATGCTTTGCTGGGCAAAAATGCCCACCGCCACGAACAGCAAAACGGCTACCAGCACAGATGGCATGAAATACCGCAGAAGCGAGCTACCGCTCCTCCCCGTCCGTTCAGGCGCAGTCTTTGCTTTTGCCGTTTTCTTTTTGAATAGACCCACTAGTGCCTTCCTGAATGTCCAAATCCGCCTGCACCCCGATCACTGTCATCGAACTCGTCGACCTGTTCAAACACCGCACGCACAACGGGGATCAGCACCAGCTGCGCGATCCGCTCACCGATCTCGATCCGAAAACTCGAGCTGCCCCGATTCCAGCACGAGACATAAAGCTGCCCCTGATAGTCGGAATCGATCAGGCCCACCAGATTGCCCAACACGATCCCGTGTTTATGACCCAGCCCCGAGCGCGGAAGTATGACCGCGGCCAGCGCAGGATCGGCTATGTGGATCGCGATCCCGGTGGGGATCAGTTCGGTCTCACCGGGCGCCAGCTCCAAGGGTGCGTCCAACATGGCACGCAGGTCCATCCCGGCTGAACCCTCCGTCGCATAGTCCGGCAGTGGAAACGCGTCACCGAGACGATTGTCGAGGATCTTCAGCTGCAATCTATGCATCGAAGCGGTCCGCAATCAAACTGACCAGTTGCCCGGCGAGCACCGGCTTTGGCTGCATGGGAAACACCTGTCGTCCACCTTCCCACAGGACCAGCAAGGCGTTTTCGTCAGTCTCGAAACCCTGAGACGCACCTACCTGATTAGCGGCAATCATATCCAGCCCCTTAGCGCGCCGCTTTGCATCTGCGTACGCCTCTACATCATTTGTCTCTGCGGCAAACCCCACGCAGAAAGGACGATCCGGCGAAAGCGACACCTCGCTGAGAATATCCGGATTGCGAACCAGCTTCAGGGTGAGAGTGTCATCCGTTTTCTTTATCTTCTGGTCGACGACCTTCTCCGGCCGAAAATCGGCCACCGCCGCACAGGCTACAAAAATGGCAGTCCCGGGCAGGGATGTAAAGACCGCATCGCGCATCTCCTGCGCGCTCTCCACATCGATGCGCCTGACGCCATCGGGCGTGGGCAGAGACACCGGTCCAGCCACCAGGGTGACCTCAGCCCCCTGCGAAACCAGCGCAGAGGCCAGCGCAAAACCCATCTTCCCCGAACTGCGGTTGCCCAGAAAGCGCACCGGATCGAGCGCCTCACGCGTCGGTCCGGCCGTCAGCAAAACGCGCTTGCCGGCCAGACGTCCCGAGATGAAACGGTCGCGCACGGCGGCGGCAAGCGCCTCTGGCTCGATCATACGACCAGGCCCAGTGTCGCCGCAGGCCTGCGCGCCTTCATCCGGACCGAGCAGGGGAACGCCCCGCGATTGCAGCAATTCGACATTCGAACGGGTCGCCGAATGCCGCCACATGGCCTGATTCATGGCCGGGGCAACCATCAGCGGCGCCGTCGAGGCCAGACACAGGGTACTGAGCAGATCGTGCGCCATGCCCGCCGCGAGCTGGGCGAGAAAATCGGCCGTAGCCGGTGCCACCAGGATGAGATCGGCCCAGCGCGCAAGTTCGATATGTCCCATCGCAGCCTCGTGCTGCTCGTCAAACAGGGCGTTACGCACCGGCCTTCCGGTGATCGCCTGCAGCGTCATGGGGCCAATGAATTCTGACGCCGAAACGGTCATGACAACCTGCACCTCGGCACCATCCCTGATCAGCAGCCGCGCCAGTTCCGCCGCCTTGTAGGCGGCAATACCGGCAGTGATGCCTAGCAACACGCGACGTCCGTACAATGGCTGCATAGACCGGAGTATTCCTTAATTGAGCACTGGGTATGGCGCAAGAGTAACCGACCGGACTCTTCTGGCAAAGCAGCCTTTGCCTGTCGCGGCCTGCTCGGTTAGGCTTCACCAACTTCAGGGACGAAGGACAGACATGGCGATCAAGGATTGGCCGGCCCGCGAGCGGCCGCGCGAACGACTGTTGGCGCACGGCCCGCAAAGTCTCAGCGATGCCGAACTTCTGGCAATTTTTCTGCGTACCGGGGTCAGCGGCAAGAGTGCCGTGGATCTTGCACGCGATCTGCTCGGGCGCTTCGGCAGCCTGCGACAGCTGTTGGCCGCCGATCTGACCACCTTCTGCGAGGCTCCGGGGCTTGGCAGCGCAAAATTCGCCCAGCTGCAGGCGGTGCTCGAGATGGGGCGCCGCCATCTGTCAGAGCAGTTCGAACGCGGCAATCCCCTTCTGAGCCCGGAACACACAGCGCAATTTCTGCAGGCCAGGCTGCGAGACTATCCTTATGAGGTGTTCGCCGTCCTGTTCCTGGATAACAGGCACCGGGTGTTGGCGTTCGAAGAACTCTTTCGCGGCACCATCGATGGCGCCAGCGTCCACCCGCGCGAGGTTGTCCGGCGCGCCCTGCAACTCAACGCAGCAGCCGTTATCCTCAGTCACAATCACCCCTCGGGGGTCGCCGAACCCAGCCAGTCGGACCAGCGGATCACCACCAGACTGCGGGAAGCGCTGGCCCTGGTGGACATACGGGTTCTGGATCATCTGGTGATCGGCGACGGAAACTGTTGTTCACTCGCCCAGCTCGGGCTGCTCTGAAGGGGGCTGCACAATTCAGAAGCCTCATGAACCGGCCCCCGGGTTGACCCTGGCAGCCCATTCCGGTATAAATTGCCGCCTTTCCGCCACTCCATCGGCTGGCGAAAACAGATTTAACGAGATTTTTCGAGGCTTTAACCATGTCCAAAGTCTGCCAGGTCACCGGCAAACGGCCGCTTACCGGGAACAACGTGTCCCACTCGCATCGCAAGACCCGGCGCCGGTTCCTGCCGAACCTGCACTACCATCGCTTCTGGGTCGAGAGCGAACAGCGCTTTGTGCGCCTGCGTGTTTCCGCAGCAGGCATGCGCATCATCGACAAAAAGGGCATCGACTCGGTGCTGAACGAGCTGCGCACGCGCGGCGAGAAAGTCTGAGGGAGCGACGAGCATGGCCAAATCAGCCCGTGAAAAAATCCGCCTGAATTCCAGCGCCGGCACCGGTCACTTCTACACCACGACCAAGAACAAGAAGACCATGAGCGGCAAGATGGAGATCAAGAAGTACGATCCCGTCGTTCGCCAGCATGTGATGTACAAGGAAGGCAAGATCAAGTAAACACCGATCTCTGCCAACAAAAAAACCGCCGTCTGGCGGTTTTTTTGTTTCCATAATCAGTTCGCTACTGCAATCAGCCGACTGCCGGATAGTAGCGGCGCAGACTGTGGGCAAAATCCTGCAGGGCCTTTATGCCACTGCTCTCGGCCTCCCGACACCATTGCTGCAATGCCGCCAGCAGGGCCTCCTGGCTGCTTGCCGTCCGATCCCAGACGTGCTGCAGCTGCTTGCGTGAGCGATGTACCGTGGCCAACACCTGGCTGTTGTTGAGTATCGTCTCCAACCTCTGTCTGCTCGACTCGTCCATGGAGGATTCCTCACGCACCAGCAGGCGGCGTGCCTGACGCGCCAGGCGCCGGCAATGCTGCTCGGAGCGACACAGCTCGGCGTTCGCCACCGGCTTGATCACCTCGCGTGCGTAATTGGCCAGGATGAACATACGATGCGTGACCACGGCCTTGACCGTATCCATGTCTATCGCACTTCTCGATGCATCCACCCCGGGTTTGCGCGCGACACGCCGGACCTCCGCCAGGCCGAGCAGGGAGAACAGCCGGATATACATCCAGCCGATATCAAACTCCCACCAACGGGCGGAGAGCTTGGCGGAACTCGGGAATGCGTGATGATTGTTGTGCAGTTCTTCGCCCCCGATCAGTATCCCCCAGGGCGAGATATTGGTCGCGGCATCAGGCGACTGAAAATTGCGATAACCCCAGTAGTGGCCGATGCCGTTGATCACACCCGCGGCGAAAAACGGTATCCAGATCATCTGCACCGCCCATGCCGCGATACCGGGGATACCGAACAGGACGACGTCGATCACCAGCATGATGCCAATCCCCAGCGAGCGATGGGGGTTGTACAGATGGCGCTCTATCCAGTCGTCCGGCGTCCCGTGCGCATATCGATCGATCAGATCCTTCTTGGTCGTCGCATCCTGGTAGAGCTCCGCCCCCTCCCACAGGACCTTGCTCAGGCCCAGCACCTGCGGGCTGTGCGGATCCTCGGGGGTCTCGCAGCGTGCATGGTGCCGCCGATGGACCCCCACCCACTCGCTGGTCACCATGCCCGTGGTCATCCATAACCAGAAGCGGAAAAAGTGTGCCAGCACAGGATGCAGATTCAGGGCCCGGTGTGCCTGACAGCGGTGCAGATAGACGGTGACCGCGACAATGGTCACGTGGGTCAGGCCCAAGACAACCAAAACCAGCTGCCACCAGGAAAGGTCGAGTAAGCCGTGAATCATCGCTGTTCTCCTCGGGCGGACGCGCCGCCGGACTCCAGGGCTGCCGCAAACCGCGGTTCCTGACTCTTCAACTCCATGATCTCATCATAACGCCCCAGGTCCAACATGACCTCAACGACGGCGCCGCTCAAGCACCACTGATGGCAGCCGATATTCCTGTAGGCGAGAAAAATCCCGCACGCAGAAGGACCTATGCAATCTCCGAATCCGATCATCGACAGCTCGACGGATACTATCCAGGTCGGCCGGCAGGCTATTTTCGACCGCGAACTGAAGGTTTTCGCATACGAACTGCTTTACCGGGACGCCGGAGGCAGATGCTCGATCTCTGATGGCGACCAGGCCTCGTCGGTGACCCTGTTGAATGCGTTCATGGAGATCGGGCTCGACCGCATCACCGGCCCGCACAAGGCATTCATCAACCTTACGCGACACTTTTTCGTCGACATGCCGCCGATCCCTTTCACCCACGATCGCGTGGTCCTGGAGGTGCTCGAAGACGTCGAGGTGGACGATGTGCTGCTGCAGGGGATATCCAATATGGCGACCCAGGGCTTCCAGCTGGCCATGGACGACTATGCCTTCCAGCCCCAGCTCGCCCCCATCCTGCCATTGGTGAAATACATCAAGGTTGAGATCCGCCCCGACGGCATGCCAGAGCTGGTGCGCCGCATGCCCGAACTGCGCGCCACCGGCGCGAAACTGCTGGCCGAGAAGGTCGAAACGGCGGAGCAGTACCGGCAGCTCAAGGACCTCGGCTTCGACTATTTTCAGGGCTATTTCTTCGCCCGCCCAAATCTGGTCCAGTCGGATCGGGTGGGGGAAAGCTCGGCCATGGTCATGCAGCTACTCGCCCGGCTGAACGATCCGGACGTCGTAATGAAAGAAATCGTGACGCTGGTCAGCCAGGACCCCGGACTGAGTTTCAAGGTACTGCGCTGGGTGAATTCTGCCGCCATCGGGCTGCGTTACAAGGTCGAGTCGATCCAGCGCGCCGTGGTCCTGATGGGGCTGGAACGCATCCGCGCCTGGACCACCCTTTTCACCATGGCGGGCCTGCGCGGCCGCCCGACCGAGATCCTCAACGTCGGTCTGTTGCGTGCCAACCTTTGCGAACGCCTGTGTCGGCTCTGCCGCGCGGGAGTGACGGATACCGCCTACACGGTCGGCCTGCTATCCGTGCTGGACGCCATGATGTCGCGGCCGATGGATGATCTGGTCGGGGAACTGCCGCTTTCCGATGAGATCAAGCGCGCGATCGCGCTGCGGGAAGGCAACTATGGCCGACTGCTCGAGCATGCGTGCCGGATAGAACGCAACGAATGGCCCGAGGACACCTGCGAAGGCATTACGCCGTCGGACCTGGTCGAGGCCTATGCGGCGAGTTCAGAGGCTGCGTTCACGACGCTGGAACTGTTGGAGGACCACTAGGTTGCCCACGGCATCCACGCTCATCGACCAGCCGGGCGCTATCCAGCTTGTGGCCACCTCTTCGCACACCAGGGCTGGACCCTGGAGCGTTTGCCCGGCGACCAGGTCTCGACGCCAGTACTGCGGCACCGGTGACTCCAGGCCTGCGACCACGCATCGGTCGAAAGGCTTTGCCGGCGGCATGCGTGGCAGCTGTGGGAGTTCAATCTCCGTTTCCGGCCCCCTCACCCACTGACGCAGATTCACCAGTTCGACCGGTAGCTCCAGCCGGTGGCCGTAGCGCTGCTGATGAAGTCGGTGAAAATCCTCGCTGGTGGCGGCAACACCCCGCCATGGCAGGTTCAGCGTGTACGACTGCCCCGCATAGCGCAGATCCACCGAGGCCAGGGCATCACAATCGCCCGGATCAAATCCCTCGCCGTGCAGCGCATCCAGGCCGAGCGTGCGCAGCTCACTCAGGATCTGCTCAACTTCGTCCATCGGCAGATCGTGCAACAGACCGATCAGGGTGCGGGAAAGCTGTCGGCCCGGACGTGCCACCAGCATCCCCAACGCGGACAGCACGCCGCCATGCACCGGCACCATCGCCTCGGTCATATCGAGGCGCTCGGCCAGTTCGCAAACATGCAGACCACCGGCACCCCCGAAGGACACCAGGATGCGTTCACGCGGATCCGCCCCACGCTTGATCGATATGGCGCGCAACGCTTGCGCCATATGCTCGTTCGCCACGTCCACAATATCCTTTGCCGTCTGCACGACATCCGAGCGCATCCGCTCGGCCAGGCCCGCGATCGCTGCCACGGCCGCTTTTTCATCCAGACGCATCTCACCGCCGAGAAAGGCCTCTGGCTGCAGCCGCCCAAGCACCAGATTGGCATCGGTGACCGTCGGCAGCAGACCGCCGCTGGCGTAACAGGCGGGGCCGGGCGCGGCCCCGGCGGACTCGGGGCCTACCTGCAGCATGCCACCCGCATCCAGCCAGGCGATAGAGCCGCCGCCCGCGCCGATCGTATGCATGTCCACCATCGGCACCGCCACCGGGAAACGCCCAATCCTCCCCTCGGTCGTCAGGCGCGTCTCGGCGTCGACCAGCGCCACGTCTGTCGAGGTGCCACCCATGTCAAAGGTCAGCAGGCTTTTACCGGCGCCGATATGACGAGCCGCGATCAAACCACCCGCCGGACCCGACAACAGCATGCGCACCGCATTTCCGGCCGCCTGCGCAGCGGCAACCGTGTCCCCCGAACTCTGCATCACCGAGACGGACACACCCTCCAGACCATCGGCCAGGCACGCCAGATAACCGGCAACCCTGGGTCCGATCCAGGCGTTCAGCCAGGTCGCCATACCACGCTCGTACTCACGGATCTCGGGCAGCACCCTCGAGGAAAGCGAAACGAACACGCCGTCCGGTATCGCCGCGGCAATACGCTCTTCTGTGCCGGGATCCAGATAGGAGAACAGCAGATTCACCGCCACCGCCTCGGGGGCATGCCGTCGGATCTCCTCGACCAGGGACCTCAGTCCCGCCTCATCCAACGGCTCGAGCAACTGCCCATCGGCATCGAGGCGTCCGGCCGTCTCCAGGCATTGATCCGGCGGGACAACCGGCGGCACGCCGGGCGGCTGGAGATCGTAAAGGGCCGCGCGCTGCTGGCGCCCGATATTCAACAGGTCGGCAAAACCGCGATTGGCAACGTAGAGCGCCTTCACTCCCTTGCCCTCGAGCACCGCGTTGGTGGCCACCGTCGAACCGTGGACCAGCTGCAGTGATGAGCGGTCCAGGCCCATGTCCTCGACGCCCTGCAATATTGCCCGTTCCGGCGCGTCCGGCGTGGAAAGGACCTTGTGTACGCGCAATCGTCCAGCCGAATCAAGCAGCACGAAGTCGGTAAAAGTGCCGCCGGTATCAACCCCAAGTCTCATCATGCGCCCTATTGTACGGAGGAATTCACACTGACCGATTTTCAGGGTTCGCAATTGCGGCCGGGCACGGTAATCTGACGCCACATGAAACCCGTTCTGCTCGCCCGACAACTCAGCTACGGCAATCCCGACAGACCACGCCTGAGTGACTTCGACCTGCAACTCCAGCCCGGCGACCGTCTCGGGTTGCTCGGCATCAATGGTGCCGGCAAATCCACTCTTATGCAGTTGCTAGCCGGCATCCTCGCCCCCTCTCGCGGCGAGGTACTTATCCTGGGGCAACGACTCGACCGGGCAGGACCGGCACTGCGCCGGCATATCGGTTTTCTGCCGCAGCGGGTGCCGTTCTATCCCGAACTCACCGTGACCGAAAACCTGCAATGGGCGGGCCGCCTGCGTGGCCTCTCGGGACAGGGGTTGATCGACGCGATCGACACCGTCCTCGACCAGGTCCGGCTGGTCGAGTTCAGTCGGCGGCTTGCAGGCAGACTCTCGGCCGGCATGGCGCAGCGTCTTGGGCTGGCCCAGGCCCTGGTGCATCGACCGGATATCCTGATCCTCGACGAACCCACCGCCGGTCTGGATCCGCTGCAGACCGAACAGATCCGCGGGCTGCTCGGCAGTCTGGGCGGCGAAACCAGCGTCGTACTTGCGACCCACCTGCTGGACGATGTGCAACAGCTCTGCAACCGGGTCATCCTGCTGGATGCCGGGTGCAAGAAGGCTGAACACGAGGTGACCCCGGACACGGATCTGCTGCGGCATTTTCGCCAGCATGCAGCCGGGGCGGAATCGGGAGCCGTCTCATGATCCGGGCAATCGCCCTGCACGAATGGCGCCGGCTGCGGGCCGGCATGATGTTCTGGGTGCTGCTGGCATTCGGTCAGCTGATCATCGCCTGGCTGGCCTTCGCCCAGCTGGAGGCCTTCGCCGCCATCGCTCCGCAACTCAAGGCCGGCGGCTCCCTGCTGGGCGTCACCGACCTGGTCGTGATGCCGACCTTCAACACCCTCTTGCTTATCCTGTTGCTGAGTGCACCGCTGCTGGCGATGGGCAGCATGGCGGGCGAGACCCACAGCGGGCGAATCAGTCTCTGGCTGTCGTCGCCGGTCAGCGGTAGTCAGATCGTTCTGGGCAAGATACTCGGCCTGTGGCTGGCCAGTCTGCCGCTGCTCATCAGCGCCGGCCTCACCCTCGCTGCGCTCGGCCTGGGTATAGACATTGACTGGCCGCGCTTCTTGCTCGCCGCGTTCGGTATGCTGCTGTTCAGCCTCTGGCTGGGCTGTGTGGCGCTTTTCGTGTCAGGCATGTTCGATCACCCGGCCGCGGCCCTGGCCGCCAGCTACGGCACGCTGCTGTTCCTGTGGCTGCTGGACACGCTCAGCAGTCCCGATGCCCCCTGGTACTGGCTGGCGTTGCTGCCGCACGTTAAACCCTGGTTCCAGGGCCTGCTGCGCAGCCAGGACATCGTGTTCTTCGTCGCCACCGGGGGCGCCGCCACGCTGCTGGCCGTATACGCGATTGCACGCAGGCGCGGAGAGGTCTGATGCTGCGACGCCTGCTTTTTCTCGCCCTGCTCGGCGCAAGCGTGATCCTGGCCGCGCGCGTCAGCGAACAACACAGCTGGCGCATGGACCTCAGCGCACAGCGGATCAACTCGCTCAGTGCGTCGGCCGACCGGGCCCTGGACGTCCTCGCCGGCCAGCTCGAAATGGTGGCCTTTGTGCCGGATTTCCCAATGCAGCGGGCCCAGCTCGAACAGCTGCTCGCCCCGTACCTGAACCACCCCGGCCGACCCCGTTTCAAGTTCATCGATCCGGTCAAGGACCCCGAGCGCGCACGTGAACTCGGGGCCGCGGGTCACGGTGAACTGCAGCTGCGCAGCGGCCAGCGGCTCGAGGTGATCGCGAAACCGACCGCGCAGTCGATCGACATCGCACTCAACCGGCTCGCCCTGCGGGGCGAGCGCTGGATCGTCAGTTTCAAGGGCCATGGCGAGAGTGAAATCGATGACTCGCCGACCGGTCTTGGACGATTTGTCAGCCATGTCGAGAGTCTCGGCTACCGTTTCGTGGCCATCGACCCGCGTCATGTCAACGCGCTGCCGGAGAACACGGCAATTCTGCTGATCGCGGGCCCCCGGCGAGCGTATGGCGAACATACCCGCATGCAGATCAACCGCTACCTGGAAGCCGGAGGCCCTTTGCTGTGGCTCGCAGGCGACGGCCTGCCGGATTTTTTTGATCCGGAGATCGGCATTGGAACCCTGCCCGGCACGGTGGTCGATGCGGCGGCCGCCCTGCACGGTCTCGACAGCCCGGACAATGCGATCGTAAGCGAATACCCCTCCGCCCTGCTCCCGCAGATGCCAGACAGACACAGTGTGCTCAAACGCTCGCGAGCATTGACATACCGCGAAGGCGAAGAATGGCAGCTGAAGGCCCGGCTCGAGAGCAGCCCGCGCAGCTGGAATGAGACCGGCGAACTGCGCGGACAGATTGCGCGCGACCCAGAGCTGGGTGAGCAGGCCGGTCCACATACAGTCGCACTGGCCCTGCAACGCGACCGGGCGCAGGGGCAGCAGCGCATGATCGTCGTCGGCAACAGCCATTTCATCGGCAATGACCAGATCGGCCAGGCCGACAACATGGCACTGGCGGTCGGCCTGCTGCACTGGCTCAGCGCCAATGACCGGCTTGGCAGTACGACGGTCGCCCAGGACCTGGATATCGACTGGCCGCCACAGCTCGCGGCCGTGCTAGCCATCGGTCTGATGGGGCTGCTGCCGACGCTCTATCTGGCAGCCGGGTTGTGGATACGCAGCAGGCGGCGCAGGGCATGAACCGCTGGACCCGTACCAATCTGCTGCTGGCAGTGTTGGTTGCAGCCCTGCTGGTGGCGCACCTGTGGCCTGCGGGGTCCACCGAGTACCCGCCGCTCACCGGTCTTGCCGAGGCCGAGATCACCGCCGTCCGGGTGGAGCGGTCGGACCGCCTGCGGCTTGTCCTGCAACGCGACGACAAGGCCTGGCAGCTGACACATCCTCAGCGGGCCCCGGCACAGACCCAGCGCGTGCGCCAGTTGCTGGCCATCGCGCGTGCACCCGTGCAACAGACCTTTCCTGCCACGGGGGACCTGGCCCGATACGGCCTGGCCAGGCCCGGTGCGGTCTTGCAGCTGAACAATCTGCGCCTGCTGTTTGGCGACCGCGACCCGAGCCAGACCAGCCGTTACATCCTGGTCAACGACAGGATCAGCGTAATCGACGACGTCTATTTCAACCTCCTGAGCCTGCCCGCCAGCCACTTTGGCGCGGACTGAGCATGCCGGAGCTGCCGGAAGTCGAGACAACCCGGCGCGGCATCGCGCCCCATATCCTGGGTCAGGTGATCAGCGGCGCCGTGGTGCGCCAGCCACGGCTGCGCTGGCCGGTGCCCGAACTCGACCGACTGCTCGGCGGCCAGCTGGTACAGGCCGTCGAGCGCCGCGCAAAGTACATCCTGATCCGGTTTGCGCACGGGACCCTGATCATCCACCTGGGTATGTCCGGGAGCCTGCGCCTGGTGCCGGCCGGCACCCCGCCGCGTCCGCACGACCACGTAGACCTGCTGTGTGCGGGCAACTGCCTGCGCCTGCATGATCCACGCCGTTTCGGCGCCATGCTGTGGGCCGAAGGCGACCCGCTCGCCCATCCGCGTCTTCGGGATCTCGGGCCGGAACCGCTGTCGGATGACTTTGACGGGAGCTACCTGCATCGCATGGCGCAGGGGCGGCGGGCAGCCATCAAGACCCTGCTGATGGACGGAAAGGTGGTGGTCGGGGTGGGCAACATCTACGCGACCGAGGCACTGTTCAGGGCCGGGATCCACCCGCAACGCGCCGGCCGGCGGATTTCACGCCAACGACTCGGGCAGCTTGTCCACGAGGTCAAGCAGGTGCTCACGACTGCGATCGGGCGTGGCGGTACCACACTGCGCGACTTTCTCAATGAGTCGGGCCAACCGGGATATTTCGCCCAGGAGCTTCTGGTCTACGGGCGCGCCGGGCAGCCCTGCAGGCGCTGCGGCACCTTGCTGAAGACGCGCCAGATAGGACAACGCGCCAGCGCCTACTGCCCGTCCTGCCAGCGCTAGGGCCTGACCACGCTGCTGCCGATACCACGTGGGTCGGAGGCGGCCGTCACCTCACCGCTGCTCAGGTCCCAGGCAATCGCCTGCATATTGCCGTAGGGTTCCTCCAACTGCCGGATCCGGTGTCCCTTGAGCCGCAACGCCTGAATCACTTCGTCTGCCAAGGCCCCAGGTTCGATCTCTATTCGGTCGGGCAGGTACTGATGGTGAAAGCGGCCGCGCGCAACCCATTCGTCGACCGGTCTGCCCGCGACGGCATCGAGCAGCCCCAGCAGCACCATGGTGATGATGCGCGAACCACCCGGTGTCCCCAGTATCGCGACCCGGTCAGGCCCCTCGACAAAGGTCGGCGACATACTCGACAACATGCGCTTGCCCGGTGCAATCGCATTGGCCTCGTTGCCCAGCAGACCGTAGGCATTGGCAACGCCGGTCTTGGCCGAGAAGTCATCCATCTCGTCGTTCAGCAGGACGCCCGTGCCGGCGGCCACAAAACAGGACCCGAAGGGATAATTGACACTCAGCGTGGCAGCGACCCGGTTTCCTTCAAGATCCAGCACCGAGAAATGCGTGGTGTCTTTCCCTTCCGACACAGGGTCAGGCACGATCGCGCTCGGCGTGGCGCGCTCCGGATCGATCTGCTGAACCTGACGACGCGCATAAGCCCGACTGAGCAGCCTGGAGCGCGGGACATTCACGTAATCGTCGTCACCCAGGTAACGCGCACGATCGGCATAGGCCCGCCGCATGATTTCTACCAGCAGATGGACGCGTCCGATTTCGTCCAGGCCTTCGAGCGGCCGCTCCGCCAGCATATGGAGCATCTGCGCCAGCAGGATACCGCCCGAGGAAGGCAGGTTCGCACTGACCAGACGTTGATCGCCAAAACGCGTGACGACCGGAGCCCGCTCCACTACCCGGTAGTCATACAGGTCCTGACGCGTCCAGATGCCCCCGTTCGCGCGCACAGAAGCCACCAGACGGGCCGCGATCTCGCCGTCATAGAATCCCCTGGCGCCATCGCGGGCGATCGCAAGCAGCGTTTCGGCCAGATCCGGCTGACGCAGCCGGTGTCCCTCCGGGGGCACGCCACCATCGAGCAGAAATTGCGCACTGGCAGCCGCTGATTTTTGCAGGGCCGACAAGCGGAAACCGGCCATCCTGCGGTAGACGCGATCCACCGGGAAGCCGTCACGGGCCAGAATGATCGCCGGTGTCAGGCTGACCGCCAGTGGCAGTCGGCCGTATCTCCCGGCGATATGCGCCAGGGCCGCCGGCACGCCCGGGATCCCGGCAGCCAGCGGACCGTCGATCGATGCGTCCGGGATAACCTTGCCGTGTTCATCAAGGTACATGCCCGCTCGGGCGGCGCGGGGCGCGCGCTCGCGTCCGTCGATCATGACCTGATGACCGTCACGCGCCCGATGCAGCAGCCAGAAGCCACCGCCTCCGAGACCCGAACCGTAGGGCTCGACCACTGCGAGCGCAGCGCTCACTGCAACGGCGGCATCGAAGGCATTGCCACCGGCCTCGAGTACCAGCAGGCCCGCCTCGGTCGCCAGGGGATGTGCCGACGCGATCGCCTCACTGCGCGGTGTTTCGGCGGCACCGGCGGCAGCGACTGCGAACCAAAGACAGAAAACGAAAAGGCTCCGCAGGGGAGCCTTTTGCTCGATGCGGGTCATCAGTGCGTCAGCCATTGGCAGCCGTGATGCGCTCGTACTTGGCCTGCAGTTCTTCCTGCGTCTCTTCGTGCTCCGGATCATGCGGGATGCAATCCACCGGGCAGACCTCCACGCACTGGGAAGTCTCGTAGTGACCCACGCACTCGGTGCACAGGTCGGGATCGATCTCGTAAATCTCGTCGCCCTGGTAGATCGCCCCATTCGGGCACTCGGGCTCACACACATCGCAGTTGATGCATTCGTCTGTAATCATCAGGGCCATTTGGGCTACTCCAAAAACATCGGTTGACCGGTTGTCAGCAGCAACGCTTTGTGGCGAGCCGGCGTTGCACCTCAGGATGTACGAATTCTGACACATCCCCGCCCAGCCGGGCTATTTCCCTCACCAACGTCGAGGAGATGAACGCATACTGTTCAGCAGGCGTCATAAAGATTGTCTCAATCTCGGGCGCCAGGCGCCGGTTCATGCTGGCCAGCTGGAATTCAAACTCGAAGTCCGAGACCGCACGCAGACCACGCACCACGATCCCGGCCCGGTGCTGCCTGCAGAATTCGACCAAAAGACCCTCGAACGGCACGACCTCCGCCTGCGCAACATCCGCCAGGGCGACGCGCGCGAGCTCGAGCCGCTCATCGAGGCCGCACACCGGGTTCTTGCCCGTGTCCTTGGCCACCGCCACGATCACGCGGTCGAACAGACGGGCGGCACGCGATACCAGATCGCTGTGACCATTCGTAATCGGATCGAATGTACCGGGGTAGACGGCTATCTTCATTGCGTTTTGTCAGACGGGGCCTGCCACACGGCAGTACCCGCGCGTCTGCCTTTGGATTGTCATGGACAGCCGCTATTCTAGCCCGGGATGCTGCGGCGCAACAAACGCTGTGCGGACTGTCCGGCCGAACCCTCCCGGTGTATCAGCCAGCTGGCGGGCAAATCTGGCCACCCCTGGCCCGCTTCCTGTTCGAGATAGATCAACGCATCCGGCGCCAACCAGTCCCTGTCCTCCAGCAGACGACATACCGCCGGCAGCAGGCCGTCGGCAAACGGCGGATCGAGAAACACGATGTCGAAAGGGGTCTCCGGAGGTGTCTTCAGGACACGCAGGGCATCTCCCTGCACGACCTCGGCCGCCGACTCTTCGTGTAACAGGGTGATGTTGTCGCGCAGACGCTGCGCTGCCGTCCGGTTCTGTTCCACCGCGCAGAGAAAAGCGGCACCGCGCGACAGGGCCTCCAGCCCCAGCGCGCCACTGCCGGCAAACAGATCGAGACAGCGCGCACCACGGATGTCTGCCTGCAGCCAGTTGAACAGGGTCTCGCGCACCCGGTCCGGGGTCGGGCGCAGGCCCCGACCCGGGGAAAAATGCAGCCGACGCCCTCGATGCCGGCCGCCGATAATGCGGACCTGATTCGATGTTGCGGCCAATCGTCAGCCGCTGCCGCCAACGATCACCGCGATCCCCGCCGGCGCACTGATACGCCGGCTGAAGGCATCGCGCACCTGCTCCACGTCGACCGCCGCGAGTTTTCCGGTGATGGTATCCAGCCAGTCCAGGGGATAGTCGTAGAAACCCATCATCGCGAGATACTCCACGATCTTGCTGTTACTCGAGATCCGCAAGGGGAAACCACCGATCAGGTTCTGCTTGGCGGCCTCGAGTTCCTCTTCACTCGGACCTTCCTCGACGAAACGGGCCAGGGTGGCACGCATCACCTCCAGGGCCTCGTCCGCCTGCTCGTTCTTGGTCTGCGCGACCATCAGGAAAGGTCCTTGAACGCGCATCGGACTGAAGTAGCTGTAGACGCTGTATGACAGACCCCGCTTGTTACGCACCTCTTCGCCGAGGGTCGAGACCAGAGAGCCGCCCCCGAGCACATGATTGCCGACATACAGCGCCATGTAGTCGGGATCGTGCCGTGCGATACCACTCTGGCCGACGTAGATATGGGTCTGCGAAGAGGGGAACGATTCACGCAGTTCCCCGCCGCTGACCGCCGGTGCCGAAGGCAGGGCGGGCGCGTGTCGACCGACGGCCAGACCTGCGGTCACCCGTTCGGCAATCTTCTCGGCCGTTTCGCGATCGACCGCCCCGACGATGGCGACCACCGCATTGGCCGCCACATAGAAGCGGCGGTGGAAACGTTGCAGATCGTCGCGCCCGATCTTCGCCAGGGAACTCTCATCACCGCCCGGGGGGTGCGCGTAGGGGTGGTCCGCGTACAGGGTCTGAAAGAACCTGCGCTTGGCGACACTCGACGGCGACTGCAGACTGCGGCGCAGACCGATCTGCATCTGCTGGCGGACCCGCTCGATCGCATCTTCATCGAACCTTGGCTGGGCCAGCACCATCTGCACGGACCCGAGCGCCACATCCAGGACTGCGGGTTCCACCAGGCTGCGCAGGCTGACCCACGCCATGTCGCGCAGGGAACCGTTGCCCAGCTCGATACCCCGCTCCTCCAGGCGCAAGGCCAGGACGTCTGCATCCCATTCACCGGCCCCTTCGGTGAGCAGCGCATTGGTAAACCTGGCCAGACCGGGCAGGTCGTCATCACGTGCACTGCCTGCATCCATCACGACACGCACGTCGACCATCGGCAGGTCAGGCGCATGCACGTACATCACCTTGGCGCCGCCAGTGGTCTGCCAGGATTCGATGGCCGGGCCGGCGTGGACCAGGCCGGCAGATAACAGCAGTAAAGCTACCGCCAGCTCTACCGCGCAGGCTCCCAGGCCCCAATGCTTAGCTGCCATGACGACCTCCCTCAACCGACGCGGAACGCGCCGCCTTATGATCCATCGGCAATGGTTTGAGTGTCGCAACCGTGAGGTTTTCGTCCACCAGATAGCGCCGGGCCACCGTGCGGACCTGTTCGGGCGTCACCGCCTTCAGCGCCTTGATCTCGGAGTCGATCAGACGCCAGTCCAGACCGATGGTCTCAAGCACGCCGATCTGCATCGCCTGGTAAAATATCGAGTCAGCCTCGTAGACCTTGCTAGCGACCGCCTGGGTGACCACCCGCTTCAGTTCATCTTCGCCGATAAGCTCCTCGCGCAGGGTGGCAACCTGCTCGCGCAACGCCTGCTCCACCTCGGCGACCGTATGCCCGTCGGTCGGAGTACCGTCGAGCAGCAGCATCCCGGGCAGGCGGCTGTAGCTGCCGTACTCGGCCCCGGCGGATGCCGCAATCGCGCTACCACGCACGAGTTCGCGTGACAGGCGGGCACTTTCGCCACCGTCCAGGACACTGGACAGTACGTGCAGAGCGTAAGGTTCCCAGGGTTCATCCGACTGGCCCACGATCGGCGTCTTGTAACCCATCAGCAGATAGGGCTGACGCGCCGGAACCTTGACCTCGACCCGGGTCTCGCCCGCCTGCTTGGGTTCGGCCGCCGGCTTCAGTTCCGGTACATCGCTGGTTTCGAGCGGCCCGAAGTGGCGCTCGGCCAGGTCACGCACCGCATCCGGCTGGACATCACCGACCACCACCAGGGTGGCATTGTTGGGCGCATACCAGCGCCGATACCAGTCCGCCAGATCGTCGACCGTCATGTGTTCCAGATCGTTCATCCAGCCGATCACCGGATTGCGGTAGGGCGAGGCCCGCCATGCGACGGCATTGAACTGTTCGTGGACCTTGCCACTCGGCTTGTCCTCGGTGCGCAGGCGCCTCTCCTCTTTCACCACCTCGATCTCCTTGGCGAACTCTGCCGGATCGAGCAGCATATTGCGCATGCGGTCGGCCTCTAGTTCGATGGCACGTTCGAGGTGTTCGACAGCCAGGGTCTCGAAATACGCAGTGTAGTCACGGCTGGTGAAGGCATTTTCGTTTCCACCCAGCGCCGAAACGACGCGCGAGAACTCGCCCGGGCCCAACTTCTCGGTGCCCTTGAACATCATGTGCTCCAGGACATGCGAGACCCCGGTGAGGCCGTCGGGCTCATAGCTGGAGCCGACCTTGTACCAGACCTGTGAAACCACGACCGGGGCGCGGTGATCTTCCTTGACGACCACCTTCATCCCGTTGCTCAGCCGATATTCGCTGACCTGTGCCAAAGTTGGCAGCGCTGCCAGCAGCAGGATCCAGAAAAAGCTTCTTTGCAAAACTGTTAACACCATTTGTGCTCCGAGGTGCGGCGCCGCCGCAACGAGTGTTACGATGCGCCACACTAAATCATTTACCGCGTTGTGACCGCAGATTCTTGCAAGCCACCGGGGTACCATCAAGCTCCCGTGGCCTGAACCCTGGGCAAATCGACCGGTGGGCCGCAAAACAGTTCCCGCAGACTGACAAGCAATGTTCGGATTCGGTAAGAAAAACACCCCGAAAACCCCGCCTGAAGAGACCAGGCCGCAGGGGCTGTTTGGCCGCCTGCGCACCGGGCTTGCGCGCACCCGGGCCAATCTGAGCAACGCCCTGGGCGACCTGCTCAGTGGCCGGCGCCAGATCGACGAAGAACTGCTGGAAGAGCTTGAAACCCTGCTGCTGACCGCCGATGTCGGCGTGGACGCCACCCGGCGCATCATCGACGACCTTACGGCCAGGGTCCGGCGCAAAGAGCTATCGGATCCACAGGCTCTGGGTACTGCCCTGCGCATGCAACTGGCGGACATCCTGCATGGCATAGACGCCCCCGCGGCAGAGCCAACGGGCGGCAGGCCCCTGGTGATCCTCATGGTCGGCGTCAATGGCGCCGGCAAGACCACGACCATCGGCAAGCTTGCCCGTCGTATCCAGGACGCCGGCCAGACGGTCATGCTCGCCGCCGGCGACACCTTCCGCGCCGCCGCCGTAGAGCAGTTGCAGACCTGGGGCGAGCGCAACGATATCCCGGTGATAGCGCAGGCAAATGGCGCCGACGCCGCATCCGTGATCTACGATGCCCTCGAAGCAGCGACCGCGCGCAAGATCGATGTTCTGATCGCAGATACCGCCGGGCGCCTGCATACCAAGAGCAATCTCATGGACGAGCTGGGCAAGATCAGCCGGGTGCTGAAGAAGATCGATCCCGAGGCGCCGCACGAGGTGATGTTGGTGGTGGATGCGGGCACCGGCCAGAATGCACTCAACCAGGCGGTCCAGTTTCACGAAACGGTCGGCCTCACCGGCATTACCCTGACCAAACTCGACGGTACCGCCAAAGGTGGCATCATATTCGCCATCGCCGACCGCCTCGGCGTCCCGATCCGGTTCGTCGGCGTGGGCGAAAGCATTGAAGACCTGCGGCCGTTTGATGCAGATGAATTCGTCAAGGCACTGTTTGAATAGGTTCGAGGTTCGAGGAGCGAGGTTCGAGGCCTCTTTTCCTCGGCCCTCGCCCCTCGGCCCTCGGCCCTGATCCCCATGATTCGATTCGACAATGTCGCCAAACGCTACGCCACCGGTCACGAGGGACTGTCCGGCGTCGACCTGCACCTGGCACCCGGTGAGATGGCGTTTCTTACCGGCCACTCGGGCGCAGGCAAGAGCACCCTGCTCAAGCTGATCGGCCTGCTGGAGCGCGCCACCCGGGGTCAGGTGTGGGTGAACGGGCGCAATCTGAACAAACTGAAGTCCCGCGACATCCCCTACCATCGGCGCGAAGTCGGCATGATCTTCCAGGACCATCGCCTGCTCCACGACCGCACCGTGTTCGACAACATCGCCCTGCCCCTGGTGGTCGCCGGCATGGGTCACGCCGAGGTCAAGCGGCGGGTGCGCGCCGCCCTGGACAAGGTCAGCCTGTTAAAGAAGGAAAAGGTATTTCCGATCACGCTGTCCGGCGGTGAGCAGCAGCGGGTCGGTATCGCCCGCGCCCTGGTGAGCAAGCCTCCGGTGCTGCTGGCCGACGAACCGACCGGCAATCTCGACCCCGAGCTGTCGCGCGAGATCATGGAGCTGTTTCTCCAGTTCAACCAGGTCGGCGTCACCCTGCTGGTTGCGACCCATGATGTCGAACTCATCAGCAGTTTTGGCAAGCGCATCGTCAACCTGCGCGACGGCCGCGTCGCCGACGACAGCGAAGGACCCGGCTGATGGCACGGCGCACGCAGTCAACGAAGTTCAGGCGCAACCGCAACCCGGTCACCTGGCTGTTGCGTCACGCGCAGATGTCTCTTTCGTCGCTGGGTCGTCTCAGCCGCAACCCGGTCAGTACTGCCATGACGGCCGCGGTAATCGGCATTGCACTGGCACTGCCCAGCGGCCTGCACCTGCTGGTCGACAATGTCAGCCAACTCAGCAGCACCTGGGACGGGTCCGCCAGCATCTCACTCTTCCTCAGCGAGGGAGTCAGCGACGAGCAAGCCGAGACCGTTCGCAAACAGGTGGCCCTGCGCGCGGATATCGCCGAGACACGCCTGATCGACCGCGGCCAGGCCCTGGAGGAATTTCGGCGCCTGTCCGGTTTTGGCGAGGCCATCGATCTGCTCGACCAGAATCCCCTGCCGGCCGTTGTGCTGGTGCGCCCGCAGGACAACGTCCAGAGTGCGGATGCCGTTGCCGCGCTTGCCCGGGAGCTGCAGGCATACCGCGAGATCGAACTGGCACAGGTGGATCTGCAATGGGTGGAGCGCCTGGGCGCCATCACCCACACCATCGAGCGTGCAGTAATCATCCTCGCCGCGCTGCTTGCGGGCGCGGTGCTCCTGATCGTCGGCAACACCATTCGCCTGGAGATCCAGAATCGCCACAACGAGATCGAGATTGTGAAACTGGTCGGAGGAACCGATGCCTTTATCCGCCGACCGTTCCTGTACGAAGGTATCTGGTACGGCCTGCTCGGCGCCGCCATCGGTCTGTTGCTGGTCTTGACTTCCTTATATCTGCTTGACGGGCCGGTTCAGCGCCTGGCCGGACTGTATGAGTCGGACTTCGCGCTCGCCGTGATCGACCCGGCCAGTCTGCTCGGCGTCCTGTTCGGGGGGCCGCTGCTTGGCCTGGCCGGTGCCTGGCTCGCGGTCGGCCGGCATCTGGCGCAGATCCAGCCGGAATGATGGCGAATCCGACTGTCGGAAAGGCTGGATCGACGGCCCGCCGGATTAAAGACCTGAGACTCCCGTCCGTTATAAGACCCACGTTCCCGCCAGTGCCCGCAGCGAGCGTTCGGGCAGGCCCCGGACAGCCTCAAAGTTGAGCGCCGACACTCGAAGTAAAACCTATAAATTACAATCAGTTGCTTAGGCACGGGAACTTCTTCCGCTGATTGGCACTCTCACTCCCGGACTGCTAAAATACGGTGGCAGTCAAGGCATGTGAGTGCTAGATTGGTTTTAGGAATTAAGGATCTAAACAGGACGAAGATGAGCAAAGAACTCGCGATACCGATGACTCTGCCAACCGGCAATATGGATGCGTACATCAGCGCAGCCTTTCAGCTGCCCATCCTGTCGGCCGAGGAAGAACACGAGCTCGCCGTGCGCCTGCGTGATCATCAGGATCTGGATGCGGCGCGCAGCCTGGTCATGGCGCACCTGCGTTTCGTCGTCAAGATAGCGCGCGGTTACAGCGGCTATGGCCTGCCTCAGCACGATCTCATTCAGGAAGGCAGCGTCGGACTGATGAAGGCGGTGCGCCGTTTCGACCCGGATATGGGCGTGCGCCTGGTGTCTTTCGCCGTTCACTGGATCAAGGCCGAGATTCACGAATACATCCTGCGCAACTGGCGTATCGTCAAAATCGCCACGACCAAATCGCAGCGCAAGCTGTTCTTTAATCTGCGCAGCGCAAAGAAGCGTCTGGGTTGGTTTACCAGACAGGAGGTCGAAGAGGTCGCCGAGGATCTGGGCGTGAAGCCCGAGACCGTCCTGGAGATGGAGTCACGCCTGTCGAATTACGATGTGGCATTCGACGGTGCGGCTGCGGACGACGACGAGGGCCCCAGCATGGCGCCGGTGGCCTATCTGCCGGACCTGCGCAACGAGCCATCGACCCAGATCGAACAGGCCGACAGCGCCGCATCGGAGCGTGAAGGGCTGTATGCCGCCCTGGAATCACTGGATGAGCGCAGCCGCGACATCCTGCAGCGCCGCTGGCTGGCGGAAAGCAAGGAAACCCTGCATGCGCTGGCCGATGAGTATGGCGTATCCGCCGAACGCATTCGCCAGATCGAGGCGGCGGCAATGAAGAAACTGCGCGCCACGCTGGCTGCCTGAGGTCGCCCAGCCGGCCCGTCAGACGCCCGCCATCGTGCGGGCGTTTTCTTGTCTGGCACCGCAGATGCCGATCAGATTGGTCCGGTTGAGTTGGACGAAGTTTTGCCAGTCGCGCTGCTTCAGTTGCTCCGTCATTAGACAAGCGGACATTGAAATCTGCGGGGTCAATGGATGGTTCGAGCCCAGTCACTGGTAGAGCGGTCGTTTGGCTGACGACGGCAGACGACACCGAGCGGTCATTCGTGGCGACAGGTCATATGGGCACTATCAACCCTTAAGAGACAGTCAGACTACATTAGGCAAACGACCGTTTTATAAGAACAGCAGACGTTGCGAGGCGCAAAGGGTGCTGGCACGGGCTGCAGCTGAACTGCAAAATAACAAGTTCACTGGTTGCGCAGCAGTTGGTTAAGCCACGCGGATTTCGCGAACGGGAAGATTTACGCTGCTAACTCTCTGCGATACATTCAGCGTAGGTTGAGGTACCCCATCCCGACTGGTCGGCCAAGTGACAAACATTTGCTTTTTCTAAAGAAGAATTTGATTCGGCTGAACCAATATCGTGAACGAGCGGTTGAACGCGGCGTCTCAGGATGGCAAGCGCTGTTGGTCGAAATGCCATTTTTTGCATTAATGCGCGCCTATCGAAAGCTGGCAATGGCTTGCTATCGCACCGCCGACCGAATGCGCTGGCAAGACAGGCGAACACAATCGTTCCTCACGCATCACACTGCCGCCGATGGGAAATACTTCTACATCATCGCAGTGCCTACAATGTTGCATTTGCTTATACCTGCGGTGCGGCTCGTCGAGAGCGAAGTTCGGATTATCTTCATCGTCAACGGTCTCTCCCAAAGAGAACTCCATTTTCTCTCCAATGTCTACCCGCGTGCGCCGCTACTGCGTCTTCCTACTCTACCAAGGGCCATTTGGTCCCATGGCACGGTGATAAGCCTGCTATTGCGCACCAGCCCTCGTGACTTCGGAATCCTTGATCATGACTTTTTTCTATTCGACGTTTCGATATTTCGCCAACTCGAATTTGCTGACAACGAATATGCGATATGTCTGACTGGATGGAGAAACGATGTTACTGGCCTACACTTTCCTGGAACACATTTCCTATATCTGAGGGTCGCACCTTTGCGGCGGCTGATCCGCCAATACTCCGTTGACGCTAACGTGTACAAGCGCCCCCCAAGCAGTACCTCATCCGCGTTATCTGCGCTCGGGTTATCAATCGAAAACCCGCCAAAGGAGTACCAAAACTTCTTCGATTCTTTCCTGCTATTGAGCGCGCTTGCGATGCATCATGGCTTGGCGGCACGGCTTCTTAAGCCCGCCCAGAATAGCTTCACCCACGTAGGTTCAACCAGTATGGGGTCTCAGTTAACTAAGTCACCCCTCCACCATTATTTGAATGCGCGGTTTATCGCCCGGCTTGAGGACGAAGACGTCGCCAACGAATACCTATCTCGCGGTCTGGCCTCGGTTGGCAGCGCGGCGCATTTCCGCAACCTGTTAGAACCTGAAACTGCTGACCGAATAGATGCCTTGATCACCCGCGTGGATCAGCACGTCTCGGCGCATCGGCATCAATCAGCTTCAGGCAGAGGATGACACGGGTGCGCGTGTGGAAAGCTTACGCTTCGAGAAAGCTCCCTCAACGGATGACCGAAAAGGCGCTGCTGGTGACCGCTGAGTATTGTGTTGATCGCAGACCAACAGTCGCGCCACCTCGATGTCTGCTTTGCGCTTCGAGAGCCGTCATTCACCGCCATTTGGTGGAAAGTCGGCTCTTGGCTGATTTCACCCGTACCCAGAGCGGCGAGGAACTTCAGATTTGGCTGCGAACAGCCGCATGTTCAAGGCGAGCAAACTAACAATATCTTGCCGCCTCTTGCGATCGAGACTCGAGACGTGGTGTCTGCTTTCGGATGGAGTCACTTAACGCAGACAGACCAAAACACAGTGCGTCATTCAACGGCACCTGACCGATACGACCGTCGGCCACCGTTGCGGTTAAGATCAGCCGGCGGATTACCGACAGGAAGCTCAACCAGGACATCAGGACAAGCACGATGACGAAGGTTGTGGCGAAGTGGCTAAAGCTGAACACGGGGTCTGTCCTCGATCAGTTGCCTAATCGTTCCCCCTCATTCCTCTTTGTCGCCAACCCCTTTTGCACCGGTCGCCGACTGGCCAGGCTTTTCCGCCTTCTTTTTCGGCCGCGCATTGTCCGGAATCATCGGGTCGTCGTCATCCATCAGGATACGATGCGCCGGCCCCTCCAGGTCGTCGTACTGACCTGTCCGCACGGTCCACAGGAAAAATGCGATGGCGATTACCATCAGACCGACCGCCAGGGGAATCAGCAGATACAGAATCGACAAGATCTAGTCCCCCTTCAGTCTGAGTGCATTGAATACCACGACCAGCGAACTGAACGACATCCCGATAGCCGCCATCCACGGCGCCACCAGACCGGCCGCCGCCAGAGGCACAGCGGCGACATTATACAGTATCGGCCCATGCCAGATTCTGCTTGATGATGCTGCGGGTGGCGCGCGCCTTGTGTACACCCTCGGCCAGCACCGTAAGGCGTTCCGACAGCACAACCATGTCGGCGCTCGCATGCGCGAGCTGGGCACCCTGCCCCATCGCGATCGACACATCGGCGCCGGCAAGCACCGGCGCGTCGTTTACGCCGTCGCCGATCATCGCCACGAGGTGACCGGACGCCTGCAATTCGCGCACCCGTGCCAGTTTGTCGTCAGGCCGCATACCCGAACGCGCCCGCGGGATGGAAAGTTCGCCGGCAACCCGACTGACCGCCCCGGCGGCATCACCGCTGAGGATCTCGAGCTCGAGTCCGAGATCACGCAGATTGCGCATGGCCGCCACGGCATCGGCTCGCAACTCGTCACGCAGCTGGAACCTGGCCAGGATCCCGTCCTCATCGCCCAACAGCACCTGGGTCGCATCGCTGGCTCCCGCCTCAGGTTCGGGAACGCCGCTGAGTTCCGAGACATACGCTGGATTGCCGATCCGATAGTGGCGGCCTTCCACCTCGCCCTGCATCCCCTGACCGGGCAGCGCCGTCAAACCCGCCACACGGAGTGAAGGCACAGCATGCGCAGACAGCACTTTGGCGACCGGATGTTCCGAGCCGCTCTCCAGCACGGCGGCAAGCGCCAGACAACGTTCCCGATCGGCACGCTCCGGGGCCAGCAGCTCCAGATCGGAAAGCTGCAGGATGCCGCGCGTCAGCGTGCCGGTCTTGTCGAACAGCACATGACTCACCTGGGCCAGGGTCTCCAGCGCATGTCCGCGCGTTGTCAGCAGGCCCATCCGGGTCAGGGCGCCGGACGCCGCGGTTACCGCGGTCGGCGTGGCGAGCGACAGTGCACAGGGGCAGGTCACCACGAGTACCGAGAGCGTGATCGCAAAGGCATGCTCGGGGGCCTGGATCGCCCAGTACACGGCGACCAGGGTGGCAATCAGCAGCAACACGGCCACGAACCAGCCAGCCACATGGTCGGCCAACTGCGCGATGCGCGGCTTCTCGGCCTGGGCGCGATCGAGCAGGCGCACGATGGCCGAAACCAGGGTGTCCTCCCCGACCTTGTCGACCGTCAGTATCAGCGGGCTCTCGACATTGACGCTGCCGCCAACAAGCTCGTCACCGGCCTCGCGCGGGCGCGGCAGGCTCTCACCCGTCAGCAGCGATTCATCGACCGAGCTCCGCCCCTCGCTGACCAGGCCGTCCGCGGGGATGGTCTCCCCCGGACGCACCAGGACCCGGTCGCCGGGGGCGAGTTCGGACACGGCCACTACGGCCTCGCCGCCGTCGGTCAGGCGCGTGGCTGTCGCCGGCAACAGCTTGACCAGCTCCTCGGCCGCCTCGCCGGCACGATGACGCGCGCCCATCTCCAGGTATCGGCTGGTCAGCAGGAAAAAGGCGAACATGCAGACCGAGTCGTAGTAGACCTCGGCACCGCCAAACACTGTCGACCAGGCGCTGGCGGCGAAGGCGCCGCCGATCGCCAGCGAAACAGGCACCTCCATACTCAGATGGCGACGCCGCAAGTCCCGCCAGGCGGTAATAAAAAACCCGGCCGCAGAATAGAACACCACAGGCAGAGTCAGGACCAGGCTGACCCAACGCATGAACGTGCGCATACCCGGGTCCATACCGCCGTAATCGCCCGCATACATCGCGATCGCCAGCATCATGACCTGCATGGCACCCAGCCCGGCTACCGCCAGGCGTCGCAGGGCGGCCGATTTCTCCTTCTTCTGCACCGCCTCCTGGCGCCCGGGATCGAACGGGTGGGCGACATAGCCGATCTCGGTTATCGCCTTGAGGATATCGGAAAGGTGGATCTGGCTGTCATCCCAGCGCACCCGGGCACGATGGGTACTGTAATTGACCGAGAAATCTGCCACTCCGGGCAGCGCATTGACATGCCTTTCGTTGAGCCAGATGCAGGCTGCACAGGTGATCCCCTCGAGAATCAGCGAGGCCGTCTTGTGCTTGGCATCATCCGCCTGCACGAAGCTCTGCTGCAGTGCCGGCTGATCGTACAGCTCGAAACGCTGCAGCTGCTCCGGTACAAGGTCTTCGGGTTTGCGCGACGGCGTCTCGCGATGATCGTAGAACGAGGTCAGGCCGCCATCGACGATGGCCTGGGCCACCGCCTGACAACCATGACAACACATGTCACGCGGCTCGCCGTGGATATCGACCTGGTAGTCGGCCCCGTCGGGAACCGGCAGGCCGCAGTGATAACAACTGTGCACCTTCTCTGTCATGGCTATGTCCCCGAGGTGTCTGCACGGACCTCATGCGACTCTTCACCAAGGAGCAGCTGCAGCACCAGATGCCATGCAGCGCCACCGTTGGCCTGGCACGATATTCGCCGGATACCCGAGCGGTTCGCGAAGGATTCATCGACAAGCAGGATCAAAGCGGCCGGATAGTATCCGGGCCAGGAATATTAGTCAATTCTTATGCTATTGCGGGAGAACCAACCAAGCAGGGCAGCTTAGCCGAAAAACAACAGCCTATGCCTTGCAAAGACCAATACAAAAGATGGCCCTAATCGATCAGCCACATGAGGTGCGGCACATAGTGATCGACCAGCAGCAGGGCGAACAGGGCCATCAGGTAGACGATGGAGTATCCGAATGTCCGCATGGGCATGCGGTCATCATCGTCACGGTAAAGGCGCACCGCGTAATAAAGAAAACCGAGCCCAAGCACCATGGCACCACCCAGATACAGGCCGCCACTCATCCCGTAACCGTATGGCAGCAGGGTCACCACCAGCAGCAAAACGGTGTACAGCAGGATCTGCAGGCGCGTGTAGTCCTTGCCATGGGTCACCGGCAACATGGGCATGTCCACCTTGCGATATTCCTCAGCGCGATGGATGGCCAGGGCCCAGAAATGAGGGGGCGTCCAGGTGAAGATAATCAGGAACAGCAGCATAGCGCCCGGGTCGACGCTACCGGTCACCGCGGTCCAGCCCAGCAAGGGCGGCGCGGCGCCGGCGGCCCCGCCGATCACGATATTCTGCGGCGTGGCGCGCTTGAGATACATGGTGTAAATCACCGCGTAACCGATCAGGGACAGAAAGGTCAGCAGTGCGGTCAGCGGATTGACCAGCAATGCCAGCATCGCCATGGCGATCACACCAATAACGACCGCGAAAACCAGGGCATCGCGGCTGCTAACAGCCCCCTGCGGCAAAGGCCGGCCACGGGTGCGTCCCATGATCGCATCTATCTTCTGGTCGACCACATGGTTGACGGCTGCCGCTGAACCGGCGGCCAGCCCGATACCCAGGGTACCGAAAACCAGTGCATCCAGCGGAACCATGCCCGGCGCCGCCAGCAGCATGCCGACCACCGCCGTGAACACAATAAGTGCCACCACATTGGGTTTGCACAGCTCGAGGTAATCCCGCCACCCCGCGTGCGTCGTTTTCAGTGCTGTTGTCGCCATAATCGAAAATTCAGATAAACCAGAGAAATGAGCAATAAGGCTGCCACGCCATTGTGTGCCGTGGCGACCCCCAGAGGCAAATGCAGGAGCACGTTGCCGATGCCGAGTCCCAGTTGCAGCAGCAACAGGCCCCCGACCAGGACCGCCGTGCCGCGCAGGCCCCCGCCGGAACGCAGGAGCGCCAATACCAGCCACCCCAGGTACACCAGGGTCACGAGCGCCCCGATCCGGTGGGTGACATGAATGGCCGTGCGCGCCGGATGCTCCAGCACGCCATACTCGTAATTCACGCCCAGCCCCCGCCACATCACGAAGGCCTCGTCGAAGTCCATCTCCGGGGTCCAGCTTCCCTGGCAGGTCGGGAAATCGAGACAGGCCAGGGCGGCGTAATTGGAGCTGGTCCAGCCGCCGAGCGCAATCTGCGCGACCAGAATCAGCAGGCCGATGGCCGCCGCTCCACGCCACTGGCCGGCGCCGGTCACCGGGCGGCGTCTGCGCACGCGCAGGGCCAGCAGCACCAGCAGGCTGAATGTTGCGAAACCGCCCAGCAGATGCCCCATGACGACAACAGGCTTCAGCAACAGGGTCACGGTCCACATGCCGAGGGCGGCCTGAAAGATCACCAGCACCAGAAGAAAGCTGGGCAGCCAGACCGGTTGATCCGGATCACCGCGCCGACGCACCCACGACCAGATCGCGATGAACAGGATGGCCAATCCCAGGGTGCCGGCGAAATAGCGGTGAATCATCTCCTTCCAGCCCTTTTCCGGCTCCAGCGGACGCTGATCCAGGTAGGCCTTGTTGGTCACCCCCTCCGCGCTCTCCGGGACCGTCAGCTGGCCGTAGCAACCGGGCCAGTCAGGACAGCCCAGACCGGCATCCGCAAGGCGCGTGTAGGCACCCAGCACGATGACCGTGAAGGCGAGGAAGCAGGTGAATACGATAAAACTGCGATACGCCATCAACTCTCATCCAATCTGCGAGATCTTCAGCAGCTTCTGCAGATCCCGCATCATCCCCTTGGCCGAAACCCCGAGGTCGTAATACATCATCAGATTCCCCAGCGGGTCGACCAGGAAATACTGCTCGCCCATGGGGCCAAAGCCCTCACCACGAAACTGCTGCAGCAGGGACCCCGCCTGTTCGTCACGCACCACCCAAAGCAGATCCGGCTGGTCTTCTGCCAGACGTCTTTCCAGTGCCGCCGTCGGCGGCTGTGCAAACACCAGCAGGCGCTGTACCCGCTGGATATCCTTGCTCATCGCGATGCGTATCTGACGCGTCAGATAAAGCTGCTGCTCGCAGCGTTCGTCACAATCTCCGGGCGCGAACAGAACGTAGGTCCAGCGTCCACGCAGGTCTCCCTCCCCCAGCGCCGTCCCGTCGGGCTTTCCGAGCCCCACCAACTGCAGTGGTCGCGCCGGGGCAACCAGGGTTCCGGCATTGGTTGTCGCGCCCGCACCCTGTTCGCCGAGGTATTTCCAGGCCACCCATGCCGAGACCGGAGGCAACAGGAACAGCACCCAGATCAATACCAGCTGGGTCCGACTGCGGCTCGTCCGAGGATTCTCAGGCCTGGACACTTTTTTCTCCATCTCCACCATCGCGACGCGTATTCACGCCGACATAAATAATCAGAAGCGCAACAGCCAGGCCAAACCACTGCACGGCATAACCCAGGTGTTTTTCCGGTCCCATCTCCGGGATAGGCGACCAGTCATACTGCAGACCGCCGGCCTCGCCCTCGTCGATCACCAGCGCATAGGGCAGCAGATCCATACCCCGGACGACTCCCAGAGCGGCGATGTCGAGTGACTGAACGAGCACCTTGTCGGCCACGCTCTGTAGCGGCACCTCGCCGACGATCAGACCGACGGACGCCGGAGAATCCAGTCGCCCCGACAGACTGACCAGACCTTCCGGCAGCGGGAGTGCAGGCAGAAACTCACGCGAGGCACCCACCGCCACCCAGCCCCGATGGATCAGCAGTCTTGGCCGATCGTCGCCCTCAAACATGAAGGGCGTGAACACATGGTAACCGGCCTGGCCGCGGTAAATCCGGTTGTCGAGCAGCCATTGCTGTTGCCGGACGTAGTACCCGCGCGCCTCCGCCGCACGATAGCGATCCGACTCGACAAGCGTGCTCTGACTGCCGAGTGTCACAGGCGCGATGACATCGCTGGCCGCACGCTGCTGCTCCATCTCCTGCTTGGCTCCGGCGCGATTGGTCTGCCAATAGCCCAGACCCAGCAACATCGGAAACACCAGCGCGAATGCCACGCTGGGCCAAAAAGCAGGGGCAAATCGGTAAGGGCCGAGCCTGATGGACGGGATTTTCATGCGCTGCCCGGCTGCTATACTGCCGCGGCTGCAGAAGAGGGATAAGTCGTCGTGTGGATCAAGGTCATCATCGTACTCGTTTTCATCGGCATCGTAGCCAGTCTTGCGTCCGGTCTTTTCTACCTGGTCAATGACAAGGGTGACTCGCGCCGTACCCTGCGCGCACTCACTATGCGCATCGGCCTGTCCATAGGGTTGTTCGTATTCCTGATGATCCTGATCGGCTTAGGGGTAATCGAACCGCATGGCGTCTATCCCGAACCGCCGGCAGGCACCACGACACAGGAGTAGGACCGGTACCGGCCACTGTGCGTTGCCGGTTTGAAAGGCCGGACCCGGGGTCTGCCGGACCCGGCCTGTTGGTTACAGCACGTAGACGAAGATAAACAGGCCCAGCCAGACCACGTCAACGAAGTGCCAGTACCAGGCCACACCCTCGAAGGCAAAGTGGTTCTCCGGCGAAAAATGCCCCTTGGCGGCGCGCAGGGTGATCACGAACAGCATGATCGTGCCCATGGTCACGTGGAAACCGTGGAACCCCGTCAGCATGAAGAAGGTCGAGCCATAGATCCCCGAGCCCAGCGTCAGATTGAGCTCCTGGTACGCATGAACGTACTCGTAGGCCTGGAACCCGAGGAAGATCGCGCCCAATGCCACGGTCGCCGCCAGCCAGAGAACCGTCTTGGTCTGGTCATTGGCTTTCAGCGCCCAGTGCGAAAGGGTGATGGTGACGCCCGAGGTCAACAGCAAAAGGGTGTTGATCGCAGGGATACCCCAGGCGCCCATGGTCTGGAATTCTCCACCGACATTACCCGGCCCGTTGGTCGGCCAGGCTTCGCCGAAGGCACTCCAGAGATACTGATGGGTCGAAAAATCCTCACCCAGCAGCCAAGGCACCGACAGCACGCGCGCATAGAACAGGGCGCCAAAGAAGGCGGCAAAGAACATGACCTCGGAGAAGATGAACCACATCATTCCCTGTCGGAACGAACGATCCACCTGCTCGTTGTAGACGCCTTTCAGGCTTTCGTTGATGACGGTGCCGAACCATCCGAACATCATGAACGCCACCATGGCAAGGCCAAGATACAGGATCGCCTGCCCCGAGGCATTACCGTTGAACCAGTTGGCCGCCCCGACCACGCCCACCGTCAGCGCAACGCTGGCGACGATCGGCCAATGGCTGCCGTGCGGCACGTAATAATGCTGATCACCCGTGTGCGCCATGTCTCCCCCTAGTATCTGCAGTCTTGGTATAAATGGTTAAAAAACATACCTGCAGGTTCACTGAACCATGCAGAGAAATCATTTCATTGCGACCTGCGAAACATCGAACACCGTATAGGCCAGGGTCAGCGTATTCACGTCCCTGGGCAGATTCGGGTCAACGATAAACCGCAGCGGCATGTCCTTGGTCTCGCCGGCAGCCAGCGGCTGCTGATTGAAACAGAAACACTCGGTCTTGTTGAAGTAACGACTGGCCTTTCCCGGCGCAACGCTGGGCACGGCCTGTCCGACCATGTTGCGCCCGGTCGGGTTGTGCGCGGTGAAACTGGTTGAGTAAAGCTTGCCGGGATGGACCTGCATGCTGGCAACCACGGGGCCAAACTCCCAGGGCATCCCGAGATTGTTGTTGGCGATGAACTGCACGGTCACCATGCGCGACATGTCGGGCTCGTAACGGGCGGTGATCTCAGCCTCGTCGATGCGACCGGTCTTGCCGTTGAGCCCGGTGATCTCGCAGAAGACATCGTACAAAGGCACCAGCAGATACCCGAACCCGAACATGGCCACCGCGACGATCGCGACGCGAGTGAACGAACGGCCGTTTCGTATTTGCCGGTTATCCGCCATCCCCTCAGCCCCCTTTGCCCATCGCGAGATACATGCCGACCAGGAAAAACCCGAACGCAACCAGCCCCAGGATAAGGGCCAGACGGATATTGGACTTGGATTTGTCGTTTACTTCTTGCATAGCGAGTTTGCCGGTCGCCCCCATCCACCGATGGGGGCGACCCGATCATCACTTGATCTCGGGGGCCTCGGTGAAGCTGTGATAAGGAGGCGGCGACGACAGGGTCCACTCCAGACCATGCGCACCCTCCCAGACCTGATCGGTCGCCTTCTCACCGCCCTTGATGGTCTTGTACACGAGGTAGGCGAACATCAGCTGAGAGAAACCGAACACGAAACCACCGATCGAAGAGATCATGTTCCAGTCGGTGAACTGGATCGAGTAGTCCGGGATGCGGCGTGGCATGCCCGCGAGACCCAGGAAGTGCTGCGGGAAGAACAGCACGTTGACCGAGACGGTCGAGATCCAGAAATGCAGCTTGCCCATCTTCTCGTCGTACATGTTGCCGGTCCACTTCGGCAGCCAGTAGTAAGCCGCCGCCATGATCGAATAGATCGCGCCGGTCACCAGTACGTAGTGGAAGTGCGCCACGACGAAATAGGTATCGTGGTACTGGAAGTCAGCCGGCGCGATTGCCAGCATCAGTCCGGAGAAACCACCGATGGTGAACATGATGATGAAACCCACCGCGAACAGCATCGGCGTTTCGAAGGTCATGGATCCCTTCCACATGGTCGAGACCCAGTTGAACACCTTCACCCCGGTCGGCACCGCGATCATCATGGTCGCGTACATGAAGAAGAGTTCACCCACCACCGGCATACCCACCGTAAACATGTGGTGCGCCCAGACGATGAACGACAGGAAGGCGATGGAGGCGGTTGCATAAACCATCGAGCTGTAGCCGAACAGCGGCTTGCGCGCGAAGGTCGGGATGATCGCCGACACGATACCGAAGGCCGGCAGGATCAGGATGTACACCTCGGGGTGACCGAAGAACCAGAAGATGTGCTGGAACATGACCGGGTCACCACCGCCGGCCGCGCTGAAGAAGCTGGTGCCGGCAAACTTGTCGGTCAACAGCATGGTCACCGCACCGGCCAGAACCGGCATGGTGGCGATCAGCAGGTACGCGGTGATCAGCCAGGTCCACACGAACAGCGGCATCTTCATCAGGGTCATGCCGGGCGGGCGCATGTTGAGGATGGTCACCACGACATTGATGGAGCCCATGATCGATGAGATACCGGCCAGGTGGATCGCGAAGATCAGGAACGGGAAGCCGTCACCCATCTGCAGCGAAAGCGGCGGATACAGGGTCCAGCCACCGGCCGGGCCGCCGCCGTCCATGAAGAAGGTCGACAGCAGCAGCGAGAATGCGAACGGCAGGATCCAGAATGAGAAGTTGTTCATTCTGGGCAGCGCCATGTCCGGCGCACCGATCATCATCGGGATCAGCCAGTTCGCGAGGCCGGTAAAGGCCGGCATGACCGCACCGAAGATCATGATCAGCGCATGCACCGTGGTCATGGAGTTGAAGAACTGCGGATCGACGACCTGCAGGCCCGGCTGGAACAGTTCGGCACGGATCACCATGGCCATGGCGCCGCCAACGAAGAACATGACCAGGGCGAACAGCAGGTAAAGGGTGCCGATGTCCTTGTGGTTGGTGGTGGTCACCCACCGCATCAGGCCCTTGGCCGGCCCGTGATCGTGATGATCGTCGTGAGTTGCTGTAGCGGTACTCATCTTGAAGACTCTCCTGATAGCTTCTTAACGGGCTGCCTTGATCGCAGCGGGTTGAATGATGCTTGCAGCGTTACCCCAGGAGTTACGCTGGTAGGTCAACACGGCAGCCATGTCGGCATCATTGAGGATGTCGCGGTACGAGGCCATCGCGGTACCCGGCTTGCCGTTCAGCACCAGGCTGATATGACCGGCGGCTTCACCGGTGGCAATCGGGCTGCCGACGATGGACGGGAACGCCGGTGGCAGACCCTGACCATTCGGCTGATGGCAGGCCGCGCAGTTGGTGTTGTAGACCTGCTCACCCTTGGCCATCAGCTCGTCTTTGGTCCACTCGCGATCGGCAGATGCTGCAGCGGCCGCGGCGGCACCCTGCTGCTCGGCCACCCACTTGGCGTAGTCTTCCGGCGCCTTGGCAACCACCACGATCGGCATGAAGCCGTGGTCCTTGCCGCACAATTCGGCACACTTGCCGCGGTAGATTCCAGGCTCGTCGACCTTGGTCCAGGCCTCGTTGACGAAGCCGGGGATGGCATCCTTCTTCCAGCCGAGATCCGGCACCCACCAGGAATGGATGACATCAGCCGCGGTGAGCAGGAAACGCACCTTTTTGCCCGTTGGAATGACCAGGGGGTTGTCCACTTCCATCAGGTAGTTGTCGCCAAACTGGCTCAGATCCGTATCGGCCCCGAGCATGCGCGCCTGGTTGTGGTCCGGATGCAGGGAGCTGATGAAGGAGACGCCCGCACCCTCGCCGTCCACGTAGTCGTATTTCCATTTCCACTGGATACCGGTGACCTTGACGGTCATGTCGGCGTCGCTGGTGTCCTCCATGGCCAGCAGGGTGCTGGTGGCGGGGATGGCCATGCTGACCAGGATGACGATCGGCACCACGGTCCACAGGATTTCCATGGTGGTGCTCTCGTGGAACTGCGCGGCCACCGCGCCTTTCGACTTCCGGTGGTAGAGCATCGAGTAGATCATCGCTCCAAACACCACCACGCCAATCACACAACACACCCAGAAGATGATCATGTGGAGGTCGTAGACACTCTGGCTCGTGGTCGTGACTCCCTGGCGCATATTGAGCGCCCAGTCAGCATGTGCTGACGCAAACGCCGTCCCCAGGTATGCCGTCGAAATAACGGTCAGCTTACGCATGGCTCTCACAGCTTCGTTCCCCCAAAAATGAATCATTTTTCTGTCCAGCACGCACCGCTTCCCGCAGTACCCAAAAATTCACGCAGACAGCAACCTGTGCAATTCTGCCGCAAGTTCGGTCTTCTCTTCGTCGACCAGGAACTCGCCCAGCTCCACACGCCTCCCGGAGGCACCTATCCACAACCGCCGCGGGTACCAGTCGTTCGATTTCTTCGACAACTCGACCCGTACCCAACCGCGCGCAAACTGCGTGCGCTCCTCAGAGCCGACCAGCTCAGGACCATACCCGCGGTCGCGTCCCTTTTCCACCGTCACCACCGATTCACCGATGGACACAACCTGACAACGACAGGCCGCATGCGAGACCAGATAGAGGCTGGCGAACAATGCCGCCATTTCAATCCCCGCAAAAGGCAGAATCAGCCAGTATCCCTTGGCCGCCAGCACCACCGATACCAACAGCAGCGGCACTGCAATGGCACCGAGAAACATCATCGACTGGCGCCAGCTCAGCGACCGGTTTGGCCGGATCATCACCCGACGCGATTTGGTGTCGGGACAGCTGTCGGAGATCACCATCGGTGAGAATTTCCCAGCGGTTCACGCGATAAGCGCCAGCGTAAAAACAAGATCCAGCAATTTTTCCGCGGACAGAGGGTAGCGCGAGGCAGTGTCAGATCCAAGCAAATTTGACGTGGATCAGTGAAAAATCTTTTTATGGTATTTGACTTCTCTAATATTCGCGCCGATTGATTTTAATCAATGACACGCCGATAGAGCGGGAAGTTCAGGCACGCACAGCTTCGCTGACCAGGTCATCGATCGCGAGCGGCACCGCGGGATTCAGCGCAATGCCCGACTCAGGGTGTGGCAGGATGCCCAGACAGGGCCGGGACAGTCGCGGTATTGAGCGCGGCAATGTTCTCGTTCAGACGCGCCATGCCCGGGTCGACCTGCGAGCCGACCCAGCCGAGCAGCCGGGCGCCGCTGGCCAGGATGGACTGCTCGCTCAGCAGGGCATGATTCAGACAGCCCAGCCGCAGACCCACCACCAATAGCACGGGCAGCCCGAGCTCGAGCGCGAGCCCCTGCATATCGAACCGCGGCCCCAGCGGGACCCGCCAGCCGCCCGCTCCCTCGACCACCAGAAATTCGCAGCCCGAGGCCAGCTCGTCGCAGGCCGCGAGTATCGGGCCGGGTTCGATCTTTATCCCTGCCTCTGCCGCGGCAAGGTGCGGGGCAATGGCGGGCTCGAAGCAGTATGGATTGGCCACACGATACGGGACATCGAGCCCGCTGGCGCCGATCAGCGCCAATGTATCGTCATTGCGCAGTTCTCCGTCATGCAACTCTGACCCCGCGGCAACCGGTTTGAACCCGCCGACGCGGATCCCCCGCGCGCGCAGCTGTTCGATCAGAACGACCGATACCCGGGTCTTGCCACAACCGGTGTCAGTGCCGGTAACGAAGACACCCTGATTCATTTTTTCGACCGCAAGACGTCCATCGAGACCCTGGTCTCACCATCCACCTGACGCTGCATGGCGCCCCAGGCGTGACCGTGAACCACCTCGTAGCTCACCGGCAGGCGCCCGTCCGCTGAACGGAACTGTTCGTAAGCTGCACAGACAGCAGCGATTCGCTTCCGCCCCACCAGGCCGGGACTGCGTTGCGTACTCGCGTTTCCGGCCCCGATCACCTTGATCTCTCGCATCAACTCCATTGCATCCCGATAGGTCAGCGTCATGCGCTCCGCGTCCATGACAGGGTCGGCCAGGCCGACGGCCATCAACATATCGCCGTAATCGTGCATGTCGATGAAGCCGTGCACATGCTCCGTGCCATCGACCGCCGCCCAGGCGGCGCGGAGTTCCTGCAGGGTATCCGGTCCGAAACTGCTGAACATCACCAGGCCGCCCGGCCTCAGCACACGCGCGATGTCGGCAAACGCCTGCGCCGGCCGGGTGCTCCACTGCAAGGAGGCATTGGAGAACACCAGATCGACGCTCTGATCGGCCAGTGGCAGGAAATCGAGGTCGCCACACAGACAGCGCGGCCGCCGCAGCAGACGCCCACGCCTGCGGGTGCGCTCAAGCATGGGCAGGGCGAAATCCAGCGCCAGGACCTGGGCCGCGGGATAGCGTTTCATCAGACCCTCGGTGGTCAGACCGGTACCGCAACCGATATCGAGGATGACGCGCGGCTGCAGACGGACGTAGTCGAGGCGCTCGAGCATGCGCCGGCCGATCTCGTGCTGCAGCACCGCCGCATCGTCGTAATCGGGGGCGGCGCGGCTGAAACTCCGCCGTGCCTTCCGTTTGTCCAATTTCAGGAAGCTTTCTTCGTCCATCATTCAGAATGCGCCCGTTGCGCGGATGAGGGCATCCAGACTGGCATAAGGATGCGACAGAAAGGGGGCGTGCCCTGCACCCCTGATTTCCTCGATATGGGCATCCGGCAGAATCGCCGGCAGCTCTTGCTGCAACGCAGCCGGTACCAGGGTGTCACGCGAACCGAACAGCCAGTGGCTCGGGCAGGACAGATCCTTCAGCTCGGCGCGCAGATCATTGCGCAGAAGCAGATCGAGGCCCTGCGCCAGGCCGGTCTCGCCGGCGGGTGGGCGTTGCGCCAGCTCGGCACGCAACAGCTTCAGGGTCTCGCGCCCATGCTCTGCACCCTTGACCTGCAGCGCCAGAAAGCGGCTCAGGGTCGCATTCGGATCCCCGTGCAGTGCCGCGGCAAACTGCTCGAAGGTCTCAAGCGGCATCGCGCAGGGCCACCCGGGTTCCTGCACAAAGCGTGGCGTGGTAGCCACCAGCGACAGGCCCGTGACACGTTGTGGCGCAGACAATGCCGCACGCAGCGCCACCTGCCCCCCCAGGGACCAGCCAAGCCAGTGTGCGCAGGCCGGGGCCACCGACAGGCACAGCTCCGCCCATTCCGACAGATCGGCCGCGGCCGCGGGGGCGCTGCCGCCATGTCCTGGCAACTCGACGACGGTCAGCCGGAATCGCTCCGACAGCCCGGGCAGCAGGGGTTCCCATACGGCCGCATTCATGCCCCAGCCGTGCAGCAGGACCAGATCCGGACCATAGCCGAGCTGCTGCCGGAACAGGCTCACGCCGACTCGTCTGCGGCGATCTCATCCAGCACGCTCAGCAGTGCCTCCACCTGCGAGGCGGTGTGACTGGACGAAAAGGTGATACGCAGACGTGCACCGCCCTCTGGCACGGTGGGCGGACGAATCGCACCGACCAGGATTCCCTGGCTGTGCAGCGCCTCGCTCCAGCGGTTTGCTCGCTCCGAGCTGCCGAGCATGACCGGCTGGATCGGTGTCTGGGAATCCATCAGGTCCAGACCGATCTTCTGTGCGCCGTGCCGAAAGCGCGCGACAAGCCCCTGCAGGCGTTCACGCCGCCACTCCTCCTGCGCCACGATGCGCAGGCTGGCCCTTGTCGCCTCGGCAACTGCAGGCGGCATGGCGGTGGTATAGATGTAAGAGCGCGCCTGCTGGATCAGGGTCTCGACCAGTTCTGCCGAACCGGCAACGAAGGCCCCGGAGGTTCCCAGCGCCTTGCCCAGGGTACCCATCAGAATGGGCACGTCTTCCTGGCCCAGCCCCGCCGCCGCCACGCTGCCCTGTCCGCCGGGGCCCATAATGCCGATCCCGTGTGCGTCGTCGATCATCAGCCAGGCATCGCCGGCAGTGCAGGCCAAAGCCAGTTCGGCGATCGGGGCGACGTCACCATCCATGCTGAACACGCCATCGCTGACGACCAGGCGGCGGCCGGAAGCAACTGCTTCGAGTTGCCCGGCAAGTGCGCCGACATCCGAGTGCGGGTAGCGCTTCAAGCGCGCGCGCGACAGAAGACCACCATCGATCAGCGAGGCATGATTGAGCCGATCCTCGAACACGCTGTCACTGCGGCCCAGCAGGGCGCTGATCACGCCGAGATTTGCCATGTAGCCGGTCGAAAAAAGCAGCGCGCGTTCACGCCCGGTGAATGCGGCCAGTTCCTCTTCGAGCGCATGATGGGCCTTGCTGTGTCCGCTGATCAGGTGCGCGGCACCGCTGCCGACGCCATAACGCGCCACGCCGCGGTTCATCGCCTCGGCCAGACGCGGATCGGCCGCAAGCCCCAGATAATCATTGGAACAGAAGGCCAGCAGACGCCGTCCGTCGACGATCAGCTCGGGCCCCTGCGCCCCTTCGGTGACCCGCCGGCTGCGGTAAAGCCCGTCGGCCCTTCTCTGCTGAAGCGCGCGGCCGAGGTCAAATGCCATCGGGCTGACTCCGAGTTGAAAACGCAGAGGACGCAAAGACGCGGAGAACACAGAGTTGTCTTTGGCGGTCACTGTGCCGCTCATTCAAAGCAGTCATACCTTTGCGCCCTTCGCGTCTCTGTGACCTCAGCGTTCCGATACTCCCAAATCAGAACGAAACAATCAGTGCCCCGAACCACAGCAGACCTGCTGATCGGCCTGCAACTCGACGGCCTCCATGTTGATACCCAGCCGTTCGAACAGGGCCTGGTCGTGATCGGTGCCGGGATTGTCCGTGGTCAGCAGGCGTTCGCCATAAAAGATGGAGTTGGCGCCAGCAAGGAAACACAGTGCCTGCGTCTCGTCACTCATGTCGGTACGCCCGGCAGACAGGCGCACATAGCTCTTGGGCATCAGGATGCGCGCGACCGCGATGCTGCGCACGAACTCGAGCGCGTCCAGCTCTTCACTGCCGTGCAGCGGCGTGCCCTCGACTTGCACCAACATGTTGATCGGGACCGACTCCGGGTGCTGCGGCAGATTGACCAGCTCCTGCAGCATGCGCGCGCGGTCGGTGCCACTCTCGCCCATCCCCAGGATGCCGCCGGAACACACATTGATCCCCGCATCGCGCACGAATTGAAGCGTATCCAGGCGATCCTGGAAGGTCCGCGTGGTGATCACGTTGCCGTAAAACTCGGGCGACGTGTCCAGATTGTGGTTGTAATAGTCCAGGCCGGCATCACGCAGGCGTTCGGCCTGCGGACCGGTCAGCATGCCGAGGGTCACGCAGGTCTCCATGCCGATTTCGCGCACCGCGGTGATCATCTCGATCACCTTGTCGAGATTCCTGTCGGTCGGATTGCGCCAGGCCGCCCCCATGCAGAATCGCGAGGAGCCCTTGGCCTTGGCCGCCTGCGCCGCCTCGATCACCTCGTCCAGCGGCAGCAGCTTCTCGCGCTCCAGTCCGGTGTCGTACTTGGCGCTCTGCGAGCAGTAGGAACAGTCCTCGGCACAGGCTCCGGTCTTGATCGACAACAGGGTGCTGACCTGGACCTGGTTGGGATCGAAATGCGCTCGGTGCACCGTCTGCGCACGGTACAGCAGGTCGTTGAACGGCAGCGCAAACAATGCGCGAATCTCGTCCAGCGACCAGTCATGTCGGGTCTCGGCTGCAGTCATATCAGGCCTCCTCGGCAGGTGCATTTGTATCCGGCAGTGCGATGTCAGGCCAGTCTTCACGACGGATTCGGGCTAACGACCACAGCCACCAGGGCACGATCACCGCCAGCCCCCAGGCAATCAGCCAGGGCATGATGCCGCGACCGGGAAAAAAGGTGCGAAACGCGATGAGCGTCCGCTCACGATCCGGACTGGGCTGGATGTGCTCGCATCCATTAAGATTCGGTCCCGTAGGCGAAAGGATGCGCCATCATAGGTAGCGACCGGCTACTGTCAACCGAAAAGGATTTCAATGGTTAACATATGGCCAATTTTTAGCCAGGTCCTTGGGGGCGGCTGCCCGCTGTGTCAGCGACCCGGTGACGGCATCTGCCGCCGCTGCGCCCGGGCCCTGCCGTACAACCGCCATCCCTGCCCCCGCTGTGCCCTGCCCCTGCCCGAAGCCGCACCCCCGGGGATGCTCTGCGCCGAATGCCAGGCTCGGACGCCCTCATTTGACAGGGTGCTGGCGCCTTTGCTCTACCAGGCGCCCGTAGACGAGTTGGTGGCCGGGCTCAAATACCACCAACAACTGCATTTTGGACCCCTGTTGGCCGGGATCCTCGCCGAGCTTGCACAGCAGGAAGAATCCGGGACGCAGCTCCTGCTGCCCGTTCCCATGCAGGCACAGAGGCTGCGGGAACGTGGATTCAACCAGGCTGCCGAACTGGCCCGCTGCCTTTCGCTGCGGCTTGGCATACCCTGGGCCGCCGACCGTTTGTTCAGGATTCGTGGCGGTGATCAGCAGCAGACGCTGAAACGTGGCCAGCGTCGGCACAATGTTCGCGGCGCCTTCGCCTGCAGCAGCGCCCTTCCCGCGCGGGTGGCACTGATCGATGATGTCATGACCACAGGGGCCACCGCCGAAGAGGCCAGCAGGATGCTGAAGGCCGCGGGTGCGGAAAGGATCGAGGTCTGGACCGTGGCCCGCACGGGGAGGGAACGGGAGTTTTGACTACCTGTCCGCCAGGACCCGCTCTTTCATCTCGCGACGCTCCTGGGCATCGATGGTCAGGGTCGCGATCGGGCGCGCTTTGAGACGCATCACGCCAATCGCCTCGCCGGTGTCCTCGCAATATCCATAGCTACCGTCTTCAATCCGTTCCAGCGCCTGCTCGATCTTGCGCTGCAGCTTGCGGTAACGGTCACGGGTACGCAGCTCCAGACCATGCTCGCTCTCGCGACTCGCACGATCGGCCTCGTCACCGACTTCCTGATATGACTGGTCGCGCAGATTGTCCAGCGTCTCCTGAGCCTCGGTCATCAATTCCTCACGCCAGCGAATCAATTGGCGCCGAAAATACTCCAGCTGCTGAGGATTCATGTACTCCTCTTTGGGACTAGGCTCGTAATCGGCCGGAAGTTCCACCGTCATGCTTTTCAGACTCCGAAGATTGCTTAAGGCCGCGGCGTTTTAGCCTACCCTGCCGGCAGAATCAACCCCAAGTTTCACGAAGCCCCCCGGGTTGGCCAAAAAAACTACAGCCGATCGAGGCATTCCGGCGGCCTCGCCGACACCGGATCGGCAAGAAAGCTACGCACCAGATCCGCGGCGCAGACGTGGCTGTCGAGCACGCCATGACCTACCGCCGGGAATACGAAAAGGTGTCCCCTGCTGAGGTGGGCGGCGGCCGATTCGGCCCATTCCGGCGGGGTGACCGGGTCGAATTCGCCGGCGAGCAAGAGGGTTGGGACGTCTGACACGACCGGCGTCCGAAACGCGGCCGGCGCTTCACCCGAGGCCCAGTAACGGCAGGCATGATACTGCCAGTCGAAACGTTTGATCGAGGCGGTGCGGGGGAACAGCTGCAACTGCAATTCCGCATCCCGCAGATCGACCGGTCCGGCATCGTGACAATCGACCGAACTGGCCACGGCGTCGCTTACCGCATTGTCCAGCAGGGCATCCACCCCGTCCTGGATCAGGCTCCGCATGTGGCTGTCGAGGCGCCCCTCGGCCAAAGCCCTTACGCTCGCGGGAAGCCTGGGTATCGCGTCCCACTGGTACATCGCCTCAAACAGCAACCAGGCAAGGTCTTCATGATCGTAGACCACAGCGATGTCCCGGCCGGTGTCCGGGTCACGCACGCTCAACTTGATCAACTCCCTCTCCACCCGCTCGAATGCGCTTTCGAGCCGCCCGTTCAGCTCGGCGACTGTTTCAGTGCACTCGTCCGCCAGCTCGCAGATACGGCTGAACATTTCGAACGAGCGCTGCAACAGCCAGGCATCACTCAGCTCCGGACTCACTTCCGGGGGATAGGGCGAATCGAGGACGACGGCACGCAGATATTCGGGTGTCGCACGCATCATCTCCAGGGCCACGCGGGTGCCGTAGGACACACCATACAGATCCCACTTGTCGAGGCCCAGTGTACGCATCAGGTCAGTGGCATCAGAGGCGTTCAAACGGGTGTTGAGGCGGCTAAGGTCCACCCCGTCACCCCTTATCCGGTCATGGCAGGCCCGGGTCGCCTCACGCACGCGCCGGTAGGCCTCCTCGGTGGGCAGCGGCAAAGGCAACAGCTCCCGCCGCAGGTCGCCCAACTCGGGGCAGTCGAATGCCGGTTGCGACAGTCCGACGCCGCGCTGATCGTAAAGCACCATGTCAGCGGCCCACTGTGTCTCATCCACCCATTCCAGCCAGAACTCCACCTTGTCGGGCTCCAGCCAGGAAGACCCGCCTGGGCCACCGGCGATGTACTGGACCGGCGGGCCTCTGCGCGCCCAGAACTTTTGAGGTATATACACCACGGGCAGCACATATCGTTCCGGGGTCGACCCGGCCTCGGGTGCCGCATGGAAATGCGCACAATGGACGGGGCGCCACATGGGGCTATCGAACCAGCAGTCGACCCATTCGAGATACGCACCATTCGCCAGTTGCTGACCTGCAGGGGGTGCATGCAGGGCATGCCAGGACCACCAGAACGCGGGCAGGAGAAGCACCGGCCAGATTATCCAGCGCAGGATAACCATCAGGCGCGACCGAGCATGTAGTCGCCAAACAAGCCCAGGAAAACCAGCATGCCGAAATAGTGATTGTGCAAAAAAGCGTGGAAACAGGCCTGGGGTTCCCGCCGGCGGATCAGCCACTGATGGTAGACGAACAGGCCTGCACCGGCCGCCAGTGCGGCCTGATAAAGGATCCCGCGGCCGGCCATATCGCCAACCCGCCAGAGCAATGCCAGCATCAGGACCTGCAGCAGACCGATCACGACACGATCGAACCGACCGAACAGGATAGCCGTCGACTTGATACCGATCTTGATGTCGTCCTCGCGATCGACCATCGCATACATGGTGTCGTAGATCAGCGCCCAGACCACCGTCGCCGCAAACAGTACCCAGGCCACCGGCGGAGTCTGATTCTGCAGCGCGGTGAAGGCCATGGGAACCGCCCAACCGAACGCCATTCCCAGCACCAGCTGCGGCATGTGCGTATAGCGTTTCATGAACGGGTAACTTGCCGCGAGCACTGCGGCGACGAAGGAATACGCAATCGTTTTGGTATTGAGGGTCAATACCAATGCAAACGCCAGCAGGCTGAGCACGACGAACACAGTCAATGCCTCGCGCGGACTGACCAGACCGGTGGCCAGCGGACGTTGCGCCGTGCGCGACACATGGCCATCCAAGTCACGGTCGGCATAATCATTGATCGCGCACCCGGCCGAGCGCATCAAAGCGGTACCGAGTACGAACACCAGCAGGGTCCACCAGGGCGGGATACCCTCCGCCGCCACCCACAGCGCCCAGAGCGCGGGCCACAGAAGCAGATAGATGCCGATCGGGCGATCCGCCCGCACCAGACGCCAGTAATGACCGAGCCGGATGCGCCAATCCTTCACCGCTTCTGTGCGCTGGTTCGTGTTCATGCCCGCAGCACCGGGATTCCCGGCAGAAACAACTCGTTGACCAGTATGCGTTCGCCACCGTAATCGAAAAGCGTGCGCCGCCCCCAAAGCGCATCCGGGCGATGATTCAGATGGCTGGTGGCGCGCGCAAACAGGCGGTGACGCGGCGCGATCCTTGCCACCTCGACCCGCAGTCTGCGCGTGGTCGGGTCCGAAAAAAGCACTTCTCCAAGCGGCCGCCGGCCGAGCTGGGTCAGCGCATGCACGGGGCCGCGCAGGCTTTTCATCGGGATCAGCGTGCGCGCAAAGACGCGGGGCTCGTCACCGGAATAAAGCTTCACCTCACGCACCAGGGTCGCCTGTGCCGGTCCGGCCATGAGCAGGGCTGCTTCGCTGGGCAGTGCTCGACCCCGGCCCTGGGCAATGAGATCGACCCGAAACTCGCCATGACAGCTCGCGATTACCGAGCGCGTCAGCGAGCCGCTGTCACTCAACCAGGCGTGAATATGCGGTGTGGCGCCTGGCAGTCGGCGCGCCGAGAGCTCGGTCCAGGCCGGCTCGCGAATGGCGACAGATCTGATAATGGTGCGTCGAAACATCGTGATCGCTGCAAAGATATTCGCGCGATTATCGCATGCCGGAGTGCTCGATTTGCCGCCAATTGCGTCGCAGGCGTGCATGCATATGGAAGGGGCCGGTATAGACCGGCTCGCGGATCTGCACCTGCTCGACCCCGGCTTGCGTGCCGGCTGCGTCAAATCGGATGGCAATGCCGCAGGCATGATGTCGTCCGACAAGGGTACAGCGCACGCTCTGCCTTTCGTCTCGCCATTCACACTGCATATCCTCCAGCCCGCTCGCACGCAGCTTCGCGCGTACCTGTGGATGGCCGTCGCCGACGGCGATCTCGCGCCATTGTGCGGGCACCTCGAGTCGCTCGGTCAGGGAGACCGCGTACACAGGTACGAGCAGTGCGGCGATCAGAAGGATCGCGCGGCGGAGAATTCGCAGGAATCGGTGTGTGGTTTTTCGGTACATGCCGGGTGCATTTAACGGGGATTCATCGATCTTTGCACCTTGACCGATGTCGCAGTGCCTGGGGCACACAGCTGAGCAGTTTTTGTAGCGCCTGTCGGCGCGGGTTTCGTTTGTCTTTTCTCTGGGCAAGCAAAGAAGGGACGCGTGCGGGGCAGCCCCCGCTTTCAAAACCAACACGCGCGAAAGCGCGAACATATAAGACACCATCAAACATCCGCATACTGCACCTTCTCCCCGATCCAACGATGGATCAGCGGCGCAACACACTCCGGATGCTCAGCCAGCAGCCGGTCCGCGAGGGCCTGCACACCCGGCACCAGATCCTGGTCACGCAGCAGATCGGCGATCCGAAACTGCATCTCGCCGGTCTGACGCGTGCCGAGCACCTCACCGGGACCCCGGATCTCGAGATCGCGACGCGCGATTTCGAAACCGTCGGTGGTCTCGCGCATAACCGCCAGCCGCTCCTGTGCGACGCCACCGAGCGGCGGCCGGTACATCAGGACACAATGACTCTGCTGAGCACCGCGCCCCACCCGGCCACGTAACTGGTGCATCTGCGACAAACCCAGGCGCTCCGCATTCTCGATCACCATCAGGCTGGCATTGGGGACATCGACGCCCACCTCGATCACCGTAGTCGCCACCAGAAGGTCGATATCTCCCGCCTTGAATGCGGCCATCACCGACTCTTTCTCCGCCGCTTTCAGGCGCCCGTGTACCAGGCCTATCCGCAGACCCTCCAGGGCCTCAGACAGGGTGGCCGCGGTATCCTCGGCCGCCTGTGCCTGTAGCGCCTCGGACTCCTCGATCAGGGTACAGACCCAATAGGCCTGGCGCCCTTCCCGGCAGGCCCCGGCCACCCGCTCGACCACCTGATCACGCCGACCGTCGGTCACCACCACGGTGCTCACGGGGGTCCGCCCCGGCGGCAGCTCGTCGATGACCGACAGATCCAGATCCGCGTAGGCGGTCATGGCGAGGGTCCGGGGGATCGGGGTGGCGGTCATCACCAGCTGGTGCGGAACCTGAAGATCGGCCCCTTTTTCGCGCAGCGCCAGACGCTGATGCACGCCAAAGCGGTGTTGCTCGTCCACGATGACCAGACCAAGACGCTCGAACACCACGTCGTCCTGAAAAAGTGCGTGGGTACCCACCACCACCTGGATCGCCCCCCCGGCGAGCCCGTCCAGCACAAGCTGCCGGCGCTTGCCCTTGTGCCGCCCACTGAGCCAACCCGGCTGCACGCCCAGCGGGACGAGCCAGGTGGAAAAATTATGCAGGTGCTGTTCGGCCAACAGTTCCGTGGGCGCCATCAGGGCCACCTGGTAGCCAGCCTCAACACAGCACAGCGACGCCAGCGCAGCCACGATCGTCTTGCCGGACCCGACATCGCCCTGCACCAGCCGCAGGGCGGGATGAGGCCGGGCCAGATCGTCACGCAGCTGCTCCAGCACGCGTTTCTGCGCCCCGGTCAGCGTGAAAGGCAGCCTTTGCAGCAAAGCCTGCTGCAGTTCGCCGCTTCCCTTCAGGGGTGGGGCGCCCCGGCGACGTTGCCGCTGGCGCAGAACCCGCAGGCTCAACTGATGCGCAAGCAGTTCCTCCAGCGCCAGCCGGCGCTGAGCGGGGTGACCGCTGTCCGACAACAACTGCCGGGATTGCTCGGGCGGCGGCCGATGCAGCAGACGCACGGCATCGCCAAGAAGCGGCATCCGATATTCGGCCAGAACGTCTTCCGGCAACAGTTCCTGCAGCCCTCCCCGCCCCAGCAGGTCGAGCGCATGACCGCTCAGTTCCCGCCATGTCAGTTGGTGCATGCCTTCCGTGGTCGGATAGATCGGTGTCAGCGCCTGTTCGACTTCCGCCGTTTCACCCTCCGCCACCCGCTGCACCTCGGGATGCACCAGTTCGTAACTGGTGGGTCCGTTGCGAACCTCGCCGAAACAGCGCAACCACGCGCCGCGCGCCATATTCGCCTTCTGTGCCGCGCTGAAATGAAAAAAGCGCAGCATGATGCTGCCGGTTCCATCGGCCAGGCGCACCAGCAGCGAACGCCGCCGGCCGAAACGGATATCGGCCAGTTCGACCTCGCCCTGGATCACTGCCTGATCGCCGGGACGCAGACTGCCGATGGGCACGATACGGGTACGGTCCTGGTAACGGATAGGAAGATGAAACAACAGGTCCTGGACGCTGTCGATGCCCAGTTTGCGCAGGCGCTCGGCACTCTTTGGGCCGACACCCTTCAGCGCGGTAACAGGCGTATCAGCGAGGCTTTTGACGGCTTGGGTCACGGCGGCAGGATACGTAAGCCCGGGCGCGGCAACAAGCCGACGCGGAACTGCGCTATGACGGTGCCCCGCCAATTCCGATTTACGATCATCCGCCGAGGCATTCATCAGCGATGCGGGATTTTTGACCAGACGCGGGCGGTGGCCCCTAGCCGTCGCGGCCTATGTGGGATTCCGAGAGCACGTTAGAAATAGTATCGGGCGCGCAGCTCTATCTTGTACTTGTTGGGTTTTTCTCCCCACTCGGTGAGTGAATCGCCCACCGGAACGGTACCGCGCAGACGTAGTTCCAGATTCTCCAGGCCCGTATAGCTGATGTCCGGCGAGACCGAAAAACTGTGGTCCTCCAAATTGTAGAGGACCTGTACACCCGGGGTCAGATACAGGAGATTGCGAGGCTCTTCCCACCAGACACGGAAGTTCATGTAGCGGCGCATGGGATTGGGCTTGCTGAATGGGCCCTTGTCCAGGTCCTTACCCAGAGGCAGGCGGTCGAGCAAGGCCTGGTCGCCCGTCTCCCAGGCCTGGTGCACGCAGCGATAAAACTGTTCCTGGTCGTCCTTTTCGTTGCCCAGCCCGTTTTGGTAGTACTCCCAGATCAGCGTGACGTCATCACTGGTGCGGTAGCGCGTACCGATCAGATAACTGATCTCGTCTTCCTCCCGCGGCTTGCCCTTTTTGCATCCTCGGTCAGCGTGGGGTGGACGACATCGTTGAAATAGGCCAATTCACCGTGGATCTCGAAGTTCGGCGCCAGGTTTTTCGAAAAGTCCATACCAAACCGTGAACTGCGGCTGCCGTTGCTGAGAAACATGAAATCGAAGTCGATATCCCGATAAAGCAGATACAACTTGGCCGCCACATTGTTGTGGCCGGGTTCGCCGAAATCCTGATTCGTATCATCATGGACGGGCAGATATCAGCGGCGTCAGGGCCAAGGTCTGCAGAGGCCCATCGAAGCGGTTTACCCAATCGACGGCAGATATCCAGTACCCCTCCCGCGACAGATCGGGGTCACCCGCGTCTTTGGCCCGTTCCACGAAGGCCACCGGATTCCAGGCATACCCCTTGCCCCAGCGGATTGCCTTCTTGCCCAGGTCGACAGCGAAGCCCGGATCTGGCTGCAGGCTCAGATAGCCCTGATACAGGGCATGGTCATCGTTTCTCCCAGGTAGTCCCAGACGACCTCGGAATGGGTCTGGAAGTTGAGGCTGGCGATGCCTTTGCGCAGGTGGCCTTCCAGCTCCAGGGTGCCGGTAAAGCGGTCGATGTATCTTGTCCGGATCCCGGCCGAAAAACTGCAGCTGGTACAGGGCTCCATCGCGGTTGGCCCGCGCGTACTCGGGTTCCCCCTCTATATAACCCGAGAACTCGAAAACCTTGGGCTCGAACTCCTCCGCGTCAAAGGTGAATTCCTCTTCCTGCGCCATCGCCATCGGGCTGAGGGTCAAGAGCAGTGTCAGCAGTGTCCAGGGACGGTGCATGAATCTGCTGCGACCTACCTGAGTTCCTGAACCCGAGGCATGTAGTTGAGACTAAACACCTCGTCGGGAAAGCTCCGGGGCTGGATCTTGGCGAACAACATGACGGCCTTGTAGCCTTTATACAGCGGACTTTCTGTTTCCAGGACCGAGGGCCGCACCAGCCCGTTACCGTAGTCCTTTATCTTTTTGTAGCGCAGCGTTTTGACCAACAGGCCGCTGGCAGCATAGGCCTCGATCACCGTCGGCAACAGAAGTTTGCGGTCAACGTGCATCTTGAGACGGTCATAGGCCACTGCGTCGGTCCTGGCCTTGAGATCCAGCACGTATTCGCCTTCCTGCTCATCGGTGTTCTGCACCTCGTATTCGGTACTGAATTCCAGGCGCATCAGATCGGAGTTGTTGAAGATCCCGCCTACCACCGATTGCAGGCTGGTGATGCGCAGTGGCTTACCCACCTCGGGGATATACAGCCACATGTTGTCTCCGAGGCGCAGGGTCGTGCGGCCAAGATCGGTGGGCGGAGCCAGAAACAGTGCGATCATGCTTTCCCGGCCTTTCTTGGCGGTGTAAAGCACGAACTCCTTGCGGCTTCCGTCCGGTTCCTGGTTGATCAACTTGCGATACATCTCGTAGGAATCCGGGGCCAGATTGCGATCGACCTGGGCCAGGATCGCATTTCCATCCTGACCCCAGGCGGGGCAGACCGCGAAGAGCAGGCAAAGAATAAAAGCGCGCTGCATCATGGTTTACTCTTTCAGCTCGTCGACCACTTCCTGGACGGTCCCGACCCGCCGCACGATGCGGACATCACGGGCCAGCAGCACCTCTTCCATCTTCGGCCCGGGTATCCTGCGCGCGACCAGCACGGTTACGCCCATATCCGCAAGGGTGGCGGCAGCAGCAGGGCCAATACCGTATTCCATATCCAGGTGCGGATTCGGCAACACCTCCAGAAGATTGCCGTTTGGGTCGTAGAGGTGGAAAAAAGGTGCAATGCCGGCCAATTTTGCAATTTCGGCGACGGCCTGGTCTCCATCGGCGGCAATGGCGAATTTGTCTGCTACAGCCACACCCGCCAGAGGCAGGAGCAGCAGGAGTGAGACGAACAAGCGATGAATGTTAGACATCTCGAGCCTCCTCGATCGGTTCTGGGCCTCCCGGCCCGTTTCAAACACCGTCCCACCTCAGACATGCCGAAGGGCGGTAATCGGGTCCATGCGCGATGCCTTCCAGGCAGGCTGCAGGCTCGCAAACACCGCCACCAGGATGGTAAGCAGCGCGGTGGAAATCACATCTCCGGCAGCAATCGTCGGGACCAGGATCAGATTCTCCTGACGGCCGAAAGAGAAAGTCAGGGTCACGGAATTCAACACCCACACGGCCGCCAGGCTGATCACGATGCCCACCAGGGTGCCAACCAGTCCGAGCAGAAAACCTTCGCTCAGGAACAGGGCCAGCACGGTGCCGGGCTGGGTGCCTATCGCCGACATGGTGCCGATCTCGCGGATGCGCTCGTACACGGCCATCACCAGCACGTTCATGATGCTGATCAGCACCACCGAGATCAGGATGATCCTGATGAACAGCGTCATCATGTCGATCATCTTGGCGATCTTGGAGAAGGGCACGAATCTCTCCCAGGGGTGAACCTGGAAGATGCTCAGACCGCGCCGGTTCTTGAGATCCGCCACCTGCGCCTCGAGTGCCGCCAGCACGGCCTCCTGGGCCTCAGGGCGCTTGAGCCGAATGGCGATCTCGCTGACCTCAGCCGGGCTTCCCCAGCCGCGGTCCGCGAACAGCGTCCTGGTCTCGGCCAGGTAGCCGGCTCGCTCGGGCGGACCGGGGACAATGCCGGCCAACATGGCGTCGAGATCCAGTTCCTCTTCGGCGGGATCGGCCAACGACGGCCCCGCCGTCGACTTCGATGGGTCTTCGCCCTCGAGCGGATCAGAGGGCTTTAGCGGGTCCTGGACCTTCAGACTGTCCTGACGTTTGAGCGTATCCGGCTCTGTCGGTTCGGGCGCCAGGGTGACATAGCCGTGCTGGGCCAGCACCTCGGCCTCCACCTCCTCGTCCTCTATGCGCAGCAGTTTTCGGGCATCATCGATATGGATATAGCCATCCCTGCCACCAGGACCCGAGATGCTTTCCAGGATACCCTGCACCAGGAAGGTCATCCCGTTGACCGAGCCCTTCTTGTTGGTCGCAACCAATACCACGGTGTCGCCAACGCTGACCTTCATGCCCTTGGCGATCAGCTCCGGCACCTGGATCTTGCCCGGCTCGACCAGCGGCGCGACCTGGCCGCCTTCCAGCACCCGGTTTGCCACCAGGGGCACGGTGGCCAACTCGCGCACCGGGTCGACCCCGTTCAGTCGTATGCTGGTCGTGTTGGCGAAATTGGAGAACATCGCCATCAACTTGACTCGCGGTGACCAGGCTTCGATGCCGTCGGCCGCATCCAGCGTCTCATACAGCTTGACCAGCATGCGGGGCCGCATATTGCGGTCGACCGGCAGGCTCTCCATCGCACCCACGTAGCCGCGCCGGTGCACCTGCAGATGCCCCACCATCGAGTCGGTGAATTGGGCCACCATCATCGACTTGAAGGAACCGGCCACGGCGATGAAGAGCAACACGGCCACCAGGCCGACCGTTATCAACAGCGCGGTGAGCAAGCGTGCGTCGCTTGTAACGCAGCAGGTTGCGGGCGGCGATCTTCAGGATATCGATCATGATGCTGCCCCCTCAGCCTGCCTGATCCAGCCGGCCGTCCTCCAACTCGAAGGTCACCTCCGCCTCGCCCATGATCTTGGGATCGTGGGTCGAGAACACAAAACTGGTGCCGAACTCATCGCGCAGCCGACGCATCAGGTTGATTATCCGATAGGCGGTTTCATGGTCCAGATTGGCGGTGGGTTCGTCGGCAAGCACCAGCTTGGGGTTGGTGACCAGGGCGCGTGCAACCGCCACCCTTTGCTTCTGTCCGCCAGACAGCTGGTCCGGCCTCTTGTCTGCCTGCTCTTCGATGCCGGCCGCCGCCAACAGGCTGCGCACACGCTTTCTGCGCTCAGCGGCCGACCACTTCTGCACCATGATCAGTGGGAATTCCACGTTCTCGTAGGCCGTGAGCACCGGGATCAGATTGAAATCCTGAAACACGAAACCGATATGTTCACCGCGGAAGGCCGCCGCGCGCCGTCGATCCAGCTCGGCGACCTGTGTATCCAGCACGCTGAGCAGTCCGGCGCTCGGCCGGTCCAGGCAGCCGATCATGTTCAGCAGCGTGGTCTTGCCGCTGCCGGAAGGCCCGACAAAACACACGAAGGAACCGCTGGCGATGGTGAAATCGACACCGCGGATGGCGGGCACCTCCAACTCACCGACTCGGTAATCTTTGCGCAGCCCCTCGGCTTTAACCAGGGTCATCGCGTTGCCTCCGGCAGCAAGTCCGATCCTGCTACTTCAGCTTCAAGGGTTCTCTTTTTCGCAGCACGCCGGGGTCGGGCTCTTCATCGTGCACGTATCCCGGTGGCGGGTAGACCGTATTGCAGCCTTCTGCATCAAAATCGCCCATTTCCCGCTGTAACAGGCAGACGTCGTACGAACCTGGCCCGCCGTTCAGCTTGTCGAAGCCGGGACCACCCCAGAGCACGTCGTAATCGCCTTCCCCACCGTCGAGTTCATCGTCGCCCGGCGCCCCGAACAGCCAGTCGTCACCGGGCCCGCCGAACAGGCGGTCGAGGCCTCGGGCGCCCATCAGTGAGTCGTTTCCAGGACCACCGCAGATGATGTCGTCTTCCGCATCACCATGCACGACATCGTTACCACCACCAGCGACGATAACGTCGTTTTCGTCGGTACCCAGAATCAGGTCCGCCCCCTCGGTGCCAACACAGGTCGCGGGCTTTCCACCGCAAAGCGGAATGTCTTTCATGCCTGCGGGCAGGTAGGGGCACTTGATGACGGTGTGTGCCGGGTTGTAATCGGGAAATCGATCCGGTGTGATCTCGGGACCGGTAGCGAACGCCTGGCCTGCAAGCACAAACGTAGAAGGAAAGGACCGCTGCGCACACTTCCGGCCGATGCATGTCTGTTCATCTGCCTAACCCCCTATTTCCTTATCAATTTCTAATAACAATCCTTTTTCAGCTTTGATTAAGCGGAGCAAGATTGAAAATTGTCAACGAAGGGATCGCCGTTTACTGACTTCTATCAATGTCACCCGGTTTGTTCATGCGGCGTCCTCTGAACCACACCTCGAGTTGCGGCTGAAGACCCGAAGATTTTGCCCTATCCTGAAAGCAGATGGCCGCGGCGCAGCTGTAAAAACGGCTGGCATTGTCAACAAATCAGGCACTTGAACAACCGACCTTCCGGGAGGTCTCCATGCGACTGTTTAGACTGCTTTTCGTGTTGTTGCCTTTAACGGGCTTCCCCGTGCAGGCCGAAGAGATACTGGTCGGCACAGGGAGCAAGTCCGGCGTCTACTTTCAGGTCGGACGGTCAATCTGCCGCCTGGTCAACCGGAACATGGCGCAGACATCCTGCACACCTTTGGAGACCGCGGGCTCCGTCTCCAACCTGGCCAACGTCGAGGGAGGTTCTCTTGAGATTGGCATCGTCCAGTCGGACATCCAGCACCACGCGATGCATCGCAGCGGATCCTATCGGTTCGTCGATACCCCGCATGACAACCTGCGCTCGCTGTTCTCGCTGTATACCGAACCCTTTAACCTGATTGCCCGCAGCGATGCCGGCATATCGAGCCTGGACGACCTGAAAGGGAGAAGGATCAATATCGGCAACATGGGTTCGGGACAACGGGCGACCATGGAGGTGGTGATGCGCGCCAAGGGCTGGAGCACCGATGACTTCCAACTGGCGACCGAATTGCCGGCGTCACAGCAATCGATGGCCCTGTGCCACAACCGGGTGCAGGCAATGGTCTACATGGCAGGCCATCCGAATCGTTCGATTTCCCAGGCAATAAAGCTGTGCAAAGCAATCCTGGTCGATGTTGCCGGTGCCGAGATAGAAAGGCTCGTATCCGAAAATCCCTACTATGCGCTATACATGGATCCCGGCAGGAACCTATCCCGGTGTCGAAAAGCCGGTAAAGACCTTCGGCACCCTGGCAACTGTCATATCGTCGTCTGATGTTGATGAGGACCTGGTTTACGGCATCGTCAAGACGGTTTTTGAGAATTTCGAGCGTTTCAAAAGGATGCACAAGGCGTTTCACGAGCTGCAGCCCGAAACAATGATCAGCAGGGGCCTGGCCGCTCCCCTGCACAAGGGCGCCGAACGTTACTATCGCGAACGGGGATGGATGCACTGAACGCGATTGAAGCCGCGCCAAGCAGCCCCGGGATCAGGGGGCGCGAGGCGCGAATCTGCCTTCAGGATCCGCCTTGTGGCGTGGCTGCCGCGATCTTGTCTGCATACAACTCGGCCAGCGGGAGCCAGACCTCCTGAAACAGCAGCTGCTCTTTTTCATCATCCGTGTCCGCGGACTCGATGATGTCGATTGCGCGTCGGTACAGATACTCCTCGAGTTCCAGCCTTTTGGTCATCCGAATTCTCCTGGCTCGGTAGTGGTTTGATTGTATGCGATCGTTGGACCAAGTCTCACCCGGCCGACTTTACGCCGGACAGCCTGTTTCAGCTTTTTTTTCCCTTTCGCTTTCCCTGCTTTTTCTGTTTTTCTTGTTTTTCTTTTTTTCGCCTTTTTTCGCCTCGTTCGATCCCTCAGCCCTCATGGCCGCGAAGGTCAGACGCTGCCGGTGCTGCTCCTTGTATTTGCCCAAGCAGAACCAGGGCATCTTCGATGTACTCCTGAGAGGTGGTCTCATCGGTCAGATAGAGATGCAGGAGGTAAAGCCATTGCTCGTGGATCTCGCATTGTTCGCTGGCCCCAACATCCGCGAGCGGGCAGTCCGCACAGCGCAGATACTGGGTGCGGCTGGCGACGGTATTCCTTTCCCAGTCACGCCTGAACCTGGCCGCATGTTCGGCGATCCACTCCATCGCCCGGGCACGGTGCTCGGCCTCCGGAAAGGGGGCAAGGTGTTTCCGCAAAGCCTTCAGCTGGCGCTGCAGGTACTCCTCGTTGGAAATGCCTTCGTCCTCCGTGTCCACGACGAATCGGAGGATGAGCGCCATAAAGGGGTCGTCAACAACGAACATCATGCCTGTCCGTATTGTTGTGGGGATATCCGGCCATCGCGGCAGACCCTAAACAGATTGCGATCCGCAACTCCCAAAAGCACTTCTCCGGGGCTTGCGACCCGGCCCAGTGTTCGAGGTTACACTGTATGCCGTTGCATCAGTACACGGCCGATAAAATGATTTATCAGGAAACCATTCGCCAGCAGACGCAAGGACGCGGCACCTACGACATCACCGCACAGGTACGCGCGGCGGTGCGAAATGCGGCGATCCAGACCGGCCTGTGCCATCTGTTCCTGCAGCATACGAGTGCCTCTCTGATCATATGCGAAAACGCCGACCCGAGCGTGCGCAGTGACCTAGAGCGGTTCATCCTACGACTGGTACCCGACGGTGACCCGATCTATGACCACGTGCTGGAAGGGCCGGACGACATGCCGGCGCATGTGCGGGCCATACTGACAAAAATGGAGATGACCCTGCCGGTCAGCAACGGGGATTGCGCCCTCGGCACTTGGCAGGGGGTTTATCTGTACGAACATCGATATCACCCGCACGAACGGCGGGTGATTGTCACGATACGCGACTGAAGACCGGTCGCATGGCCTTCAGCCGCGAATCATGCAGACAGTTTACTTTTTGAGCGAGGCCAGGGCCTTGGAAAAACCCTTGAGCGACAGCGGCAGACCGACCACTTGCTTGTTGGGCGCGGCCACACGGATCACCGCATTTTCACCCTTTTTCATCGCCGTGACCATGTCCGGCGTCAGCGCGGTTGCTATCGTGGTACACCCTTCATTGGCACAGAGGAAGTAAGCGAGCTTGATCGGCTCCACCCCCTCCATCACCAGGGCGGCACCCGGCGGCAAGAGCGATCCAAGCGGTACTGTCACCACGATCAGCGGGTCGCCCTGACCCTCGCGGTAAGCGATTCGCGCCCCCAATACCAGCTGGCCGCCCTCTTTTTTGGTTACGTTTTGAAACACGTAACAGAGCTCCTGTTCGCCATCGGGAGACTTGTCGCACTTGTACCCCCAATCGCCGTAGGTCACGGGCTCGGCGTCTGCCGCCAACGTCGCCTGGGAAAGCATTGAACCGGCGAGGAGCAGGAGGAAAGTGGGAAAAATTCTACGCATCGTGCAATCCATATCGTATCTAAATGTGCGCGCAGTCTACCGAGAAACTGCCCCGACGAGAATGACCGTGACTCCGACCCAGGATTCCCGTGCCCCTTGCGGATACGACCGGCCCAGCGAATGCAGGCATACGGCTTGCGCATTAATTAGTCAATAACTATCGATCCATTAGAACATTCATCATTTCACCAATCGACGACGGGGCCCGATACTACACGCACTGAAATGTAAAGCCCGTCAACAATGGAGAAACACAATGAATCTGCAAAATCGCGAAGGCAAACCCGTCCCGAACGTCGTTTTCCGCACCCGACGAGACCACGAATGGGTGGATGTGACCTCGGACGAGGTGTTCAAGGGCAAGACCGTGGTGGTGTTTGCCCTGCCCGGCGCCTTCACGCCAACCTGCTCCTCGACCCATGTGCCGCGGTACAACCAGCTGGCTCCGGCGCTCAAGCGCAACGGTGTCGACGAAGTGATCTGTATCTCGGTCAACGATGCTTTCGTCATGAACGAGTGGCGGGCCGAGCAAAAGGCCCACAACATCACTTTCCTGCCAGACGGCAACGGTGAGTTCAGCCGCGGCATGGGCATGCTGGTTTCCAAAGAGAATCTGGGCTTCGGCGATCGTTCCTGGCGCTATTCCATGCTGGTGAAAGACGGCGTGGTCGAAAAGATGTTCGTGGAGCCGGACCGCCCGGGCGACCCTTTCGAGGTCTCCGACGCGGACACCATGCTTGCCTACATCGCGCCAGCGGCGAGCAAGCCGCTCGATGTCACGGTTTTTGCCCGCGAGGGCTGCCCCCATTGCGTGCGGGCCAAAGGGATGCTGCGTGACGCAGGCATCCAGTTTGACGAACTGGCGCTGAACCGCGATTACGGCGAAGTCACGCTGCGCGCGGTCGCCGGTGCGTCCATGGTCCCGCAGGTGTTTATCAACGGTAGGCATATCGGCGGCTCGGATGAACTCGAGACGTATCTGGCGGAGCACACCAGGGCCGCGGCCTGAGGAAAGAATGTTCGGTGCGGACGGGTCTTCCGTCCGTACCGACCGATGAAACCGGGAGCAAGACAATGAATACACAGTACGACCTGATCGCCATCGGCGGCGGCAGTGGTGGCCTCGCGGTTGCCGAAAAGGCGGCCCAGCTGGGAAGGAAGGTTGCCGTGATCGAGTCGGCCAAGATTGGCGGCACCTGTGTGAACAACGGCTGTGTGCCCAAGAAGGTGATGTGGTACGCAGCCAACCTGGCACACGCCGTCGATGCTGCGAACGACTTTGGCATCCCCACACAGCGCGGTCCGACCAATTGGGCGAAACTGGTCGCCGGTCGCCGGGAATACATCGACAAGATCAAGCGCTACTGGGACGGTTACGTTGTCGAAACCGGCATGACGCGGATCGACGGCACCGCCCGATTCGTCGATGCGCAAACCATCGACGTGGACGGTCAGCAGTACACGGCCGACCACATCGTCATCGCGACCGGCGGGCGCCCGATCGTTCCCCCGGTGCCGGGCGCGGAGCTGGGAATCACCTCGGATGGTTTCTTCGAATTGGCCGAACAACCGCGCAAGGTCGCGATCATCGGCGCCGGGTACATTGGCGTGGAGCTCGCCGGGGTGTTGCGCGCGCTGGGCTCCGAGGTGACCGTGGTCGCACTCGAGGCGCGGGTCCTGGAGACCTTCGATGACATGATCAGCGAGGTGCTGATGGATGAGATGCGCAAGCAGGGAATCGATCTGCATCTTTGCTTCCAGGTCGCCGGGCTGGCCAAGACCGACCGGGGTATTGCGCTGGATGCCAGCGACGGTGAGCGCCTGGACGGCTTCGATTGCGTGATCTGGGCCGTTGGGCGTTCACCGAACACGCGAGACCTCGATCTGGACAAGGCGGGCGTGGAGACCCGCGCCAATGGGCTTGTGCCGACCGATGAGTTTCAAAACACCAATGTGCCCGGTGTGTATGCGATCGGCGATATCACGGGCCGCGCACCACTGACACCGGTCGCGATCGCTGCAGGACGTCGTCTGGCCGCACGCCTGTTCGACGGCCAATCGGAAAGCCGGTTGGATTACCAGAACATCCCCAGTGTGGTTTTTTCGCATCCGCCGATCGGTACGGTCGGCCTGACCGAAAGGCAGGCGCGTGCTCAGCATGACAGGGTCACCGTGTACAAGACCGATTTCACACCCATGCGCCATGCGCTTTCGGCGCACGGGGTCAAGACGGCCATGAAGCTGGTCTGTGTCGGCGAAAAGCAGCGCGTGGCAGGCATTCACCTGATCGGCGACAACGTCGACGAGATGCTGCAAGGCTTTGCCGTGGCGGTGAAGATGGGTGCGACCAAGGCGGATTTTGACAGCACGGTCGCGGTTCACCCGATAAGCGCCGAGGAACTGGTCACGATGAACACCCCGGAGCCCGAGCCACATGAGCACCACTGCGTGGATTGCGGCACCGAATGGAAAGAGGTGGGCTGACCGCCTGCCGGTGGGCGGGGGTGAAATTGCCGCGCCGTGGTCAAATGTCAATGCGCCTGCGCGTAGCCGCCGGCAAGCTGGAGCTGAAGGCGTAAAGGAGTATGGGCGATGCTGGTTCTCACCCGCAGCGAAGGTCAGTCGATTCTTATCGGTGACGGCGTCAAGGTTAAGGTGGTCAGCACCAAAGGTGGTCAGGTACGCTTTGGTATCGATGCACCACGTGACGTGACGATTCTCCGTGAAGAAGTCGGCAAGAGAAACGCCCGAAAAGATCCTGCTTAGTCCCGGCCGGGGCGCAGCAAACAGGCATTTTTCGGTCTCGCTTGTATTCGCCTGTCTTTTGCCAACCCTGGCATCCGCAGCGGGTATCGGGCCTCAGAGCGAACCCTGGCTGCTCGTTGACACGAGCAAGCTCACCCTGACGGTCATGCAGGACGACCATCCGCGGATGACCCTGCACAATATCGCCATCGGGCGTTATGGCACCAGCCTGGAAAAGCGTCGGGGTGACAAGAAGACCCCTCTGGGGCAATTCCGCATCACCAGGATCCGCCGCGAAACAAACTTCCACCGCTTCATCGGACTGGACTATCCCGGGATTGAACACGCCGAAAAGGGTCGCCGGGAGGGCGTCATCAGTCAGCGCGAGCTCCAGGCCATACTTCGCGCCCATCGCCTGGGCAAGCCCCCGCCCCAGCACACGGCGCTGGGCGGCAATATCGGCATTCATGGCTTGGGCCAAGGCGACCTCCGACTGCACGAGACCATGAACTGGACCCGCGGCTGCGTCGCGCTCACAGACGAACAGGTGGATGCCCTGATGTCTTGGGCGCGCGTCGGCATGAAAGTGGAAATCCGCTGAGGCGTGCTTTAATCTGCCGACAATCCCTTGATATTGGTAGGGATAAATCCGGCAGTTCTTAATACCGCAATGAGAGGACGCATTGATGAAGACAGCCCCAACCAGAACCCTAGTCATGCTGGCCGCGAGCGGCCTGTTGTTTGGTTGCGCTACGGCTCAACAGAAGGATCTGCAAAATCAGCTCAACGAGGTTCGTGCAATCGCAGAGAAGGCGGCCGCCGACGCCGCGGCTGCGCAGTCCCGCGCTGATGCCGCAATGGACACCGCATCCAGCGCCAAGGCCCAGTCGGAACAGACCGAAGCCAAGATCGACCGGATGTTCAAGAAGGCGATGTACAAGTAGGCTTTCTGTAGGCACCTTCCTTCCCCTCGGTCGGCAGCCGGCGGTAAAGGTCAGCCAGTCATCAACGGAACAGGGGGTTGGTGATCGGACGCCCAATGAGGCCCGGTCTCGAAACCGCGACCGGGACCCCATGCATTTCATCCACGGCCCGGCGCAGGGCGCGCCCGTCCAGAACCACGGGATATTTCTTCAGTTCGGTGTAGACGTGCTCCAGGGTATATCGCAGCAGATCACGCTGGGGTGTGGGATCCTCATCCAGCGGTGGATGAACCTCGACATAGAGCACGCCATCCTGCCAGCCGGTCTTGACCGGCTGGTTCAGGATCTGAACCGGCGTACCCACGGCGACCCGGTCGAACAGCTCGGCGATGTCCTCCGGCAGCAGCCTGATGCATCCATGGGTCACCCGCATCCCGACGCCATAAGGTTTGTTGGTGCCGTGGATCAGGTAGCCGGGCAGGCCCAGGCGGAGGGCATAGGCCCCCAGGGGGTTGTCGGGCCCCGGGAGGCACCAGCTCCGGTACCACCTCGCCCTCGGCCGCGGCCTCCTGCCGGACCGATTCAGGCGGATGCCAGCTCGGATTGGGCTGCTTGTGAATAATGCGGGTCGCGCCGAGGGGGGTCTTCCAGTCCATGCGCCCAATGCTTACCGGATAGGTATCCACTGCCCCGGGGGTGCTCCCGACGGCTGCGCGGAAGTGGTAAATCCGCATCTCGGGAAGGTTCAGCACAATACCCCGGCGCCGCGCGTCCGGCAGGATATAGTGACTTGGAATCACCACCGGCTCACCCTCTACGGGTAGCCATCGGTCCACCATGGGATTGGCGAGCCGGATTTCTTCCTGGCCCACGTCATGAATGCGCGCGATATCGAGCAGCGTCTCGTCGCGGCTGGCCCGCACCAGCTGCAGTCCGCCAATCAGATCGTTACCCGCGGGAGGTAAAGGGTAGCTTGTGGCGCCAAGACCCCCGGCATACAGCAGGGTGATCGCAGGCAACATGAGATAGAAGAAAGGGCACCGCTTCATCGCAACTATTTGTAGTTGTCACGGTCCAGGCCGTATTTTTTCATCTTGTCGTACAGGGTCTTGCGCGGCAGACCCAGCGACTCCATAGTCGCTTTGATGCTGCCGTTATTGGCCTTCAGATGCTGCTCGATCAGGCCGCGCTCGAAACACTCCAACTGCTCCGGGAGTGTGATCGCGGGGCGATCGGCATCGCCGTTCATCATCTGCTCAAAATCGTAGCCACAGGATTCACCGAGCAGGACGTAACGCTCTGCGGCATTGCGCAACTCGCGCACGTTCCCCCGCCACTCGGCCATCATCAGTTGATGAAGCTGCTCGGGGCCGGGGCTCGGTGGCTCACGCTGATAACGTGCGCCCGCCACCAGCACGAAATGCTGAAACAGCAGGGGTATGTCCTCACGCCGTTCGCGCAGCGGCGGGATATCGATCGTCACCACGCTGAGCCGGTAGTAGAGATCTTCCCGGAACTCGCCACGGGTGGCCGCCTCGCGAAGATCCACTTTGGTCGCCGCCACCACGCGCAGATCCAGCGGAATCAGTTCGTTCGAACCAAGACGCTCGATCGCCCGCTCCTGCAACACCCGCAGCAGGTGGACCTGGACCTGCATCGGCATGCTCTCGATTTCATCCAGAAACAGGGTACCCCCGTTGGCATGCTCGAACTTGCCGATGCGTCGCGACCTCGCATCGGTAAAGGCTCCCGCCTCGTGACCGAACAGTTCACTTTCGATCAGGCTCTCTGCAACCGCACCGCAGTTCACCGCTACAAAATTACAA